>DATBAD010000048.1:0-22404 GCA_036271715.1 Xanthobacteraceae bacterium
GATGACGAGTCTCTTTGGCGAGAGCCGTGGTGGAACGCCGTCAGGCGAGCTGTCTTCGAAAGGGGACAGAGCCGCGTCCGATGACGCGGAGGATACGGATCAGCGCCTGGCGGCGTTCCGCTTCCTTATTTTATTTCGTTCTTAGCTTTCTCATTTCGTCATTGCCGGACTTGATCCGGCAATCCATGCGGTAACGAAGCTTGGCTCAATCCACCGGCCAAGCTCTCTAAGCTGCAAGTCTGCATGGACCACCGGGTCAAGCCCGGTGATGACGAGCGTCAGTGCCGCTGTTTGACATCGTTGGCTGCGAACTCGGGAGCGAATGCATCTCGAGAACGCTGCGTCCTTGCTAGAAGGACCCGCGCTGCTCCTTGCGATAGCAGCTAAAGGCAGTCGTGAGCCGCTTCGCAGCTCAGCCTATGCAAATGTCTAGACCTTTATTACAGGTTGTCTTATATATTTATACATCTAATTTCTTTTCAAAATGGGATGGGGGCAATGGCAAAAGCTGCACGAGCGACGGCAAGCGTCACAAGCAACAGCGCGCCGATCTGGCCGCTGCAGTCGCAATGCGACTCTTCTTACGGCAATCCACGCGGCGCCAACGGGACTTATGATCCCGCTTGGGCGAAGCAAAACCTGACGCATGTGCCGTGTCCCTGGGTGTTTTCCATGGATGGCAAGGATGTTCCCTTCATCACCATCCACACCAAATGCGCGGACAGTCTGACGCGCGTTTTGGCCGCGATCTGGGACGCGGTCGGTCATGACCAGGGCGCCATAGAAACTTTGCATTACAATCTCTACAGCGGCTCCTTCAATTTCCGGCCGATGCGTCAAGGCTCGGCTTTATCGATGCATGCCTATGGCGTCGCCATCGATTGGGATGCGGAAGAGAACGAGCAAGGATCGACCAAACATTTGTTCCAGTCAGGCTCCTTGATCGTGCAGAAATTCAAAGCGGAGAATTGGATCTGGGGCGGCGATTGGAGCGGCACCTCGATCGACGCCATGCACTTCCAGGCCGCGCGCGTCCACGCGTGATCGCTAAAGGAGGGGATGTCTATGGCGAAGCTCAAGACGTATTTCGGTCCGCATGCCGGAGACATGAAGATCTATCTGGGATTCTTTCAGGTCGGATCGGGAAGCTTTTCATTCTTTAGCGACTACCAGTCCCAGTTCTCCGGGACCTATTCCGCGCTGGGCAATTCCGGCACGTTCGCAATCACGCTCAATCTGACCGATCAGGACGCGGCGAGTACGTCGGGGCCCTGCCACATTATGCTCAACGCGCAAACCGACAATGCCGCCACTTACGCAGTCGATGGCGATAAGCTTTCGGTCACGACCACGCTGAACGACGCGCCGCTGGAAATTTATCAGAGCCAGAACGGCACTCAGGTCGACAATATTTCCAATCACAATATCTGGATCGGCTAAACCCGTTGCCGCTGTGCTGAATGCTTGATCCGCCGGAAATGGAATACAGAAAACGCAACACAGGGCGGCGCCGGGCAATAATCTTCTTCATACCGTTGCCTCGGCGAAAGGGATCGGTACAAATGCCCGCATGTCAGGGAAGTATCCGGCAGGGAAGAAACCCGTCATCGGCGTGATCGGGTCGGCACATCTGGCCGAAGGCAAATTTCCGGCGCAGCGGGTCGGCGAGCGCAATCTGCGCGCGGTCGCCGAGACCGCGGGCGCCCTGCCGATCATCTTTGCCGGCTCTCCGGAGATCACCGACATCCCGGCGCTGTTCGACACCGTCGATGGCATTTTGTTGACCGGAGCCCGCGCCAATGTGCATCCGAGTTATTTCGGCGAGGACGAGGACCCGGTCTACGAGCCTTACGACCGCAGCCGCGACGCGCTGGCGCTCAAGCTGATCGAGGCAAGCGTCGCGCGCGGCGTGCCACTGTTCGGCGTCTGCCGCGGCTTCCAGGAAATGAATGTCGCCTACGGCGGCTCGCTGCATCCGGAGATCCGCGAACTTCCCGGCCGCATGAACCATCGCGCGCCGCGGCTGCCGAACGGCGAATTCCATCCCGATTTCGCCGTGCTCTATGGCGACCGCCACGATGTGCGGCTGACGCAGGGCGGCGTGTTCGCGCGGCTTCTCGAGGCCGAGACGATCCGGGTCAACTCGCTGCACGGCCAAGGCATCCTGCAACCCGGCGACCGCATCGTTATCGAAGGCGTCGCCGAAGATGACACCATCGAGGCCATCCGTGTCGACGGCGCGCATGGCTTTGCACTCGGCGTGCAATGGCACGCGGAAGTCGCCTCCGACAGCAATCCGGTCAATCGCCGGCTGTTCGAAGCCTTCGGCGCAGCCGCTGCGAAATATCGCGAGAAGCGGTGATCATTGTCAGTGCCGGGCTCGACCCGGCAATCCATACAGCCGACGCGTCAACATGGACCACCGGGTCAAGCCCGGTGGTGACGATAGGCCGCGAAGCCCTTGCGCGCGGCGCGCGGCCTTGGCACGTTCCTCCTTCGGACGAAAAACGACAAACGATAAATTCTGGGAGGAATGGAATGCCCAAGGGGCAATCTCCGCTATCAATCGCGGCCGGTAAGGCTGCTTTGGCGACCGCTATTGCCGCGCTGCTTATGAGCGCGGCGGCTATGCCGGCCCGCGCCGACGATGATATCGCGCAGAAGGTCGCGTCCTGCGGACTCTGCCACGGCATGGACGGCAAGCCGGTTGGGCCGGCGATCCCGGTGATCTGGGGCCAGCAGGTCAGCTATCTCAACAAGGAGATCCACGATTACCGCAGCGACGACCGTGCCAATCCGATCATGGCGCCGGTGGCGACCGCCATCGCCCAGCCGGACACGCGGCCGATCGCGGCCTATTTTGCCGCCAAGACCTGGCCGGCTTCGACCGGAGGACCGGGGCCCGATCCGTCGATCGCCGACAAGCTCGATCAATGCCAGTCCTGCCATCAGCCCGGCTTTGTCGGCGGTGCGCCGGCGCCACGCATTGCCGGCTTGAACTATCAGTATCTGGTCTCGGCGATGCGCAAATTCGCCAACGGCGAGCGCACCAACAATCTCGACATGCCGAAATTCATGCAGGCGCTCACCGACGACGAGCGCGACAAGATGGCGAAGTTTTTGGCGGGGTTGTGAACCATCAAGCTCGTCATTGCCGGGCTTGACCCGGCAATCCAGTTTGCGTTGAGGCTCGCTGAGAGTTCGACGCGTAATTCTAGTGGATCGACTTCAGCATGGACCACCGGGCCTTCGCCGCGCCGAAGCGGCTTCGGCCGCGCAGGCGGGTCAAGCCCGGTGGTGACGAAATAAGAATGCCCCTCCCCGACATCATCGACGCGCATCACCACATCTGGCGGCAGGCGGATCAGCCTTGGCTGAACGGACCGGTGGTGCCGCGTATCTTCGGGCCGTACGAGTCGATCCGGCGCGACTATCCGATCGGCGAATATCTCGACGACATCAAAAACACAGGTGTCGTCGCCTCGGTCTATGTGCAGACCAATTGGGCGCCAGAGCGCGCGATCGAAGAAGTCGCTTGGGTGTCCGAGACCGCCGATGCGCATGGCTTCCCGCATGCCATTGTCGGCTTTGCCGATATCGCAGGCGACGGGCTCGCTGCAACGCTTGACGCGATGGCGCGCTACAAGCGGCTCAAAGGTGTGCGCCAGCAAGTGCATTGGCACCGCAATCCGCAATATCGCTTCGCGCCGCGGCCGGATGTGATCGCCGATCCGGTATGGCGTCGTGGACTGTCGCAGTTGAAACCGCGCGGGCTATTGTTCGAACTGCAGGTCTTCACGTCGCAAATGGCGCTCGGCGCCGCGCTTGCCCGCGACTTTCCTGAAACAACCTTCGTGCTCGAACATGCCGGCATGCTGGAAGACACAAGCGACGCCGGCCGCGCTGCCTGGCGCGCGGGGATGCGGCTTTTGGCCGATTGCCCGAACATGTTCGTGAAGCTTTCGGCGCTCGGAACTTTCGTGCATCGCGCTACGCTTGCCGACGTGCAACCGATTGTCAGCGATACGGTGACCTTGTTCGGCGCCGAGCGTTGTCTGTGGGGCTCGAATTTCCCAATCGAGAAAATTTGGACGGATTACGCAACCGTCGTCGCCAATATCCGCACCGCGATTGCGCATTTGTCCGCCGCCGAGCAACGGCACATTTTGTTCGACACCGCGGCCCGCCTCTACGGACTCTAAGCGGCGACGGAACTTTGCAGCGTCACTCTGTCGCCTTGCTCCGATTCATACCGCGTCGTCCCGTGCGCTCCTGAATCGGGGGCGATGATGACAGAGTACGAAATCAGCTATCGAAGTTTTTTCAGCAACCGTAAATTCAACATCACAGAAAATGGCAATCCGGCGGGCGGGTTTGAGCGTTCGTGGATGGGCGGTGCGGGCACGATCAGCCTGGGCAATGTGCCCTATACGGTGACGCGCGAAAGTCTGCTCGGCGGCGTTTATTTCATCGAGACCGGCGGCACGCGCGTCGCGACTGCGCGCAAGCCGAACATGATGCATCGGACTTTCGCGATCGAGAGCAGCGGCAAGACCTATATGCTCGAAGCGCGGCGCATGGGCGGCAAGCGCTTTGCACTGCGCGAGGATGGGCGCGAAGTGGGCAAGGCGGAAACGGCTGGATTTTTCGGCCGACGGTTCATCCTCGATTTTCCCGACGAGGTTCCGCGCGAGACGAAGGCGCTGTTCATCTGGCTCTATGTCAACGTCAACATCGCCGAGGTGAGCCAGCGCGGCGAGAGTAACGCCAGCACCTGAGCCGCTCGCTTATCTGACGACGTTTTCCGCGATCCAGTCCGCGATGAAATTGACACCGGCCTGGCGGTCATCGACCTGACAATGTTCGGCGCCGCCTTCCTCAGCGTCGAAGATCTTCAGCGTCTTGTTCTTCGATCCGATTGCGGCGTGCAGAAGCTCCGCCTCCCGCGGCGGAATGATGCGATCATTGGCGCCGTGCAGTGTCAGGAACGGACACGCGACTTGTTCGGCGACGCCTTCCAGCTTGAACTTCTTCATGCGCTCGATGGCACCGGAGAATTCCAGACCCGGCACGCCGAACACCCAGGGAATCTGGAAATGCGATGTCGCCACCGCATGCTGCTTCATCTGCTCCTCGATGCGGAGCAGCCACGCATGCATGTCCCAATACATCGCACCGAAGGCGACACCGCCGGCATAGCGCTTATCGAAAGCCGCAATACGCGGCACGCAATAACCGCCGAAGCTGTAGCCGAGAATGACAACCTTGCTCGAGTCGACGTCGGGCCGGCTCGCGACATAGTCATAGGCCGCGGTGCCCGGCACTTCGTAATCGTAGCGGCTCGGGATGTTGCGCAAGCGCAGCGTTTCGCCCTGCCCCGGCCCATCGATGGCAAGCGTGTTGTAACCGCGGCGCGCAAATTCGAGCCCGCAGAACAACGCGCTCATCTCCTTGCAATTGTCGAGCCCGTCGAACACGATGACCGTCGGAGCGCGGCCTGATACGCCATGTGCTTTGACGAAAAACGCCGGAAGCGTCGTGTTCTCATACGGAACTTCAACACGCTCGAATTCCGGATAACGACGCGCGAATCCCGCTTTGAAGCAGCGCATCGCGTTATCGTAGATCTTGGTCTTGAGCTCGCCCGGATAAACCATGCGCTCGCCGGTATAATAGTAGTAACCGGCACGCATGTAGTAATCGCCGGCAGTGAGTTCGTGCTTGCGCGCTGACGCCTCATCCGCCATCGCCGCGACGTGATCGCCCATGGCGCACCACTCTTGCCACCAGGCATCCTGCTCGCTTTGCCGCGCCGCAAGCTTCTCGCCGATGCGCTCGATCTCGCCGATGGCAACAACGCCGTAAGGCGCCATGCCTTTGGTCACCATGGTCGCATTCGACCAGGAAAAATTGCCGGGGAAATGATCGGTCCAGTGATTGGTCATTGTTCTTTCTACTTATTGCGGCGTGATGCCGGCTTTCTTGATGACGTCGGTCCAGCGGGCGAGATCGGTGGCGAGCATGGCGCCAAACTGCGCCGGTTCATTGGCAATGGGCGCCATGCCTTGTTTGGCGAACAGTTCGATGATGTCCGGCGCCGCGACCGCTTTCGCAACTTCGTCGCGAAGTTTTTTGACAATCGCCGGCGGCGTATTGGGCGGCGCGATGAGGCCGAAATAATTCGCCACCACATAGTCCTTGAAACCTGACTCGGCCAAGGTCGGCACCTCCGGCAAGGCGGCGGCACGCTGCGCGCTGGTCACGGCGAGACCGGTGACATTGCCGGATTTCACCTGCCCGACTTCGACCGGCATGGCATCGAACATGGCGTCGACCCGGCCGCCGAGGAGATCGTTGAGCGCTTCAGCAGCGCCTTTATACGGGACATTGACGATGGTGATGCCGGCAGAGATGCGCAGCAATTCTGCGGTCAAGGAAAGCGAACTTCCGCTGCCGCCGCCCGCACCGAAAGTGAGCTTGCCCGGGTTGGCTTTGCCATAGGCAACGAGATCGCCGACGGTCTTGAAGTTCAGCGTCTTGCGCGCGGTCAAGATGAACGGTCCCTCGGAGACTTCGGTCACCGGCGTCATTTTGCGGATGTCGAACGGATAGTCCTTCTGCACCGGCTGATTGACCACGATGGCCGCCGAAATCATGAACAGCGTATGGCCGTCCGGCGCGGCATTGGTGAGTTCGCGATAGGCCGGTTCGAAGACGCCGCCGGTCTTGTTCTCGACATAGACATTGGTGTTGAGGCTTGCGCTCAAGCGTTGCGCGATCAGCCGCGCAGTCACATCGGTCGCTCCGCCGGCCGCTACCGCAACGATTATGCGAATAGGACTGCCGGAAAAATCCTGCGCAAGTGCGGGTGCGCATGTTGAGATCAAACCGCATAGCGCGAGCGCTATCGCCGACCGCGAATATTGCATCGAAACCTCCCAGAGACTTAATGGATGCGGCTTATGCGGCCGGCTTTTCCTCAATAAGATTGCCCTCGTCGTCGACGGAAAGACCGGTCCTGCGGGCCTCGACGACCACCGACGGATGCCAGTCGACTTTACCGGCGTCGGGGCCGCCGATGATCGCCATCAACAGCGCATCGGGGTCGCCGGAGACATTGCGGAAACCACGATAGATGCCGATCGGGACGTTGCAGACGTCGCCCTCGTCGAGATCGACGGTGCGCTCTTCTTCGCCTTCCAGCCAAAACACCTGCCAGCGGCCATTCACCGGAATGAACACTTCCTCCGTGGCATGGCGATGGAGCGCCGCACCGCAGCCGTTGGGGGCGCGGATATAAGTCACCGAGAAGCCGCTCGCGCCCGCCTTTACATGCGGCGCAAGCTTGGAATTCTCAGTCACGCCCATACCGACCATATTGATGATCTCGCGCTCATAGGCCGGGATGCGCTGATCAATAAAGGCAATGTCGTCGCCGCGCGCATTTTTGACGCGCGCGACATGACCGTGTTCCATGATCTCGCGCGAAATCTTCGGCACCGGCTTGCCGGCAAGCCGCTGGTCGACGATAGGCATTGCTTCCTCCCTTGTTGCGCTTTTTATGCGCTTTACGCTTTTACATGCGTCACGTTTTGATGTGTTTGTTGACGAACGTCACCATATCGGCAAAGGCGCCGGAGATTTTCGACAGGTCCGGCGAATGGCCGGTGTGACGAGCCATGTCGATATACTCGAGTGAAATCTCGCCGCCGGCTTTTTTGTAATCGGCGACGAAACGCTCCGGCTCGTTGCCGGGGAAATCGGATTCTACATCCTTGTAATCGTGGATGCCGTCACCGCGCGCCTGGAACCAGATCGCCGGCGGTAATTGCACCTTCTCGCCGCGCTCGAGCGCCAAAAGCGGATTGCCTTCTTCCATATTCGCTTCGTTGATCCAGTATTTGTCGTGGCGCGGGATGATGCTCTTGCCCCACTCCTCACCGGCCTCAACCGTGCGCTTGGCATGACGATAGCGCGACAGCGGGTTAATCACTGGCCATGACAAGACGGCGCAGCGGACGCTCGCGTCAAACGAAGGCGAGCCTGCCGGCAGCGAGATCGCCGTGTAGCGCGGATCGTTCGGACGCATCGCGACCAGCATCGCCAACTGGCCGCCGCTCGACTGGCCGGAAATGCCGATGAGTTCGGGACGCGTCTTCAGGTCCGCGGCATGAAGCTTGGCCCAGCGCACCGCGTAATTGATGTCCTGCATCGACGCCGGATAGGGCGCCTCGTTGCCGGAACGGAAATCGAGCGCGATGGAGACGATGCCATGGGACGCCATATATTCGTGGCGAAGTTTCTCGGTGAAGCGGTCGCTCATGCACCAGGCACCGCCATGGCATTCGACCAGCGCCGGGAACGGTCCCTCGCCGCGCGGCATATAGACCCGCGCCAAAAGCGGCTTGTCGCCGTGACGCAGATATTCGATATCGGCGGCGTCGAAGGCGGCGGTCGACGTGCGATCGCGGAGTTCGATATTCATGGCGCGTTTCTTCCTTTGGCTTGCCGGATTGAGCCAAGTGTCGCGCATGGCGGCATCATCGGCAAGGCGGTAGGATGCGGTATGAGTTCCACCGTCCGTGACAATCCCGCCCGCCATCGCTTCGAGCTCGACGTCGACGGCGCAATCGCCATTGCGAATTACCGGATCGACGGCGGCGTCATCACCATCTTTCACACCGAAACGCCGCCGCATCTGCGCGGCCGCGGCATCGCTTCACGGCTGATGGAAGGCGTCGTCGATATCGTTCGCGCACGGGGGCTCAAGGTCGTGCCGAGTTGCGCCTTCGCCGATGACTATTTCGCGAAGCATGCGGAGTTAAGCGATCTGCTCGCGAAATAGTGGCTACAAGCGCATCATCGGGCGTTTGCCCTTGGCGGCCTTTTCGTTCGGCACTTTGACCAGAGCCTCGCCGTCGAGCACGACCTCGCCCTTGACCGCACACACGCAGGATAGCCGCGCTCGCGATTTTTCCGGCAGTAATTCCGCCACCGTTACAGTGACGGACACGGTGTCACCGATCTTCACCGGGGCGCGGAAATTCAGCGTCTGCGAGATATAGATCGCGCCCGGTCCCGGCAGCCGCGTGCCCAGCACCGCAGATATCAGGCTCGCGGTATAAAGGCCGTGTGCAATGCGCTTGCCGAACGAGGTGCGCGCGGCGAAATGCTCCGAAAGATGGATCGGATTGCGATCACCAGTGAGCTGGGCAAAGCCGACCACGTCGGAGGACGCCACCGTCTTTTCCAGCGTCTCGGTCATGCCGACCGAAAGGTCCTCGAAGAACAGCGTCCGGAGCGGCGGCAGATTCATGCGTCGAGCACTGCGCCGCTTACGGCTTCGGCGGCGCGGCTCCGGGCGCTGTGCCGCGCGGATCGTCTTTATTGGACATGCACTTCTTCATGAAGGCATCGCGCGCTTTGCCTTGAAGCTTCTGATCGTCAGCGCCGAACTTGCAGGTCGCCATCTTGTCCTTGGCGCTCACGGCAAAAGCCGGTGCGCCCGGTGCAATGGTCGCGATCATGATAGCGGCCAGAACAACGTATCGCGGCATAGAAATCCCTCCAGCAGTCAGGCCCCAGTCTAGCATGCAATCGGGTTTGGGCGACAATTCGACAAATGGAGCAAGGACATGTCGGCAACGGGTTATGGGCAGGCTATAAAGCGGCATGAACACCCCGCCCCGCGTCAGCACGGCGCTCGCTGCCGTCAAACCTGGCCTGATCGGACGCCATCAGATCGTGGTCGGTCCCGAACATACGGCGTCCTTTGTCGGCTCGGGCCGCATCGCCGTTCTAGCGACGCCGGTCATGATCAATGTCATCGAGGCCGCCGCATTGGCAGCCGTCGAGCATTTGCTGCCGCTGGCGCATCAGAGCCTCGGCATCCATCTCGATGTCAGTCATACAGCTGCGACACCGATTGGCATCCGGGTGACGGCCACCGCCGAAGTCACCCACGTCGAAGGCCGCAGCATTACGTTCAAAGTCGAGGCGCATGACGAATTCGAGTCGATCGGCAGCGGCACGCATAAGCGCGTGGTGGTGAGTGTCGAGCGCTTCGACGAACGCGTCGCTCATAAGGTCCGCGACCAGAAGTAATACGGCGTTAGATTTTATCGCGGCGGAAAATAAAATCGTCGACGATGTGATCGGCCCACCGCCAGCCAAAGCGCGCCATGGTCGAAATGACGGTGGCCGCTCGTTCATCCTCGAAGGATTCGATCTGCGCATAGCCATAGTTCTGTGCGAAGAGATTTTCACCGCCCTTGAGCACTTCAAGCTCATAGCCTTCGACGTCGATCTTGAAAATCAGCGGCTGACTCTTGAACGACAGCGTTTCGTCCAAGGTGACAACGTCGATTTCGCCGCCGCTGTTCTGACCGGGAGTTTCGACAACGCTAGTCAGCGCATCGAAGCCCGGCGCACCGAGTTGCAACGCCGCTTTGTGATGCGTTGCGCCGACGGCGGTCTCGTGGATTTCAACACCGGTCACGCCGTTGCGCACAATGTGGTCGGTGAGCCGGCCGATCACGGCCTCATTCGGCTCGAAGGCGATCAAACGTTCGGCGAATTTTTGTCGTCCGATGATGCAGGTATAAAGCCCGAAATTGGCGCCGATATCGATAAAGGCCGCGGGCTTGAGTTCGCGGCAGGCCGCGAGCATCGCCGGGATCTGCAGCCATTCGAAGCGCTTGAGGATCAGCTCATTACCGATCACATCACGCGGTTCGACGCGAAACGTCGCGCCGAAATACGGCACATCTTCAAGCGCGCGCTCAGGCCGCCACAGTTTGCGCAGGCGATGCCAGCGTTTGCGGACGGAAACGCCGAGCTTCCAGTGCAGCGGCGGCCGGCGGCGGCGTGCTATCGTGGGGGCCGGCGCCATATCAGCAAATCGCGGTAGGAATTTCTCAGCGCCGGCCGGCAAACCAGCCGATGCCGAACAGCACGATCGCACCCACTGCAGCGGCAAGGGCATGCGTCTTATGGACATGCGTCGAGCCGTCGAGGTATCCGGGCATAAAAGTCGGCAATTGGCCTGCCGGCATCACGAAATACATCACGGCGGCAATCACGCAAATAATGGCCAGAACATAGGCGATCATTTTCATCGGACGTCTTCCCTCGTCGGTTGGGCGGCGCAACCGCGCCGCCGCTCCGTTAGCATGGCGAACCAGCCCTGGCGAGCGGGGTCCGCACCGCTGCGAAAAAGCAGGCCGCTATTCGGCGGCAATCGCCACCGGCGCGGCATGCGCCGTTTCACCGCTCGCAAGTGCGGCCAGGATGCGTTCGACCAACGCGCGCGCCGAGTCGGCGCTCAGTTCGACGGCTACGCGGTCACGTCCACCCTCGCCTTCATTGGTGAAGTCGATGGCGAGCACATGATCGAGCGTCGAGTAATACGGATGGTCGAAATAGACATTGGCGGTGTCGATCCGCATCCAGCCTTTGCGGCCCTTGGCGCTGCCGACCAGCGGCGCCTTTTCGACGATATAGGAGCACATGGTGGTTCTCCTTATTCGGCGGCGATGCTCGAAGCCGCGTTCGCCAGAGTGCGATTGAAGAAGGCGAAGACCTTCTTCCAGCCGTCTTGCGCCTGCTCCGGACGATAGGCGTCGCGCCAGGTGTTGAAGAAGGCGTGGCCGGCGCCGGCATAACGATGGAATTCGTAATCCTTGCCGAGCTTCTTAAGCACGGCCTCGGTGCGGTTGACCTGGTCCGCGGTCGGATTGGCATCGTCATTGCCGAAAATGCCGAGCAGCGGACAGTTCATTTTTTCGGTGAGATCGATCGGCGCGACCGGACGCTTTTCGTTCAAGTCCTTTGGATTGTCGACAATGACATTGCCACCCCAGCAATCGACCGCGGCATCGATACCGGACAGCGTGCAAGCGGCGAGATAAGTATGCCGGCCACCGGAGCAGAAACCGATCACGCCGATCTTGCCGGTGGCGTTGGGCTGTCCTCGCAGGAACGCCATCGCGCCCGCGGTGTCGCCCATGACTTGCGCATCGGCGACGCCACCCGCAGCACGCACCCGCGCGCCGATATCGTCGGGAGCGTCGGCGCCTTCGCGGAAGTAAAGGTGATGCGAAATCGCGGCGTAGCCGTGATGCGCGAATTTACGCACCACTTCCATGGTCCACTCGTCCCAGCCGGGCAAATGATGGATGATCACAATGCCGGGAAACTTTCCGGCCCGCGTCGGCCGCGCGTAATAGGCATCCGCCTCATCGCCGTTATGGCCGCGGAATTTGACGGATTCCGTCACCAAGCCTTTATAAAAGCTCATGCGTAACCTTCCAGTTTTTCGGAGCGCGCCGGTTATTTCGCCGGGCAGCGATAGAGCGTTGCTTTATACGTGCTGTCGCGATCGACAAATTCGACGGTGTTGTTGGTTTTCGGCGTGAAAGTAATGTCGCCCATCAGCGGGCCGCCGGCGAATTTGCATTCGACATGAGCCAGCGTGCTATCGCCATTCTTCTTAATGTCGAGAATGGTGCAGACGCCGACATTGGAGACGATCTCCTTGGGTGAGATCGAGACTTTGGCGGTGGCAGGATCACTGCCGTCGCCTTTGCAGGCGACGTTCTGGGTGTAGTTCCCGGCGAGCGGAAAATCGTCGTCCGCAAGAGCCACACCCGAAATCAAAGCCAAATAACCTGCCACGATACCCGTTAGCGCCACCCGTCCGGCAATCCGTTGCATGAACGTCAACACCCTTTTCTGATCCCTGTCGCCGGCATAGACGCGCCTTCGTTCGCGCCTGGGCGAACTGTAGCGAAAGTCATAGCCGCGGCCAATATCGTAAAGCAGCGACATCAGGCCGGTCTGAGGCTGATTTTGCGAGGGGTCTCGGGGAAGAGAATTTAGCGGCTGCGGAAGCCGTCGCTGATGACCTGGACGCGGGCAACTGGCCAATATTTAGCCGACGTCTCGCTGACGCTGGTTATGCCGCGATAAGCGGCACGCTCACAGTCGACGGAACCGTTGTCGAAGAACTGCCCGTTCTGATTGTTGAATAGAAGCTGATGGCAGACTGGACCCATATCCGCCGTGAACAGAATGGAGCCGGTATAGATTTCATCGTCGTTGGCGGAAACCACAACAGTATTCGCGGCGGCCGCCTTTGCCGCATCGCTTTTGCGCTTGGCGATGATGTAGGCATCAGTCCCGAAGGCGGCGAAGCCCAGCGTCGCGCCGATCACCAATACAGCCAGAACCTGCCGCGGCCGATTATTCGACTGCCGGCGCTTTTGTGCGCGTGCCCTAACCTTGGCCATGAACCGAAGCTCCAACCCAGCGCCCAAGATACACCACGGAAGCGAACACCGCGTGGATCGGCGCCGGACATGACTAAGGAGTCGCTAATGCTGCATCGTCCCCTTTACGCGCAAAACGAAACGGCGGCGTCTTTGCAGACGCCGCCGACGATATTGCAGTGAAAAGAGCGCCGTTTAGTGCGCGGTAAGCCCCGAAGAATCCTCTTCGACAACCGGATCCGGGACATCGACGGGTTTCGCCGTCGCTTCTTCCCAAGTGATGGGCTCGGGTTTGCGCACCAGCGCCCGCGTCAGCACTTCGTCCATGCGCGTGACCGGAATGATGTCGAGGCCACTCTTGATACTGTCGTTGATCTCGACAAGATCCTTCGCGTTCTCTTCCGGAATGAGCACGGTCTTAATGCCACCGCGATGGGCGGCAAGGAGCTTTTCCTTCAATCCACCGATCGGAAGGACCCGGCCGCGCAACGTGATTTCGCCAGTCATGGCGACGTCACGGTGCACCGGGATGCCGGTCATCACCGAGACGATCGCGGTGACCATACCGACACCCGCGGACGGACCATCCTTCGGCGTCGCGCCTTCCGGCACGTGCACGTGGATGTCGCGCTTGTCGAAGGCCGGCGGCTCGATACCGAACGCGGTCGAGCGCATGCGGACATAGGAGGCCGCAGCGGAGATCGACTCTTTCATGACATCGCGCAGATTGCCCGTCACGGTCATCCTGCCCTTGCCGGGCATCATGGCCGCTTCGATGGTAAGCAGTTCGCCGCCAACATCGGTCCAAGCGAGACCGGTGACGACACCGACCTGATCTTCATCCTCGACTTCGCCGAAGCGGAATTTCGCCACACCGAGATAGTCGCCGAGGTTCTTGTCAGTGACGTGGACCGAGGTCTTCTTCGAGATCGTCAACTCCTTCACCGCTTTGCGGATCAGAGTTGAGATCTCACGCTCGAGATTGCGCACGCCCGCTTCGCGGGTGTAGCGGCGGATCAGGAGCAGGAGGCCGGCATCATCGATCGTCCATTCCTTGGATTCGAGGCCGTGCTTGGAGACCGCGTTCGGGACCAGGTGCTTGCGCGCGATCTCAACCTTCTCATCCTCGGTGTAACCGGCGATGCGAATGATCTCCATGCGGTCCATCAAGGGCGGCGGAATATTGAGCGTATTCGCCGTGGTGATAAACATCACGTTGGAGAGATCGTAATCGACCTCGAGATAGTGGTCGTTGAAGGTGTGGTTCTGTTCCGGATCCAGCACTTCGAGTAAAGCCGAGGACGGATCGCCGCGGAAATCGGCGCCCATCTTGTCGATCTCGTCGAGCAGGAACAGCGGGTTCGAACTCTTCGCCTTGCGCATCGACTGGATGATCTTGCCGGGCATCGAGCCGATATAAGTCCGCCGGTGACCGCGGATTTCCGCTTCGTCACGGACGCCGCCGAGCGACACGCGGACGAATTCGCGGCCGGTCGCTTTCGCGATCGACTTGCCGAGCGAGGTCTTGCCGACGCCGGGAGGCCCGACGAGGCAGAGGATCGGTCCGGTCAGCTTGTTGGCGCGCTGCTGTACGGCGAGATACTCGACGATCCGCTCCTTGACCTTGTCGAGGCCATAATGATCCTCGTCGAGGATCTTCTGCGCCAGCGGCAGGTCCTTTTTGATCTTGGACTTCTTGTTCCACGGGATCGAGAGCAGCCAGTCGAGATAGTTGCGCACGACGGTAGCTTCCGCCGACATCGGCGACATCTGTCGCAGCTTCTTGATCTCGTGCTGAGCTTTCTCGCGCGCTTCCTTGGAGAGCTTGGTGCGCTTGATCTTCTCTTCGATCTCGGCGAGTTCGTCCTTGCCGTCCTCGTCGCCGAGCTCCTTCTGGATCGCCTTCATCTGCTCATTGAGATAGTACTCACGCTGCGTCTTCTCCATTTGACGCTTCACGCGCGTACGAATGCGCTTCTCGACCTGCAGCACGGAGATTTCGCTCTCCATCAGCCCGAGAACTTTTTCCAGGCGCGCGGTGACGCTCGGCGTCTCCAGGATCAACTGTTTGTCGGGAATCTTGACGGCGAGATGCGAAGCCACCGTATCGGCAAGCTTGGCATAGTCCTCAATCTGTTGGACCACGCCGACGACTTCCGGCGACACTTTCTTGTTGAGCTTCACATAGCCTTCGAACTCATTGATGACCGAGCGCGCCAAGGCTTCCGCCTCGACTTGATCGCCCGGAACGTCGGCGGTCACGATCGCTTCGGCTTCGAAATATTCCTCACGGTCGGTGTATTTCTGCACCTGTGCGCGCGCGGCGCCTTCGACCAGCACCTTCACGGTGCCGTCGGGAAGCTTCAAAAGCTGCAGCACGCTCGCCAGCGTCCCGATCGTGAAAATAGAGTCGGTTGCAGGCTCGTCATCGGAGGCGTTCTTCTGCGTCGCGAGCAGAATAAACGTGTCCGAGCGCATCACTTCTTCGAGCGCCTTGATGGACTTCTCGCGGCCGACGAAGAGCGGCACGATCATATGCGGGAAGACCACGATGTCGCGTAGCGGCAGGACCGGATAGGCCCGGCTTTCACCGCCGGTCAGAGAGGGTTTCGGCTTTGCGGTGCTTGTCATAAGCCCACTTCCTTATTGTTGCGCACCCCCATCGCGACCCGCAGGATGCGCTGCCGCTCTGGACTGCACACTATACGTGGCGTTGCGGTGCGAGCGTGTCAAGAAAGCTCGGTTTTTCGAGCAAAACTGAACGTCGCAGAGGCGCCGGGAAAAGACGCGATCCGAATCGCAGGGGCGGGATTTGCCCACCCGTTAGGCGCTCGCTCCGCCGGTCTCGCCGGCTCGATCGGACCGATCGGCGTAGATGTAGAGCGGCCGAGCGCTGCCCTCCACCACTTCGCGCGAGATCACGACCTCTTCAACACCTTCGAGGCTCGGCAGGTCGAACATAGTGTCGAGCAAGATGCTCTCCATGATCGAGCGCAGGCCGCGGGCGCCGGTCTTGCGGTCGATCGCCTTGCGGGCGATGGCCGACATCGCCTCATCGGCAAAGGTGAGATCGACAGTCTCCATTTCGAACATGCGCTGATACTGTTTCACCAGTGCGTTTTTCGGCTCGGTGAGGATGCGCTTGAGCGATGGCTCGTCGAGGTCTTCGAGCGTGGCGACAACCGGCAAGCGGCCGACGAATTCCGGGATCAGACCGTATTTGAGCAAATCTTCGGGCTCGACCTCACGGAAGATTTCACCCTGCTTGCGGTCCTCGGGCGCCGCGACCCTGGCCGCGAAGCCGATCGAGGTGGAGCGGCCGCGCGCGGAGATGATCTTCTCCAGGCCGGCGAAAGCGCCACCGCAGACAAAGAGAATATTCGTCGTGTCGACCTGCAGGAATTCCTGTTGCGGATGCTTGCGGCCACCCTGCGGCGGCACGCTTGCAATCGTGCCTTCCATGATCTTGAGCAACGCTTGCTGCACGCCCTCGCCCGAGACGTCGCGGGTGATCGAGGGGTTGTCGGACTTGCGCGAAATCTTGTCGATCTCGTCGATATAGACGATGCCGCGCTGCGCCCGCTCGACATTGTAGTCGGCCGACTGCAGGAGCTTCAGGATGATGTTCTCGACGTCCTCGCCGACATAGCCGGCTTCGGTGAGCGTCGTCGCATCCGCCATCGTGAACGGCACGTCGAGGATGCGGGCGAGCGTCTGCGCGAGCAACGTCTTGCCGGAGCCGGTCGGACCGATCAGCAGGATGTTCGACTTCGCGAGTTCGACGTCGTTGTGCTTCGACTGATGATTGAGCCGCTTGTAGTGATTGTGGACCGCGACCGAGAGGACCTTCTTGGCGTGGTCCTGGCCGATCACATAGTCGTCCAGAACTTTACGGATTTCGCGCGGTGTCGGAATGCCGTCGCGCGACTTCACCAGCGAAGACTTGTTCTCCTCGCGGATGATGTCCATGCAGAGTTCGACGCATTCGTCGCAGATGAAAACGGTCGGCCCGGCAATGAGCTTGCGCACCTCGTGCTGGCTCTTGCCGCAGAACGAGCAATAAAGCGTATTCTTGGAGTCGCCGCCGCTAACTTTGCTCATTCCAATCTCCGTGCCTTCTTCCGTCTTCTCAAAGCGCTGGGCCTCAACACACCAGCCTAGGAGGCCCCACGCTAAAACTTCGTAGCATCACGCCTACATCCAAATCGCCAATACAAGCTGACATGCTAGCGGCGTGCCAATCAAGAATCCATTAACGATAACGAGACTTTGCACCACTGTGGTTTCGGGAGCACACCGTTGCGATAACGCTTGGCCCCGTGCCGATACCCCGGTTTGCACCGCCGAATCGGCCCATTTCAAGGCAGCGGTGCGGTTCCATCAAGTGACCGATTTGAGCACTGGCTCGGATTTAAGCGACGGCTCCTCAGGGCGCTTCTCAATGACCTTGTCGATCAGCCCGAAATCCTTGGCCATTTCGGAGGTCAGGAACATGTCCCGCTCCAGGGCATCCTCGATCTTCTTGATCGGCTGGCCGGTGTGGTGAACATAGATTTCGTTCAACCGCCGCTTCATGTTCAGGATCTCCTGAGCATGCAGCATGATGTCGGTGGCCTGGCCTTGGAACCCGCCGGACGGCTGGTGCACCATGATCCGTGCATTCGGCAGTGCGAAGCGCAGGTCCTTGGCGCCGGCGGCGAGAAGGAGCGAGCCCATCGAGGCCGCCTGCCCTGTGCACAGCGTCGACACCGGCGGGCGGATGAACTGCATCGTGTCGTAAATTGCCAGCCCCGAGGTCACCACCCCGCCTGGCGAATTGATGTACATCGACACTTCTTTTTTCGGGTTTTCCGCCTCGAGAAAGAGAAGCTGCGCGACCACCAGCGTCGCCATACCGTCCTCGATCGGACCGGTGATGAAGATGATCCGTTCCTTCAAGAGCCGGGAAAAAATATCATAGGCTCGTTCGCCGCGGTTGGTCTGTTCGACCACCATCGGCACGAGGTTCATATAAGTCTCTCTCGGATCGCGCATCGCTCACCCAATCACTTGGCAATCGTTCGGCCGGATTATCTGGCCAGATCACTTCGGCAGCGCCCCACTGTGGCTTGAGTCGGCGCCCTTGTCGAAGCCGACGTCCATACACACTGGCACTGCCGAAACTACTTTGGTCCGCTTGCTTGCCCGACCGACATCTTGGCCGGACGCGGCCACCCACCTCTGCAGTCACCGCAGATATGTGCGCAATCCTGCGTCACAAGATGTGCGGCATTCCGCTACGGCATTCCGACCGCAGGCAGTCCAATTCTAGACGATCCAATTCTAAGCGGCCATGTCTCAGCCGCGAAAAGCGGCAGCCTTAGGCTGCTTCTTCGTCGTCCTTGAACAACTCCTCGCGCGTCACCTGCTTGTCGGCGACATCGGCGAGTTCGAGCAAGAAATCGACAACCTTGTCCTCGAAGATCGGCGCGCGCAGCGAGGCAAGCGCATTCGGGTTGTTGCGGTAATATTCCCACACCCGCTGCTCTTGGCCCGGCATCGTGCGCGCCTGCGCGACGATCGCCTGGGTGAGTTGGTCGTCGGTGACCTTGATATTGTTCTTCTCGCCGATCTCCGCGATCACGAGGCCGAGCCGCACCCGCCGCTCGGCGATCGCGCGATATTCTTCGCGCGCCTTCTCTTCCGTAGTGCCTTCGTCGGCGAAAGTCCGGCCCTGCTGCTTGAGGTCGTTCTCGACCGAGGACCAGACATTGTTGAATTCTTCTTCGACGAGGGTCGGCGGCGGCTCGAATTTGTGACGCTCATCGAGTTGATCGAGGAGCGCGCGCTTCACCTTCTGCCGGGTGGCGGCGTTGTGCTCCTGTTCGATGCGCTCGCGCAGCGCGTCGCGCAATTTGGCAACGGATTCCATGCCAAGGGTCTTGGCAAATTCATCGTCGAGCTTGAGCTCGCCGGGCGCTTCAACGCTCTTCGCGTTGACTGCAAAAGTCGCGGTCTTTCCAGCTACCGCCGGTGACGGATAGGCTTCCGGGAAGGCAACATCGAAGGTGCGATCTTCGCCGCCCTTGATGCCCATCAAGTGTTCTTCAAAACCGGGGATGAACTGTCCGGAGCCGATGACGATCGGCACGTCGTCACCCGATCCGCCCTGGAAAGCTTCGCCGTTGATCGAACCGTTAAAGGAGATGGTGACGCGGTCGCCCTTCTCCGCACCGTCGATCTTCGCCGAGAACGGCCGGTTCTGATCGGCCAAGCGCTCCAAAGCCTGATCGATCTCGGTCTCCTCGACCGGAGCCGTCTGGCGCTCGATTTTGAGGGTCTTGAAATCGGTCAGCGTGATGGGAGGCACGACCTCCATTTCGACCGTGTAAGCAAGGTCGGATTTGCCTTCGATGATGCCTTCGACGGCGCCTTCTTCGGTCGGCAGCACGACCTTCGGCGGGGTCGCAAGCTTCAGGCCTTTGTCCGAAACGATCTGATTGTTGGCGTCGCGTACCGCGGCCTCGATGACCTCAGCCATCGCGGACTTGCCATAGAGCCGCTTGAGATGCGCCACCGGCACTTTGCCCGGCCGGAAGCCGCGCAACTGCACCTTGCCTTTGAGATCGTCCAGCCGCTCATTGACCTTGGCTTCAAGATCGGTGGCGGGCACGACGACGCGATATTCGCGCTTGAGACCCGCAGCGGCAGTTTCAGTCACTTGCATCGGCATAACTCTTTGCGACTCTATCGGGCCAAAATTGAAGGCCCTTTGGGACGGTCAGGAGCACGGTCGAAGAGACCGTAACACCCGGCTAAAAACCCGGTCCAGTTTTGGAAAAACCGCCCAGCTGGTGCGGGCGGAGGGGCTCGAACCCCCACGACTTTCGTCACGGGAACCTAAATCCCGCGCGTCTACCAATTCCGCCACGCCCGCGCGCGCAGGACGACCCGGTGGCGCGGCTTACATCATGCGTGGGCGAAGCGCCACCACAAAAATAGCCCCTCCCCACAGCCCGGATCGCCGCCTCAAATCGACGCTAGCTTTCGTAAAACGGCAGGCAAGGTTTCCGGCAAGTCTTCGGAAATCAGGCCCGGCCCGAACATCCCCGCGGCTTCCGCATGGAGCCAGACCGCAGCGGAGGCGGCCTCGAAGGCCGGCATCCCCTGGGCCAGCAATCCGGCGACCATTCCGGCCAGCACGTCGCCGGCGCCGGCCGTCGCCAGATAGGCTGGCGCATTCGCGACGACAGAGGCTCGACCGTCCGGAGCTGCCACCACGGTATCCGCGCCTTTGAGCAATACGGTCGCCCCGGTTAGATCGGCAGCTAATCGCGCCCGCTCAAGTTTTGATCCAACTTCAGTTCGCTTATCCAAGGCATGGAAAAAACGTGAGAATTCACCCTCATGCGGCGTTACAACAGTGGGCAGCAATTGTCGAGATTTAAGCGTCTCGGCCAGCCGCTGCGGGTTCTCGGCAAAGCTTGTCAGCGCGTCGGCATCGAGCACTGCAGCGCGCTCACCGGCGAGTGCCGCGAGGACGAGATCGCAGGTTGCTTGACCGACCCCGAGCCCAGGACCGAGCACGACCGCGTTGAGGCGGCGGTCGCCGAGGAAGGCCGTGAGTTCGCCTGCCCCATCGACCGGCCGGACCATAATGGCCAGATTCGCCGCGGCATTGACTGCAAGCGCCTCGCGCGGGCTGGCGATAGTCACGAGCCCTGCTCCAGCGCGTAACGCGCCACGCGCCGCGAGCCGCGCGGCGCCCGTCGACCACATCGGCCCGGAAACAACGACCGCGTGGCCGCGATCGTATTTGTGTCCGTCGAGGCGCAATCGGGGGAATCGCGCATGCCACAGCGCAGGCACGTTCTCGAACGTCTGCGGCTTGATGGTGTCGAGCACGGTCGCCGGGATGCCGATATCGGCGACGGTGAGTTCGCCGCAATGCGCACGCCCTGGCATCAGCAGATGGCCAGGCTTCTTGCGAAAGAAGGTCACGCTTTGGGTCGCTTCGACTGCGACGCCCATAATGGCTCCCGAAGAGCCGTTGATGCCGCTCGGCAGATCGACGGCGATCACGGGCACGCCCTGCGCATGCTGCGCATTGATGGCTTCGATCATCGCTCCAGCCTGCCCTTCAACCGGCCGATCAAGACCGGCGCCGAACAGCGCGTCGATGATGACGTCGGCGTCGGCAAGCGCCTCGGGCTTCGCCGCCTCGACCGGCCCCGTCCATTTGTGCGCGGCAAGCGCTGCATCGCCTTTGAGCCGGCTAACCTCGCCGACCATCAGAAGCGCGACGCGATAGCCGCGCTCGGCAAGAAGCCGCGCGGCGACAAAACCATCGCCGCCATTGCTGCCAGGCCCGGCGACCACCACGACGCTGTTGCCACTGAGCTTTGCGGCCGCGTCAGCCACGGCGAGGCCCGCTCTCTCCATCAGCGCGTTGCCCGGAACGCCGCCGGCGATCGTCAGGCGATCGGCGTCAGCCATTTCAGCGGTGCTGAGAAGTTCGATCATGTGCTTTCGATGTGGCCAACCACACCATAGCCAAAGCGTCAGGCGACCGATATTGCGAGCCGCTATCTGTTTTCTGCTCTCGCAATTGACGTGTTAATAGGCAAAATGCCCATTTCGTCGGCGTAGACGTGTGGAGCTGCAAGGCACCCACACTTCGGTGGGCGGGTAGTGCTTTGATTTGATTGCGCTATCCAGCTGCTTTTAGCCTTGGCACGGGACCTGCTAACCAATGCACGGTTCCGAGGATGACGTTCCGCACCGCGGAGCCGGGAGACGAGACGCAATGAAAAAGATCGAGGCGATCATCAAGCCGTTCAAGCTCGATGAGGTGAAGGAGGCGCTACAGGAAGTAGGTCTTCAAGGAATTACAGTGACCGAGGCTAAAGGGTTCGGGCGCCAGAAGGGCCACACAGAGCTCTATCGCGGCGCTGAATATGTTGTCGATTTTCTCCCGAAGGTGAAGATCGAGATTGTGCTTGGCGACGACATGGTCGAAAAAGCCGTCGAAGCCATCCGCCGGGCTGCGCAAACCGGCCGGATCGGTGATGGCAAAATCTTCGTCTCCAACATCGAGGAAGCAGTTCGGATCAGAACGGGGGAATCCGGACTCGACGCCATCTGACTGCCGCTCATC
>DATBAD010000049.1:0-1813 GCA_036271715.1 Xanthobacteraceae bacterium
TCAGGGCAGGACCGCCGGGTTACACCCATCGTCCCGCCTGAACTGATCTCGAGACTTTTTATGTCTCGGGACACGCCGGGCAGCACGACATATGAAGCCTGCCCTCCCGAGCCTGATGGCACGGGGTGTCGAGGTTCGAACCAATTACGCTCCCCGTCGCGCTTACCGCGACGCAAAGCGAAACCCGGTCTTCACCCGTCTATGCAGGCCATGCGATTAAGCCGTTGAAAGAACTTGCGTTCAGCCTCTGGCGCCTGCAGTCTTGGACAGGATCGAGGCCATCCGGCACGCCGGAAAACCCCTGCCCGCATCCCTCCAAAGCGATGGCTTCCTTTCCTTTCGAGCAATCCATACGGATGGGCTGAAAGGAATGGTCTCCTGTCGTATCGGGTTTTCGGAATGCGTGCACAAACGTGCCAGCAACCGCCAGCACGTCCGGAAGGCGTTGTTTAACGAGTCTTTATTGACTTGCCAAGCGCTAAATTGCCCCCATCAGCGCGCGGCCGGCCGCCTCGCCCGTCAGGTGCCGCGAACCGCATAAGGTAGCGGTTTTCCTGCGAAAAACGCCTCGAGATTGGCGATCACGCAGTCCTGCATGCCGGTGTGGGATTCCAGCGTATGGCCGCCGATATGCGGACTCAGCACGACGCTGGGCAACGCGGTCAGCGCATCCGGCGCGTGCGGCTCCTTGGCGTACACATCGAGGCCAGCGCCGGCGATGGTTTTGTCGGTCAATGCTGCGACCAGCGCCTTCTGGTCAATGACCGAACCGCGCGCGATGTTGACGACATAGCCGTCCTCGCCGAGCTTTTTCAGGATGTTGGCGTCGACGGCGTGGTGGGTGTCGTCGCCGGCGCGCACCGCGATCATCAGCACGCTGCACCACTCCGCCAGCGCTTCCAGGCTCGGCAGGTATTGATACGGCACGTCGTGCCGGCTGCGGCTGAAATAGCCGACCTCGCTCTCGAAGGCCGCGACCCGTGCTGCGATCTTGCGGCCGATTTCGCCCATGCCGTAGACGCCGACCTTGCGACCGCGCATGCCCAGTTGCGGCCGCATCATCGGGGACGGTTTCGCGGCGGCCCAGTCGCCGCTGCGGACATAATGGTCGGCGACCAACAGCCGCCGCGTCGCCGCCAGCATCAGCGTCACCGCGATATCGGCGACCGACGAGGCGTTCGCGCCCGGGCTGTGGCCGACCGCAATCTTGCGTTTGGCCGCAGCCTGAAGGTCGACGCCATCATAGCCGGTGCCATAGCAGACGATCGTCGCCAGCTTCGGCATCGTGTCCATCATCGCTCCCGGCAGCGGCGTGCCGCCGGCTGTGATCATCGCCCTGACCCCTTCGAGCTGACCGGCGGTGAACACCTCGCGCGGCGGCTTGCCGGCGGCATCCATCAGCTCAAAACGCTTGCCGATGCGCAGCATCAGGGCCTTTGGAAAACGCGAATAGATCAGGACTTTTTCGGGCATCGGCGGCCTCTTTCAAACACGAAAGGGCGGAATCGGTTGCCCAATTCCGCCCTGTTGTCATTGCTATTGCAAAAGGCCTTAGCCGAGCAGCGTGCCCGGCTCAACCTTGACGCCGGGTCCCATGGTGGAGGAGACCGCAACGCGCTGGATGTAGGTGCCCTTGGAGCCAGCGGGTTTTGCCTTGGCGACCGCATCGGCCAGCGCCTTGACGTTCTGCACCAGCTTCTCCTCGGAGAACGACGCCTTGCCGATACCGGCCTGCACGATGCCGGCCTTCTCGACCCGGAATTCGACCGAACCGCCCTTGGCGCCCTTGACCGCCGACGTGACGTCCATGGTC
>DATBAD010000050.1:0-58219 GCA_036271715.1 Xanthobacteraceae bacterium
TCGAAGAGTCCTTCGGAGGCAACAGCGGCTTGCAGGAAGGCTCCGTCATCAAGGGGACGGTCGTCGGCATCGAGAAGGACATGGCCGTCATCGACGTCGGCCTGAAGACCGAGGGCCGCGTCGCGGTCAAGGAATTCCAGGGCCCCGGCCGGGGCAACGAGATCAAGGTCGGCGACACCGTCGAAGTCTATCTGGAGCGCGTCGAGAACGCGCTCGGCGAGGCGGTGCTGTCGCGCGACAAGGCGCGCCGCGAGGAGAGCTGGGGCAAGCTGGAGACCGCGTTCAAGAACAACGAGAAGGTCACCGGCGTCATCTTCAACCAGGTCAAGGGCGGCTTCACCGTCGATCTCGACGGCGCGGTGGCGTTCCTGCCGCGCTCGCAGGTCGCCATCCGGCCGATCCGCGATGTGACGCCGCTGATGAACGTCAACCAGCCGTTCCAGATCCTGAAGATGGATCGCCGGCGCGGCAACATCGTCGTGTCCCGCCGCACCGTTCTCGAAGAGACGAGAGCCGAGCAGCGCCAGGAGCTGGTGCAGAACCTCGAAGAGGGTCAGGTCATCGACGGCGTGGTCAAGAACATCACCGACTACGGCGCGTTCGTGGACCTCGGCGGCATCGACGGCCTGCTGCATGTCACCGACATCGCCTGGCGCCGCGTCAATCACCCATCCGAGGTGCTCAACATCGGCCAGCAGGTGAAGGTCAAGATCATCAAGATCAACCACGAAACCCACCGCATCTCGCTCGGCATGAAGCAACTGCTCGACGATCCGTGGCAGGGCATCGAGGCGAAATATCCGGTCGGCACGCGCTTCAAGGGCCGCGTCACCAACATCACCGACTACGGCGCCTTCGTCGAACTCGAACCGGGCATCGAAGGCTTGATCCACGTCTCCGAAATGTCGTGGACCAAGAAGAACGTGCACCCCGGCAAGATCGTTTCGACCTCTCAGGAGGTCGAGGTGCAGGTGCTTGAAGTCGATCCGGTGAAGCGCCGCATTTCGCTCGGTCTCAAGCAGACCATGCGCAATCCGTGGGAAGTCTTCGTCGAGAAATATCCGGCCGGCTCGGTGGTCGAAGGCGAGGTCAAGAACAAGACCGAATTTGGTCTGTTCCTCGGTCTCGACGGCGATGTCGACGGCATGGTGCACCTATCCGATCTCGACTGGAAACGTCCCGGCGAGCAGGTCATCGAGGAGTACAAGAAGGGCGACAAGGTCCAGGCCCAGGTGCTCGACGTCGATGTCGAGAAGGAGCGCATCTCGCTCGGCATCAAGCAGCTGGCGGAAGGCGCGGCGGCCGCTACGGGCGCCGAAGAAAGCGGCGATGTGAAGAAGGGCGCCGTCGTCACCTGCGAAGTCACCGAGGTGAAGGAAGGCGGCATCGAGGTGAAGATCGTCGGCACCGATCTGACCACCTTCATCAAGCGCAACGAACTCGCCCGCGACCGTTCCGAGCAGCGCCCAGACCGCTTCGCCGTCGGCGAGAAGGTCGACGCCCGTATCATCCAATACGATCGCCGCACCCAGCGGGTGACGGTGTCGATCAAGGCGCTCGAAGTCGCCGAAGAGAAGGAGGCGATCGCGCAATACGGATCGTCCGACTCCGGCGCGACGCTCGGCGACATTCTCGGCACCGCGCTCAAGCGCAAAGGCGAGGAAAGCGAAGAGACCGAGAAGGAAACGGTCGACGAATAACGGCAATACGGGGCGGGGATCTCATTTAAGGAAACCGACCTATGTCGCTGGACGCCGACTTCATCGTCGACCGCCGCCGTTTGCGGCGTAAGCTCACCTTCTGGCGGGTCCTCACCGTCCTTGTCGTCATCCTCGCCGTCGCCGGCATATCGGCGGCGGGCCGGAGCCGGTTCGGCTTCGGTGGCGTTCGCCCCTATATCGCACGCGTCACGATCTCCGGCCTTATTCGCGGCGATCGTGAGCGTGTCGAGCAGCTCGACCGGCTGTCGAAAACGGCACAGGTGCGTGCCGTCATCGTTCATGTCGACAGCCCTGGCGGCACCACCGCCGGCTCAGAACAGCTCTACGACTCGTTGTCGCAGCTGCGCGAAAAGAAGCCGCTGGTCATCGTGGTCGACAGTCTCGCGGCGTCGGGCGGCTATATCACCGCGCTCGCCGGCGATCATATCGTGGCGCAACAGACCTCGCTGGTCGGTTCGATCGGCGTGCTGTTTCAGTTTCCCAACGTCTCCGAGCTTCTCGACAAGATCGGCGTCAAGATGGAGGCGGTGAAGTCGACGCCGCTCAAGGCGGCGCCTGACGGTTACGAGCCGACCAGCCCCGAGGCCCGCGCCGCCCTTAATTCGATCATTCAGGACTCGTATGCTTGGTTCAAAGGCCTGGTGCAGAGCCGCCGGCATATGACCGATGGTGAATTGCAGACAGCCGCCGACGGCCGGGTGTTCACCGGACATCAGGCGATAGACCTAAAACTGATCGATGAGCTTGGCGACGAGCATAACGCGCTCGATTGGCTGGCCAAGGAAAAGAACGTCGATGCCAAACTGCCGGTGCGCGACTATGCCCTGCAAAGCCGCCTCGGCGACCTGACTTTCCTGCACGCCGCGGCGCGTGCAACTCTCGATGCGGTCGGGCTGACGGGTCTGGCCGACCAGTTCGGCACCTCGGGCGCCGTCGAGGCCGTGCAGCGTTTAAATCTTGACGGTCTGTTGGCCCTTTGGCACCCTGCCAGCGCGAATTAATCGCGCTGCGCTTGGGCTTAACAGCGATCCGAGCGGCATTCGCGGGCCACCGAAGGCGGGACCATGATCAAGTCCGAACTGGTTCAACGGATCTCCGAGCAGAACCCGCATCTCTATCAGCGTGACGTCGAAAACATCGTCAACGCGATCCTCAACGAGGTTATCGCCGCGATGGCCCGCGGCGACCGCGTCGAGTTGCGTGGTTTCGGCGCCTTTTCGGTGAAGCAGCGTCCGGCACGTACCGGCCGCAATCCGCGCACCGGCGCGCATGTGTCGGTCGACAAGAAATGCGTGCCGTTCTTCAAGACCGGCAAGGAAATGCGCGAGCGGCTTAATCGTCCGGTTGAAGGTTGAGCGATACTCCGCGATCGGCCGGAAAGCTTATCCGCAATATCATTGCGGCACTGATCCTTGCGCCATTGGCGGCGCTCATCGTCGCCTTTGCTGTGGCAAATCGTCAGCGTGTGAGCATCTCGCTCGATCCTTTTGCGTCCGGCCAGGACGCCGCTTTCACCACCCGGCCGGTGCCGCTGTTTCTGGTCCTGTTCGGCGTGCTCATTCTCGGCGTGATCATCGGCGGCGTGGCCGGCTGGCTGCGGCATGGCGGCTACAAGCGGACCGCAAAGCGCCTCGACCGGGAAGTGGTACGGCTCCGCGCCGAGCTTGATGCCCGAAAACGCGGGGCTGTTGCGCCTCCGGTTGTGCCGGTTGCCCCCACCGAACGCCTGCGGTTGCGGGCGCCGGTGGCCTGACGAAACGCCTTTCCATAAACAAGACAAAGCAGCCGGACGGATGTAGAAGACCGGCCATCGAAGGGCCGTTGAAGGCAGCCCTGAAAGGCAGCGCGTTTTAGATGTCGGTGATCGTGAAAATCTGCGGCCTGTCGACGTCCGAGGCGCTCGATGTCGCGCTTGATGCGGGCGCCGATATGGTGGGCTTCGTGTTCTTCCCGCCGTCGCCGCGCAACATCTCGTTCAAGACCGCGGCGTTTTTGGAATCGCGCGTGCGCGGCCAGGCGAAGAAGGTGGCGCTCTCCGTCGATGCCGACGATACGCATCTGTCTTATGTGGTCGACGCGCTCGGGCCTGACATCCTGCAGCTTCACGGCAGCGAGACGCCGATGCGCGTCACCGAGATCAAGGCGCGATTTAAGCTTCCGGTGATGAAAGCTATTGCCGTCGAGACCAAGGAAGACCTCGCTGCAATCGCGCGCTATGCCGCGGTTGCCGATTATCTCTTGTTCGATGCCCGCGCGCCGCGCGAGGCGACGCGGCCTGGCGGGCTTGGCAAAGCCTTCGACTGGCGGCTTCTGCAGAACCTCGTATCCGGTTTGCCCTATATGCTCTCCGGCGGTCTCGATGCCGGCAATGTCGGCGAGGCCTTGCACATCACCCGCGCGCCGGGCGTCGACGTGTCGTCGGGCGTCGAGCGTGCGCCCGGTGTGAAGGACCCCGAGAAGATCAGAGCCTTCATTCGTGCCGCGCGCGAGGCGGCGGCCAAACAAATTAATCGTGTGGCGTAAGCGGATCTGACAATGACGGTGCAGCAGCGCAATTCCTTTCGAACCGGGCCGGACGAGCACGGCCATTTCGGCATCTATGGTGGCCGCTTTGTCGCCGAGACGCTGATGCCGCTGATCCTGGAATTGGAGGAGGCTTACGCCGAAGCGAAGGCTGACCCCGAATTCAAGAAAGAGATGGACGGCTATCTGACACATTATGTCGGCCGGCCGTCGCCGCTTTATTTCGCCGAGCGCCTCACCGACCATTGCAGGTCGCAGACGGCCTCCGGCCTAGGCGCAAAAATCTATCTCAAGCGCGAAGAGCTCAATCACACCGGCGCGCACAAAGTGAACAATGTGCTCGGTCAGATTCTGTTGGCGCGGCGCATGGGCAAGAAGCGCATCATCGCCGAGACCGGCGCCGGCATGCATGGCGTCGCCACCGCGACGCTCTGCGCGCGCTTCGGCCTCGAATGCATCGTCTATATGGGCGCGGTCGACGTCGAGCGGCAGAAGGCGAATGTCTTCCGCATGAACATGCTCGGCGCCAAGGTCGTGCCGGTCGTGTCGGGTTCGAAGACGCTCAAAGACGCGATGAACGAAGCATTGCGCGACTGGGTGACCAATGTCGGCTCGACATTCTATTGTATCGGCACCATCGCCGGCCCGCATCCCTATCCGATGATGGTCCGCGACTTTCAGTCGATCATCGGCCGCGAGACCCGCGAGCAGATGCAAGAGGCCGAAGGCCGCCTCCCGGATTCGCTGGTCGCCTGCATCGGCGGTGGCTCGAACGCCATGGGACTGTTTCATCCCTTCCTCGACGACAAAGACATCGAGATCTACGGCGTCGAAGCCGCCGGACACGGCGTCGACACCGGCATGCATGCCGCCTCGATCGCCGGCGGCCGGCCGGGCGTGCTGCACGGCAACCGCACCTATCTCTTGATGAACGAAGACGGCCAGATCACCGAAGCGCATTCGATCTCCGCCGGTCTCGATTATCCCGGCATTGGACCCGAGCACGCGTGGCTGCACGATGTCGGCCGCGTCAATTTCCTCTCGGCGACCGACGACGAAGCGCTCAATGCATTCCAGCTTCTCTCCAAGCTCGAAGGCATCATCCCGGCGCTCGAGCCGGCGCATGCCATCGCCAAGGTGCTGGAGCTCGCGCCCAAGAAGCCGAAGGACCATTTGATGGTGGTCAATCTTTCCGGCCGCGGCGACAAGGACCTCGATTCCGTCGCGCGGCATCTCGGAAGCAAAGCGCAATGACCACCCGTATCGAGCGCCGCTTCGCAGCGCTTCAAAAAGAAGGCCGCGCCGCTTTGGTGACGTTCACCATGGCCGGCGATCCGGATTACGCGAGCTCCGTCGCGGTGCTCAAAGCGCTGCCGAAGGCCGGTGCCGATGTGATCGAACTCGGCATGCCGTTCACCGATCCGATGGCCGATGGCCCTGCGATCCAGGCCGCAGGCTTGCGCGCGCTCGCTGCCGGTCAGGACATGAAGAAAACGCTCGCCGCGGTGCGTGAATTCCGCGCCGGAGACAACGACACGCCGATCGTGCTGATGGGGTACTACAATCCCATCTACATTTACGGCGTCGACAAATTCCTGGTCGACGCCAAGGCCGCCGGCGTTGACGGTCTGATCGTCGTCGATCTGCCACCGGAGGAAGACGCCGAACTTTGCCTGCCGGCGCTCAAGGCCGGCGTCAATTTCATCCGCCTCGCCACGCCGACCACCGACGACAAACGGCTGCCCGCGGTGCTGAAGAACACCTCGGGCTTCGTCTATTACGTCTCGATCACCGGCATCACCGGCTCTGCCGCGCCCGATGCCGGCAAGGTCGCGACTGCCGTGACCCGCATCAAGCGTCACACCAAATTGCCAGTCTGTGTCGGCTTCGGCGTCCGCTCTGCTGAGCAGGCCCGCGGCATCGCCGAAGGCGCCGACGGTGTCGTGGTCGGCTCGGCACTGGTCGAGGCGGTGCGCACCAGTCTCGACCCCGCCGGCAAAGCGACCGCGACGACGGTTTCGGCCGTGGCCGATCTCGTCCGCAAGCTTGCCGAAGGCGTGCGCGCAGCACGGCGGGCTGAGGCAACAAGCTAAGCCCGACGCCATTCCAGTCGCGGCAAAATTATCCAAGACAGCGACAATCGTTTCCCGGCTCCTCGTTGGCGCTCGGCTCCGGAACGGCGGGTGGCGTTGAATTCCGCCCATGCCCTCCACACATAACTCCATCAAAGCTGGAGGGAATTCCCCATGGCTCGTTTTCCGGCCCGTGATGTGGCTCACGATTGGATGTGGTCCGAGGCGTGCGAAATGCTCGCCCGGGCGGAGCGTATGCATCGTGAGCTGTTCCGGCCCGCGCGCACCGAAGCGCGTGTGCCGGCGTGGGAGCCTCCGGTCGATATTTTGGAAACTGAATACGAGGTGTTGGCGCTGGTCGCTTTGCCGGGCGTCGATGCCGACAGCGCGCAAGCCGTGATCGAGGACGGCGATCTCGTTATCGCCGGCACCCGCGGCGTGCCGCCTGAATTGCGGACAGCCGTCATCCATCGGCTGGAGCTTCCGCAAGGGCGGTTTTACCGGCGGGTGCGACTTCCGGCCGGGCGATACAGCGATGTACGCCGCAGTGTCGTGGCCGGTTGTCTGGTGATCAGTTTGCAGAAAGTGAGTTAGTCGTGAGTGAACAAATTTTAGCGAAAGACGCGGTCTCAACCAAAGACGCGAGCCCGCAAGGATCCAGCGGAGCGGGAGCCGGCAGTACGTCATTGCCGCCGCTGCCGCCGGATGCATTGATTATCGTGCCGGTGCGCAACACCGTGCTGTTTCCCGGCGTGGTGTTTCCGATCACGCTCGGCCGGGCGAAATCGGTCGCGGCCGCACAGCAAGCCGTGCGCGATCAGCGCCAGGTCGGCATCCTGTTGCAGCGCGAGGCCTCGATCGACGATCCGTCGGCGATCGACATGCACCGCATGGGCACGCTTGCCAATATCCTGCGCTTCGTCACGGCGCCGGATGGCACGCATCATCTCGTCTGTCAGGGCGAACAGCGCTTCCAGATCGTCGAATATCTGAGCGGCTGGCCGTTCCTGGTCGCGCGCGTGCTGCGCATCCCCGAGCCGGAAAGCCGGACCTCGGAGATCGAGGCGCGTTTCGTGAACCTCAAAGCGCAAGCGGTCGAGGCGATCGAGCTTCTGCCGCAAGTGCCGGGTGACCTGTTGGCCGCGATCCAGTCGATCGAGACGCCGCCGGCGCTCGCCGATCTGTCCGCTGCCTACATGGACATCAAGCCGGACGAAAAACAGGAAATCCTGGAAACCGTCGACATCACGGCGCGGATGGACAGGGTCTCGCGCCTGCTCGCTCATCGCATCGAGGTGTTGCGGCTGTCGCAGGAGATCGGCAAGCAGACCAAGGCGTCGCTCGACGAGCGGCAGCGTGAAGTGCTGCTGCGCGAACAGATGGCCGCGATCCAGAAGCAGCTCGGCGAAGGCGAGGAGGGCAAGGCGGCCGAGATCGCCGAGCTCGACAAGGCCATCACCAAGGCCGGCATGCCGAAGGATGTCGAGGATCAGGCGCGCAAGGAATTGCGCCGGCTGCAGCGCATGCCGGAAGCCGCCGGCGAATACGGCATGGTCCGCACCTATCTCGATTGGTTGATCGAACTGCCTTGGGCGCTGCCCGAGGAGAAGCCGATCGACATTGCCGAGGCGCGAAAGATCCTCGATGAGGATCACTACGGCCTCGACAAGATCAAGAAGCGGATCATCGAATATCTCGCCGTGCGCAAGCTCAATCCGCAGGGCAAGGCGCCGATCCTGTGCTTCGTCGGTCCGCCCGGCGTCGGCAAGACGTCGCTCGGCCAGTCGATCGCGCGCGCCATGGACCGTAAATTCATCCGCGTCAGCCTCGGCGGCGTGCATGACGAAGCGGAGATCCGCGGCCACCGGCGCACTTATATCGGCGCGCTGCCGGGCAACATCATCCAGGGCATCCGCAAGGCGGGTTCGCGCAGTTGCGTGATGATGCTGGACGAGATCGACAAGCTCGGCGCCGGCATCCAGGGCGATCCCGCCGCGGCTTTGCTCGAAGTGCTCGATCCAGAGCAGAACAATACGTTCCGCGACAACTATCTCGCGGTGCCGTTCGATCTGTCGCGCGTGGTGTTCATCACTACCGCGAACATGCTCGACACTGTCCCTGGGCCGCTGCGCGACCGCATGGAGATCATCAGCCTTGCCGGCTACACCGCCGACGAGAAGCTGCAGATTGCCAATCGCTATCTGTTGCGGCGGCAGTTCGAGGCAAACGGGTTGAAGCCTGGCCAGGTCGAGATCGGCGACGACGTGCTGCATGAGGTGATCGCGAACTACACCCGCGAAGCCGGCGTGCGTAATCTTGAGCGTCTGATCGGACAGTTGTTGCGCAATGCGGCGGTGCGGATTGCGGAAGGCCAAACTGAGGCTATCCGCATCACTCGCGACGACGTGGTCGCGATCCTCGGTGCGCCGCGCTTCGAAAACGAAGTCGCGATGCGGACGAGCGTGCCCGGTGTGGCCACCGGCCTCGCTTGGACGCCGGTCGGCGGCGACATCCTCTTCATCGAGGCGACGCGCGTGCCCGGCTCCGGCCGGCTGATCCTGACCGGTCAGCTCGGCGACGTGATGAAAGAGAGCGCGCAGGCCGCGCTGTCGATCGTCAAGAACCGCGCCGTAGCGCTTGGCATCGATCCGGCGCGCTTCGAGAAGAGCGACATCCATGTTCACGTGCCGGCAGGCGCGACGCCCAAAGACGGGCCGAGCGCGGGCGTCGCGATGTTCATGGCGCTCACCTCGCTGATGACCGATCGCACCATCCGCAGCGATACCGCGATGACGGGTGAGATCAGTCTGCGCGGCTTGGTGCTGCCGGTCGGCGGCATCAAGGAGAAAGTCATCGCCGCGCATTCGGCGGGCTTGAAACGCGTCATGCTGCCGGCGCGCAATCGCCGCGATTACGAGGACATCCCCGAAATCGTGCGCAAGGAGCTGGAATTCATCTGGCTCGAACGCGTGGAAGAAGCGGTGGCCGCGGCGCTTGAAGCCAAGCCCGCGGCGGCAGCCGCCGCCCCCCAACTTGTGGGGGCGGAGGCGTAACTTCGCGGCATTTGTAGCCGTCGTCGCCCCTGGTAATGGTACGCAAACGGGCATACACAAAGAACATCACCAGCCTAGGCTTTTGCCTCAGGCGGCCGGTGACTGAGAGACGCTATTGCGCTCCCGCCTGATTGGGGGGGAGCGCGCCATGGCGAGCAGGCCTAATCGTTTACTCGCGTCTCTGGCGGCTGGTGATCTTGCGTTACTGGCGCCGCACTTCAAAACCGTCCTCCTCGATTTGCGGAAGTCTCTTGAAAAGCCCAATAGGCGGATCGACGCCGTTTATTTTCCTGACAGTGGGTTTATCTCCGTCGTTGCCATTCAATCCGGCGGCAAACAGGTCGAAGTGGGATTGATCGGCCAAGAGGGTATGACGGGTACCCCCGTCGTGCTCGGCAATCATCGTTCGCCGCATGCCACTTATGTCCAGTCGGCGGGAAGTGGTCAGCGCATCACATCGATTGAACTGCGCAACGCGATGCGGGTTAGTCCCTCGCTTCGAGACTCGCTGCTGAAATACGTACAGGCATTTGGCGTGCAGACCACCCACGCCGCAATTTGCAACGCACATTCGAGGATCGACCAGCGCTTGGCGCGCTGGCTCCTGATGGCACACGACCGGATCGGCACTGACGTGCTACCGCTCACCCATGAGTTCTTGGCGCTCATGCTAGGCGTGCGCCGCGCCGGCGTTACGGACGCATTGAACGTTTTGCGAAAACAGGGACTGATTGCTTATGTGCGTGGAGCGATCACGGTCCGGGACCGTAAGGGCATGGAGCGCAAAGCAGGCGAAACATACGGTACGCCAGAGTCGGAATATCGGCGACTGGTTGGCTGAGCCGGCGTCCACTCAATCCGCAACTGGCACGCAGTTTACGATTTAAATGACACGATGAAGGTTTCTTCGTAGCTGCATGTTGTGCAAGCGAAAGAGTATCGATCGTTGTTGGCCATGCCGATCAGCTTTGTTGTTGTCTGACAGTGCGGGCACGCTGGGCGTTCGGTAGCTGCTTCCAGAGATAACGGCTTCGGCTGTTGAACCGACCGAAGCGTGTGATCTCCGAGCTTTGTAACGCCGCAGGATCGGCAGAAAGTGACGAGGGAATCTCTCGGCGCAGATAACCTGGCCGAGACCATAACGGCTCCGCAAGACGGACAGATTTGTGATTGTTGGTTTTCTGCGCCCATTGCATTTTTCCTGCAAGCGGGAGCGCAAGTCGTCTCTCAGTCACCGAAGCCCAATCGCGTGCGGCGATGTGAAACTCACTAGCACACTTGGTACGGTTTCGTACATTAAACCGGGTGCCATAAGCAGACATCGGAGAGCGCAATCTGCCCGTGCCGCCGAGTGCCGATTCCGATGTTTTCACAGCGCCTTAATGTCTTTTAACGTGGTGCGCTGACGTTAATCTTGATGGGACGGTGATGCGAGGCGAGGCGAATAGCGAAGTCTTCGATTAGCTGATAGGCTGATGTCGTTGCCTGGTCAGGTATTGGCTTGGGAGAGAGGGTTATGCTCCACGCCATCGCACCGAAGTTAGCGGATATCTACATCACCAAGGAACTTTACCGGCGGACCCCGGGAAAAGTTGACGTTCTGAGGGAAAAAAGAGCGCTGCAAGAAATTGCCGCGCTGATGGCCGACGACCCGGCGCAAGTTCTTCCCAAGTTTGTCAGCCTTGCGATGGAGATGACCGAGGGAGTTTCGGCCGGCTTGAGCCTCCTGGAGGAAGATCCAGCGCCGGGAGTTTTTCGCTGGCATCACCTCACAGGCACGCTCGCCCGCTTCACCGGGTCGACCACACCCCGAAATTTTAGTCCCTGCGGGATTGTCCTCGATATGGATGCACCCGTCCTGACTGCGTATTCCGAGCGCGGCTATGACTGGATCGCCGCGTGCGACGTTGAGTTGCCGGAAGTTCTTTTGGTTCCGCTCCATATCGACCGCAAAGAGCCGACCGGCACGTTGTGGATTGTCTCCGACAAGGACGAACATTTTCACCGCGAGCATGCCCGCGCCATGACGGAGCTTGCGTCGTTTGTGGCTATCGCCATTCGCATGCTGCGCACGGAACAGAAACTCCATGCCGCGCTGGACGAACAAGTTATCCTGACCCGGGAGATGACCCACCGGATTAAAAACTTGTTTGCAATGACCGACGGCATGATCCGTTTCACTGAAAAGAGCGCGACGACCCCAAAGGAGATGTCGGCTCTATTGTCTGGCCGCCTGCATGCCTTGGCCAATGCAAATGCGCTGGTTCGTCGAGAGTTTAGTGAGGTGTCCGCACCCACCTCCGATCTCAGAGAACTCATCAAAAAAATCGCCGAGCCTCATGAGCATTCCTCTTCCGAAAGCGCGCGGCGTTTTTTCATCGAAGGACCGACGCTGCGGTGTGGCGAGCGAGCGTCCAATGCCATCGCCCTTATCTTTCATGAACTGGCGACAAACGCCGCGAAATACGGCTCTTTAAAACTCGAAGAGGGCCGCGTGAGGATTGTGTGGCGCCGTCGCGAAGACAGTTTGCAATTCGAGTGGACGGAACGTCACGGCCCACCGATCGAGGAAACAGTCCGCGGTCGGGGTTTCGGTGGTGAACTGGTGCAGCGGATGGTTGGCCAGTTCAAAGGAACGGTCGATTACGACTGGCAGCGCGCAGGACTCGTCGCAAAAATCTCGTTCCCGATTGCAGCCATCGCAGAGTAGGTCGTCGTCCTAACTCGGCCTCTGCCACTTTTCTGCATAACAATCCGATCCAGTAGGTCGCTGCGCCACGAGCACAGGTCGTCACAATAACGGAAACGTGAAGTGACATTGGTCACTGATATTGATACGGGTAGCATGCCCGCCTATTAAGGACGCGCGGCCGACGACTTCGGCTGTGCGGGGCGGGTACGGTTCCCGCGGGTGGGGCCTAGTCAGTCTCGCTCCCGGGCGGCTCTGGGCAGAAACGCCCGGCCGGCACTAAGACCGGTCTGCGGGGAAACCCGTTAACTGCAGGACGGCAGGGGCCAGGTAACACTTGGCCCTACTAGTCCCGTCCCAGGAAGTGCGTGACTGGAGCTGAGCGGGAGCGTTCGGTCGCACCCGCGAGTGCCGTAGTGGAATGCCGGCAGGCGAGCGCGCCCGACAGCGGACGGGTCGGCGCAAGCCGATCTTCTTGTCCGTGGCGCGCCGCCGTGCCCGCTGGCACGGCTTCATGAAAAACTGCGTCTGCCGGCGTTCCGCTTCCTTATTTCTTTTCCGTGGCTTTCTTATTTCGTCATTGCCGGGCTTGACCCGGCAATCTATGGGGCAGTGAGGATTATCGAGGCCATCCGCTGTGTCTCGGCAGCCGCACTTCAGCATGGACCACCGGGTCAAGCCCGGTGGTGACGAAGAATGTGGTGATGACGAAGAGTGGGCGTCGCCGTTTGACATCGTTGGCCAAGAATTCGGACGCCTATGGGCGCTGCGCATGGATTTGCGCGCGGAGGATGACTGTCAGCCACGCGGCGATTTGACTTTGTTGAACTCGCTCAGCGCTTTTTCGAATTTGTCGTTGAAGAGCCACATGGCATCGAGAATGTCGCGAAACGTTGCCGATGTTCTGGTTCTATCGGCGTGGCCGAACGCGAAAATGCTATTGTTGCGCAGATATCCCATGATTGTCGGGTCGGATATTCGATAGTTTACCAGCGCGCCCGAATTCAGCGCGGCTCGCGTCGGCGATGGAATGATCTGGATCAGTTCGAAAAATTTCATTTGATCGATCGGGTTTGGCAGCGCCTTAGCGATCGCCGGGATTTGCGAAAAAAGCTCGGCATGGGCGTTCATCAACCCGTCTCGCACCGCGGTCCAATGGTTGAAGCGATGATCGAGAGTACCGGCCCGGCTCTCTTCCGCGGCGTCGCGCGCGGCAAGCTGTGGATCGAAAGCTGCGATCGTTGGCCGGATCGCCGCCCATTTCCTCTGGCCGTTTTGATCCTCGGATAAACCTGTTTGCAAACTTCCTTTGTATTTGTCCGAACGCGCATTGCCGATATTCTGGCGGCCATTGGTTTCGGCAAAGAAGATGCCGAGGCCGATGCGCCCGGCCATTTCGGCAGTCGCTTTATCGAGTCCTTTGGCGCGCGCGATATCGTTCGCCAGATCGAACACGTCCTTGAATGGCGCGTCCGACTTTTGCGCGCTGGCAGGCGGCGCATCCATGATCGCGAAGAGCGCGAGATACTCGTCGATCAGGCGCTCATTGCCGGCGTCAAAATAGGCCGGAGGAACGCCGAACTTGTTGGGTTTGCCAATTCTGGAAGGGATCGCGTCAGTCAGATCCTTGTAGGCGCTCATCATCGCAACGCGCGCCAGATAAAGAGCCTGCCCCGGAAGATGCGGCAGCGTTTGCTTGGTTTCGATCTGGGCCCGCCGCTCGGCTAAGACTGCCGCGAAGCGTTTCACAGCGGTGTTGTAGGTGCTGACTGCTTCAGACTGTGATGAAGTGAGCACGGCTGGCTGACCATTTGCGTCCGGAATCCGCACGAGCACAAACGCGAGCGCAGAGGCGACTGCAAGAATCTTTGGCCACGATTGAAATTGCAGCGTTTGCCTTGCCGTCTTTCCCGGCACGAAGCTCACTCCACCGGCGGCAAATTCAACGCCTTATCCACCAGTGCTCCGGCGCGTTTCAAATCGTAATTGCGATAGAGATTCTGCTTCGCCGCGAACGAAGGCCCGCCGTAGAATTTTTCGTATTGGGCGTGGCGGCTGCCGAATTCGGAGCCGAGGAAATCCCAAATCAGCCGCATCAGTTTGATGCGCGTCTTCGCGTCGGAGGTGCCCGAGGCCATGTAACGTTCGAGGTCGGCAGCGATGGCGGGATTTTTGAAATCGGCGTCGGACGAGGGCAGCGTGATGAACGCGGAGCCCGCCATCTCGCGGATGATTTCGAGCATGCGGCCGTTGAGTTCGGACTGCAACGCGCTCGCCGCATAGTAGGACGTGCGCGACGGCCACAGCACGCCGTCCTCAATGGTGCCCATCACTTCGTGCGACAGAAGCATCGATTCGTAGATCGAGGCGAAAGAGGCAAGCTCGCCCATCATTGTCTGTACGACCGGATTGGCGACATTGCCGGTCGTTTCGTTCATGCGTTGCGCCAGCCCTACCATGAAGCGGAGCTTGGTGACATAGCGCGTCTGCGCCTGGTGATTGCCGAGAAGATGCGAGGGGGTCTTGCGCCACTGGTCGCGCGAGAGCTCGACGTTGCGATAGATGAAGACGTGTTCCCACGGCACGAACACATTGTCGAACACGACGTAGGAATCGCTCTCGTCGAAACGGGTCGATAGCGGATAGTCGTTAGCGCTGCCGGCACGGGCATAGGGCTTGCGCGGATAAAGCTTCAAGCCTTCGGCGGCGACCGGCACGGCGAGGCAGTTGGCATAATTGTCGTCGCCCGGCGCCAGCGGCTGGATACAGCTCAACTGGATGTAATCGGAAATCGCGCCGCCGGTCGCGAGCTGTTGCGCGCCGGAAATGACGATGCCGTCGTCGCGCTCCTTGACCACGCCGGCATAAAGCGTCGGATCGCTCTGCTTATGCGCGGGCCTCGAGCGGTCGATCTGCGGCGGCACGATCGCGTAAGAGCAGTAGATGTGATTGTCGCGCATGTATTCGTAGAACGCGACCAGATTGTCGGCGAATTTCTGCTGCCCGCCGGCGCTGGCGAAAAACTGCGGCACCGCCGCATAGCCGGCGAAGAAGCCGGCGACATGATCCGGCGCGCGGCCCATCAGGCCGAAGGTCGCTTCCGCCCAGGCCTCGGAGAACAGCCGCCGCGCTTTGAGATCGGCGTGGCTTCGCGGAATCTGCCAGGCGCGCCACACCGGTTCGCCGGTCTTTGGCGATGTATAGGTCATACGCTCGCGTTGCGCCGGATCGGCCGCGATGTCGAACAGGCTCGCGATCGAGCGCGCGGCCTGCCGGAACGCCGGATGCGCCGACACATCCTTGACCTGTTCGCCGTCGAGAAAGACCCGCCGTCCGTCATTGAGCGAGCGCAGAAAATCCGACCCTGTGCGCATTCACGCCACTCCCACCTTGCCATCCATTCCGCCCGTCCCCGCGACCCATCTGCGCTCGCTCGGCGAGCTTCGGTAGGTCGCGGGAATAAGCGGTCTAAAAGTTCTATCGCAGGTGCGGCAATATATCATCGGCGAAACTGCATAAAGGGTGCGCCGCGTACCAGCTTGCCAAAACGGCATTGTCGCGCTCTAAGGACGTGCCGCGGGAGGAAACAATGCATACAAGAATAATGGCCGCCGCATCAGGCTTGCTGGCGCTGTTCTGCGTGTTCTCGACGGGGGCAGTTGCCGCCGATTATCCGGAGCGCCCTGTCACCATCGTCGTCGGCTTTCCGCCAGGCGGGGCAAGCGACATTCTGTCTCGCATCCTCACCGACAAGCTCGGTTCGCTGCTCGGCGAGCCCTTTATCGTCGACAACCGTCCAGGCGCCGGCGGCAATGTCGCGGCCTCGATCGTGGCTCATGCGACGCCTGACGGCTACACGCTTCTCCTCGGCAACAATTCGATCCTCGCCACCAATGCGAGCCTCTACAAGAAGGTCGATTTCGATCCGGAGAAGGATTTCGCGCCGATCAGCCTGGTCGGCACACAGGCCAATGTGCTGGTCGTGAACAACAGCCTTCCGGTGCACTCGCTGCCCGATCTCATCGCGCTCGCCAAAGCCAGTCCCGGCAAGCTCAATTTCGCCTCGTCGGGCTATGGGCTCGCGGCGCATCTCGCCGGCGAATTGTTCAAGACCGTGGCGCATATCGACATCGTGCATGTGCCGTATAAAGGCTCGGCGGCGGCGCTGCAGGACGTGATCGCCGGCGACGATCAGATGATGTTCGCGACGACCTCGGGCGTGATGGGCTTTCTCGCCAATCAACAACTGCGTCCGATCGCCGTGACCACGCTGCGGCGCACGACGATTCTACCGGACGTCCCGACCATGGATGAGTCCGGACTCGCCGGCTTCGAAGCGACGACGTGGCATGGCTTGGTCGCGCCGGCCGGCACACCAAAAGGCATTATCGACACGCTGCATCGCGCTTTGGTCGAGACGCTGAAAGACGAAGGCGTACAGAAGAGGCTCAATGCACTGGGTGTCGACGTCACGCCCGACACGCCGGAGGAATTCGCGGCCTATATCCACGCCGAAATTCCGAAATGGGCCGAGGTGATCAAAGCGTCCGGTGCCCAACTCGAATAGGCGCGCGCGACCCCTTCGGCTCCTTTGCTATCGGCCCCTGACGGGCTTTCGCCGATAGGCTATGCTCTCACGGGCAGTGGGGCATGCTTATGTATTTCCGTAGGCCGAGGCGGCGCGCCGTCGCGGCGCACGTTGTTGGGGACGTGGTGTCCGCAAACTCCGCGGATTTAGCCGGATGACCGGCGGCATTTTCATCAGCTATCGCCGCTTGGATTCGAAGTCCGAGGCGCGCAGCATTTGTCAGCGCCTCGAAAAGGCTTTCGGCAAAAGGAAGGTGTTTATCGACGTCGATTCGATCCGGCCCGGCGAAGATTTTCAGTCGGTGCTGAAAAACGACCTCGAACAATGCAGCGTCATGCTGGCTGTCATCGGCCCGCGCTGGCTGGAGTTGCTGAAAACGCCTCGTCGTCCCGAAAGCGCGACTGACGGTGACTACGTCCACTTGGAAGTTGCGTCAGCTCTTGAGCGCAAACTGCCGATCGTCCCGGTCTTGGTCGATGGCGCGACCATGCCGGACCCAAAGGAGCTGCCCGACATTTTGAAGCCACTTGCATTTCGGCAGGCCTTTTCGGTCCGTCACGACAGCTTTCCACGCGACATGTTCGCGCTGGAGCAGGAGCTTCGATTTTTCATCCCGGCGCGAATGAATTGGAAGGTAGCCGCTCTCGCCGCATTACTCATTATAGCGGCAGCCGCGACATCGGCAGGTTTGGCCTACTACTATCTCCGGCGATCTCCGCTGACGTCCCAGGTTTACACGAAGATCGGAAATTTCGCGTGCTTTGACGATGCCATATATCCCGACCGCTGGCGCGACGAAGCAACGCTCTGTACGCCTTACGGATGCAATTTTGGCAAGCTATCCGAGGAAGACTGTCTGGCTCTCGGAGCCAAGAAGCAATCGAAGACAGTCATTCACGGAAATGTCGGCACGAGCCGGGCCAATGAATGCTGGCTGCAGCATTCCTGCGGCAATCTGAAGCCGCACGGTGAATTCACAATGTTCAGGAAGTGATTTTTTAGTCGAGAGAGAATCGCTAATACACGTCGGCCTGATAGCGGCCGTTTTTCCTAAGCTCTGCGAAGAAAGTTGCCGCCTGTTCCGGCGTGCGCGCGCCGTGTTCGGCGATCACATCGATCAGCGCGCGTTCGACGTCTTTACTCATGCTGATAGCGCCGCAGATATAGACATACGCGCCTTCGGCGATCCACGACCACAGATCGCGGCCGACTTCGCGCATGCGATCCTGCACATAGAATTTCTGCGCGTCGTCGCGCGACCAAGCGAGCGATAGCCGCGTGAGTACGCCGGCTGATTTCATTCCTACGAGTTCGTCTTCGTAGAAGAAATCGTGATCGCGCTTCTGATGGCCGTAGAACAGCCAACTGCGGCCCGGCGCCTTTGTCACCATGCGCTCGTGCAAAAACGCGCGGAACGGTGCGATGCCGGTGCCCGGTCCGATCATCACGATCGGTATAGACGGATCGGCCGGCAGGCCGAAAGCGTGCGCCTTCTGGATATAGGCTTTGAGCTTGGCGCCGGGCGCGATGCGCTCGGCAAAGAAGGTCGAGCCGACGCCGACGCGGTCGCGCTTGTTTATGTTGTAACGCACAGCGTCGATGGTGAGCGATACGCGTCCGGCCATGACTTTCGGCGAGGAGGCAATCGAATAAAGCCGCGGCTGCAGCGGATCGAGCGCTTCGACGAAAGCTTCCGGGTCGGGCCGGATGTCGGGAAATTTCTGCAGCGCTGCGAGGACATCGAGTGTCGCCGCGTCGCCGTCTGGATCGGCGCCGGAGGAAAGCGCTTTCGCTTTCTGCCGCCGCTCACCGCCGGTGATGTAGGAGATAAGTTGGAACAGCATATCCGGGGCGACACCGAGCGAGACGCCGTCGCTCAACACTTCGTGCAGCGTGCGTCCAGCAATCGGAAAATCCACCGGCGCATGTAGCACGGCAATGACGGCGTCGACCAGAGCCGGATCGTTCCTCGGGAAAATTCCGAGCGCATCGCCGACCTTATAGTCAATGCCTGAGCCGGTGTGGTCGAGATCAATGTGCCAGGTTTCTTTCGCGGAGCCTTCTTTGTTCAGACGGGCGCGAGAAACAAAGGCGATGTCCGCAGGATTATCACGTGTCGGTTCGGATACAACGCTTGCACCGCTGGGCTCTGCGGGCGTCGCATCAGGAGCTTTCGCTTTCGCCTCAGTCGGGATCGCGCCGAATTCGGCATAAAGCGATTTCAACGTGCGAGTAGTTTCCTTGCCGCCGGGGACGCAGAGATTGAGCCGCTCTTCGCTCTTCAGAAAGATCGCGTTGGAATATTCCTCGCAGGTGTAGCCGCATTGGCCGCAATCCTGCTGGCCCATCGCCGCCATCATTCGCCGCCGCAGCGGGCGGTCGGTGGCAAGCTCCATGCGTTCGGGAAGCGGCATCGACATATCGTGCCACGGCGCCGAACCGTCGTCGCCGTCGTCTAACGGACCGCGCAGCGCCGAAGGTGCGCCGGTCACATCGCCCATGAGTTTTGCCGTTTCCTCCGGCGATAGCGCGTTGACACCGCCGTCGAGTGACAACAGACCGGCGAAGAAACCGTTGAGCCAAGTGCGTTGCTCGGCCGTGAACGGCGCGCTGTCCGGAATCAAACTCGGAACCGGCGGCGTGGTGTTCTGCATCACTCCACCGCCTGCTGTTCGCAGAGCGATTTCAGCGCATCGATCTCATAGCGCCGCGTGAAGCCGAGGAATGTCTCGTCCGCCGAAGCGCGATGCGCGAGATAGGCCTTCAGCACACGCTCGACAGCCTTCGGCGCATCCTCTGCTTTCATGTCGCGATAGATTTCGCGACCGCATGCAGCGTCCGGCCCGTAACCGCCGCCGACCACAACGTGATAGCCCTCGACCTGATCGCCGTCATCGGACACCTGCACTTTGGTGCCGACGAGGCCGATATCGCCGATGTAATGCTGCGCACAGGAGTTCGGGCAACCGGTGAGATGGATATTCAACGGCGTGTCGATCTGGACGCGGGCTTCGCACCACTGCGCTATTTCTTCGGCGTGACGTTTGGTGTCGGCTTGCGCGAGCCGGCAGCCGGCATTGCCGGTGCAGGCGACAAGCCCAGCGCGGATCGACGTCGCTTTGGTGGAAAGCCCGATCGCTTCGATTGCGGCTTCGGCTTCGGCAATGCGTTCAGTAGGAATGCCCGACAGCAGGAAGTTCTGCCAAACGGTCAGACGGATTTCGCCGTCGCCATAATCGGCAGCGATTTTTGCAATCGCGTGCATTTGCGCGGCCGTGATCTTGCCGACCGGCAACACGACGCCGAGCCAGCATAAGCCATCCTGCTTTTGCGGATGCGCACCGATATGCGCGAGCCGGTTAAATAGCGGCCGCGGCGCAATCGCCTCAGTGGCGACGCGCAAAAGCTTGCGGCCGAGTTTCTCCTCCATCGCGGCAACGAATTTTTCGAAGCCCCAGGCGTCGAGCACATATTTCAGCCGCGCCTTGGCGCGATCGCTGCGATTGCCGTTCTCGATAAAGATGCGCAGCACCGCGTCCGCCACCGCGGTCGCCTCATCGGGCTTGAGGATGACGCCGGTGTCGCGCGCGAAGTCCTGATGTCCGGTAATGCCGCCGAGCATCAGACGGAAATAGATGCCTGGCTCGACGCCGAAACCGTCTTTGATCTCGACCGCCTGGAAGCCGATATCGTTGGTGTCTTCCAACACCGCGATCCTGCCGCCGCCATCGAAGCCGACATTGAATTTGCGCGGCAGGCCGAAGAGCGAGCGGTCGTTGAGAATATGGAAGTGCCACTCGCGCGCATAGGGACGCGTATCAAGCAGTTCTTGCGGATCGACGCCCGCCGTCGGCGTGCCGGTAACGTTGCGGATATTGTCGGCGCCGGAGCCGCGCGAACTCAATCCCAGATCTTGGATCGCCTCGACCATCGCAACGGCGTTTTTCGGCTCGACCTCGCGCATTTGCAGATTGGCGCGTGTGGTCACATGCGAGTAGCCGCTGGCATAACGCTCTGCGATGTCGGCAAGCCCTGCGAACTGCCAATGGCTGAGGATTCCATTCGCAATGCGCAGCCGGCACATATAGGCCTTCTGCGTCGGCGCGCAGTAGAACAGGCCGAAATAGCGCCAGCGAAAATTATCGTCGGGCTTAGGCGCTTCGTTGGCATGCGCCTGCGCTTTCAGTTTCTCGTAGCCGTCGAGCGGATTGAGGTCGCGCTTGAATTTTTCCGGATCGGATAATTTGCCACCGGATTTGAGAACGCGATCCTGCGCGCGCAACGCGGCCGCGTCCGGGCCAATAGGTTCCGCGGCAACAACGCCAGATGGCGCGGCGGCGGCGCCACGCGTATTCTTCGCGATCTGCAGGCCTGCGACAAAGCCTTCCAGATAGCGCTTTTGTTCCGGTTCGAAGTCTCCCGACATCGCGGCGTCCACAAGCGTTACTATTTGTCATAGGGCAGCAAGATCGGTGCCATGCCTTGATCTTGAAGACCCTGTAATCGACCGATCGCGTTATCCAACCGGATTGCACTTAAAATCATCCAAGCCGGATGTTTTTTTAAGCAAGGCGGGCCAATACGGAACGGGCGTGTCAAATTGCCTCAACCTTGGCGCTGAAAAAGGCAGTGTGGCTGCCCAAACCTTGACGTTGACGATGACACTTTGAGCCCGCGAGCGCGCGATTGGCACATCACTTGCTGAGACCCAGGTCAGTTATTCGACAACCAAACAGGGGGTCTCGTGTCTTATCTCGTCCCTTCGGAATTTGTCACCAAGATGGTCGACGCCGGCGAAGCAAAGGTCCTGATGTCGACCCGCGACACAGTCGTGCGGGCTTATATGGCCGGCGCCATTCTCGCTTTGGCCGCGTGGTTTGCCGTGACCATCAACGTCAACACCGGACAGCCGATCGTCGGCGCGTTGCTGTTCCCGGTCGGCTTTTGCATGCTGTCTTTGCTCGGCTTCGATCTTTTGACCGGCGTTTTCGTGCTTGCGCCATTGGCGTGGTTTGACAAGCGGCCCGGGGTGACGATCGGCGGCGTTCTGAGAAATTGGGGTCTCGTCTTTATCGGCAATTTCTGCGGCGCGCTCACGGTCGCTTTCATGATGGCCTTCGTGACCACGTTCGGCTTCACCCAGCCGCCGGACAAGGTCGGCACCGCGATCGGGAGCATCGGCGAGGCCCGGACGCTCGGTTATGCGTCACACGGCGCGGCCGGTATGGCGACGCTGTTCGTGCGCGGCATGCTTTGCAACTGGATGGTTTCGACGGGTGTTGTCGGCGCCATGATATCGACGACGGTACCCGGTAAAGTTATCGCCATGTGGATGCCGATTCTGGTGTTCTTCTACATGGTGTTCGAGCACTCGGTCGTGAACATGTTCCTGTTCCCGGCGGGCCTGATGCTGCACGCTCCGTTCTCGATTTACGATTATTTCATCTGGAACGAAATCCCGACGGTGTGTGGCAACCTGGTCGGCGGCATCGCTTTCACCGGCATGACGCTTTACGCCACGCATGTCATGACTGCCCCGAAGCGCACGCCGGTTCTCCAGCGCGCCGCCTAACGGGATTTGCTATCTTAAGAGCCTCAGCCCATCCGGGTTGAGGCTCTTTTTATTGGCCGGACCATGCCACGCAGTCTTGCGATATCGATCGGGCAATATTCCGATGCCGGTCGCAAGGCCGCCAATCAGGACTTTCATGGCGCGCTGATACCCGACGAACCGCTTTTGACGCGCAAAGGCATTGCGGTTGCGATAGCCGACGGGATCAGTTCGAGCGATGTCAGCGCGGTCGCAAGCGAAACGGCGATCAAGAGCTTTTTGACCGATTACTACTGCACGCCGGAAACCTGGTCGGTCAAAACCTCAGCGCAGCGCGTCATCGCTGCTGCCAATTCCTGGCTGCACGCACAAAACGGCCTAAGCCAGTATCGCTATGACAAAGACCGCGGCTATGTCTGCACCTTCAGTGCGGTCGTCCTCAAAGCAGCCACCGCGCATATTTTTCATATCGGCGATGCCCGTATCTATCACCTCAAGGGAACCGTGCTCGAGCAACTGACTGACGACCATCGCATCGTGGTGTCATCCGAGCAGAGCTATTTGGGTCGCGCTTTAGGAATCAATCCGCAAATCGAGATCGATTACCGGGCCCTCGCCGTCGAGAAAGATGACGTATTTTTGCTCGCGACCGACGGTGTCTATGAGCACGTGAGCAGCCGCTTCATTACTGAAACGGTTAAGCACAACGTGATCGACCTCGACGTCGCGGCCAAAGCCATTGCCGACGAGGCGAAGCAGCAGGGCAGCCCCGATAATCTCACCGTCCAAATCGTGCGAATCGACAGCCTGCCGGAGACCGACGGCAGCGAGTTGATCCGGCAGATTTCGGAATTGCCGTGTCCGCCGCTCCTTGAGGCGCGGACGGTATTGGATGGTTACGAGATCGTGCGCGAAATTCACGCCAGCAGCCGAAGTCATATGTATCTCGCTGCCGACACAGCGAATGGTGAATTGGTTGCTCTCAAGATTCCCTCGCTCGATCTGCGCGGCGATCCGGCCTATCTGCAGCGATTCATGATGGAAGAATGGATCGCGCGGCGTATCAACAGCCCGCATGTCCTGAAGCCGCATATCCAGTCACGGCCGCGGAATTATCTTTATGTCGTGACCGAATTTATCGACGGGCAGACTTTGAGCCAATGGATCATCGACAATCCAAAACCGGACTTGGAAAAGGTGCGTGGTCTTGTCGAACAGATCGCCAAAGGCCTGCAAGCATTCCACCGCATGGAGATGCTGCATCAGGATCTGCGGCCGGACAACATCATCATCGACAAGACAGGTACCGCCAAAATTATCGACTTCGGCTCGACCAGAGTATCCGGCATTATCGACGATTTGCCCGATGCGCCCGAGCAGATTCTCGGGACGTTGCAATATACGGCGCCGGAATATTTCTTAGGCGAACGCGCATCCACGAGCGCTGATATCTTCTCGCTCGGAGTCATTACTTATCAGATGCTGACCGGCGCGCTACCCTATGGAGCGCACGCCGCAAAGGTTCGGACGAAGTCAGAGCAAAGAAAATTACGATACCGGTCGGCGCGCGACGACAGCCGGGACATTCCCGCTTGGGTCGATGGCGCATTGAAGAAGGCCGTCGATCCAGATCCAAGCCGGCGTTACGACGAATTATCCGAATTTACATTCGATCTTCGTCACCCCAACGCAAATCTCACGGAGTTACCGTCGACGCCGCTGATGACGCGCAATCCGGCTTTGCTGTGGCAGGCCATTTCCGCGATTTTGTTCGTTATGGTTGTGATTTTGCTGCTGCTTTTGCGGGGCGGTCGCTAGACACCGCGCGCTTGGCTTGCCAATCGCGGCCGAGGCCTGAGCTTCCCGGAAACACCAGCGACTTGATCACCACCGGCACCGCGCCCGACGTGTCGAGGATCGTGCCGATGTCGATATAGTCGAACTCCTTGAGTTCGAGGCCGTCGATGGAGACGATCGGATTCCCGATCTTCATTTCCTCGCGATAATGGATGCCGATCAGGCCGCCGACATCGCCGTCGCCGACCAGAACGATCGGGTGACCATGCGCCAATACGGCCCGAAGGCCGTCGGCAACGCCTTTGCAGAAATCGTCGAGCCGCCGGAACGTCGCCGACCCGCGCCATGACACGAACACCGCGACCGGCGACTCGCCGCCGCCGAGATCGAGCCGTTTCAGCGCGCCTTTGATAGCATTTGCGAGAGCGCCGGCATCGATGACGTCGCCGTCGAGCGGCAGCGCCGGCGCGATCACCGGAATGTTGCGCAAGGGCAGCATGGTCAGAGGCGAGACGAAGATCGTCGAACCGGAAACCTGCATCGTATATTGCGAGGCGCCGATCACCGTCGCGCGGATGCGCGCATCGGGGCGTGCTAGTTCCGCGCCGAAATCATGAAGCCTTGTGCGCAATTGCGCCGCAAGCTGCGGACCGAGATCGCCATAAGCCTTCGCCTCGCCGCCATAGAGATATTCCGACACGCCGCCGGAAAAACTCACGTCGGAGATCGCGTCATTGGCTTGCACGGGATCGAGACGCAACAACGCAGCGCCGCCAGCACGCGGTGTCTTTCCGCGCATCGCATCGAACAGACAGTCCGCCATCCGTGTTGCGATCGCCGTCGCGTCATTCTCGGAGAGGATAGTGCCAGGCTTGAGTTCAAGGCCGAGTTCGGCGCCAAAGCTGCGGCCGGCTTCCTCAAGCCGAATGATGCGGCGATCATTATCGAGCACGATCAGCCGTGCGCCGATATCGACAGCGGTAACGTCAGTTACTTTGCCTTCAGCACAAATGGCGATCTTCGCGGTGCCGCCGCCGACATCGACATTCATTACCGGCGCGCGATTGCGGATCGAGCGTGCCACGGCGCCCGAACCATAAGCTGCCATCACCGCTTCGAGACTGTCGCCCGCTGAGACTGCGACCAGACGTCCGGCCTGACGCGCGAATAATTCGCCGATGCGTTGGGCGTTACTCCGTCGTACAGCGACGCCGGTGAGAATCAAAGCGCCGGTATCGATCTCGTCGGGATCGATCTTGCCGTCTTTATATTGACGCTCGATGAAAGCGCCGAGCGCCACAGCGTCGATCTCGTCTTCGCTCGCATAGGGTGTGAGCAAAATGTCGGACTGATAGAAGCTCTCGCGCTCGGTGACGACATAGCGGGCGTCGAGCCGCTCCAGCACGATGCGCGAGAATACGAGATGCGAAGTCGACGAGCCGATATCGACGCCGACCGACAGCACGCAGAGTTCGTCTTCTTCACCGAAGGTCCGCCCGGTATTCGAGAAGAAAATCCGTCCGCCGATGTCTTCGGTCATGTCATCGCGCCCCGGAACTACAGGGCTTCATTCCTTCGGCAGCAGTCCGCGATAATCGCGCTCGTAATATTCCGCACGCATGCGGTTTTCGGCACCTTCAGCTTGCATGCGCTCGGCATATTCCTGACGCAGGAACGGGTCCTCCATGTAATAGGGAATCGCGCTGCCGCCTTCGGGAATATCCATCGCTGTATAGTCGGTGTGCTTTTCGCCGGGCGGACCGGGTTCGCGGCCAGGATTATTCGGACCGAACCAAGCGGTGAGGCGGAATGGCTCCTTCGACGCGCCGAAATGCTGATGAAACCAGCGCGATCCGCCGGGCGCCGCCGACACCATGCCGACCGGCTCGTAATCGACGCGCTTGATCTGACTGGCTTTGCCGTCTTTCCACGGCGTCATGCCGAGTTGCTCGGGCCATGTATACGTGTAGCCCTTGCCTTTGATGCAGATCAGCACCGCGGCCGAGGTGTGCGCATGCGCCTTGGCGTAATGGCCATTCTCATGTTGGCCGATCCACAGATAGAAACTGTTGCCGGTCATCATCGGCTCGACGCGGCGATATCCGGGCGAGCGGCGATTATCGAGCGGCAGATCGCAATTGACGATGTCGGGGATGAAATTGGTCCGCCGCATGGCGAGCCCGCGCACCGGATCGGGCTCGATATCGTCTCTGTATTTGTAGAAATCATCGGCACCGGAGAAACGATCGCGGAACTGATAAGGGCAGTTGAAGATCGCGTCTGTGTTATTGATGAGGTTCATCAGATTCGGCGCCGTGGTGCCGCCGAGAAGAAGCGCGGGCGCCGAACTCGCATTGACGATGCGATGCATCGCGTTGACCGGAATCGAGAACAACGAACCCTTTTGCCACTCGAAGACATGGCGTTTCGTATCGCCGTCGAGCCAGACCTCGGTCGAGCCGCGGCCTTCCACCACCAGATAGATTTCCTCGTAGAGATGCTTTTCCGGATAGAGAGCGCCGGCGCCCGGGACCTCGACGACATAGGAGCCCCATTTGCCCTCGGTGCCAAAGAGCTGGATATAGCTGCCGCGCCCGCCCATCCTTGGCCACGGCAATAGCGGCAGGTTCTGCACCTTGCTGACGCCGATATCGCGATAGATCGGGATGTCCTCGGCTTCCATGAACAGGTCATAGGGCGTCTTCGGCCGGCCGAAGCGGCCGAGACCGGCGCGCTTGAATCCCGACGGTTCATGCCAATGAACTTGCCCTGGGACGTCGTGCATGGGTGCCCTTTTCGGCGTGCTCTTGCAGCGCCTTCGTTTGCGACCATAATGCGGCGCAAGTCAATGTGACTCAAGCTATTGGGAAAGCGAAATCAGGCCGGTGCTTCAAGGTGTTGGCCGCAAGTTACTGAACCGGGAGACGAAAAGTGTCGGCGCGTGTTTTGCCGTTGTTGATGCATGACGAAGGCGGAGTAATGCGCCGCAATATCACCGTCGACCAGCTTGTCGTCGCCGGCTGGACCGGCCGCGACAAGGCGGCGGTCGAGAAGCATATCGCGGAACTCGAAGCGATCGGCGTGAAGCGTCCGGCGATGACGCCGATCTTTTATCGCGTGTCGGCGGCGCGGCTGACTATCGATGACGCCATCGAAGCGGTCGGTACGGCATCGAGCGGTGAGGCGGAATTCGTTCTCCTTGCGCATGACGGCCGGCTGTGGATCGGCGCCGGTTCCGATCACACCGACCGCGAAGTGGAAAAATACGGCGTCACTGTCTCGAAGCAAATGTGCGACAAGCCGATCGCGCCGGAATTCTGGCCCGTGGTCGATGTCGCGCCGCATTGGGACAAACTCATCCTGCGCGCACATATCGTCGAAAACGGCAAGCGCGTTCTTTATCAGGAAGGCTCGGTGACGGCGATGCTCGATCCGAAAGTGCTGATCGAGCAATATGCCGGCGCGTCATCGCTGAAGGATGGCACCTTGATGTTCTGCGGCACGCTCAGCGCCAAAGGCGGTGTGCGCGCGTCTGATGTTTTTGAGTTCGAGCTCGACGACCCGGTCAAGGGCCGCAAAATCCGCCATCAGTACCGGATCAACACTCTACCCGTGCTGGGTTAATCAAGAAAAGGACACTGCCTCATGCCGATGAACAAGCCGCATATCGAGTTCCTCCAGGTCGATATGGACCAAGACTGGGTAACGCCGCCCGGCTATCCTTCCGGCATCCAGCAAAAAATCCTGGCCAGTGATCTCAATGAAACGAAGAAAATGGGCAGCCGTACGCGGCTTCTGCGTTTCGCGCCCGGCGTCTACACCACCGCGCCTTTCGTGCATGATCATTGGGAAGAGGTTTATCTGGTGTCGGGTGATCTGATTGTCGGCAATGACGACAAAGGGCAGGGCGGAGAACCTTTTCACGCGCCGACTTACGCCTGTCGTCCGCCGGGCGCTTATCACGGACCGTTCAAGTCGGATAAGGGCTGCTTGCTCTATGAGTTTCATTATTACGACGAGAGCAAGAAATAACAGGCGGCAGTGCAGTGGGTGGGGCGTCAACAAAGCCGGTGAAGCGGCCATATCTGGCGGCGACGCGCACTTTTGCGTCTGGCCAGGATTCGCCGCGGCAGTTTCTCGAGACGTCGCTCGAACTCCTCGAGCAATGGGAGCCGAAGATCGGCGCCTTCGTGCGCACCAATATTCCGGTGGCGCGCGCGGCGGCGGACCAATCGAGCGAACGCTGGCGCGCCGGCAAGCCCTTGTCGCCGATCGACGGCATGCCGGTCGGCATCAAGGACATTATCGAGACGGTCGATATGCCGACCGAAATGGGCTCGCCGCTGTTCGCCGGCTGGCGTTCGGAGAAGGACGCAGCGAGCGTACGCGCGTTGCGCGAGGCCGGTGCAGTCATCCTCGGCAAGACGGTGACCACGGAATTTGCCGCCTCGCATCCGCGCGGTACGCGCAATCCGTGGAACATCGCGCATACGCCTGGCGGCTCTTCGAGCGGCTCCGCGGCGTCGGTCGGTGCCGGCATTGTCAGCGCAGCGCTCGGTACGCAAGTGATCGGATCGACGATCCGGCCGGCGAGCTTCTGCGGCTGTTTCGGCTTCAAGCCGAGCGTCAACGCGCTCAATCGCGAGGGCAGTCACGATTATCAGAGCCAGAGTTGTACCGGCATTCTTGGCTCAGCCCTCGCCGATACTTGGCAGGTCGCTTATGAGATCGCGTCGCGCGTCGGCGGCGACGCAGGAACGCCGGGTTTGCAAGGCCCGGAGAGCCTGCCTCAAGCGCAGAAGCCACGCAGCCTCGCCGTGCTCGAGACCGCGGGTTGGAATCGCGCCGCGCCGGAGAGCAAATATCAGCTCGACAAAGTCGTGACCCGGCTCCGCGCCGCCGGCGTCGAAATCCGCGCCCGCCACAACGACGATAAAGTCGCGGCGCTGGAAACCGAACTCCTCAATGCCGCCGAGCTGTCGCATCGCTGCAACGGTTGGGAGGCGCGCTGGTTCATTAATGACATGCGTGCTCGCGATGAGAGCAAGCTGAGCGATCTCATCATGGATCGTTCGCGCAAATATGAAAATCTGACTTTAGCCGAACATCGCGCCGATCTGAAAGAGCGTGCGCGAATCCGCGACGTGCACGCCGCTCTCGCCGGCACCTGCGACGCCTGCATTACGCTTTCAGCTCCGTCCGGTGCGCCGGAAGGTCTTGCCTGGACCGGCGATCCCGATTTCGCAGTGCCATCGTCGCTCCTCGGCACGCCGGCGATTTCGCTGCCGCTGTTCGAAGCTGGCGGCATGCCGCTCGGGCTACAGGTGATCGGCTATCGCGACCGCGACGCGGATGCGTTTGCGACTGCAGCGTGGCTTGCGACGGTGACCTGACAAGCCAGGATCAGCTTGCCGCAAGCCCGCAAAGCAAACTTTGCACTCAGCGGCAAAATGAGCGAATAAAGAAGGAGTGCCGCCGCACATGGCGGGCGATTAGGGAGGAGCGCGAGAGAGGGCAGCAACGGAGAAAAGCATGCCATCCCGCTTCGGCCTAAGCCTCGTTCCTCTCGCGCTTGTAACTGTCCTTTCGATTTCTGCATTGGCCCAGAACGCCAAACCCGACTTGAAGCCTTGGCACGACGGCGTCGTCGAAGCGAAGAGCGACGCCGGTTTCGTATTCATGGCGAGCAAAGGCGGCTTTGCCGAGAGCGAAGGCCTCGCCCTCGACATGGTCCAGTTCAAGGGCGATGCGCTCGCGTTGCGCGCCATGCTCGCCGGCGATCTCGACAGCTACGAAGGAAATCCGGGCGGCCCGCTGATCGCCGCATCGCGCGGTGCCGATATCAAGATCATCGGTTGCTATTGGCCGGTGCTGACAAACGGCATTTTCACGCGGAATTCCATTGGTTCGATCGCCGAGCTTAAGGGCAAGGCGTTCGCGATTTCGAGTCCCGGCGCATTGCCCGATTTATTTGCGCGCGCGGTGCTGACGCAGAACGGCATCGCCGATTCGGACGTGAAATTTGCCGTCATGGGCAGCGACGCCGATCGGTTCCGCGCGCTTTCCGCGGGCATCGCCGACGCTGCCGTGATCTCAACCGAGTTCGAGCCGCTCGCGGCGTCGCAGGGCGTCAAGCTTCTGGTGCATCCGCATGACGCAGCCCCGAATTATCTTCGGTTCTGCATCAACACATCCAGTGCGACGCTTGCGAAGCGTCATGACGACGTAGTGCACTTCCTTGCCGCCGAAATGAAATCGCTGCGTTTTGCGCTTGCCAACCGCGACAAGGTTTTGGACCTCACGCGCCAAATCACCGATGCCAAACCTGACGATCCGCGCCCGGCCTACATATTCGACGAGGTGAAAAAATACGGCGCCATCGATCCCGAAATGCCGATACCGGCCGAAAAGCTCGATTGGCTGCAAGACCTTTTGGTCAAGACCGGCAATCTCGCGCAGAAGTTCGACGTCAAGACCATGATCGATGACGGACCGCGCCAGGAAGCGCTTGCTCTAGCCGGAAAATGAATTTCGGGGCGGTCGACAGGCGCCAGTTCTGTCACGTCAGGCGCGTTCGTCGGCAACTCCGACACGCAGTGTGCCGATGCCGGTGATCTCCACCTCGAGCGTGTCGCCCTTTTTCATCCACAGCGGTGGCTTGCGATGATGGCCGACGCCGTCCGGTGTGCCGGTGGCGATGACGTCGCCGGGAGACAGTACGGTGAAGTCGGAGCAGAAGGCGATGATTTGCGGGATCGAATAGATCAGGAGATCAGTGGTGGAATGCTGCACTTCCTGGCCGTTAAGCCTTGTCGTCAAAGTGAGACGACTCGGATCGGGAATCTCGTCGGTGGTGACCAGCCACGGTCCGAGCGGGCCGGTCGCCGGAAAATTCTTGCCCGAAGTGACGGAGAATTTCTGGAAGTCGCGGACGCTGCCGTCGACAAAACAAGTGTAGCCGGCGACGTGATCGAGCGCTTGTTCGGCTTTGATGTGCCGCCCGCTTTTGCCGATGATGACGGCAAGTTCGCCTTCGAAATCGAAATGATCGGAGACGCTCGGCCGGATCATGGTGCCGCCATGGCCGATCAGCGTATCGGTGAAGCGGACGAACATGCTCGGCTGTTTCGGCAATTCGCGTCCGGTTTCGGCGGCATGCGAGCGGTAATTGATGCCGGCGCACAAAATCTTTGCGGGGTGCGGAATGACCGGAAGAAAAGTGACGTCGACAAGTTTGTAGTCCGGTTTGGCTGCGGCCTTTTCGCGCATCGCCGATGCCGCGCCGGCAGCGAGCGCGGAGCGCAAGTCCGGCTGACCGACCTTGTCGTCGAGCGTGACCACACCGTCGCCGTTGACGACGCCGTAATGCTCCTTGCCGTCGGCAAGGAAACTCAAAAGCCTCATGGATAATGCTCCCGGAAAATCGTCGCTGAAAAGGTCGTGCGGTGGTCTAGCCGGCGTGCGCGCCGCGGCAAGCGGCTCAAACTTATTTCAAATGCAAGCAATGTCCTTGTTGATCCGTTGCGTCCATCGGATCGTTAAACTTGTCACAATCCGCAACTTCGTCGTGACCTCGTCGTTTTCCTTGATAGGCGGAAAGCGGATTCCATGGCGAGTATGCTGTCCACCATCCTATCGAATGAGGTGCCGCCGGACGTCGAGAATGGCGCTGTCAATGATGACGCCGTGGCCGACGATCGGCCGATCCTGTTGTCGACGCTTCCCGCGGACCGCAGCGACTATGCCTTTGCTTGCGCGATCATCGTGGCGTCGAGTTTCATTTTCATGCTGCTCGCGCCGTTTGCCAAGACGCCGCTGTCGCCGGTGCCGGCTTTCATGCCGATCTACCAGGCGGCGCTGGTCATCAACGATTCGATCACCTTCGTTTTCCTGATCGGCCAGGCGCGTCTCGCGCAGTCGAAAGCGCTGGCTGTTCTCGCGTCGGGCTATCTGTTCACTGCGCTGATGACGGTTGCGCACACGATGACATTTCCAGGACTATTCACGTCGACGGGTCTGCTCAATGCCGGGCCACAGACCACAGCGTGGCTTTATATGTTCTGGCATGGCGGCTTTCCGCTTTTCGTTGCTGGTTATGTCTATTGCGAATTGCCGGGGCAGACGCTTTTGCGCGGTCGCACTGGCCCCGCAGGTATCGCGCTTATCGTCGCCGTAATATGCGCTGTCGCGTTGCTTGCAATCTTCGCGGCGACCTGGGGCGAGCGAGACCTGCTTGAAATCATGAGCGGCAATCAAAAGAGTCCTGCAAGTGTAGCGGTGGTCTGGAGCGTATGGGTCTTGAACCTCATCGCGCTCGCCGTCCTCTTGCGAAAAAAACCTTATTCGCTGCTTCATCTCTGGCTGATCGTTGTGATGTTCGCCAGCCTGTTCGATGTCGGATTGAGTTCGGTGCTCGATGCCGGGCGCTATGATCTTGGTTTCTATGCCGGCCGTATCTACGGCTTCATGGCGGCAAGCTTCGTCCTTATCGTGCTGCTCACCGAGCATGCCGAGCTCTATCTGCAATATGCGAAGCTACGCGAGAGCGACCGCGCCAAGGCGGCCGAGTTGCAGCGCCTCAGCACGATCGATGCCTTGACCGGCATCGCCAATCGCCGTGCCTTCGATCAAGCGCTCGATCAGGAATGGCGGCGCACGATGCGGCATCGTACCGCGCTGTCGCTTCTTCTGATCGACGTCGATTACTTCAAGCGCTTCAACGACACTTACGGCCATCCTGCCGGCGACGGCTGTCTGCGGGCAGTGGCCCAAGCGATCGGCGCGCGCGCCCGCCGCGCCGGTGAATTGGCCGCTCGCTATGGCGGCGAGGAATTTGCGGTGCTGTTGCCGCATGCCAGCCGTGACGATGCGGTAAAGCTTGGCGAACTGATGTGCAAAGCGGTGCGCGAACAGGCGATTCCGCATCAAGCCTCGCAGGTGGCGTCCTTTGTTACCATCAGTGTCGGCGTCGCTTGTATCGCGGATCCGCCGGAAACGGCGTCGGCGTTGTCCCGCGACGCCGCGACGATGCCGGCGCCGGGAGCTGCCATTCTCGTCGAAGCGGCGGACCAAGCGCTCTATCGCGCCAAGACCAGCGGCCGCAACCGTGTCGCCGTTGCCGGCGAGGCGGCCGAGCCGGTCACAGCGTAGGGAATCTCATCTCTCACTGACCTTCACGGAGCGCTAGCGGAGCGCAAGGTCGGCGGATATTGTGCCGTTCGCTCGTAAACCCGTGCGCCAATCGTCACGGGAGATTTGTGGGAAAAGGGAAGCGTCGCGATGGATATCAAGGTCGGCCTCAAGGCAGTTGCCGAAGCGTCGAAGAAACTGAGCAATTGGGGCCGCTGGGGTAAGGAAGATCACAGCGGTACGCTCAATCACGTGAAGCCGCAGGACATCGTCAACGCCGCAAGCCTTATCCGCACCGGCAAAGTGTTCGCGCTCGGCATTCCGCTCGATGCCAGCGGACCGCAAAACGGACTGTTCGGCGGCCGCTTCAATCCGATCCATCAGATGCTGGCGACCGGCACCGACGCGGTCGCCGAGCGGCAGGACTGGAACAAGATCCGCTACGCCGACGACACGCTGATGCTGTGCGTGCAGGGCGCCACGCACTGGGACGCGCTCGGCCACGTCTTCTACGAGGACAAAGCTTATAACGGCCACGACGCCAAGCTGATCGATTCCAAAGGCCTCAATGTGCTCGGTATCGAGCACTCCAAGAATAAGATGGTCGGCCGCGGCGTTCTGCTCGACATCGCGCGTTTCCGTGGCGTGAAATGGATGCAGGACGGCGAAAGCATCTCCAATGACGAACTCGACAAATGCGCCAAGGCGCAGAACGTCACCATCGGCCGCGGCGACTTCGTCCTCGTCCGCACCGGACAGATGGAACGCTGCCTCGTCGACAAACAATGGGGCGGCTATGCCGGAGGCGATGCGCCCGGCGTCAAATTCGAAAATTGCTACTGGTGCCAGGAAAAGGAACTCGCGGCGATCTGTACCGACACCTGGGGCGTCGAGGTGCGGCCGAATGAAACCACCGAAGCCAATCAGCCCTGGCATTGGGTCGTGATTCCGGCGATGGGCCTGTGCATGGGCGAGATTTTCTATCTCAAGGAACTCGCCGAAGATTGCGCCAATGACAAAGTCTATGAGTTTTTCTTCTGCGGGCCGCCGCTGATCATCACTGGCGGCACCGGCTCGCCTATCAATCCGCAGGCGATCAAGTGACGCCCTAGGCGTCACCCCCGGGCTTGACCCGGGAGTCCATACGACGGTTCAACAGGCTCAATTGCTGCAGAGATTGCCTGATCAAGTCCGGCAATGACGGAGGATAGAATGGCCCACCATCTCAAGCGCGGAATGGACGCGAGTGCGATCAAAGAGGCCGATGCCAAAGTGCGTCAGACGGTCGAGGCGATCCTTGCCGATATCGAAACGCGCAAGGACGCGGCCGTGCGCGACCTATCGCAGAAATTCGACAATTGGTCGCCGCCGTCGTTCAAGCTTACGCCAGCCGAAATCGAACGTGCCATCGGGCAGGTCAAGAAGCGCGATCTCGATGATATCAAATTCGCCCAAGCCCAAGTCCGTAATTTCGCGCAGAAGCAAAAAGAGACGATACGCGATCTCGAAGTCGAGACCATGCCCGGCGTGGTGCTCGGGCATCGCAACATCCCGGTCAATTCCATCGGCTGCTATGTGCCGGGCGGCCGCTATCCGATGGTGGCATCTGCGCATATGTCGATCGTCACCGCGCGTGTCGCCGGCGTGAAGCACATCATCGCCTGCGCGCCGCCGTTTCATGGCGGGCCGCATCCGGCGATCGTCGCAGCGATGCATTTCGGCGGCGCCGACGAAATCTTCGTGCTCGGCGGCGTGCAGGCGGTTGCAGCCATGGCGCTTGGCACCGAGACCGTCGCGCCGGTCGATATGATCGTCGGCCCGGGTAACGCCTATGTCGCCGAAGCCAAGCGCCAACTGTTCGGCCGCGTCGGCATCGATCTGCTGGCCGGACCGACAGAGACTTTGATTATCGCCGATGACAGCGTCGACGGCGAAATCTGCGCTACCGATCTTCTCGGCCAAGCGGAACATGGCCCGACCTCGCCGGCGATCCTTCTGACTAATTCCGAGAAGCTTGCCCGCGACACGATGCGAGAAATCGAACGGCTTCTGAAAATCCTGCCGACCGCGGAAACTGCCGGCAAAGCCTGGGCCGACCTCGGCGAAGTCATCGTCTGCGACGATGAGGCCGAGATGGTGTGTGAGGCAGACCGCATCGCTTCAGAGCATGTGCAGGTGATGACCCGAGATCCGGATTATTTCCTCAATAATATGAAAAACTACGGCTCGCTGTTTCTCGGACCGCGCACCAATGTCGCCTATGGCGACAAGGTGATCGGCACCAATCACACGCTGCCGACCAAGAAGGCGGCGCGTTACACCGGCGGGCTTTGGGTCGGAAAATTCCTCAAAACTTGCACCTATCAGAAGGTGCTGACCGACGAAGCGAGCGCGATGATCGGCGAGTATTGTTCGCGGCTCTGCATGCTCGAAGGTTTTGTGGCGCATGCCGAACAGGCGAACGTCCGCGTTCGACGCTATGGCGGCCGCAACGTGCCTTACGGCGAAGCGGCGGAGTGATGCCCATCGACCTCGCTGCGACGCCTTCTTTCCGCCTCGACGGTAAGCGTGCGCTGGTCACTGGCGGCGGCCGCGGCATCGGGCTTGCGGCGGCCTCGGCGCTTGCGGCGGCTGGAGCGGAAGTAACGCTCGCAGCGCGCACTAAGTCTGAGATTGAAGAAGCGGCCGCTGCGATCCGCGCACGTGGCGATAAAGCGCAAGCGCTGGTTCTCGACGTTGCTGATATCGAGGCCGCGCGAAAGGCCATTGTCGCCACGGCGCCGTTTCAGATCCTGGTCAACAATGCCGGTATGAACCGGCCGGCGCTTCTGGCCGACGTGAAAGTCGAAGATTTCGACGCCATCATGTCGCTCAATGTCCGCGCCGCGTTCTTCATGGCGCAGGCGGTTGCGACGCGTTTACTCGAAACCAAACTTCCCGGCTCGATCATCAATGTCTCATCGCAGATGGGCCATGTCGGAGCCGCGCGCCGCACCGTTTATTGCGCGTCGAAACACGCGATGGAGGGTTTCACCAAGGCGATGGCGATCGAGCTCGCGCCGCATAATATCCGCGTCAACAGTCTCGGCCCGACATTCCTGGAGACTCCGATGACCCGGCCGTTCTTCGAGAACAAAGCATTCCGCGATGAAGTCTTGTCGAAGATCAAGCTCGGCCGCCTCGGTCAGCTCGACGAACTCACCGGCGCTATCATCTTCCTGGCTTCCGATGCCTCGTCGCTGATGACCGGTTCGGCGTTGGTGCTCGATGGCGGCTGGACCGCAGAGTGAAAGATTAAAGACCATGCGCAAATTGATGATCGTGTTGCTTGCTGTGTTCGCTGTACCCATTGTGGCGCGCGCCGACGATGCGAGCTTGCGCAAACAAATCGTCGGCACCTGGAAGCTCGTCTCGGTCTATTACGAGGATCAGACCACTAAGGAGCGCACGCCGATCTATGGCGAGCATCCGCGGGGCATTCAGATCGCGACGCCGGAAGGCCGCTGGATCGCGCTGGTCACCGCAGAAAATCGTTCGGTCCCCAAGACCGACGAGGAGCGCGCGCAGGCGCTCAAGACCATGATCGCCTACACCGGTCGCTACCGCGTCGAGGACGGCAAAGTCATCACCAAGGTCGAGGCGGCGTGGAATGAATCCTGGGTCGGTGGCGAGCAAGTGCGCGCCATTCGCTTCGACGGCGACGAACTCTATATCGAGAGCCCGCCGATGCCGCATCCGAACATCAATAATAAAGTTGTTCGCGTCATCGTCGAGTGGCGGCGGGATATCAACTAGAGAATTATATCGCGAACGCCGCCCACGTTAGCTTTGTCACAGAGCTGAAACAAAAAAGCCGCGGCTTTTCAGCTCGATTTTCGAAACGCCGAAAGATTTTTGTCAAAGCGCGTCGTTTTTTCCGCTCCGGTTAGTCCTCGTATGCCAATCGCGATGATTGAGGTGGTCGCTGGCGGCTTTCCGCCCGGTAACGGAGTGTTCGGCAAAGTTTCCGCCGCAAATAGACAAAGCGGGATGCGGACATACCAAAGCGTCATTGAATTCGGCGAACCAAACTTAGATATGTTCCAAGTCGGCTGAGGACGAGCGGAGGCTCGTCCCGGCATCGGTGAGTGGAGACTCGCGATGAAGACTTCCGCCGTCAATGGCGAAGCCAAAACCTTATGGATATTGCGCAACATCCTGGGGATGGCTCGAACGAAATTCGGATGCGGCATCGCCCAATGTGGCGCCATTGCCGTCCACATCGATGGGCGGCGCTGCCTTCCGCCCGCTGGGTCAATCGGCACCAAAGTGGTCACAACCATCGAGCGGCCTGATGCGGCCCGCCGCCCGTCGAAGACATCGCCGAAACCGAACGCCCTTTCCTCAGCCTACCAGTTTCCGAGCCTCGCACGGTCAACTGCAATGAAACCGAGCCGCTCTGGAAGTGAGGAACGACAACATCCGCGAAGGAAGGCATCGACATGATCGAGCTCACGGTCAACGGGACTAAACACCAAGTCGACGTAATTCCTGACATGCCTTTGCTTTGGGTGTTGCGCGACGAACTCGGTATCACGAGTCCCAAATATGGCTGCGGGATAGCACAATGTGGCGCCTGCACCGTCCACATAAACGGAGCGGCAGTCCGTTCCTGTCAGGCGCATATCGGCGACATCGCGGGTAAGTCGGTCGTCACGATCGAAGGTTTGACCAATAGAGACACGCACCCGGTTCTGCAGGCCTGGATCGAACATCAGGTCCCGCAGTGCGGCTATTGCCAGATCGGCCAGATCATGCAGGCCATTTCGCTTCTTGAACTGATCCCGAAGCCAACGGACGAGCAAATCAATGAGGTGATGTCCGGCAATCTATGCCGTTGCGGAACCTATTCGCGCATTCGCACTGCAATCCATGCGGCTGCAGCAAAGATGGCGGAGAAGTGAAATGGGCGACATACAGAGCCTTTCCCGGCGCGCTTTCATTGTCAGTTCCGCCGCCGTGGCTGGCGGCATCGCTTTCGGTTCCTACGCTATTGCCGAACCGGCTGCCGCGACCTCCAGCAGCAATCCATTGGCCGCCGGACTCAAGCCCAACTCCGTGACCTTCAATCCCTGGGTTGAGATAAGTCCGGAAAGAATAACGCTCATTGCACAACACGCCGACCTCGGTCAGGGCGTCGGTTCTGTGCAGCCGATCATGATCGCCGAAGAGATGGACCTCGATCCCGGCCAGTTCGAGATTCGGTTCGCGGGGCCCAGTCCCGCTTACTTTAATACCGGCTTTGCGGATGAGTTTGCGCCGTTCCTGGCAGCGGACCAAAGTCCGGCAGCCGAAGCAGCACGCGCCGCCGCGCTCGAATCTCTGAGAACGTCCGGCTTACAGATGACCGGCGGGTCAAGCACGGTCCCGGACACCTACGAAAAGTTGCGCATTGCCGGCGCGGTCGCGCGCGAGACGCTAAAGGCTACTGCGGCCAAGCGTTCGGGCGTCCCCGTAGCGGACATTCGCACCCAATCCGGCCATGTGATCCTGCCCGACGGAACCAAGATTCCCTACGTTGAACTCTCGGCGGAGGCCGCGAAGATTCCCCCGGTGCAGGATGCGAAGCTGCGCGATCCGTCCGAATGGCGAATGCTAGGCAAACCGATGACGCGGCTGGATGTTCGGTCGAAGGTCATGGGCGAGCTAAAGTTCGGCATCGACCTTAAAATGGACGGCATGGTGTTCGCCTCCGTCAAGCTGAATCCCAACAAGGGTCAGCCCCTGAAATCGTACGACGCGAGCAAGGCGCGCTCGATGCCGGGGGTCAAAAAGATCGTCGAAATCAAAAATGGCGTCGCGGTGATCGCAACGAACAGCTGGTACGCCATGAAGGCGGTCGAAGCGATCGAATGTGAGTGGGCGCCCTCGACATATCCCGCCGAGCAGGCAGACCATTGGAAGACTCTGGAAGCGTCATTCAAACCTGAGTTCTTAGGCAAAGAGTGGCGGAAAGTCGGCGATATCGACACCGGGTTAAAAACCGGTACGCTCGTGGAGGCGGAATATCGCGCACCCTATGTGGCACATCAGCCTCTGGAGCCGCTCAACGGCGTCGGCATTGTTACCGACACAGGGATGGAAATCTGGGTTGGCCATCAGAGTCCGCAATTTGTACAGAACATCGCCGCGAATGCGATCGGCCTCAAACCAGAACAGGTAAGATTTCACAATCAGTGGAATGGTGGAAGTTTCGGGCACCGACTTGAATACGAAAATGTTCGGGTCCTCGCCGAGATCGCAAATCAAATACGCGGGACGCCTGTTAAACTTGTTTTTTCGCGCGAAGAGGATTTCTTACAGGATATCCCCCGACAAATTTCGATCGCCCGACACAAAGGCAGCGTCGACAACGGCAAGATCGTCGCGGCCGACCTGCAATTGGCATCGACAGCTCCGTTGAAGGGGCTGCTTGAGCGCAGCGGCATACCGTCGAAAGATCCGGATGCCCAGTTGGCTGCTGGACTATGGAACGTCTATTACGATATCCCGAATTTTCGAGCCACAAGCTATGAGGCGCAGGGACTATCGCCGTGCACCACGTGGCGGTCGGTCGGAGCCTCGACAGCCGGCTTCTTTACCGAGAGCTTCATCGACGAACTGATCCATGCGGCGGGTCTTGATCCATTGAAGGCGCGCATCGCGATGTGCACCGTCCCGACGTATCGCAAGGTGCTGGAAACAGTCGCAGAGATGTCGGATTGGAAGGGACCGCTCGGTAACGGCAGGGGGCGGGGCGTAGCGTTCGTCGAAGCTTTCGGGACACCGGTAGCCGAAGTTGTCGAGGTGACGGCGACGGACAGAGGCGTCAGGATCGACAAGGTCTGGGTTGTGGCCGATGTCGGCAAGGTCGTCGATCCCATTAATTTTGAGAACCAAGTGCAAGGCGGAGTCGTCTGGGGGCTCGGCCACGCGATCAACTGCGAACTCACTTACGCAAAGGGCGCGGTGCAGCAGACCAACTACAATCACCACGAAGCCATGCGCATCTACCAATGTCCGGTGATCGAAGTTCGCGGGCTTGAAAACGATCCCAAAGTGAGAGGCATCGGGGAACCGCCTGTTCCCCCTGCCGCTCCCGCGCTCGCCAACGCGATATTCGCCGCGACCGGAAAGCGTATCCGCGAAATGCCTTTCAACAAATTCATCGATTTCGTGTGAGGGCCGGCCATGAACAGAGCTCTGATCGCGATCGCGTTCGCCGCTTTATCAATTGCGGCCCTCACCGGAATTGTCGTGGCCAAGGATCAGGCCGCCAAGGATATGCCGCCGCTGGGCAGCGTCAGCCGCGCCGAGGGGCTGGAGGCCTGGAAGAGAATTGAAGCAGTGGTGACACATCCGCGTTGTGCCAACTGCCATGTCGACGCCAATGCGATTCCGATATGGACGCCGGCAGGCGAAAGCAAGCCCCGCGTGCATGGCATGAATATCCATGGCGGACAGAGCCGCATGGGCACTGAGACAATTCCCTGCTCGACCTGTCATATGACCTCCACCTTGCCGAACGATCCCGCGCCAGCGCCGTTGCGCTCCGGCATCCCCTGGCAGCTTGCTCCGGTGGCTTTCATCTGGTTCGGCAAGAGCGGCGCTGAGATTTGTGCGCAAATGAAAGATCCCAAACGCAATGGCGGTCGCGACGCCGCTGGTCTCGTCGAACACTTGCGGCACGATGCATCGTTAAGCGGCTTTATCCCTCGGGGCTGGGCGCCCGGAGCAGGCCGGACGACACCGCCAGGGACCTTCGAGGAACATGTTAAAGACGTGGCTCTGTGGGGAGCCGCTGGGCAACCCTGTCCGAATTGACGCCTTCTGTTGCCGTAAAATAAACAAATCCGGCACGATTAGACAAAGCTGGGACCCGGACATACCAAAGCGTCATTGAATTCAGAGGATCAAGCTTAGATATATTGCAAGTCGGCTGAGGCGAGCGGAGGCTCGCCGCAGCAGCTGTGAGTGGAGACTCGCAATGACGACCCTCACCATCAATGGCGAATCCAAAACTTTTGATGCGCCTGATGACATGCCCTTGTTGTGGGTGTTGCGCGACATCCTGGGGATGACCGGCACGAAATTCGGTTGCGGCATCGCCCAATGCGGTGCCTGCACTGTCCATATTGATGGCCGTCCGGTGCGCTCCTGTCTTCTTTCCATAGGCTCGATCGGCAACAAGGCGATCACGACCATCGAGGGCATCGGCGCGACGCCGGCCGGCGCCAAAGTGCAAAAAGCCTGGCTAGATCTTGAAGTCATTCAGTGCGGCTATTGCCAGTCCGGGCAGATCATGTCGGCCGCCGCGCTCTTGGCGTCGAACGACCATCCCGACGATGCCGATATCGACGCTGCAATGTCCGGAAATATCTGCCGTTGCGGCACCTATGTGCGAATCCGCGAAGCGATCAAAAGCGCTGCGGGCGAGGCATAGGAGATGGCCATGCACGTTTTGCAAAATCTCGCTTCGACATCCTCGCGCCGTGGCTTTCTGAAGGCTGGGCTGGCATCGGGCTTCGTCCTCGCTTTCCGTCTTCCGGTTTACGCGGTCAATGAACCGGATCAGCCGCCGGACTCAACGGAAGGCCAGTTCGCGCCCAACGGATTCATCCGCATCGATCATTCCGGCAACATCGCGCTGGTGATGCCGCAGGTCGAGATGGGGCAAGGCGTCTACACGTCGTTCCCGATGATCCTTGCCGAAGAACTCGAGGCCGATTTTTCGAAAGTCTCCTACGTTCACGCACCGCCGAACGAGAAGCTGTACGCCAACCCGTTCTTTCAGATTCAGGTCACCGGCAACTCCAATTCGATCCGGGCATTCTGGAAGCCGCTTCGTGTAGCCGGTGCCTCGGCGCGCGCAATGCTGGTCCAGGCTGCCGCGCAGCAATGGCAGGTCGAACCTGCAAGCTGTACGGCGTCTAAAAGTGTGGTGACGCATGCCGCGAGCGGCCGTTCGATCGGCTATGGCGAGCTTGTCGACGCCGCAAGCAGCGTCCCGGTGCCAGCGAATCCACAGCTTAAAGACCCGAAGGATTTCACGCTGATAGGTAAGCCGCTCAAGCGGCTGGATACGCCGATCAAGACAGATGGCAAGGCGATCTACGGCATCGACGCCATGCTGCCGAATATGAAGTTCGCGACACTGGCGCAGTGTCCGGTGTTCGGCGGCAAGGTCGCGCATGTCGACGATAGCGCCGCGAAGAAAGTGGCCGGCGTGCAGCAGGTCCTTGTGCTCGACAATTTCGTCGCCGTGGTCGGCGATCACATGTGGGCCGCCAAGAAAGGTCTCGAAGCACTGGTTGTGACCTGGGACGAAGGTCCCAATGCCAAGATCAGCTCGGCTGATATCTGGGCGGACCTGCGCGCGGCGAGCAAAAAGGACGGCGTGGTCGCGAAGGAAGCAGGCGACATCGCCAAGGGTCTGACCGAGGGCGACCGCTACGAAGGCGAATATGAAATGCCGTTCCTGGCGCATGCGACCATGGAGCCGATGAATTGCACGGTGCATCTCACGCCCGGCGCTTGTGAGATATGGACCGGCACGCAGGTCATAGCCCGCGTTCAGTCGACGGCGGCGAAAGTCGCCAATCTGCCGGTCGAGAAAGTGACCGTGCATAATCATCTGATCGGCGGCGGCTTCGGGCGAAGGCTCGAACCCGATATGGTCGAAAGTGCCGTCCGCATCGCGCAGCATGTCGATGGCCCGGTCAAAGTCGTGTGGACCCGCGAAGAGGACATCCAGCACGATGTCTACCGGCCGGTCTATCGGGACGTGATTTCAGCGACGCTGAAGGACGGCAAGATCGCTGCCTGGAAATACAAGATCAGCGGCTCCGCGATCATGGCGCGCTGGGCACCGCCGGTGTTTCAGAATGGCATCGATATCGACGCCGTCGATAGCGCTGTCGACCAGCCCTACGACATCCCCAATCTGAGCGTCGAATATGTGCGTGCCGAGCCGCCGGCGGTGCCGACCGGTTTCTGGCGCGGCGTCGGCCCGAATAACAATGTCTTTGCTATCGAGTGTTTCATTGACGAATTGGCGCGCAAGGCCGGCAAGGATCCGATCGATTTCCGCCGCGGCATGCTCGGCAAAAATCCGCGGCTGAAAGCAGCGCTCGACCTCGTCGCTGAGAAGTCCGATTGGGGGAAACCATTGCCGGCGCGCGTCGGCCGCGGCGTATCCGCCCAGCCGTCTTTTGCAAGCTTTATCGCCACGGTCGTCGAGGCCGAAGTCGATGAGGAGGGCGATGTGCATCTGCGCCGCGTCAATTCGGTCGTCGATACCGGCATTGCCGTGAATCCCGACACCATCATGGCGCAAATCCAGGGCGGCATCGTCTTCGGCCTCTCCGCGGCGCTGTGGGGTGAAGTCACGATCGCGAATGGGCGCGTGCAGCAGTCCAATTTCAATAATTACCGTATCCTGCGGATGGACGAAGTGCCGAAGATCGAGGTGCATGTCGTCAAAAGCGGCGAAGATCCGGGCGGCATCGGTGAGGCTGGCGCGACCACCAGCATTCCGGCATTGCGCAATGCGATTTATGCGGCGACTGGCGTGGCGTTGCGCCGGATGCCGATCGATCGCAAAGCCCTTGCAGTGAAGGCGTAAACGCCATGCGCAAGATCCTGCTTGTCATCGTCGTGATCTTGATCCTCGCCGCGGCCGCGGTCTGGCACATTTTCATTTACGGACCGATGGCGTTCGCCTCCGGTTCCACGGTTGCGCTGGCCGATTATCACGGCGCCAATCCGACCGGCGTTCCGGCAAGCCTTGCTAATGCCGATCTCATCAAGCGCGGCAAATACCTGACGCGGGCCGCCGACTGTTTGGTGTGTCACACCAAGCCGGGCGGCGATCGTTTCGCCGGCGGGCTCGCGATACCGTTGCCTTTCGGTGCGCTTTATTCGACCAATATCACCTCGGACAAGGAAACCGGCATCGGCAATTACAGCGATGCCGAATTTCTCAATGCCGTACAGCGTGGCATCCGCCGCGATGGCACGCGGCTTTATCCCGCCATGCCGTACACGTCTTACACCTACATAACCGACGCCGACGCCTTGGCGATCAAGGCCTATCTGTTCAGCCTGCCGGCCGTGCATCAAGAGAACCGCGTCGACACGCTGGCCTTCCCGTTCAATCAGCGCTGGTCGATGGCGTTCTGGTCGTTCTTCTTGAGCGCCAACGCGCGTTTTGCACCGAACAGCGGACAAAGCCCCGAATGGAATCGCGGCGCCTATCTCGCTGAGGCATTGGCGCATTGTGGCGAATGCCACACGCCGCGCAATCTTGCTTTCGCGCTCGACAACCGCAAGAAATTCGCCGGTGCCCTGACTGCGGGCTGGCATGCCTACAATATCACGCCGGATAAAGGCAGCGGTATCGGTGCCTGGAGCGACGATCAGGTCGCCGCTTATCTGTCGCAAGGTCATGCAGCGAACCACGGCACTGCAGCAGGCCCGATGGCCGAAGCGGTGGACGAAGGCATGAGCATGATGCCGCCGGAGGATATTCACGCGCTGGTAACTTATCTGCGCAGCGTTCCTGCGGTTGCGTCCTCCGAACCGGCGACACTCGCGCCGCCGGCGCCAGAAGCGCCAAAGGCAGGCGTCGTCGCCGATGCGCTCGGCAAGAAAGTCTTCGAGCAGGCCTGCGCCAGCTGCCATAGCTGGTCCGGCGAGAGCGCGATCTCGCCGTTTGCAACCATCACCGGCGCCCGCGCCATTAACGACCCCGCGGCAACCAACGTCGCTCAGATCGTGATCTCCGGCACGCAGCGCCATACGCCGGACGGCGTCGTGTCGATGCCGAGTTTCGGCAGCACTTTTTCGGACAAGGAAATTGCCGCGGTGGTGAACTATGTCACCGCGCGTTTCGGCAGCGAAAAATCGGCGGTCACGGCGAAAGAGATCGCCGATTTGCGCAAGCAGACGTCGTACTAATTCCGCGGTTTCGCGGACTTACGCGTTCAGCTTCAGCACTTGCGGATTGAGACAGCTGATCGGCTTTCTGCCCTCGATCAGTGCGATGGTGTTGTCGACCACTACATTGGCCATGGCCTCGCGCAATGACAGCACGGCGCTGCCGAGATGCGGCGTCAGCACGACATTTGGCATGGCGAGCAGTTCGGGTGAAACCTGCGGTTCGTGTTCATAGACGTCGAGGCCTGCGCCTGCGATTCTTTTGTCCTTGAGCGCGCGGACCAGCGCCGCCTCGTCAATCACCGGACCGCGTGAGGTGTTGATGATGAAAGCCGAAGGCTTCATCAGCGCGAATTCTCTGTCGCTCATTAGATGGCGCGTTTCCGGCCCAAGCTGCGGATGCAGCGATATGAAATCGGCTTCGCGCAACAGCTCATCGAGCGCGCGATGGCATGCTTCAAAGCTCATCTCCGCTTGCGCGGGCAGGCGGCGCGGATCGGCATAGACGATCTTCATGCCGAAGCCCAAAGCGCGGCGCGCCATCGCCTGACCGATGCGGCCGAAGCCGATCAGGCCCAGCGTGCGGCCGCTGACCGCGGCGCCGGCAAGATGATTGGACTGCGAGCCGGGATAAATGCCGGAGCGGAACAATTTGTCGCCGAGCGCGATATTACGCGCGATCGCGAGCAAAAGCCCGAAGCCGATATCGGCCGTAGCGTCAGTCACGATCGCTGGAATGTTGGTGACAGGAATGCCGAGCCGCGTCGCGGTGTCGAGATCGATGCGGTCCTGGGTGATGTTCATCGACGACACCGCTTTGAGATTTGGATTGGCGGCGAGCACATCGGCATCGACGGTGTCGTGAAGCAGCGAAATCAGAATGTCGCAGTTTTTGACCGCAGCGATCAGCGCCGGTTTGTCGAGCACCCGGCTCGAATCCGGATTGACCGTGACATCGGCGACCGCGCGCAGGCGCTTGAGCGCGCTTTCGGCGATCGGCTGGGTGACGAAAATCCTCGGGCGACTCACGGCGTGTTCACTTCACCCCGATCGCGGCATTGACCTTGGGCATCACCTTTTCGGCAAGCAGCGTCATCGAGCGCTTACCGAGTTCGGGGTCGCGCCAGTCCTTGCCGGCATAGAGCAGTGTGCCGAAATCGCCGACGGTCTCGCGGAATTTCAGGATCTCATCGGCGACTTTGTCGGGCGAGCCATGGATGATCAGTGCGTCGCAAATGCCGTCGAGCGTCACTTCGCTGTCGGGCTGATCGCGCCGCGTCTTGAACAGCTCGAGCCGGCCCTTTTTCAGCTTGGTGTAAAGCTGGCTGTAATAATAGCGATAGGGGCTTGCAGGATCGGTGACGTAAGCTTTGGCCGTCTTGTCGTCGTCGGCGACAAAAATGCTTTTGGCGATACGCCAATTCGCCGGATCGGCTTTGCGTCCGACACGCTCGCAGCCCTCGGCATATTTCGGCCAATGGCTTTTGACCCAGGCCGGCATCAAGAAGTTCGCCGAGATTGGGTCCCAGCCGCGCGCGGCCGCTTCGGTCACTCCTTTGGAGAACGGCGCCACCGCGGTCACCACAATCGGCGGATGCGGCTTTTGTAACGGCTTCGGCAAAAAGCCCTGGCCGATTTCCGGCATCGCCTGGCGTTCGACCTTGATCGTCCAATATTTGCCGGTGATGTCGTAAGGCGGCTCGCTCTCCCAGATTTTCAGAACCGCATTGATCGCTTCGAGGAACATGGCGTTGCGGTCGGCATCGAGATTGCCAAAGGCTTCAGCGTCGGAGAGAAGCCCGCCGGGGCTGATGCCGAAAATAAAACGGCCGTCGAGCATGTGATCGAGCATCGCGATCTGCGCCGCGGTCGCGGCCGGATGCGAGTTCGGCATGTTGACGGTGCCGGTGCCGAGCTTGATGGTCTTGGTGGCGTCGATCAGGCTCGCGATGAACACCGCGCAGGAGGTGATATTTTCGGCGCGATCGGTGGCGTGTTCGCCGACATAGCCTTCGGTGAAGCCGAGCTTGTCGGCGAGGATGAACGCCTCGCGATCTTCGCGCAGCGACTGCCGCCAATCCTTGTCCAGCGGATGGATCGGCATTGTGAAGAAGCCGAGCTTCATGACCCGTCGATTCGTGTTTCCCAGAGGTCAAACTATCAAGCATGACTGGTCCAGCCGAATTAATATACAGTGGCCTTAGTCATCAAGTTTTTTAATGCAGGTTTTCCCATGCCTGAGATCGCGCTTCGGCAAATACGGGCCATCATTGCAGTCTGCGAGGAAGGCTCTTTCACGCGTGCCGCGCTCCGTGAAAACGCCACGCAATCGGGCATCTCCCAGCATGTCGCGGCGGTGGAGCGGACTCTCGGTGTCAAGCTTTTCGACCGCTCACCGGCGGGCGTGACGCCGACGCCAGCGGGTGTGCGCTACTACAAATATTGCATCGAAGCCGTCGGTCAAATTGCGAGAGCGAATGCCGAGGTCCAGGCTTTTGCTTCGCGGGTCAGCGGAGCGCTCCGCATCGGCTTGATCCCGACCTTGACCCGCGCCGCGCTCGCGCCGGCGCTGGAACGCTTTGTCGCGCTTTATCCCGACGTTAGGCTGCACATTATCGAAGGCTATAGCGGCGGGCTGACCGACATGGTGCAGAACGGCGAACTCGATTTTGCCGTCGTGCCGGCCAATGAAGGCAGGGTCGGTCTAAAAACGCGGCTGATCGTGCGCGACCGGGAAATGCTGGTCTCGAACGTCAAACGCGGCCTGAAACAGTTCGTGCCGGTGCGCTTGAAGGATTGCGGTCCCTTGAAGATTATTCTTCCCGGCCGCGCCAATGTCCGCCGCCGTAATATCGAGGTCTATTTCGAAACCCATAACATCGAAGTCGAAAGCATCATCGAGATGGATGCGATGATCTCGACGTTGCAATTCGTGTTGCGTTCCGACTGGGTTGCCATCCTCTCCGGATTAATCTGCGCCGCGGACATCGGGCGTTCGTACAATCGGGTGATTTCGCCGATCGACGACCCGCCGCTGATCGCCGAATTCGTCGTCATATCGCCGGCTCGGCGGATGTTGTCCGCTCAGGCGCAACTGTTTCTGGAAATACTCGAGACCGAGATTGTCGGCATTCAGGAACTCTGGGCCAGGACAATTCCGCCGGTGGCGCCACCATCGCGAAAGCGCCGTGCGGTTCGGCGATAGCGTCGGCAGGACAACGCGAGCGGAACTTGCCGCATGTTGTTTCACCGCTGCGTAATCTATGCTCGCGGTGTTATTTCGGACCGCTAAGGACAGGCCTCATGACAAATATTTCGCGCCGCGCCATTGCCAGCGCCGGAGCCGCGGGTTTGGCGAGTGCACTCGCCGCGCCGGCCTTTGCCCAAAGTGGCAAGCTGCGCTGGCGCATGGTGACGTCATGGCCGAAGCGTTTGCCGGGTCCCGGCATGTCGGCCGAGCGTGTCGCCGATCGCATCAGCAAACTCTCCGGCGGCCGGCTTGAGATCACAGTGTCGGCCGCTGGCGAGATAGTGCCGGCCTTCGAGGTGCTCGACGCCGTCGGCTCGGGCGTCGCCGAGATGGGACACACCGCCGCGTTCTACTGGCAGGGCAAGGAGCCGGCGACCTCCTTTTTCACCACCGTACCGTTTGGACTTCTGCCGAACGAACACGTCGCCTGGATCGACGCCGGCGGCGGGCAGGCGCTGTGGGATGAGCTTTATGCGCCGTTCGGTGTCAAACCGTTCATGGCCGGTAATACCGGCGTGTGCATGGGCGGCTGGTTTCGCCGCGAGCTGAATAGCCGTGACGATATGCGCGGTCTGAAGGTGCGTTCGCTTGGGCTCGGCGGCGAAGTCTATCGCCGGCTCGGTGCCATCCCACAGACAACGTCGCCGGGCGAAATCCTGGTCGCGCTGCAATCGGGGGTCATCGACGGCGCCGAATTTGTCGGTCCCGGCTCCGACATCGCGCTCGGCCTCTATCGCTTCGCGCAGTTCTATTACGACCCCGGTTTCAACAAGCCGAACGGCACCGGCGAATGCATCATCGGCCTGAAGGCGTGGCAGGCGCTCGACGGCGAATTGCAGGCGATCGTCGCGCATGCCTGCGCCGCGGAAGCTTCTTTCGCGCTTGCCGAGATGGAGCGGCTCAATATCGAGGCACTGCACGCGCTGACGACCGCAAACAATGTGCAGCTTCGTGCTTTCCCTGCCGATCTCATCGGTGCCGCGCGGACGACCGCGACCGATGTGCTGGGCGAACTCTCCGGCAAAAGCCTGGCGGCACAGAAAGTGCATGCGTCTTACATGACGTTCCGCGACAAGGTTGCGGCCTGGTCGCGCATTTCGACGCAGGCCATACTGCAGGCACGGGCGGGGTAAGAGTTTGTTTTGCAATCTCATACTTGAGAAGCCAGTATCCTCCTGATGCCGTCAGCCGGAGCATGAACGGACTCCAACGCCGCGATGGACAATCCGCTCCTTCATCCATCGCGCAATCTGTTCCGCGGCACTGCCTTCATGGCGATTGTCTGGGTCGCCACGACGCTCGGCTATATGAGGGCCGGATGGAATTTTCAGGACGCGTTCTACATGGTCACGCTGACGGTATTCACCGTCGGCTATGGCGAAGTCCGTCCGATCGACACGCCATTTCTGCACGCGCTGACCATAGCCACCATGGTCTTCGGTTGCACCGGCATGATCTTTTTGTCCGGCGCACTCGTTCAGTTCATGACGCTGAGCCCGTTGCAGCAACTTATTGGCGGACGCCGCATGCAGGCTGAAGTCGATAAGCTGGACAATCACATCATTGTCTGCGGCTACGGCCGCATTGGCATCGAGCTTGCCAAGGCGCTTAAGGATGGCCGCGTTCCTTACGTCGTCGTCGAACAGAACGAACAGCGGGTGCGGCAGGCGCGTGAAGCCGGACATTCCTGTTTGCAGGGCGACGCGACCAATGAGACGACATTGCTCGATGCCGGCATTGGACGCGCCCGCGCGCTCGCATCGGTGCTACCGAATGATGCGGCGAACGTCTTCATCACGCTATCGGCGCGCAATCTCAACGCCGAGATCGAGATCATCGCGCGTGGCGATGCCGTCTCGACCGAACGCAAGCTCATTCACGCTGGCGCGAACAAAGTGGTGCTTCCGACGCATATCGGGGCCGAGCGTATTGCCGAAATCCTGCTGTTTCCCGAGACTTCGCGTTTCATTCACGAATCCGGAAAAATGCGCGAACTGGAAAAGCAGCTGCGCAATCTCGGTCTGGTGATCGAGGTGGTCGTAGCGCCGGAGGGCGGCGCGTTGACCGGTCTGTCGATCGAGGAAATCGAAGCTCGCACCAACAGCGCGTTCTTCGTCATCCAGGTCAATCGCCGCGACGGCGACGCTATCACTGGACCCGAGAAGAAAACACGCGTCGAAGCCGGTGACGGCGTCGTGGTGGTCGGACGCAGCGCGCAAGCGATCAATGCCTTGTTTGCGGCGCCGCGCCAGACAACAGGCCGATCGGGGCGGTTGCGATAGGACGCCCCGCTGGCCCCGGCGCTTCTAGTGCTTGCCCTTCACAACTTTTTGCTTCTGTTCGCCTAAGCCGGAGATGCCGAGGGTGACCACGTCGCCTTCTTTGAGAAATTTCGGCTCGGGCTTCATGCCGAGGCCGACGCCTGGCGGCGTGCCGGTAATGATGACGTCGCCCGGCTCCATGATGAAATATTGCGAGCAGGCCCAAACGATATGGGCGCAGTCGAAGATCATGGTCGAGGTGTTGCCGCGCTGGCGCTTCTCGCCATTGACGTCGAGCCACATTTCGAGGTTCTGCGGATTCTTGATCTCGTCCTTGGTGACCAGCCACGGACCGAGCGGGCCGAAACTCTCGCAGCCTTTGCCCTTGGTCCACTGGCCGGCGCGTTCGATCTGAAACACGCGCTCGGATACGTCATTGGCAAGGCAGTAGCCGGCAACGACATCGAGCGCGCGCTCTTTGCTGAGATAGCGGGCACGGCGGCCGATGACGATGCCGAGCTCGCATTCCCAATCGAGCTTCGTGGAATCCTTCGGGATGATGGTGTTGTCGTTCGGGCCGCAGATGCAGGACGGCGCTTTGTTGAAGATGATCGGCTCTTTCGGGATCGCCATGCCGGCTTCCGCTGCGTGATCGGAATAATTCAGGCCGATAGCGATAAAATTGCGGACATTGCCGACGCAAGCGCCGAGCCGCTGTTTGCCTTTGACCAGCGGCAGCTTCTCCGGCTTGAGCTTCTTCAATGCGGAGATGCTCGCAGACGAGAGTGCCTCGCCGGCGATGTCGTCGACATGCTTGGATAGGTCGCGCAGCTTGCCTTCTTTGTCGATCATGCCGGGCTTTTCGCGGCCGGCTGCGCCGTAGCGGACGAGCTTCATGATGATGTCTCCTTGGGGCGGTGTTGTCGGGAAATGTATCAGACGCCGGGGAATCGTCCGCCGTCGATGAGAAGATTTTGTCCGGTGATATAGCCGGCATGTGTCGAGCATAAAAACGCGCAGGCCGCGCCAAATTCGTCGGGCGTGCCGAGCCGCCGCGCCGGCACCGAATTGACGTTCGCCGCCAGCGCATCGTCGTAACTCGTGCCACGCTTTTGTGCGGTCGATGTAACATTAGAGCGGAAGCGATCGGTGTCGAAAATGCCCGGCAGCAGGAAATTGATCGTGACGTTCGATCCGGCCACGGAGCGGGCAACGCCGGCGAGAAACGCGGTCAGGCCCGCGCGTGCACCGGACGACAGATCAAGCCCGAACAACGGCATTTTCACTGAGCCTGAGGTGATGTTGACAATGCGGCCAAACTTCCGCGCCGTCATCGGATCGATGACTTTTTGAATGAGTTCGATGGCCACAACCATATTGGCGATGACGCCGTCGAGCATCTTCTGCCGGTCGAGATCGCGGAAATCGCGGAAGGGCGGTCCGGCATTGTTGTTGACTAGGATGTCCGGCTCCGGGCAGGCCGCGAATAGCGCCTTCTGACCTTCGGGTGAAGCGACATCGGCTGCGACCGCGGTGATCTTGGCGCCGGTCTCTTTGCGTAACTCTTCTGCCGTCGCTGCAAGCCGGTCCTTGTCGAGGCCGTTGATGACGACCTCGCAGCCGGCCTCGGCGAGATATTTGGCGCAGGAGCGGCCAAGGCCCCGGCTCGAGGCGCATACGATCGCCTTGCGGCCGGCAATTCCAAGGTCCATGGCTTTCACTCCCTACTATGCGTCGTTCTGCATTCCGCTGCGGCCCGCTCTTTGTCCCGGCTGGACGCATGCAAGTCAACCGGCCTAAACCGCACAACCGTGCCTCTTCGCCATACCGCCTCAACCATGCCGCTGCTGCCCGACGTCACGGTTTTCGAACTGATTGCGATCATCGCACTGGCCGCCTTTTCGGCGATCGCCGGTGGTGTCGCCGGCTATGGCACTGGCGCTTTGATGCCGCTGGTACTGGTGCCGATGGTCGGCGCCGCGCCGGTGGTGCCGATCATCAGCATATCGGCGCTGTTCTCCAACTGCGCGCGGGTGGTCGCGTTCCGCGACAAAGTCGAATGGCGCCGGGTCGTCATTGCGCTCGCGGTGTCGTTGCCGTTCTGCGGTCTCGGCGCGTGGCTCTATACGCTGCTCACCGGCCGCGGCGCAGCCCTGGTGATCGGCACGACATTGATCTCGACGGTGCCGCTTCGGCGCATATTAAGACGCCGCGGTCGTCATCTCGGCACCAAGGGATTTGTCGCCGGCTGTGCCGCCTGGGGCTTACTGATGGGCGGCACGACAGGCGCCGGAGTCATTTTGCTGTCGCTTCTGATGGCGGCCGGCCTTGAGGGTGTAGCCGTCATCGCCACCGACGGCGTCGTGTCGATCGTCACGGGTGTGATCAAAGTCGGTGTGTTCGCCGCCGCTGGCGCGCTGACGCCGAAAGTCCTGGCCATCGGCTGCCTGATCGGCGGTATCGCCTTTCCCTGCACCTTCATCGCCAAGCTGATCGTCAATCGCCTGCCGCTTCATGTGCACACCGCGATACTCGACATCGTGGTCATCATCGGCGGTTTGGTGATGTTGTGGAGCGCCGTGCGCTAGCACCCTCACGGCCACTTCACGACTGGTGGCATCGAGGAGAGAATAGACTCGACATTACCGCCGGTGCGCAGGCCGAAAATCGTGCCGCGGTCATACAGCAAATTGAATTCGACATAACGGCCGCGGCGCACGAGCTGTTCTTCGCGCTCGGCTTCGCTCCATGGCGTCGTGAAATTTCGGCGCACCAGTTCAGGATAGACTTTCAGAAACGTACGGCCGACGTCCTGGGTAAAGGCCAAGTCGGCATCAAAGTCATCGCTATTGAGATAGTCATAAAAAATGCCACCGATGCCGCGCATCTCGTTGCGGTGCTTGAGGAAGAAATAGTCGTCGCACCATTTTTTGAATTTGTCATAAGGCGCTATGGCCGCGTGCGTATCGCAGGCGCCTTGGAACGCGGCATGGAAGGCAAGTGTGTCCGGATCATCCTGCGTACGTCGGCGATCGAGCACCGGCGTGAGATCAGCGCCGCCGCCGAACCAGGATTTGGTGGTGACGACGTAACGGGTGTTCATGTGCACCGCAGGCACATGCGGATTGTGCAGATGCGCGATGAGTGAAATGCCGGTCGCGTAAAAGCGCGGGTCATCGGCGGCGCCGGGAATGTCTTTGCGGAACTCCGCCGCGAACTCGCCGAACACGGCTGAGACATGCACGCCGACTTTTTCGAACACCCGGCCTTTCATCATCGCCATAACGCCGCCGCCGCCCGGTGCGCCGCTATGATCGGTGCGGTTCCACGGCGTGCGAACGAAACGCCCGGCCGGCCGGTGGCTAAACGGCGCTCGCGCCGGCAGCGCATCCTCCAGTGCTTCGAAGGCGCTTGTTAGCTGATCGCGTAAATTCTCGAACCAGGCTTTAGCCTTGGCTTTGCGATCATCGATGGACTGGTTAGTCATGCTTCAATCACGGATGCTGACGGCGAAGGGTGCGGCGTAAGAATTTGACAAAAGCGCGGGACACTCCTGGTCCTTCGCAAAACGGGCCGATCCATACATGCTGCATAAAATATCGCAAAACCGCTGGGGCTGCCGCCGCTTATCAAGGCGCGAGTGGGAGGCGTAATCCCTATCGCGGAAATCCGCCGGTCTGCCGCAAGCCTTCGCCGGCGGCGATTGCGGCCGCAACCGCGACATTGAGCGAGCGCAGGTCCGGCCGCAGCGGAATCCGAAGGCGCGCATCAGCGGCTATGTGAACGTGATCAGGCACGCCTGCTGATTCGCGGCCGAACAGAAGAATGTCGCCGGGCACGAAACGATAATCGAGATGGGATTGGTCCGCTTTGGTGGTCAACAGCACGAGCCGGTGGCTCTTTTCGCGGCGCCAGGCGTCGAACGCGGCCCATGAATCGTGCCGCGTGATCGACACGGCATCGAGATAGTCCATCCCGGCACGGCGGAAGGCGCGGTCGGTGACCGGGAACCCGGCCGGTTCGATAATATGGGCGGCCATTCCGAGACAGGCACATAGCCGCAACACTGTCCCGGTATTCTGCGGGATGTCCGGCTCATAGAGGGCGATCTGCATGACGAGATCCACGACGCAAGCGCTGCTGGGGCCGTTATTTTTGCGTATCGAAAGCCACGCAGGACAGGGGCCGGCCCCGTTGTGGGAGGGCTCGCCGCGACCCTTGCACTATCGCAGCAAGGGTGCCAATAAAACTCAGCCGGAATGCGTCGCCGTTGACCTTCCCCAGACCGACGGCGACCGGTCCTTCTGCCGCCTGCTGTCCCTTGGGTTGCTCCTTGGGGAACGCGGATCGCAGCGCGGATGGGTTGGCCGGCAACATGAACGAGGGTCGAGCCTGTGACAGCAATCTCTTCGGCGGAGCCCACGCGCCGCGATTTCCTATACATTGCCACCGCAACCGTCGGCGCCGTTGGCGGTGCCGCAGCTTTGGTGCCCCTAATTGGGCAGATGAATCCTGACGCTTCGACTATCGCCGCAGGCGCTCCGGTCGACGTCGATCTCGCCCCGATCCAAGCTGGCCAGATCATCAAGGTGTTCTGGCGCTCGAAGCCGATCTTCATTTTCAATCGCACGCCGAACGACATCAAATTGGCGCAGGACGCCGAGTGGCAGTCGTTCCGCGATCCGCAGCCCGACTCGGCGCGGGTCAAGTCTGGCCATGATCAATGGCTGGTGCTGATCGGCATCTGCACCCATCTCGGCTGCATCCCGCTGCCGCATCAAGGCAATTACGACGGCTGGTTCTGTCCCTGCCATGGCTCGCAATACGATTCGTCAGGCCGCATCCGTCAGGGACCGGCGCCGCTCAATCTGCCGATCCCGCCCTACACATTCACCTCAGCGACCAAGATCCGTATCGGCGACTCCGGAACGGGCGAGGCATAAGGTTTGACGATGAGCGGACACGCGACCTATCAGCCGCAAAATGGCTTCATGAAATGGCTCGAACGGCGTCTGCCGATCGGGGGTCTAGTCTACTCTTCCTTCATCGCCTATCCGACGCCGCGTAACTTGAACTACTGGTGGACGTTCGGCGGCATCCTCACATTCATGCTCGGCGTGCAGATTGTCACCGGCATCGTGCTGGCGATGCACTACACGCCGCACGTCGATTACGCCTTCAATTCGGTCGAAGGCATCATGCGCGATGTGCCTTTCGGCTGGCTGTTGCGTTATGTCCACGCCAACGGCGCTGCGTTCTTCTTCGCCGCCGTCTATATGCATATGGCGCGCGGCATGTATTACGGCTCCTATAAGGAGCCGCGCGAGGTGCTCTGGATCCTCGGCGTCATCCTGTTTCTCTTGATGGTGGCGACCGGCTTCATGGGCTACGTGCTGCCCTGGGGCCAGATGAGCTTCTGGGCCGCGACCGTGATCACCAATCTGTTCTCGGCGATCCCGCTGGTCGGCGATCCGATCGTCAGCTGGCTGTGGGGCGGTTTCGCCGTCGGCGATCCGACCCTCAATCGGTTCTTCTCGCTGCACTATCTGTTGCCCTTCGTCATCGCGGGCGTGGTCGTTCTGCACATCTGGGCGCTGCATGTCGTCGGTCAGAACAATCCGACCGGCGTCGACGCGAAGGACGAGAAGGATACAGTGGCGTTCACGCCTTATGCGACGGTCAAGGACGCGTTCTTCGTCTCGCTGTTCTGCATCGTCTACGCTTGGTTTGTGTTCTTCATCCCGAACTACCTCGGCCACTCCGACAACTACATCATGGCCAATCCGGGTCAGACGCCGAACCACATCGTGCCGGAATGGTATTACCTGCCGTTCTACGCGATCCTGCGCGCGATCCCGAACAAGCTTGCCGGCGTTTGCGCGCTCGGCGGCGCGATCGTCGTGCTGGCGTTCCTGCCCTGGCTCGACACGTCGCGGGTGCGTTCAGCGAATTACCGGCCGCTCTACCGGCAATTCCTGTACATCTTCTTTGCCGCAGTGGTCGGGCTTGGCTATCTCGGCTCGCAGGAGCCGACCGGCGGTTATGTGATCGCGGCGCGGTTGCTCACGATCTACTATTTCGGTTTCTTCTTCGTCATCCTGCCGCTGCTCGGGCTATTGGAAACGACCAAGCCGCTGCCGAATTCGATTTCGGAATCGATATTGAGCAAGTCTGCGGCCGCGTCGTCGCCCTCCGGCGCTAAAGTCTAGGGGCCGGATCATGACACTGTCTCGCATCATCATGTCCCGCATCATTGTGCGTTCCGCCGCGGCGCTTGCTGTCGCGCTTGTTTTCAGCGTCGTCGTTGTCCAAGCGGCGCGCGCGCAAGACTCCGAACCCGAAGCACCGACGCGCCAGCATTGGTCGTTCCACGGTGCGTTCGGCTCTTACGATCCGGCGCAATTGCAGCGCGGCTTCAAGGTCTACAAGGAAGTCTGCTCGAACTGTCACAGCCTGAAGCTGATCGCCTTCCGCAATCTCGCCGATCCGGGCGGCCCGGATTTCTCGGAGGCGCAGGCACAAGCCATCGCTTCCGGATATCAGGTCACCGACGGTCCGAACGATCAGGGACAGATGTTCCAACGGCCGGGCCGGCTCGCCGATGCCTTCCCGCCGCCTTTTGCCAACGACAATGCGGCGCGTGCGGCGCTCGGCGGCGCGCTGCCGCCGGACATGTCGGTGCTTGCCAAGGCGCGCGGTTATGAATGGGGCTTCCCCTGGTTCATCCTCGACGCCTTCACGCAGTATCAGGAGGACGGGCCGGACTACATCCATGCGCTGATGACCGGCTACACCGATCCGCCGAAAGGCGTTACGCTGCCGCCCGGCGCGCAATACAACAAATACTTCCTCGGCCATGCGATCGGCATGCCGAAGCCGCTGAGCGACGGTCAGGTTGAATATACCGACGGCACGCCGGCGACAGTCGATCAATATGGCCGTGACGTAGCGGCCTTCCTGATGTGGGCGGCGGAGCCGTCGCTCGACGCGCGCCATCGGCTTGGCTTCCAGGTCATGATCTATCTGATCGTGCTGGCGGGCCTGCTTTACTTCACCAAAAAGAAGGTTTGGTACGACGTGGCGCACTGATCCGCGCCCCGTCCGCCGACTTCGCAGCCAAAGAATCATGACCAGCGGTTCGCTCGAGAACGACCTGAAGGCTGCGATCCGGTCCATTCCGGACTATCCGAAGCCCGGAATTATCTTCCGGGATATCACGACGCTCCTCGGTGACGCGCGCGCGTTCCGCCGCGCCATCGACGAATTGGTGCAGCCTTATGCCGGCGGCAAGGTCGACCGCGTCGCCGGCATCGAGGCGCGCGGCTTCATCCTCGGCGGCGCGGTGGCCCACCAGCTCTCCGCCGGCTTCGTGCCGCTGCGCAAGAAGGGCAAGCTGCCGCACCAGACCCGCGCCGTCGAATACGCGCTCGAGTACGGCTCCGACGCGATGGAGATGCACATCGACGCCGTGCATCCCGGCGAGAAGGTGATGCTGATCGACGATCTGATCGCCACCGGCGGTACGGCCATGGCCGCCATCCAGCTGCTGCGCAACTGCGGCGCCGAGGTGGTGGCGGCCGGCTTCGTCATCGACCTGCCCGAGCTCGGCGGCGCCGACCGCCTGCGCGAG
>DATBAD010000051.1:0-60792 GCA_036271715.1 Xanthobacteraceae bacterium
GGCAAGCTTCGGTGTCGTCGCCGAAGTTCGGCACCGATATCACCAAGCTGTGGCCGATCTCCTATGAAGGCCAGTCCGATACTGCCTGCTTCGATAATGCGCTCGAATTCCTGGTGATGGGCGGCTATTCGCTCGCGCATGCCGTGATGATGATGATTCCGGAGGCGTGGGCCGGCAATGCATCGATGAATGAGCAACGCCGCGCTTTCTACGAATATAACGCCGCGTTGATGGAGCCGTGGGACGGACCAGCAGCGATCGCGTTCACCGACGGACGGCAGATTGGGGCGACGCTCGACCGCAACGGATTGCGGCCGGCGCGCTACATCGTCACCCGCGACGACCGCATCATCATGGCATCGGAAACCGGCGTGTTGACGGTGCCGGAAGGCGACATCGTCACCAAGTGGCGGCTGCAGCCGGGCAAAATGCTGCTGGTCGACCTCGAACAGGGTCGTCTCATTCCCGACGAGGAAATCAAGTCGCAATTGTCGGCAAGTCATCCTTATCAGGAGTGGCTTGAGCGCACGCAGATGGTGCTCGAGGATTTGCCGCCGTCAGGGGAAGCTGCGCCGATCTCGAACCTGTCGCTGCTAAATCGTCAGCAATTGTTCGGCTATACTCAGGAAGATCTCAAGATTCTGATGACGCCGATGGGAGCGACCGGCGAAGAAGCCATCGGCTCCATGGGCAACGACTCGCCGATCTCGGCGCTGTCGGACAAGCCGAAGATTCTCTTCACCTACTTCAAGCAGAACTTCGCGCAGGTCACCAACCCGCCGATCGATCCGATCCGCGAGGAGCTGGTGATGAGCCTCGTGTCGATCATCGGCCCGCGGCCGAACCTGTTCGATCTCGAAGGCTCGTCAAAGACCAAACGGCTCGAAGTCCATCAGCCAATCCTGACCAACGCCAATCTTGAGAAGATCCGCTCGATCTCCGACATCGGCGATCATTTCAAGTCGCGGACGCTCGACACGACCTGGTCGGCCGAGACTGGCGCTGCCGGCATGGAAGCGGCAATCGCCGAATTGTGCACGAATGCCGATGGCGCGGTGCGCGATGGCATCAACATTATCATTCTGTCCGACCGCCGCGCCGGCGCCGACCGCATTCCGATCCCGTCGCTGCTCGCTTGCGCGGCCGTGCATCATCACCTCATCCGCGAAGGCCTGCGCACTTCGGTCGGTATCGTTGTCGAGTCCGCCGAACCGCGCGAAGTGCATCACTTCTGCTGTCTTGCCGGCTACGGCGCCGAGGCGATCAATCCCTATCTCGCCTTCGAGACGCTTGCCGAAATCAAGAGCGAACTGCCGCAAAAGATCGACGAGAAGGAACTCATTAAGCGCTACATCAAGTCGATCGACAAAGGCCTGCTCAAGGTCATGTCGAAGATGGGTATCTCGACTTATCAATCGTATTGCGGCGCGCAGATTTTCGACGCGATCGGGCTCAGGTCCGACTTTGTCGCGAAATATTTCACTGGCACGGCGACCCGCATTGAAGGCATCGGCTTGGCTGAGGTCGCCGCCGACGCGGTCCGCCGGCATCACGACGCTTTCGGCGACACGCCCATCTATCAGTCCATGCTCGACGTCGGCGGCGAATATGCCTTCCGTGTGCGCGGTGAAGATCACGTCTGGACTGCCGCGACAGTGTCGACGCTGCAGCACGCGGTGCGTGGCAATTCGCAGGAGAAATACCGGCAGTTCGCCAATATCATCAACGATCAGTCGGCACGGCTTCTCACCATCCGCGGCCTGTTCCGCATCAAAACGGCTGAGGAAGACGGCCGCAAGCCGGTGCCGCTCGAAGAGGTCGAGCCGGCCAAAGATATCGTCAAGCGGTTCGCGACCGGCGCGATGTCTTACGGTTCGATTTCACGCGAGGCGCACACCACGCTCGCTATCGCCATGAACCGCATCGGCGGCAAGTCGAATACCGGCGAAGGCGGCGAGGAATCCGACCGCTATAAGCCGATGCCGAATGGCGATTCCATGCGTTCGGCGATCAAGCAGGTCGCGTCCGGCCGCTTCGGCGTCACGGCAGAATATCTCGTCAATGCCGATATGATGCAGATCAAGATCGCCCAGGGCGCCAAACCCGGCGAGGGCGGTCAACTCCCCGGCCACAAGGTCGATAAGACCATCGCCAAGGTGCGGCATTCGACGCCCGGCGTCGGCTTGATCTCGCCGCCGCCGCATCACGACATCTATTCGATCGAGGATTTGGCACAGCTCATCTTCGATCTGAAAAACGTCAATCCCGCCGGCGACGTCTCTGTGAAGCTCGTCTCCGAAGTCGGAGTCGGCACGGTCGCGGCCGGCGTGTCCAAAGCACGCTCCGATCATGTGACGATTGCCGGCTATGAAGGCGGCACCGGTGCCGCGCCGCTGACATCGGTCAAGCATGCCGGTTCGCCGTGGGAAATCGGGCTTGCGGAAACGCATCAAACGCTTGTCGCCAATCGTCTGCGCGGCCGCATCGCCGTGCAGGTCGATGGCGGTATCCGCACCGGTCGCGACGTGATTGTCGGCGCGCTTCTCGGCGCCGACGAATTCGGCTTCGCTACGGCGCCGCTGATCGCTGCGGGCTGCATCATGATGCGCAAATGCCATCTGAATACTTGCCCGGTCGGCGTCGCCACCCAGGATCCGGTGCTGCGCAAGCGTTTCACCGGCCAGCCCGAGCATGTCATCAACTACTTCTTCTTCGTCGCCGAAGAGGTGCGCGAGCTGATGGCGGCACTGGGCTACCGCACCTTCAAGGAAATGATCGGACAGATGCAGATGTTCGATCAGAAAACGCTTCTCGCTCAGGGCAAAGCCGCCGGGCTCGATTTCTCGAAGCTGTTCACCAAGCCCGACGTTCCGGCGAACGTAGCGATCTACAATTGCGAGCGTCAGGACCATAAGATTTCCGACATTCTCGACCGCAAGCTGATCGCGCAGTCGAAAGCCGCGATCGAAACCGGCACGCCGGTGCAATTGAGCTTCCCGGTCAAGAACGTCGACCGCACTGTCGGCGCGATGCTGTCGGGCGAAATCGCCAAGCGCCATGGCCACGACGGATTGCCGGCTGACACCATTGTCGCGCGCTTCAAGGGCACTGCCGGGCAGAGCTTCGGCGCCTTTCTCGCCCGCGGCGTGACTTTCGAACTCGAAGGGGATGCCAACGACTATGTCGGCAAAGGCCTGTCCGGCGGCCGCATCGTCGTCCGGCCGGGCCCTGAATCCGGTATTGTCCCCGAGCAGTCGATTATCATCGGCAACACGGTGCTCTACGGCGCCATCGCCGGCGAAAGCTATTTCCGTGGCGTTGCCGGCGAGCGTTTCGCCGTGCGCAATTCCGGCGCCACAGCCGTCATCGAAGGCGCCGGCGATCACTGCTGCGAATATATGACCGGCGGCGTTGTCGTGGTGCTCGGACCGACCGGGCGAAATTTTGCCGCCGGCATGTCGGGTGGCATCGCTTATGTGCTCGACGAAGACGGCACGTTCGCCTCACGCTGCAATATGGCGATGGTCGAACTCGAGCCGATGCCGGGCGAAGAAGACATCAACGCCAAGGTCTTCCATCAAGCCCGCGATCTCGAAGCGCATGGCTTGGTCGACATCATGTCGGATATGGGCCGGTTCGACGGCCATCGGCTGCATCACCTGATTTCGCGCCACGCCCGCTTTACCGGCTCGGCCGTTGCCGAAAAGATTCTCGCCGACTGGAAGTCATGGTATCCGAAATTCCGAAAAGTGATGCCGGTCGAATATCGTCGCGCTCTCAACGAAATGAAGGCTGCGGCGATCGCCGCGGAATAGTTGCTCAGTGGGTAAGATCACCGGCTTTCTCGAATATGAGCGTGAGGACCGCGACTACGAACCGGTCGCAGAGCGCGTCAAGCATTGGCGTGAATTCGTTCTGCCGTTACCGGAGGCCGATTACACGACACAGGCCGCGCGCTGCATGAATTGCGGCGTTCCTTATTGCCAGGGCACCGGCTCCGTCACGCCCGGCACGCCGGGCTGTCCGGTCAACAACCAAATCCCGGACTGGAACGACCTCGTCTACACCGGGCGCTGGGCCGAAGCCGCGCGCAACCTGCATTCGACCAACAATTTCCCGGAAGTCACCGGGCGTGTTTGTCCGGCACCGTGCGAGGCGTCCTGCACCCTCAATATCGACGAGAATCCGGTCGCCATTAAGTCGATCGAATGCGCCATTGCCGATCGCGCCATCGCAGCGGGATTGAAGCCCGAGCCGCCGGCGGTTCGTACCGGCAAGAAAGTCGCGGTAATTGGATCGGGACCGGCCGGTCTCGCCTGCGCGCAGCAATTGGCCCGCGTCGGACACGACGTCCATGTCTATGAACGTTGGGCGAAAGCCGGCGGACTGCTCCGCTACGGCATTCCCGACTTCAAGATGGAAAAGCACTACATCGACCTTCGCGTCACCCAGATGCAGGGCGAAGGCGTGACCTTCCATCATGGCGCCGATGTCGGCGTCAATGTCGACGCCGGAAAGCTGGTGCAGGATTACGACGCCGTGGTACTGACCGGCGGCGCCGAGAAAGGCCGCGACTTGGCGATGCCGGGACGCGAGCTCAACGGCATCCACTTCGCCATGGAGTTCCTACCGCAACAAAACCGGCGCGTCTCCGGCGAAAAGGCCAGTGCCGCCGAACCGATCCTCGCCAAGGGCAAGCATGTCGTCGTCATCGGCGGCGGCGATACCGGATCCGACTGCATCGGCACCTCGATCCGTCAAGGCGCGTTGTCGGTGATGAATTTCGAAATCATGCCGCAACCGCCGGAGCACGAGAACAAGGCTCTGACCTGGCCGAATTGGCCGCTGAAGCTGCGCACCTCCTCGAGCCACGAGGAAGGCGCCAAGCGTGACTTCGCGGTGACCACGACCAAGTTCTCTGGCGAAAACGGCGCGGTGAAAAAGCTGCATTGCGCCCGCCTCGATGGAAAAATGCAGCCCATCCCCGGCAGCGAATTCGAGATCGAGGCCGATCTTGTCCTGCTCGCCATGGGCTTCGTGCACCCGCTCCATGACGGCATGGTGCAAAATCTTAAGCTCGCGCTCGATCAGCGCGGCAATGTCAAAGCCTCGACCGACGACTATCAGACCTCGATGAAAAAGGTCTTTGTCGCCGGCGACATGCGCCGCGGCCAGTCATTGGTGGTGTGGGCGATCCGCGAAGGCCGCCAAGCGGCGCAAGCGGTCGACACATTCCTGATGGGATCGAGCCTGTTGCCGCGCTGAGCGTGGCATCAGCCAAGCACGCCGCTAGCTCTGCGTCTTAAGCGCAGTCATTTGGTGTGGTGACGCCGGAATGGCTGGCTTCTCCGTCGACAATCTGCTGAACGAAAACTAAATACATGTGCTGAAGCACACAGGCCGGCTACACCGTGCCGACATTAAAGGCTCGCTGACCTTCCGTGAAGGCTTGAAGAGCAGCAACTGACGAAACCACCAAGAACACGATCAAAGGAGACAACCATGTTCATCGCGATGAATCGCTTCAAAGTGAAAAAAGGCTCCGAAGATGCGTTCGAGAAAGTCTGGTTGACGCGCGATACGTATCTCGATCGCGTGCCTGGCTTTGTCGAATTCCACCTGCTCAAAGGCCCCGAAGCGGAAGATCACACGCTCTATTCTTCGCATACGATTTGGCAGAGCAAATCCACTTTTGAAGCGTGGACAAAGTCGGAAGAGTTCCGCGCGGCGCATGCGCGGGCCGGCAATGAATCCACCGGGCCGCTTTACCTCGAACACCCGAAATTCGAGGGTTTCGAAGTGCGCCAGACGCTGACGCACAAAGCCGCCGCATAAGCGACCGCAAAGCGATGACGCAAGCGGCTGCTGCCACCTCGACGTCAGATCTCACGGCTTACGTGGCCGCAAACCAAGGCGTCGTTATCGAAGACGCAGGGCGGGAGCATGGCGTTACCCCGCGTGAAGTCTTCGAGGCCCTGCCCACAGCGATGCGGCGGTTCGCGCCCGGCGACCACTTCGCCGAAGTGATGACGGAGATTTTGCAATGGGGCGAAGTCACACTGATCGTCAATACTGACGACGGTATTATTGAGTTCACAGGACCCGTCGCCGCAGGCAAAGTCTCGGGCGGCTACTATAATGTGATGGCGCGCACCGGCTTTCACGGCCATCTGCGTCATCAACGCTGTGCGGCGATTGCCTTCGTGCAGCGTCCATTCATGGGACGCTCCTCCGCCTTCGTGTCGTTCTTCAACCGCGACGGCGGTATCATGTTCAAGATTTTCGTCGGGCGTGATGAACGGCGCGAACTATTGCCTGAGCAGCTTTCCACCTTTGAAGTATTGGCCGATAAGATTTGCGCGTAATGCGGTGGGATTTCGCGCACACCGAAATAATCTTTAGCGATCGGCTTTAGAATCCACCGGCTGGTGGCTTAACCGGCTTCGGTGGCGTGAGATTGGCCGTCGGCGCCCCCGGTTTTGCTTTGGCATCGGAAGGCTTTTTGCCGTCAATGGCAGCACCTTTCTTACCTGACACGATGGGCGTCAAAGCAACAGGCTGCGGCGGCAGATCGGGCGCAATGCTTGCATCGCCACCGGGCCGCGGCCAGGAGAAATCGTCGGCACGACCGGACGGCGCGGCGATCGCATCACCGCGACTCAAAACCTTATCGGCAACCGGATCGGAGGTTAGTTGCACCGGACGGCCATTGGCGCCGAGAAGATCATTGCTGTCGCTGCCACTCGCCGTCAGCGGCACGACCGGGCCAACATCAGGGCGAACGCCGACGGTGCTGGGCTTGACGGCGGGCGCGGTGTCTTCCGGACCAGGCAGCGCCACCGGAAGGGCGCGGTCCATGACCCGGCGCAATTCGCGGTCAACATAGCTTGCGAGCTTGACCGCGCCGGGTTTGGTGAAATGAACGCCGTCGGGGGTACGCAGCTTGCGGGTCTGGCCCTGAAAGTCGGCGCCCTGCAGCGCGAAACGGCCCTGCTCGTCGACGAAACCGTCCCAGACATCGACATAGATGATGCCGGCCTTCTCCGCGCGCGTGCGATAGATCTCGTTGAGATAGTTCATATCCGTGGTCGACCTTTGCCCGCGGATCGACGGTAGTCCGACCCAGAAGATCGGTACGCCTTTGCTCTTGAGCGCGGTAATCATCGCATCGATGCGCTTGGCATAGAGCTCCGCCCATTGGTCGGTGTGGAACTCGTAGGACGCACCAGGCACGAGTTTCGTCTCGCTGGTAGCAGCGCTCGACGACGCGCCGCTCGCGGCAACATTTGGCGCTGCGCCTTCGCCCGCCAAAGGCGACGCCGGCTGTTGCTGCGTTGCCTGTTGCGCCGACGCCTGAGCCGGTTCGGATTTTTGCCGTTCGCTCTTTTGTGTGTCGCTTTTTTGCGCGTCGCCTTTTTGTGGCTCGCCCTTTTGCGGCGGGGTCGCCGGCGGCCGATCACGGATCGAGATGCGGTCATTAAGACCGAGCATCACGATGATGGCCTTCGGAGATTCAGGAACCAACGCGTCCTTGGTTACCTGCCACCAGTCAAGCGTGTCAGCCTTGGCGTCGTAGCGGATGAGACCAGAATAAGCGCGGATTTTACGCTCGAACCCGACATCGGGCTGATCCGCGTAAGTTTCATCGAGCCCGTAAGCCAGCCAGTCGGCCATGGAGTCGCCGATGACAACGACATTGCTGGTGGGCGGCTGCTCGAGTTTGCGAGACTGTGGCGCCTTGGTGGAATCGATGATCACCGGCGCCGGCGCCATAAACCCACCGCCGCCGAAGAAGGGAAAGAAATCGCGGTCGCGGCCAGAATCGCGGCCATTGTATTGAGCATGCGCCATCGGCGCGGCCAAAAACAGCGCGCCAATCGCGGTTGGGATCACGAAACGTTTCTGCAACAAGCGGCGCATGCGCGGCGGTGCCATGGTTAATTTCAACCGCAGGAGGGCCCTAAGGTACTTCGCCGTTCATTCTAGACCATCGGCGGACGAAAATCCCCTGACCAAAAACCGCCAAAAAATGTCGGTTTGAAGATGCTGCCGGCCGTCACGGCTGACGCAGACGATCAAGCACGGCGCTTGAAGCAAATCCGTCCGGGACCTGGCCGACCGAGGACTGGAAATTGCGGATCGCGATCCGGCTGCGCGGCCCCAGAAGCCCATCCGGCTCGCCGATGTCGAAGCCGCGGCGGGCGAGAAGCTGCTGCATCTCGTAGCGCTCGTCGAGCGTCAGCACGCGTTCGTCCCGCGGCCAGGTTTGCACAAAAGGCGCGCCGCCGCGCATGCAGTCGGCAAGATAGCCGATGGCAAGCGCATAGGCCTCGGCCGGATTGTATTTCATGATAACGCGGAAATTCTGCAGCATCAGGAAAGCAGGCCCGCGCGCACCGGCCGGTAGCAGCAGATAAGCGCGATCGTCAGGATACGGGAATGTGCCAGCGGCACGTCGTATCCCGAGCGCCTGCCATTGCTTCAACGTCATTTGCCGCGAACGATCGGCGAGCAGGTAATCGAAATTCTGCGGCAGCACGACTTCGTAGCCCCAGCTGCGGCCGCTCACCCAGCCATCCGTCTTCAGATTGTTCGCCGTCGAGGCGATCAGATCTGGCACCGAGTCGACGACATCGCGACGGCCATCGCCATCGAAGTCGACCGCATAACGCTTGAACGAAGTCGGCATGAATTGCGTCGGGCCGAAAGCGCCTGCCCACGAGCCGATCAGGTGTTCGGGTGGAATGTCGCCGCGCTGCAGGATTTCGAGCGCCGAGAGGAATTCTTCGCGGAAGTAATCGCGGCGGCGTCCCACACAGGCAAGCGTCGCGGTGGAACGAACAACAGATCGCGTGCCGCCCAGCGTACTGTAATTCGACTCCACGCCCCAGATCGCAGTGATGACAAAACGATCGACACCGTAAGTGCGCTCCATCGCGGCGAAGGTCGGGGCGTATTGAGTCAAGAGTTCACGGCCGCGCGCTATGCGGTCGTCACTCACCAGAAGATCGAGATAGTCCCAGGGCGATTTGGTGAATTCCGGCTGCGCGTCGAGCAGATCCATAATGTGCAGGTCGGGCGTCAAGCCAGCCGTAAAGCGATCGAAATTTTCGCGCGAGACGCCGCGCCGTGCGGCGTCGGGCCACAACCCGGCGATGCAATTGCTGAAATCCGCAGCAGCGTCACGAATGGCATCTGCTGTCATCGAGGGATTGCCGGAAGCGCCGGACTGGCCGCTCCATTGAGTCTCGTTGCTTACGCCGGGAACCGGGCCGGTCGACGGGGGTTGAAAGATGTGTGACAGCCAATTCCCCGACGTGTTTTGCGACTGCGCCTGGCCCTGCCCCGCAGTTGCCGCGAGCACCAGAACCACAAGGGGAAAAATCCGCCTGATCATCGTCGTTAGACCGAGAGTCATAAGATCGAAAATCATGGCCACCGCCGGGAGCCTTTGACTAATGGTACTCGAATCACTAACAGCAGGTTCTTACTGCCGATCCCGACATAGTTTGGACTACTATTTAGGCAATACAGCGTCTCCTGATTTTATCCGCTCAAACCCCATCACATGACCCCCATCCGTAAAGCCGTATTCCCCGTCGCCGGTCTCGGCACGCGCTTCCTGCCGGCCACCAAAGCCATGCCGAAAGAAATGCTGCCGGTGGTCGACCGGCCGCTCATTCAGCATGTGGTCGACGAGGCGCGCGAAGCCGGCATCGAACATTTCATCTTCGTCACCGGCCGCAACAAAGGCGTCATCGAAGATCATTTCGACCGCCAGTTCGAATTGGAAATGACGCTGCTCGGACGGCAAAAGCACAAGGCGCTCGAATTCCTCAATCAGGATTTGCCAGTCCCCGGTTCGGCGAGTTTTACGCGCCAGCAGGAGCCGCTCGGCCTCGGCCACGCCGTGTGGTGCGCGCGCGAATTGATCGGCAACGAACCGTTCGCGCTTCTCCTTCCCGACGTGCTGGTGCAGCATCAGCAAGGCTGCCTCGCGCAAATGATCGAAGCGTCGCAGCAATTGCCAAAAGCGGCGAATATCGTCGCCGTCGAGGAAGTGCCACATGAGCGCGTCGATCAATACGGCGTCGTTGGCGTCGGCGAGCGCAAGGGCAAGATATTTTCCATCACCAGCATGGTCGAGAAGCCGCCGGTCGATAGCGCACCGTCGAATCTCATCCTGACCGGACGTTACATTCTGCAACCTGAAATCCTTGGAATTCTTGGCAAGCAAGAGCGTGGCACCGGCGGCGAAATCCAGCTGACCGACGCCATGATCCAGTTGTCGAAGAGCCAGCCGTTCTATGGATTACAGTTCGAAGGCCGTAGCTTCGATTGCGGCTCCAAGATCGGCTTCCTTGCCGCCAACGTCTCTTATGCGCTGGAGCGGCCGGACATCGCGCCGGGCTTCCGCGCCGAAATCAAGAAAATCCTAGGCTAGCTCAACAAGGCTGGGCGAATTTAGCGCAAGCTAACCACGTCTTTGGCTGCGGGGTTGTGGAAAACCAGCCTTGTAGACGGCCACTTGTACAGCTCTTCATAAGCCGATTATGTTTCCCGGACATATTTCACGTCCGTCCGTCTGATCAGCAAGGCGGCGCTTTGGGTAGGACCGTATCATGACGGATACTAAGCCGACCGTCCCGCTCGATCTCTCAATATTCGACAATCTCGACGCTCCTTCCAAGCCGCTTGTCGCTGCGGAAGTGCATCTGCCGGCGACCGCAGACCCGCGTCTCACGCCGCAACCCGCGCCGGAGCGTCTGGTAGAGATCGGGAATCTCAGCCCGCAGGATTTGGCCGCGGCTCAAGCCTCGGCGGCAAAGATCGACTATCGCGATACCAAAACATTGCTCGCCCATGGCGACGGCGTGTTGGCGGGGATTGCTCAGGCTTCGCGTCAATTGCTGACCGGCGTCCGCCTCGGCGATGCAGGTGAGGTCGGCCAGATCGCAGCCAGCGTCATCGATGGCGTCAAGATTCTACGCATTGAGGATTTGCAGGAAGAAGCAAAATCCGGTCACAGCGCGGCGCCCAAGGGTTTGATCGGCCGCTTGATCAATGTGGCCGCAGACGCCCGCACAGCGTTCAAAGGCTTCGCCGAGAACCGCAAAAAGTTCTTAGACCTGATGGACGGCGAGCAAGCCAAGGCACGCAAGACCAAGGCTGATCTGACGGTCGCGGTTGAACTCCTCGATCAGCAAGGCGGCGCCATACGCAAAAGCTTGAGTGATCTGAAAATCGAAATTGCGGCTGGGCAGATCGCTCTCGACCGCGGCCACGAGGAACTGGAGGCGCTGCGGCAGAACGCGGTCAAGACAGGGGATGCCGTCGATGCCGCAGACGTCATGGACGTTCGCGCGGCGCTGGCAAATTTTCGCGGCAAGATTGCCGAGATGCGGGAGAACTTGCTGGGATCGGCGATGCTGATCCCGATCATCGCGCAGAATAAAAAGGCGGCGGAAACGCGCATCATGCAGATTTCCAACGGCATGCTGGTGGTCATACCGCGGCTGATGGCCGTGGCGAGCCAAGCCGTGGTGCAAGTCGATATCCGCCGCGCCGCGGACGAAGCAGCGAAGCTGGATGAAGCCGCACGTCAGATTGCGTTGCTGGCATCCAAAGGCGCGCACGAGGCAGCGACCAGCGCGGCACGTAGCCTGGGCGGCGATCAGCGCAATATCGACGTCCTCGCCCAAGTGGCGGACGAGACGATCAAGACCATGCATGAAGTCATCGAAATCGAGCGGCAGGTGGCAGCCGGAGACCGCGAGCGCGAAACCAAGCTTGCCGACATCCGCAACCGGCTGGTGCATGGAATGCAGGGCGTAAACGCTGCTGCGGTGCGGGAATGACGCAGAACGATGACTTCGACATGCAAGCGGCGTGGCTGCGCCGTTTCAAGGCCGATGCCGAGAGTAATTTGAAGGCGTTCGCGCTGCGTCTGAAAGAAGCCATGCCGGAACTCGTAACGCTGCACGAAAGCAGAGGGTTCTTCTCCAGTTCGGCCAAAACCACCGGCGTCAGCGTCGAACTCGGCGAGAACAAATATACGCTGCAAATCGACAGCGGCAGACTGAAGGCAACGATCGCCATGGTGGTGCGCGGCATAACGCTCAGTACCAAGGCCGTCGATCCCGCCGAGTGGTTTGAGCGGTTGGCCGCCGAGACCAAGAAAGCGACCGATCATGCGCAAGCGCTGAGCCGATCACTCGGTAATTTCATGGCGAGCTGACATGGGCATTTTTGACATCTTCAAGAAACCGGATGCGGAAACACTGGCGCTACGCGCTGCCCACGAGAAGCGGTTAGCCGGAATCCAGAATTTCCTGCAAACGAACAACCTGCCAGCGGAGACGCGAGCACGGCTGCAAGGCGCGAGAAACGGAACGCTACCTTGGGTGGCGACACTTACGCCGGCGGAGCTGATGATTGCACGCTCACATGGCCTCAAGCCAATCGCGGCGATTTCTGCGACCTGTTGGCTTCATTACGGATGGTCGTGGACCGAAGGCCATGCCGAGGGCTGGACCATGGCTCTCGACAGACTGCGTGAGGAAGCGCGAGTCGCCGGTGCCAACGCCGTTCTTGATGTCAAAATGCGGACGGTCCCGTTATCGGCCGAAGCCAGCATGGATTTCACGCTGATCGGCACCGCCGTCTATGTCGACGGCTTACCGCCGAGCAAGGAACCAATCGTCGCAACCGTGCCGGCACTCGAATTCGTAAAATTGCTTGAAGCCGACGTTGTGCCGACCGGCATCGCTATCGGCGCCCATTACGAATGGATGACTACGTGGCGCAACAGCGCGCCGATGGACTGGATGGGCAACACTGAATCCGGGGTATTGAGCGAATTATGGGAAGTCGTCCGCCAGCGCGCCCATCAACAACTGCGCATGCATGCGCGGTCGCAGGGCAACGGCGTGTTGGCCCATATCAATTTCAGTCAGATGTTCGAACGCGAAGACGGCAGCGAGCCCAAGTCGTACCTGGCGCGGCATATTGTGATCGCGACAACAGTCGATGCGCGGCGCGGCACGACGCTGCCGCATGACATCAAAATCGTGGTCGACACCCATGCCGGCCGGACGCCGTTGAAAGGCGCCTCACGGCATCACCAGTCCTACGCTTCCAACGAAGTCGAAGGGGGAATTTGAGATGACAACGGATATTCCTGTTCACGCCCAACAGCGTTTGAAGGGCCTGCGCAGCTCGGTGCACTCGACCGGCGTGTTCACTTCCGATTTCTCGGTCAATGAATTCCTGTTGGTACGCAAAGCCGGCTTCGAGCCAATCGGGCTATGCGTGGGGACCTGCGTCTATCACGTCGGCATTCAATACGGCAGCTGGAGCAAGAACCAGGAACTCGATGTGCTGTCGAAGGCGATGTACCACGCCCGCGAACTGGCGATGAGCCGGATGCGTGCGGAAGCCGCCGCAATGCAAGCTGACGGAATTGTCGGCGTGAAGCTGACGATCAAGCGCCTGGAATGGGACGAGCATCTGTTGGAATTCATCGCTATCGGCACGGGCGTCGTTCACGGCGACGGGCATAAGGGATTCCGCGCTCATGACGGCGGTCCATTCACCTCCGATTTGTCCGGACAGGACTTCTGGTCGTTGCTGCATTCGGGCTACCGCCCTGTCGAGATGGTCATGGGAAGCTGCGTGTATCATGTCGCCCATCGCGGCCTGCTTTCAGGGCTGGGCAGCATGGGACGCAATGTCGAATTAGAGAATTTCACTGCCGCGATGTACGAGGCACGGGAGATCGCCATCGAACGAATGCAGTTCGAGGCAGCCGCGGCCAAGGCCGAAGGAGTGGTCGGCGTCGATATCCACGAAGGCAGCCATGGCTGGCAGACGCATGTGATCGAATTTTTCGCGATTGGCACGGCTGTCTTGCCGCTGGAACAAGAAATCGCGCCGGAGAGAATCGAAGACCCGATCATGGTCCTGTCGGTCAACGACTAGCCTTGGCGGCAATCAGCCCCGACAGATTTCAGCGTTGCAGCCGCAGCGTCAACAACGCGGACGTCGCCTCATAGGCATTGCCGGGCTGGCTCGATGTCAGCCAATCATGCCGGACCTCGGCCTTGATCTGAACTTCGCGGTTCATTTTGTAAGTCACGCCGCCCGATACGAAATAGCGATTGTCCTGACGGTCGAGGCCGACATAATTGTCGTGCCCATAACCGGCCTGCAGGGTGCCGATCAGCCAAGACCGGAATGAGTGATCGACCTGGATGTTGAAATCCCGGCTGAACGAACCGGAGACGCCTTGCAGGACCGATTCACCCACCGAAGATGCAGCCGTGAATTTCGCCGTGGTCAGCGCGGTCGCCTGCCAAAGCAGCGAGCCATCAACGGTCATGCCGCCGATATTAGGCAACGTCGGATCGTGATAGTCGCGCTCCAAATAACCTACCGCCATTTCGCCGGTCAGCCAGTTGGTTATTTTGAGTTCGGCACCGGCCTTGGCGCCGACGCCGGTCGAGTCGCGATCTTCGCCCAACTCGTCGAATTGCACGTCGTGAATGCGGGTGTCGCTGTTGAGTTCGACGAAAGGCTTGAGCCCAGGTTCGACCTCGTAGCCAAGACGGAGAATGCCGCCGAACTGATCGAAATTGCGCGCTTCATTGCTCGCGGTGGTGCCATCCGTGAGTTGCGAGTCCTGATACATCGACCGGTCGACGGTGCCTTTGAGCGAGACATCGAACCGGCCAAGCGCCTCGTTGAGCCCAAGCGTGCCGCCGACCGTCGTTCCGATCGGCAATTTGGCGAGGCCGGCCTGAATGTTGGGACTGCCCGGATTGTCGGTTGAGACGATGACGCGGCCCTCCAACAAAACCTGCGTGTCGCGCGTCACATCGATACGCCCATCGGTCTTGGCATTCAGATAAGGCCGGCTGAGCGGCGGCACGAACGAGTCATTGGTGTATTCGGTGTAGGAGCCGGCAACATCGGCAGTAAGCGAATGCCGCACCCAGTCCGAGCGCACGTGCAGTTCCGGCGCGACAATGAATTCGGGAGACCCGCCGCCGCCGGGTGCATGTTGCGGATTGTTGTCGTAACCGGCCGACAATTCGACGGCCGGCAGGATCAAGAATGAGCCCGCTTTGATGCCGAGTTGCTCATAAGGATCGCCCGCCGCGATCGGCAAAGTAGCCTGCGGCACCGCACCGAGCGGCAGCGTGTTGGGTTGCGGCGTTCCCGGCGCCGGTGTGCTCGCCGAAGCCTGGAAATAGATATCCTCCGGAATCGGCAGAACTGCGCCGCGCCGGTTCGCCGACGCGGCCGGATGAATTTCCGCCGGCGGATTGGAGATCGGCAATTCAGTCGGCATCGGTGGCAAAATTGCGCCCGGGCGCGATGCGGCTTTTGCCGGATAAACGACGGGCGCAGGCGGCTGTGCCAGCACCGGCGGCCGCGACGGCACTTGAGGTGGCGGCGCCGGCACCTGGTCGAAAGTCTCGGTAGGTGCGGCGATCGAGCTGTCTTTCGCGGGGACGCGCGCGGTGCGCTGGCGCTTGGAGCGGTTCTGTGAGTCAAAGCCGGTATCGCCGGCGCCAAAACCGGTCGGGCTGCCATAGGTCGGAATCGCGCCGACGCGCGACGGCCCGGTAAATCGATCAGCCGGAGGAGTCTGGCCGGGCTGCGGCGATCTCCCGAAGGTTGGCGGATTGGCAGGATTGCCGGACAACGAAGGCGCCAGAAGATCGGCGTTAGGATCCGTCGTTTGCGTTGGCGTTTGCGTCCTGCCCGACTCGGGCACAAGCGCAAGCAGAATCGCCGCGGCGAAGGCTGTCACGGCGAAGCGGGCGACATTCGATCGTCGGCGACGACGCGGCACCAAACCTCCGTTGGCCTCGCATGGCCAAGCGCACGCAAACGGCCAGCACGGCCGCGCCGGACGGCGGACCGCTGGTTAACGGAGTAGAAACGGATATGGTTAATGAGAGGTTGATCGGGCCCACCGCCGGGCCGCGCCGATCATGGAATTAATCCAAGAATTTCAAGCTTTTCGCTCGTAGCGCCGCCATACCGGAACGAACAAACCGGCGAGCGCCGCAAAGGCCACGAATTCGAAAGGCCACGACCAGCGTGCCACCGAGGCGATGACGCCGACTAGGATCGCGGCAAAACCGAGCCACAACGCAAAGCGGCCGGGCCGGATACCTTCGATCACGAACAAAACCAGTGCGCCGAGATACCAAGTCCAGGAAACCAGCGAGCCGTCATGCATCATCTGCAGGCGATCCTGTTGGCGATCTCAACCTAGACCCAGCCCTTCAGCTCGCGCATCGCAAGCTGCCAGAGCAGCAGCATGCCGGCTTCACTGTCATTGAGGCATGGGATGGCGACGAAATTCTCCCCGCCACTACGCTTGAACACATCCGCATTCTCGACCGCGATCTCTTCCAGAGTCTCGAGGCAATCGGCAGAAAAACCCGGCGTGATCACGACCATATTTTTCACGCCCTTTTTGGCGAGCGCCTTCACGGTATTGATCGTATAGGGCTCGAGCCATTGCGCGCGGCCGAAGCGCGACTGAAATGTCATGATGAGTTGCTTCTCATCCATGCCGAGCCGCTTGCGCAACAGTTCGGTGGTGCGCACGCATTGGCTCTCATAGGGATCGCCCTTGCGCACATAATCGCGCGGCATGCCGTGATAGGAAGCGACAATCACGTCGGGCGTGAACGGCAGCGACTTGAGTTCGGCCTGCAGCGACGAACCCAACACTTCGATGTAATAGGGATCGTCGAAATACGGCGGCAGCATGCGGATCGCCGGCTGGCGGCGCTGCTGCATCAGGAAACGGAAGACTTCGTCGCCTACTGTTGCCGTCGTCGCCGCCGAATATTGCGGGTAAAGCGGCATGATCAAAATACGGTCGCAGCCCCAGGTCGCGAGCACTTCAAGCCGTGAGGCGATCGATGGATTGGCATAACGCATCGCCCAATCGACGATGACGTGCTTGCCGAGCGGCTCCAGGATGCCGCCGAGTTTTTCGGCCTGCGAACGGGTGATGGTTTTGAACGGCGACTCGTTCTTGTCGTGATTCCAGATTTTCCGGTAATCTTGCGCCTTGCGCCGCGACCGGATCGGCAAAATGACGCCGTTGAGTATGAGCTTCCAGAGCAGCGAATCCTTCTCGATGACGCGAGGATCGGTCAGGAATTCCTGCAGATAGCGCCGTATCGCCGCCGGCGTCGGGGCATCGGGCGTGCCAAGATTGACCAGAAGAATACCGATGCCGCCTGTGACCGGCTCGCCGTCGGCCTTTGCCTGGACGCTCGTTGCCGGCGCTGCGGATTTCTTGACGGTTGCCGGCATGCGCGAAGGCGATGCTGCGGGCTTGGCCGGCAGCTCCCGTTCGATCGTCTCGCCGGCATCTCCCGGCGCGGTGACAACGTCACTCATCGACGCATATTACTCCGTTGTAGTCCCGGTGATACGCGGTGCTGATACGCAGGAACAAAAGATTATTCAGCGGCCTTGAGAAGCGCCGGCGAACCGGCGCGGAATTGCTCGAGAAGCGTAGCCTCGTCGGCCTTTGCGGCAACAAGGTGCCGCTGTTTGACATGACCGAAGCCGCGGATCTTTTCCGGAATGGCGGCAAGGCCAACGGCGAGATGGTGGTTCTCCGGAGAGAGCTTGGCGATCACTTCGGAGAGCGTCGCTTCGTAATCATCTATCAGCTTGCGCTCGGTGCGGCGCTCCACGGAACGGCCGAACGGATCGAAGGTGGTGCCACGCAGGAATTTCAGTTTTGCCAATAGCCGGAACGCCGGCATAATCCACGGACCGAAGCTCAGTTTGCGCGGCAGGCCTGTAGTCTTATCAAGCGGCGCCAAAATCGGCGGCGCGAGATGGAATTGGAAGCGCAAATCGCCGTCAAACGCAGCCGCAATCTGCTTTGTGAACGCGCCATCGGTATAAAGCCGCGCGACTTCGTATTCGTCCTTATAAGCCATCAGTTTGAACAGATAGCGCGCGACAGCATCGGCAAATCCGGTTTTGCCAGGCGCGCGATCATGCTCGGCTGCAGCTACTTTATCGACGAAGGTCCGATAGGACCGGGCGTACGCGGTATTCTGATAGGCGGTGAGGAACTGTTCGCGCCGCGCGACCGCCTCTTCGAAGCTTTCCGACAAGTGCTCGGCATCGCTGGCCGCACCCGACGCCGGCGTCACCAAAGTTTCGACCGCAGCGAGATCGATAGCGGCGCGCCGGCCCCAATGGAAGGCCGCCTGATTCATCGAGACCGCTTCGCCATTGAGCGCGATCGCCTGCTCGATGGCTGCTGACGACAAGGGGATCGCGCCGAGCTGATAGGCATAGCCGACCATGAACATATTGGCGCCGATCGACTGACCGAACAGCGCATTGGCGATGCGCGAGGCGTCGATGAAATGCGTCTTCTCTCGTCCGGCATCCGCCGTGATGGTGCGCCTGAGTCTTTCGCTCGGCAGCGAGAAATCCGGCTTTCGGGTAAAGTCGCCGGGCAAAAACTCATCGGTATTGACCACCATGGTCGTCCCGCCGTGCTTAACAGTGGCCAGCACCTTTTGCGTGCCTGCAACGACGATATCGCCGCCAAGCACGAGATCCGCACCGCCAGCGGAGACGCGAATGGCGTGAATCGCATCGGGCGTCTCTGCGATGCGCATATGGCTGAACACCGCGCCGCCTTTTTGCGCCAGCCCCGCCATGTCGAGCACGCCGATGGCCTTGCCTTCAAGATGCGCGGCCATGCCGATAATGCCGCCGACAGTGACAACGCCGGTGCCGCCGACGCCGGTGACGACGATGTTGTAGGTATGATCGATGGCCGGCAGTGTCGGCTCAGGCAACGGTGCGCGCTCATGGTCCGCGGCAATGCCAGTGCCCTTTTTCAGCTTGGCGCCATGCACTGTGACGAAGGATGGACAAAAGCCTTTGACGCAGGAGAAATCCTTGTTGCAGCTCGACTGATCGATGGTGCGCTTGCGTCCCCATTCGGTTTCGAGCGGCTGAACCGATACGCAGTTCGATTTCACGCCGCAATCGCCGCAGCCTTCACAGACGAGTTCGTTGATGATGACGCGCTTGTTCGGATCGGGAAACGTGCCGCGCTTGCGGCGCCGGCGTTTCTCCGCGGCACAGGTCTGGTCGTAGATCATCACCGTGACGCCGGGGACCGCCGCCAGTTCTTTCTGCACTTCGATCAGATCGTCGCGGTGATGGATGGTGAGGCCTTTCGGCCATTGCGTGTCGCTGGCGTATTTGTCCGGCTCGTCGGTGACGACAGCGACGCGTTTGGCGCCCTCGGCAGCAACCTGGTACGCGACCTGCGGCACGGTCAAGCCGCCGTCATTGGCCTGACCGCCAGTCATCGCCACCGCATCGTTGAACAGTATTTTGTAAGTGATGTTGGTGTTCGAGGCGATGGCGGCCCGGATCGCCATATAGCCGGAGTGATTATAAGTGCCGTCGCCGAGATTCTGAAAAACGTGATTGCGTTTCGAGAACGGCGCCTCACCGACCCAATTGGCGCCCTCCCCGCCCATCTGCGTGAAACCGAGTGTCGAGCGATCCATCCACTGCGCCATATAATGGCAGCCGATGCCGGCATAAGCGCGCATGCCTTCGGGCACCACCGTCGACGTGTTGTGCGGACAGCCTGAGCAGAAATAGGGAATGCGTTGCGCGACGTCTTTGGTCTCGCGGGCGATGCGCTGGGATTCCTTCAGCCGCGCAACCCTGCCGATCAGATCGTCGTTGCGGTGATATTTCAAAAGCCGCTCGCCGATACAGATCGCGACGTCATTCGGGTCGAGCGAACCTTTGACCGGGAATAGCCAATTGCCGGATTCGTCTTTCTTACCGATGCAGACCGGCTGATTGGCCGTGCCGTAAAGCTCCTCGCGGACTTGCACTTCAATCAGCGAGCGCTTCTCTTCGACGACAATGATCAGATCGAGGCCGCTGGCAAACTCGGCGAGATCCTGCCGGCTGATCGGCCACGGACAACCGATCTTGAACAGCCGGATGCCGAGCGCGTTGCATTTGATCTCGTCGATGCCGAGTTCATCAAGCGCCTGACGCACATCGAGATAGCTCTTGCCGGTGGTGATGATGCCGATCTTCGGATCGCGCCCACCTGAGGTGATGATGCGGTTGAGCTTGTTCGCCCGCACAAAGGCGAGCATCGCGTCGCGCTTGTAGTCGTGCAGCCGCGCCTCTTGGGCCAGCACGGCGTCTTGCAAGCGGATATTGAGACCGCCCTCAGGCATACGGAAATCTTCGGGGATGACGATCTTGACGCGATCGAGACTCGCGTCGATCGCCGCCGTCGACTCGATCGTTTCGTGCATCGTCTTTAGCGCCGTCCAGGCGCCGGTGAAGCGCGACATCGCCCAGCCGTAGAGACCGTAATCGAGAACCTCCTGCACGCCTGCAGGGTTCAGGATCGGGATCATCACATCGATGAAGTGATATTCGGACTGATGTGCGGTGGTCGAGGATTCGGCGGTGTGATCGTCGCCCATCAAGGCGAGAACACCGCCATGCTTGGCGCTGCCGGCGGAATTGGCGTGGCGGAAGACGTCACCGGTGCGATCGACGCCCGGCCCCTTGCCGTACCACATGCCGAAAACGCCATCGAACTTGCCCTCGCCGCGCAGTTCCGCCTGTTGCGAACCCCAGATCGCAGTGGCGGCAAGATCCTCGTTGATGCCGCCCTGGAAGCGGATATCGCTTTTATCGAGGAAGGATTTGGCGCGAAGGAATTGGCTGTCGAGCCCGCCCAATGGCGAACCGCGATAGCCGGAGACGTAGCCCGCAGTATTGAGACCGTTGCGGCGATCCAGCTCCTTTTGCATCAGACAGAGTCGGACTAGAGCCTGGAAGCCCGTCACAAAGACGTGGCGCTGGCCCAGGTCATATTTATCGTCGAGTTTGACGTCACGCAGCGCCATTCACGCGGTCTCTTTCGTCCCTGCGGCGGGGCAGTTTGCCCTTATAGGGACGATATTGCCAGAGGGACGGCCATGCCCGGGAATATAGGCGGCAGCGCTGGCGCGGCAATGCTAGGGATTTGAAAAGACGAGCTTTTGTGCTCTGGGCGTGTTGCCGCGCCGACCCGTTATGCCGCGCGGGTGCGGCCGTTGAGCTTCTGCAGCAAGGCCGGAAGCTGTGCGGCCGGAACCGGCCGGCTGAACAGGTAGCCCTGCACCTGCATGCAACCCTCGGAGCGCACGATATCGAGCTGCTCCTCGGTCTCGACACCCTCCGCCGTGGTGATCATGCCGAGGCTTGAGCCGAGGTCGATGACGGCACGGATAATGGAAACGGCGTCACTCTCCTTGCCGAGTTCGCAAATGAAGGAGCGGTCGATCTTGATCTTGTCGAAGGGGAAGCTCCGCAGATAGCTCAGCGATGAATAGCCGGTACCAAAGTCGTCCATGCAAATGCGCGCACCGAGATCACGGAATTGATGGAGCGCATCGAGAACCGAGCGGTCGTCCAGCAGCAGCACGCTTTCGGTGATTTCGAGTTCGAGCCGTGACGCCGCGAGCCCGGACTGGCCGAGCGCCGAAACCACCGACAGCGCCAGCGCCGGGTTGCGGAACTGAACCGCCGAGAGATTAACCGCGACCGTGAGTTTGCCCGGCCAGGTCATCGCCTCGCGGCAGGCTTGCTTGAGCACCCAGTCGCCAAGCGGCACGATCAGGCCGATTTCCTCGGCCACCGGAATAAAGTCGTCCGGCGACACCAGTCCCCGCTCCGGATGATTCCAGCGCAACAGCGCCTCGAAGCCTGTGACTTTCCCGGTACCGGCATCGACCAGCGGCTGATAGTAGAGCTCGAACTCTTCAGCGAGCAGCGCCTTGCGCAGATCGAGCTCGAGCGTACGCCGCTCCTGCATCTGCGCGTCCATTTCGGGCTGGAAGAAGTGATAGGTGCCGCGACCATCGGCCTTGGCGCGATAGAGCGCCATGTCGGCATTGCGCAAAAGCTGATCGGGCTCGTTGCCGTCGGCCGGCGCGATGGCGATGCCGATCGAGGTGCCGATAACGACCTGATGACCGTGAACTTCGAACGGCTCGATCATCGTGTCGATGATGCGCGCGGCAAGATCGCGAGTGTCGTTGGGACTGCTGTTGCTTTGCACGACAGCGAATTCATCGCCGCCGAGCCTTGCCACCGTGTCGGCGCCGGGCACCACGCGCTGCAGCCGTTCGGTAACGGCGCAAAGCAGTGCATCGCCGACCGGATGGCCGAGCGAGTCGTTGACGCCCTTGAAGCGGTCGAGATCGAGGAACATCACCGCAAGCTCGTCCCCACGTGCGAGCGCTTGCTCCATCTTGTCCTTGAATAGCACGCGGTTCGGCAGATTGGTCAGCGCGTCATGACGCGCCATGTGGATGATCTTGGCCTCGGCCTGGCGCCGTTCTGTGACGTCTTCGTAGGTCGCCACCCAGCGCCCGTCCGCGGTGACGCTGTACAGGCACGAAACAACGCGGCCGTCATACAGATCATAGAGGTGCGGGCCGAACGCCTTCTCACGCAGAAAGCCAACGTGTTCGGCGAGCAGTTGATCGACGCTTCGGGTGGCTCCGTTGTTGAGCGGAACGCTGATCTCCAGCACTTCTTTGTAGGAGATACCCGACTTAATCCGCTCAGGCGGGAGCCTGAAGATTTCCAGGAAGCGCCGATTAAAGATTTCGAGGCGATTCTGCGCATCGTAAAGGCACAGCCCTTGCGACATGTTCTCAAGCGCCGCATCGAGCAACATGTTGCTTTGGCGCAGCGACGACTCCTGCTGCTTCAAGCGGCTGATGTCGCTGCACAAGAAAATAAACCCTTGATCGCGGGTCGGGCTGCGGCTGATGCGGAGCCACCTGCCGTCCGCCATCAAAGCCTCGCGAGTGGCATGCAAATCGCGATCGCATCGCATCAGCACATGTTCGGCATCGCTCGAACCCTGTAGTGCAGGCTCTAGCTGAGCCAGCGAGGTGCCTGGCTTGAGAAGGCGTGGCGCGACACCAAGAAGGTCAGCGGCCTGAGCATTGGCCAGCACGATGCTGTCGTCGGAGTCCACCACCACGACGCCTTCCGGAGAGCTTTCGAGCGCGTCGGCAAGCCGCGCCTGCGCCGAGCGCCGCTGTTCGACCTCGCGATCCATCATCGCCTTGATGTTGTCGCGCATCACGCCCATCGCTGCGAGCAGCGCACCAAGTTCGTCGGTGCCGCTTCTCGGAATCGCGACGTCGAGCTTGCCGGCCGCGATCCGTTCGGCGACGTTCGAGGCGACCGCTACTGGACCGACGATCCGCCGCGCCAAAGCCCAGGCTACAAGTGCCGAGAGCACCAGCGCCAGGAGGGTGCCGGCGACATTGAACTGCTGATCACGCGCAACGGCGGCGCGCGCGGCCTGCCGGTAAAGGAAGCCGTCGCCCGCAGTGTAATTCACCAGAAGATCGATCTGATCGTCGGCTTTGCCGGCGTAGTGATCGAGCGTGTCCCAATTCACATCGCGTTCGTCGCCGGCGAGGAGACGCTCGCAAATCTTCCGCCAATTGTTCACCGCATTTTGCACATTCTCAGCCGCGCGCATCGCGCGCGCTGACTGCGAGCGTTCGCCCGCGATCTTGAGATCTTCGGCAAGCGATGTTGCAAACGTCTCGAGGTCTTGCGTGAGCGCCGTTCGCGTTTCCGCGTCGTTGGCAATCCAGCGCCGCGCGAAAGCCGCGCGCATCGCGGCGAAATCGGCAGCAGCCGCACGGGCATAATTGATGGACATCAGCGACTCGTCGAAGGTCTTGTCGACAAGCACGCCGGCATTGCGGATGCCGAGAGCGGCATAGGCGCCGAGGCCCGCGGTGATCACGCTCATGACCAGGAAAGCGACCAGTATACGGCCGCGAATGGTCATCAATAGCGACGCCGCCCGCATGACGGCGCGCCGCCAGCGAGTCACCAAGCCGATACCGATCGAAGACAGCTGGCGACGCAGCATGAAACGTCCGGAACCCCTGATTTACGCCATAGACCTACCCCGCCAGCCGTTAAAGGCAGTGCAGCGGGAGGCTCTTTTCGGACCAATCTTGGTGGGTTCCTTAATGCCCGCTTATGCGTTCGTTAACGGCCCCTTAACCGCCGGCATTCACGGTTAGCAAACAATGTTCATCGAGATCGGATAACGTCGGTCTGACCCGAAAAGGAGGCGATGATGGATCTCAAAACCACGATCTTGTCGCTTCGCCGGCTGATCACCATGGCATTTTGCGCCGGCATGCTATGCGGGCTGGGCAGCTTTGCGCTCGCGCTGCCGCAATACACGGTTTCGCAAAAGGGCCGCGAGTTCCATCCGGGGACGATCACTATCAAGCGCGGCGAAACGATCGAGATCGTCAATGATGACGGCGATCTTTTGCATCACGCTTATATCGATTCCCCGAAATTCTCCTATGATTCCGGCGACCAGCAACCCGGCAGTAAGGCCGATGTCACGTTTCCGACAAGCGGCGATTTCGACGTGCTGTGCGCCATCCATCCGAAGATGAAACTCACCGTCCACGTTCAGTGATCACCACGTGTAGTGACCACGTCCAGTGACGGCGACCGTACCTTTACAGGATCGAGGTGCCGAACAGCGCCGCGTGGCCTTCGTAATACGCCATCAGGAATACTGCGAGCGCCCCGATATACCCGGCGGGTAGCAGCCAGGTATCGCGCGCCCGTAGTTCCGCTTTGGCATCATCGGCCATGATGCCGAGCAGCGCGACGATGATCAGCGAATGCCCGATCATGTCGATCTTGCCAAATTCGCCGACGGCGCTGATGAACATCGCAGCCAGCATGACGGCACTGACACGACGCACCAACGGCGTCCAAACCAGGGCGAAAGCCAAAGCGAATTCGATCGCGCCTGCAGCCCGCATGAAGAATTCGGAGCTGAAACCCATAGTCATTTCCGGGTGTTGGATGAACAGCGGATACGACCATTCCGGATAGGCCCACTTTTCGATCGAGGCCCACATCAAAGTGATGCCGGCCGCGTAGCGCACCACATCGATCGGACGCATGCCGAAAAGATTGCGCTGCAAGCCGGTCAACGCGATGAAAAGCGCGACGCCGAGGAAGACCGGATAATCGGCGAGATGGAATATGCCGTAGTTCCAAACGGCAACGCCGTAGAGTACGAAAATGCCGAGTGCCGAGAGTGGCATCGTACGCCGCGACAGCATGCCCGCCGCAATGCCAAGCTGGATAGCGCCGATCAAAGCTGAATCCGTTTTCAGTTCCGGCGTCAAAAGAATGCCGCCTGCACCCCAGATGGCGACAAAAAAGAACGCGCAGGCCGCGCGGAAAATCGTTTCCAGGTTTTCGCGAATAAGCCGGGTCGCGCGATCGAGCGCATTGAGCATGGTGAAACCGATCGGCGTTCCCTCGAGCACGCTGCCGCTCATTAAGGCCAGCACCGATAGACCGGTGAGGAACTCGAAATCGGGACAAAGGACGTTCTCTAGCCCGTCAGGCTGTCCGGCCACATTAAAGGCACAGAACCACTTCACATGAGCGCTCGCCGTGCCGATGCACAGCGTGTTTACCAGGCACGCAAGCGGTATTGCGGCCGCTAAAGGCAGCCGCTTGGCCAGCCTAGACATACAAGGCCTCCTGAACACTACTCAACTTCACAGACCAGATGCGCCGCCGCACGCAGCTCACTGGTTTACTTAATGTTTTCTTTACCACAGATTTTAGGGAACCGATAACCTTTGACAGCGCCAAATTAGGTATTGGTTAACCCTATTCCCGTGTAACGTGATTTAATGAAAATTGCAAGTTTTAGCATAGGCGGCCGGTAAGCGCCCGCCCGGTAAAGCCCTCGCGCAGGCGTGCGAACGGGGTGGGCGGAGTTCAATAATGCTTGGTCTAGCTGGGTTGCTCAGCGTCGCGGCTGGCGGCGTCGTGGCTTATCTGTCGCCACGCTTTCCAGCTCATTTGGAAGCGCTGGAAACTGCGACCGGCCTGTTACTGATCACAGGTTTCGCGCTGACCGCCTGCGGGTTGCCGACGATTCTCTAAGCGACAATTGCAAGGCTAAAGATTGCGTCAGCGCGGGAGCGGCGGAACCGCGAACGGCTTTTGCACGCCATCAAGCGTCTGCAGGAAGGCGACGAGGTCGGCTTTGTCGCTTTGCGGCAAATCGAGCAGATGAATCTCATCGTCACGGCTCGGCCGATCAATGCCGCCATGATCGTAGAGATCGATCACATCATCGAGCGTCGCCAGCGAACCGTCATGCATATAAGGACCGCGGCGCCCCACGTCGCGCAGCGTCGGCGTCTTGAATGCATATTGCAGCTTCACCGAACTCGGAAACAATCGGCCGCGGCCGATGTCTTTGTCCTTGGCAACACCGATGTCATGGAAGGACGCGTCGGAAAAAGCCCAACCGCGATGGCAGGCCGCGCAATTGGCCTTGCCGTTGAACACGGCAAAACCTCGTTTGGCGGCAGGTCCAATGGCATGCTCCTCGCCACGAATCCAATGGTCGAACGGCGCGTCGCTCGCCACGATGGTGCGCTCGAAGGTCGCGAGCGCCTGCTCCACCTTCGGCATCGTAATATCGGCTTTGCCGAAAGCGGCCGCGAAGGCGCGTTTATAGCCCGGTATTGCGGAGAGCCGCTCGACCACCTGATCTTCCGTCGAATTCATGTTTTCAGGTGTGGTGAGAGGCCCAAGCGCAACGGTTTCGAGATCGTGAAAATGACCGTCCCAGCCGAGCTTGGGCGTCCAAGCGACATTGAGCAAAGTCGGCGACCGCAGCGGCAATTGTTTTTCACCCATCGCACGCGGCCTGCCGTCACCCCAGGACAGCCCCGGATTATGGCAGGAGGAGCAGGATTTGGACTTCGAGCCGGATAAGATCGGATCGAAGAATAGCGTGAGACCAAGATCATACTTGGAGCGCGTGTAAGGATTATCCTTCGGAAATGGAATCGCAGCCGGCCTACGAAACTGCGCACGCAGCGCCTGCGGACTGACCTCGCTCGCGCCGTAGATCAAACCCGGCGCAGCCATCATCAGGGTCGAAACGCAGAGAAGGAGCGGTGCCGCAGACAGCCATACCGGCCGTGCCATGGCTCTGGTGAGCGCCACAACATCCCGTATGAACTGCGTCGAATGCGCCTGTCCCATAAAGGACACTTTATCGACCGGGGTTGACGAACCCTTAACACGATTCGATCCAGCCACCGCTGCGCGCTTATGGCACGTTAAGTCCGCCCGAGTGGGCAGAGGTGGGCCGCGATTCCATCAGGCAAGATTCCATCGGGAACGACCCTGCCCCAGCCCACCCACGCGTGTTAAGGTCCCTTCACTTCAGGGAGGCTTCAATGAACACGCACGTCAAAAAAGAAGATGTGAAAGTCGCCGCCGTTGCGCAATCCGACATATCAGCAGCCGAGTGGCAGGCGCGTGTCGATCTCGCCGCGGCCTACCGGCTGATCGCGCATTACGGCTGGGACGACGTCATCTACAATCATTCGGCAACGCGCGTGCCCGGCGAGGACCGCAATTTCCTCATGAAGCGGCACGAGCTTCTCTACACCGAAGTGACGCCCTCGAATCTCGTCAAAGTCTCGATGGACGCAGATCTCGATGAATCCGCAGGCATCAACCGTCCGGGCTTCACATTGCACGGCGGTGTGCTTTCAGCACGGACGGACGTCAATTGCACCGTGCATGTGCATACTGAAACCGGCATGGCGATCGGCGGATTGCAGCACGGCCTGCGCATGGTCTCGCAAGCCGCGATCCGTTTCTACAATCGCGTCGGCTATCACGACTACGAAGGCATCACCGAGGATTTCGGCGAGCGCGCACGCATCAATAAATCGCTCGGCAATAATCGCGCGCTGATCATGCGCAATCATGGGCTCCTCACTGTCGGCAAGACCATGCGCGAGGCTTTCGTGTTGATGAAGGCGTTGATCGAGGCCGCGCATATCCAACTGACGATGGAAGCGACAGGCGATGCCTTGGTCGAAATCCCGGCGGCAATTTGCGAGAAGACTGCTGCGCAATATGCGCATCATGATTCCGGCCGCGGCTCGGCCGATTGGCCGGCTTATCTGCGCATGGTCGATAAGATCGATCCGAATTGGCGGAATTAAGCGCCGCTAACTCTTCTCGGAACGGGATTGGCGAGGCGCGGTCAACTTGACCGCCTCCCCGAGCGCTTCGAAATCGCTGCGGCGAGGCGATGTCTTGCGCCATGCGAGCCCGATCGTACGGCCGGGCTCCGGCGCAACAAATCGCCTAAGTATGACGCGCTTGTCCCGCACTTCCAGTTCCGCCGCGATTTCGGGGACCAAAGTCACGCCATAGCCGTTCGCAACCATTTGCATCACGGTCGCAAGTGACGTCGAACCGAGCGCGGCACCGGAGTCGTGCCGCTTGGTCGCGCAAAAAGCCACTGCCTGGTCGCGCAGGCAGTGGCCTTCTTCCAGCAAGATCAATCGCTCTTGATCGACATCCTCAGCTTTGAGCGTTCGCCGCGGCACCGGTTCGTCCGCAGGCGCCGCAAGCAGGAAACGGTCTTTGAACAACGGCTTTGTGTCGATATCCGCAGCATCGACCGGCAGCGCCAGCAGGAGGCAATCAAGATCGCCAGCTGCCAATTCACCGATAAGCGTGGCGGTTTGCGTTTCGCGCACATCCAGCCGCAACGAAGGATAAGTCCGCTGCAAACGCGGCAGGAGGCGCGGCAGAAGATAGGGCGCAATCGTTGGGATGATGCCAAGCCTGAGAGACCCTGCAAGCGTTTCGCGATGGCGGGCGAAATCGACGAGATCGCGCGTGGCGGCGAGAATACGTTCGGCGCGCTGCGCGACCTCTACGCCTGTTGCGGTTAGCGCGACCTCGCCCGGTCGCCGTTCGACAAGTTCCACGCCGATCTCACGCTCTAACTCCCTGACCTGCATTGAGAGCGCGGGCTGCGTCACCGCGCAATCGTCGGCGGCACGGCCGAAATGCCGGTGGCGCGCGAGCGAAGCGAAGTACCGCAATTGTCGCAAAGAGATCATAGTCGATAAGATAAACTTATCGTGGCGCGCAGACAATTCGATTTGACCTTATTGACACCTTTCGCCACAAAACCGCACTAAGACGAAATCTGCCGCCGACAATCCGTCGCCAACAATTGGAGGACACGATGGACGCCAAAACCGAAGGCAAATGCCCCGTCATGCACACGAGCTTCACCAATCGTGACTGGTGGCCGGATGCGTTGAGCCTCGAAATGCTGCATCGGAACTCCGCGCTCTCCGACCCGATGGGCAAGGAGTTCAACTACGCCAAGGAATTCAAGACTCTTGATCTCAATGCTGTGATCAAGGACCTGACCGCTTTGATGACGGAGTCGCAGGAATGGTGGCCGGCCGACTTCGGCCACTACGGCGGCTTGATGATCCGGATGGCCTGGCACAGCGCGGGCACGTACCGCACTACTGACGGCCGCGGTGGCGCCGGCGCCGGTCAGCAGCGCTTCGCGCCGCTGAACTCCTGGCCAGACAACGCCAATCTCGACAAAGCGCGCCGGCTCCTGTGGCCGATCAAGCAGAAATACGGCAGCAAGATCTCCTGGGCCGATCTGATGGTCCTTGCCGGCAATGTTGCGCTCGACTCGATGGGCTTCAAAACCTTCGGCTTCGCCGGCGGCCGCGTCGACGTATGGGAGCCGGAAGAGCTGTATTGGGGTCCGGAAGGCACCTGGCTCGGCGACGAGCGCTATAGCGGCGAGCGACAGCTCGCGGAACCGCTCGGCGCCGTGCAGATGGGTCTGATCTACGTCAATCCGGAAGGCCCGAACGGCAAGCCGGATCCGGTCGCCTCGGCAAAAGACATCCGCGAGACCTTCTTCCGCATGGCGATGAACGACGAAGAGACCGTCGCGCTGATCGCCGGCGGCCATAGCTTCGGCAAGACCCACGGCGCCGGCGATCCGTCGCTGGTCGGCCCGGAGCCTGAAGCCGGTGCGCTTGAAGATCAGGGCCTCGGCTGGAAAAGCACGCACGGCACCGGCATCGGCCCCGATGCCATCACCGGCGGCCCGGAAGTCACTTGGACACAGACGCCGACCAAGTGGAGCAACGCCTTCTTCGAGAACCTGTTCAAATACGAATGGGAACTGACCAAGAGCCCGGCCGGTGCGCAACAGTGGAAGGCGAAGAACGCCGAAGCGACGATCCCGGATGCGCACGACAAGTCGAAGAAGCATGTACCGACCATGCTCACGACCGACCTCGCGCTGCGTTTCGATCCGGCCTACGAGAAAATCTCGCGACGCTTCTATGAGCATCCGGAGCAGTTCGCGGACGCTTTCGCCCGCGCTTGGTTCAAGCTCACTCATCGCGACATGGGCCCGGTCGCGCGTTATCTCGGCCCGCTGGTGCCGAAAGAGACGCTGATCTGGCAGGACCCGATCCCCGCGGCGGATCAGCCGGCGATCAGCGACGCCGATGCCACGGCGCTGAAGGCGAAAATCCTCGCCTCCGGCCTGACGGTTTCGCAGCTTGTCTCGACTGCCTGGGCGTCGGCTTCGACGTTCCGCGGCTCCGACAAACGCGGCGGCGCCAACGGCGCGCGCATCCGCCTTGCCCCGCAGAAGGACTGGGAGGTCAATCAGCCGGCCCAGCTCAAGACGGTGCTGGCGAAGCTCGAAGCCATCCAGCAAGAAGCCGGCAAGAAAGTCTCTCTCGCCGACCTGATCGTTCTCGGCGGCAACGCCGCGATCGAAAAGGCCGCGAAGGATGCCGGCGTCAACGTGAAGGTCCCCTTCATGGCGGGCCGCACGGACGCGTCGCAGGACCAGACCGATGTCGAGTCCTTTGCGCCGCTCGAGCCGCGTGCCGACGCTTTCCGCAACTATATGAGCAGCAAGCGGCAGTTCATGCAGCCGGAAGAAGCGCTGGTAGACCGCGCGGCACTGATGCGGCTGACGGGACCGGAAATGACGGTTCTCATCGGTGGGTTGCGGGTGCTCGGCGCCAATGCCGGCAACTCCAAGCACGGCGTCCTCACCAAAAAGCCGGAAACACTAAGCAACGACTTCTTCGTCAACCTGCTCGATATGAGCACGGAGTGGAAGCCGACCGGCGACAACGCCTATGAAGGCCACGACCGCAAGACCAAAGCGTCGAAGTGGACCGCGACCCGCGTCGACCTCATCTTCGGCTCGCACTCGCAGCTTCGCGCCTTCGCCGAAGTCTATGCCTGTGCGGACTCGAAGGAGAAGTTCGTGAAGGACTTCGTGGCGGCCTGGACCAAGATGATGAACGCCGACCGCTTCGACCTCGCGGCCTGAAGCTTCTCAACAAAATGAAAAGGCGCGGCATCGGTTGCCGCGCCTTTTTTATTTCTGCTCCGACGAAACAACCGGAGCGAAGATCAAACGATCAGGGCAGGAAGTCCTTGTGCATACGGACGCCGCCGCCGACATTCGTTTGATTGCCGACCGTCAGAGGCGTTGAGCCCGCCAGAACATAGCCGGTGCCGCTGACGACGTTATTGAACGTATGCGCACTTTCAACCTGGCTCAAGAAAACTTCAGCGCCAACATAGAAGGTCTTGGTCACGTCCCATTGCAGGCGCGAGCTCATGCCCCAATAGGTCCAGTTGTTGTTGCAGCTCCCCGCAGCAACCGCCGCGGTGCCGACACCGGCACCGTTGCCGCCCCCCGCGAGCGAGCAGAGTATGGCGTTGGCCGTACGGTCGTAGTTCACATTCATGTAAGCGCCGACCAAGGATTGATGGACGAACGGCAGCCAATAATGATCGTAGCCGGCCACAACGCTCCAACCCGTGGTCAGTTCACAGCCCGTCGCATTGCCAGCAGCGAGGGTGCCGCCGAAAACGCAATCGCTTGCCACGCCATAGGCAAGCTGCCCGCCAGACGCCAAGCCCATATTGGTGTTTTCAGTTTGATAGAGATAGCGAAGCGCGCCTTGCGTGTAATTGACCTGGGCTTGGAAGAAGTCACCTTTGGTCACAAAAGGCATATTCAGCTTAACGCCCGCGCCGATAACCCAGCCCCACTTGTCGGCCGGATGGCCAAGGTTCGCAGTCGTCGTTGCAGCTGCGGTCGCATAATAGGGCGCGTTAACATCGTGTAGCGCGCCCATGACCTGGGCACTGCCCCACGTTCCGTCGGCACGCAAATTGGCCACCACGTCGGGCGCCTGCCAGCCGCCATAGCCCGCGCCCGCAGCGAAGGCCGTCGAGCCGATGCTGCCACCATTCGCGATGGTATCGGCGGCCGACTGCTCGACGACCTGGTTGATGCGCCGCGCTTCCGCAGAAATTGTCGCGGAAACGCCGCTGCCCAATTGAGCGGTGTAAGCCCAGACCCACCAGCCGCTGTCGCTGGTATCCGACGTCGGCAGATAGCTCGAGCGATAGGAAACCGCCGACGCACTGTAGAAGTCGTAGAAGGATTGCGTGAGGCCGGTCGTGAAGCCGGCCCATTGCAGGAATGCGCGGTTGGCGCTGAAGACGTTCGACGCTGTGTCGAGACCGACCGTGTTGCTGCTGAAACCGATCGCCAGATAGGCGCGGGCCGTGCCGTAGGCGGTTTGTTCACGGGCGTCAGTCGTGATGTAGCCGCGATAGCGCGTGGCAAAATTGCTCGTGGTCCGGTTATTCACGTTCGCGTTGAACGCGCCCCAGGACGCACTGCCGTTATTGCCGTACACAGCTTCGCTGCGCGCCCAGCCGCCGACTTTGATGCACATGTCGCTACCGGGCATGTAGTAAAATCCAGCGCCGTAAAGGCTGCACACCTTCACATATTCGACCGGCTTGGCCTTGACGGGAAGATCGGCCCCTTGCGCGGCCGCAGCCGCGAACAACCCGGCGACTGAGCCGAGCAGCACACTCTTAGCGATTTTCAAAACAGACCCCCAGTTACCGAAACGGCAAAACAGCCCCCAAGACTGCGTTGCTTTATTGCTTTTGTGCCCCTCGTTTATCGGCACCCAATGTGACGGTGCGATTACGCGGGCTTTACGCTCGTTGATTTTGGATGATTGTTGCGCTTGCAAGCATCGAGGCGTGGCATAATCGCAACAGCAAACGGTCGGATAAGACGCGAGGACGAACAACCGCCAACCTGCGCACGAAATGGTGGTACGCTAAATCCTCGCGCGCTAAATCCGGTTGCCGGCGCTCCAGCTCCAGAAGTCGCGGCCTTCCTCGCGCATAAATTTCGCCAGCACCATCTTGTGTACCTCATCGGCGCCGTCGACGAGACGCGCGGCGCGGGCGGCGCGATAGACCCATTCGGCGATGGTGTCCTTGGAATAGCCGCGCGCGCCGTTGAGCTGGATCGCGACATCGGCGGCCTGATGCAGCGTATTGGCGACATGCAGCTTCGCCATCGACACTTCCTTGCGCGCGAAATCGCCCTGATCGAGCTTCCAGGCCGCATGCATGGTGAGCAAGCGGCCGATATGGATATTGTGACCGACCTCGCCGAGCTTCATCTGCACGCTCTCGCGGTCGGCGAGCTTGACGCCAAAGCCTTCGCGGCGGCCGACATACTCTTGCGCAATCTCGACACAACGCTTGGCCCAACCGAGCCAGCGCATGCAATGCGTAAGACGCGCCGGGCCGAGCCGCACCTGCACCACCTTTAGCCCATTGCCCAAGCCGCCGAACACATCATCGTCATGGACTTCGAGCCCATCGAATTCGAGTTCGCAATGACCGCCGTGTTCTTCCGGCCCCATGATCTCGATGCGGCGCAGGATGCGCCAGCCCGGCTGATCTTTATGGAAGAGGAAGGTGGTGATGCCTTTGCGTTTATCGTCGGAGGTGCGCGCCGCGAGGATGAAATGGGCAGCACCGTCGGCGCCGGTGATGAACCATTTGCGGCCGTAGATCTTCCAGGTGTCGCCTGTCTTCTCGGCATAGGTCTTGATCATGCTCGGGTCGGAGCCGCCGCCTGGCGCCGGTTCGGTCATCGCAAAGGCCGAGCGCACTTTGCCCTCAACGATGGGCTTGAGCCATTTTTGTTTCTGCGCCGGCGTGCCGAGGATTTTCAGCACATTCATGTTACCGTCGTCCGGCGCCATGCAATTGAGGGCGAGCGGCCCGAACAGCGAGCGCGCGGCTTCCTCATACATCACCGCCCAGGCGACGACCGGCAGATCCATGCCGCCGAATTCCTTGGGCGATTGCGGCGCCCAGAGTCCGGCCTTCTTCGCCTTGTCGCGCACCGGCTCGAGGCGATCATGCGGGATGTTCTCATGATCGGAGAAATTCTGCGGATCGCTTTCCAGCGGCAGCACATGCTCGTCGACAAAAGCGCGCGTGCGCCGGCGCAAATCCTCGATCTCAGGCGAAAGGCTGAAATCCATAATGTGGCGCGTCCTATCGCGGCGAAGCCCGCGTGCCACCGATCTTTAGCGCATTGCGCGACTGCAGCAAGATAGCGCTCAAGCGATCTGCGGTGCCCGCTCTGTCGCCGGCCCAGTACTCGCCAATCCGTCTTGCGCGGTGATCTGTTCGAGCACACGGCCTTTAGTTTCGATTCCGATCAACCAGAGCGCTATCGCCGAAATCAGATAGGACAGCGCGAATGTGTGCAGCACATAGTCGCCGGCGCCATAGGCCAGCATGTAACCAACCACGGTCGGCGCCAGGAACGAGCCGATACGGCCGATGCCGAAGAACCAGCCGACGGCGGTCGCGCGCAAATGCGTCGGGTGCAATTCGCTGACATAAATCCCGGTCGCGCCGTAAACACCGGGATTAACCCAGCCGACGGCGGCGGCGGCGAAGAACAGCCACATCCCGCTCGCCATCGCAAACCAGAGATGGAAGAACGCGCCGATGAAATAATAAAGAAACAGCACCGGTCGCCGTCCATAACGATCGATCAGGAAGCCGCAAGCTGAATAGCCCACGACAGCGCTCAAAGCCTGGATCAGCTGGAACGTGATCGCCTGCGTCAGCGGAATACCGCGATGCTGCAAAATCGTTGGTAGCATGAACAGGATGCCGTTCGACGACCACAGAAAGCCAAAGGATACGATCCAAAGCAGAATCGTGTTCTTCGCGCGCCCCGGCGCGAGTAATTCGAACACCGTCACTTTGGCCGGTGTTCCGATCTCGGGACGCACATTCGGCAGCGCTTTGACTTCGTCGGCTGAGAGTGCGCGGCCAATCGCCTTGGTCTCTATGTCGTCAACGATACGTTCGGCTTCGGCAACGCGTCCCTTGCTGATCAGGTAGCGCACCGACTCCGGCATATAGCGGCGGACAAAAAACAACAGCAGCGCCGGCACGACGCCGACAACAAATAGCGCGCGCCAACCCCAATGCGGGATAATAGCGAGGCTCAACGCCGCGGCCATCACAAGGCCGACCGGAAACGCGGCCATGATATTGCCGGTCATGCTGCCGCGAATGCGTCCGGGGCTATATTCCGAGCTCAGCGTCAGCGTGACCGGCACTTCGCCACCGAGGCCAAAATTCGACAGGAAGCGGAACACGCTTAGCGAAGCAATATTCCATGATGTCGCGACGAGCCCGCTGAAAACCGCGAACAATCCAACCGTCGCCTGGAACGAGGTGCGCCGGCCGATATAGTCGGAGATCGTTCCCCAGAACAGCGCCCCGAGAAAAGCGCCGATCAATCCCGCCGTGGCCAACAGTCCCGCTTGCGCCGGGCCCAATCCGAACTCGTGCGCAACGGGCGGCAGCGCGGCGCCGAACATTGCGAAATCGGCGGCGTCAAGCGCGATGCCGAAAAAGGCGAGGACAAAGAAATGACGATGCCATCGCGAAAACGGCAGCCGCTCAAGCCGTGCAATCAATTCGGCAGAGACTTGGCCTGAGTCCGGCATGAATTCCCCCCAAGTATTCCCAAAAGCTGCTGGGCTTTTTGCGTCAGCTTGTTCTTCTTCGCGCGCAATGCTGCGATAGGATGAGACTGCAATAGAACAGTCACAGTGACAAGGAGGCAACGTCGCGGGCCATGGTCATCGACATTTTCAATCATTTCATGCCGAAGCCTTATCTCGACCGGCTGACGACTCTCCTTCCCGGCCACGTTGCAACTACGGCGTTTCCGCGGCTGAAAACGCTGGTCGATGTCGATGCGCGCTTACGCCTTCTGGAAGAGTTCGACGATGTCGCTCAAGTGATCTCGCTTGCCAATCCACCGCTCGAACTCGTCGGTCCGCCGGATGCAACGCCGGAACTGGCGCGGATCGCCAATGATGCTCTCGCCGAGATCTGCCGGGAACATCCCGATCGCTTTCCGGCTTTCGTCGCCGCTCTGCCGATGAACAATATCGAAGCGTCGCTGACCGAGATGGATCGTGCCATCGGGCAGCTTGGCGCGCGTGGCATCCAGCTCTTCACCAATGTCGCCGGCGCGCCTTTGAGCAATCGGGAATTCCGGCCGCTGTTTCGCCGCATGGCCGAGCACGATCTGCCGATCTGGGTGCATCCGATGCGCGGCCCGGACTTCTCCGACTATGCGAGCGAGAAAGTCTCGGAAGACGAAGTGTGGTTCTCATTCGGCTGGCCGTATGAGACGACCGCCTGCATGACGCGGCTGATCTATTCCGGACTCTTCGACGAGTTGCCGGACTTAAAAATCATCTCGCATCACATGGGCGGGATGATCCCTTATTTTCCGGCCAAGATTAATCTCGGCTTCCGGCAAATCTTCTTTGGCGCGCGCAGTGATAATCCCGTCGCACGCGAGCACAATCTGAAAAAGCCGCCACTTGAGTATTACAAGCTGCTCTATGCCGATACTGCGATCGGCGGCGAGGAAGCGCCGACTCGCTGCGGGCACGCCTTCTTCGGTAGCGCGCATTGCCTGTTCGCGACCGATGCACCCTTCGATTCCGAACAAGGCCGCTGGCTGATTAGCGACACGTTGCGCGGGGTCAAATCACTCGATTTGCCGCAGCGCGATATGGACATGATCCTCTTCGGCAATGCAAAAAAACTGCTCAAGCTTTAGCAAACATGCGCTTGTCATCGCCCCGTGATTTCTTCAAAATTCGCCGATATCGAGGGCGACATGCTTGATCCTTCCGTAGGCCCAGCGCCGCAATTTTCGCTTGATGCCGATCAGATCGCGATCCGCGACATGGCGCGTTCTTTTGCTGACGAAGTTATCGCCCCCAAATCAATCGCCTGGGACGAAGCGAGGCATTTTCCGATTGCTGAAATGCGCGAGGCCGCCGAACTCGGAATGGGCGGCGTGTTCATTTCCGAAGATGTCGGCGGCTCGGCGCTGCCGCGGCTCACCGGGACCTTGATCTTCGAGGCGCTGGCAACCGGTTGTCCGACGGTCGCCGCCTATATGTCGATCCACAATATGACTGCGTCGCTGATCGATATTTTCGGCAGCGATGAGCAACGTCGGCAGTGGCTACCAAAGCTCTGCACCATGGAACTTCTCGCCAGCTATTGCCTGACCGAGCCCGGCGTCGGCTCGGATGCCGGCGCGTTGACGACCCGCGCGGTGCGCAACGGCGACGGTTATGTGCTCAGCGGCCAGAAGCAGTTCATTTCAGGAGCCGGCGCCGGCGACCTTTATGTCGTGATGGCGCGCAGCGGCGGCGAAGGGCCGGCCGGCATCTCTGCCTTTCTGGTGCCGGGCGATACGCCGGGAATTTCCTTCGGCGCCAACGAGCGCAAAATGGGCTGGAACGCACAGCCGACCCGCGCCATCACTTTCGCCGATGTGCGCGTACCGGCCGCTAACCGGCTCGGCGCTGAAGGCCTAGGCTTCAAGATCGCGATGGCCGGGCTCGACGGCGGTCGTCTCAACATCGCCGCCTGCTCGCTCGGCGGCGCGCAATCGGCGTTCGAGCGTGCGCTACGTTACACGAAAGAGCGCAAAGCGTTCGGCAAACGTCTCGACGAATTCCAGGCTTTGCAATTTCGTCTCGCCGATATGGCGACCGCGCTCGAAGCATCACGCGCATTTCTCTGGCACGCCGCGGCCGCGTTCGACCGCAAGGATCCCAACACCACACAGACCGCGGCGATGGCCAAGCGTTTCGTCACCGATGCCTGCTTCGATGTCGCCAATCAGGCGCTGCAATTACATGGCGGCTATGGCTATCTCGCCGAATACGGCGTCGAAAAGATCGTGCGCGATCTGCGCGTGCATCAAATCCTCGAAGGCACCAACGAGATCATGCGCCTGATCGTGGCACGCAACCTCGTCGGCCGATGACCGAACAGATACCGCAGGACGAAGAAATTCTGATCCGGCAAGAAGGGCTTCTCCGCCGGATCACGCTCAATCGCCCGAAAGCGCTCAACGCCATTACGCTGAACATGGCGGTTATCATGACCGCCAAGCTGCGCGAATGGGCGAACGATCCGTCGGTCGGCGCGGTGCTAATCGACGGCGCCGGCGATCGTGCTTTCGCTGCCGGCGGCGATATCCGCGCGCTCTATGACGCGGCGAAGGCCGGCGATCCGCTGCCTGAAAAATTCTGGTCGATTGAATACCATCTCAACGTTCTGATCGCGCGCTATCCCAAACCCTTCATCGCACTGATGGACGGATTGGTGATGGGCGGCGGCGTCGGACTTTCGGCACATGCGGCGCATCGTGTGGTCACCGATCGTTCCACGGTCGCGATGCCGGAAGTCGGCATCGGCTTCTTTCCCGATATTGGCGCTTCGTATCTCTTGGCGCGCGCGCCGGGCGAAGTCGGCACCTATCTGGCGCTGACCGGCAGCCGGATCAATGGAGCGGACGCGATCTATAGTGGCTTGGCCGACATTCATATTCGCGCCGCCCGGCTTAGTGAGATTCCGCGGGCGCTGGCTGATTGCCGAACCACAGACGAGGTGGTCACACGGCTCAAGGAATTCGCGACACCACCTGCGCCTGGCCGCTTAGCGGCAGCGCGGAATTGGATCGATGCCGGTTTCAGTGCCGACAGAGCGGAAGAGATCGTCGCGCGACTACCAAAGTCTAGTGACTCCGGTGCGGCCGAAGCGCTCGCGATCATGCAAAAAGCGTCGCCGACTTCGCTCAAGATCACGCTGCGGAATTTGCGCGATGCCCAGCGAATGACGCGCCTTGAGCAGTGTTTCCAGCAGGACTACCGTATTGCGCTGGCTTGCATTGGTGGACACGATCTTATCGAAGGCATCCGCGCTGCGATCGTCGACAAGGATCGCAATCCGGTCTGGCGCCCTAACACAATCGAGGCGGTGACGCCGGAGATTGTCGACCGGCACTTCGAGCCGGTCGACACGCTCGAACTTCAATTCGACTAACGGGAGAACGTCATGGCAAGGATCGGTTTCATCGGTCTCGGCAATATGGGCGGACCGATGGCCGCCAATCTGGTCAAGGGCGGCGGCCCGATTGTGGGCTTTGACATGGTCGCGGCATCGCGCGACGCGGCCGCAAGCGACGGCGTCGACATCGCCGGCAATGCCCGTGACGTCGTGGAAGATGCCGAGATCGTCATCACCATGCTGCCTGCCGGCGAACATGTGCTGTCGGTATGGAACGACATCGTGCCGGTGGCGCGGCAAGGCACGCTGTTTATCGATTGCTCGACCATCGATGTTGCCAGCGCCCGCAAGGCGCATACGCTCGCCGCATCGCGCGGCATTGCCACCCTCGACGCACCGGTCTCCGGCGGCGTCGGCGGCGCGAAGGCAGCGACGCTCACTTTCATGGTCGGCGGCTCGACCCATGCCTTCGAGCGCGGCAAGCCGATCCTCGAACGCATGGGCAAGCGGGTCGTGCATTGCGGCGAGGCCGGCAATGGCCAGGTAGCCAAGATCTGCAACAATATGATCCTCGGCGCCTCGATGATCGCCGTTAGCGAGGCTTTCGTGCTTGGCGAGAAGCTCGGCCTGTCGCATCAGGCGATGTTCGACGTGGTGTCGTCGAGCTCAGGCCAATGCTGGTCGCTGACCAATTATTGCCCGGTGCCGGGACCGGTGCCGGCGAGCCCGGCGAACAACGGCTACAAGCCCGGTTTTTCCGCAGCCCTGATGCTCAAGGACCTTAAGCTCGCCCGCGAGGCCGCACACTCGGTCCATGCCAAAGCCGATATCGGCGGACGCGCCGCCGATATCTACGAACAGTTCGCCCATGAAGGCCATAGCGGCGACGACTTCTCCGCCATCATCAATTTCGTCCGCCAGCACTCGCGCGGATGAGGACCGACCGCCCCTGGGCACGTCATACTGGTGTTGGAAACCCCTGCCACAAAGGTACCCATGCGCTTTCCCACTCGCCTCATCGAAGGCTATCACGAGTTCGTCGTGACGCGTCTGCCGCTCGAGAGCAGCCGCTTCCATAAGCTTGCCGAGACCGGGCAAAAGCCCGAGGTCATGGTCATCTGCTGCTGCGACTCGCGGGTATCGCCCGAAGTCATTTTCGACGCACATCCCGGCGAACTGTTTGTCGTGCGCAATGTGGCCAATCTGGTCCCACCCTATTCGCCGTCTGGCTTCACCCACGGTGTGTCGGCAGCACTCGAATTCGCCGTCCAAGGCCTCAAAGTCTCATACATCATGGTGATGGGACACTCCCATTGCGGCGGCGTCCGCGCCTTTGTCGAGCATCGCGGCCATACCGACCCCAGCGATTTCATCGACAACTGGATGTCGTTGATTACGCCGGCCGCCGAGACACTCGACGCGGAAAAGCATAGTGACGATCGCGCCGCCTATCTCGGTGAATTGGAGAAGGCATCAGTTGTTATTACGCTCAGCAACCTGATGACGTTCCCCTGGATCCGCAGCCGCGTCGAGGAAATGCGCCTGGAGCTGATCGGCGCCTATTTCGACGTCGGCAGCGGCGAACTCCAAATCCACAATCCGAAAAGCGGACAGTTTGAAGCGGTGCCGCAACCGGCGCAGTCGGCTACTGCCGCGGAATAGATTTAATTCAAGCGCCGAGCGGCTCGCCACTCTCCCGCAATGCCGGATAAGACAGCACCGAGCCGCAATGCGGGCAGTGCGATGGCAAGGCCGCAGACCCTACGATGTCCGGCGTTACTACCACGCTGCTATAAGTCTGCTGCACCGTGATCGTATTCTTGGTGATCGTCACGGCCTTCGGATGCTGTTCGCGATAGATTTTCAACTGGTCGAGAAAGCCGACCGTGATCAGACCGGAAAACAAAGCCAGCGTGCCGATGCCGATGATCGAAACGCAGCCGCCGATCACACGGCCGAGCAAGGTCGCCGGCACGATATCGCCGTAGCCGACCGTGGTCAGAGTCTCGATAGCCCACCACATCGCCACTGGGATTGAGGTGAACACCTCGGGCTGCGCTTCGTTTTCCAGCATAAACATCAGCGACGCGGAGATCGTCACCGTTAAGAGCAGGACGAATAGCAGCGCAGATATCGCCCGCCCCTCTTCGCGCAACACGGCAAAGAGCAGCGTGAATGTTGTCGAATGCCGAACGAGCTTGAGCATCCGCAGCAACCGGAGAAGCCGCACGATGCGAAAGTCGGCGGCATCGAAGAAGCCGATTAAGGACGGAAGCACCGAGACCAAGTCCACGAGAGCGAAGAAGCTTCGCATATAGCGGAGCCGGCCCCATACGGGATCGCGATACGGCGTAACGTGATAATCGACGCAAACCCAGACCCGCAACACGTACTCGACCGCAAAGATCGTTGTCGACACGTTCTCAAAAATATCGAACGGCGCGGCAAAGCCGCGGCGGATCGGCTCGACCGACTCGAGGATAACACAGGAGACATTGGCGATGATCAGAAGTGCCAGCGCGCCATTGACCGCGCGCGTCAAGGCATTCCGCGGCTCTTCGTCCTCGAAGATGACGGCAAGCCGATGGCGCAGCGTTTGGGCGTTAAAAGAAGACACGGCTTGGACGCTCTCACGGGTCGAACGGGAAAGCCTAGCGGCGGCGTGTGAATGATTTTTGATGGTCGCGGCAGCCGAAGGAAATGCAGCTAAAAAGCCACCATCCACTTGGACGCAATGAAGATCAGAAGCCCGACCAAGCCGCCGACAAGGGTGCCGTTGATACGGATATATTGCAGGTCCTTGCCGACCTGCAGCTCAAGCCGCTCGACCAGGGTCGAGGCATCCCAGTTTCGCACCACGCGCTCGATATAGCAGCCGATCTCGACGCGATACGCCATCAACAGGCGCTGAGAGAGTGCACGGATGGTGCGGTTGAGCTGCTCCTGCCGCGCAGGATCTTCGCGCAGCCAGCGGCCGAATCCGCGCAACGCCTCCTCGGCGCCGCGTGCAATCGCCTCGGCATGTGTGGGAATCCCGAATTGCAGGCCATCCTCAACCTCGCTCCACAGCACTTTCGCCTGTTCGAGGAACAGCGGGTTGTGCAGCAGGCCTTCTTTAAAGGCTTCCCCTTGCGCGCGCATCTGCGGATCGGTGCCAAGCTGGTCGATCAGTTTTTCGACGCCTTTCTTCAGCTCGACTCGCCACGGATGTTTCGCGTCGCGCATTTCCGTCAGCGTCGTCAGCGCGCCATTCATCACTTTGTCGGCGATCATCCGGTCGACCCATTTCGGGACCCAATTGGTCGACTGTTCGGCGATCTTGCCGGAAAAATAGTCCTTGTTGTCGGCGAGATAGGTCTGTGCGTAGTCGATGCCCTGGGCGACAAAAGCCTGCGCCTCGCCCTGGGCCCAGATGATGCCGAGAAGCTTCGACGCCACCGGTGCCGCGGGAATCCGTGCCAGCGCAGCTTGGGTGAACTTGCCAAGGTTCTCGCCGATTTGCGGTCCCGGCAATTCTGCCATGATGCGCGGCAATGCCGCGGCAAGATAATCGCCGACACGTTTGGAATTGGCGGGATCATCCAGCCAGCGCGCGATAGCGCCGACGATGTCGATACGCGCGAGGCGCTCGTTCATCACCGGCGCGGTGAGGAAATTGTTGGTCATGAAGCGGCCGAGCGCGCCGCCGATCCGCTCTTTATTATTCGGAATGATGCCGGTATGCGGGATCGGCAGGCCGAGCGGCCGCCGGAACAGCGCCACCACCGCAAACCAATCGGCGCAGGCGCCGACCATGCCGGCCTCAGCGAAAGCGCGCAGATAGGGCAGCCACGGCAATTGATAATGGGTGACCGTCGTGGCGACGAAGATGACAGTCATCACCAGAAGAAGCAGCGTCGCGATGGTGCGCATCCGCCGCAGGCCGCGCCGCAGGATGGCGGCGCGCTCTTGCGGAATTTCCGGAACGGCGGCGTGGGGTTCGGGAATGGCTGCAGGCGGAAGCGCCGGCGCGACCGGCTCGTCCGCCACCGCCGTGCTAACGGGTGCGACCGGCAATGGCTCGGCCCCGGAATGATGGAAATCCACTTTTGGATTTCGGAGGTGGCGCATACTCGTCATATAGGCGGCGGATGACGCTGGCGCCGTATTTGCGCTCCAGCCGGCGGATGGCGAAATGCCCGCGCGCGACCCGCTGGAAATGATTCATGAACAGCATATTGACCGTAGCGCCGCCGACGGCACCGATCACCGGCAGCGCACTTGCAGCCGACCGCTCGGTGACGACCACGGAAAACCGGGCCGCGATCTCGCTGACCAGACTGCCGACAACCGGCGCTGATAGGCTTGCGGCGCCGCGCTCAAGCAGCACTGCGGCTGTTTCCGAGGTGAGCCGGCCGAGGAACGCCCGCGACGCGTAATAACCGAAATCGGCACGGCGGCCATCGTTCTTCGGTGCGCCGAGCGCGAAGACTTCCACGCAAGCGAGTCGCGCTTCCACGGTGGTAAGGTCTTCACCGTTATGCCGCGCGATATCGGCGATCGAGCGCAGCATGATTGTCGCGGTGACCGGCAATTCGACGGGGAGTGCCGCGAGCCCGAAGAAACCGGACACGCCGCCGCTCAAGCCCGCAAGCACCGCGGCGGCGCGCTGTGCCGGCGGCGCCTTCGATTGCGGTTCGATCGAGGAGACGGCGACGTTCAGACAATTAAGGATGGCCGTTTCAACGACCTTGTTGATGCGGCTGGTGGCGGCCTTCGGCATCCAGCGCATCACGCGTTCGATGGGCTTGCCAGCGTAATCAGCAAGCTGGCCGGCGAAGTCCTGATTTTCCAGTTCGAGAACGGCGCGCCGGAGGGCTTTTAGCTCGGAGGGCAGAAGCGTCGGCGGGGGCTCGGCTGATGTCATTGATACCGGAGAATCGGACGTATGCCGTTCAAGCTTGCAAGGATCGCCGAGCCGTTGCTGATCAGCGCCGTGACTTCCGGAACGATCAGGCCACCCGGCAGCGCAAGACCGAGGGCAAGTGTATTGAGCCCGGCAACAATGGCATAATTCTGGTGAATGAGCCGCACCGCGCCGCGGGAGATTTCTACCGCTTTGACGAGTTTCCACAGCGAATCTTCCATCAGCACGACGTCGGCGGATTCACGCGCCACTTCGGCGCCGTACTTCATGGCGATGCCGACATCGGCGAAGCTCAAGGCCGGCGAGTCGTTGATGCCGTCGCCGACCATGGCGACAAGCTTGCCCTCGCGCTGGTACTGCTTGATCACCTCGGCCTTATCTGCCGGCAGCATATCGGCGAATTGCGTTGTCAATCCGAGCCGCCGTCCGACCGCGCGCGCGACCACGGCATTGTCGCCGGTTAGCATCACCGTGTTTTTGATGCCGGCCTCGTGCAGCCGGGTGATCACTTCGCGGCTCTCGGGGCGAATCTGATCGGTGTAAGGCACCAGTCCGGCAAGCGCGCCATCGACCGCGACATAGATGCAGGAATAGCCCTGTTCATCGAGCGCGGCACGATCGGATTGCGACTTGCCGACATCGATATCGCTCTGCCGCATGAAGCGCTCATTGCCGACATGCAGGTAGTAACCGTTGACCTGGCCTTCGACGCCAAGCCCGATGCGATATTTGGTCTCTTCGCAATACGGAACGTTGGCGCCGAGTTCTTGCGCTTTGACGCGGAGCGCATTCGCTACTGGATGCTGCAATTTGGTTTCGGCCGCGGCCGCGAGCCCGAGGAGATGCCGGTCGGTGATGGTCTTTTCGTAGCTGATCACGTCGACCACGGCCGGCGAGCCGTGGGTGAGCGTGCCGGTCTTGTCGAAGATCACGGTATCGACCTGCGACAGCTTCTCCATATGCGCGCCGCTCTTGATGATGATGCCGGCTCGCGCTGCATGCGTCATCGAGGCGAGCACCGCGGTCGGCGCAGCGACGCGGATGCCAGTGCCGTAATCGATGATGACCAGCGACAGGAAGCGATTGAAATCGCTGGTGACAGCGGCAGTACCGGCGGCAAGCGCCAGCGTCGGCAACACCAGGCGGTCGGCAAGCTTCTCGGCATGGTTCTGCATGCGGGTATCGCCGATCGGCGCCGACTCGACGAGATGCGCGATCTGGCCGGCGGTGGTCGCGGTGCCGACCCGGATGGAGCGGATGGTGAGCTGACCGTCGCGAATAACGGTGGCGGCGAATACGGCCTCGCCCTTGCCGCGCATCACCGGCAAGCCCTCGCCTGTGATCGTCTTCTGGTCGATCATGGCCTGGCCGTCGATGATCTCGCCGTCGACCGAGATCATGTCGCCCGGATAGACCACGACTTCGTCGCCGATCGCGAGATCAGCCGCGGGTATCGAAGTGACCACGCCGTCGCGCAGCACCCAGGCGGTCTTGGCCTGGAATTCCAACAACTCGCTCATCGCCTTACGCTGGCCGGCGGCGGTGAGATCGCGAATCCAGTCGCCGAGCTTGATCAGCCAGACAACGATGGCGCCGGCGAGCGGAACGCCTTGCAACAGCGCGGCGACGATGGCGAGCGTATCAAGGAAATCAATATTGAGCCGGAATTCGCGGCGCCACACCCGCCAGGCGCGGAGCGCAATCGGATAACCGTTGTAGAGCATCAACGGCACGTTGATCGCCGCAACCACGGGGTTGGCCGAGAACGCCATGAACAACGAAACTGTCGGCAGGCCGAGCGGCGTGCTGCGCCATAGCGGCAAGGGCTTGGCAGGGGTCAAGGCCGACGGTGCGTGGACCTTAGCCGCCGCCTGCTTGCCGGCGCTGACGAGAGTTTTCAGTTCGTCGATGCTCATCACCGACAACTGCCCGAGCGTGGCGCGCAACATGTCCTCGAAGCTCGGGTCGTATTCGATGATCAGGCAGGCGCAGGCGTAATTAAGCCGCGCGCCTTTTACACCGTGCTGTCCTTGCAACCAGACCAGCGCCGCTTCGGCGACAGGGCGCTTGCGGCACAAGACCGGCAAATGCAGACGGATGCGGCCAGAAATAAAATGCCGAACCGAAAATTCCATCGCACCGCACTCCCAGCGCTTGCCGCGTTTTCAGGTCGCGACTCGAACAGGAGCCATTGCCAGTTTTTCGGCTGCGTGCGCACCGGCATTGGCATGCGCCTGTTGCTCGTGCAGCTGGATGAAGTGGTTGACCGTGAAGATCGCGAGTGTGACCCACACCGGAGTCGCCGCGGTCGCACCGACCTCGAACACCGTGAGGCAGATGATTCCGACCGCGAATATGATTTTCAGATCGACCGAATTGTTAGTGGCAAGCTTGACCTCGCGATCGAGCTTTTTGACGAAATCGACAACGACACGGGCCGTATGCGAGTGGCTCGCGAGGAACTCGGCCTCTTCCTCGATGCTGTGCGTCAGCTTATCGAGTTCGGTATCTGCACCGTGCGAGCTGCCATTGCCGCCATGCGCCTCGTAATGGCCATGGAAGCTGTCGTGAAACTCATCATGACGCTCGGTGTCGTAATGCAACACAACGCTACCGGTCGCCGGATTGACCGTGACCTCTTCGATGCCGGGAATGACAGCGAATGTTTCGCTGATCTTCTGCAGCAATTCCGGATTGCCTTTGCCGGCTGGGATCTTCATCCGCACCCGGCCGGGCACCTGATGCTCGATCTTCAGATTCATTTTCGTCTTCGTCTTCGTCTTGGTCGTCGTCATCGATCAAACCTAACAGTCAAAGCGATTGAATTGCCACAGTCCGGCGCCGGCGGAAATGCAAAAGCATTACCGCCAACGCGTGCCGGACGGTCGGAACGAAGCAACAAACCGTTGCTTCAGGCCGCGGCCTTTTTCAGTTCCGGGTCGACATCCTTTTCCGCATGAACTTCAGCGGCGATGCCGTGAAACTGTTCTTGAGCCTCAGCCACCATTTCGCGGGTCTTATGGCTGAGCTTGTAGGCGCCGCGAACCGTGGAACGCATCAGCGGGTTCAGGGCCTCACCCATTTTCGGGAAGTATTGCGGCAGCCACATCGCGGCAATGCCGAGCACGAGACCAGGCAAGAGTGCGGCTTCGAAAACAGCCGCACCGACACCGACAACGGCGACCGTGGTTGCGGTCGCGACGATGTCGCTTCTAGTCACTCCGGCCTGTTCCAACGTTTCAGTCGCCGCATCCGCGGCGTCTTCAGCGTGTTCCGCTGTCGCTTCGAGGCTGCCGTTTCCGTCAACCTTAGTTTTCGCCATCAAACTCTCCCACCAGCCAAAAATAGCGCCGCGGACCCGGCGGCCGCGATATGCAACGCGACATTCGACCGCCGGAGAACGCGACTAAGCACTGCACCGCCCCTAAGATTCCCAAGCTTCATGACAATCTGAACACAGTCGGCTGTCTGTTTTTGGTACGCATTTTTGATGCCAGATTTCGCGATTCTTCGTTCAAATCGGCGTCGACTTCTAAGATATTGATGTTAAAAGAGAAATATAGAAAATACATGACCGTATGACGGTTGTCGTATGACCGTCATGACCGCTCACCACGATCCGTGCCTATAGTGCCATCTCGCAACGTCGCCTTCCGGAGCCAAAAACCCCATGGACACCAAATCCCAAGCCCAAACCGCGCTCGAGGACCGTCTTCATGACGAGATGACCGACACGGTCGACGAGGAATTGGAGCTTGAAATCGACGACGACCGGCTGCATGGCCTGATCGCGGGCACCGGCGCGGAGAAAACCGATGGCCTCGATCGGCATACTTATTTCAAGGAATTGCTGCGGCTCCAGAAGGAACTGATCAAGCTGCAGGACTGGGTTGCCTATAAAAGGCTCAAGCTCATGGTCCTGTTTGAGGGCCGCGACGCGGCCGGTAAAGGTGGCGTCATCAAGCGGGTCACCCAGCGGCTCAATCCGCGCATCTGCAAAGTCGTGGCGCTGTCGGCGCCCACCGAGCGCGAACGCTCGCAATGGTACTTCCAGCGTTACATTTCCCATTTGCCGGCCGGCGGCGAAATCGTGCTGTTCGACCGCTCCTGGTACAACCGTGCCGGCGTCGAACGAGTGATGGGATTCTGCACCGAGGAAGAGTGTCAGGACTTCTTCCGTACCGTGCCGGAATTCGAGCGCATGCTGGTGAGCTCGGGCATCATCCTGGTGAAATACTGGTTTTCAATCACCGACGAAGAGCAGAATATGCGCTTTCTGATGCGCATCCACGATCCGTTGAAGCAGTGGAAACTGTCACCGATGGATCTGGAATCGCGCCGTCGCTGGGAGTTCTACACCAAGGCCAAGGAAGAGATGTTCGACCGTACCCATATCGAGGAAGCGCCGTGGTGGGTGATCGAGGGCGTCGACAAGAAGAAGGCGCGCTTGAATTGCATCCACCACCTCTTGCAGCAGGTGCCCTACCAAGACGTCCAGCACAATCCGATCGTATTGCCGGAGCGCGAGCATAAGCCGGATTATATGCGCCACCCGGTACCGCAAGAACTCTACGTGCCGGATATGTATTGAGACTGCTTCGCGGTCAGCGGCTGGTCCAGATCAGGCCCAGACCGGATATAAACAGCAGCACCAGGACCACACGCTGATAGGTGTGGTCGTGCAGGCGCCGATAGATGAAGGCGCCGAGCCACGCTCCGCCGATCGTGCCGGGTAGCGCGATCGCCGCCTGGATCAGCACTTGCTTGGTGAACAGGCCCGACGCGGCGTGGCTGACAAAGGCGAGCCACAGAATGGCGATGTTGAAGCCCTGCACCACCGCGCGCCGCTGCTCTTTCACCCAGCCGCGCACATCGGTCCAGATAATCGGCAGCACGCCCGATAGTCCGGCGATACCGCCGAGCACGCCGCCGCCGAAGCCAATGACGCCGTCGGCGACAGTGCCGCCCCAATTGCTGTTGAGCTGAACACGCCGCGCCAGCACGTAAGCGGAATAGCCGCACAGAAAAAGCCCGATGCCGAGCCGAAAAAGATTCGGCTGGATATGCGGCAGAATGAATGTCCCAATCGGCACGCCGAGCATGCCGGGAATGATGAAGGCCAAAAGTCGCCGCCACAGGATGTGCCGCCAGATCAGGTGCAGCGTCTGCAGTTGCGAGATGCTCGAGCAAATCACCGCCAATGAAGCCGCAACAGTCGGCGGCACGGCGTAGAGCCAAAGCCCCATCGCGGTGATCGCGGTGCCGAAACCGGTCAGCCCGTTGACGATGCCGCCCGCGAGCGCACCAGCAAAGACAAGCGCGATCTGCTCGACTCCCATCCCGATAATCAGCCGCGCAGCCCGACCATCTGGCCGCCGTCGGCGACGATGGTGGTGCCGGTGACGAAGCGGCCGGCGTCGGACACAAGAAGGAGAAGCGGCCCATCGAGATCGCGCGGCTCGCCGAAACGGCCGATCGGAATCTCGCGCTTGATCGCGGCGCCGCGTTCGCTGGCGAGGTATTCGTCGTTCATTTCGGTGACGATCCAGCCCGGCGCGATGGCATTGACGCGTATGCCCTTGAAGGAAAGCTCGATCGCCAAAGCCTTGGTCATCTGCACCACGCCGGCTTTGGCCGTTGCATAAGCAACAACGCCCTTATCGACGCCGAAACCGAGGACGGACGCGATATTGACGATGGCGCCCTTCTTGCCGGCGGCGAGCATGCGGCGCGCGGCCTCCTGCGCAGTGAAGAACACTGCATCGAGATTCGTCGAAAGCACTCGCTGCCATTCGTCTCCCGGAAGATCGACGGCACGGCCGGCATGCGCGACGCCGGCATTGTTGACCAGGATCGTCACCGTACCGAACGCTTTTTCACCGGCATCGAAGGCCTGGCCCATCGCCGCACGGTCGCGCACATCGGCTTCTACCGCGATCGCCTTGCCACCGGTCTTTTCGATACGCGCTTTCAATGCTTCAAGGCGCTCGGCGCGGCGCGCCACCAGAACCACCGCGGCGCCGTTTTCAGCAAGGCATTCAGCGAAACGCGCACCAAGTCCGCTCGACGCACCGGTGACCAACGCGACGCCGCCGGTCAGATCGAAAATTCCGGCGGAACTCATGCGGTACCCAATAATTCGCGTGCCTGCGGCCAACTCTTCTTACCGAAGGCGGAAAAGTCTTCTGCCAGCTGTGCCGGAAACCAGTCGAGCATCGCCGGCTTGAAAGTCGGCCGCGCCTTGACGCGGTTGAACCAGTCGGTGACGCGCGGCCGCGTGCGTGTCCACATCTCCGACATCGAGAGCATATCGAGCCGGTTGACATAAGGAATCATGGCGATGTCGGCGAGCGAGAAGCCGTCGCCAGCGAGCCAGGCACGGTCCGCAAGCGCTTTCTCCATTTTGCCGAGATAGCTGTCGTAGAGCCTGAAAGGCCTTTCGATGCCGGGGCTGTCGAAGCCGCGCGTGACGATTTCTTTTTTCCGCTGATGCCAGTTCGCAGTTACCGACTGCGCCGGCGTGCTGGCAAGAAAACGCGCAAGCTCTTCGGCCGGAAGTCGCGCCAACGTATGGCGATGGGTGCAGGTGAAAGTGAGTTCGGCGCAGGCGGGATGCAGTTGCTCGTCAACAGCTTTCATCCAGAGTCGCATGCGGGCGCGGCTCGCTGGATCAGCCGGGCTCAGCGTCGTTTCGGGAAAAGCGTCGTCCAGATATTCGCAAATGACGCTCGATTCGACGATGATCTCATCATCATGCCGCAGCGTCGGCACCACGGCTTTCGGATTGAGCTTCATATAGTCGGGGTCGAATTGGTCGCCCTTGAGGATGTCGAGGTAACGTCCATCCCAATCGAGCTTCTTCTCGCCCAGCACAAGTCGCACTTTGGCGGCGCAGACCGAAGAGCCGTGATGATAGAGCGTCAGCATGACAGTTTCCTCGCTATCGGGTTTTTACGTTCTTATCCGCCATAAAGCCGATGTGGCAGGCCGGTCGCAAGCCCCGGCAGGAACCAAAGCGCAACCAGCATCGCCAGCTGGATCAGAACGAAGGGGATGATGCCGAGATAAATGTCGCGGGTGGTGATCTCCGGCGGCGCGACACCGCGCAGATAAAACAACGTCGTGCCGAGCGGCGGGTGCATATAAGAGGTCTGCAGATTCACCGCCATCATGATGCCGAGCCAGACCGGATCGACGCCGGGCATTTTAAGAAGCACCGGCGCGACGATCGGCACCACGACAAAGATGATCTCGAAGGCATCCATCACAAAGCCGAGCAGAAACAGCGCGGCCATGACGGCCAGCGTCGCGCCGGCAGCGCCGCCTGGCAGATCGAGCAGCGCACGCTCGATCAAACGGTCGCCGCCAAGACCACGGAACACCAGGCTGAATACGGTCGCGCCGATCAGGATCAAAAAGATCATGCTGGTGATCTGGGTCGTGCGCTGCATCACGGGCATGAACAGGTCCGCAAATCCGCTGCGGCGTGCGGCAAGGATGATCGCGCCGACGGCGCCGACCGACGCCGCTTCAGTCGGCGTCGCAATCCCCCCGAGGATCGAGCCGAGCACCGCGAGAATAAGCGCAATCGGCGCGACCAGCACGGCAATGAGGCGAACACCGAGCGCAAAGCCGTGCGGCGCATCCGTATCCGGTTTCACCGGCGGCGATTTGGCTGGTGCGACGAAGGCAACCGCGACCAGATAAAGCAGATAAAGTAGCACCAGCGCTAAGCCCGGTACGATCGCGCCCGCAAACAGATCGGCAACTGACACCGTGCGCGGCGCGAAGTTGCCCTGCTCCAATTGCGCGGCCTGATAGGCATTGCTGAGCTGATCGCCGAGCAGCACCAGTACCGTCGCCGGAGGAAAGATTTGCGCCAGCGTCGCGGTCGCGGCGACCGTGCCGGCGGCCAGCGCTTTGTCATAGCCGTGACGCAGCATGGTCGGCAGCATGATCAGGCCCATCGTGACAGTCGTTGCGCCCACCACGCCTTTAGCAGCGGCGAGAAGCACGCCGACCACGATCACTGAAAAACCGAGGCCGCCTGGCAGCGCGCCGAACAAGCGCGCCATGGTTTCCAGCAAATCCTCGGCGATGCGCGAGCGCTCAAGCATCACGCCCATGAAAATGAACAACGGGATCGCCAGCAGCACGTCATTGGTCATGATGCCGAAGACGCGTTCTGGCAGAGCGCCAAGAAGCGAAAACGCCATCACGCCGGACAGACTGCCGAGAACAGCAAAGCCTAATGAGACGCCGGCGAGCGTCAGCGCGACCGGATAACCGGCAAGGAGCAGCACGCAGACTGCGGCGACCATGGTGATGGCAAGAATTTCACCGCCGCTCATGCCTGGTGTTCATGCGGCGTTGTGAGAACGAGCGCGGCGCGGATCGCTTGCGCCACGCCTTGTAATCCGAGAAGAAACGCAAAGACCGGGATCAGCGTTTTGAGGAGGTAGACAATCGGCAGACCGCTGGCCTCGCGCGAGCGTTCCAGGATCGCCCAGGATCGTGCGACATAAGGCACCGATAACCAGAACAGTACCGCGACGAACGGGATGAGGAATAGAAGCGCGCCAAGGAGATCGATCGCCGCGCGCGCCCGCGGGCCGGCTTCGCTATAGAAAATGTCGACCCGGACATGGCCATCGGCCTGCAGGGTCCAGGCCGCTGCCAGCATGAACAGGCCGGCATGAGCGTAAAGCGCGGATTCCTGCAGCCGGATCGAGCCGAGACCGAAGGCATAGCGCATCACCACCACGGAGAATTCAGCCAGGACGAGGTAAAGGCAGGCCCAGGCCGCAATCCGGCCGATGCCGGCATTGAAGCGGTCGATGGCCGCGGCGACGTGGGGAAGCGTGTTTCTCATGTTTCTCTGGAGCCGTTGCCGCCACTATAATGTGTGTTTTGGTAACGTGTCTCTCGGGCTTCCGGGAATGCAGAGGCAACCATGGCCAATAACGACCACGATCACGACCACCACGGTCATACCCATCACGACCATGACGACCATGCGCACGGTTCGGAACTCTCCGAAATGCAGTTGCGCGTGCGGGCGCTTGAAACCGTGCTGGCGGAAAAGGGCTATATCGATCCGGCCGCGATCGACAAACTCATCGAGGCCTATGAGACCAAGGTCGGTCCGCATATCGGCGCCCGCGTGGTCGCCAAAGCCTGGAGCAACCCGGCGTTCAAAAAAGCCTTGATCGAAGATGCCACCAAAGCCGTGCTGGCAATGGGCGCGCTCAATCGCGTCGGCGATCATCTGATTGCGGTCGAGAATACGCCGCAGCAGCACAACATGATCGTCTGCACGCTGTGCTCTTGCTATCCATGGGAAGTGCTCGGCCTGCCACCGGTCTGGTACAAATCGGCGCCGTATCGCTCGCGCGCCGTCAGCGATCCGCGCGGCGTGCTCAAAGATTTTGGCGTCACATTGCCGACCGATACCGCGATCCGTGTGTGGGACTCCACCGCCGAGACGCGTTTCATCGTGCTACCAATGCGGCCGCCCGGCACCGAAGGCTGGAGCGAGGACAAGCTTGCGATGCTCGTCACCCGCGACAGCATGATCGGCACCGGCGTCGCGAAGCCTGCGCAAGGAGCCGCGTGATGCAGGATATTGATCATGAATAGCATCCACGACATGGGCGGAATGCACGGCTTCGGCAAAGTCGAGCCGGAGCCGAATGAGCCGGTGTTTCATTCCGAATGGGAAGGCCGTTGCCTCGCGCTCAACCGCGCCATGGGCTACACCGGCATCTGGACCATCGATCAGACTCGCGCCGGCATCGAAGAGCTGACGCCGGACGTTTATCTGGTGAGCTCCTATTATAAAAAATGGGCGCTGCGGCTGGAGAACATCGTCGTCTCCTTCGGCCTCGCCGATGCCGATGAGATCGCCGCGGGGCATGCACTCCGTCCGGGCAAAACGCTCAAGCGCAAATTGATGGCAGCCGATGTGGCGAACACCTTGTCACGCGGCTCTTATACACGTCCCGCGCAAGCGCCGGCGCGATTCAAGGCTGGCGACCGCGTGCGAACTAAGAACATTCATCCGGAGACGCACACGCGGCTGCCACGTTATGCGCGCGATAAGATCGGCGTGGTCGAAGCGATCCGCGGCTGCCATGTCTATCCCGACGCCGCGGCGATCGGCCAAGGCGACGATCCGCAGTGGCTTTACACGGTGCTGTTCGACGGCCGCGAATTGTGGGGCGAAAGCGCCGAGCCGTCCTTGCAAGTCTCGATCGAAGCTTTCGAGCCCTATCTGGAGCCGGCATGAGCGGCACGCGCGAGCAAGAGCCGGTGTTTCATGCACCGGTCTTTAACGCACCCTGGGAAGCTGAAGCTTTTGCGCTTGCGGTGTCGCTGCAAGAGAGCGGCGTTTTCACCAAACAGGAATGGGCCGAGACACTCGGCGACGAGATAAAAAAAGCGCAAGCCGCCGGCGATCCTGACACCGGCGAAACTTATTATCTGCATTGGCTTGCAGCGCTCGAACGCATCGTCGCGGCCAAAGGTCTTGCCAACGCGCAGACGCTGACGCGAACCCGCGACGCCTGGGAACGGGCCTGCGCCCGCACTCCGCACGGCACGCCGATCGAATTGTCGCCGGCCGATTTCGACTGACCTTCACCACATCAATCTCACATCAGAGGAAAATAATGAAACGCGCGCCATCTTTGTCAGCCGCCGCCTTGCTGCTTGCCGCCACGGCGAGCCAGGCGCAAGAAACCCGTACAATTCACCGCGTCGTCACCACGCTCGACGCCAACAATCGCTCGACGACGCTTGCCGACAGCCAGGTGCCACTTAAAGTGAGTCCTTCCGGCAATGCCGGCGCGGTGTTGTGGATGACGCATTCCGGTCCGGCAGACTTTTCGTTTAATGAAGATGCCGCGAAACCGATCGGCATCAATCCGCCCGATGGCGGTACTGTGATCCGCGTTGTCGAAGTCCCGCCGCTCAAGCCCGGCGAAGAGGCAAAACTAACGCCGAACCTGATGATGAACGCCGTCGGCGATCACGCGCCAGTGCGCGGCGTCCCTGTCAGCCATCCGCTGATGCACCGCACCCGTACCGTCGACTACGCTATCATCATGTCCGGCGAAATCGACATGATGCTCGATGATAAAACCGTGCATCTCAAAGCCGGCGATGTCGCGATCCAGCAAGCCACCAATCATGCCTGGCTTAATCACGGCACCGAGCCCTGCCGCATCATCTTCGTCCTGATGGACTCGAAGCAGCCGTAGGGCTTCAGCCCGTCGTCACGGCCTCTTCGAGATCGCGCGGATCGATCTCACGATTGAGCCCGGCATTGAGCTTGTCGCGATCAAGTTCGCCTTCCCACCAGGCGACGATGATGCAGGCGACGCCGTTGCCGGTGATGTTGGTCAGCGCCCGGCACTCGCTCATGAATTTGTCGATGCCGAGCACGATCGCCATGCCGGGGACAAGCTCCGGACGTACCGCGGCAAGAGTCGCCGCGAGCGTGATGAAGCCCGCGCCGGTGATACCGCTGGCGCCTTTCGAGGTCAGCATGGCGACGACCAGGATCACCATCTGCTCGCCAAAAGTGAGCGGCACGTTAAGCGCTTGCGCGATGAACAAGGTTGCAAGCGTCATATAAATATTGGTGCCGTCGAGATTGAAGGAATAGCCGGTCGGCACCACAAGGCCGACGACCGGCTTGGAGCAACCGAGCCGCTCCATCTTCTCCATCAATTGCGGCAACGCGCTTTCGGACGAGCTGGTGCCGAGCACGATCAGAAGCTCGTCTTTGATGTAGCTGAGATATTTGAGGATCGAGAAACCGGCGATGCGGGCGATAATGCCAAGCACGACGACCACGAACAGGATCGAGGTCAGATAGAAAGTCGCGATCAGGCCGGCGAGATTGCCGAGCGCCGTTGGACCATACTTGCCGATCGTATAGGCCATGGCGCCGAAAGCTCCGATCGGCGCCGCTTTCACCACGATGGCAATGACGCCGAACACGGTATGCGCGACATCATCGATCAAGGAGCGCAGCGTATTGCCGCGTTCGCCGAGCGCCATCAGCGCGAAGCCGAACAACACCGCGAACAACAACACCTGCAGGATATCGCCGGCGGCAAAAGCGCCGATGGCGCTGTCGGGAATGATATGCAGGACGAAGTCGACCGATTTCATCTCGCCGGCTTGCTTGGCATAGCCAGCAACCGCCGCGGCGTTGGACTGGCCGGAAAAGCCAGCGCCCGGACGCAATACATTGCCGACGATCAAGCCGATCGCGAGCGCAAAACTCGACACCACCTCGAAATAGACCAGCGCCTTCACCGCGACGCGGCCGACCTTCTTCACCTCGGTGATATGGGCGATGCCGGAAACGACGGTGCAGAAGATGATCGGCGCGATCACCATGCGGATGAGTTTGACGAAGCCGTCGCCGAGCGCCTTGATCCAGTCATTCGTAGCGAGTTGCGGAAACAGCCAGCCGACCAAAGCGCCGAGCACGATGGCGATCAGCACCTGGACGTAAAGGACTTTGTACCAGGGCTTGGGCGACGCGGCAGCGGCGGGCCGCACAGGCAATGCGGCAGCGGCTTCGGTCATGGATGTCTCCCCCGTTTTGTTGTCACAGTCTTGTCACAGCATGCCCAAAACATGCGGCAACCACAACGACAGAGCGGGGATGTAGGTCACCATTCCCAGGAAAATCAGCATCGTCAGCAACCAGGGCAGTACGGCGACGGTGAGCTCGCTAATGCCCATTTTGGTGATGCCGGCCGCGACATAGAGGTTGAGCCCGACCGGCGGGTGGCAGAGCCCGACCTCCATATTCACCGCCATCAGGATGCCGAGATGCACCGGATGGACGCCCAGCGCGGCCGCCATCGGAAACAGGATCGGCGCCATGATCAGCGTGATCGCCGCCGGGTCCATAAAGTTTCCGGCGGCTAGCAGCACGACATTGGTGACCAGGAGGAAGGCGACCATGCCGAAACCTTGCGCGGTCATCCATTCCGCCATCGACTGCGGGATTTGCTCGGACGTGAGCAGCCAGGAAAACACCGCCGCATTGGTGATGATGTAGAGGATCATCGCGCTCATCGACGCCGCCTTGAGCAGCACGGCGGGGACGTCGACGAATTTCAGTCCTTTGTAGACGAACACGGCGATGACGAAGGCATAGACCGCGGCGCAGGCCGCGGCCTCGGTCGGCGTGAACAGACCGGAATAAATTCCGCCGAGTACGAACAAGATCAGCAGCAGCCCCCAGATGCTGTCGCGAAAAGCGCGGACGCATTCGCTCCAGCTTGCACGCTGCATGCGCGGATAGTCATAGCGCCAGGCGCGATACCAGGTGGTGGCGCCGAGCATGAAGGCGAGGATCAATCCCGGGATCAGCGCGGCAATAAAAAGTTGGCCGATCGAGGCTGAATCGACGACCTGCCCATCCGGTCCATGCGGCTGCATGCCCGACGTCGCCACGGCGAAGATGACGAGATTGATCGACGGCGGAAACAGAATGCCGAGCGCGCCGGACGTGGTGATCACGCCGGCGGAAAAGCGCGGCGGATAGCCCTGCTCCACCAAAGCCGGCAGGATGATTGAGCCGATGCCGACGACGGTCGCCACCGAAGAGCCGGAGATCGCCGCGAACAAAGCGCAGGCGACGACGCCGGCAAGCCCCAGGCCGCCGAACCAATGGCCGATCAGCGACGTCGCAAAATCGATCATGCGTTTGGCGACGCCGCCGGCGGTCAGGAAATTGCCGGCGAGGATAAAGAACGGGATCGCCATGATCTCGAAGCGGTCGATACTGGTGAAGAGCTTGAGCCCCACCATTTTCGGATCGACGCTCGAGAGAATGAACAGATAGGTCAGCACCGACAGCCCGAGCGCGATCGAGATCGGCATGCCGCAGGCCATCAGCGCCAAGAGAAGCGCGAACAGCAGTTCGGCGCGGGTCGTGTGCGACAGTTCGATAATATGCATGCGCGCAGCGATGCAGATCAGCGCCAGCGCAATCGGCGTGATGACGATCAGCGCCGACGTGATGGCGTCCCCAATCGGGCTTGGCGCCGCGGGCTTCGAGGCGTGCGAGAAAACGCTCATCGCGCCGCCTCCGCGATCGGAGTTCTGCTGTCGGCGTCCGCCGCAGCCTCGTCCTGCGGCGCTTCATAGTCGATGCCGTGCGCGGCATTCGGCACATAGCCGGTGCGAAGGTATCGCCACATCACCTGTAGGAAACGGAAGCACATCAAATAAGAGCCGAGCGGGATGCAGAGATAGATCATCCAGCTCGGCCATTCGAGCTCCGGTGACACCTGGTCGGGATCGAGCTCATAGACATAGATTCCGCCGAGCGTGCCGATGACGCCGGTGAACATAGCGCCGCACAGCAGCGCGAAGACAATTACGGGCTTGCGCGCGGCCGGCGACAGTTTTTTCACGAACACATCGACGCCGACATGGATGCCGGTGCGGACGCCGAGCGCGGCGCCGAATTTCGCCATCCATACGAACATGTAAGTGGACAGCTCATTGGCCCAGGACAAATTAATGCCGGCGAGCTTGAGATAGACGAAACTCGCCGCCACTTTGAGCATGAGGAGGTTATGCGCACCGGCCCATCGCGCGAGGCCGGCGGAATTGCTGGCGCCGTAGCGATGCACCACGGCGACAAACGTCAGCACCGTCGCCGCCGCGATCAGCGTGACGATGATCCACTCTTCGAGGCGATTGAGTAACCGGTCGAGCACAAGCCTCCCCGCCCGTTAGATTCGTGCCCGCTCAGGTTTGCGGCGGCGTGAAGCCCGACGCCTTGTAGATCTGCTGGATGAAATCCTTGCCGAAGCGGCTCGCCATCTCCTGGTGCACCGGCATCAGCTTGGCGATCCAGGCCTTCTTCTCAGCGTCGGTGAGGACGTGAATGTCCATCTTGCCGCCCGCCTTGATCTGATCCATGGCGGCGACGTTGTCATGCGCCGCGGTCTTGATGAAGAACTCGGTGGTTTCCTTCACTGCCTTGTCGAGGCCAGGACGCAGATCGGCCGGCAGTCCGTCCCAGAACTTAGTGTTGCTGATCAGGGCGTATGTCAGCCGCTGGTGGTGCGACACGGTCAGGTATTTCTGTACGTCGTAGAATTTCTGGGTCGAGATATTCGACGGCACATTGTCCTCGCCGTCGACCACGCCGGTCTGCAGCGCCTGGTAGAGATCGCCGAAGCCGATGATCTGCGGAAGGGCGCCAAGCGCACGCGCCGAAGCGTCCTGAACCTTGCCGCCCTGGATGCGCATTTTCAGGCCCTGGAAATCGTCCGGCGTGATCAGTGGCTTGTTGCAGGTGTAGACATGCGCGCCGTTGTCCCAATAGCCGAGCGGCTTCACGCCTTTGCCCTCGAGCTTCTTATTGAAGTCCTCCATCATCGGGCTCGCCATCATCTGATGCGCCCGTTCGTCATCGCTCATCAGGAACGGCAGATCGAACACGTCGAATTCGCGCACGCCGAGCGGGCCGAATTTGGAAATCGCCGGCGCTAACAAATGCACCGAGCCGAGTTGCAGTGCTTCGAGCTCTTCTTTGTCCTTATAGAGCGAGGAGTTCGGGTAGACTTCGACGGTCACTTTGCCGTCGGTGTATTTTTCGGCGAGTTGCTTGAACAGCACCGCGGCCTTGCCCTTCGGCGCGTCGGGCGACACCACATGGCTGAATTTGATGACGACCGGATCGGCGAAAGCCGATTTGCCGAGTACAACGGCCGGAACCGCGGCCGCGGCCATTTTCAACGCAGCGCGTCTGGTGAATTTGGATTTCATTCTATCCTCCCGCTACGGCCGGTTCCGGCCGCTTTGTCTGTTAACTTTTCAGTGCCCCACACATAGCGTTAAACGCCATTGATCGTCGTCCCCCGGAGCTTGGCTTTCTCTTAGCGCGAATGAAGCCTTCGGCCAATGCCGCCCCCTGCTGACCCATTGAGACAAAAGGGCTCATGGGCTCTACGACGAAAGTGTAACGTCGGTCGCGAGGTCTATTTCAAATCGTTCTCGCCACGACACTTCATCCTGCCCCGCGATAGCGGAGAATGGTGGAAGGGGCGTGGGCGTCGACGACTCTCCCGCGACGACGATGAAACGTTGAGTCAGAAGCTCCTTCCACCGCGCAAGAGCGCGGTCCCCCTCCCCCGTTTTCATGGGGGAGGATGAGTAAGAGCGTTCTCGCGGCACGTCTGTGCCGGAGTTCGCAGTCAACGATGTCAAACAGCGTCACTTTACGCTTCGTCACCACCGGGCTTGACCCGGTGGTCCATGCAGACTTGCAGCTTTGAGACCGGGCCGGTGGATTGAGCCGAGCCTCGTTACCGCATGGATTGCCGGATCATTTTAGCGAAGACGCGCTTCGCGCTTTTGCCGGCAATGACGAAGAAAGAAGCAACGAACGAAATAAAATTAGGAAGCGGAACGCCATCAGGCGCTGATCCGTATCCTCCGCGTCATCGGACGCGGCTCTGTCCCCTTTCGAAGACAGCTCGCCTGACGGCGTTCCACCACGGCTCTCGCCAAAGAGACTCGTCATCCCTAAGGCTCAGCTT
>DATBAD010000052.1:0-2517 GCA_036271715.1 Xanthobacteraceae bacterium
CAGCGCGCCATCGCCACGCTGCACAGTTTCCGCTTCTTCGGGCTCGTGTTCGCGCTGCCCGGGGTGGTCGGCACGCACCTGCCGGCCGACTTTGCCACCTTTGCCGCGTATGGCGACTTTGGCGCCGGAATACTGGCCCTGCTGGCGCTGCTCACCGTCAGGATACGTGCGTTATTCTGGTCGTTTGTGCTGGCCTTCAATCTCGTCGGCGCCATCGACATCATCATCGACTACTATCACGCCGTGCGCATTGGTCTTCCGGCGCAGGCCGGGGAGTTCGGCGCCGCCTACGCGATCCCGATCATCTATGTGCCGCTGCTGATGATCACCCACGTTGCCGCGTTCTATCTGCTGCTGCGGTCTCAATCGAAGCCGGTTCCGGCGTTCACCGCCGACGCGGCCGTGTCCTAGCCCGGAGGGTGACGGTCAACACAAGCCACCGACATTGCGGTCGAAAAAAACTGCCGGCCCGGCTATATTTGTGTCGGCTTCAGTCGTTCCCATTCGTCTCCACCCAGAGAGAGCCATCTGGGAGATTGTGAATGACCAATTCCTACTATCGCTGGGTGATCGTCGCAGCCGGCGGCGTGTTGGGCTGTGTCGCGATCGGCGGCATGTTCTCATTGCCGGTGTTTTTGCGGCCGATCGCGCAGGATACCGGCTGGTCGGTCACCGGTGTGTCCAGCGCCATGACCATCGGGTTCCTCGCGATGGCGTGCACCAGCATGATCTGGGGCACGCTGTCCGACCGCTTCGGGCCGCTGCCGGTAGTGCTGACCGGGTCGATCGTGCTGCCGGCAAGCCTGGCGCTGGCCAGTCACGCGCCGTCGCTGCTGGCGTTTCAGATCATGTTCGGGCTCATGGTCGGCGGATCGATCTCCGCGATCTTTGCGCCGATGATGGCCTGCGTCACCGGCTGGTTCGACACCCATCGCAGCCTGGCGGTTTCGCTGGTGTCGGCCGGGATGGGGATGGCACCGCTCGTCATGTCGCCGCTCGCCGCCTGGCTGGTCTCGAACCATGACTGGCGAACCTCGATGCAGGTCGTGGCCACCGTGGTCGCCGCGATCATGATCCCGGTCTCGCTGCTGGTGCGCCGGCCGCCCGCGATCGAGAGCGGACAGGCCGCCGCGGCCGGCGGTGACGCTACGTCGTCGGAGATGTCGCTGGCGCAGGCGCTGCGCTCGCCGCAATTCATCACTCTGCTCGCGACCAACTTCCTGTGCTGCGCCACGCATTCGGGCCCGATCATCCACACCGTGAGCTACGCCGTGACCTGCGGCATTCCGATGATGGCGGCCGTCACGATCTACAGTGTCGAGGGGCTGGCGGGGATGGGCGGCCGGATTGCGTTTGGCCTGCTCGGGGACCGGTTTGGTGCCAAGCGTGTGCTGGTCACGGGGCTGCTCGCACAGGCATTCGGTGCGCTGGGTTATGTCTTCGTGCGCGAATTGGCTGCGTTCTATACCGTGGCGGCGGTGTTCGGCTTCATCTATGCCGGCACCATGCCGCTATATTCGGTGCTGGTGCGCGAAAATTTTCCGATGCGGATGATGGGAACCGTGATCGGCGGCACCGCGATGGCCGGCAGCCTCGGCATGGCGACCGGACCGATCGCCGGTGGTTTGATCTATGACACCTTCGCCAGCTATGCGTGGCTCTATATCGGCTCCTGGGCGATGGGCCTCGGCGCATTCCTGATCGCGCTGACGTTCAAGCCATTTCCGAAAGCCAAGACGCTGTCAGCACCGGTGCCGGCATGAAACCCGTCGCGTCAATGCGGCTCGCCCGCGAGGGCGCCGATCCGGGGCACGACCTTCTTCCAGCCGCCGCCCATGTTGGTGAAGGCGATCTCGTTCTGTGGCAGCACGAAGCCGGAATGCTCCAGGCGAAGCCGCGTGCCGCTTTCAGCCTCGGAAAGCGTGAACGTCACGACGGTATCGAGGCGCGAGCCGTATCCGGCGTTGCCTTCGTGTCCGCCTCTCCACGAATAGGTGAGACGTCGGTTCGGAATCACCTCGAGCACCTCGCAGTGAATGATCCCGTCCCAGACGCCGGCTGCCGTGGTCTGGTAGGTGAAGCGCTTGCCTTTCATCGGTTCAAAGCCCGTTGGCGCCATGCCGAGCCAGCGGCCCATCAGTTCGCCGTCCGTGAGTGTTTTCCAGATCGTCTCCGGCGCGTGCGGGAAGACGTCGTCGACAACGATCTGCTGTGTCTGGGTTTTCAAGGCGGTCTCGTTCATGGATCGATTTCCTTCAACAAAGTTCGCAAATTGGCGAAGCGCTCGCGCCAGAACACGCCGTAATGGCTCATCCAGTCGAACAGGGGAGCGAGCCCCTTCGGCTCGCAGCGATAGAAGACGTTGCGGCCCTGGGCACGGTCGGTGATCAGGCCGGCCTGCTTCAGCAGGCGCAGATGTTGCGAGATCGCCGACTGCGTCACGCCACTGCCGCGCGTCAGCTCGGCGACGCTGATCTCGTCGGATTGTGTGATCCGCTCAAACACCGCGCGCCTTGT
>DATBAD010000053.1:0-1645 GCA_036271715.1 Xanthobacteraceae bacterium
GACAACGGCTTGCCCGACGCTTACATCAAAGGCGACGAAGGTTCGGGCGCGTTCGTTGTCGGACTGCGCTACGGGTCGGGCTGGTTGATCCGCAAGGGCTACGATCCGGTAAGGGTCTATTGGCAGGGACCGAGCGTCGGCTTCGACTTCGGCGGCAATGCATCGAAGAATTTTACGCTCATCTACAATCTGCGCGATGAAGACCGGCTATTCCAGAAATTCCCGGGTGTCGAAGGCACGTTCTATTTCATCGCCGGCATCGGCGTGAATTATCAGCGCTCCAATGGCATCACACTTGCGCCAATGCGCACGGGTGTGGGCCTGCGCGCCGGCGTGAACGCGGGCTATCTCACCTACACGCGGAAAGAGTCGATCAACCCGTTCTAGGCAGTAGCGACATCGGTCGTCGCGCCTGCCGGTGCCGGCAGATAGAGCAACAACGCGGCCGCAACGTATGTCGATGAGAACGTACCGACCACAATGCCGAAAAGAATCGCGGCGGTGAAGTCGAAGAGTGCCGGTCCGCCGAAGATCAGAAGCGGAATGATCGAGATGGCGGTCGCCACGCTGGTGAGGATCGTTCGCGTCAGCATCTGATTGGTCGACAGATTGATCAGATCGGCCAACCCCATGCGCTTATATTTGCGCCGGTTCTCGCGGATACGATCGAACACCACAACGGTATCGTTGATCGAATAACCGGCGAGCGTGAGAAGCGCCGCAACACTCGTCAATGTGAAATCCAGATGAAAGACGGAGAACAATCCCGCCGTCACCAGAACGTCGTGGCCCGTCGCGATGGCCGCGGCGATTCCGTATTGCCACTCGAAACGCACCGCGACCCATCCAGCGATGCCGAAAATGGCGAGCACCGTCGCGAGCACACCGGCGTGGAATAACTCACCGCTGACTTTCGGGCCGATAACTTGCGCGTTGAGATAGGTGTAGCTGGTGCCGAGCTTGGTGCGGATCGCGGCAGCGGCAGCGTCGCCGGATTGGTTCGATTTCGGCTGAACGCGGATGAGTGCGCAGGAGTTAAGCGGCGTATCGCAATGCCCGCCGCCGATATACTGGATTTCGGAATCGCCGAAGCCGAGGCTGTCCACCTCGCTGCGCATCGTGCCGATATCGATGACATGCGCGGACTGAACCTGCAGCAATACACCGCCGGTGAAATCGATGCCGAGATTGAAGCCGTGAACCACGATCGACACGATCGAAACCAGCAGCAGCAAGCCGTCGAGGGCGAACGCAAAATAGCGCGCGCCAATGAAGTTGATCTTGGTGTCTTCCGGCAGGAAGCTGAGCATCGGCATGGGGCGAAATTCTCAAAAAGCCGCGCACATTTAGCGGCTGCCCCCTGCCCTAGCAAGCTACTACCTAGTTAAGGCGCGGTTTTCCGCATAGTTACCGGCACGGAACAGACATCCAGATTGGCCAAAGGTGGCCGGTGATAGAACTCCGGCGCGGGATGACGGCGCTTGTCTTTGAGTTCGGCGAAGGACGGCGACTCCGTCTTGATGATCCAGTAATGCGGACGGTCTTTTGCAGGCACATCAGACGCGAACTTCATGCCGACGATCGGGTCGCGCTGCGCTTTGTCCTGGATCACGCCGATATCGACATCCGCATCGCCGCGATTGAG
>DATBAD010000054.1:0-1516 GCA_036271715.1 Xanthobacteraceae bacterium
CAAGCATAATGCCGGACTGGTCTTCACCGCCGGCCTCGTGATCGCGGCCTTCGTCTCGATCCCGATCGTCAATCTGGCGACGCCGCTGTTCGGCATGGCCTTCATGGTGCACATGCACAAGCGATTGTCCGGCCCGCGGCCAGAACTGATCGAACCGGCGCGCAAGACCGGCGTGACGGTGGGTTAATAGCCGTCCGCCTAACGTTCCCCGGATGCTGCGCAGCACGTCATGCTTGGGGCGTGATGCGCTGCTGGTCCGGGGGTCTGTCCGCGTGGATGGGTCCCGGATCTGCGGAGCATCGTGAAGAACGCTGCACCGCGTCCGGGACACGATGGCCATGCCATTGATACTGCGTCACCAGCGAATAGCCGCCTTCGGACACCTGGCGAAACGCCTGGTCGCCGACAATAGCACAGCCCGGTGCTACACCGTCTTCTCCGGCCAGCGGCAGAGATCGTTGATCAGGCAGACCTCGCAGCGCGGCGAGCGCGCCAGACAGGTGTAGCGGCCATGCAGGATCAGCCAGTGATGCGCGTGCAACATGAATTCTGACGGGATCACGCGCTCCAGCCCCAGTTCGACCTCGAGCGGCGTCTTGCCGGGCGCCAGCCCGGTGCGATTGCCGACGCGAAACACATGGGTGTCGACCGCCATGGTGTGCTCGCCGAACGCCATGTTGAGCACGACGTTGGCGGTCTTGCGGCCGGCGCCGGGCAGCGACTCGATCTCGGCGCGGGTGCGCGGCACCTCGCTGTTGAATTCCGCGATCAGCTTTTCCGACAGCGCGATGACGTTCTTGGCCTTGTTGCGATAGAGGCCGATGGTCTTGATGTAGTCGCGAACCTTTTCCTCGCCGAGCGCGAGCATCTTTTGCGGCGTATCGGCAATCGCGAACAACGCCCGCGTCGCCTTGTTGACGCCGGCATCCGTGGCCTGCGCCGACAGCACGACGGCCACCAGCAGCGTGTAGGGATTGAGGTGTTCGAGTTCGCCCTTCGGTTCGGGGTTGGCCTTGCGAAAGCGGCTGAAGGCCTCGTGCACCTCGGCTTGGGTCCACGGTCTTGACGGTTTGGCAGCGCCCGGTTTGGCTTTAGCGGGCAGTTTTTTCGTCACCCGCGCAGGCTTGGCTTTCGACGCGGGCGTTTTAGCCGGCGGCTTCCTCGATGACGTGTTTTTGGCGGATGTCTTTTTCGGCTTGCGGATGATTTTGGCCATGAAGCGGGTATACTGATACGTCATGACCGCAGGCAATGATTTTGATCCACTGCCGCCGGAGCCGAAATTGTTTTCGGCGCTGCTGACGCCGCATCGCTCGCTGAGCCGGGCCCAGTTCACCGTGCTGATGTCGTTTGTCTGCGCGATCAGTTTTGCCGCCGGCGTGATGTTCTGGCGAATGGGGGCGTGGCCGGTGTTCGGCTTTTTCGGCCTCGACGTGTTGCTGATCTACTGGGCGTTCAAGATCAATTTCCGCCACGCCAGGGCGGTCGAGGAGATTTCGGTGACGCCGTCGGAGCT
>DATBAD010000055.1:0-2308 GCA_036271715.1 Xanthobacteraceae bacterium
TACGCCAGCGAGATCGAGGGCCGCGAACGCGCCGGCTATCCGCCGTTCGGGCGGCTCGCGAGCCTGATCATCTCCGCCGGCGACCGGCCGACCGCCGAAGGCTACGCGCGCAAACTCGCCCAGATCGCGCCGATCGACGAGCGGATCCAGGTGCTCGGCCCCGCCGAAGCGCCGCTCGCGGTGATCAAGGGCCGCTACCGCTTCCGGCTGTTGGTGAAATCGCTGCGCAATGTCGACCTGTCCGAGTACCTGCGCGAATGGCTCGCGGCCGGGCCGAAGACCAAGGGCAATCTCAAGCTCGAGATCGACGTCGATCCGCAGAGTTTCCTCTAGAGAACGCTCTGGGCGAGATCACGCTGCGGCTTTCGCGCAATAAAAAACCTGCCGTCATTTGCGACGGCAGGCTTTCGTCCGGCACGCAGGGAACCTGCGGCCGTTACGCTACGCAACGCTTACCGAACTTGCAGCGCTTGCTCAACTTGCATCGCTTGCCGAGCTTGAAGGACGGAAGCCGCGTTCGTACGCGCGGTTTAGGACACGACCTCGGCGGTCACCCGGCCGACGCCGGCGCTGGTCAAGCCGATGGCGCGGGCGGCGCCAGTGGACAGGTCGAGCACGCGGCCGCGGACGAACGGGCCACGGTCATTGACCGTCACGACGACGCTGCGGCCGCCATGGGTGACGCGCAGCTTGGTGCCGAACGGCAGCGAGCGGTGGGCACAGGTCATGGCGCTCTGGTTGAAACGCTGGCCGGAAGCGGTCCGGCTGCCGGACTCATTGCCATAATAGGAGGCCATGCCCGAGAAGCTGCGGCCGCCGCCCGAGAAGGGGGCGATGGAGGCATTGGCATCGCGCCAGGAGCCGGCGGAGGCAACCTCAGCGCCCGCGCTGGCGTGATGGCGGTGGAAGTGGTGCCAGATGTGATGATGGTGGTGGTGATGATAGCCCCTGGCCGAGGCTTCGGAGACGCCAGCCCCGAACATAACAGTTGCGGCAAAAACAGCGAGCGCCGTACGCGACCGGGTTACGGTTCCCAGTGCCGACTTTTTGGATACGATCATATAACTGTCCCTCAAGATAGTATTGTCACATGTGTGACAAGTGGAACCCCCGCTCCATTTGGTACGGGGTGCCGTTTGGTCAGCGAATAAGGCGTGAATTGGGCAGTATATCTGTTTTGTATCGGGTTGAAATATCTTGTGACGGAGTCCAGATAATCCATCATCATTCTGTATTCTTGGCTGTTAACCATTTGTTAACCAATCCAATACATGGAATTACTAATTAGATAAGTCTTCGGCCGGTATGGTCAGATTTGCGCAAGTAATGCGCCGGCGGAAAGACTCCGGCCGGTTCTGACCGTTCCGGCCGCTTCGTCATGGGGGCTATGCGTTCACGGGCGGAACGATCCACGGTTCCCGCGGCAAGCGGACCCGGCCCATTTCGCGTTCGAGGTCACGATTGTGGCGGCCGGTTTCGGCAAAAATTTCGGCGAGAATTTCGGCTTGCGAAAATCGCTGTTGAGCCGGTGCGACAGGGCATCGCGAGATGGCCGCGTCATGTTGCACCTGCGCTCTTGCTATGATAGCAAAGCCGCGATTTTAACGGTCCCGGCACCGCTCGTGCCGGTCGAAAATCGAAGTCCCGCTTGAATTCCAAGGGCTTGAATGGCGCCGCAGCGTGGCGACGGTTTTTGCCTTGCGAATTTGACAGCTAAAAGAGCGAGCTTGTGGCTGCAGAAGATCCGTCCGTATCAGGTGTGTCCGGCCGTTATGCGACGGCCTTGTTCGAATTGGCGCGCGATGAGAAATCCATCGACGCGGTAAAGGCCGATCTCGATCGCTTTGCCGCGATGTTCGTCGACAGCGAAGACTTAAAGCGCCTGGTGCGCAGCCCGGTGTTCTCGGCCGACGTGCAGTCGAAGGCGCTTGCCGCCGTGCTCGACAAGGCCGGTATTTCCGGCATCGCCGCTAACTTCCTGAAAGTGCTCACCGCCAACCGGCGCCTGTTCGCGGTTGCCGACGTGATCCGCGCCTTCCGCGCGCTGGTCGCCAAATTCAAGGGCGAGGCCACCGCCGACGTGACGGTCGCCGAAACGCTCAATGAAAAGAATCTCGACGCTCTGAAGACCGCGCTGAAATCAGTGACGGGCAAGGACGTTGCGCTTAACGTGAATGTGGACCCCTCCATCATCGGCGGCCTCGTGGTCAAGCTCGGCAGCCGCATGGTGGATAGTTCGCTTCGCACCAAACTCAATTCGATCAAGAACGCGATGAAAGAGGCAGGCTGATGGACATCCGCGCCGCGG
>DATBAD010000056.1:0-1802 GCA_036271715.1 Xanthobacteraceae bacterium
CTTGGCGCTGGCCGCGTACAACGCCGGTGAAGATGCGGTCGCGCGCAACGGCGGCCAGATACCCCCGTTTAGCGAAACGATGGCGTACGTTCCGCGAGTCCTCAAAATCTACAAAATGCTGACTGAGCAATCCCGCGCAACATGATTTGACTTTCGGTAAGTGGTAACTTACCGTTAGTCATGACTTACCAAACGGCATTCCTCGCTCTGGCCGATCCCACTCGTCGACAGGTATTCGAACAGCTGCGCCACGGGGCGAAAGCGGTCGGAGTCATTGCGGCGCAGATGCCTGTGAGCCGCCCCGCCGTGTCCCAGCACCTCGGGATTTTAAAGAAGGCGGGGCTGGTCGCGGATCGCGCCGAGGGAACTCGCCGCGTGTATTACATTGATCCACACGGCCTTGCGTCGATACGAATCTGGTTGGATCAGTTTTGGGGAGATGCGCTGACGGCGTTCAAGGCTGAGGCCGAGAAAGAAGGAATGGGCAAATGATTACCATCGCACCGGTGCGTAAACAGGTGACGGTGAGCGCAAGTCAACAACGCGCCTTTACGCTGTTCACCAATGAAATGTCGCGCTGGTGGCCGGCAACGCACTCGATCCTCAAATCTCCGCTGAAACAATACGTCGTGGAACCCTGCGTGGGTGGGCGCTGGTATGCCATCGGCGAAGACGGCTCGACCGCGCAGACCGGCCATGTCATCGAGTGGCAGCCGCCGCAACGGCTGGTCCTCGCGTGGCAACTGAGCGGCGATTGGCAGTTTGATCCCGAACTCATTACCGAAGTCGAGATTCGATTCATCGCCGAGAGTGCGGACAGCACACGGGTCGAATTAGAACACCGCAATCTGCAACGCATGGGCGAGCGGGCGGCGCAGGTACGCGGCATGGTCGACTCGCCGGGTGGATGGACGGCGATTCTCGAAGCCTTTAAAAAATGTGCGACAGCTTGAAATGCGGAGAACGAACATGAGCACGACCAACATGAGCACGACCAACACGAGTACAAAGAATAAATCATTGCTGTGCTGTGGCTTGGTGATGGCGGCATGGTTGGCTGAACCTGCGGCGGCCGAGGTCTTGAGCGTCGGCGCCAATGGCTTCGAGGTTCGCGAGACCGTGCATGTCGCGGCTGCAGCGGATAAGGCATTTGCCGCGCTGCTGCAGCCGGCGCGTTGGTGGAGCTCTGAGCACACTTTCTCGGGCAGTGCGGCGAATCTGATCCTCGATGCGCGCGCGGGCGGTTGTTGGTGCGAAAATTTGCCGGACGGCGGCTCAGTCGAACATCTTCACGTCGTCTACATAGCGCCCGGCAAAGCGCTGCGGCTGCGCGGCGCGCTCGGTCCCTTTCAAAGCCTGGGAGTCGAAGGTTCACTCACTTGGACCTTGAAGCCCGGCGCGAACGGCACCGACATCTCCGTCAGCTACGCCGTCGGCGGATATGCGAAGGACGGATTTGACGGCGCCTCGAAAGCCGCTGATCAGGTTCTCGGCGTGCAGATCGAGCGCTTGCGAAAACTCATCGAGACTTGAAACTTATCGAGACTTAGCCGGTTTGACCGCAACGCCTGCGATTTCGAAACGCGCGCCCCGCACCAATTTTGCAACGCCGATAAACGCACGCGACGGATAGTGGCCCGGGAAGTAAGTTCGATAGATGACGTTGAATTTGTCGTACAGGTCAAGGTCGGTGCAATAAATCGTCACAGATACCAGATCCGACATCGTCAGTCCGGCTCGCTCCAAGGTCTGCTTTACCGAATCCATCACGAGGTGGACTTCTGCCTCGGCATCGGCCGGCA
>DATBAD010000057.1:0-230300 GCA_036271715.1 Xanthobacteraceae bacterium
GTATCCTCCGCGTCATCGGACGCGGCTCTGTCCCCTTTCGAAGACAGCTCGCCTGACGGCGTTCCACCACGGCTCTCGCCAAAGAGACTCGTCATCCCTAAGGCTCAGCTTCAGGCCAGGGTTTCCTGGGACTTGGTCTGATAAGCGTTATCTATCGTCGCCTGTCCCAGTCCAGCGAAGCACCTCGCGCCCCGGTCATAGTGCCGGGAGACATGATGCCCGAGCCGCCCGAGAGCAGGTTGCAAGCCCGCCCGCGGGAACCGCACTCGCCCCGCTATTCCGGGAATGCCTCCCGGATTGCGTCCTTACAGGGCGAGATGATTCTTTGAATGTAACTGTATTGGTGACAAATGTCAAATTGTCTCTTTTGCGGGGACAGAGAAGCGGGTAAAAGAGGATTTTCCGGCTTGCGAACAAACCGTGAATATCTTATCACGCACCAATGCCTTACGACGTGCGATCTGTGGCCAACTTTGTGCTTGATCTCGCTGAAGCGGAGAGCGTCGCCGTTTCAAATCTTTCGATCAATAAGATCGTATTTTTTCTTCATGCGTATTTTCTAGTTCAGTTCGGCAAACCTCTGGTCACAGCAAAAATTGAGGCGTGGCAACACGGCCCAGTTTTTCGTGAACTGTACCGAGAATTCAAAGCATTCGGTGACCAGCCGATAACAACGCGGGCGAATAGAATGAGCCCCGAAAGCGGTCTGCGCGAATTGTGCAATTATGATTTTTCAGACGCTGAACGCCAATTCCTTGAAAGAATTACAAAAAAGTACGCTCGGTTATCATCTGGCGCTCTTCGGGCGATGTCACATGAGAAAGATGGTCCTTGGGATCAGGTGTGGAATCACGTTACACGTTCAAATGCGTCAATGAATATTTCCAATGAGATTATCAAAGATTGGTATGAACGAGCCGCGAGGCACTGATGCCCGGAAGCGATGATCAGATAAAAAAGCTGCTGCGCGTACTGCGGAAGTTGGATAATCCTCCTGCGGGACCGAATTGGGTTCGCTTTATCCATAGTGCCGATCCTATAAGGACAGCCAAATCAATCATTAGGTTTGCAAAGGGTCAGCCGCCATTCAATTATCAATCTGCATATCGTGGAATCAAAGACCGAATTGAACTCAGCATAGATTTGAATGCAGCGCTGTTGGTTGCCTCTAAAAAAGTTGCTCCCTCTGGCCTTCTCCAAAACAGAGAGTTAGTGGAGGCGTTTTTTAGATACGATGAAGAGCGGCGCTATTCTTCGTCAAATCCAGTTGGGTTTGACGTGGAATATTTTCGTGTCTCTCGTGATGTAATTGTTCCGGTTGCGCCCTTGTCGATCATTCGCGAGAAGGGAAAGTTTGTTCCTATATTTTTGTGCGGTTGGACATCCAATCCACTACTGCTGGTCCAGCGTCGGCTCCTTATGACAATTTACGAAGATGCGTTTCTATCGTTGACCGATTATCTGAATTCTCCTGCAGAGGTTCTCTTTTTTCCAAAATATGACGGAGAAGATGAGGCCGGCGCGCTCAGGCGGGAACCTGAGCTGTGGCCTCGTGGTTGCTACGAGTTGCTTCAGAAGCGCGATTTAGATGAATGTGTTGAGGTGTTTATCTCTGCCAGAGAAATTGCGCGGGAAGTTCTATTGGCTGAAATCGAGGATTTGCGTAAAAAAGCTCAAGAACAGGATCAGCCGTCGGCGATTACGCCTAGTGGCACCGACCTATTCGAGGAATAATAATGGCCGGGACAAGCCCGGCCATGACGTGTTGCTGATAATGAGCAGGAAGTGGAGTGCTACTCCGCCGGCGGCGCCTTCGGCTTAGTCCGCACAAACGTGCCCTTCAAATTATCCCAGAGCTGAATCTTCGCCCCGTGCTTGTGCATGATGGCGCTCTGCTGCAGCACCGAGAGCGAGTTGTTCCAGGCCCAATAGATCACGAGACCGGCCGGGAATTTCGCCAGCATGAAGGTGAAGATCAGCGGCATCCAGTTGAAGATCATCTGCTGCGTCGGATCGGGCGGCGCCGGATTGAGCTTCATTTGCACCCACATGGTCACGCCCATGATCGCCGGCCAGAAGCCGAGTGCGAGCCATGCGCCGACGAGTGGGAGCGCGGTGGGATCGAACGGGAGCAACCCACCGAGATTGAAGATGTTGGTCGGGTCCTGCGCCGAAAGATCGTGGATCCAGCCGTAGAACGGCGCGTGGCGCATTTCGATGGTAATGAACAGCACTTTATAGAGCGAGAAGAACACCGGAATCTGGATCGCGATCGGCAGGCAGCCGGCCATCGGATTGATCTGCTCTTTCTTGTAGAGCTCCATCATCGCCTGTTGCTGCTTCATCTTGTCGTCGGCGTAACGTTCCTTGATCATCGCCATTTGCGGCTGCACCGCCTTCATCTTCGCCATCGAGGCGTAAGACTTGTTGGCGAGCGGGAAGAACAGGAATTTGACGATCACGGTGACGATCAAAATCGCGATGCCGAAATTGCCGATCAGATGAAAGAAATAATCGATGGCGAGGAACATCGGCTTGGTGATGAAGTAGAACCAGCCCCAGTCGATCAAGAGATCGAGGTGGTTGAGCTTCAGCGACGCGTTGTAGCCGCCGTCGATATTTTCGTTGATGAAATTGATGCCGATGGTGGAGACTTCCTTGGCGCCGGCGAAGAGGCGGGCGTCGGCGGAGCCGCTGCCGCCTGGCGCGATGGTGACCGGCTGCAACAGATAATCGGTCTGATAGGTCGGCTTGCCATTGGCTTCGCCCGCCGAGAAGCGCGCATGGAGTTTGGCGTCGGTGTCGGGGAGAAGAGCGGTCGCGAAATATTTGTCGGTGAAGCCGAGCCAGGCATTGGTGGCCTCCCAGCTTTCCGACTTCTTGTCTTCCATCTTCTTATAGGTCTCGGTCTGCTCGCCCTGATCGCCCATCATGCCGATCAGGCCTTCATGCAGAATGTAATAACCGAGCACGGCCGGCGTGCCGTGGCGCGAGATCAGCGCAAAAGGAAACAGCGTGACCGGGTTCGAACCCGCGTTCTTCACATTGTCCTTGATGGTGAAGAGATAACGGTCGTCGATGGCGATGGTGCGGGTGAAGGTGAGGCCCTGGCCGTTGTCCCAGGTCAGCGTCACCGGATGCTCAGGCGTCAGCGAGCCCGACCCTTGTTGCGTCCACACCGTGTCGGCGTTCGGCAGCACGGGAGCGCCGCCGGAGGCCGGCACCCAGCCGAATTCGGCGTAATAGGCATCCGGCGCCCCGGACGGTGAATAGAGTACGATCGGCGGTGACGTCGGATCGATGGTCTCGCGATATTGCGTCAGCGTCAGATCGTCGATGCGGCCGCCTTTGAGATCGAGCGAGCCGCCGAGCCGCGGCGTCACGATCGGAATGCGCGGGGTGGCGCGGATCACCGCGTCGCGGTTTGCGGCAAGCGCTTCCGGCGTCGCGTTGTTCGGCAGGCTCGGCGCTTGCGCGCCGCCGGGGACCGCTGGCGCTGATGAATTCGCGGAAGATGAATTCGCAGAAGACGTGCCGCCGGGCTGAGCCTGACCGGGTTGGACTTGGCCCTGCTCCTGCTGTTTGAGCTTCGCCTCTTCCTGCTGGCGCTGCATCTGCGGGTAGCCGATGAAATATTGCCAGCCCACCACCACCAGAAGCGACAGCACGATCGCCAGAATGGTGTTCTTATGCTCGCCTATCATTGTTGTTCCGAAGCCCGGTTGCGCCCGCGCTCTGCATGTAGGGGGCGTGCGCGGCTGCCACCAGCCGCATGGATGCGTTTGACTGCCGCGCCGAAGTCGCGGACGAACTCGGCAAAGGACGCTTTTAGTGCCGTGTTTCGCCCGATCACCACGTAGTCATGGCCGGCGCGGAATGTGTCCTGCGGCGCTAGCCGCACCACTTCGCGTAGCCGCCGCTTGACCCGGTTGCGCTCGACGGCATTGCCGACCTGGCGCGATACGGTGAAACCAAGGCGAACCGCATCTTTATTGGCGGTTTCTTCGTCGCGGGCGCGCGCCTGCAGCATAAAAGACTTGGCCGGGGCGCGGGCGCCCCGAGCGGCTGCCTGAAAGTCCGTCCGGCGTCTTAAGCGCTCCATGGTGCAGACTTCAGGGTCGGTTCGAGTTTGGTAAAGGTGCCGGGCTTCCGCGCGGCGGGCGCGTCAGGCGCTCAGGCGGGCACGGCCGCGGGCACGGCGCGCCGCCAGAACCTTACGGCCGCCGTTGGTCGCCATGCGGGTGCGAAAGCCGTGGCGGCGCTTGCGCACCAGTTTGCTCGGCTGATAGGTCCGTTTCACAGGTCATTCTCCGCTGCGCACGCAACGCCAAAAGGCTCGTTATCGGGATTGAGCAGGCGCTTTCCGCCCGCCGGTCAAGCGGCGCGATTGGCGCGGCTTATACGGGAGGGCTCCCGGCTCGTCAAACCTCCATTTGGCGGCCTGATTCTCCCGTTCCACGCCCAGTCTAGGAAGTTGATGCGGCGGGGGAATTGGACCGGGTCTTACCCCCTCCGGATCGCCCAAAATCGAATAGTCTGGTGGCCGTTGGGGTTATCAGGCCGATACCGGAGGTGGCAAAGCCGCGGGATGACCCTATTTCACCTTCAGCCTGGGGCTTGAGGGACCCCTTTGCCAGCGGTTTGACCGGCCCGCCAGCGCGGCGCATCATAAGGCGGCTGCGTCGTTTTGGTTAACATGTTGGCTGGTCTCGCAATATCGGCCCGTAACGCAAAGCACTGACACAGTAATCAATTTGCACGGCACTCACTTGCACGGCACCGGCATGACCGAGGAATCGACTGCGCGGCCGGAACGGATCCGGTCCTCGTATTTCGGCCTTTCCGCCAAGCTCCTCGTCCTCACGACCCTGTTCGTGATGATCGCGGAAGTGCTGATCTATGTGCCGTCGATGGCCAATTATCGGGTGATGTGGCTCAAGGACCGGCTTGCCGCCGCCTATACCGCGGCGCTGGTGCTCGATGCCGCGCCGAATGGCGTCGTCTCCGATGCGCTGGGCAAACAGATCCTCGACTCCATCGGCGCACGCGCGGTCGCCATGAAGATGGGCACGCGCCGGCGGATGCTGGCGGTCGACGACATGCCGCCGCCGATCTCCGACGATTTCGATATGCGCGACGTGATGACCTTCGACTCGATTGTCGACGCGTTCCACATGCTTGCCGACGGCCATACCAAGGGCAAAGTGATGCGCGTCGTCGGACCGGCGCCGATGGGCGGCGACTATATCGAGATCGTCATGGACGAGCCGCCGCTGCGCCGGGCGATGCTGCGCTATTCCGGCGACATTCTGGTGCTGTCGCTTTTGATCTCGGTCATCACCGCGGCGCTGGTCTATTTGGCGCTGCATTATCTGTTCGTGCGGCCGATGCGCCGCATCACCGCCAATATGACGGCGTTCCGCGCCGATCCGGAAAATGCCGACCGCGTGATTGCATCGAGCGGACGCGCAGACGAGATCGGCACCGCGGAGCGCGAGCTTGCGGCGATGCAGACCGACCTTGCCTCGATGCTGCATCAAAAGAACAGGCTCGCGGCGCTCGGGCTTGCGGTGTCGAAGATCAATCACGACCTGCGCAATCTGCTTGCTTCGGCGCAATTATTTTCCGACCGGCTCGCCGGCATTCCCGATCCCGGCGTGCAGCGCTTCGCGCCGAAACTGATGCAGGCGCTGGAGCGCGCCATCGCTTACTGCCAGTCGACATTATCTTACGGCCGGCTGCAGGAGCCGCCGCCGGAGCGCAGGGCCATTGCGCTCGAGCCTCTGGTCGAGGAAGTCCACGAGACGCTCGGCCTGCAACCGGATTCACCGATCCGCTGGATCAGCGCGGTCGAGCGCGGGCTGATCGTCGAGGCCGATCACGACCAGCTATTTCGCATTCTGCTCAACCTGTCGCGCAATGCGTTGCAAGCGCTGGAGAGCCGCGCCGCGCGCGATCCCGGCCGCGATCAGATCCGCATCACCGGCCGCCGCGAGGGTGCGGTGGTGGTGATCGAAGTCTCCGACACCGGGCCGGGTTTTTCAAAGAAGGCGAGAGAACATCTGTTCGAGGCGTTTCAGGGCTCGACCCGCCCCGGCGGCACCGGACTGGGTCTCGCAATCGCCGCGGAACTCGTACGCGCGCATGGCGGCGAAATCCGCCTGGTCGACGGCACCATCGGCGCCACCATCCGGCTCACCATTCCCGACCGCGCCGTCGAACTCGCGGCGCATCGCCGGGCGCATGGCTGAGAACGGTTCGGACGGAGGACACGCTGATGCATGCGCTAATCGGGCTCGCGATGCTGATCGGTCTTGGCGCGTTTGTCGTCTTTGCCTTCCGCCAGGGCACGCGGGTCCGGCGCAGCGGCCGGCACGACGATGATGCGGCCGTCAACATGCTCGGTCCGGAAAGCGGGCCGTCCCATCACGCCGATTTTGGCGGGTCTGGGCATAGTTAAAGCCCGTTACGGCCCGGACGATCGCTAAAACCCGCCTTGCCAATCGGGGCTTAAGGCGATAGCTAGCCCGTCATTGCGCGCCCGTAGCTCAGCTGGATAGAGCACCAGACTACGAATCTGGGGGTCAGGAGTTCGAATCTCTTCGGGCGCGCCATTTCCTCTTTCACTTGTGATGCGGCCGGCAACGCGTTGAGCGCGGCATCGCCTTCGCGGTCGAGGCTCTTTCAAAAGCGGAAACGCACGCCGACTGTAGGATCGATATTGTTGCGCTGCAGATAGCCGTTTGCCAATCCGCCGTTTACCTGTGTGAACATGCAGCCTAGATACGCGTCCCACTTCGCCGCAAACCGCCAATCGATAACGCCGGAAACGCCGTCGAACGTTCCGGAGCATTGCGAATGCGCGCTGCTCGAGCAGCCGGTGTTTGGTCCCGTCGCGAAGAAATTATTTTGGATGTAGTGATAATAGCCGACGGCCACATCGACGTTGCCGGTCACGGCGTATTTCGCGCCGCCCCACATGACCTGTAAAACCTTGTCATTGCAGGAAACGCCCGCCGCACAGCCGGTCGTGTACGCTATATTGTTGATCGCCGTTGTCCCGTTGGGACTGGCGGTGCTGGCGAGGAGGCCTGTAACAACATCTCCTGCAATATTGGTGAAGGAGGTCTGTGGGTCACTGGGCGGCGCGTATTGAATCCATTCGTAACCGCCATAAAGAGTCAGAGGCCCGCGATTGTATTTGGTCAGCGCCATGACGCTGGTGTTGTCGGAAATCGTCGCCGTGAAAAATTGTGGCGTGAACGGCGCTATCGGCAGGCCATTGGCGTTCAAGGGATTTCCGGTCAGCGAGAATGACGTGGCGTCTCGGACGTAGCTGTAAATGGCATCGACCGAAAGCGTGCCGCCCCACAGATGGGGAATATCGGCGCCGACTTGAGCTTGGTAGGCGCCGTCTGCGGCGTTGTTTTGTTTGTAGCCGCCGAACTGCCACAGGCCTGCGACGCGGAACATGCCGATGTTGAGTCGATATTTCAAAGCCGTGCTGTAGCGGCAGTCTTCGGTATCGCCGACGCCGCACGTCGTCCCCTGCCAGCCGATTGGCGAGAAAGCATACGACGCACCTAGCGGATCGTAGGCAACGACGCCGTCCAGCGTGAGACTGTTTTGTCTGAAAACAGTCAGGGTGCCGTAGGTCGGCGAACTGACGCCAACAAAACCCAGCCCGTTCCACCACTGACCCCCCCGGCTCGAACCGGAGTAAGCGCTTTGCTGGTTCACCGGGACATTGAGGTTGGCGTATGCCGAACCCGGTCCATTGGCGAGTTGCAGGGAATAAGGATCGAACCCGGCATCGAGATCAAAAACAAAAGACCATCCGCCGCCGATCGGCTCGCTTGCCTTGATGCCGATGGTCGATTGACCCAACCCGTTCGGTGCGAGACCCCACAGCGACGACCGGCCTTGTTTCGAAATGAGATAAACTTCTCCCGGGGCGGCGACGGGGCTGAACGGCGCGCCATGACTCTCCCAGCCGCCGCCGACATCGATCGTGCCGTAAATCGTTATACCGTACCAGGTCAACGGACAGGCCGTGGCCACAAAGTCCCAAAGGTTGCTACAGGACGCCGGTGCGGTCGTGGTTGCGGGCGGGGGCGCCTTCGTCGCCATGATATTGTTGGTCGACACATCTGCCGCATGGGCCACGCCGTTGAATGCGAGACCATTGAATGTAAGACCGAGTGCGACGAGAACACCGAACGTTTTCATCTTGCGCTCACATTCTGGTCAAGCTCAGCGTGTGAGGTTGACCTTTGCAAGGTCGATCAATTCGTTGGCTCGACCGTTAAGGACCGCCTTCAGCATGAACACTCCGAAGTCGTGGACCTGGCCGAGAGTCTTTTTCGGCGGTAGAACCAGTTCCTGACGGGCGCTCACCACATCGACAAGCGCAGGGCCATTATGGTCGAACGCTTCTTTGATGCCAATTCTCAAATCCTGCGGACGTTCAACTCGCACTCCTTTGATGCCCATCGCCTCGGCCATGGCAGCGAAGTTGGGGTTCTTCAGATCGCACCCGGTATCCAGAAAACCGCTGGCCTTCATCTCAATTTCAACGAAGCCAAGCGTGCCGTTATTGAGAACGATCACTTTGACCGGCAGGCCGATCTGACTGAGCGTGATGAAATCGCCCATCATCATGGAAAAGCCGCCGTCACCCGAGAGCGAGACCACTTGCCGGCCCGGGAACGTCGCCTGCGCGCCAATCGCTTGCAGCAGAGCGTTTGCCATGGAGCCGTGATTGAACGAACCAAGAAGACGCCGCTTCCCGTTCATTTTTAGATATCGCGCGGCCCAAACAGTTGGCGTTCCGACATCACAGGTGAAAATCGCGTCGTCTGCCGCGAGCTCGCTCACCAATCGGGTCACATACTGGGGGTGAATCGTTGCGCTGTTCGGATTGCTTTCCGCGAGCGCATCAAGATCTTTGCGTGCCTTCGCATAGTCGGCCTGCGCTTTGTCAAGGTGGCCGGTCTCCGTCTTCTCTTTCAGAAGCGGCAAAAGAGCCTCGATCGTCAGACGAACATCGCCCAGCACGCCGACTTCCAGCCCGTGCCGATTGCCGAGGGCTTCCGGCCGGATATCGATTTGGAGGACACGTGCCTGTTCGGGGTAGAATTGCCTATACGGAAAGTCAGTCCCCAACATCAAAAGTGTGTCGCAGTCCTTCATCGCGGCGTAGCCTGAAGCAAAGCCAATGAAGCCCGTCATCCCGACGTCGAAAGGATTGTCGTATTCGACATACTCTTTGCCGCGCAAGGCATGCACCATTGGCGACTTCAGCTTTGCAGCCAAGGCCATCAGCTCAGCATGCGCGCCAGCGCAACCAGCGCCACAGAGAAGAGTAACCCGGCCGGCGCCATTGAGGACATTGGCAAGGGCCCGCAACTCACCGGGATTCGGGCGCAGTTCCGGGAGCTGCGGGACAATCCAGTGTGGAACCGGTGTCTCCAATGGTTTGAGCGCAACATCTCCCGGGATAACGACGACGGCGACGCCTCTTTTCGCAATCGCGACACGTATCGCTCGCTCAAGAATTTGTGGAAGTTGATTAGGGTTCGATACCAGCTCAACGTAGTGGCTACATTCCTTGAACAGACTCTCCGGATGCGTCGCTTGGAAATAATCGATTCCGATCTCAGTACTCGGAATGTGCGCGGCAATAGCGAGAACAGGCGTCCTGCTTCGCTGGCACTCGAACAGGCCGTTGATCAGATGAAGATTGCCCGGGCCACAACTTCCTGCACAGACCGCTAACTCGCCGGTTAGTGCTGCTTCGGCTCCGGCCGCGAAGGCTCCCGCCTCCTCGTGACGCATATGCACCCACTGTATCGCACCGCGCTCCCGGAGGGCGTCAGTAAAACCATTGAGTGAATCGCCAACCACGCCAAAAATTCGCTTCACCCCGGCTTTTTCTAGCGTCGTGGCCATGAAGTAGGCCGCTGTTTGGGTCATTATCTTTCCTCCAAGATTGTTTTACCGCACCGTGGCGCGTGCAGCGTAGGTCAAGCGTGTCGAGAGCCGGTTTCGCGCAGGAAAATCATGAGAAAAATCGCGAGCGCGACCGCGACCAGCCAGAACGAGCCGGCGTGCTGAAAATGCGCAACTGGATCGCCCCCGTTCGCAAGCGTGCGCGCAAACAGCGCCGCAAATACCGGACCTGCCAGCGACGTCACTCCGAAGTTGATGAAGTTGATCGCTCCAGTCGCACTGCCTTTCACATTGTCGGGATTGGCCTCTTTGATAATTGAGTAAGGGATCATGGCCACTCCGGACACGACGCCGAGAAGAAAGAGTGTCAGCCGGGCCGGCAACATCTCCGGCGCAAAAGTGAGTTGCGCGATGCCTGCCAGCATTAAGACGGCGCCGCCGATCAGGACCGGCTTACGCAGTCCTATATAATCTGCGAGCCAGCCCATCAGAGGGCAGCCGGCGGCCCAGCCGAGCGGAACGAGTGCTGCGGCCACGACGGCGTCGTGATAGGTGAACTGCCGATCGCTTTGAAAGAACGCAACGCCCCAGGTCATCGCTCCGATGGTCGTGGGTGCGAAGAGCAAGCCCGCAATGATTCCGCACAAATAGGATTGCGCGTTACTGAGCACGATCTTGTAAGGTGCGAGCAAATTGCCCGAAGTCGCTTCCACGGATGGGTGAGCGGATGGAGTTACGATTAGCAGGGCGGCTGCAACCGCAAGGCTGGCGGTTCCAATCGCAACCCAAACTATCGTCCAATCAAGGCCGCCTTGGATGAGCGGCCCAACCACGAACTGCCCCGCGGCGCCGCCGAGCATTCCAAGACATTGCGTCAGACCAATCGCGGTCGCCAGAAAACTTGCTGAAAAGCCCCGGACCGCCAGATAAACGGCCCCTGTGAAAGCGAAGGCAGAGCCCGCGCCTTGCAGCATCCGTGCGACATACGCTGCTTCCGGATTGGCGACGACAAAGAAAAGACATCCGATGCCCAGGATGCATGATCCGATCGGGACGACATATTTTGCACCTACACGATCAAGCGCCAGACCGGCAATCAGGCTGGTGAGGGAATATGTATAATAGTAGCTGCCGAGGATATTGCCGACGCCGACGCTGGTGCGGCCGAACGCCTGCTGCAGTTGCGGTATCATCACCCCCGGCGTGGACCTCGTCGCGTATTCTAGAACATAGAATAGCAATGCCATGGCCCAAGCGATAACAAACGCGCGGCGAACCGAGGTCGTCGCGGCGGATGATATGGCTGTGGTGCTCATTGCAATCGTCCCCCGGATTGCGCGTCGATGGCGCGCTTACGGCGTTGCCCCACTTTCAGCAAAGTCATCAAGGGTTACCGATCAGAACGGTATGCGTCTTTACCGTGCCTGCTATTTTTTGATCGTTCTTGCTTACCCGTGATGTTCCATCGATTGAACCGTTGGGAGTAGCGCACGATTGGCGGTCCGCGGATGGATGGAACCGCGCTCCTGCAGTCGTTGTCGTAACAAGATTATGAGACAGCTAATCCCCTTCATCAAAACGCTGGCGCCGATTAGTTAAACGCACACGTTTTTCAACGCGTCAGGTTGCGCTTTGCGCTCGTCGCGATATCAGGGTTGTCGCGCGCACGCCCATCGGAGGAAATCGGCATGTACCAGATAAAGCGGTATCTCGGAGCTTTTACCGGCGCGATACTTATGCTTTGCCCTTTGGGCGCGGCCGCGGAAGATGCCGATCCCGCTCGGCGCGAGGAGCCGATCCGCATCCAGGTCACCGTCAATTTGTTCTTCGCTGGGCCTACCGGTGAAAGCGATGAAGCGATGAAACTGAAGGAGCGGGCGCGTCGCTCAGTCTACGAGATGGCGTCAAATGAGTGCGCTCTGGTCGAACAGGTGCTCGCGAAGACGTGCCGGCTCGAGTCCGTCAATGTAAGTCTTAATTCGCAGCCTGGGATGCAGGCGGCCGGCTACACGGCAGGCGGTAATTTTACTTTGCGCGCGACGTTGAAGTAGCTCAATTCACATACGCCAAAGTGGCGTCTCGACCTACTCCGTATGCATGAGCCCGCAACGTTTCGGCCGCGCCCGAGCGACCGGGGCGATCGACCAGCACGCAGGCAGCATAATCGGGCGATGGCTCGTGATCGGTTGCAGCCACGCGGGCGAGCGCAGTCGCTGTGAGCCAATGGCAAATGCGCCGGCTAAACGGCCGCATCCAGGGATCGCCGTCGGCTAACGCCACGCCGATGAGCATCGAGCCAGGCGAGGCGCCCTTCCAGAAAATGGTGCAGAAAGCACCGCTGCGAAACCGCAGCAACGCACCAAGCCATCCGAGGTCGGCTGCCGAAATCGTAACGCAGGTGTCGATCGACACGTCGCGATCGTCGAACTGCAGGTACTTGGCGGGGAAATTATCTCCGAACCGGGCCTTCAAATACGCGGCATTCGGCTGCTCCCGGCTTCCAGAGATCGGGGGAGCGCGCGGATCGATCTGGAACGGAAAGGTGCTCTCGAGGTGTCCGCGTGGACCAATAACGAACACCCCACGAGCGTCGGAAAATGTGCCGGGCGTTTTATCCTCCTCCACGACCTTGCCCCCGACGCTGGTTGTCAGCCGGGGAGGCCGTGTCGTCAGGACGGTATTCGCGTCTGGACCGTATTTTTTCTTCATGGCTTCCTGATAAACGCCCAGCCGTATTGAGACGCTGGACGTGATGCCATGAACCTCCGCCAACGACGCATGCGGCGTTCGTATGTCGAGGATAAGTTCAGCGTAAGCCGCAGCGGCTCCGGCAACCGCGCCCGCAATGATTATCCATATCCATCGCAACGGCATAGGCCTGCTCCGATCATGGAGCACTATCAGCCGGACGATTTATGGAGCGTGAAAATGCAAGGAAAAGGACCGCTTAATAGCTGGCACTGAAATTCGCGAAGATTCAGCGCGACGTTCTACCATGGCAAGCAGTCAAACGTCGGCAATGCCTGATTGTAAGCCAAAGATGACCCAAAGCGGACCATGCGCCGAGCCTAATTCACTGTCGCCAACATGGCGTGGCATGCTCCGAACTTGTCGTCCTTGCTGTCCTTTAAGTCGCGGCCCGGAATTCTCTGTCCGGCCGCGGACGGAAAGAAGCTTTGTACCAAAACACTATCTTCCGCCGTCTTCAACGCTGGATTGACGTGGAACATATGTTCCGCGCCGTCGAAGGCGATTTCGGATCGCTTGTAAAATCCCTGCGCCAATCGTCGGCGGAGCTCCGCCAGAAAATCGAACATTTCGAGGTTGTTGGTCGGGACGGACGAACGGTCGTTGACCCATCGGAAATAATAGGACGGGTCCGCCAGGAAGAAGATTTCAAGCGCGGTCGCGATATCGCAGTTCTTTTGCCGAATGATCCATAACAGCGGCGCGTGGCTGTAATCCCAATTCCAGTTCTTCGCCGCAATGTGCCAAATATCGGGATCGGACGTTGCCGCGAGCCAACGAGCGAACCTGACAAATTTCTGCGGCGAGTCGTCGGTCCAAGGCGAACAGTGCTCAGCCCAGGTCAGTAGCATTTCGTCGGTGTTTTCGACGGATTGCCATTTATTGGCGAGTTCCTGCCTGCGATCCGTTTCGGCACGGCGTCCGGCTTCTTGCTGTTGCCGCCGCGCCAGCGTCTCGTCTAAGTCGAGCCGTCTCAGGTTAATCGCAAACACTTCACCGTTCTTTATGCTGACCTGGATCGTCGCGTTCAGTGCGGCCGGATTGGCCCGGTATCCGACAAAGCCGCCCTCGTTGGGCTTGCCGGTCTCGCCATCTGCCAAGCGCATGTCGGGCAGCGCCTTCCGCATGGCGTCGACATTCATGCCGATGTGAACGCCGCACACCGCAACGTCACGAGAGAAATTGAAGTTAGCCGAATACGAAATCGAGTCGATGACACCATCCGCATGCGAGAAATTTACGGACACGCCGGTGGTTCTCTGTAAGTCGCTGAACATGTCCAGCGCCCGCTTTTTTTCTTTCGGCCCAAGAAGCGCTTCAACCTCGGCCGGGGTCATCAGGGGACGGAGTTGCGACAATTGCTGAGCAAGGGACATCGGCGCGCGCCTTGTGACGGACGGAAATATACGGCGATTGTTACGCCAAAATATTGGTTGAAGCGTTACGCCAATTCGCAACATTGGATGTAGTGGCCAAATAGCTGACCTCTGGGAAGGCTACTCCCCGCCAAGGTTTCAGTTTCACCAATGTTCAATTTTCCGCCCTCGGAAAGCCCTAGGCACGGACTTTGCCGGCGGCGATCATCCAATGATCTGAAATCCCGCGGGCCCCAGCAGCGGCCGCAACTCTTCGGGACCCTTCCAGCACAACAGCCAATTCAGTTCGTAGCCCTGATATTCGACGGGGCTTGAATGGAGTTCGAGACGGCTGCCGTTGATGTAATAGCTGAAGACGCCCGGCGGTAAAGCTTCGAGCATTTCGCCAGTCTGGCCGACCGGCTCGATGATCAGATAGGCGATGCGCTGAAATTCTTGCGCTGCGCCCTCGACGAAAAGATGCGCCGCACCCTCGACGTCGACTTTGACCAGTGCGTTGTTAATGCCGTGCCGCACGGCGAAGCTGTCGAACGTGCTGCAGTACGCCTCGATCGTGCGCAGCGCTTGGCCGGCATTGCCAAAAAACCCCTCGATGCTCGACATGCTTGCATTCTCGAGATTGTTGGTGAAGCGCACAGTGCCGTCATGCGCTGCCATCGCCATGCAGTGGCCTTGGACTTTCGGCCAGCCGAGGCGCGCGACATTGGCCTGCACCTCTTCGAACAGCGCTGGATTGGGCTCGATATAATGCGCCTGCATGTCGAGCGCCGAGCAAATCGCAAACAGATAAAGTCCGTGATGGGCGCCGATATCGACAAAGACGTTGCAGCTCGGCGCGAGCGTGCAGCCGTGTTTCAGTGCCGAGGCTTCGCCCGGAAATGTATCCGGCGTACCATAAAAGAATTCGACGGGTGCGTCCGCGCCAACGCGCAGACGAAAATCGCCGGGCAAGCCCATATTGGTTTCGATCAGCCCCATTGTCAGAGCTGGATGCTCCAGCAACCGTCCAATCTGCGGCCCAAACCGCCGCTTGATCGCCGGAGGCAAGAGCGCGATGCCCGGATAAGCGCCTCGCGATAGGGCATGCGGCGCGCGCCAGTTTTTTCAACGGTCGAGTAAGCGAAGCTGCCACAGGTGAAAACCGATCGGATGAACGCCGTTATTCGAAGTTATGCTGGCGTTATCCGCTATGTCGATGGTTTTGCAATGGCAATTGATTTCGTCGCTTCAATGCCCGGTTCAAAATCCTGATATTCCGGCGCTCGCCCCGCCAGCCGGGCGCGTTTTATGCCAGCCTTGACGAATTCCTCAATATGCGCCGGCACAAGGTGGAGACGGCCAAGGTCTCGGGTCAAGGTTTGTTGCAGTCGACGGCACGTAAAATCGTCACTGACACCAAAGCGGTCAAGATAAAGGTCGAGCACGCGTTGTTTATCCGCTTCACTCGGATAGCCCATCCGGATGTGGGCGTCGAACCGTCCCGCTCTCTTGGCCAAAGCTTCGTCGATGGCCTCAGGATGGTTCGTCGTGGCGATCGTTACGATATCCGCATAGGCGGACCCACCGGAAAGAACTTGTAGCAGTTCTCCCGTAACGTCCTCCTTTGCATAGGAATACACGTCCTGGCGATTTTTGGTCATGAGATCGAGGTCCTCGAGGATGACAACCGCCGGCGCGAGCGTTTGGGCGAGATGATAGACGAAACGGATACGATCGACGGCTTCGACGACAATGATCGTGGCTTCACCGGCGATCTCGTTGACGAAGCATTCGATTGCTGTCGATTTTCCATCTCCGGGCGGTCCCGACAACAATAGGCCGCGTTTGATGCTCAGCCCCTCCGCTTTGAGCATTTCGCGGTTACGGATCGAGGCGGCAATGAAGCCGAGTTCGGCGTGCGCCTGTTCGTGCGGGATGATGTCTTTCCAAGATCGGTCGGACATTCGCGATCGCACTGTGCGCAGATCACGGTTGACGAGAACGACTCGATTTTTGAACGGATTGGCCTCGTGCAGAAGATGCTGTACCAAAGTAACGACTGCGGATTCATCGGACTCGCGATACACCAGACCGACGCTGTCAGTGGCGTTGATGCCCCCGCTTGGCTGTCTGGGCTGAACAATCAACATAAATTGCGCGTCACTTGCAGGGACTGTGCCCCGGAAAACGGTGCGTGGCGAGAAGACTTGCAACTCGCCGTCGATGTTGAGGGTGACTTTGTTCGGGCGCGAATGGGTCGCGACGACGTTGCGATCACTCATTCCGACCCCAGTCAATTCAGTGAGCCACATCCAGCCGGGCATGTCTGCCAATTTTCTGGTGAGTATCGCGATTGTGGCGTCGTTTGTAGGTAAGGAAAGAATGCTCGGCTCATCCGGCCCGCAGAAAATCCGGAACAGCGTCGCGTAGCTGATCTGAGGTGCTGTGGCCCGCTTTATTTGCTTGTGCTGGGTGACCAAATATCCGAGAGCGGCGGACATCGCGGCGAAGCCTTTGATCGCGTCTTCCGGGATATCAGCGAGCAATTGATCCTTCAAAGTGAGAGACGCAGCTGCTGACTCCGCATAAAGTTTTTTGATGAGTGAACTGGCGGCCCCCGCCGCTCCATCGGCAATTTCGTAAACGCCATAGACAAATTCGCCTGCGGAATCCGCGCCGTAAACCGTTGCCGTGACATTCAGGCTCGAGGCCAAAATCTCGGCGGCTCTTCGCGCTGCGGTGGTTCCTTTGACTTGTCGTTCTTCTGCGATCTGCTTGCCGGCCATTTCGGATTTACAGCGGACGATAAATTTTTGCCCAGCAGACGAACGCTTATTCTCGACCTTGAACCACATACGCCCCTCATCGCGACACGCGAGAGTTCTCGCACTGCCGATCTCATGCCTCGAGAAAACGCAACTTGCAGGTTCAAAGTACCATGAGAACATATAGAGAACAAGCGGATTTTAGCTTCGGTCCGCTCGGGCGGCGGGAGGAGCATTTCCGGCTCATCACCGCGAAGGAATTGCGTCGGCTCAACCGCGATGCAAACGGCGCCAGCGGCCCGGACTGCTGCCGTCGATCTTCGAAAAGACTCGAGCGAAATGGCTCTGATCGACAAAACCGCAGACTTGCGTGATCTCCACAAGCTGCATGTCTGAATCGCGTAGAAGCTCTTTGGCGCGCTCGACACGTCGTCTCATCAACCATCGGTGCGGCGAGAGACCGGTCTCGCGTTTGAAAGCGCGGCTGAAATAGCTGCTCGACAATCCGCATTCATCGGCGACTTCGGCGATCGAAGGGTCGCCGCTCAGATTGTCGTCCATGAATTCGCAAGCGCACCGCAATTGCCTGGGTGCCAAACCCCCGCGCGCGAAATGTTTGATTGGCAGGCCGCCATAGATGCGAACGATGTGCGCAAAGAAAGCGAGCGCGATACAATCGGAAAACAGAGCCGTCGCCTCGCCGGGCTGTTCCATCGCGCCGGCAAGCGCTTGCGCGAGACCGAAGAGGACGAGATCGCGGTCGCCGAAATTCGGGGCGTGGAGCCCTTTTACCCGGCGAATGCCGGCTTCATCGGCCATCTCATCGAGCGCAATTTGCGGGGTGTAGAAGCGAAGTGAATCGAAAGACGTGTCGAGGCTGACGACCGGATTGTCGCGCAAATCGACCAGCTGTGCATCGCCAAGCCTCAGTTCGGGCATGTCTCTGCGCCTTCCTGCCGTCCACAGGTTCGAGAAAAATGGCACCGAGAGCGGCACGTGAAATGAAAAAGCGTCCTCTTGTGGCACCGAAAGCGAACGGCCGCGCATCGGCTGGCTGCTGCGTATGCGCGAGAATGCGATACGCGTCTTTGACGATCTCCGCGCCAGAAGCGTGGGCGGACGATCGATCCGGAAGCGCTTAGCAAGGACCTCTTCGACCGCGTGCCCAACCATCACTGCTCCCCGCAACGGTTTCTAAAACTTCTCGAGCAACAAATACGCTCGCGCCTTCATGCAAGTAATCACTGTCGGTATCATAAATAGGATATAATTGCTCGCACGCGAAAAACATTGGCCGATTGCTATGGGTGTTGGCGATCGCGGCGGTTTTTGGCGAGAATCTTACAAGCTGGGCAGATTCGTACAATTTTGCAGGCGCTGCGAACGATAACGTTCGTGTAAGTCCGTGCGCACAGCACTTGTGCGTGCGAGTCGGCTTCAATCTTCTCGCACCAATCAAAGGACGTCGCTATGGCCAAACCAAGCATTGTTTTCGCTCACGGCCTCTGGGCCGATGGCTCGTGCTTCAGCAAAGTGATTCCGACGCTGCAGGCGGAAGGCCACGATGTGATGGCGTCGCAGCACGGCCTCGACTCCCTCAAAGGCGACGTCGATTGCGTCACCCGTTGCTTCGGGCGGGTCAGTGGTCCCGTGGTTCTTGTCGGCCACTCTTATGGCGGCACTTTGATTACGCATGCGGGCGTGGATAAGCGGGTCGCCGCTTTAGTCTATATCTCGGCGCTCGCGCCCGATGCCGACGAAACCTCGCAAAGCCTGCAACAGAAGTTTCCCGTCACCGAGGTGTTCTCTCATATCGAGGTGGCCGATGGGCGGATCTGGCTGAAGCACGACGGCATCAGCTTTTTCGCGGGCGATCTTCCCGAGGCGGAGCAGAAGCTCGTCTGGGCGACACAGGCGGTGCCGGTGCCTGACCTGTTCACGCAAAAAGTCGAAGGTACGGCATGGAAGACCAAGCCGAGTTGGTACATCGTCGGCAAGAATGATCGGACCGTCCATCCCGATCTGGAACGCTTTGTGGCGAAGCGTATGGGCGCCACCACGGTCGAGGCCGATAGCAGCCACGTTCCCATGCTGTCGAAGCCGAACCTTGTCCTCGACGTGATCCGTGCTGCGGCTAAAGCCGTAGCGTCCTGATCGCACGAAACGGTAGTCACCGGAGAAGTGGCTGGCGGAAGGCTGGGAGCGTTTATACGTTTTAAGTGGGGCTTTGAAAAAGCGACCGGGAGCGCGCCATGGCAAAACCAACGTCTCAGACGATTACCGTCGAGCATATCAGGATCGTGTCGGAACGGCCTTTCGCGGAAGTCCGCGCCAAGCTCGAGCGCACGGTACCGAAGCTTGATCCGAGCGTCGCCGAGGCGCTCAGCAACGGCGACCAGAAGCGCGCGCAAGATTACGACGACAACGGACCGAAACTTTCAATCTTCGAAAGCCGCGATCATGGCGCGCTGCTGCAAATCGCCGGCAAGAAATGCAACGCGATTCAATATGAGATCGGCAATCCGCTGACTGCGTCAAAGATGACTCGCTATCAGCTTCCCGCGGCGCTCTACGCGCCGCTGCGCGTGGCGCTGTTCGAAGATGAGCAGGGCAGGGGGATTTTCGAATACGACAAGCCGTCATCTCTCTTCGGCCAGTTCGGCGATGATCGCGTGACGGACGTCGGACGCTATCTCGACGCCACTTTAGAAACTGTCCTGCGCAATGCCGCTGAGTGAAAAGGGAGTGCGGAATGAATACGCTCGCCGGCGCTAAACCTAACGACACCAAGGTCACGGCTGCCAAATCCGGCACTTTTTCCATCGGCGGACAAACGGCGGTGACGCGTCTTGGTTACGGTGCGATGCGCATCACGGGTGCCGGGCGAGCCCGCCGATATTGCCGAGGTGCGTCGTACCCTCGCGCGGCTTCCCGAGCTTGGCGTGACCTTTATCGACACGGCGGATTCTTACGGCCCTTCGGTTTCCGAGCGCCTGATCCGCGAAGTATTGCATCCGTATAAGGGATTGGTGATCGCCACCAAAGCCGGTTTCACCAGGCCGGGGCCCAACCAATGGGTCACCAAGGGCAATCCGGATTATCTGATTGCGCAAGCTCACAAGAGCCGGGACGCGCTCGGTGTCGAGCGTATCAGCCTGTGGCAACTGCATCGCATCGACCCGAAAGTGCCACGCGACGAGCAGTTCGCCGCGGTCAGTGAATTGCTGCGAACTGGTGTGATCGAGCAGGCTGGTCTCAGCGAAGTGGGCGTCGCCGATATCGAGGCGGCGCAGAAGCATTTCAAAGTCGCCACCGTTCAGAATCTTTACAATCTCGCGGATCGGCAACACGAAAAAGTACTGAACTTTTGCGATAGCAAGGGCATCGGCTTTATTCCCTGGTTTCCGCTCGCTGCGGGCGATCTCGCTCGGCCGGGCGGTCCGCTCGATCGCATGGCCCACAGCTACGGCGCGGCGCCGAGCCAGATCGCGCTTGCCTGGATGCTCAAACGCAGCCCGGTGATGTTGCCCATTCCCGGCACATCCAAAGTCGCGCATTTGGAGGCGAATGTCGCCGCAGCCGATATTGCGTTTTCTGATAAAGATTTCGCCGCGCTCGACAAAGGCGTCTGAGCTCTTAATACCAGCACGCGAGCTGTTGGTTCTCGCGGCTACCAGGAGCCGCGGTGCTCCGGCACGCGGGTGATCAATGGCAGCGCCACGAAGAGCAGTGCGGCTCCGAGAGCAAAGAGCCACGCTTGGGTGTGGCCGGGGTCGTTGGAGCTGGCGAGAATCGCGGTGTCGACGGAGATCGTGATGATCGTCCCAATTTGCATCGATAGTGTCCGCAACGCAGCAAGCGTCGAAGAGTATTCGGGCGCCAGTTGCAGTCCGGCGTTGCGGCTGGCGGGATTGTTCGCGCCGCGGCCGATTCCGACCAGCAAGGCGGAACCGGCGAGCCAGACATAAGGTGGGATACCCGCGACTGGGCTCACTCCCAGCAGCAGCATGCCTGCGGCAATAATAATTCCCCCGAAATAGAGCGGCAGCCGATAGCCCGTGCGCCGTAAGGTGAGCGCGCCGGCGATCGAGAACAGGATCGCGGCGCCACCTTGCGCGATCAGCAATGTCCCGGCGTGGAGCGCGTCGATGCCGTAGCGGTTCCAGGCAAAAAGTGGGACGAGCGCAATCGCTGCCGCGGTGACGCCGCCATAGAGTCCGTTGATGAGATTGATCGCGCCGAAGCCCGGCCCGCTGATCAAGCGCGGCGTGACGAAGGGTTGTGCCGCGTTATTGATATGACGAAAAAACATCCAGAGCAGGCCAATCGCGAGCGCCATCGGGATCGCGATTGCAGGCGACCACGAGCGCGCATCGCCCTCGGCCAGATAACTGATCGCGAGCATGCCGGCGAGGAGGCCGCCACCGAGCAGCGCCATGCCGGTGATATCCATTTTTGGGCGCTGGTCCCGCGTCCGTACCGGATCTCGCGGGATGAAACGAAGCGCCAGCACAATAACTGCGATGCCGATCGGCACATTGACCAGAAAAATGCCGCGCCACGTCCAGTAGGACACGAACAGGCCGCCGAATATCGGTCCGATCATCGCACCGATGGAGAAGATGCTGCCGAACAAACTGACCGCGCGATCGCGCGCGTTGCCGAAGTAATTCACGATGATTTCGGTCGCCGAGGGCGTGAAGCCCGCCCCTCCAGCCGCCTGCAGCGCACGCAATGCGATGAGCGCATAGATATTGTCGGCGAGCCCGCAGCACAGCGACGCCAAGGTGAAGGCGGCGACCGAGACGAGAAACACTTTGCGGCAGCCGTACTGCTCGCTGAGTTTCCCGGTGATCGGCAGGAAAACGACGAATCCGAGCGAGTACGCGGTGATGGTCCAACCGGCCCAGTAGATCGACGTGTCCAAGCCAACGCGCAAGGTATGCAGCGCCGTCGCGACGATTGTCGTGTCGATCGACATCATCAGCAAAGCGAGCCCGACGATTGAAAAAATAAGCCCGCGGTGGATGGGCTCACTTTCCCCGCGAGGACTTAAGAGCGCGTCGGCCGTGCCGGCTTCGTTTTGGATGACCATGGCGCGTCTCATATCAGTCCGCTGGAGATTGGAGTCCCCTCCATTCATGCGGACTGGGCATGGCAGGGCCGCATTGTGTCGGCTAGGTGTGTTTATTCCGCAAGAAGATCGCCCCAGTCTTTGCGTGTTGCGTCCTTGTAGGTGACGCCGTCGCGCCGCGACAGGAAGCGTTCGCCGACTGTGCCGTCCGGACGGCAGAGCTTCAATGTGACGCGGCCGCTGCCGCGGCGCGGCGGCGCGATAATCCGTGCGCCTGATTCTCGCGCGGCCGTTTTTCGTGACACTGCGAGATAAATGAATTTCTCGTCTTCCCATGGCACGTCCGCGCTTTTGACGTAACGATGAATTCGCGAGCGGGCGACGCGGCGTGCGAAATGGCACCAGTCGGGCGGCGGCAGCGGGCAGGGCTGTGCGTGCGGACATGGTGCGATGAGATGCGCACCCGCGGCGAGAAGACGTGTGCGCGCGGCGAGGATACGTTGCCAGCCTGCGGGCGTCCCCGGCTCGACGAGGACCAGCATGTCGGCGGTCGCGCGCCACATTGCGTCGATCAAGATTGCTGCGTCGTTGCTGGCAAGTTCGCTTAAGAGATAAGTCGCGGTGACGAGATCACGCGGTGCGGCGTCGAACTCCACGCCGGCGACATTTGCGATCCGCCAGGTGATCCGTGTCGATGCGAACGCCGCCGCAAGCGTCTCGCCGTGGGCGGCGAAGATCGGACTGCGTTCGAGCAAAAGCGCATCGTTCACGCCCGGCCAGCAATCCTTCGCCGCCCATAATGCAGTGCCGGGACCGGCGCCGATATCGAGAAATGTCGTTGGTGCAAAATCCGGACGCCGATCGGCGGCCGCGGCAAAGCTTGCGCGCACCGCAGCATAAGTCGCCGGCAGCCGCGCCGCGAGATAAGCGAGCACTGCGCGGTCGGTCGCGACATGCAATTTACCGTCGCGGCGCTCCTCGCGATAGCGCTGCGACAATTCCGCCGCGGCTGCGGCGATGTCGGACAGCGCAACGCCGTCAAGCATCCGATCGACGGCGTGGTGCAAGGCGAGAGGCAATTCCATATCTTTTGCGCCTTGCTTTCACCGCGCTGTGCACTGCGCTGTCGGGCCGCGTGAGCGCGCCCGGCGCGTCACTATGATGACGTTCAGTTGACGCGGATTTTGCGGCGTCAACCGCGAGGGGCCAGTGCTTGGCACCGTTGACCCTCCATGATAGGCTTTTTTATAGCTCATGAGGGTCGGGCCGGCGCCCCATATTGGCGGCGGGATCGCGTTTGAGCAGTGACATTTTTCGACGATTCTGGGGATTAGGAGAGGAACGCGTCATGACGGATACAGCGACCGGTTCTGGAGAGGTTCACAAGACCGACGACGCGCCACTGCCGCGCGCGGAACAGGCGTCGAAACTGGTCGATCGCTTTTCGCTGTGGTCCGGCGTCGCCGGCCTGATCCCGGTCCCGGTTGTCGACGTGCTCGCGGTCGGTGGTCTGCAGGTGCAAATGCTGCGCCGCATTTCGCAAATTTATGACGTCGATTTCTCCGAGAATCGCGGCAAGGCGCTGATCGCGGCGCTGGCTGGCACCATGATCCCGGCGACCAGCGGCATGGGTGCGGCGAGCGCTTTGAAATTCGTGCCGGTGGTCAATATCCTGGCCGCGGGTTTCGTCATGCCGGTTCTATCTGCGGGCGCGACCTATGCCATCGGCAAAGCCTTTGTTCAGCACTTTGAATCGGGCGGCACGCTGCTCGATTTCAATCCGCCGGACTATCGCGACTTCGTCAAGGCGCAGAAGGAAATGTGGGACTCGCGGAAGAAGAAGAGCGAAACTTCGACCCCGGCAAGCTGAAACGGGTGTTTGCCGGGCGGCGAGGGTTAGTCTTCGCCAACCGGCCAAGCCCTTAATCGCTGAATTCAGATTGAGCCCAACTGTATTGAGCCCATTGGTATCAAGCCATGGCCGCAGCAGCCATCCTCGCCTACCTCACTGTATGCCTACTCACGGGATTTGCCGGCGCGCATCGCCGCATGGGATTTTGGGGGACATTCTTTCTCGCTCTTTTCGTCACGCCGCTTCTGGTGCTGCCAGTCCTGTTCATCACCGGTCCGTCGCGGCGTATCGAATGGCGGGCAAGGGACTGAGTGCCGGACCAGGACCGAACAAGAAATCAAGCACGAGCCGAAAATTCCGGAGCAAGTGTGTTTTTGTTCCGGGTCGGCTCGCGCGGCCGCCGCTTTGCACTGAGCGCGTGTTGTAACCGTAGACGAGCGATAGCGTAGTCATGTCTTTTATTCAGCTCGTACGCCGCGAAATGCACGGCTCGCTGCCGAAGCTGCTGATCATGTCCGCCATCGGCGGCGTGAGCAACGCCTCGATCCTCGCCGCCATCAATACCGGCGTGCAGGATGCCAATAACGGCCAGAAGCCCGGGCTGTGGGCCGCCGCCCTGTTTCTCCTCGCGCTCATTCTGTTCATGCGCTCGCAGCAATACGTGACGATCACGGCCACGGCCGAGATCGAAGCCATCATTCACAAATTGCGCGTCCGCATTATGGATATGATCCGCCGTTCCGAGCTTCTGGAAATGGAGCGGATCGGACGTGCTCGCATCGTCGCCTCGGTGACAAGCGACACAACGGTGCTGACCCAGGCGAGCAATATGCTCGCTTTCACCGTGCAGGGCGCGGTGCTGATCTTTTTCGTCGGCATCTATGTCGCCTATCTGTCGATCGTCGCTTTCCTGCTCACAGTGGTGATCGTCGTCGGCGCCGGTACGATCTTTCACTATAGGAACAAGCGGCTTGCCGCGCAGAAGATGGAGTCGGCGGCGTGGGAGCGCCGGCTGTTCGACCGGCTCACCGATTTCCTTGATGGCTTCAAGGAAGTGCGGCTCAACAATCTGCGCAGCGACGACCTATTCAACGATGCGATGGAGGTTTCGAAGACCGCGGCCAATATCAAAATCCGGACGCAGGCCGAAACCTTCAAGATGATCGTGACGTCGCAGATCTCGATGTACATCCTGCTCGCCGCGGTGGTGTTCGTCGCACCGAATTTGAGCGACACGCTCGGCGGTTCTTCAATCGCGAAGACGACGACCGCACTTCTGTTCATTGTCGGCGCCTGCTTCGGCCTGGTGCAATCGATCCCGATCTTGCTGAACGCCAATGTCGCGGCCGAGCGAATTGCGCGGCTCGAACAGTCGCTGCGCGCGACACTGAAATTCGACGAGCCGCGTGAAATCGTCGCGCCGAAGCGCTTCGAGCGCATCGACATGAAGAACATCGTGTTCCGTTATGTCGATCGTTTCTCCGATACGGCCTTCCGTATCGGTCCGATCAATTTCAGCATGAAGGCCGGCGATCTGGTTTTCATCACTGGCGGCAATGGGTCGGGCAAGTCGACTTTCCTGCGGGTGTTGTCGGGTCTTTATCCGCCGGACTCCGGCGACTTTACGCTTGATGGCCGGCCGGTCGACAACGCGTCGCGAGACGAATATCGCGGGTTGATGTCGGCGATCTTCTTCGATTACCACCTGTTCCAGAAGCTTTACGGCGTCTCCGATGCCGATCCGGCCGAAATCAGCCGGCTTCTTGCCAAGTTCCGTCTTACCGACAAGACCGGGCTGGTCAATGGCGAGTTCCGCACGCTCGACCTGTCCGGTGGCCAGCGCCGCCGTCTGGCGCTGATCGTGAGCATGCTGGAAAAGCGCCCAATCATGATCCTCGACGAATGGACCGCCGAGCAGGACCCAGAGTTTCGGCGCAAATTCTACGACGAGCTGCTACCGGAGATGATGGCGGCCGGCGCTACCATCGTTGTGATCACGCATGACGACCGCTATCTCGACGAGCTGAATTTGCCGGCGCGCCGCATCCGCATGGAGGAAGGCCGTATTGTCGAAGAGCATACAATGGGTGGAAGATAGGGCGTGGAGTAACGGGTGATGCTGGCTAAGTATCCGGAATCCATCGACGACCTGCCGCCCCCGCGCCGTAAGCGCGGCCTGTGGGGATTCTTCGTGCGCCATCTGCCGGGCCTCTCGGTTATGGTGATGATGGGTCTTTTGATCGTCGTCGTGCTCTGGCCCTATATCGTCATCACCGTGCCAAGCGGCCGGGTCGGCGTGTTGTGGAAGCGCTTCAACGGCATCGACATTTATTGCTGGTGCTGGGTCGGTCGCGGCACCGTGCTCGATCCGCGCGAATTGCGCGACGAAGGCCTGCATATCACCTGGCCGTGGGATAAATTGTTTCTCTACGACCTGCGCCTGCAGTCCAATCAGCAAACCTACAACGCGATCTCCAAGGACGGCGTCAACGTCAAGGCGCAGATCAGCACGCGCTATCAGCTGCTGCACAATTCGACCGCGGTGCTGCACAAATTCATCGGTCCGGATTATCTGACATCGGTCGTCAGTCCGGAGATCGGCAGCCAGGCGCGCGAGGTACTCTCGGAATATACCGCCGAAGAGGTCTACACCTCGCGCGACGCGATCCAGAAACAGATCCGCGACAACGCGCAAAAGAGCCTCGCCGCCAATCTCAACAAGCTGGTCCAGCCCGAGGCGATGGAGCAGCCGGATCCGAAGCACTACAACGAGTTCCTGCAGGATTCGATTCAGATCCTGGACACGCTCGTGCTCTCGATCGAATTGCCGCCGGACATTGTCGCGGCGATCAATCGCCAGACCGAGCAGTATTACATGATCCAGGAATTCAAATTCCGGGTGCAGCGCGAGGCTGAGGAATCCAAGCGCAAGCAGATCGAGGCCGACGGCATCGCCGCGTTCCAGAAGACGGTCAGCCAGGGCATTTCGGATTCTTATCTGCGCTGGCGCGGCATCGAGGCGACCTTGGCGCTGGCGCAATCGCAGAACGCCAAGATCGTGGTGATCGGCACCGGCAAAGACGGCTTGCCGATCATTCTCGGCAATGTCGATACGCCGGCGACGCCAGGCGTAGCTGGCACTCCCAATCCCGCAAACGGCGCGCCGCCGGATTCGTCATCGCCTTCGGACGGCACGCCAGCGTCCGCGCCGACGCCGACCGCGCCAGGCGGTACGCCACCAAATGCGCCTGCAAACGGCAAGTCGGGATCGGCTGCTCCCAACGCGCCGGCGAGTGACGCTGCCTCCAGCACGACCAAGGAAACCGGCAATGTCGCGCAATCGGCCGGACCGATCGATCTTCCCGGCGTCCGTTCCGTCCTGTCGAACATATCGGGTGCGCTGCGCGCCGGCGCCGATCTGACATCGCCGGCGCCGCCACCGCCGGCAAAGAAGCAATAGGCGGAGGGATAAGTGACCGACCGGACACAGGCACCTTCCAGACCCCGCGGGTTATTCTCAGAGCCCGAGCACCGGATCGTGGTCGGCGTCGGCCTCGTCGTCGTCCTGATTGGGATTTTGGTCGGCGGCTATCTCTACGGTCAGTTCCTGGCCGCGCGCGATCTCGGCGGCCGCGACACGATTATCGAGCAGCTGCGCTCGGAGAATCAGAAACTCAAACGCAGCGGCGACGAGGCGCAGGCGCAGCTCAGCAATATGTCGACCAAGCTGAAAAGCACGCAGGCGACGCTCGAAGCCATTCTACCGTCGGCCAACACCTACAACATCGTTCCTAACCAGACGCTGATCGTCGCCGAAGGCCATATCACTGTCGGCCTGATCGGCACGCCCGCCAATGAAGGCATCCTGCTCAAGATCAATGGCAAGCAGCAGACGGTGTCGGCGGGCCAGGTCATCCCGGTCGATGTTCCGGGCGCCAGCAATTGCCAGGTCACGCTGCAGTCCTTCGACATGTTCAAGGCTGTACTGAACGCGACCTGCGCCAAGCCAGCGGCAAAATAAGCTTCGCTTCGCGCGATTTTATGCTTAAGCCGTGCGGCAACAGCCGCGGGCTGCCGAACGTAACCATAACACGTAAGGTTTACGCCCAACTTCGCCGCGCGTTTACTTTGCTACGTATTGCCGAGCGCGCGTCCCTGAATAATCTCCGCGCCACTTCTTCATTGCGGCGGTCAACCAGGGATTCTCATGAAGCGATATGTGATGCTCCTCGCGCTGGCGGCGTCGTTCTTGACGGCGTTTCAGATCGTTCCGGCCTCGGCCGAAATACGCATCACCAATGATCGCGGCGGGGCGGTCAACGCTTACATCCACAAATATCGCGCGCTCGCCGCCAAAGGTGAGCGCATCGTCGTCGACGGGCCGTGCCTGTCGTCCTGCACGCTCTTCACCGGCATCGTTCCACGCGATCACGTCTGTGTCACAAGCCGCGCCGAGCTCGGTTTCCATGCCGCCTCCTATTACAACGATGCATCGCGTTCGTTCGAGCCCACGGAGGAAGGCACGCGCGTGGTGATGCGGATCTACCCGGCGGCCATTCGCGCTTACATCGAGCGGCATGGCGGACTCACGCCGGAACTGATGGTGATGCGTGGGGCGGACTTGGCGGCGCTTTATCCGTCTTGCCGTTAAATCTCGCTAAAAACTGACGCCAATGCTGGTTTTGCGGGCTACTAGCGTTTTTAGATAAAATTTGAATCGTTTTACCGCAATCGCGGTTACGCCAATTTATCGCTGCCGCGCGAGGATTGTCCGTAATCGTCCGATCGTTCGCAATTTAACGGCCTTTGATAAGTTGTTACCAACGAACTCGTGTCATCTTCGCGTGCGAGCGGACGAAAGCAGTTCGCAACATGAGGAGGCAGAAAATGAAGAAGACTTTGCTTTTGGCCGCGACCGTGCTGACGTTCTCGAGCGTCATGGCTTCGGCCCAGAATTACGATAACGGCAAGAGCATGCGCGCTCCGGCCAAGCAGCACATGGCGCGTGCTGACCGTGCGTCGGCCAAAGTGCTCTATGACTATGTCCCGGCCAGCCAGCCGGCGCGCACCGCCACCCCGCCCGCGATCTACGGCATCTCTTACTAAGTTTTTCCGACCGGTTTGGTTATCGCCCGCGCTTGCTGAAAAAGCAGCGCGGGCTTCGCTTTTTGAGCGTGACCGGCGCAGGGTTGCTTTCCTCTCCAAAGCGGACATGATTCACCGCCGCCGCATACTTTATGCTGGCGTGGGGAGGGGACATTATGCACAAGCTTGCCGCCATTTGGCTCGCGGCGCTGTTGCTGTCTCTGCCTCATCACGCCGATGCCAAGGGCAAGCTCGTCGGCGTATCGTGGTCGAATTTTCAGGAAGAGCGCTGGAAGACCGACGAGGCCGCGATCAAGGCTGCGGTCGCTGTGGCGGGCGACCGATACGTCTCAGCCGACGCCCAGTCCTCGGCGCAGAAACAATTCACCGACATCGAAAGCCTGATTGCGCAAGGCGCGAATGCGCTGATCGTGCTGGCGCAAGACTCCTCGGCCATCGCGCCCGCGGTGCAGAAGGCGATCGACGAAGGCATTCCGGTGATTGGCTACGACCGTCTGATTGAAAATCCGAGCGCCTTCTACATGACCTTCGACAACAAGGAAGTCGGCCGCATGCAGGCGCGCGGCGTGCTCGCGGTGAAGCCGGAGGGTAACTTCGTTTTCATCAAAGGCTCGTCCGCCGATCCCAATGCGGATTTCTTATTCTCCGGCCAAATGGAAGTGCTTAAAAGCGCGCTCGATGCCGGCAAGATCAAGAATGTCGGTGAGGCTTATACCGACGGCTGGCTGCCGGCCAATGCGCAGAAAAACATGGAGCAGATCCTGACCAAGACCGGCAACAAGGTCGACGCGGTCGTGGCATCGAATGACGGCACGGCAGGCGGCGCGATCGCCGCGCTGGCGGCGCAGGGCCTTGCCGGTACCGTGCCGGTATCGGGACAGGACGGCGATCACGCAGCCCTCAATCGCATCGCGCTCGGCACGCAGACGGTTTCGGTGTGGAAGGATGCACGTGCGCTCGGCAAACGCGCGGCTGAGGTCGCCTCGCTTCTCGCCGGTGGCAAGACGCTGGCCGATATTCCGGGCGCGGTGAAATTTTCCGGTGGCCCGAAGAAGATCGAAATGAATGCCGTGTTCCTGACGCCGGTCGCGATCACCAAAGACAATCTCGACGTCATCATCGACACCGGCTGGATCAAAAAAGACGAAGTCTGCCGCGGCGTGAAGCCCGGCACGGTCAAGGTCTGCGGCTGATCGTGCTGGCGCGCTTTCTCAAAGCCACCGAACTCGACACCCGCATGCTCGGCATGGCGGGTGCGCTGCTTCTTATCTGGATTGCCTTTCACCTGTTGTCAGGCGGCTTGTTTCTGACGCCGCGCAATCTTTGGAATCTTTCAGTGCAGTCATCGCCCGTCGCCATTATGGCGGCGGGCATGGTGCTGGTCATCGTCACCCGCAATATCGATCTTTCCGTCGGATCTTTGCTCGGCTTCGTCGGCATGATCATGGGCGTGGTTCAGGCCGATATGCTGCCGCGGCTTCTCGGCTTCGATCATCCGGCGATTTGGGCGCTGACGCTTGCCGCAGGTCTCATGCTCGGCGGCGTTCTCGGCGCGTTGCAAGGAATCGTCATCGCCTATGCCGGTATTCCCTCCTTCATCGTCACGCTGGGCGGTCTTCTGGTCTGGCGCGGCGCGGCCTGGTGGGTGACCAGTGGACAGACGGTGGCGCCGCTTGATTCACACTTCCGGCTGATGGGCGGCGGGCCGGAAGGCGCTATCGGCGCTAATTGGAGCTGGGCGCTTGGCGTCATCGCGTGCCTTGTGGTCGTGACGGTACTCGTCAACAGCCGCGCGCGGCGGCGGAAATTCAATTTTCCGCAGCGGCCGATCGGCGCCGAAATTATTCTTGGGCTTGCTACCTGTGCGTTGATCCTTGCTGCGGTCGCTGTCGCCAATGCCTATCCCTGGCCGATCGGCAGCGTGCGCCGCTATGCCGAAGCCAATCATATCGCGCTGCCCGAAGGCGGGATTTTTATCGCTCATGGCATCGCCATTCCGGTTCTGATCGCGATCTGCACCGGATTGGTCGTGAACTTCCTGGCGACCCGGACGCGTTTCGGCCGCTATGTCTATGCCATCGGCGGCAATCCCGAAGCCGCCGCACTTGCAGGCATCGATACCCGCCGCGTGATCGTCAAGACGTTCGCGCTGATGGGCCTGCTTGCGGGGCTTGCCGGCGCGGTGTCGATCGCGCGGCTCAATGCGGCGACCAATGCCGAAGGCACGCTGGCCGAGCTTCTGGTCATAGCTGCCGCGGTGATCGGGGGGACGTCGCTTTCCGGCGGTGCCGGGAGTGTTGGCGGCGCCATGCTCGGCGCGGTGCTGATGCAGTCGCTGCAGTCGGGAATGGTGCTGCTCGGCGTCGATACGCCGCTGCAAAGCATTATTGTCGGCGTCGTGTTGGTGTTCGCTGTCGGGCTCGACACCGTTTATCGCCGCCGGAGCGCGCCATGAACGCCGTCCCGCCGCTTATCGCCATGCGCGAGATTTCGCGGTCTTTCGGCGGCGTCCGTGCGGTCGATGACGTGTCGCTTGAGCTTCACGCGGGCGAGGTTTTGGCGCTGGTCGGCCATAACGGCGCCGGCAAGTCGACACTGATCAAGATCCTGTCAGGCGCGCTGCCTCGCGACTCCGGTTCGATCGAAGTCCGCGGCGCGGAAGCGACAGTCGGCAATCCGCGCGATGCGCGCGCTCTTGGCATCGAGACGATCTACCAGATGCTGGCACTCGCCGATAATCTCGACACCGCCACCAATCTGTTTCTTGGCCGCGAATTGCGCACCGCTTGGGGCACGCTCGACGACATCGCCATGGAGGCGCAGGCGCGCGAGGTGATCGGCCGGCTCAATCCGCATTTCCAGCGTTTTAAGGACCCGGTCCGGGCGCTGTCCGGCGGCCAACGCCAGTCGGTGGCGATTGCGCGGGCAATCCTGTTCAATGCGCAAATCCTGATCATGGACGAGCCGACCGCCGCGCTCGGGCCGCAGGAAACGGCGCAGGTCGGTGAACTGATCCGCACGCTCAAAGCCCGCGGTCTCGGCATCGTCTTGATCAGCCATGACATTCACGATGTCTTCGATCTGGCGGATCGTATCTGCGTGATGAAAAACGGCCGCGTTGTCGGCACTGCGTGTGTCGCCGATGTCACCCAGGACGAGGTGCTGGGCATGATCATTCTCGGCAAATGTCCGCCCGCGGCGGTGCCGGGACCTGGCGCGATGGTTTCGGCTTAGTGCCGAGATAGCACTGGCCTTTTCTAGTACGGCTTGATGTTAAATTGGAGGCTCGGCACGCGCACACGTGGCGGTGTTGCGACCCGCGGCGCGATGGTCGGCCGTATCGTGTTGCCTTGGAATCGCAGAGGACCCGATCTGTTGTTTCCGCGCTGAGCATTTTGGTTGTTTTGGTTCTCTCCGCGATCGAGCCGGTTCAGCCGGTTGCGAGGGCCGTTATTTTGATCGTTGCCTCTCTGATTATTATTTTGGTTGTTGTTACCGTTATTTGGATTGTTGCCGTTGTTTGGGTTATTGCCCTTGTTTGTGTTGTTACCGTTGTTCGGGTTATTGCCGTTATTCGGATTGTTACCGTTGTTTCGATTGTTCTGATTCTGATTGTTCAGATTGTTGTTCCGATTATTCAGATTGTTGTTGTTATTATTATTGTTACGGTTGTTATTCTGCTGCAGCGTGTTCAAGCGTAATTGCCGCCGCTCGATGGCGAGCGGCCGGCCAATATTGTGCGACGTGCCGAGCCGCGTCAGCACGCCGCGGTCGCGCACCGCTTCCACCTGCGGAATTTGGAACGATACCGCCGTGAAGCGGCCGCCGGCGCCGGAGCGGATCGAGAATGCGCTCGATTGCCTTGTGAGGACGCCGATCTGATTGCCCTGGAAGTCGGAGACCTCGATCCGGCCGACATGGCCGTCGGCAGCGTCGGCATAGAGTTTGATCGTGGGCGGGGTTGCCGGCGTCGGTCCAGCTTCGGGCACCTCTACAATGCCGGTCGTGCCGCGCACGCCGATGGTCACGGTGTCCGTGGTAATGCTCATGTCGCCGGTTTTGGCCACAAGGCTCGCGACAAAAGCGGCGGTGCCTTTGGCGACGTGGATAGCGGCGGCGTTGTCATGGCCGTCCGGCGCATAGAGGAATTTGTCGATGACGATTTGCGTGTTGGCGGAGAGGCTGAACGTCGTTTCGTCGTCGAAGGTGACACCCAGAGCCGAATCGATCTCGGTCTGCAGCGTGTCATTGAGGAAAATATGATCGGCGACTTTCAGCGTCACCGCAGCGACGTCGCCGCGTTTGACCATCGCGTTGCCGCTGACCGTCGCGACTTGGCCGATGGAATCGTCGGGCGGATTAGGCTCAGGCGGGTTAGGCTGATCTTGAGCCAATACAAGAGACGGCCAGAGCGATGGGATCGTCGCAGCCGAGCCGAGCAGTCCTGTAATAAATTCACGTCGCTTCATGCTTGTCTTGAAATGCGCAGAGCAAAGTTCAAACAGCCGAAAAACATAGCAATAATAACGGCACAATAAGGGTAGAGCAGGGCAGCGTGGCGTTCGGCCGCGTAAGGCGGTGAATAGAGCGTTGACCGCAGCCGGTAGAAAACTACCACTGCTTCCGCAAATTCACCCCGGCCGAGCCGCCAGCCAATGCGTTGCCGAAGCGCGCCTGCCCCGAGAGGGTCAGACTGTAGTCATTGGGCAGATTGAAACAAAGCTCCGGATCGACTTCGCCGAGGATCAAACCTGCGTCGGTCGGAGCAATCGGCAAAATGACCCCGCCGATCGGCCCGCTGGCGGCTGTTCCCTGGGCGATAGCGTTGCCATAGGCGACCAGTTTGACATTGCCGTCGACGGTAATGCCCCTGCCTAAATCCCAGGTCGTGCCGACGCGTCCGCCTGCCTGCAGCCGCACGGTGTAGGCGTCCTCCAGAGCGAGAGCGACGGCGCCGCTGCCGAAGCTTGTATGGGTCAGCGTGAAGCCCATCGTTGGCTCGAAGAAGCTGTTGCCGGCAGCGCTGAATTTGTACTGCACATTACCGCTGAGGCCGGAATTGAGCACGTTGATGCCGACATTGGGAGTGACCCCCTCGAAGTCCTCGGTCAACTGCAGAAAATCGAACTTGGCGGTCAGGTCGCCGGAAAATCCACCCTTCACATATTCGCTGTAGACGCCAACCCCCGGGCCGACGAGACGCAAGGCGGTCGGCGTGTTGAAATAATCGACATGCGAAGAGGTCTCGCTGCCGACCAGGCCGATGACGAAGGCATCGTCGGCGGAAAGAACGCCGAGAAACGTCCGGTCGATGCCGCCCTGGACCGTGTAGGTGTTGTTGTAGTGGCCGAGGTCGCCAGCGTTCAGCGCTTTGTCGCGCTCCCAATCGCCCAGTCCCTGTACCCAGGTGCCGTAAAGCGGCGTGGTCTGCGCCGGCGGGGCTTGGTTGATGATGCCGGCAAATGGATCGGTCTTTTTCGTCCCTTTGGAATTCGTCCCGCTGGAATAGGACAGCACCTGTGATCCATCCGTAAGCGGAGACGATGCGTAGCCCGACGGTCCGGAGCCCGTGGAGGACGGGACGGGCGTATATTGCAGGTGATCGCGCTTCTGCTGGAGGATCTGGTTGATGCCCCAGAATGACTGCTGCTGCTGGGAGGCTGCGATCTGGCCGATATTGACGTCGCGCAGCGGACAAATCGCGGGCACCGATATACTAAAGATTCTGTCGAAACAGGTTGTTCCGCGGGCATTCGGGAATCCGGCCGGACAGGAACATCCTGCCGTGGCTTGGGCCTTGGCAGGCGTGGTAAAGGCCCAAACGGCCGCTAAAGCTACTAGAGCAAAAAATAGCCGCGAAATGCGCGTTGCGTTCATGCGCTGCCCCTGACGCAAATTCCGACTCAAACTATACTGATGCCCGTCCCATTTTGGCTAGGCGTTCGCCGCTCTTATCGAACACGCAGGACGATTTCTGTGCGGGAGCGTGATTTAACTGTCACAGCAACAATCATCGATCCTAGCCAACTGATAATACAACACATTTTTCGATGAGCACGCCGGCGCGCGACGCCCATCGGCACCCGGTTACCAGCCATGCGGCGGGAGCCTTCGAAGAGGGGAACCTTGGTGCGAAGGTGGAACTCTCGTACTATTTTTTTTTTGGGGCCGCACTTCACCGTATTAGCGGTCCGCGCGTGGAAGTCCTCGAGCCACGGAGCATGATCATGACGCGAGTGACGACGGCCGGCGTTCTTAGATGCGCCGCGGTATTTTGCGCCGCTATGTTACTGGCGCTGTCGGTCGATGGGGCGGCGGCGGAGAGTGTCGGTGTGAAGGTGGTCAACGTGCCGATCGTCAATGCCCCGGTCAAAGGCGCGCATATCAATCCGCCGAATGTCAACGCGACCGGCCCGGTTTCGCAGGAGCAGCACGCGTCGGATCAGGGCGTGCAAATTAATATCCGGCACAAACGCGATAAATTGCACGGTGCATCGAACGGCGGCGCGAAAACGCAATAAGACGGCTTACCGCCCGCAAATTTATTGTGTTCGGTCGCGGTGAGTAATTGAGGGAATGTAATGCGAGCGGTTCTGTCGTCGATCGTTGCGTTCATGAGCGCCGCGGTGCGGCCGCGAACGCCGCTCGCCAAAGCGATCGTCGTCGTCCTTGTTATCAAGCTGATCGGGCTCGCCGGTATCAAGACATTCCTGTTTCCGCAGAGCGATGAGCCTGCTGTCACTCCTGAGACAATGATGCAAGTCATCGGTGGACCGGTCATCGGAACAGCGGTCAAAGCACGGTAAGGGGCGAAGGCGCATGGCAATGGCTGAATTCGATCCTGTCTCGCTCGCCCGGCTGCAATTCGCGGCGACGGCGCTCTATCATTTTTTGTTCGTGCCGCTGACGCTTGGGCTGTCGTTTCTGCTCGCCATCATGGAGAGCGCCTATGTCATGACCGGCCGGCAGATCTGGCGCGACATAACGCAATTCTGGGGCATGCTTTTCGGCATCAATTTCGCCATGGGGGTCGCCACCGGCATCACCATGGAGTTTCAGTTCGGCACCAACTGGGCCTATTACTCGCATTATGTCGGCGACATTTTCGGCGCGCCGCTGGCGCTCGAAGGCCTGCTGGCGTTCTTTCTTGAATCGACCTTTGTCGGATTGTTTTTCTTCGGTTGGGAGCGTTTGCCGAAGCTCGGACATCTCACGGTGACTTGGCTTGTCGCCATCGGTTCCAATCTGTCGGCGCTATGGATTCTCATTGCCAATGGCTGGATGCAGAATCCGGTCGGCGCCGTGTTCAATCCCGACACCATGCGGATGGAGCTCACCTCGTTCTGGGACCTGATCTTCAATCCGGTGGCGCAGGCGAAATTCGTCCATACCGTTGGCGCTGGCTATGTCTGCGGCTCTGTCTTCGTCGTCGCCATCTCGTCCTATTATCTGCTCTCGGGCCGCTATCAGGCCTTCGCCAAGCGCTCGATCATCGTTGCCTCTGCCTTCGGTCTTGCTTCGGCGCTGTGCGTCGTCATTCTCGGTGACGAGAGCGGTTACACCGTTTCTGAAAACCAGAAAATGAAAATGGCGGCGATTGAATCGATGTGGGAAACCGAGCCGGCCCCCGCAGGATTTAATCTGGTCGGTATCCCTGACAAAGCCAACAAGACGATCGATTACGCGATCAAGATTCCCTGGGTGCTGGGCATCATCGGCACCCGTTCTTTCACCGAGGTGATACCCGGCATCAACGAGCTGGTCGCGCATGCCGGCGAGCGCATCCGCTCAGGCCTTATCGCTTATGATGCGCTCGAGCGCTACAAGGCGAACCGCAGCGATAGCGCAGCCAAGGCGGCACTCACCGAGCATGTCAGCGATCTCGGTTATGCGCTTCTTCTCAAGCGTTATGTCGCCGATCCGCGCCAAGCCGATGCCGCGACTATCGCCAAGGCCGCCTTCGACACTGTTCCCGGTGTCGGCGTGCTGTTCTGGGCCTTCCGATTCATGGTCGGGATTGGGTTCAGCATGATCGCGCTCTTCGTAATGGTCTTCTGGGATGCCTCGTTCCGCAATTTTTCGCGCCGCTGGCTGTTGTGGCTGGCGGTTTGTGCGTTCCCGCTGCCTTGGGTCGCTATCGAACTTGGCTGGATCGTCGCCGAATATGGGCGGCAGCCTTGGGCGGTCGATGGCGTGTTGCCAACCTTCCTTGCCGTGTCATCGACCTCCGCAGCACAAGTCCTGTTTTCGCTCGCGGGCTTCGTCCTATTCTATTCGACGCTTCTGGTCATCGACATCATCCTGATGCGCAAATACATCCTGATGGGACCGGTAGAGGCCTTGGGACACACTTTAAACCCGAACGCTGCGCCGGCACCCGCAGCGATGCCTGCGGAGTGATGTCGTCATGTCGATCCCCTTCGATTACGAATCGCTGCGCGTTATCTGGTGGCTGCTCCTCGGAGTCTTATTGATCGGCTTTGCGATCATGGACGGCTTCGATCTCGGTGTGGCGATGCTGTTGCCTTATGTGGCACGCACCGATACCGAGCGCCGCGTGATGATCAACGCCATCGGGCCGGTGTGGGAAGGCAATCAGGTTTGGCTCATTCTCGGCGCCGGCGCCATCTTCGCCGCATGGCCGCCGCTCTATGCGACGGCGTTTTCCGGCTTCTATATCGCGATGTTCCTGGTGCTGCTGTCGCTGATCGTGCGGCCGGTCGGCTTCGAATTCCGCAACAAATTTGCCGACGCCGGCTGGCGCCGATTTTGGGATTACGCGCTGTTCGCCAATGGCGTCGTTCCCAGCGTGGTTTTCGGCGTGGCGGTCGGCAATCTGTTTCAAGGCGTTCCGTTTCACATCGATAGCGATCTGCGCGTGTATTACGAAGGCGGCGGATTGTTCGAACTCCTTAATCCGTTCGGCTTGTTCTGTGGCGTTCTGTCGGCCGCGATGCTCGCTACCCATGGTGCGGTCTATCTGACGCTCAAGACCGACGGCACGGTGCAAGCGCGCGCCCGCGACGTCGTGAGGTTCGGCGCGGTCGCTACGATCGTCCTGTTCGCGCTGGCCGGCCTCTGGCTGTGGTTCGGCATCGACGGTTACGCCATTACCAGCACAATCGTCGCCAATGGTCCGTCCAATCCGACCTTGAAGACCGTTGCGCGCATGCCGCATCAATGGTTCGCCAATTACGGACTGCATCCATGGACGGCGATTGCACCGATCATGGGCTTGGCCGGGCCGCTCCTTGCGTTAGGGTTTACTGCGTTGCGGTTGCCGATCTTGACCTTTATCGGCAGCGCGCTCGGTATCTTCGGCATCATCGCGACGGCCGGCTTGAGCTTGTTTCCGTTCCTGATGCCTTCGAGCACGGCGCCGGGAGTGAGTCTGACGGTCTGGGATGCGTCGTCGAGCCGGCTCACGCTGTTCGTGATGCTGGTCGGCACGGTTCTCTTCCTGCCGCTGGTGATCATCTACACCGCGATCGTCTATCGCGTGTTACGCGGCATGATCACGGAAAGCATCCTCAAGTCCGGTCACCATTACTGAGGACCAGCGAGGATTTTGCGATGTGGTATTTCACCTGGATCTTGGGCATCGGCTTCGCCTGCGGCTGCGGCGTTCTCAATGCGGTGTGGCATGAGCAATTCATGCCGAATGAGAAGGTCGACGATTAGATCTTCATCACTCCCAGATCAGTACGCTATTCCCAGATCAGCACATTAGGCAGCGCGACATTGCTTGAGGATGACTGCGCCTGACGCAGCAGCGTGTAGCCGACGCCGGCAAGTCCACGAAACAGGCCGAGATTGAATTGCCGTTGACCGCTGTTCCAGCGGTAGTCGCCGGCGCTGTGCGCTTGTTCGAGCACGGCATTGAGCCGCCGTGCCGCGCGTTCACGCAGATCGGCGCGGTCGAGCGTGATTGCCGCCTCACAGAAGAATTCGATGCCGCCGAGAGTGCCGCAGCACAGCGTGTCGACCGGCGTCGGTGTGTGCGTCGTGACGCCCGCGATGGCTTGGCCGATGTCCGTTGCCAGACGCTTCTGATCCAGCCCCATAACTGTGCCCGCGCGTTTATGAATGGCGAGCCGAGCTAGGCCGACGCCGCAGCCGCCGTGGCACCATTGGCTTGGCCATGCCGTTTGGCCGCCGCGTAGATCAGGCCAGTTGTGGCGCGTCGCGTCGTAGCTCGCGTCTTCAAAGGCCAGGCATTCCGCTGCAGCTTGCGCGAAGTCTTCGCGTCCGGCTGCGGCAGCCAGCGCGGCAAGCGCATAAGCATAACCCGCCGCGCCATGCGACATGCCGTTCAAGGCATGATTGCCGGAGCCCTGGCCGACCCAGCTTCTTCGGCCGTCTTCGCCGAGCCGGCTTTGCCGCAATAAATGTTCGCCGCAAGCGACGGCGCGTTCGAGCACCGTGCTGGAGCCAGTGTCGCGGTTGAGGCGAAGGAGGGCGAGGATTGCGCCGGCGGCGCCGCCCATGACGTCTAATTGCTTGTCGGCAACAATGAGGTCGTCGGTGATCAACGCTGCAGCGTGTTGCGCGTCGGCGAGGAGATTGTCGTCGCGCAAAAGTTTGGCGATCGTCGCGAAGCCATAGACGATGGAGCCGATACCGATCGCGCCGCCGATGCCGAGCGATCGCGCCATGCGCGCGGCACTGCGGCTTTTCAGATTCTTGCGCGGATAAGCGAGCGCGGCGCGCGCGAGTTCGGCGGAGGAGGCGCTTCCGGTTGCAGCGGCGTGGCCGGCCAGGAACAACGCCAGGCCGGTTGTGCCGTTGTAAAGATCCGGACCGAGACAGACGAGTTGAAAGACCTCGGCGTCGCCGAGCCAATCGAGTCCAATCCACGCCGCGCTCGCTCCGCGGCGGATGGCGTGACTAGCAATCTCATCGGCGATGCGGCTCGCTTCGGCGGTAAATGTCTCAGGCGGCGGCGTGGTCGCGCTTTCCGCAAGCGGCGGCGATTTCGTTTCACCGGCACGCGTCGGCCGCGTGTTCTCGCGAATGACGTCAGCCTGCCAGGCAATTTCGCGCTCATCGAGATTTTGCAGCCGCGCGCGGGCGCGCTTGTAACCGCTGATGGCCACCGTGTCGGCCGACACGCCGCCGGCGTCGCTGATCATCGTGCCGTCGCTCGGTGTGGTGAAATGCGGCACGTTGAGTGTGAGCAGCGCCGATCGCTCGGCGCGATGCAGCGGCCACAGCGGATCCTCATCGTCCCATTCCGACAGCCGGGCGACGAAATCGGCTTGCGCCGACCATATGACGCCATCATCCATGCTGCGCTGATCTTTCAGGCGCTGCAGCAGCATGTAGTAGAACCGAGTTGGGCGAATGACTTTGCGCACCGGCAGGCCGGCGAAGCCGGCGAGTAGCGCCTCGGGCGTCCCGGCGCGGCAATAGCGCATCAGGAAGGCCGCATAATCGGCAAAGCCCGCGGTGAAGCTATCGACGTGGTCGGTGAATTTCGCGTAGCGGCCGCCGACATGCGGTAGATTCGGCGTGATCGGGCTTTGCTCTTTGACGCGCACCGGACGCATCGCATCGGAATTGACGTCGTTCCATGTGACGACGTAGCGCGCGTTCCAATCCGGCGTCATGCCGCCCATGGCGAACACGTTGTTGTCGACCGAGCGGCCGTAAGCGGGGAGAAGCCCAACCGTCATCACCGAGTTGCCGATAATCTCCATTGCCGCATCGAAGGCTTCGCCCTCGGCGTCGTTGGCTTTGTGCTCTTCGGCGCTCGGCTGCAGAATAGTTTCCAGGTCGACCGGCACGGGATATTCGCCGGCAGCGATAACATTCTCCTGATGCATGTCGGTCGCGGCGAAACCGTGCAGCAGCGCGAGTAGGGCCCCGGCGTTGCGGAAATAGCGGTCGCAGCCTTGCGCGTCGGCGCAGGCGTCATGAGCGATGAATTCGGTCCAGCCATAGCCGTCACGCGGCAGTGCACGCACTGCACGTAATTGCAGCGGAGCGTTCACGGCATTGAGCCGCTCGACCAAGGCTTGCCAGGCGGCGTCGAGCCGCAAATCCTTCGGCTTGTAAAGGAGGCGGCTACCGTCTTCGAATGTCAGCGTCAGCACGCTGCGGCCACCATTGTGACGATCCGACAGGCCCGCCTCGATCGCGACGACGCGGCGGGCAGTCGGAGCCAACAGCAATCCGCGGAGCGCAGGCCGATCGGCGGCGAGTCGGATGACGAATTCGCGCGACGTGTCGATCCATTGTCGTGTCAGCACCGCGATCAGACGCAGCAGTACCGGTTTGGCCTCGAAGAGCGCGACGAAGCCGCTAGCCTTCATTGCCGTGACAAAGCCGGCATAGCCGCCGGAGCGCGCTTTGCTGAAGCACTCGTAGAGGACAGGGGCGCAGAGCTCACACAGTTCGGCCAAAAACGCCGTGCGAAGGCCCTCAAGCGCGGCCGCCGTCAGATCGACCGAGGTTTCCGCCGTAAGGTCGCGCCAAGCCAACTCTGAAGCCTCATCGACGACCGGCACCAGCAGGTCGGCAAAGGGCAGCGCTCCGGTTACGCTCTGAGTGGCCGCCGATGCGGATTTTGTGCCGCCGCTGCCCGCCATGGCCGCCGCGATCCAAGCCGCGTCCGCAAGCCAATCCGTGGTCGTCGATGGCCGCCCAGAAGCGTCGCTCGGACCGGGAAAGCCGAGACGGCGTTCAGCCTCGGTCACCGTCAAACCATCGCGCTCGAGCCGGCGTTGGAAAAGGCTCGGATCGCCCGCAGCGCTTGCCCGCTGCCAAGCCGCAAGCCGTCGCGCAACGAGATCGGCGGTGACGCGCTCGCTGTCAGAGAGAGATGTCGCCGACAACAATTCATCGATGGTGGCCGATCGTTGGGCGAGTTGCGGCAGCAAGTCTCCGGTGGTGCCGATCGTGTCCGCGGCAGCGGGTTCGCACTCCGTACTTGTTTCGCTTTTGGTGATTTTGGCGCTCGGCCGATCGACAATCATGACGCTTGCAGATCGGATGTCGGCGCGTGTTGCTGCGCCAAATTGCGTGATGCGAATACTACGGAAATTTGACCGTTTACCGTCATGAAATCAGCGACCTACCGCGCGCGCGTACAGACTTTACACTGTCCGTTGCCGATGATTTAATGGGCACACGGCGGGGGGGTTTTCAACGATTTCTCGTCCTGCCTTGTGAATGCTGCCGGCGCCGCTGGCAAAGAAAGGGATAGCACCAATGACTGACCTCCACATCCAGGAAGAAGAAATCCTGTCCTTCGACGTGTCCGACGAGGCGCTGGAAGCCGCGGCGGGTTCGCTGAAGACCAAGGCGGGCGCCTTCACGCTCGCGTTCTGCTCCGGTCTCGATACCTGCCCGGGCGATCGTTCATAATCTAGTCGCAAGACTGGTTGAGTTTCCCTAGAGCGCAGTCGGTCCGATTGGATCGACGGGCGCTCTAGCTTTTTGGGGCAACAGAATCTTTTTTTGGGCTTCAGAATTCAGAGGTGCCGGTAAATACGGCGCCTCTTTTTTATTGGCAGTTAATCGGGATCGGTTGATCGCGGCAGCGCGTCGATTCGTATTCGCACCGCCTCTTAATTTTATTCGCGATAACGCGCCCGAAGGATCGTGCAGACCGGGAGCTCCAAACAGAAAGGGCGTGGATTTCTCCACGCCCTTTGTCTGCAATTTGGAAGGCGGTCGATTTAGAAGCCGACGCCGATCATGCCGTGGGCGCCACCGCCGTGGCTGCTGCCGGATGAAGCCTGCTCCACGGCGTGCGGCGCCGGACGGGCTTCTTCATGGGCCGGAGCTGGCTTCGCGGCCGCTTGCTTCTTCGCTGACTTGTCCTCTTCCTTGGCGACGGGCTTGGTCGTCTTTTCGAGCGCTGCGACGCATTTGTCGCCATCGGCGATGCTGCCGGGCGCGCAGACCAGCGGGCAAACCCGCGAAGCCTGCTTCTTCATATCGCCGATCAAGGCGTCGCTGATGTCGACCGGGGCCGCTTTGCTGCCGCGGCCGGTCTGGTAATGCTGGATCGCAACCGTTGTCGCCGGGCCCAAATTGCCGTCAGCCGCGCCGGCGTAGCAACCAACCCGTGCCAATTCAGCTTGCGCCGATTTGATCTGCGCCGGCGTATTCACGTCCGGCATCGCATTGGCCTTCTCGAGCGCAGCAGTGACCATCGGGCGGAGCTTATCGCAGCTCATGCCGTCTTGCAGCGTCTTGAGGTCGGCACGGCCCTTGACGCCCTGCGCCTGCAGCGCGGTCAGGCGATCCTGCTCGCTCTTGCAAGCCGCTTCGAGCTGCGCTTGCGCGGAGCGCTGCGCGTCTTGCCGGGCCTTCTCCGCAGCTTGAGCTGCCTGCTGGGCCGCGGCGAGCGCCGCTACTTGTTCGGCCTGCTTCTTCACCGCTTCGGCCTCAGCCTGTTGCTTGGCCTTGGCCGCTTCAGCCAGAGCCGCCATTGCTGTGCGGTGAGCTTCCTCGTCGCGCTTGAGGGCTGCTTCACGTTCGGCATTGACTTGCGCTTGCGCAGCCACTTTGGCCGCCGCGAGCGCCGCGTCTTGTGCCGTTTTCTGCTTTGCCGCTTCGTCGGCGGCTTGCTTGGCTGCCGCTTGCGCCGCCGCCAAAGCAGCGTCTTGAACGGCCTTCTGCTTTGCCGCTACTTCGGCCTGACGCTTCAGTTCGGCGATCTCAGCCTGATGCTTGGCCTCGGTCGCGTCCGCTTGGCGCTTGGCTTCAGCGATCTCGGCCTGATGCTTGGCCTCGGCCGCTACGGCGGCATCCTTCGCCGCTTTATCCTGGGCCTGCCGATGGATCGCATCGATATGCGATTGCGCGACATCGGCAAGCACCGAAGTCGGATACTTCTTGATGAAAGCCTGGAAGTCGGCCTCGTTGCTCGAGTCCTTGATCTTGTCCCAGGCGCGCTGTTCTTCGGACGTCGGTCCGGACGGCGCGGCGGGCTTCTGCGGCGCCAGCGAAGCAACGTTATCTTTCTGATTCTGATTTTGCGCGGACGGCGGCACGGCACCCGGCGCCGTGGTCAGGTTCCGCTCGTTCACATCGGCAAGAGCGACCTTCAACGTACCGGTCGACGAGCCGCCATCAAGCTTAGTGATCTGCGCGCGGGCGAGTTCGGCATAGAAGCCATTCGGATGCTGGGTCAGGAACACCTGCCAAGCGCCCTTGGTGCCGATCTTCTCGACGAGGCTATAATCGCTGCGCTCGCCATCGGCATCACCGGCCTTGCCGCCGGCAACAGCCGCCGGCTGATCCGAGCCCGGAACGATCGCGACATTGCCGCCGCCGAGCGAGCCGTACACGAACGGCTCCTGTCGGTTGCTGGTCCTCTTGAGAACTTCGTCGCGCACGCGACCGAAGGCCAAGCGCACGTCGAGGCCGGGAACGAACAGATTGTCCATCAGCGCCGTCGCGAACGGGCTGTGATCACCATTGCCATCTTCGGCCGCCGAACCCGCCTTCGCGGCATAAGCGATCAGCGTGTTGATGCTGGTCGGCTCGGCCGCCGAAAGGCCGGCGGTGATTCCGCGCGACGCCATGCGCTGCTGCTTCATCGTCCGCGAGAACGGATTGTCACGGCAGGCGTCGAGAATGATCACACGCAGTTTCTTGGCGCCGTCGACCGATTCGATAAGCCGGTCGAGCGGGATCGCTTCGTCGTCGGCGTCACGATCGCTGGCGAGCTTGGCGTCGACCGGCACGACGTAGTTCACGCCGTGGATCTCGATGCCGTGACCGGCGTAATAAACGACGGCGATGTCGGCATCGGCGGCCGCGTCTTCGAACTGACGAATCGAGCGCTTGAAATCCAGATTGCCGAGATCGTAGGCCGTGCTCACCACGTCATAGCCGGCCTTTTTGAACATCTCGGCGACGGCGCGAGCGTCACGCGCCGGGTTCGGCAGCGCCGGAGCATTTTGGTAAGCGGAGTTGCCGACAATGAGTGCCACGCGCTTCTCGCCGGCGAAAGCCGACTCGGCCCAAAGCGAGGAGCAGAAGAGCCCCAGAGCCAACGCGATTGTATAAGTCACTCGCATCATCATCGCCGTTCCTCACTGCACCCTCAGTGCAGGGCCTTACCCTCCGTAGAGGGCGTTCTTGCCGTAATCCCGGCGGCTAAATGAGGACGAATTTCAAAAATTCGTCATTAACCTAGCACTTCGAAGTAGGCCGGACAACGGCACAAAGCACGTTTTATTCTCGAAATCACGCTCGTTCCGCCACCTCGGTAAATTGGCCGGAACAACTTTTGAGGCTGCTCCGGCTATCGATTACCGACTGGCGGTTGCCTTCGCACTCATATTGACGATCTCAACGCGCCGATTCTCGGCGGCAAAGGGATCGGTCCTGTTCTTCAGGTCGCGTTTGCCGTAGCCCGCGGTCGTAAGGTTATCAGCAGAAACCCGGAGTTTCTGCATCAGGTAAGTCTTGACCGCCTCGGACCGCCGCTGCGACAGACCTTGATTGTATTGATCGCTGCCCTTGGCGTCAGTGTGGCCGCCGAGCACGATAACCGCGTTCTTCAAGGCCTCGTCGTTCAAGGCCTCGCCGAGTTCCTTCAGCTGCGGCTCAGCCTTGGGCGAAATCGCCGCCGAATTGTACTCGAAGTAAATCTCGAGATCGATTTTCGGGCGATCCTTGGCCAGCGTCGCGACCCGGTCGCTTTCCTCTGCGTTCAGCGAATTGGCATGATGGCGCAGCCCTTCGATGAAGGTCTGATCGCCCGCATTGGGTGCAGCTCCGGGCGAGATGCTCAAGCTGCGCGTCACGGGCGGCGCTGGCGGAGCCAGTGCCTTGAGAATTTGTGCCGATGATAGGCTCTGGGCCGCTGCGGGGAGCGCAGTTGCGGTCCAGATGAGGCCGCCGGCAATAAGGGCAGAAGCCAATCGTCCTGCGGACTTGAAATAAGCGCGTGTCATTAAAGTCTCCTCTGTAAGGGGCAGGGAGGGCCCATTCCCACGTGGCCTTTAAGGGGCCGCGTATTCGCTGTTCCTAAACTTCAAACAGGTTTCCCGCACCACCACCTCTCCCAATAGGCGGCGGTAATCCGCCGATTCCGGCGTTCTTGGACAATTTTTTTTAACGCCTCAATCGCCGGAAACCCGTTCGGCGGTCCGTTTATAGCACAAAAGCTTTGTCGACGTAGACTGCCCGGCGGTTGTTTTTGCCTTATTTGCGGGCGGCCTGGAGCTTAAAAACAAGTTCTAAAATGCGTGCAAATCTAGCTGCGTAACAGACAGTGAAAACAAAATAGGTGGAATCCCATGACAAGCAGACAGCGTTTTGCAATCTTTTTGACGACGTCGGCTCTGGTTGGGGGGCTCTGCCTCCCGGCGCTCGCCGGTGAGCTGACGCCTGCTCGGACGGGCACCGAGACTTCGGCGCAACCAGCGCCTATGCAGGCCGCTGCGCCGGCTCAATCCGCGGCACCTAAACAGGCTGCGCAGCCCGAGGTCGCTCGCGCGTCGAAAGCGGCCAAGATGACGCCGCACCACCGTATTGCTCGCGCCGCTCCGCCTGCGCCGTACGTGCAACGCGAGATTCAAGTAGCGAGCAGCGAGCTACCGACACCTCGATACTCGCATTACCCGATGATGTTCGGGGTCGCTTATTGAGTCGATATGTCCGCTGAGGGCATTCACCGGCCTTACCGATGAAATGCAAAACCCGGGCGAAAGCCCGGGTTTTTTATTGATGCGCACAACGGCGATTCGGCAGTGAGCATTGGCGACCAAGACCGCGAGCCGCGACTCGGAACTTAACCCTGCCAACTTGAGTCTTGGCCCTGAGTTTAGCTTTGGGTCAAGGAGACGGTGACGCGATGATCGCGCAGACTTCTAGTCTTTGGCTGCGTTTTGAAGTCTGAGATTTGGGGAATTCTGGACTTGCGCGCCGCGCCAAAATGAAAAGCCCGGGCCAGAGGCCCGGGCTTTTGCAGCCGCCGATTTTTCTGGCCGGCGACTCAGAACTTGTAGTTTACCCCGATTTTCTCTTCCCACACGTGCATGGTTGCGCTGATCGGGGTTGGACCGTTAATCGGATCGTTGGCTACGATGGTCCGTTTGCCGAAGCTGATATAGTTCGCCTCGCCTTTCGCCGACCAATGTGACGACAGCGCGTATTCCGTTCCCCAGCCGAGGTCCCAACCGCCGACTTGTTTAGTGCCAAGGAAGCCATTCGAGCCAGGGCTGCCGCCATTGGTACCGTTCGGACCGGTACAATGTATGCCGCCAGTTCCATTATTGATGTTGAAGGCACCGTAGTTACACGTGGCAGAGAATTCCTCATTGGTCCACGCACCACCAGCTTTTACGTAGAACAGCGCTCGATCCCAGGCATAGCCGAGGCGTGCCGTGGCTGTGCCGATCCAATTGATCTTCGCGTTGCAGCTCATCTCATACATCGCGCTCAGCGTGAAAGGAGCGGCCACACCGGTGGAGGAAAATGGGCCGCAGCCGCTCCCGCCTTGAGTCTTAGTGGAGCTAAGGTCTGCCTCTACGCCGAGCACGTAAGCGCCAGTCTGGTAATTATATCCAACGTCACCGCCGAACAAATAGCCGGCAACATATGGGCCCACCGAACCTGTCCCAGCAGTCCCGGAAAAGCCCCAATTCGTCGTACCTTGTGTTGCCCCACCGAACCCGCCGACATAGAAGCCGGTCCAATTGACAGCAACGACAGACGGCGGTGCCTTAGCCTTTAATGGCATCGCAGATTTAGAAGCCGGATCCGGGGTAAATTGGTAACGAAAACCGCCAGATCCACTCCAGCCCGAAAGATTAGAGCCATCGCGGAAGTCAGCGCGCACAAACTCGGACCAACCCGTGTTCTCGATTATAGCGGCTAGACCAACTGAGTATTGCTCATATGTCCCGAATGTCGAAGTCGACGTCGCCGCTGTTGCCGCCGCAGCTCCATTGAATGCCGGAACGGCAGCGCCAGTTGTCGCAAAGCCCGGGGCGCTGGCGAAACTCGCACCGATACTCGGGCCGAATTCGTGCCAAACGCTGACCGCAGCAAACGGCTGCCAGATGACTCCGCCACTTTCGATAGTTTCGCCAAAGCGAAGACCGACGCGACCGATGTCGCTCTTCACGGTACCAATCGCTAGTGTACCCGGGAAACTGTTCGCGGAACCGGCGCCAGCACTGAGGAAGTTGAACGAATCGACCTTAGTCTGCGAAATCAACAGACCCGCTGACGGCTCGATGAACCAATTCGTATTGGGCACGGCCCACTGGTAAGCAGCCGATGTTGCGAAAGTCCAGCCGTGAGCATCGATATTTTGATTGAGAACATTGGATATCGGGGCGTCCACAGAGGTCTGATAGTATTCGGTCCGCAATAGTGCATCGAAGGCAAAGCCACCGTTGGTGGCTGCGGCGTACATGCCGATGAAGGGCACATGAGTCGAGCCGACGAATTCGCCGCCGCCAACGTTAGGAAATCCCACAACGGCCGCGCCACCCGTCGCGATCGTAGGAAAACCGCCGACGAGGACCGATTTGGCGCCCAAGTCACCGGCAGTAACACCGCTGTGAAGATTCCAGCCGTTGTAGTTCAGCTTAGAAATATCACTTCCGACCTGGAAGCCTCCGAAATTCACATTAACCTGTTGTGAGCACTGGATGGCCATGGCCGCCGTGCTGCCCGGCGCGCCACCGAATACGTTACCGGTCCCGTTAGCTGAACCTGTGGTTGTGCTCTTGATGTTCACGTTTCCGTCAACGCCGCGAACCCATACGCCGCCCCCCTGCTGATCGGGCGCAGGGTTCGGTGGGCTACCAATAAATGCCGTGCTCTGGAGCAAAAATGCCGTATTCGCGGCGGCAATTGTACTACCGATCATGCTCGATACGGCGGCTGACGAAATACCAGGCGCCGCGACAATGGCCGCCGGCGTACCAACTCCCGGGGGCGGGGCGCAATTCATCGCCTGTGCCGCCGATCCGGCAAAAAGCGAAGCAGTCAGGGCAAATCCCGCTGCGACGCCATTTCCCCGAGTGCGAGTTCCTACGAACATCCGAGCGCCCCTGTTTTGCACAAATCTTGGCGGGCATTTCGCCCCAATTACGCCAGAGTATAGATTTCTTTCGGGGGACTAAAAGGCCCGCTCACAGGCGAAGGCTGTGAACAGCGCGTTATTCCCGGCGGTGTGTCGATTCAGCAACAAGGCCATTAAATTGGCTTTTGCTAACGCTCTATCAACCAAGCGGTGCTGTGGTGATGTAGATTTCACCAAAAGGTTGAAACGTTGCCTAAGGGCTGCCCGGCGGGCTATCCTTAGTGAGGCTTTTTGGACCAGGTTTTTGGACTAGGTTTGGTGGGGGCTGCAGGCTATGGCATCCTGCGAGGGGTAGGGCATTTTGCCCGCCCTAAATGCCTGGTTCTCGCCTGACTATTCTGTATTTTCGGGGGGCCGCTATTGCCGTCGAGAGGGCGAAACGCGGCGCTGCGTCGCGACGGTCTACCGGTGCCATGAGACAGCGGCTCATCGTCATTTTAAGTCTGGTCCTGCTCGCGATCGCTGCCGCGACCGACGGATTCGCCGATCCGAATCCTAACGTTGCGCTGGTCATCGGCAATGCCGATTATCCCGACGCGGATGCGCCGCTCAGAGAGCCTGTCAACGACGCCAAAGCGTTCGGTGACGAACTCAAGCGTCGCGGCTTCGACGTCTATGTCGGCCAAAACTTGCGAAAATCGGCGATGCAAAAAGCGTTCGACGATTTCTTCGGCAAAATCGGTTCAGAGTCGACGGCTGTGCTTTTCTTCAGCGGCTTTGGCATCCAGTCCGACCGGCGAAGCTATTTGATCCCGACCGATGCGCAGGTCTGGAACGAAAGCGATGTCCGACGCGATGGTTTCGTTCTCGACGACATACTGGGCGAAATGACGCGCCGCGGTGCCAAGATCAAGATCGTCATCATCGATGCATCACGGAAAAACCCGTTCGAGCGCCGCTTTCGCAGTGTGTCGGCGGGGCTTGCGCCGTTGACCGCTTCCCGCGGTTCGGTGGTGATGACCTCGGCGCCGGCCGATGCCATCGCCGAAACCAGCCCGCCGGTTTTCGTGAGCAATTTGCTGGCAAAATTGAAAGGTTCCGATGCCGGCATCGAGCAAATCTTCAATGACACCCGCAAGGATGTGTCCCGCCTGACCAATGGCGCGCAGGTACCTGGCGTTACCTCGTCGCTTGATACCGACGTCTCCTTGGGGCGCTTGCCGGGTTCAGGACTAGCTCCCGGATCGAAACCCGGGACGGGGACGCCCGCCGTCGCTTCTGCGCCGCCGGCGCCGCCACCCGCAGTAACGGCTCCGCCGCCCCAGGTGGCTGTGGCTCCGCCGCCACCTCCACCCCCTCCAGTGGCTGTGGCTCCGCCACCACCTCCATCCCCTCCGGTGGCCGTGGCTCCACCGTCGCCGCCTCCGGCGGTTACGACTGCGCCATCCTCGCCACCACCGCCGCCGGTCGTTGCCGCGGCGCCACCGCCAGCCGCGTCGCCCCCTGCCGCGCCGCCAGTTGCCGCCGTTACGCCGCCGACCGATCCGGAGGCGGAGGCGCGGCATGATTACGTTTTGGCAGAGGATGCAGGCACTGCGAACGCCTGGAAAAATTTCGCTGCCAAATATCCTTCGGGGTACTACCACGACATGGCGGTGCAGCAGCTCGCGAAGGTTACGCCGCCGGCTGCTCCGCCAGCGCAACCGTCACCTCCGCCCGCTGCCGCGGCACCGCCGGTTCCTGCTTCAACTCCGCCGAGCGACACTGCAAAAGCCGATGATACCGATGCCCCGACGGATCTGCCCGGCTACTATCGGCGCGGCCAGCGCCGCGCTGTTGCCGGCAATTTCCCACTCGCGATTTCGGATTTCAGCGAAGTGATTCACCGCGATCCCAAACACGCCGGCGCTCTCAATGACCGCTGTTGGGTTCGTGCGCTTCTCGGCGAACTGCAGGACGCGCTGAAGGATTGCAACGCCGCGCTTGCTGTCGCGCCGAGTTATCCCGACGCTCTCGACAGCCGCGGTTTGGTGAATTTGAAACTCGGCCAATATGCAAAAGCGGTTCAGGATTATAACGCAGCGCTAACGCTCGATTCGAAGCATGCTTCCGCTTTGTATGGCCGCGGCATCGCCAAGCGGCATATGGGCGACAATGCCGGCGCCAAAGCCGATATCGAAGCGGCGAAAGCCGTACAGTCGACAATCGTCGACGAATTCGCCGGCTACGGCGTTCAATAATTACTTCGTCGTCAGCTACGCGACCGCGGCCTCACAACCAAGAGCGCCTCTGTGCGCGCGATCGGTCGTTAACGGCGATTGGCGACGTGCGCGCCGAAAGCGATATAGTCTTTAACGGACCAGTGCATTTTCGCAGGCGAGATCACGTGGCCGGGAGGCCGCGGCGCAGTGACCGCATGTGAGACTTTGCAGCGCACCTTTCCGGTATCGAACCGGCCCGAGGTTTGGGCCAAACTGCCGGATGAGGCGTTAGACTAACATCGCACTGCCCCCGGGGAGGGGGCCGGAATGGACGAATCTCGTTATTTACCAATGAGATTTTTTTCCGAATCCGCACCGGAATCGGTGGATTTGGGCCGTCAATCCGATGCGCAGCCCTCTGCGCAAGGGTCCGGATCGCCAGTCTGGGCCTCGATGACCGGGTCCCAGTTGCGTCTATACGCCTGGAGCGAGTTACCGGACCGGCATCGAAATGAAGTTTGTCGGCAGATTCGTTTGCGGTGCGAGGTGTTTATCGGTTCGCTTCGCGTCGATAGGGGACAGCGGAAGACCGAAGTAGACAGACTGGTCAGTGAAGTCGTGGCGCATTTGTTGCGCGCAACGTCGCTGCCCAAAAACGAAATTGCAAAGGGCGAGACCACGAAGGAGACCGAGTTGCCCGCGGTTCGAACCATGTCACAGGCCAATGCTGGACGGAGCAGCGCTCAATCGAGCGCGGTGCCGCCGTGGCTTGCTTCGGGTCAGGCCGATCCGTTGGAGCCGGCGCGCGATAGCCGCATCGCCTGGATGGTGGAGGAAACCTGCAACCGGCAGGCACTCTTGCATCGCTACGAAGACGTTCGGCGCCGCGAGCGCGGCGGCAAATGGGACGGCTCGGGTTATCCGCTTGTTGCCGTCGACGAACAGACCATCGAACAGCTCAGCGGTCACTATGACCCCGCCGAAAGCGACGCCGATCCGCTGCAAGCCGAAGACACCCGCCGCGCCTGGGCCGGTCTTATGCACTTGGCAGAACATCAATTCGGCGAGAATGACGACGTTGTGTCTTTGGTCCGGGTGCTGGCCGAGGATCGCGAGACACAAGATTCGTTCGGCACGCAATGGCCGATCGGCAGAATAGTCCGTGCGCTTAATGCCAAGCCGGCGCGCATTCCGTGGAACGACGATCGTGTCGAAAATGCCAAGCGCAGGCTTACTAAATTCATTCACAGATTCAGGCAGGAACACGGGCTCGATGCTATCGACCTGCGCGCGCTGCTTGCTGGCTACGCCCGTCAACGGCACGTTATCGCCGGTCGCGACGTGAAAACGAAGTGATAAAGCCGATGTTTGATAAGCACTCCGACGACATGCTGATGGCGCTGCTCGCGGCTGATGCAGACGCGAATGCCGCCGAGACGGCGACCAAAAACCTGCCGACGCTCGATGAGCGCGTCGATATGTTCGCGCGCAGTCTCAGCGCCGACGGCGTGGTAACGGCGCAAATGCGTGCTTTTGCCCGCCAACAAATTCTCAATGCGATGGCGGCCGATCTTGCCGATGCGACCGCGGAAGCAACTCCGGGCAATCGGCAGCGGCAGAGCGTGCCGCTCACCGATGCAAGGCTTGTTGGTACGAGGCTTGTTGGTACAAGGCTTGTCGGTACAAGGCTTGCGGCGGCGAATGCAAAGTCGGTCGCTAGAATTCCGGCGCCGGTCGTCGCCGAAGAGTCGTCCAACGTTCTTGCTGGTTTGCTGTCCGCCTTCACGGTTCGCCGGCTGAGCTTTGCCGCGGTACCGCTCGTCGCATTGCTTGCCGCCGGCGCTGCATGGAACGAAGCCGGGTTCTCAGGCGGCGAATCGCCGCAGCAACAACAACCATCGGCGCAACAACCACTGGCGCAGCAACCACTGGCGCAGCAACCACCGGCCCAACGACCGCCGGCGGCGGCTGGAACGGCCAATACCACGGCCAACACCAGAGGCATCGGGCCGCAAGGCGTCGACACAAATACCGAGCAAAATCTGCAACGCGCGATTGCGGATGAAGAGAGCGCACACGGCCGCTCCGATCCCGCGGTGGCGCGTAAACTCGTCGATTTGGCCGCGCTTTACCGCGCCGATGGCCGCTTGCGTGAAGCGCAGGCGCTGTGCGAACGGGCTCTGATCATTCAGGATCGGGTACTCGGCTCCAAAAACGCAGAGACCATCCGCACAATCAACGAACTCGCGGCGATCTATCGCGCCGAGGGCCGCGGCAAAGACGCGGACGCATTGCTGACCCGGCCGGATCAACCATAAAATCTGCCGAATCCGGATAACGGATGACGGCGGGTCGAAAAAGTCGCATTATAGGAAATCGTTCGCTCGGTGACGTGGGTCACATCGGGCGAAGTCGCTTTATCGGTACAAGGATAGCGGCATCAGGGGAGACCGACATGAATTTCGCAAGCGCATTTCTTAAAGTCCCGGCGCTCGTTTTATTGGCTGCAGCTTCACAGGCGTCGGCGGCGACGCCGCAGTCGCCTGCAGCCATCGTGGAAGACCTCGACGGTCACCCGGAAGGCGTGCAGTTGATGGACTACGTAACGCCGGGTGAGGTGATCAAGCTCGGTCCAAAGGACACTTTGACCCTTGGCTATCTGACGTCCTGCAAACGCGAGACCATCGTCGGAGGCACTGTCACTGTCGGCAAAGACCAGAGCGATATCGCCGGAGGCAACGTGCAGCGCACGACGAGCCAGTGCGGTGGCGGCAATCTCACGCTCAATAGCCAGCTCGCCGACAAGAGCGCGGCGATGGCCTTCCGCCAGGTCCCGCAAGACGCGGCGAACAAACAAGCCGAACCGCAGATCACACTCTACGGCCGCTCGCCGATCATCGAGTTGAAGCCGATCGGTGCGCTGGTGATCGAACGCATCGACAATCCCGGCGAACGTCATGATTTCGTTCTCGGCGATGCGCATATCCAGCACGGCAAATTCCTCGACCTCGCGGCGTCGGGCGTGGCGCTGCAGCCGGGTGGTGTCTACAGGGCCCGCATCGGCATGCAGGAGATAGTCTTCAAGGTCGACAGTGACGCGCAATCCGGATGGTCGCCGGTCGCCGGCCGCTTGCTGAGACTGCAGCCGCAGCCGAACTAATCCGGCGCTTCGAACGTCATGGCGTCGATCGGCGTTCGCGACGCGTGTGCCGCGATCTCCATCGCGCTGTGTGCCGGAGCTTTCACCGAGCTTCCCGCCCTCGATGTTCTGCATGGCCTGTCGATCGACGCGCTGACGGCGTTGCGCTGGAATTTCTTCGGCCCAATCCATACGCCGGAATCGTCGCCCGCGGTCGTCGTAGCGCTCGACGAGGACACCTATCGCACGCCGCCCTTTGCTGGGACCCCGAGCGTGACCTGGACGCGCGAGATCGGGGCGGTGGTCGGCGCCGTCATCGCCGGGGGCGCCAAAGTGGTCGGCTTCGATATTGTGTATCCGACATCGATCGAACAGTCGGAGATTCCCTTCGGTGATCAAACGCTTGGCGCCAAAGTGCGGGGCTTCGACGGTGATTTTTTGCGGGCGCTGGCGCTTGGCGGCCGCGCCGGTAAAGTGGTTTTAGGCGAAGCACAGCACGGCGCTTTCCCGATCCAGCCGTCGCCCGGACAGCGCATTGCGATCGGCGGCTATCGCAATATCCGCTCGTTGAATGCCTACACCGATGTAGACGATGTCATCCGCCGCATGCCGCTCACGGTGGTCATGGACGGCAAGACCGTGCCGTCGATGGCGGTCGAACTCGCATCGCGCTCGCTCGGTGTCACGCCGGACGTCGCGCCTGACGGCAGCGTCACGCTCGCCGGCTATAAGATTCCGCTTGGTGTGCCGAATACGATCACGCTAAATTTCGACGGCGGCGCCGACGCCATTCCGACTTTCTCGTTAGCGGATTTGCGCGCCTGCCTCGCCAAAGGCGATACCGATTTCTTCCATAAATATTTCGACGGCAGGGTCGTTCTGGTCGGCACGCGGCTTGACGTCGAGGACCGTCAAATCACCTCGAAGCGCTTTGCCACCGAACCAGAAGGAGCCAACGGACCGCGCTGTGTGGAGACAGCGCCGACGCCGAAAGCGCCGTTTGCCCGCGACTCGATTGCCGGCGTCTATATCCACGCCACCGCCGTCGACAATATGATCAATCACGATGCGCTGGTCGATCCGGGCCGTTTCCTCAATGGCGTGATCAATGTCGTTGGTTCAATCGCGGCGGCGTTCGTTGTTTTGTTTGTGCCGCTCCTGGCCGGTATCATCGCGGCATTCACCTTCGCCATCGGCTGGACGGCGATCGCGACCTACGCTTTCACCCATGCTGTGTTGTTGCCGCTGATCGAATCGCTCGCTGCAGGCGGCATCACCATTGCGGCGACGACCGGATACCGCTTTCTCATCGCCGACAAGGATCGGCGGTTTCTGCGTAAGAGCTTCGGCCTCTACCTCGCGCCCGCAGTCATCGAACGCATGATGTCGTCGAACAAGCCGCCGGCGCTCGGTGGCGAGACCCGCAATGTGACGATCTATTTTTCCGACGTTGCCGGCTTCTCGGCGATATCGGAGAAGCTCTCGCCGACCGATCTGGTCGCGCTGATGAACGAATATCTCTCGGCCATGACCGAGATCATTCAGGATCACGGCGGCTTCGTCGACAAATATATCGGCGACGCCATCGTCGCCGTGTTCGGCGCGCCGCTCGACGATCTCGACCATGCGGCCAATGCAGTGCGTGCGGCGATGCGCTGCCGCGAACGCCTGATCGAACTCAATCGCAGCGTCGTCATATTGAAAGAACGCAATATCGCGCAGCGTGTCGGATTGAATTCCGGCGACGCGCTGGTCGGCAATATCGGATCGCGGCAGCGTTTCAATTACACGGTGATGGGCGACGCGGTGAATCTCGCGTCGCGTCTGGAGGGCGCCAACAAATTCTTCGGTACCTCGGTGCTCGTTTCCGAAAGCACCTATAAACTCGCGAAAGGCGCCTGTATGTGGCGCGAACTCGACGTCATCCGCGTCATCGGCCGCTCCGAGCCGGTACGGGTCTACGAACCGTTGGCGTGTAGCGGTGAAGAAACGCCACAGCAGGCGATGTATGCGGAAGATTATGGCCGGGCGCTCGAGCGCTGGCGTGCTGGGGAATTTGCCCGGTGTATGCAGGCGCTCTCGGCCAGCGCTAAATCTGATCCACCGTCGTGGCTCTTACACGAGCGGGCGAAAGAATTCAGTACAAGCCCGCCCGGCCCAGGATGGGACGGCGTTACCGTGCTGGGAGAGAAATAGGCGCGATATCGTCGATGAGCGCGCGCCAGCGCTTAAGCCCACGACGCCGGGTGAACTGATCGTCGAGCATCCGCCGCGCTTGGGTGCCCATTTCAGCAACCAGTTCGGGCCGATCTGCCATATCGCGCAACGCGGCGACCAACGCATCGGCGTCACCAGGCATGATCGCAAAGCCGCAGTGGAATTGTCGAACGAGCCCAGCGAGTTCGCCGTTCTGATCGGCGATGACGACGATTGGTTTGCCCGCGGCGGCGATGCCGTAAAATTTGCTCGGAACGATCAGGCCCTCGAGCTTTGGATTAAGCGACAACCAATGTGCGTCAGGCACGCCGAGTGAATAGCGCAGCGTGCTGCGATCCTGATAGGGCAGGAAGCGGAATACTGTGTCGAGCCCGCGCGCACTGGCAATCCTGTGGAGTTGGGCGAGCCGGCTGCCGCCTCCCACCATCAAAAAAACGAAACGCCGATCGTCGCGCAAGTGCTCTGCAGCCGCGAGTACGGTTTCAAACTCATGCGCGCGACCGAGATTGCCGGAATAGCCGAAGACGAATTTGTCGGCCAAGCCCCATTCTTGACGGAGCCTATTGGCCGCTGCCGGGAGCGGCATGATCTCCTCATCGTCGCACCAGTTGGGAATGACATGAATCCGCTCTCGCGCGACGCCTCGCGCTTCGACCTTGTCCGCCATGCGTTCGCCGACGGCGACCGTTGCCACCGCGGCGCGGAGTGAGCGATCACGCAGGGTACTCAATGCGGTGCCCACCGGGCTTCGCATCAGCGGCACACGGAGCTCGGTGGCGGTTTCCGGATAAACATCCTGCAGCCAATTGATCAGATGCGCGCCGGTTCGTTTTGCCACCCCGTGCGCGATAATCGATATCAGCGGTGGATCGGTTTTCGCGACGACGAAATCACCGCGACGCGCGATTGTCGCCAAACGTTTCCGTACCGAAAGATAAAACGACAGATAGTCGGCGCCGCGGCCGGCGAGACTGCCGCGGCCGAATTGCGTCGAGGCGACGCGATGCACAGTGATGCCGTTGATTGTTTCGCGTTCCGGCAGCGACGCTTTGGGATCGTCGTAGATCTGCGTGCTGGAGACGACATGGACGTCGCGGCCCGCGGCGGCGAGATCGAAAGCAAGATCAGACAGGATCTGACTGGTCGCGGAATGGTCCGGAAAGAAATAACGATTGACAAAAATCAGGCGCGGCATTGCGAGCAGTTTCAAGCTCCCGCGCCTTGTTCCTGCACGCCTTTTTCCTGATTGACGAAGGGACGAACGGTATCGTCCTGCAAGAGCTTTTCGAAATAAGCGATGGTTTTGACAAGGCCTTCACGCAATGGCGTTCGTGGCTGCCAGTCGAGCACATCATTGGCTTTGGAAATATCGGGACGACGTTGCCGCGGATCGTCTTGCGGCCGCGGCCGGTATACGATGCGTGAGCGCGAGCCAGTCAGGTCGATCACCTCGGCCGCCAATTCGAGCATGGTGAATTCTTTAGGGTTGCCGATATTGATCGGACCGGCGATCGCGTCCGGGGTGTCCATCAATTTGATCAATCCGGAAATCAGATCGTCGACATAGCAGAACGATCGCGTTTGCAGACCGTCGCCGAACATCGTGATGTCATGGCCAAGCAGCGCCTGCACGATGAAGTTGGAAACCACTCGGCCGTCATTCGGGTGCATGCGCGGGCCGTAGGTGTTGAAGATGCGCGCCACCTTGATGCGCATATTGTGCTGACGCCGGTAATCGAAGAACAGGGTCTCGGCGCAGCGCTTGCCTTCGTCGTAACAGGAGCGCGGGCCGATCGGATTGACGTGGCCCCAATATTCCTCGGTCTGCGGATGTACGCTCGGATCGCCATAAACCTCCGAGGTTGAAGCCTGCAATATCTTGGCGCGCAGCCGCTTGGCGAGCCCGAGCATATTGATGGCGCCGTGGACGCTGGTCTTGGTGGTCTGCACCGGATCGTGCTGGTAGTGAATCGGCGAAGCCGGGCAGGCGAGATTGTAGATCTCGTCGACTTCGACATAGAGCGGGAAAGTCACATCGTGGCGAATCGACTCGAAACGATGGTGATCGAGCAGGCCGTCAATATTGCGCCGCGTACCGGTGAAGTAATTATCGGCGCAGATGACGCTAGCGCCCCGCTCGAGGAGGCGCTCGCACAGATGCGAGCCGAGAAATCCGGCACCTCCGGTGACCAGCACGCGGGTTTCAAGATGCATGGACAGGGCCTTCCAACGTCGAGCGACCATCAACCTACATGCGATTAAGGATTACGGTCATCCGGTCAAGCCCCTCGGACCGCAGTCCGAATAGGCTTTCGCAAAAGGCCGGCTTAAATCGTCAGCCCATCCCAAGCCGCTTTTTGGCGGTCGTCCGCCGATAATGCGAAATATAAGCGCGTAGACCGGAGCCTGCGCAACCGCCGACAATGAGACCCAAGGTAAGTTCGAACATCGCGTCCCCCGCGAATTTCCCCGGCGCGGAACTTTACGATTTGCGATATTGCGTCGCGGATAATACTGGATTCGCGCGCAGGCGCGCATAAAAATCGTCAGCACGATTAATGCGCCGGACAATTCATTTGGTCGTGAGCGAAGGGCGCAAAAGGAGTCACGGGCATTAACTTTTAGTTCTTGTTGCGGCGAATGACGTGCTGACCCAACACGAGAATATCCATTTTGGTTCGCAGAAAGCAGTCCAGCGCTTCCGCCGGCTGGCAGACGACGGGTTCGTTCTCGTTAAATGACGTATTCAAGATCATCGGAACGCCGGTGAGCCGAGCAAAGGCTTCGATCAGGGCGTAGTAGCGGGGATTGGTGGCGCGATCGACGGTCTGCAAGCGGCCGGTCCCGTCGACATGCGTCACCGCCGGTATTTGCTCCCGCCGTTCCGGCCGGATCGGCAGCACCTGAAGCATGAAGGGAACGTCGTCATCGCGCGTGAACCAGTCGGTGACCGCCTCGCGCAGGACCGATGGCGCGAACGGGCGAAACGATTCGCGGCGTTTGATTTTCAAATTGAGGATATTCTTCATGTCGGCGCGGCGCGGATCGCCGAGGATCGAACGATTGCCGAGCGCACGCGGCCCCCACTCCATGCGGCCCTGAAACCAGCCGATAACAAGCCCGTCGGCGATCGCGCGCGCCGTCGTTTCGGCAAGTAGCGCTTCATCGCCGATGTGATTGACGCTGCAGCCTTCGCTGGCGATGGCGTCGCGCTTCTCATCAAGCAATGCGCGAATGGCGTCTTCGTCGAATGACGGGCCCCAATAGGCATGCGTCATTTGCGGTGAGCGTGCGCCGGCGCGATGCCAAACGGCATAAGCCGCGCCGATTGCGCCGCCGGCGTCGCCGGCAGCCGATTGCAGATAGCTGTGCTTGAACGCGGTACGGTCCCTGATCTTGCCGTTAGCGACGGAATTATAGGCGCAGCCACCGGCGAGCGCGACGGCGCTGTGACCGTAGCGGTGTTGCAGCGTGTTCAGAAGATGAAAGAAAGCGTCTTCGTAGACAGCCTGTGTTGCGAAGGCGAGGTCGTGATGCCGTTGTTCGATCGGCGCATTGGGGTCGCGTGCCGGGCCAAGCGCTTCAACCAGACTGTCCGAGAACAGCAACCCGCAGACCGGCGAGCCGCCTTGCCATTCATAGGCGATGTCTTCGCGATGATGGCGAAAGAATTTCAAGTTAAGAGCGAAGCTGCCGTCAGTGGCCGAAGTGAGAAGCTTCTCGACTTCGTGCTTGCAGGATGCGTTGCCATAGGCCGCTAGTCCCATGAGCTTGTATTCGTCGCCATAGTGCGGAAACCCGAGATATTGCGTCATCGCCTGGTAGAAAATCCCAAGCGAGTGCGGAAACAACACCCGACCATCGAGCGAGAGCGTGGTGCCGCTGCCACTGCCCCAGGCGGCGCTGGCAAAATCGCCGAAGCCGTCGACTGACACCACGGCGGCCTCGCGGAATGGCGACGGATAGAACGCCGAGGCGAGATGCGCATGGTGATGCTCGATATAGTCGATCGCGCCGGTAAAGCGGCGACCCGGCAACGCCGCGATCTCGCTCGCGATGCCCGACACTTCGCCGCGATTGCGCAGCCGCTTGAGCAACATGCGCAAGCTCGGCCGTTGCGTGGCGACATAGCCAAGCTTGCGCATGAAATTAGCGCGGGTGTTGCGGTTGACGGCGATGTGGCTGACCTCGCCGAGGTCGATTTTGCCTTCACGCAAGCAATACCCGATCGCCTGCGCCGGAAATCCCGCCCAGTGCTTGGTGCGGGAAAATCGTTCCTCTTCAGCGGCTGCGACCAGTTCGCCATCGCGTAAAAGGCAGGCGGCCGCATCGGCGTGATAGGCATTTATGCCAAGCGTAAACAAATCGGTCGGTCTCGGTTCGCCGCGTGATTTAGTCCAAGAGATTTAGGCCAAAAGATTTGGGCCAAGGAATTTGGGCTGAGAGATTTGGGCGATGTTCAGTGGCATTGGCGATACATGGCCGCAAGCTCTAGCCCGGACAGATAGAGCATGTTGTCGCCAAGTCCGCCATTGCGTGCGATCCACTGGCGAATCGGCGGGGGGTAGAAATTCCATAGTGTCCGCGTTGCCGGCGCGTTGGTGGTTTTGAAGCCGAGAAATCCATGTTGGTATGCCGCGTGAAAGCCGAGAACGGCATGTGGGGTGATACAAATCCGGCTCGACGGCACGATACCCAGCACCAGGGTGCAGGCAGAGTCACAGGCGCCGTCGATGATCACCTGCTGGCCGGCGTCCCGAACCGCCATATAGCGCGCCCAATATTGGCCGATATTGCCGCCGCGATCGTCGGTAATACGGACACTTGATCCAGCGGTTTGGGCGAATGCCGGCGTCAGACCGATGCAAAGATACAACAGCGCGATCTTGACGGTGCCGAAACGTCCAGACGGTGCTGTCGGCATGGCCAACCGGCTTTTATTTCAACCGCGGGTCTACCCGGACCGTAAAACTAAAACACCCCCGTGCCTGAACGGAGGTGTTGTAACCGCTGGAATTAGTAACTGCGTGGCTTACGGGCTCGCCGCAGTACCGTTGGTGTTCGGCGTATTGGTCGCGGCATAGATGCCGCCGCCGATCAAGCCAAGCACAACGCCGCCCATGACGACCACGCCTAGCGTGTTGCTATTGTCGTTGCTCTGGGCATACGACCCAGAGGCGCAAGGAGAAATAGGGTCGACAGTTGCGACCGCACCGGGCTGGACGTTGACCTTGCAGCCATCGTCATAGACCACCGTCGCGGATCCGCCGGGGCCAACCATCACGGTGTCGCCCACGCTGGCGTCCACGCGACTATTGACCGCCTGGAACCCGTTTCCCTGATTGATAGACAGGTCGCCCTGGCCAGGCAGCAACGACGCAGCCCACGTGGAGCCGCTCAGCACCATCGCCCAACAAAAGGTGCCCAAAAGGGTTTTGATGCCCATAGTCTCCATCCCGATTCCGCAACCGCAGTAATTTATAGCACCCAAAATCCTTTCATCAAACCTAAGATTCGCATTAAGTAGTCACTGTAGCCTTTGTGCAACACAACGACGCTAAATAAGCACGAAGTCACATTACCACCCTATTTGCGGGCATTTCTGTGGGTCATCGAAGCTACCTAGAGTAGCGCTCGATTGCGGGTTTTGGGGCTCTTCAGTGATCGATCTACACAGCCATATCTTGGCCGGTATTGACGATGGCGCCGGTGATTCGAACGAATCACTGGCGATGGCGGAGGCGGCTGCCGCCCAAGGTATTTCCGTGGTGGCCTGCACGCCGCATATCCTGCCCGGTCTCTATCACAACGAAGGCGGCGGCATCCGCAAGGCCGTCCGGGATTTGCAGGAGGCACTCGATCAGAGCGGAATTCCGCTTCGCCTGACCACTGGCTCCGACGCCCATATGGCGCCCGATTTTGTCGCCGGACTGCGTTCTGGGCGGATTTTGTCGATTGCTGATTCGCGCTACGTGCTGGTCGAACCGCCGCATCACACTGCGCCGCCGCAAATGGAGGACTTTTTCTTCAACTTAGCGGTTGCCGGCTATGTGCCGGTCTTGACCCATCCAGAGCGGCTTTCCTGGGTGCCGTCGCGCTATGAAACGATCAAAAAACTAGTGCGGGCAGGGGTTTGGATGCAGATAACGTCCGGCTCTTTTACTGGCGCCTTCGGACGAAATGCTTTATACTGGGCGCAGAAGATGCTGGACGAGGGATGCGTACACTTCGTCGCGTCGGATGCCCATAATGTCGGGCGCCGGCCTTTTGATATGGCTGCTGGGTATGAGTGTCTGGCGCGGCGTGTCGGCGCCGAAGAAGCGCAGCACTTAGTTTTAACGCGGCCCATGGCGATTCTGAGGGATGAGGCGCCATCGAGCGTTGCTGGGCCTTTGAGGATGGCAGATGCCGAACGTCCTGTTTCGGATACGGCTGAGCATGCTCGTAAACGCGGTCAGGGACCGCGCCGCGGGGATGCGGATGATCGTTCCGGGGGTGATGGTTTGCGCGGCCTGTCTGGCCGGCTGCGCCGGCTCTTCAGGTAGCGTCGCCAGCGTTAATGGCGGCGCCAGTGAAACGCCGGCCTATGGCGCGGACGGATCCGTCGGCTCCACTGCGCCATCCACCGCTTTTGCGCCGACCCAGGCCGCCCAGGCGGTGCATTCCAGTGCGGCTACGCAAGCCGCTGACAAGCTTACCGCGGTCGCAAGACCCGGTGCCGCGTCTTACAGAATCGGCCCCCTGGATGCGTTGGATATCTCCGTCTTCAAGGTTCCCGACTTGACGAAATCCGTCCAGGTTGCAGACGACGGTACCATCAACTATCCGCTTATCGGCCAGACTCAGGCGGCCGGAAAGACCGCCAAGGAACTGGAGCAGTCCTTGGAGCAAAAGCTGGGCGCCAAATATCTGCATGACCCGCAGGTCACAGTTTTGGTTAAGGAATTCAACAGCCAGCGCGTCACCATTTCCGGCTCGGTGAAGACCTCCGGGGTCTTTGCGATCAAAGGCCAAACCAGTCTGATGCAGGTCGTCGCCATGGCGGGCGATATCGACACCACCACCGATTCTGGGGACATCATTGTGTTCCGCAGCATCGACGGGCAGCGCCAAGCGGCGCGATTTGATATCGATGCGATCAAGGGCGGCAAGGCCGACGATCCGCAAGTCATGCCAGGCGATGTCATCGTGGTTGACACCTCTGCGACCAAGCAGGCGTTGGCTAATGTCATGAAAGTGTTGCCACTTGCGACCGCTGCTGCGGTCTTCTCCGGTATATGAGTGGTTGAATGAATTTTCACCGCGCCAATTCGCCGAATGAAGGTGAGGCAACGTCGGGAGGAGTTGTCCCGGTGACGCAATACGCGCCCTCCACTCGCGATCCGTATGCAACCGCGGTCGGACACTACTACGGGCCGGGCGTGGAAGCGCCTTCAGATATCAAGCTCGACCTATTCGAGTATTTGCGTATCCTGATGAAACGCCGCTGGCTCGTAGTCAGCGTGGCCGGTGCTTCGCTCGTTTTCGCAACGCTGTCTACCTTGATGCAGACTCCCCTCTATACGTCGTCGGTACGGCTACAGATCGACCGCAGCGTCGCCAAGATTGTCGAAGCTGGCAACATCACGCCCGTTGAGGGCTCAGATCTCGAGTTTATGAAGACGCAGTATGAGCTGCTCGAAGGCCGCACCATGGCCGAGCGGGTGGCGTCTGCGCTCAAACTTGGCGAAGATCCGGATTTCTTTCGGCCGCGTTCGTTCTCAATAATAGGTTTTATAGAGAAGCTGCTGGGCTTCCGTCAGCCGCCGCCGACGCGGGTAAATGCGGGTGACCGCGCTGCGCTCGATGCGGCCGCAGGCGGCGTCGTTCTCGGCAATCGCGCTGTGGCGCCGGTCACCGGATCACGCTTGGTCGATATTATTTATTCGGATCCGAGCCCGGCCCGCGCCCAGCGCATAGCGGGAGCGTTCGCCGACGCCTATATCGCGTCAAATCTCGATAAGCGCTTTCAAGCTAACTCATATGCCAAGACCTTTCTGGAAGATCAGATCAGTCAATTAAAGCTGCGGCTCGAACAATCCGAAAAAGCCCTGCTCGACTTCGGGCAAAAGAAGGAAATCATTCAGACCAATGAAAAAGCTTCAATAGCGGAGACCAATTTGGCGAGCGCAAACGCAGCGCTCGGCTCACTTATCGCCGACCGGATGAAGAACGAGGAGCTGTTTAAGCAAGTTGAGGTCGCTAAAAATGTCGATATTCCGCAGCTCTTGAATAACGCGGTCATTTCCGGATTGCGTACCAAACGAAGCGGACTGCAGATCGACTATCAGCAGAAACTCGAGACTTTCCAGCCCAGCTACCCGGCGATGGTTCAGCTCAACAATCAGATCGCCGATATCGACCGGCAGATCGCAGCCGAAATCGTGACGCTCAAAAGCTCCTACAAGGCAGCCTATGAGTCGTCGTTTGAACAAGAAACTGCGATGAAAAGTCGGATCGAAGGCCTCAAGCAAGAGGTTTTGGATCTGCAAAAGCGCAGCATTGAATACAACATCCTCAAACGGGAGGTTGATACCAACCGGCAGCTCTATGACGGTCTGTTGCAGCGCTTCAAAGAGGTCGATATCGCTGGCGGCGTCGGTTCAAACAACGTATTTGTCGTCGACTCAGCGACATTGCCAGGGGCTCCATCGTCGCCGCGTATGTCGCGGGCGCTGTTCATGGCGCTGATGCTCGGTCTCGCTGGCGGAGTGGGTCTCGCATTTGGCCTCGAATATCTCGACGACACGCTTCGCTCGCCGGAGGAGGTCGAGCGGGCGCTCGGCTATGCGACGCTCGGCATTATCCCGAAATTGCCAGTGGGTAAAACGCTAGAAAGCGAGCTAACCGATCCGCGGTCACATATTGCCGAAGCCTATCGTTCATTGTGCACTTCGTTGCAATTGTCTACCGAGACCGGACTGCCGAAGACTTTGCTCGTGACCAGCGCCGGACCGGGCGAGGGTAAGTCAACCACATCTATGACGATTGCTCGGCATTTCGCAAAAGTGGGCCTCAAAGTTCTTTTGATCGACTCGGACCTGCGTAAACCGTCTCTTCACGCCAAGCTCAACCTTGAGAACGGGGCTGGGCTAAGTAGCTATCTAACGGGAGCTGCGGAGCCGCCGCAGCTGTTGCAGAAGACGGACGTTCCCAATCTAGCGTTCATGGCATCCGGACCGCTGCCGCCTAATGCTGCCGATCTCCTCGGCAGTTCGCGACTATTGTCGCTTCTTTCTGTTGGCCTCGAGGTATTTGATCTGATAGTCGTCGACAGCCCACCGGTCATGGGGCTGGCCGATGCGCCGCTACTCTCAAGTGCCGTGGGTGCCACGATTTTCGTCGTAGGCGCCGGTCAGGTACGTAGCAAATTGATCCGTGCTGCCGTCAAGCGTCTGCAATTCTCGCGCGCCTCCCTGATCGGCACGGTCATCACGCGCTTCGACCCCGGCAGCAGCTACGGGTACGGGTACGGGTACGGGTACGGGTACGGGTATGGTCAAACTTATGGCGGACCGAACGCTGAACCGTCATTCGCACCCGCTGAAGTCGGCGCGCGAGCCAGGATAACAAAAGCTAAAGCGGAGGGATGATGTCAGAGAGGATGGCACTGAAGAATGCCATCGATCTTATGCACGTTCCCTCCCAAGTTCGGCTCTTCCGATCGGAGCCGTTACCGGACGGCGTGCTATTGCTGCTACGCCTCGCGGCCGGCGATGAGGAAGCCGAACAAACTGCCATTGATTTAACCGGTCGGTCGAGTGAGACAGTGCGGTGCGCCGCAACGTTCTTCATTGAGCAAATTTTATTTGCGCCCGGCGCGGATAGTTATCGCGTCCTCGGCGCGGACGCGCAGGCGAACGCTGTCGAATTGCGGCGCAACGTCGCTCTGTTGCTCAAATGGCTTCATCCCGACGTCGATCACGGTGGCGATCGCTCGGTCTTTGTCGGCCGAGTAACGGCCGCTTGGAATGATCTGAAGACGCCGGAACGCCGCGAAGTCTACAACGAACTTTACCGTTCTGCCCGCGGCAAGACGCGATCCTTGCGGCGCGGTGGCAGCAGGCGCTTCGCAGGCGGTACGCCGTCCTATCGTAGGCGTGAAGAACCCATAGCATCCAACAAGACTGGAGGGTTCCTTCGACGTGCTCTGTCGGCGTTGTTCAATCGGCCGCAGCAATAGGCGATTGCCATTAGTGATGAACCGGAAATAGACGGAGTCGCGGGCGCGAACGCGCCACAAAGCGGACGACGCAATCGGCGCCATATCCGCGCCGTCATTTTGAGTCGTTTGGCCGCTACAGATCAGCCTGAACGGTTATGACAGAAAAATCACAGTCCTTATTCAAACCACGGAACCTCGCGCTCGCTGGCGCCGCTGTGGTATTGGTCTGGCTCGTAATGTCGCGGAGTTTTGTTGCTTATCTGGCTGACGCGGCGCCGAATACGGCGTTGTGGCTCAATTCCAGTCAGCCTGAAGCCCTGATCAATCTTGCCGATCTGACGCTGAATACATCTGCGGCGGTAGCCGGTGTCGATCTCGCGCCGGATCCGCAGAAAACCTCCGATCTCGAGAAACGCGACCCGGCGGCACCGAAATCACCTGAGCTACAGAAAGCGCCCGGCAATACCGGGGCCGCAAACGGGGCGGCGAATAATCGCACGTTCGCCGACGCATTTGCCACGATTGGCCCCAATCGCAGCATCGATCTTGAGGCGGTCCGACTTCAGGCAACGGTTGCCTTGACAAGCGAGCCACTTAATTCCCGCGCGCTTCGTATACTTGGGCAGATCAGTGCTACCGGTCACGACAATGTTCAGGCCACGAAATTTATGACGACTGCGGTCAACTTGTCGCTGCATCAGAGCATAGCCCTTTATTGGCTGATGCGGCAAAGCACGGATCAGGGCGATTATAAATCGGCGATCAGCTATGCCGACGCATTGCTGCGCACAAATCCAAATTTGGCTGGCTATATCGTACCGGTTTTGGCGCATTTTGCCGACGGAAAGGAATCCGTCGCTGCAGTCAAGGCGGTACTTGACGGCAACCCACCGTGGCGTAGCCTTTTCTTTCGGCTGCTGCCCCAAGACGTAACCGACGCCCGCGTGCCCCTGAACCTTCTAATCGGGTTGAAGAACTCAGCGACCCCGCCAACCTCAGAGGACGTCAAGCCTTATGTCGATGCGCTGCTGGCGCATAAATACTTCGATCTCGCTTATTATACTTGGCTGCAATTCCTGCCGCTCGACGAATTGCGCAGTGCAGGCCTGCTGTTCAACGGCAACTTTGCGACGGCGCCGTCGGGAATGCCCTTCGATTGGACGATCACACAAGGGTCAGGGGTCACCATCGACATCCTGACGCAGCCGAATGCCACCAATCAACGCGCTTTGTCGGTAGCCTTCCTCTATGGCCGGGTCGACTATCACAGCGTTCGCCAACTCGTCGTGTTGCCGCCGGGTGACTATCAATTCAGCGGTCAATACACTGGCACGATCATCGGTCCACGCGGCATGAAATGGCGGATCACGTGCACCGGGGACAGTGTTGCGAAAATCGGCGAGAGCGCCATGATCATCGGCGTGGCATTGCTGTGGAAGAAAGCAGATTTTAATTTCAGCGTCCCGCAGACGGGCTGCCGCGCGCAATTCCTTTCGCTGGATCTCGATGCCCGTATGGCGTCTGAGCAGATCGTTTCCGGCGCAATGCTGTTCGACGATCTCAGAATCACGCGCGTCACGCAGAGTTCTTCCGCCGCGACAACGCCGCCTAACTCGCCGGCACCGTTAGCCGTGTCAAGCGGCTCACGGCCAGTCCCCACGCTTCGTCAGTAACGACCATGGTTCTGCTGCAGACGTTTCGAAATCATCCACTGGGAACGAGGCTCGGAAAACTCATGCCGCTCCCGGTATGGGAAACGCGTCCTAGCGCTAACTTGAGTCTGTGCACGTTGACGCTTGTTGCCTCCATGCTGTTGGGTGGAGGCACGCGCGGTGGCTTCTTATCGGATGTCATACTCGAACTCATCGCCATTCCCGCCCTCTTGCTGTCGCTGTTGAATCTGTTCGTGAGGCCATGGGTTCAGGATAAACGACCTGCGGAATGGGCTCTGGTCATCTGCTTTGCAACCGTGGTGTTGCCGCTCTCACAGCTTATCCCGATGCCGCCCTGGCTCTGGCAGTCCCTGCCTCATCGTCAGGACTTGATCGTAGTTTTCGATTTGCTCGGACGCGACCCGCCGTGGTGGCCGATCAGTGTCTCGCCAAGTGCGACGTGGCTCAGTGTGCTTTCACTATTGCCGCCAGTGGCAGTATTTCTTTGCACGCTACAGCTCAGCTATCGCGAAAGGCGTAGTCTAACGCTGGCGTTCCTCGGAGTCGGTGTCGCCGCTGCCATGCTTGGACTGATTCAGGTAGCGCAAGGACCGTTCAGTCCTTTACGTTTCTTTGCTTATACGAATGTAAACGAGGCAGTCGGATTCTTTGCTAACAGAAATCATTTTGCCGCCTTGTTATACGTCTTGCTGCTGTACGGCGTCGCTTGGGCGACCGCTGCGGCATTTGCCACGGGTTCGTTGCGCGACCTGCGCAATCTCGAAACCTCTTCTATTGCCGCGCTCACCGCGAGCTTTTTGGTTCTTGTTGTCCTTATCGCGGTCGAAGCCGTGACCCGCTCACGCGCCGGAATGGGCTTGATGGTGCTCGGCATGTTTGGCGCGTTTGCGCTGCCGCTGATCGATCGCCGACGCTTAGCAGACGTTACCGTTGTCAAAGTAATGATTGCTGCCATGATCCTGGCAGTTCTGATCGCCGCGCAGTTCGCGCTCTATCGCATTTTCGATCGCTTTGCCGTCGATCCACTAGCAGATGCCCGCAGCATATTCACGCGTAATACGCTAGCGGCTGCCTGGGCTTACGTGCCTTTTGGCAGCGGCTTCGGGACATTCGTTCCAGTTTATCAGACTTTCGAGCCCGCGCGCGACACGCTTGCCGATGTCTACGCCAATCACGCGCATAATGACTTCGCCGAGGTTCTGCTTGAGGGTGGCATTGTGGCCTTGGCGCTGTTCGTGACCTTCGGGGTCTGGTTTGTGGCACGGTTCAAAGCGATCTGGTGGCGGCGGCGCGACGATATCCAGCTGATCGATACATTACTTGCTCGTGCGGCGACGATCGCGATCATTCTCGTCCTCGCGCATTCTTTTGTCGATTATCCGCTGCGCACCGACGCCGTGATGGCGCTATTTGCGGTTTCCTGTGCGCTGTTAATCGAACCGCTGCGAAGGCCCGAAGCCGGGGGGGGCGTCGAACCGGCCCTTGAAGAGCTGCCGCGCCGAACGCCGCCGCCGTCACTACCGTGGCGGCCGCCGGTTTGTGTTTCCACGCCAATTGCTGCCGCTGCGCACGAGCAGGAAGCGCTCCCTGCTGTTCCTCCCGTCGGCGGGCGGTGGGGCGAAAATGTCGAGTGGCCCAAACAATGGAGCAAGACTAAGAATGAAGAGCGTAACGGCAATGAGAGCTAATAAATTGCAGCTAAGTCACGCGGTCCGCGCGTTAAGGATTCTCGAGCGCGGTAACAAATTCGTTGTCTAGGCAGGCCACGCTTCTGATAAACGGCTGCGGTTGAAGTTTCACATGTGCGGTATCGCTGGAATTCACGGTTACGGTCGAATCGCCCCTAACATCGATCGCGCGGAACTGATTGCTATGAGCGATCACATGCAGCGGCGCGGTCCGGACGGCAGCGGACTTTGGATCGCTGACGACCAGCGTACCGGTTTCGTCCATCGCCGACTGGCGATCATCGACCTGTCCGACGGTGGCCAGCAGCCGATGCAGACCCGAGATGGCCGTCTTACGATTTCGTTCAACGGCGAAATATATAACTACAGGGAATTGCGCAGCGCGCTCCACTCGGTCGGCTATCATTTTCAGACTGAGAGCGACACCGAAGTACTGTTGCATCTCTATGCCCATCGTGGCATCGCCATGATGGGCGACCTGCGCGGCATGTTCGCTTTCGCGCTATGGGATGCCGACCGGCGCGCAATGATGCTGGCGCGTGATCCTTACGGCATCAAGCCGCTTTACTACAGCGATAACGGACAAAGTTGCCGGTTTGCATCACAGGTCAAGACGCTGCTTGCGACCGGTGCGGTGGCAAAAGATCTCGATCCGGCCGGGCAGGTTGGGTTCTATCTTTTCGGCAGCGTCCCCGAGCCTTTCACGACTTGGCGCGCAATCCGCAGCGTGCCGAGCGGATCGACGATCGTCGTCGATCATAGTGGTGCTGGCGTGCCGCAATCTTTTCATTCAATCGCGCAAATTTATTGCTCAGCGGAAACCCAAACGGTAGCGGGCGGTGACCTACAATCCGCCGTTAGCGAAGCGCTATGCGATTCTGTGCGCAGCCATCTGGTGGCCGATGTTCCAGTTGGCGCTTTCCTCTCTTCCGGTGTCGATTCGAGCGCGCTAGTGGGGCTGATGCGCGACGCTGGCGCTGCTGATATCACTACTGTCACGATCGGCTTCGAAGAGTTTCGCGGGCTTCCGCAGGACGAAACGGTTATTGCAGAAGATATAGCGTGGCTTTACGGCACGCGGCACACGCGCCGTATTGTTACGCGCGCAGAATTCGAAGGAGACCTGCCGAAAATCATGGCGGCGATGGATCAGCCGTCTATTGATGGCGTCAATACCTGGTTCGCCGCTAAGGCGGCGTGCGAACTCGGGTTGAAAGTCGCGATTTCCGGTCTCGGCGGTGACGAGCTGTTTGGCGGTTATCCGTCCTTTCGCACCATGCCGCGCATGGTTCGCGCAATGGCGCTGCCGTCACGGCTGCCCCTGCCGCACGACTTGTTGCGCAACGTTGCCACATACGCCGGGCAGCGCCTCGGCGCGCATCCCAAAGCCGCAGGACTTTTGCAATATGGCGGCAGCTACGCTGGCGCTTATCTTTTGCAACGCGGCCTTTTTATGCCGTGGGAGCTTGATGGCCTCCTCGATCGCGAGATTGTTGCTCAAGGACTCGAGCAACTACAGCCGCTTTCGCTGGTCCACTCGATGCTAAAACCACTGCCGTCCACACCGTTCGCGCGTATTGCAACCCTGGAATCCTCTCTGTACATGCGAAACCAATTGCTGCGCGATACCGATTGGGCGAGCATGGCGCACTCGTTGGAAGTACGTACGCCGCTGGTCGATAGTGTTCTCCTTGATCGCCTAGCGCGGCTTGCCGTCGGGGCACTAGGTGAGGGCGGCAAACGTCTTTTGGCGCTTGCGCCGTCGCGACCGGTTCCGACCACAGTGACGAATCGGACCAAGACCGGATTTACCACCCCGGTCGGGAGTTGGATGGCCGACCGGGTGCGAGCAGGAGCGCGGCCATCATCCGCTCGACGAGGGGCAATTATATCCTCAGGAACGCAGCCTTGGGCCAGGGGCTGGTCTCGCGTTGTTGCGGTTGCGGCCCAAGCTGGATTGTGAGCGACTTCAAGGCCTTTGGGCGGGGTTTGCGTGACTTGTCAATAGTTTGCGACCTGGAGCACAAATGGTATTGTGCTCCCTCTTCAGTTTGGTCGCCAGATTCGGTTGGCTAGACGGCCGCGATGTGTTGGTGATGTGTTGGTTTGGGGTCGTCGCCCCAATACATAAAGTCACGGCATGCTTACTTTGCCGTTCGGGGGGCGCTTGTTCACCCGGGCTGCGGTAGCTTGCGGTGCTTCCTTTGGTAGTTCGAAAAAGCCGAACGCCGTATTGCGCATCACGCCCGATCGCGAGCCCTACACTGTCAAGCTTACGACCGCGCGTTCTAATCTCCACGATCGCTCCGAACAGCGGTGGGGTACCGACAATGACCGGGTTCGTCATTCGCATGCTGCGGAAACGGGACCTGGAACCGGTTATTGTCCATTACGAGCCGTATTCGGTGGCGCCTGCGCTGTCGGTTCCCGCGTATCGCCTGTTTAGGGGACGGGTCGGGCATGAAACGCGGCAGTCGCTGGACGGGTGTGAAACCCATGCTATCGGCGCTTGGTTGCCAGAACTGGAAGTCACGCACTATCTGGTCACTCAAAAGTGGCGACAGCTGATGGATAGCGCGCAAGCTTATGTCGTCGTTTCCGGCAATGCGCTTGGAGCGCTGCCCTATTGTCAGGCGAGGCGGAATTACGTCGCCTGGTTAGCGTCGGGTTGGAATGCGGACCGAGTCGATCGGGTCAAGACTTTCTCGCTGCCCCGCAGCGCATTCGATCGGGCCTTTGTGCGGCCTGCCGCGCGACGTTTGGAGCGCGCTATTCTCAAACACGGCACGGTTCTGTCGTTGAGCCAATATACGCGTCGTACGCTAGACGACATCGCTGGAGCCGCAGTGGTGCGTGATATTTTGCCGATGCCGATCGACATTGACTTCTTCCAGCCCGTACGCGCGCAGCGCATCCGCGGCCGCATCGGGTTTTCTGGACGGCTCGACGATCCGCGCAAGAACATTACTCTTTTGCTCGAAGCAGTCTCGCGCCTACGCAGAGCCGGCCATGATGTCAGCGCGCTTTTAATCGGCGGCGAGCAGAATGCGGCGATGGCGGCGCGCCTTATGGCGTTGGGAATTTCCGACGTCGTCGCATTTCGACCTTATGGGGCGCGAGATGCGGTGCGGACGTATTTGCAAACGCTCGATTTATTCGTTGTGCCGTCTCATCAGGAAGGGCTTTGTATCGCGGCTCTTGAAGCCATGGCGTGCGGCATTCCGGTTGTTTCGACGCGATGTGGCGGCCCCGAAGAATTCGTTATCGACGGTCAGACTGGGTGTCTTGTCGATTTCGACGCCAGTGCGATGGCGGAAGCTATCGCAGCCATCCTCAGCGACCGCGAAAAGCACGAGCAACTTTGCGTCGGTGCGCGCAGATTGATCATAACGCGTTATGCAAACGCTTACGCTGAAAACGTCTTTTGGACAGCATTTGACCGGGCTTTTCCAGAGTTGCTGAAGAGGGCAGCGTGACCGCAATCCTGATCACCGGCGGCGCAGGTTTTATCGGTGTGCATTCGGCGCGGCACTTCGCTGAACGCGGCTACAGTGTCACCGTTCTCGACAACCTCTCGCGGAAGGGCGCGGCCGAAAATCTCTCTTGGCTAAAGGGCCTCTGCTCAGTGAATTTCGTTCGGGCCGATATCCGCGACCATGGAACTGTGGCGCAGATCGTTGGTGATGTGCAGCCTGACGTGCTCCTTCATCTTGCCGCACAAGTTGCTGTTACGACCTCCGTCGAGGATCCGCGTACCGATTTCGAGGCAAACGCGCTCGGGACTTTCAACTTGCTTGAGGCAGTGAGGCTTCGTAGCCCGAAAACGTTCTTCATCTATGCCGCGACCAACAAGGTCTACGGCCGCATGGAGGATCTCAGCGTTGTCGAGCGCGGCGGCCGTTATGAATACGGCAATCTGCCTAACGGCGTCGGCGAAGACCGGCCGCTCGATTTCCATTCGCCCTACGGCTGCTCGAAAGGCGTGGCCGACCAGTACACGATCGACTATTCGCGCATATACGGACTGCAGACAGTGACGTTCCGCCAGAGCTGCATTTATGGCACTCGCCAATTCGGTATTGAAGACCAGGGCTGGGTGGCATGGTTCACCATCGCTTCGGTGCTTGGCAAGCAGATCACGATTTTCGGCAACGGTAAGCAGATACGCGACGTCCTGCACGTCGGCGATTTGGTGCGCGCCTATGAAGCTGCCTACATGCATCGCGACCGTGCCAGCGGCCAGACCTTCAATATCGGCGGCGGGCCTGCAAACACCTTGTCGCTTCAAGAGTTAATCGCACTCCTCGAACAGGAGCTCGACAAGGTGATCCCGCTGAAATGGAGCGACTGGCGCCCTGGCGACCAGCCGGTCTTTGTCTGTAATGTCGCCAAGGCCGAAAGACTGTTCGGCTGGCGGCCGGAAATCGGTGTGCGCGAAGGCGTGAACGAACTCATTGCCTGGACGCGGAACAATAGCGCGCTGTTCGCTATCCTGGAACTTGCGGTCGTTCGATCTTGATGTATGGGCTTATCAGGAACCTCGTTAAGCGGACGCAGCTTTACGAGCCGCTTGCATTTCATTTGCGTACAGCGCGTGTCGCCAACGTATCGTCAATTGGACCGCGGAAGATGAAAAGATCGCGGCGTTCTACCGACAATTCGTGAAATCCCGGGACCTCGTTTTTGACATAGGCGCCAATGTCGGCGGCCACGTGAAGGTCTTTCTTCGCTTCAGCTGCCGCGTGGTAGCCGTCAAGCCGCAAGACTTTTGCGCCGCGGTGCTAGACAGCGCGTTCGGCGACCGAATCTCAATCCGTCAATGCGCGATATCGGATCGCGTTGGGACGCCCAAATTTTATGTTTGCGACACAGAAGTATTGTCGTCAATGTCCAAGGAGGCGATCCGGCGGACGGTGGAAAGCAGCCGCTTTGCTGGGCATCGCTGGGAAGCGCCTCGGATGGTGGAACCCTCGACGCTCGATGCCTTGTGCGAGGTCTTCGGCCAGCCGCCTTTCGTGAAGATCGACGTCGAAGGCCATAAGGCGTCGGTTCTTGGCGGCCTTTCCATTCCAGTGCCGCTTTTGAGCTTTGAGTTCGCGCCAGAGATCATGCAGGCGGCTTTCAACTGTTTGGCTCGTTTGCAGCACATCGCCCCATATCGCTTCAACTATTCGCCGTTCGAGACGATGGAATTCGATCTTGGGGAATCGGCTAGCCTTGCTGATGTCAAAGTTCATTTGTCGCTTGTCAGCAAGGACGGCTGGAGTGACGTTTACACTCGTCTGCAATGATCCGATCGGCAAGGAATTAGAGGCCTCATGGGCACATTGCGGCTAATCTTGGCGCTAGCGGTCGTCGTCGATCATGCGCCGCAGCAGTTCAGCATCAGGATCGCTCCAGGTGATGTCGCGGTCGAAATGTTCTTCATGATCTCAGGCTTCTACATGGCCCTAATTCTATCCACGCGCTATAGTACTAAAAGTGTGATGGGCATCAGTGCTTTCTATCTCGCGCGCTTTCTACGGCTATGGCCGGCTTATGCCATCACGGCCGCCTTTCTTTACTCTTGGTTGGCTTTGGTCCCGTTAGTGACTGGCCATCCAAGCATGGGACCATTCGTAACGCCGCCGCGATCGTCGGTGTGGCAGGCCCTGATTGGTCTCAGCAACCTGACCATGATTGGACAGGATGTCCTGACGCTGTTTCATGTAACTCCGCACGGCGATGTGACGTTGACATTCGGAGCGCCGGCGGTTCTCGATGACGGATCGCAATCACTGGGCTACGCGCGGATTGTCGGCCAAGCTTGGTCGATAGGCGCGGAGATCTGGTTCTATCTGCTAGTGCCGTTGCTAATTCGATTAAATTCGTTATTTCTAACCGTGCTGTTGGTGGCGAGCCTAGCCTTGCGAGTTCTGCTCGGCGAATATTTCAACCTCACGATCTATTTCTTCTTCCCTGCTCAACTCAGTCTGTTTCTCGCCGGAATACTGGCCTATCGATGGCGTGACGTCATGATAGTGGAAGGTCAAGCTTTCGCGTTCGGCGGGCTAAGTATCCTCATTGTCTTGGTTGCGTCGTTTCAAATTCTGCTTTCCTCGTCTGACAACGAGAAATGGATTCTCTATTTCCTGCTTTTCTTGTTCATGCCGACGATCTTTGAGGAGTTTCAATCCAACGCAGTGGATCGTGGGATCGGTGAGCTTTCCTATCCGATCTATATTACGCATCGCGGGATATTCGCGATTGTAGGCGGGGTCTGGATGAAATTCTTCGGCACGCTACCACCCGGTTCTCTAATGTTGATGCTGGTGGTTGGGTCGGCCAGCGTTCTTTATTTCACTGTCGATGCGCCGGTTGATCGGCTTCGGCATCGTCTTGTGCGTAACTGGATACGAGCACGTGTTAGCTCCCCCACGTCCCGCCGCTAAGAGACTAGGCGATCATCTTCAGTGGTGCGCTCGCAGTGAAGGCCTTGCTCACGAATATTTATAAGTCAGACGCGCCGGCCAGTGGCGAGCGTGTGATCATTCTTAAATCGGGGAGTGCAGAGCGGCATTATTGGCGGGACCTTTGGCACTATCGCGAATTGTTCGTCATCTTGGCGTGGCGCGACGTTGCGGTGCGCTACAAACAGACGGTTATCGGAATCGCCTGGGCGGTTGTGCGGCCGTTCTTGACTATGGTGGTTTTCACAATCGTGTTCAGCCGTCTAGCCAAGCTGCCTAGCGACGGAACCACACCCTACCCGATACTCGTTTTCTGCGGCATGCTGCCGTGGTTTCTGTTTGCCGGCATCTTAGGCGAAGCGTCGGGAAGTCTTGTCAACAATGCGGGTCTTGTTGGCAAAGTTTATTTCCCGCGCATTATCATCCCGGCATCTGCAGCTGCCGTGGCGTTGGTCGATTTCGGCATCAATCTCGTTTTGCTGTTCGGTTTGATGCTCTGGTTTGGCTTCTGGCCCAATTGGAAAATCGTCATGCTGCCGGCTTTCGTGCTCCTTGCTGTATTAGCAAGTCTTGGTCCTGCGTTGTTTATAACGGCGCTCAATGTCAAGTATCGTGACTTTCGCTATATCATTCCGTTTATCATACAGTTCGGCCTGTACCTCTCGCCGGTCGGATTTTCCAGCGCCGTGGTGCCGGAGCGCTGGCGCTTACTCTATAGCCTTAATCCAGTCGTCGGCATCATTGACGGCTTCCGTTGGTGCCTGCTGGATGGTGAGAGTCCACTCTACATACCGGGTTTTTTATCCAGTCTTGGCGTCGTTGCCGTCCTTCTCTGGTTCGGCGTCCGCTATTTCCGCAGCACCGAACGTTCCTTCGCGGATCTACTCTGACGATGGTCGCGGTTCGGCGCCTCGCGATGACAGGGTCTTCTTCATCTTCGAACTGGAAATACTAGAAGTGACCAAATTGCAACTTAACCAAGCGCGAACCGCATCCGATCAGTCTAGTATCATTTATTCTCGAATTAAAAATCAAACTTCCACTCGCATAGAGCGCTTACAGAGATAAGTCTATCATGAGAGCATACGCAAAGCTTTTCATCAAAGGCTTCTTTCGATCATTGCTGAAGAATCATCGCCACGCCAGAGGTACTTCGCAGGCCCTGGATATTTATATGGACGAATCTTTCGCGAAACTGCTGGAGCAATGGGGAAACGGCACGGTCTGGAATGAAATACAAATCTTCCTTGCTGATCGAGAAGGTAACGTGCTCGATCTGGCTTGCGGAACTGGTCGAGTATACGACTTCCTGAGAGACAATGTTTCTCTTGACTACTATGGATGCGACATTTCGGCTCTCTTAATTGAGAAGGCGGTCAAGCGAGGTATTGATCGTGAACGGCTCTGCGTTGGGGATGCGACAAAACTTGAATATCGCGACAATCAATTTGATTATCTGTTCTCCATAGGCTCACTAGAGCATTTTACTGAAGAGGGGATTCGAACGACGCTCAAGGAGTGTAGGCGAGTATGTTCTGGAATTACCTTCCATATGATGCCGGTGTCGCGCAGCGGCTTTGACGAGGGGTGGGTTACCTCCGTTCAGAGCTATTGGCATAATAGCGAGCGCTGGTGGTTGCAAATCTTTAGAGAGGTCTACGGCGATTCGGTCTGGACGATGCGCTCGGCTTGGAGTGATCGAACGCTTTTTGGAAATTGGTTCGTTACAGCTCACCCCATGTTCTTCACCAGAAAGAAATTAGGAGCGATAGTCGTTGATCGTCCGAAAATATGAGGGGGGATGTTGTCATTCGAGCTGAGGCGCTCGGCAAAAAATATTTGATTGGGCATGACACCGAAACAGAGCGTTACGTCGCCTTGCGAGATGTTGTCGCGCGCAGCGCTAGATCGCTCGCTCGCACGACATCGGATATGTTGCACGGGCGCGCGATAGTAACAGGCGACACTACCGAAGAGATATGGGCGCTCAAAAATGTTGATTTCGAGGTCAAACGCGGCGAAGTCATTGGTGTCATCGGCCGTAACGGCGCAGGTAAATCGACGCTACTGAAAATTCTGTCACGAATCACTGATCCAAGTGAGGGTCAAGTAACTCTCTTAGGGCGCGTCGTGAGCCTTTTGGAGGTCGGAACCGGGTTTCATCCTGAATTGACTGGCCGTGAGAACATCTATCTTAACGGTGCCATTCTCGGTATGACGCGCGCAGAAATTCGCGTTAAGTTCGATGAAATTGTTGCATTCGCGGAAGTCGACAAGTTCCTCGATACGCCGGTGAAGCGCTACTCGTCCGGGATGTATGTAAGGCTCGCCTTTGCCGTCGCTGCACATCTTGAGCCGGAGATCCTTTTAGTCGACGAGGTATTGGCAGTCGGTGATGTCGCATTCCAGAACAAGTGCTTAGGCAAAATGAGTAGTGCTGCACGCAGCGGACGGACGGTGCTTTACGTCAGCCACAATCTTGGCGCAGTACGCGCTTTGTGCAGTCGAGGAATATTGCTGCGTAATGGCCACCTCGTAGGCGACGCACCCATAGATACTGTCGTCGCCGAATATTTGCGAGATGGCCGGGGCGTGAGCGATGCTGGCGGCCGCTGGACCTGGGATGACGAGCTCCGGCCGCAGTCGCCTGAAATTGAACTCATGATGGTCGAGATTGCCGGCGCGAGATCAGGTGTTAGCGGCCAAGTTACGCCCGACGAAAATCTCGAACTGACATTCCGTTATCGTCAGCGTGAGAACCTTTCCGGTGAGCGCTTTGTCTTCCAGTTCATCACTGCGGGCGGCGAGGTGGCTTTTACAGCTACTGATCACGCGGAGCGCAATCACGCCGCGCGGCCGCCCGGACTCTACGAATCGGTCTGCAAGATTCCTGGCGGTCTGTTAAATCGGGGCATCTATTATCTGCGCTTCTGGGCCGGCATCCCGAGCGGCCAAGGCTATTTGATCTGGCCAGTGGACATTGGTTCACTATCGGTCGCGGGCGTGGGTAATCAGGGCACGACGGTACTTGCCGACAATTGGCCGGGTGCAGTCTGTCCAAAGCTCGAATGGCGTATCGAGGCGGTAGCCGAGCGGAAGATCACGCGATGAAATGGATAATCGCGCGATGAAGCAGTTGTCGGATTGGCCTTCATTAAGCGCCAGAAAGGACGACTGGCTTGCGGACTCGATAACAATGCGCGTCAAAGAGCGCATAGAAATGGCTATGATTCGTGCTCGAGTAAATGCGGATTTGAGGGCGTATTATTTTAAAAATCTGACTAAGAGCCCAACGAATGTGGAAAAGACGTCATTTATCGTCCTGGGTCTCATGCGATCCGGAACAACGCTGCTTGGCGATCTCCTAGCAAGGCACTCCGAACTAGCGTGGCTTGGCGAGCGTTTTGTAAAAGAGTCCTATTGGCCAACGTTGTATTTGAATGGAGTCACCCGCGCTTACCCCGAGCGGTGCGTCGGTCTCAAAGTTTTTACGTTTCAGCTTTGCAACAGAAATTCATTTGAAGGGTTCAATCGCCCTGATATTCGCCGTGGTCGACGGATCCTCCGTCGGCTACGTGCGCAGAACTGGAAGTTCGTTCATGTCGTGCGCAGGGACATTTTTGCGCAAGCTCTATCCCTGACGCGAGCAACGAGATCCGGCGAATGGCACCAGACTTCAATGAAAATTGCCGGCAACGCAGAATTTCGACTGAATTCTCGCGACTTCAAGCTTAATTTGGAGTTTTTAATCAAATGCCGCAGCTACGAACAGGACGTATTGTCCGCATTAGAGATACTTCAGTTGGACTACGAAGCGGATTTGTTTAATCCCTACAATCATCAAGTTACTGCGGACAAAGTGTTCGCCCACTTGGGTATGCGGTCTGTTCCCGTTTCTAGCAAAATGATACGAATGGCAGGCGATAGACTCGACGGACAAATCGAGAATTATGATGATTTAGTGGACGCCGCTGAAAGTCTCGGCGTGCACCCTACTTGATTGATCATTGAACGATGAATCTTTTTTCGCTCGCTCGCCGTTGGATGCAGTTATTCCGCGAGGATGCGGTTGCCATTCGTGAAGACATAGTAGCGCTTCGCGCGGATATTTCAGATGTGAAAATGCTTGCGGCAAAGGCTATAACTCGTCGGGTGACTTCTGAAGTCGACGCAATTGCGCTCGAGGCAGCTGAGTTTCGTGTTTTCTCGCAATTTGGCGAGGACGGGATACTCCAATATCTCATTCGCCGCGCTCGCATCCCGCGGGAACTAACCAGTTTCGTTGAGTTTGGCGTCGAGGACTATAGTGAAGCCAACACGCGGTTCTTACTCGTCAACGATAATTGGCGAGGTCTAATTATGGATGCAGGCGCCGCGAATATGGCCGCCGTGCGCGCATGGCCCCTGCGCTGGAAGTACGATCTTACAATAAAAGAAGCCTTTATCGACCGTGATAACATCAATGATTTAATCGCAAGCGCGGGCTTTTCGGGGCCAATTGGGGTCCTCAGCATAGACATTGACGGTAATGATTATTGGGTTTGGGAGCGTATTTCCGTGATCGACCCGATCATCGTCGTGGTTGAATACAATGCTTTATTTGGCGCTGCGCGGGCCGTCACGGTCCCATATGATCCCACCTTCGATTACGCTCGTGCCCACCATTCCCATCTCTACTGGGGGTGTTCGCTTCGCGCGCTCGAACTTCTTGCCGGTCGCAAAGGATATGCCTTGGTCGGCGCTAATAGCGCAGGGAACAATGCGTTCTTCGTTAGAAGAAATTATCTAAACGGCCAACCGGAATTGAATGCCGCGCAGGCGTACAGAGAGTCGCGGTTCCGTATTTCGCGCGATAGCAACGGATATTTCAATTTCCTTCCCCGCCAAGCGCAGATCGCGGAAATCGCTGACATGCCACTGCTAGATATAGAAGGAGGCGGGATGACGAAGGTGCGCGATGTGATTTTGGACTGCTTGCGCTAATGCTTCTCAATCCGACGATCAAAAGGCTTGTCAGGGCGATAACACCGCCGGTTATATTGGCCTCTTTTGGCGGCAGACGCGCGCAGAATGACGGGACCAAGTTTTCTGGGCCCTACCGTTCGTGGCATGAGGCCGCATCAAATTCCACCGGCTATTGTTCAGAAGAGGTTTTTGACAAGGTTACAGCTTCAGCTCTGAGGGTGAAGCGGGGAGAAGCCGCGTATGAAATAGATTCGCTTGTTTTTGATCGCATTCATTATTCGTGGCCGGTCCTTGCGGCCTTGCTGTGGGTTATCGCTCGCGAGGATGGGCGACTGCACGTCTGCGACTTGGGAGGCTCTCTCGGCACTTCGTATTTCCAGAACAGGAAATTTCTATCTGATTTTTCCAATGTTCGCTGGAACATCGTCGAGCAGTTAGGCTTTGTTGCGCGTGGTAAAGCGCTCATCGAAGATGAGCGCTTGCGCTTTTATCCAACAGTCGAGGCGTGTCTAGATGAATGTCCATGCGACGTAGCGCTGCTCTCTGGCGTGTTACAGTATCTCGAAGCGCCTTATGAGGCTCTTGATGAAATTATTGCCCGGCAGTTTCGGTACATCATCGTAGACCGGACGCCATTCATCTCGGCTGGTGTCGATTTAATTGCGGTACAACATGTGCCGCCCGAAATCTACCATGCGAGCTGCCCTGCATGGTTTTTTAGCGAGCGAAAATTTGTTCTCATGTTGGAGAAGAACTATCAGCTTGTTGAGCAGTTCGATAACTTCGCATCATACGAAGTTGCAGAATTGCAAGCCAAGATGAAGGGATTCATATTTAGATGCTCACGCATGCCGGTATGTCATGTCGATTGAAATTATCGAGTACAGCGGAACGAAATACGCTGAGATCATTAGGGCCAGCGTACGTGTGAATAATACGAAGTTCTTTTCGCCAGCGGAATCGTCTTTTCAGTTTGGTTTATTGGCGCACGAGGCGGGATTTTTCGAACAGCCTCATTACCACAAATCCTTTGTTCGCCAGATCGACGATTTGCAGCAGATGTTTGTGATGCAGCGCGGCGTGGTGGCGGTAGAGCTCTATACCAATGAAGGTGACCTACTCCAGGAGGTCACGCTGCGGACAGGGGATGCCATCGTCCTGATACATGGCGTGCATGCACTTCGTGTAATTGAGGATTTTCAGGCGATCAGCGTTAAGCAGGGCCCGTATGTTGGGATGGAGAATGACAAGGTCAACGTAACTGTAAAGCCTAAAGTATGATCCCAGTCTTCGATCCAGACATCGGCGAAGAAGAAATCGCTGCGGTCGTCTCAGCATTGCGACGCAAAGAAATATCGGGTTCGTTCGGCAGGTCGATTCCTGAGTTCGAGGAGCGTTTTGCCGCCTATTGCGGATGCAAATATGGTGTCGCCGTCACCAGCGGCACGACAGCACTGCATCTTGCAGTCGCCGCGCTCGACTTACCGGAAGGTTCCGAAATCTTGATGAGTGCGTCGACTAATATCGCCAGCGGGCTCGCTGCTTACCACAACGGCTCCATTCCGGTCGGTGTCGATTCAGAGGAAACGACATGGAATCTGAACCTCGATCTCATCGAGGATTTAATTACGCCGGCGACCCGCGCTATCATGCCGGTTCATCTGTTCGGTCACCCGGTCGACATGGATGCGCTTGGTCGACTAGCGTTAAAGCACGATCTTTATGTCATTGAGGATTGCGCCGAGGCGCATGGCGCGAGTTGCAGAGGGCAGATTGTTGGTAGTTTCGGCGACATGGGTTGCTTCAGCTTTTACGCCAACAAACTCGTGACAACGGGCGAAGGCGGAATGATCGTAACTAACGATATGTGCCTCGTCGAACGTCTTCGACTTCTCCGCAATCTTGGGTTTACCAATCCACGTTTTCGACACGAAGTCGCAGGCTACAATTTTCGGCTTACTGCGTTTCAGGCAGCGATGGGTGTCGTACAGGTGGAGAAGCTATCGCTCGTCATCGAGGCCAAACGCCGGATGGCGAAGAAGTACGGTGAAGTGCTGGGAGAGATTCCTGGGTTGCGGCTCCCGGTCGAGGCGGCCTGGGCTAGGCACGTTTACTGGATGTACGGTGTTGTTGTCGACTCCGAATTCGGCGTGAGTCGTGACGAGCTTGCTGGCGAACTTAGTCGGCGTGGGATTGAAACGCGGACATTCTTTTGTCCAATGAATGCACAACCTTGCTTTGGATCGATGGATGGGTTTCGTGCCGTGCCAACTCCGGTCGCCGACATGTTATGGCAGCGCGGATTTTATCTCCCTTCCAGCCACACTTTGACTGGCGGTCAGATTGAAGGCATTGGCAGTGCCATCGCGGAAATCCAACAGGGCAGCTGCGTATGAGCGCGCCCTATGCGGCCCGCTATGCTGAGCTTTATGATCTATTCTATCGTGATAAGCCCTATGCGAAGGAAGCAAGGTTTATCGGCTGGGTATTGAGGAAGTATGGGATCGATCATGGCAGCCGCATTCTCGAGCTCGCATGCGGAACAGGCGAACATGCTGTGCGCCTTTCATCAAGTGGCTATAGCGTAACGGCAAGCGATAACTCCCGTGCGATGATTGAAATAGCGCGTGAAAAAGCCATACGCCACAAGGCTCAAGTGACGTTTGAGCGGCGTGATATGCGGAAATCGAGTGGGCCTCATTGTGTGTTTGATGCCGCTCTTTGTCTTTTCGATTCTATCGGTTATGCCCAAACCGACGCAGAAATCGGCGCCGTATTTGAAGGTGTGTACAAAAGACTACGTCCCGGCGGTCTTTTTGTAGTCGAGTTTTGGCATAGTCCAGCTATGTTGAGAGAGTTCGAGCCCATCCGGGTCCGTCGTTTTCGCGACGGCACATCTCGCGTTCTCCGAATCTCTGAAACCGCGCTAGATAAAAGGCGGTCGCTCGCTCATGTCGACTACAACGTTTATCGGTTACGCGTCGATTCGACTTACGATCATTTCGCCGAGCGGCATACTAACCGCTATTTTACCGTGTTAGAAATGGGGCGGTTTGCTCGACTGCACGGTTTTGCACCGGTGAGAGACTACGATGGCTTTCGCCCGCGGATAGTATCTGATCGCACTTGGCATGTACTCTCCGTTTGGAAAAAAGCCGACACAGCGTCTCAGCGGTAAAGAAGTCTCGGATCATAGGATATACGGTCTTATGCGGATCGGTTATGTTGCGCGGTGGTGGCCGGAGTTTGGCGGCAGCTACCATTACGACCGATTTGCGATAGCTGCGCTAAGGCGTGCGGCGCCTGATGCGGAGTTACTAGTTTTCTATGCGGATGACCAGTTGCCACGGGATCTGGCTTCTCTGGCCGGCGGTGTGGTTTTCATAAAACTTATCGACGGGGCGACGTCGATGCGTTTGTTTCCGCGACTCGTCCGGCGAGTAATCAGGTTTTTTTACGAGATGCTAAGCGTACAGCCGATCGTCTTTGCAAATCTTGAATTAAAGAAGCATCGACTTGACGTTTGTATCTCGACCGCGCCGTTCGTTGACGGCGTTTTTGCGGATTGTGCAAACGTGCTAATGGTGCATGATCTGTGGTACCGGCGTTATGAAGTTAAACATTGGGCCGTATCACGCGTAGATTGGTGGAGTTTGCGCACCCAAGTCGGGATCTGGAATAGTGATCTTTTTATTGTTGAGTCGCCCCTAGGGAAACATGATCTCCAGGAGTTCGGCAAGTTAGATGAAAAGCGGGTGAAGGTCGTTCCACTACCTGCTGCACCCTTTGTCGCGCAATACGTGGACGAAAGATTGCCGCTGCCGGAGATCGTATCGTCGCCCTATATCCTTTATCCGGCGCACTTCCTCCCATTTAAGAATCACGCTGTTATATTGCGAGCGCTTCTTCACCTGAGGGTGAAAGGTCTACGGCTCTGCGCGGTGTTTTGCGGACCGGTAACGGCACCTGATTATCGAAACCAAGTCGCACAACTGGTTGAGGAGCTAGAGCTCGAGGATCAGGTTGTTCTCCAAGGCTTTGTGTCAGACCGAGACTTGGCGGCCCTCTATCAACACGCAACGGCTGTAGTAATGGCGAGCAAGTTTGGCCCCACAAATATGCCGATTTGGGAAGCGATGGCCTTTGGGACGCCGATCGTCAGTTGCGACGTAGGTGATATGCCGTGGCAGGTCGGCGAAGCTGGATTAATTTTCCCGGTTGACGATGATGCCGTCCTGGCTTCTCATCTGGAGCTGCTTGTAAACGATTCTGAGCTCGCGGCTGAATACGTTAGGCGCGGCAAGAAAAAATTTTCTTCTCTTCGTCAGGCGGAATGGGGCATGGTGTTTTTGGATGCCGTGCAGCAGGCGATCCTGCTACACGAAACCGAACCGCCCTGGAAAGCAAGCGATATCGGTCCGCTAGTCTGAAGCAATCTCGGTCGCCACTGTTGCTGCAGAAGTGGGGATGACGACGGCGTTGGCCATTGAACAATATGCTTCAATCAACAGTTCAGATTATGCGCTGGTGGAAATCGGGTTGGTGTTTCTATGGCATCCTCCTTATTGGAAAGATGCCAGGACATGCTTTCAGGCGGGCGCTGTATCGCTGGCTCTACAAGTTTTCATTTCCCGCGACGAGCGTGATCTACGGTGGTGCGGAAATGAGAAATAGCCAGAACCTTAAGATCGGCGAGAATACGGTCATCGGTCACCACGCTATTCTCGATGCGCGTCGTGGACTAAAGATCGGGTGCAATGTTAATTTGAGCACGGGCGTGTGGATTTGGACGGAACAGCACGATCCGAATGATAGAGACTTCGCCATTGTCGGCGGGGAAGTGGTGATCGAGGACTATGCCTGGATCAGCTGCCGTACCGTAATCCTCCCAGGTGTGCGGATCGGGGAAGGCAGTGTCATCGCTGCCGGCGCGGTGGTCACGAAGGACATTCCGGCTTGGTCCATCGCTTGCGGTGTGCCAGCAACAGTCGTCGGAGAACGAAATCGAGACCTTCGCTATCGACTCGGCGGCAGACGCGGCTACATACCGGTGATTTGAAGCTGCGTGCCGACAATGAGTGCATCGTTGCCAAAAATCTCGGTTGTTACGCCGAGCTTCAATCAAGGTCGCTTCATCGAGCAAACGATTGTATCGGTGCTCGACCAAAATTATCCGAACCTCGAATATGTCGTCATGGATGGCGGTAGCACCGATAACACTGTCGACACCTTACGCGAGTATGAGCGCTATCTCGACTTCTGGATCAGCGCGCCGGATAATGGCCAGGCGCATGCGATCAATCAGGGGTTCGCCAGGAGTAGCGGCGACATATTGACGTGGCTCAATTCGGACGATCGATATGAGCCCGGAGCGCTAATGGAAGTGGCGGATATGTTCAGGAGTTCGCCAGGCGTGGACGTCATTTCCGGTCGTTGCCGTCTCTGGTACGGAGATATGCGTGATCGCCTGATGGAGCCCTCGCCGCTGCGGCGTTTGGAGGATTTCCTCAAGATTAATACTAATTGGCGTAACAGCCGCCTGATCGTTCAGCCGGAAGCGTTTTTTAGAAAGCAAGCTTTTGTCAAAGCTGGCCCGCTGCGTGAGGATTTGCATTACTGCTTCGATCAAAATTTGTGGATGGCGATGGCCAAGGCCGGTTGCGTCTTCACCAGCGTTGATCGGCACTGGGCAGACTTGCGGATGCACGAAGATCAGAAAACGTGGGAGTTGGGCAAAGCTTTGGCCGAATTGGCCCGTGTTGCCTGGGACGAGACACGAGAGTGCTGGTCTAGCCTCGACAATCCGATCGCAATCGCCGACGACATTTTCAGCGCAGTAGAGGCCCTTTTGATGCACGAGCAAAACGCGTCGCAGAATGTTCTACAGTCAACTTCCTATCGCGTGGGCCGTTTTCTGACTAAACGCAAATTTTGGTAAGCCGCAATCGGCGAGGGGCTAGTAGCGTTTGCGCATCCTCCATGTGCCGCATGCTTACCATCCTGTGGTAGGTGGCGCCGAACTGATTTGCAAACGCGTGAGCGAAATTCTGGTCACAAAGGGGCACGAAGTTGCGGTGCTGACAACGGATGTCGGAGCGGTGCAAGCCTATTACGAATATGGCGTACCGCGCGTCGCTGATGCGGCGGCCACCGTCGAAGGCGTTCCGGTCAAGCGGCTTGAGTTCAGTGATGCGTTTTACCGTGCTGGTGGCTGGGCCGATAGTCATATGAGGCCGCGCTGGATAGGTCGACGGTTTGCCGGACGGATGTGGCGATATTTGAATCGGCGGCTTGATCGTTCCATTACAGAGGAAATCAGACAGTGGCATCCCGATGTCGTCATGACCATGCCGCATCTCGTGACAAACGTCCGTTCGGTTGTGGCTGCCCGCTTGCAGCTCGGCTTTCCATTGGTCATGGTGCCTATGTTACATGAGCAGGATCCGCACATCGATATTCCTGGGACCACAAAAGGTCTGTCGGCGGCGGACGCAGTCATTGCTTTAACCAACCATGAAGCCCACCGTCTTGCCGAAAGCTACGGTGTGGCGAGGCAGAAAATCTTCATGGCGTCGGTCGGTATCGACATGGCGTCGATATGTCTTCCGGAAATGGATAGACAAAAACGAGTCGTTTTCCTTGGACGCCAGGTCAAATCAAAGGGCATCGGCGATCTTATCGAGGCGATGCAACATATTTGGCCGGATCATTCGGATGCAGAGCTCGTCATAGCCGGCATTCGCCTACCGGAGAGTGCTGAGGTCGATCGACAGATTACGGCGTTGCCGGAGCTCTGGCGTGATCGAGTCAGAAACTTCGGCCGGATTTCGGAAGCGGAAAAAGCCGAGCTTCTGCGTTCGGCGAGCTGTCTGGTCTTGCCATCGAAGGCAGAATCCTTTGGCATGGTCGTACTTGACGCGTGGACCCAGGAGACGCCGACAGTGACTTGGGATTTGCCGGTATTCCGAGATATTGTTGATCATGGGAATGATGGGCTTTTAGTCGATCCGAACGGCGGCGCCGTGGCGCTCGCCAAGGCGATTGAGCGACTTCTTTCCGCTCCTAATGAAGCCAAGCGGATGGGACGAGCGGGACGGCGAAAGGCCGCGGCCAGTTATTCCTGGGCAAGTGTCGCTGCCGTCTATCTCGATGCCTGCGACTACGCCGTCCGCCATGGACGGGCACAGGCAAACTGACGTGAAAGTCGCGCTAATCTGCGGGGTTTCTGGGCAAGACGGCTCGCTGCTGGCAAAGCTTTTGCTCGACAAGCAATACCGGGTATTCGGTACTTCGCGGGACGCACAGGCTGCCACGCTAGCTAACCTCAAACGCCTCGACATCGTCGACAAAATCACACTCGAGTCCATGAACCTCATGGACTTTCGCAGCATCCTTCAAGTTCTTGCCAGAACAGAGCCGGACGAAATCTACAATCTTTCGGGTCCGAGCTCCGTTGGCCTGTCGTTCCAGCAGCCGCTTGAGACCATGGATAGCATCGGCCTCGGCACCATCAACCTTCTCGAGGCTGTTCGTTTTATAGGCCGGAAGGTCCGCATCTATAATGCAAGTTCAAGCGAATGCTTTGGCGATATCGGCGATGCGGCCGCGACCGAGGACATGCCGTTTAGTCCGCGCAGTCCATATGGCGTCGCCAAGGCGACCTCGCACTGGCTGATGACGAATTACCGCCAGGCATATGGCTTGTTCGCGTGCAATGGAATCTTGTTCAATCACGAATCGCCGCTGCGGCCGGAGCGGTTCGTGACAAAGAAAGTCGTCGCAGCGGCGGCTCGCATCGCGCGCGGCAGTGAGGAGAGATTGACCCTCGGCGCGCTCGCGATACGTCGCGATTGGGGCTGGGCGCCTGAGTATGTCGACGCGATGTGGCGCATACTACAATGCGACGAGCCAGATGACTTCGTTGTCGCCACTGGCGAATCGCACAGCCTCGAAGAGTTTGTGCAAGAGGCCTTCACTCATTGGAGCCTAGATTGGCGCGAACATGTAACATCGGATTCCGAACAGCACCGCCCTCTCGATATCCTTTCGAACAGAGGCGATGCCGCGAAAGCAAGCCGGCTCTTGGGCTGGCAGGCGCGGCATAGGATGAAAGACGTCGTGCTTCTGATGGCGGAAGATAGACTCGACACTCTGCGATAGCGAAGGCTTATGAAAGAAAATCTCGCCGCGCTGAAAGCCTAGAACATGACGAGGAATGTTTTAGACAGTTGCCATCAGGCGTGCCGCTTCCGCGCCCACGGCAAAGGCATTGAAGTGTGTGGAGATTGCGGACTTGGACGCACGGTCTTGGACAGCCGGGCCCCGGAGCTACAAGATTACGTCCCTCACGATGAAAACGGAAGACGATCGAAAACGGCTCATCTCCAGCGGGTCTTTCAAAATTATCTGCGGGACATCGAGCCAGGCTCGTTGCTTGATGTCGGCTGCGCGGATGGCACATTTCTGGACGTTGCGGCTGCCGCGAACTGGCGCGTAGTAGGTATCGATAGTTTCAATGCCGGGAAGAGCGCCCATCCTATTCTTGCGGGCCGCTTTCTCGAACAAGAGTTCTCCCAGCAATTCGACGCGGTGACGCTTATCCATAGCCTGGAGCATATGGGAAGCCCACGGAATGCTCTCCTTAAATGCCGGTCGCTTATCAAGGACAAAGGCCGCTTGTTGATTGTGGTACCTAATTTTGGTGGATGGTGGTCAAAGACAATGGGGCTGGAGTGGCAGTGGCTTAACGCCAACGATCACTGCTATCACTACACCGTGCAAGCTTTGCTACAGCTTGTCGAAGAAGCTCGATTTCATATCATTAGCCATCGAACATATTCGCGCTTTGCGCCATCGTTTCCGGAAATGTTTTTGTCGGCGAAACAAATATTCGATTGGCCAGTCGTCCGTTGGCGGCCGCTGCGGAACTGCCTTTATCGGCTTTCTGTTCTCAGTGGACCAATCGGAAATCGTTGTGCTGACCTTGTCGGTCAGGGAGCCGAGATTCAAGTTTTCGCGGAGCCCATCTGATGCGACCCAAAACGCAAGTCGGAAATTTAAGAATGAGTTACAAGTTTCCCGGTTCCCACTAAAATGAACACTGCGCGTGAACATACCTTTGCTTTTCTCGTAACTAGTCATGTTCGAACTGAGCGATTTATTCCGCTAATTGCCGATCTTCTAAATATATTCTGGCCTGAGCATCCCCATTGTTTCTTTCTGACGGACGGCGCTTCACAAAATGCGGACGACGTTCTAAGTTTTCCAGGTCGTTCCTGGGTCGAGCTATTTCAAGTCGGGCTTGAAGAGCTTGTGCGGCGCCGGCCGCATACGACGCACGTTTTTCACATGCTTGAGGATCATTGCCCGTTGCGCGCCTGTGACAGCGAACGCCTCGAGCGAGTCTTCAAAATTGCGGTCGCGGACGAGATGACGGCTGTTTCTTTCCCGACCTATGCGTGGCCGTGGAATGAGACCGACTCGACTTTTTTCCCCGATGGTCTTGTCCGAACTTGGCGGCACCAGGACATCGTTACGCGCAACGGCGAGTCATTCGCTGTGGTGCCACGCGACTTCTTCCGTTATTTCCAGGTGCAGCCAACTTTGTGGCGACTCGATTATCTGCGAGCGGCCTGCGCCCATGCGGCTGCAGCTGGTATCAAAGATCCTTGGAGCTTCGAGGCGATGTGCTGGTCCGATGCATTGCAGCATTATGTGTCGCGCTACGACTGGCCCACCGTTCACCACGGCTTTCTCGAACAAGGCCGGCTTAATCGAGCGGCGGTCGCTTATCTCGATCGCAAGCGCGCCGCTGCACCTCATCGCGTGCTAGTCCGAGAGGCGATTGGGATCGAGAGTCCACTGCTTTTCGATTCACTGCAGATACTGATCCGCGCCCATGGTCTGATTCGGCGCAGTTTCGCCAGCGTCAAAAGACGCATCGCGCCGACGATGTGAAGTCGCTAACGGCAGCTTTGCGGATGAATGTTGTTCAAGCTCTTGCCTGGTATTTTCCTGACAGTGTCGGCGGTACGGAGATCTATGTTTCGGGATTGACGCGCGAGCTTGCCACGCGCGGCATTGCCAGCACGATCGTTGCGGCCGCTGATGGGGTGCATTCTGCTGACTATTCTTATAACGACATTGTGGTTCATCGCTATCCCTTCGCCGACCGGAACGATCTTGCGGCAATACGCGGCGATGCGCCGCCGCGAGATTTCAAGGCGTTCGTCGCCTGGCTTGATACCCAGCCGCGTGGCATCTATCATCAGCATTCGTGGACGGCGTCGTGCGGCCTTCATCATATCCGCGTGGCGAAGTCGCTCGGCTTTAAGACCGTGCTCACGGTTCATGTTCCCGCCTATACCTGCCTTCGCGGCACGATGATGAAGTTCGGCATCGATCCCTGCGACGGCCGTGTGGAAGCAGTTCGGTGTAGCGCGTGTTGGTCGCAAAGCCGTGGCGCTTCGCGGGCACTCGCCGAGGTGCTTGGTCGAGCGCCGCGCTTCGTCAGTAGTGCCGCTTATCGTTCGGGCAGCGATAGCCGTGTGCTGACGGCAATCGGCGCTCGCGAATTGGCAGAAACCCGAAAACAGCAAATTACTGCAGTCGCTGATTCCGCCGACCGCATCGTTGCTGTTTGCGATTGGCTTCTCAACGCGCTGCGCGCCAACGGCATCGACGAAAGAAAATTGATATTGAGCCGGCAGGGCATCGATCGCCCATTTACTGTCCCGATAAGGGATTGGAGCAGCGACGTCTTTCGGTTCGGATTTCTCGGCCGCTGTGATCCGGTTAAGGGGTTACCAATTCTGCTCGATGCGGTCGCGTTGCTGCCGCGCGACCTGAATTTTGAACTGATCATTCACGCCGTTGCCAATACTGATGATGATCGCAGGCGTCGCGACGCACTGATGGCAAAAGTCTCGCGTGATGCACGTATTAAATTCCTGCCACCGGTTCCGCATGCCGAGCTTGCTTCTGTCGTAGCTGGTTTCAATATGCTGGCGGTGCCGTCGCAATGGCTGGAGACCGGACCACTAGTCGTGCTCGAGGCGAAAGCTTGCGGCGTGCCAATTCTGGGTTCGGATTTGGGTGGAATTGCCGAACTAGTAACGGCTGGAGTCGATGGCCATCTCGTCCCGTTTTCGAAGCCAGAGGCATGGGCCGATGCCATCCGTGATGCGATTTGCGGCAAGCTCGATGGTCTCCGAGGACCGCGCACGCCGCGAACCATACGGACTATGGCGGATGCCGCAAACGATATGGCTGCGCTTTACGCCGCTCTCGCATGACCGCTCGTGTCAGCGTCGTCATTCCTTGTTTTAACGCCGCGGCTACCGTAGGCGAGACGATCGCTAGCGCACTAACGCAAAGCTTCCGCGACCTTGAGGTCATTATTGTTGACGATGGGTCTACCGACCGATCGGCCGAAATCATCCGCAGCTTTGGCGATCGCGTAATCGCCGAATTTGGACCTAATCGCGGAGCAAGCTCCGCCCGCAACAAGGGCACAGCGCGCGCGGCTGGCGCCTATATTCAGTACCTCGACGCAGATGACCTGCTTGTTGCCGAAGCGGTTGAACAGCGCGTCGCGGCTCTGGATGGTACGGGAGCCGATGTCGCCTATAGCGATTGGCAGAGGTTCGAAATGGGTCCAGGTGGCTCGCGGCGTACCGGTGATATCGTGGCCCGGCGCATGGAAGACGTTGATCCTGATCCAGAAATCGCCTGCGCTACCAAATTCTGGGCGCCGCCAGCTGCTTTATTATACCGGCGCGGCATCGTCGACGCGATCGGTGCGTGGCACCCATCTTTGCCGATCATCCAGGACGCGCGTTTTCTTTTCGACGCTGCACGCCGCCATGCGCGCTTTGTGCATGTCCCTGGCGTCGGTGCTTTTTACTATAGCACCGGCGCATCGCTCTCGCGTGGCAGTCTTCCCGCATTCACGCGCGACGTCTTTCGTAACGGCACCGAACTACAGGCACTCTGGGAAGCAGATGGGCCGCTACCGCAACGGCGCAAGGACGCACTTGCGGGAATATTCGACATGACGGCGCGTAATTTCTTTCAGCTTGGACTGCCTGAGTTTGACAATGCCGTCGCGCGCTTTAAAGCGGTTTCCGAACGGCGTTTCGGCTACCCGGAAATCGCCCAGCATGTCAGCCGTTTGGCCGGCCGTAAGGTGGCGCTCACAGCGCTTGGGGCAGGAGTGGGGCTCGCCCGCGGAATGAAATCGTTATTTGATTACAAGCAATGACCGCTGACATTCTAGTTTCCACTCCCGACCTGCGGCCGAGTTTGCTAAGCATTTTGCAAGGTCTCGCTGAACATAAGTTGCTTGGCAATGTGGCGACGACGATCGCTGTGCCGCGCTCATTGAGCCGCGCGGTCGAGCACCTACCGTGGGCTGGATCACGGCTCGCGCCACTGCTGCGGCGCCGAGAGGTGCCTGGATTTCTCGATGGTATGGTCGATGCAATCTGGGCCGGCGAACTCTTGCGTAATCTGTCGTCGCGTTTCGCCGGGGAAATTTTGGCGGACGCGATTTATCTCTGGGCGGTCGATCGCTTCGATCGCTCCGTCGCACGCCGCTATGCCGGCCGCTATCCATATATCTACGGCATGGATTTTAGTTCCGCGGCGACCTTCGCTGCGCAAAAGTTGCAAGGGGGCCACTGCATCCAACGGCAGGTCTCCGCGCATTTCTCGTCCTTCATCGCGATGCTGCGGCGGGAATGTGAACGTTTTCCACAATTTGCAAATGATTACTATCGGCTGATCCTGAATCGCGCTGAAGCCCATGAGCGCCGCCGCGCCGTTGAGCACGGGCTTGCCGATTTGATCGTCGCCAATTCCGACTATGTATTGTCGACTTTCGTCGCCAACGGCGTGCCAGCGGCGAAGGTGGTTGCAGTGCCGACCGGCTGTCCGCCTCTCGATGCCAAAGGCGCTCGCAGCGGGCTTGGCACGGAACCCGTCCGTTTCGTCTATGCCGGTCGTTTGTCGTTACGAAAGGGCTTTCACTATTTGATGCATGCTTGGCAAATCGCTGATTTCGGCAGCCACGCCGAATTATGGGTCGCTGGCGGTGCGGAACTGGAATTGCCGTACGATTTTGCGACACAAGGCAACGTCCGGCTGTACGGTGTTCTAAATTCGGATGCGCTCGTCGATGTCTATCGAGCTTCGGATATTATGGTGCTTCCAACTTTGTCCGAGGGACTTTCGCACGCGGTGTTGGAAGCACTCTCCTTTGGAATGCCGGTGATCACAACGGCGGCGTCCGGAGCTGGCACGCTGGTGACCAACGAAAACGGCATCATCGTGCCCGAAGGTGACGCCGAAGCTTTAGCTTCCGCAATGATACGCGTTGTCGCTGAACGGAGTAAATTGCCTGAGATGGGAAAGTTATCGGCGGAGCATGCGCGCGTATGGACTGTCGCCAATTCTAATGAGGCGCATGTGCGCATCATTACGGAATTTCTCAAAGCGCGTCGCTGACCATGGCACGCTTGTCCTTCGCCCTACGAATGTTGCGGCAGCGTTGGTCTCCGGACAACGCGTTGTGTCCTTATTGCGGCTCGCGTTTTGCCGGACGTCTGCAGCGCAAATGGCTTCTGATCGAAGCGAGGCAGTGCCTCTATTGTGGCTTGATCTACCGCTGGCCGACGGACGCAGCCGAGGCGAACCGTGAATTTTATGAGGGTGGCTACGAAGGTCAGCAGGCGACTGATATGCCTGAGACTTTGGATGCCGCGGAAATGGCCACGCACGGTTTTGCCGGCACTGCGTGGCACCGCAGCGATCGTGTTCGGTTTCTCGAACGCGCTCTTGGCCAAGCGAAGGGCCGCTCGCTTCTCGATTTCGGCTGCTCTTGGGGGTATGCCACGCGGCAATACAAGGATGCCGGCTGGGCGGCGTACGGCTTCGAGCTCGACCGGCAGCGCAGCGCGTTCGGGCGGGCGGCGATTGGGGTCGAAGTTACAAGCGAATTGGCCGACTGTCGTGGTCGCGCATTCGATGTGATCCTAGCAGATCACTCGCTGGAACACGTGCCGCGGCTTGGCGTGACGCTGGACGAATGGATGGACCTTGCGGCGCCGAATGCCAGCCTCGTTGTCTTTGTTCCCAATTGCAGCAGCAGCGATGCGCGCCGGCTCGGCACAAGTTGGGGGCCGTTTATCGGTGAGTCGCATACTGTCGCCTTCACGATGGATTGGTTCGCGCGCAATCTCCCGCGCTACGGCTTTGCGACAGAGTTTCATGCACCGGACGGTGCACTGCTCGCTGCCGGCGAATATCTCGATGATCAGGCTGAGATTTGTCTTGTTGCTCGTCGACTTCCGATGGGACAGGGCGCTTAAAGCCATGTGCGGCTTCATGGGACGTATTGGCGGCGGTTTCGATGCCGCGCTGGCTCTGCCGTGGTTGCGTCGCCGCGGCCCCGACAGTCAAAACGTGTGGAGTACCAAGAACGGCGCTGTAAATCTCCTGCACTGCCGGCTTTCGATTGTCGACGAGCACAGCCGTTCTGATCAACCGTTCCGTGATCCAGCAACTGGTATAGTTGTGGTGCTCAATGGCGAAATATACAACTATCGCAGCTTGTGGCAGCGCTATGCGGACTTTCCTTTCCGTACTCGATCCGACACTGAGGTCATCGTCGCTGCCTATCTCAAAGAGGGGATTGTCGGACTCAAGCAGCTCAATGGCATGTTTGCCTTGGCGCTCATCGACGAACGGCGTGGGACCGTCGTTCTGGCGCGTGATGCAGTCGGTAAGAAGCCGCTCTATGTTTTCAAACAGCCGAATTCGGTTTTGTTTGGCTCGTCGCTCCTGCCTCTGATCGCGTGCAGCGGGACTGAGCCGCTCGTCGATACAAAAGCCGCCGCGTTTTATTGGCGACGCGGCTACGTCTCGCCGGATATGAGCGCCGTCAACGGCGCGCAATCTTTGCTGCCGGGCGAAGCGCTTGAGCTCGATTTCGGTGGCAACGTGCTTTCGCGCAGGCGTATCGAGCCGGATCCGCTATTGCGTTACAGCGGTGAATCTCTCGCAGATGTGAGACATACCATCCGTGATTTGATCGTCGCAGCGATCGATCGTAGGCTTGAAAACAACCCACAGCCAATGGCGCTTTTATCAGGTGGCATCGATTCGACAATCGTGACCCAGCTTGTCGCTGATCGACTCAAACGTCATGCCGATGGCCGACATTTGCAGGTCATCACGCTTGGAGCGATGATCCCATATACACAGGACGAATATTACGCCCGCTACGCGGCAAAGCGGCTTGGACTTCCCCTCAAAATTGTCCGCCCCTCGCGGCAGCGGTTGCCCGAAGCGATCCGGCGCGCGATTGCGCTACAGGACGAACCGCTCGGCATGCCGAGTTATTTTTTCTTATTTCAGCTTATCCAAGCGATCGCGCCCTATGGCCGCGTTCTCTTCACTGGCGATGGCGGCGATGAGGTCTTTCTCGGTTATCGCCACCCGCCGGATTGGCAGAGCCACGCTCTGGCCGACGACGACCGACCCTTCCCCGTGCGGGTAGGGCCGGGTCCGAGTCCTTGGATGGGTTCTTGGGCGCGCGATGTGGCGGGCAACACGCTGTTGGGCCACATGTTCACTAAGGTCGATCGTGCTTCAGCTGAACAAGCAGTTGAGATCCGTTCTCCTTTGCTCGATCTGTCATTGATGACCTATATGCGGAGCTTGCCCGCAGAGATTTTGTGCAGGCAACATTCGCCGAAGGCGATGCTTAAAGAGCAATTGAGCGATTGGCCGCAATGGTTCCTTGAACGGCCGAAGCTTGGGTTCTCATATAATCTGCGTTGGCACTGGGCTCTGACGCGGTTCGGTGGCCTCCGCGAGATGATTTCGCCCGCTGCGATCGAGACTTTCTCCGGACAAGTCCCACGCCAGTTACGAGGGCCACCGAAGGCCTGGACTTCGCGCGACATATTCCATTATTTCGGCGATGCGTGGCGGTTGATGATGTGGAGCGGCTTTCTCGATCGTCTTTCTGAGGCAACGCGGCAAGCTCGTACCGTTGGATTGACTGCGGCAGTGCCAGTAGCAGCCGCGAGCGTATAGATGCTCAGCAAGACCACCCTCGACGCGCTACCGCGAGGCGATCACGCGGTGTCGACACCATTACCCACGACCGTTTCGAGACGCAAACGCATCTGCATAATCGGACTCGGTTCGATTGCGCACAATCCGCGTGTCGTCAAGGAAGCTGATGCGCTTGCGGCGGCGGGCCATGAGGTCACGGTGCTGTTTCTCCAGCATTTTGACTGGGCGCGCGATATGGACCAGACAATTCTGGCGGGCGCTAAATGGCGCGGGCAAGCGATCGACGTTTCACCCTCTGTCATGGGATGCGTTCGCCGATGGACATCGGCTTTGCAGATAAGCGTGTTCAAGCTTATCTCTGAACTGACAATGTGCTTTCCGATTGGAGAACTTGCATGCTCGCGTTACTTTCCCGTTTTGCTGTGGCAGGCGCTACGCCAGCGGAGTGATCTTTATATTGGGCACTACACCGGCAGCCTCCCTGTCGTCGCCTGGGCGGCCCGGCTAACCGGTGCAAAATACGGATTCGACTTCGAAGACTTCCATCGCGCTGAAATCTATCCCGTCGATCCCGAAAGCCTCGAGACGAAGCTCGTCGTCGCTCTAGAGGAGCGCTACCTGCCGGAAGCGAGTTTCGTGACAGCGGCGTCGTGGGGCATCGGCGAACAGGTGGCGCGGACGACAGGGCTTCCAGTACCAACGACGGTGTTGAATGTCTTTCCATGGGCGGATCGGGAGAGGCTTTCTGTACCGCGCACACGGTCGGCAAACGCGCCACTGTCACTCTATTGGTTCTCGCAAGTGATTAGCCTTGATCGCGGCTTACAAGACGCGATTGAAGCACTGGCGCTCATGCGTGAACCCGCCGAACTGCATATTCGCGGTAACGATTCACGAAATTCGACCGCGGCCCTCCAGCGCCTTGCGCAGGGGCGGGGGGTCGCCGATCGCATTACCTTTCATCCGATTTTGCCTCCTGGGAAACTTCTCGAAGATGCCGCGAAGCACGACGTAGGCCTCTGCCTCGAAGTACCTATAACGCTGAATCGCGATATCTGCGTCACAAACAAGATATTTACCTACATGTTGGCTGAACTCGCTATCGCGGCGACGTCGACGCGCGGGCAATCCGATGTCATCAATGCCTTGCCGGGCATAGGTTCCCTATATGACTGCGGCGACTGCCACGCTTTGGCGGCGATACTGGATCGTTACGCATCTGACCGCGCTTATCTCACACGCACTAAAGCTGCTGCGCTTAGCGCCGCGCGAGAACGTTGGAATTGGGAGTGCGAGAGAAAAATTATTGTCGCGACTATCGAAGAATCCATGAATTTGCGCCGTTCGTGAGAAAAATGCTCGATCGAAATCTATTGCGGTATTTGCTGCTGCCCGGCACCGATATTTTTACGCGTCGTCGCACGAGGCTGGAAAAGAATTGGCTACGAGGCCCGAGGCGAGTGCTAGATGCCGGCTTCGGCAATGGCTGGTTTTCTTATCGCGCTTATAAGAGCGGTGCTACAGTGACTTCGATTGCAATCGGGGCAAACCTCGTCGACAAAGCGAACGCGCTTTACAATGACTTCCTCGGCATTTCGAGGGATAAAATGTCGTTTCAAGAAATGAATCTCTACGAGGCTGGCAAGCTCGACGGTCCGTTCGATGAGATCATTTGCTACGAGACATTAGAGCATGTGCGCGATGACGCCGCGGTCTGCCGTACGTTTCATCGCTTGCTGCGGCCAGGAGGTGTCCTCCACCTTTGCTGTCCCAATGCCGAGCATCCGCGTTGGCGAAGCGAGCAGCTCGATTCGACCGAATCCGGCGGGCATGTTCGCCACGGCTATACAGAGAGGACTTTTCTCGCATTGCTTGAGCCGCTCGGCTTTCGGGTCGATCGGTCCGAGGGCGTCGGAGGATCCTTGATCGTCTTTGCGCAAGAAAAGGTACAAACGCCCTTGCGGCGTTTGTTTGGTGAGCCTGGGGCAGCCACTGTCGCGGTGCTCGCTGCACCGTTTATCGCACTAGACGCCGCCGCGCCGGCAATGCCATTTTCCATCTATGTCCGCGCTGTCCGCGATAGTCCATCCACGCGGATAGGTGAGGGCTTTAATCATTTATCTTCGGAATGAAACGACTCCTTGTTATATCGCCTTATTTTCCGCCAAGTACCCTCGCCGGCGTGCATCGCGCGCGGCTTCTTGCAAAGCATTTGCCAGCTTTTGGATGGAAACCAATTGTACTCTGTGTTGATGAGCGACATCACGACGAGAAGATTGATCCAGAATTAGCGACGCTGCTTCCGACCGATCTTGAGATCGTCAAGACAGGGGCGCTCCCGTCGCAGCTGACGCGGTTTGCTGGCGTCGGTGATCTAAGTCTGCGAGCGTTCCATCATCTTAAGGCGGCCGTGCGCGCTATTCTCGACAAAGAGTTGATAGACGCAGTTTTTATCACCGGTTCTCCCTACTATCCGATGCTGTTCTCGCGATGGCTAAAAACGGAATATGCCAAGCCCGTCGTTCTTGATTTTCAGGATCCCTGGGTGTCAGCCTACGGCGCGGCGCAGTCGCCGTTCTCCAAAGGCGGACTTGCACATAGGCTCTCGACTCATCTCGAGCCAATGGCATTACGCCACGCCGATTTCGTGGCGTCTGTGTCAGTCGTACAAAATGAAGAGATGGCGCAGCGCTACTCCTGGCTTGATGCCAAAAAAATGGCAGCGATTCCAATCGGTGGCGATCCTGACGACTACGACGTCTTGCGAGGACGGCCGCGTGTCGGCTCGGCGCATATTCTTAGCTCAAGCCACATCAATTTCAGTTATGTGGGCACTTTCTTGCCGCGCTCGGATGTGACAGCACGCGTTGTGTTTGCCGCATTGGCACGGCTGAGAGAAACAACGCCGCGATTGGCGGCGCGAGTGAGGCTAAATTTCGTTGGTTCCAGCAATCAGCCGAACGATGCGAAAAACTTTCGATTTATGCCTCTCGCCGCGGCCGCTGGTGTTGCCGATCTCGTTAACGAGATGCCGCAGCGCGTTCCCTATCTTGATGCTTTAAGCGTGCTAGCGAATTCGCAAGCGGTGCTGCTTCTCGGTTCCGACGAACCGCATTACACCGCGTCCAAGATATATCCGGGGTTGATGTCCGGCCGTCCCTTCCTGTCATTGTTTCATAATGCCAGTAGCGCGCACCATATCCTTGCCAAGGCAGGCGGTGGCTATGCATTTTCGTTCATGACAACCGAAGAACTCGAAGCGCACCAGCCCCGGATCGCGTCGGCCATGTCGATGCTGGCGACCGAATCGGGGGCGGTAGGTCAGCCACGCGCGTCTGCTATTGAGCCCTATACAGCCGCGGCGATTGCCCGTCGCTTCGCCGCCATTTTCGATAGCGTCGCAAGTTAAAGTTTTCATTTGTGCTACACGTCGTCCTAAGTGCCGATCCTGAATTGCCCGTGCCACCAAAGCTCTACGGCGGCATTGAGCGAATTATCGATCTTTTGGCGCGCGAGTTGGTGCGGCTGGGTCATCAGGTGACGCTGTTCGCGCACCCGGCTTCTGTGTCAGCCGGCCGCTTGATGGGCTATCGGGGGCAATCAAGCGCATCATGCGTCGACACCTTTCTCAACGCAGCAATGATAACACGATATTGCCTAAGTAATAAAGTGGACGTGATTCACAACTTCGCCCGGCTACAGTATCTTTTGCCGATGCTGCCGCTCCGCATTCCGAAACTGATGACCTATCAGCGCGCGATAACGCCCCGCAGTGTACGAATCGGTGATCGTCTGTCGCGCGGCACCTTGCAATTTGCAGCGATCAGCCATCACATGGTGAAGTCGGTCGCCGCGATCGGCACGTGGCACATCGTGCCGAACTGTGCTTCGCTGCAAACTTATGATTTTCGGCCATCCGTAGCCGCTGATGCACCGCTAATGTTTCTTGGCCGAATCGAAGAAATCAAAGGCGCGCATCTGGCGATCGAAATAGCGCGCCGCGCGAGGCGAAGGCTTTTCATCGCCGGCAATGTTCCGGAAGGAGGCCGTTCCTATTTCGAGACCAAGATCAAGCCTCATATCGATAATGATCAGGTCGTCTATGTCGGCCCAGTCGACGATGTCGGCAAGAACCGCCTGCTTGGGCAGGCGAGCGCGCTTCTGATGCCATTACTCTGGGAAGAGCCTTTCGGAATTGTCATGGTCGAGGCCATGGCCTGCGGTACGCCGGTTCTGGCGCTGGATCGCGGCGCCGCGCCGGAGGTTGTGGAAGACGGCGTGACCGGTTTTGTGCAAGCCAATGTCGACGGTTTGATCGAGGCCGTTGGGCGACTTGACACTATTGATCGACGCATGTGCCGCGGGCGAGTCGAACGCGAATATAGCGATGCCGTTATAACGGAGAAGTATCTGGCAGCTTACGAGACGGTTATCGCCGCGTGCAAGTGACCGTCGGCATGGAGATATCTCTCGCATCGCGGATAATTCTTGTCCAGGACGTCGGGCGTGAGTTGGTGATAACTGAAAGCCCGGAAGGAGCCGACGTCCCGGCTCTGAAGTTTCGTTCTAACGCGGACTGATCGCGGTTCAGGATATGCGTCTCGGAATCGTCACGAGTCATCCGATCCAGTATCAGGTGCCGTTATTTCGCGCGCTAGCCGCTCAAGTTGATCTGACAGTCTATTTCGCACACAAGGCGACTGGGACGAATCAGGCAGAGGCCGGCTTTGATAACAGTTTCGATTGGGATACTGATCTGACCAGCGGATTTCGTCACGTCTTCCTTGAGAATGTGTCGAAGCGACCAAGTATTACGCGGTTTTCTGGATGCGATACTCCTTCGATTGGCGAGATTATTGCCAGAGGCAATATGGATGCCGTCACCGTCTATGGCTGGCACTTTAAATCGTACTTTCAAGCTGCACGAGCCTGCCGCAACCTAGGCGTACCTGTAATGGTGCGGACCGATTCGCATCTGATGGCACCGCGCTCGTTCTTGAAGCGCGCAGCGCGGGCGATGGTGCATCCGATATTATTGCGACAGTTCGATCTATTTCTTCCCACAGGCACGCGATCGGCGCAGTATCTGCACCGATACGGCGTGCCCGAATCCCGAGTTCATTCAGTGCCGTATTGTATCGATACCGATACCTTCGGTTCAGTAGCCAAGCAAGGCGAAGCTGCGCGGGAGCGTCTACGCGCTCAGTTCGGGGTTGCGGCGCATGAGGCTGCTATTCTCTTTGTCGGCAAATTTGTAAAACTTAAGGAAATACCTACGCTAATCGAGGCTGTAGCGACACTCGCAAATGCCGGAATGTCGCTTAGGCTTGTCTTGGTTGGCTCCGGACCTCTCGCTGGCGAGCTTGTTAGGTTCGCCGAGGGACGTCGATTGCCGGTGACTTTCGCCGGCTTTGTGAACCAGTCGCGGATGCCGGAAGTTTACGCCGCCGCCGACGTCGTCGTTTTGCCCTCTTCCAGCGAAACTTGGGGACTGGTCGTCAACGAGGCTTTTGCCAGTGGCGTACCGGCAATTGTCTCGAACCAAGTGGGTTGCGGGCCGGACGTGATACTGGACGGTTTGACGGGAACGATTGTTCCAGTCGGGGATGTCAGAGCGCTTGCCAAAGCAATCGAGTACTGGGTGCATGGCTCAACGAAACCGTGCGATGAAGTGGTACAAGGCGCCTTACGTGAAATGACGATGCGGTATTCGCCAGCAAGTTCCGCTGCAGCTTTTGTTGCCGCGGCAGAACGCGCAGTGGCCATCGGTCGCGAAGGGATGCATTGATGGTTCTGGTCGGCTCCAGAACGTATCGCCCGATGCAATCGTCGCGGCGACAGCCAGTTGGCGGCTATGTTAGAATACCGCTGCCGATTTTAGGCTTGGCATTCATCGTCGCTTTTTTGATCTCGTTGTCTTCGCTTGATCCACTACTGACCTTTGCCTGTATTATAGTCTTGCCATTCCTGGCTATGCTCTCCTGGCGCGAAGGAGAGCCGCCGGTCGCGTTTGCAGCACTTACGGCGCAGTGGCTGCAAATCAGCGTCGGCACCCTTCGCGCCACTGCGAACGGCGTTGATTTGAACGGGCTTTTTCTGACGGCGGGGGCAAACTATGCGAACTGGCTAAGTCTTGCGGGACTCCTCGTTCTTGCAATCGGTATCCGGATGGCGAGTTGGGGCAGGCGTCCAATGGAGATTCGTGCGCTACATTCCGAGTTGAATTCGTTCCAATATTCGCGGGTTCTCGTGGCGTATTGCTTAGCGCAATTGATTACCTTTCTGTGTCAGGGAATAATCTGGGTTATTCCAGGTCTCACTCAAGCCATCCTTGCTGCGATTAATCTGCGCTGGCTGTTCTATTTCCTCTTGACTGTCACGACGCTGGTTCAGAAGCGCGGCTATGGCTATTTAGCTGCAGCTACCGCTTTCGAGGTGGTCACCGGCCTTGCGTCGTTTTTTTCCGATTTCAAGACCGTTTTCTTTGTTTTGTCTGTTTCTTATTTGATGGTGCAAAGCCGTATAAATTTGAAAATGTTCTTCAGCCTTTGCGTCTTGCTTTGCGGTCTTTTATATTTGGCAATTATTTGGTCGGCTGTTAAAATGGATTACCGCGCCTATCAAAACGGCGGTACAGGCGCGCAAGTGTCTTATGTCGGCACTTGGGATAAGCTTGATTATCTGACTACCTTGGTCGAGAAAATCGACGAAAAACGCTTTTGGAATGGCTTCGATTTGCTGACTCAGCGAATCGAATATACGCGGTTCTTCGGTTACGTGACGGAGAACGTGCCGACGTTTATTCCCTACGACGATGGCGGGATCTGGGGCGGCGCGCTGTATCACGTGATCACGCCACGGCTCCTATTTCCGGACAAAGCGTCACTGACGGCGGATATCGACAACACCAAACGCTATACCGGCCTCACATTCGCGGGCGGCGGTAGTGATACCGAAATCCCTCTCGGTTATATGGCCGAAAGTTACATCGACTTTGGGCCGATCGGAATGTTTGTCCCTATCGGTCTTTTGGGATTGTTGATCGGCTTGGAATATCGGTATTTCGCCACCCGACGCTCTTATCTTGTGTTTTCCTATGGTTTGCTGCCGGTCGTTTTCGGCACCGTCATCACCTATGAGGAAACAGCCATCAAAATTCTCGGCGGCAATCTCATCGTGTGTATCGTGTCCTATCTGGCGCTGCGATTCGTAGTCCCGGCAATCCAGCCGTGGTTGATCGGTAATCGGCCCAAGCGGGCCTAAGTTGAAAAACCCACGGATGCGTATACTCCATGTCGTACCGAGCTATTTGCCAGCCGTGCGCTATGGGGGGCCGATCTATTCGGTCCATGCCTTGTGCCGCGCCTTGGCGGAGCGCGATCACGATGTGCATGTGTTCACGACCAATATCGATGGTCCCGGACATTCGGACGTTCCGCTGAATAAGCCCGTCGTCATCGACGGAGTAACCGTGCGGTATTTCGATTGCGGCTTTGGCCGCCGACTATATCGTTCGCCCGCGATGCGGCGGACGCTAGCGACTGAGGCAATGGCTTTCGATGTGCTGCATCTGCACTCGGTTTTCCTATGGCCGACACTCGCGGCAGCGCGTGCAGCGAGCAACGCGCAGGTACCTTATGTGCTCGCTCCACGTGGTATGCTTGTCCAAGATTTGATTAGGCGGAAAAGCAGGCTCCTGAAGACACTTTGGGTTGCCTTATTCGAGCGATCGAATCTGAGCGGGGCCGCCGCAATTCATCTGACGTCGGCACTGGAACGGATAGAATTCGAAAAGCTGAATATTCGAGTTCGACGGATCGACGTTATCGCGAATGGCGTGGACGTGCCGACACCGCCGCCTGCTACTCTATCAGCAATTTCGCGGCGTCCCTATGTTCTCAGCCTGGGGCGCATTAATTGGAAGAAAGGCCTGGATCGGCTTATTGCGGCGATGATCCATGTGCCGGACACAGACCTTCTGATTGCTGGGAACGACGAAGAGAATTATCAGCCGCGGCTTGAAGCGCTCGTTAACGACATGAAACTCTCTGAACGCGTGCGCTTCTTGGGGCCAGTTGGTGACGCAGATAAATGGAGGCTGCTTCGTTCCGCGAGCCTCTTTGCCCTGCCGTCTTACTCTGAGAATTTCGGTAACGCGGTGTTGGAGGCCATGGCCGTAGGCTGTCCAGTCGTGGTGACGCCGGAAGTCGGTCTAGCTAGCGCGATTGGTGGCGCGGGCGCTGGCATCGTGGTCGACGGTGAACCGGGAAAGCTCGGTCCCGCTATGGCGAGACTGATTTCCGATCCGAAATGCGGTGCGGCCATGGGGGTAGCTGGCAAGAACCTGGCAGAGCGCGACTATTCCTGGGCACAGATTGCGGCCCAGGCCGAACAGCTTTATCGGGACTGCAGAAAAGAGCAGCCGCGCTGTGCTTGATCAGATCACACCAATCATTCTGACTTTCAATGAAGAGGCGAATATCGCGCGCACGCTCGATCGGCTGCTATGGGCACGGGATATCATCGTGGTCGACAGTTTCAGCACCGACGCCACGGTATCGATCCTGTCACGCTTCAAGCATGTCAGGCTGTTCCAGCGCACTTTCGACAGCCATGAACAGCAGTGGAATTTTGCGATCGACGAAACCCATATTACAAGCGAATGGTTTCTCGCTCTCGATGCCGATTATGTTTTGTCGCCCGAACTAGTCGTCGAGTTGTCGTCGCTACGGCCGAAGCCCGGTACCAACGGCTATTTCGCGAGTTTTCACTATTGTGTCGGTGGTGCACAGTTGTGCGGCACATTATATCCGTCTGTCACCGTTCTATGCCGCCGTGGCAAAGTACGCTACGAACAGGATGGACATACTCAGCGAGCTATAGTCGACGGCGCGATCGCCGCGCTCGACTCAAGAATATTTCACGACGATCGCAAGCCCTTGTCGCGTTGGATCGTTTCACAGCAACGCTACGCGCAACTCGAGGCTGAGCATCTGCTTACGGTCGATAAAGCGAGCCTGGCACTTATGGATCGGATCAGGCTCTGGGGTTGGCTGGCGCCAATCATCGTCTTCCTCTACACGCTAGTTGCCAAAGGATGCTTGCTCGATGGTTGGCGCGGCTGGTTCTATGTGCTGCAACGCACCTACGCCGAAGTGCTTTTAGCGCTCGATATCGTTGACCGAAGGCTTCGCTTGACCAGCGACAAGCAATCATGAAGCGTCTTATCAAATCGCTGATAACAATAACGCCTTATCGCATCGTCCGCGATCAAGGCGCAAATAGGTTTCACGCCATTGATCCCTGCTTACGGATGTTGAAAAAGCGTGGATTCTCACCACGGATCATCCTCGATTGCGGTGCTCATGTGGGATCCTTTAGCGTCGCCACCCAGCAGATCTTTCCCGACGCCGTCTTTCATCTCGTTGAACCTCAGCCGGCATGCCGGAGCACATTGCAAGTGCTCTGTAATTCGACACCCAGTTTCGTCTTCCACGACTGCGCTTTGGGCGACAGATCGGGCAGCGTGAACCTTGCAGTAGCGGATGAGGCCACGACAGGTGCTCATGTTGCGGTATTGGGAGAAAAGGTGGTTTCCGTTCCTGCGGAAACCCTCGACAAGCTCTTTGGGTTCATCACTCTAAATGATCGTGCTTTGCTCAAGCTGGATCTCCAAGGCTATGAAATGTATGCCTTGAGAGGGGCGGCGGCGTTATTGAGGTCCGTCGAGGTAATCCTTACTGAAGTGTCTTTTTACGCCCAGGCCTATGAGCCGCCGATTGCCACACTTATTGCCTTCCTAGATGGGCACGGTTTCGTACTTTATGACATCGCGTCTCTCGCAGACCGAACCAGGGACAGCCGTCCACGACAAGGGGACTTTATCTTTGTGCGGAAAGAAAGTCCGCTCGCCGTGGATACCCGTTGGGATTGACTCATACGAGCGAAATAGCGATGCGCCGCATTTCGGTCGTTGAAGCCCTGCGTGGCCTAGCGTCGATCAGCGTTGCCCTGTTTCATTTTTGTGGGCAGCTAAGCTCAAGGGAGGCGCAGGTCTTTACAAATTACGGCTGGCTCGGCGTCGACGTCTTCTTCGTAATTTCCGGCTTTGTCATTCCCCTTTCGCTCTACGGCAAGAATTATCGCATTGCCGATTTCCCCTCCTTTATGCTTCGGCGCATGGTACGACTTGAACCGCCTTATCTAGTTAGCATCACATTGACCTTGCTACTTTGGCACGCATCAACAAGAATCCCTGGATTCGCTGGCCAGGGGCCGAGCTACTCCTTTCCTCAAATTGCTTATCACTTGTTCTACCTGGTGCCGCTTACTCATTATCAGTGGCTTAGCCCGGTATATTGGAGCCTTGCTTATGAGTTCGTGTTCTACATTACCGTCGGCTTGGTCTTCAGCACGCTCATTACTCGGCACGTAGCCGTCACCTTCTGCTTTGGATTTATTGTTTTTGGCATTTCATTCGCCGTTTGGGATGTGCCGGACGTGCGCATCATAGAGTTTGTTGTTGGCGCACTTTTGATGCGTGCCACCGTGTGCGAGAGGCGTAATGTCGAAATAACCTTGTGGCTCGTTGCCAGCGTCGTACTTACCTTTATCGTTGGCGATGTCGCGACTGGCTTGATCGTTTCCTTCGTGGCGGCGTCCATATTTTTTATGCGAGATGTAGATTTCGGAAGATTTGCCATATTTCTCGGTAGTATCTCATACTCACTCTATTTGATTCACGTCCCAATCGGGGGCCGGATAGTCAACCTACTTAAACGCTTTGGACAGGGGCTCCCTTATGAAATTTTTATAACTGCGGCTGCGCTATTGATATCAGCTTTCGCTGCAGTTTTATTCTGCCGTCTTGTTGAAGGCCCGTCGTTGGCGATTTCCAGAAATATTAAAATCTTAGAGAAGACGTTCGATATTTAGAAGCCTTGCGGTTTAGAAATCGAAACGCGAATATCGCAATATCAAGCTTCGTTGCGTTACCTTGCAACAAAATACGCGAGCTACAGACCGGTCTTTCGTGCTTCGACGTAGAGTGACTCCATTTCTCGCGCCGGTGAGTCGAGAAGAAGCGCTCTGTCTTTGCCTTGCGCAAATTCACACTTATTAACATCGGCGAAACCGCAAGCCTCAAGTAGTGTCTGCAATGTCTCGAAGTCGTATATGAATTGGTGACCGTGCTCGTTTATTATACGGTTGATGCTCATTGCTGGCGTGTAAAGATCGGCGGTCACATCGAGGTTGGCATAAGGCATTGGCTGCTTCGTTTTATATTTTGAGATGTAGATTTCAAGGTCAGGTACGACGATGCGCACGTGTCCGTTAGGGCGGAGGATGCGATGCATTTCCCGGAACACGCCAAATGCCTGCCTTAGGGATATGTGCTCGATGCAATGCTCGGAAAAAATGCCGCCTACGTATTGATCCGGAAACGGTAGCCCACGGGTGATGTCGCAGCAAACATCAACGCCGGGCCGCCACGAATAATCCAAGTTGATATTTTCATCGTGACTGTTCGGCCCGCAGCCGATATCTAGAATCAAGCCGGGAGTTTTTTGATTCATGAACGCTTTTCGCCCTCGGATTAGCGCTGCGACGAGATGCTGAATTTTGCTGTAGCTCCAAATGGAACGATTTAGCGATAATTTAGTGTTGACAAAATTGATGCGCATTTTTCAGTTCATCTCATGCCTCGTTAATGTCGACAGAATGACGGCATTTGCCGACATTGCAAGACCCCAGGTCTCTACTGACACGAGATTAAAAGCCACTCCTCTTGGGTCGTGTCATAGATCGGAAAATCGGCGGGTTTTCGATCGAAGCTATCGGCGGTCTTGGGCGCGCGGGTTGCACGCGTTGCGAATCGCGGTCGACGCCGTCATCACTTAGTGTGCTGTTTCCTAAAGCTTGTCGCACCCTGCCGTGCATTTAGACTGTCTCGACACAAACTGTTGCAGCCTCATATCCTCAAATCCGACGTCGAACGGCCTGAGGGTGAAGTTGCCCAGCAGTGGGATATCCCAACCACATCAGGCCCATCATCGTTTGCGAAGTTGCGGCGAAAGCTGCGTGCAGTTGACGGCTATAGTTCGGCGAGAATGGTTATGCTCTTTTCGAGGTGAACAGGCGCTTCGGAAAATGTGTGGACGAAGCGGCTGTTGGAACGCGATTGCAATTCAGAGCATCTTAACGAGTGCTATTTGAGCGGCCGCTAGGCTTAACTCCGCTTCAGAAGTTGCTCCCCCTTTTCGGGGAGGGAGCTGTCTGTTTCGCGATCGCGATCCGTTGTCGGGATACTGGACGGGCTTAGGCCACTGTCAGATTTCTCAATCAATGCTAGCGCAATCGCCTTTTCGTTGCGTTGGTCGCCGCGTAGTAGCATGAGTGCCGTGCGGAATATGATCAACAAATCGAGCCGCAGCGATGCGTGGCGGATGTACCATTCGTCGAGGGCGCTTTTCTCATCGGCTGTTACCTCTCTCCCGCCGCAGATCTGCGCCCAGCCGGTCACACCGGGACGCACAGTAAGGCGCGTTGTGTGCCCTCGCGGTTGATCGATCGGCAATAGTGGCCGAGGTCCAACAAGCGACATCTCGCCGGCGAGCACATTCCACAGTTGTGGCAATTCATCGAGGCGCGTTGCCCTTAGGAATCGGCCGACGGCCGATGGATCGGTAGCGTCTCGCTTTTCCTTTGTCTGGCGGTTAAACAGAGTCTTGAGCGTGCGAAATTTGTAAAGGTGCAGCGGCGCGCCGTTGCAGCCCAGACGCTGCTGCCAGAAAATAGCGGGGATACCAACGTCGGCGAGAGCCAGGACTAAGACGATCAGGATGACGGGGGACAAGGTAATCGCGGCAACAAAGGCGATCGTGAAGTCGAGCGCTCGTTTGACTCTCCAGAAAGAACGGTCGGGCGAAGTGCGGAACTCGCTTTCCGGTTCGGCGGCCGGTTCAGTAACCGGCAGTTCAGGCGCCTCGTCATTAGCCGGCAGATCGGGGGACATCAGGAGTTCAGGGAGAATTTCCAACGCGATCTTGAGCGAATCGCGGACGTGGAGGATCTTCTTCCAGGTTTCCTCCGAAAGTGCGCGCGGCTCCTCTGCGATCACGACCTTGTCGATCGGGACGCCATGAAGTGCATAGTCGGCGATGACGCTATCAAGTTCCGCCGGCGCGCCGATAATCGGGTAGCCATTGAGCGAGCGATGCCGCAATTTCGAGTTTTCATCGAGGATGGCGACAATCTGGTACTGACCAGGAGCCAATTCTTCGATCATCTTCGAAAAAAACCAGGCGAGCCGCGATGCACCAATGATCAAAACGTATTCAACTCTGCCGGTGGGAGTGGTTGCCCGATTCTGCTGGCGGGTAGCGCGTAGTCGCAGCAGAACGCGTGCTCCCAAAAGGCCGGACGTGAGCAGCATAAAATGCAAGATCGGGATCGACCGCGGCGCCTCGTCAAGCCGAGTCAGTACAAACGATGCAACCGCCGATAGGGCGGCGATCAGGACACAGGCCTTGACTAGCTCGAACGCGTCCCTGATCGAGTAATAGCGCGAGATTGGCGAACTTGTCTGGAACCACTGGAAGACCAAGAGCGAGACAAAAAAAGCCGCGCCGCAATAAGTTAATGTGCCGTTCGGCCGTAGGATAGTGCCATCGCGCAAAAGATATGCTGCTAGCGGACTCAAGCCGCCCCAAACGACGTCCCAAACCGCCACGCGCGACAACAGGTGTGTGTGTGAGGAGGGCTTTGCTAGCCGGCGATTTGCCCTAGTCACAGGTTATGCCCCGTGCGGATCGGTTGCTGCTGTTATAACTAGCCCTTTCGTAACACGGATCACCGATTCCGAATGAACTATTCGCCGAGAAGGCGAGAGTTAAGGGCCTGTCGAAGTAATTTAACGGAATTGGGGCAGTCGACGGCGACTTTTGAGCCAACAAGTCCGGCTGCGGTGGTGCGACACGAACCGCGCCGACGATCCGCGACTCGACGCATCTACGCCATCTAGAGCATGTTCTTAGGATCAAACGCCAAACCGGGCGATTTGGAAGGTCGACTGCTTGGCCCGCGGTGGGCAGATTGATCATTCCTGCCAGAGGGTGAAATACTAACGACTTACCTATCGAAGGACGAGCGCCGCGACTCGGGTCGCAATCCATGAGCGGATTGACCGAGCGTCCATTAGTTGCCCCTGACAGTATCGGGGGCATAGACAGTGGGAGGAGAAGGACGACGAAACGCTCAAACGTTGGTCTCGATCTGATGCGAGGGCTGGCCGCGCTGATTGTGTTTTTTGACCATGTTCGCGGTTCGAGCTTCGTGGCCTTTGGTCTGTTGCCGCCGGAACAACAAACCGTTACAGCGCGAGTTCTCTTTGGTCTCACTCGTACTGGCCAGGAGGCAGTGCTCGTTTTCTTTGTCTTGAGCGGCTATCTGGTCGGCGGTCAAGTGATCCGCCGCCTTCGCCGAGGGACATTTCGCCTCGCCGATTACGCTCTCGACCGCGCCACTAGAATCTTTATTCCGCTCGTCCCGGCTTGCCTGCTAACGTCTGTCTTGAGCGGCTGGATGTTCGATCAATGGCCAAGCGGCGTACAGATTGTAATGAACGTTCTAGGCCTTAATGGTGTAATCGCTGAAACTTTGCCGAACAACAGCCCGTTGTGGACGCTCGCCTACGAGATCTGGTTTTATGTTCTTGCTGGCGCCGCCGCTGCATTGATCGCAGCCGCGCGAGGTCGGTTTATTGCCTTCACAGTTGCGTGCACCGCAGCCGTCGTCTTTTCCTCACTTACCGCGCGTTACGCACTTTACTGGTGGCTCGGCGCGATTTCCATCTTCGTTACAGGCCGAATCAAGATCGCCCTGCTAGCTATTGCTAGCGTGGGCCTTCTAATCGTCGGCGTCATCGCCTATCAGTTAAGCGCCGAAAGCAAATCCTTCATGAATATCGCCATTGTGCGGCCTCCGATTGCGGAAACATTGGTGGTGATTGGCACGAGTCTCATAGTCGTTTTGATGCGTGACCCCCGCGTCGAAGCGAAGTTAGCATTCATAAGAAGACCGGCATTTTATCTGAGCTCAATTTCATATTCGCTCTACCTTTTCCACTATCCATTGACGACCGCGCTCTCGCGCTACATGCCGCAAGCCAGTGACCTTTCATGGAATGCTATCGGAATATTTTGGGGTAAAGTCGCGCTTATCCTCTTCGCCGTTATGCTTCTTTATATTGCGTTCGAAGCCAACACAGAGCGGGTGAGGCAATATCTTCGCAAGCACATGGTCGCGGTATTATCGCGCAAACGTCTTGTGATACCCCGTAATCCAGAGGTTTCTGACGGTTAACGTTGGAATTGGCGAAGGCGCCGCCGTTCGAACGATGCATCGACCGCAACCTCTGTTAAGCAAGCATGTGAGCGGAGCTGCTCTCGGGCCGCATCAGTTTCTTAACCCCGGGGCATTACGCCCATGCGGCGGAAGAGCCATAGCGGTAGACGAATGATCGGATAGAGAAAATGAAGGGGGCGGGGTAGGGGTATGCGGACGACGTCAATTGGGCCGACCGCCGCGATCCGGCATTGCTCGGCATAGAATCCCCATCCCCGCCCTAATAAAAATTGGGTACGTAGAAAGCGAAGCACGTCGCCAATTCTGTTGTCCGCAGCCGTGTGGGCGTGTGGTGATGTAATCGCCGCCTCTCCTATGTTTACCAATCTGCGAACGCGTTTGTCCTGTAAAAGCTTATCGGCAAGCGTGGATGGCAGCGGTAACGCTAGGATTCGTTTGCACAGCAGTAGCGTTTGCCCGGCGCAAATTCCGGCGCCGGCGCGCTCGGCATGCCGGTACAGGTGTTCGAGGTCGGTTCCTTCCGCCGCAGCCAGAGCATTGACGTCGGCAAGCCACTTTAGCCGTGACCAGGAATGCTGCGCGCCGTGCACGCTAAGATAGGCGAAGAGATCATCGGGCGCCAAAGTTCGTACGCTCCCGTCCGGTAGCTTGACTGTCTGGGTCGACGAGCGCGCATCGATACCCTGCAGCAGCTGCGGATTGTTAGCGGTGCGCCATTGCAATTCGACAAGCAAATCAGGGCCTTTGCGGCGGAGCTCGATTTCCTTGCCGTAAGTGATGAGGTTGCGGCGCTGAGCGCCGTTCAAAAACCTCGTCGGCGAAGACAGCGCATAACCTTCATCTTCGAGAAGTTGAAGCGACGCTTCGGCATACTCTGGCGGGACCAATAAATCGATATCGCGCCCCTCCTTCGCGAGTACCGAACCATAGGCAAGCTGCGCCAACGCGACACCTTTCAAAGCTAAGACGGGAATATAGGCGGCTTCGAACAGTGCTTGCAGACGAAGCGTCTCGGCCATCAATATTAAACTTCGCTGCGTTATGCTCCGGGCGCGTCGCGCAAGTGTGGAGGCGATCGCTGTCGGATACGGTGCTTCGGCCAACAGCAAAGCGCTGTGGACCAGCCCGGCCACACGCTGCCGCTTAAGTGCGGAGAGAAAATCGTCCCAGTCAGTCACGCGGCCCGCTGCGGCGCGGATCGCAGCGTTGCGAGATTGCGAGGGCGGCCATTGGCAGCAGGCGGCGATGAGCTCGAAGACCGGCGTGAAGGGTTGCCCTCCCGACGTTATACAAAACGTGTCGTTTGGTGATTGGTGCGGCTGCACTATCACATCGCCTAATTTCGTCACCGATCCTGCTTGGTCAACAGCGGCTAAAGCCGCATCGTGGAGAATGAGATGCAGAGCACCCCGCTTGATTGCGTTCCCTATAGCAGGTTTGATAGCGTCATTGTTCTATTTTCTGCCGTAGAGTGTTGCGCTCGACGAGGCCGCTCTTGTCGTAATCGGCGGCTGCGTTTGCTGGGACCGTGCCGCTGTATATATGATCGGACACGATGGCTTGTTGTCCTTCGATACGTGCCCGCCTAGGATGTCGATCTGAATGTATTTTGCCCTTTCAAAAACGCTTGGCGATCTTCTTATCCCATCGACATTAGTTCTCCTGATTCAGGTGTGCGGTGTCGTCCTTTGGTGGCAAGGCCGTCTTGCCCATCTAGGGCGATGGCTGACGGTTGGCGGCCTCATTCTTCTTGTGATTGGCGGCCAGCCGCAGGTTAGTGCGCTATTACTATTGCCGCTTGAAAATCGTTTCCCGCCTTGGGACGCGACGGGCGAACCGCTAACCGGAATCGTCGTGCTTGGCGGGGCCATCAACACGCACATCTCAACGATGCGGAAAGAGATATCGCTAAATGCGGCCGCCAACCGCCTTGTCGCGACGGTCCTGCTGCAACGCCGCTATCCGACGGCACGGGTCGTATTCAGCGGCGGTAATTCGAATCTGATTTTCGGGGGCGATTCAGAATCTAAATACGCGGCGCGGCTCCTAGAGGCGCTGGGCGTGCCAGCCGATCATCTCGTCATCGATGCCGTCGCGCGCAATACGTTTGAAAACGCCGTCAATGCCAAGAAAATCGTCGATCCAAAGCCGGGGGAACGCTGGTTATTGGTGACGTCGGCCTCGCATATGCCGCGCGCCGTTGGCTTGTTCCGTGCCGCGGGTTTTCCGATCGAAGCCTATCCGGTTGATTACCGCAGTGGTAGCTGGCGCGATCTCTCTAGCCCCCCGACCCTGTCGGTATTTGCCGGATTTACTCGGATCGACCTGGCGTTTCACGAATGGGCGGGACTGACCGCTGATTGGCTGATTGGACGGACGCCGGTGCTGCTGCCTCAGTCAGTAAACACGCCCTCCGATGCCGCTCGGCGTGCTTATTGATTTCCTCCGTAAGATCTTCGCAAAAAGTGGCCCGCTGAGACGCCGCGCAGTAATGCCAGTCGGTAGTGTTGAATTACGTCTGTGTTGTTCCAACCTGTGCTAGGCAGGTTTTTGATCAGGCTCACCATTCGCTCAATGTCCAGCAACGTCGCCGTTGGTGTGAAAGCGGCGAGGCGAGCTAACTCTGTTTCGATTTCCCCTTGTGCTGCGGTCAACCCTTCGTGCCAATCCGCGGCTTGGTAGCCTCTGTTCTGCTCGTGCAAAATTGCGTGTGGCAAGCGATCGGCGAATGCTGTTTTAGACACCGCACGCTGAACACCGGCCGTAAGATACATTTCAGTGGGGATGCTCAGGCAATATTCAACAAGTCGTTTGTCAGCTGTGGGGTCTCGCCTATCGATTCCCCAGCCGGCTAAGGTGCCCTTATTGATATTGCCATTATCGCTTCGCTGCATGCCCCAAACGCGCATCGCAAAACCGTCGTTCCATGGCCTGTATGAAAAATCTAAGCCTCGTTCGCCCGCAAGCTTCGTCAAATTCATGTCTCTTAATGTTTTAGATCGAAGTATCGAATACTCCTCAACTTCTGGAAAGTGGCCGAAGTGTAGAGAGTTTAGCCACTTCGTCACTTGTAACGGTAAAAACGATCCAAAGGTCTGCGCGGCGACCCCCCGCCAGCGCATGTTCGAGTTGGCCACGAGCTTGTGGGCGGTTTTGCATAAGTCGAATAAGCGTCCTGCTCGTAATAGTTCTGGGAGTGTTTCAAGTCCATTGTAACTTATCGTCATGTTTCCAAATTGACCGATAAGCATTACTTTTAATTTTCGTGATCGTGCGCTGCTGTTGATAGCTTCGATCCACCTCGTGTTGCTCAAGCTCAGCAGTGGCTGTTCATAGAGATAGAAACCACGATCTATCCCATCGAGAGGTGAATTTTTCTCTGATCGGATCAACACATGTTCAATGTTCGGATAGGTTGCTGCGACTATTGCTGCGAGGGGACCTTCGTCAGCGTAGCGATTTCTCGGACTTGGGCCGTCATAGCCTTGAGACGGCACCGCCGTGAAAGCGACCACTTTGCCTCCATTTGCAGCGAGAAGCCGGGCAGCGGTTGCCGTTACGGCGCCGCTATCGATGCCCGAGCTTAGGTTAGATCCGATTAACTCTCTTGTTCCTCGAAGTCGTGATTGAACGGCCTGATCAAGATGATATCGCAACCCTTCGACACACTCTTCTAGTTTCCAAGTGGTCCGGGAAGGGCGACGAGGCTGCCAGTAGCGGCGCGATGATATTTGATCGCGAGTTACCCGGACGATATGGCCGGGTTCAACGCGTTTAATATCTTTGAAGAAGCTTCGCGAGCCGGATTGCGGCATTACTGTAAGAAATTCTGCCACCATCTCCTCGTCTGGAGCTCGCGGAATTTCCGAAAGTGCGTGGAGGCCTTTCGGCATTGTCGCAAAAGCAAAAAAATCGCGTGACTGATAATAGTAGAGCGGTCGCTGACCAACAAAGTCGCGAGTTAACAACAGCGTTTGAGCTTTTTCATTCCACAACGCGAATGCAAAATCGCCAACTAGTCGGTTGATTGCATCCTCATTCCAGCGTTCGATGCAGGTCAGTAAGATGGCTGCATCGGAAAACTTCCGAGCATCACTTGGTGCCAACCCAAGTTCGCCAATTAATTCTTCGCGATTGTCTAGTCGCGCATCGGCAACCAGAGCAAGTCGGCCGTCACTGTTGATGAGTGGTTGTTGGTCGTAAGCGTCTTCGGGTAGCAAACGAAACAAACTACGCCCAAGGGCCAGCTTGCCGTTAGACCAGTTCGCTGCGTCATGAGGGCCGTATATCCCAAGTGCCCCTAAAATGCGGGAACATTGCGCAGCCGTATCGGGCTTGCCGTCAAACCGCCACAGTCCGGCTATCGCGCTCACCTGCGATCACGCTCCGGATAAATGAATTGGAGGCTTGAGAACACTACACGGACAAATTTATTCGTCTACAACAAAACCCTTAGCTACTTCGCAGCTGAAGCCAAGCGTCCTCTCAAAAACCCAGAGAAATAATGTCTTGCGAAAAGCGAAAATCAAATATCGAAAGCTTAGGATGCAACTACGGAGTCAGTGGATGCCCCGCCACCATTTTCCGTGTTGTCTTCGACAGTGCTGGAGATAACTCGCGGAGAAGTCCATTGGCGTCGCGACGGTCCCTGGGCTTCCTGCATCCGATCATGGGCCCGTTGGAGAAGAAGCTCGGAATCATTATTCATAAGTTTAATCCTTAGGCCCGGAAACCGATCCAACTTTCTGAATCAGCAGATAAATAGAAGATACCACATCACAAGCGGTACTGACAACGGGACGTCGGTCGTCTCAACGCGTCCACGGCGTCATGTTGCGGAAGTGTCACAGTTGATCAAAAAGGATTTTCTGTCAGTAGCTTAGGTCGCTAATTACCTAGATAGCCGACGCCGCGCCGCACGCCATTGAATACGGTGAGCGGCATTAGTCAGGAAGATTAGGCAGTCGACCGGTTTTGATTAGAACGAAATAAGCACGCTGGCGTCGATAATGGCTATGTGGTGGTGTGTTAGGTTGACCTTACATTTTGAGCGTTTTGGTACTGGCTCCCTTTTCCATCCCCCTGGAATCTCACTGGTTCCCTTGAATCCGGGGAGGCCTTTTTGAAAAGGCGTCACCTTTCGGTAGGAGGTGAGATTTATACTACTTGCTTACCATCGGGATTGCGGGGACGCAGGCAGGCCATGGATTTGCTTCGGAAGAAAGCCAGAGTCGCGGGGGTCAGGATTCCCTATTGGGAGATCGCGCTGATAGGGATTGTCGCGATATTGGTTCTTTACGCAATCCACTAATTGGGCCGTCAGAGCCGAGTATTTGGCACTAGGCCATCAATGTTTTCTGGGTCCCTTCGTGAAAGAACCTCATCGGATTCTGGCCTTGGATGGCTGGCGGGCAATTGGCGCCCTAATGGTCATCATTTCGCATTTATTTTACGGGTCCATTGATTGGCTCGGCTGGCTTGGCGTCCAAATCTTCTTTGTTATTAGCGGTTACATTATCTCAGCCGGTTTCCTCCGAGAGGAAATGCATTTTTCCGACATTTCGTTGTCGGGATTTTACGTAAGACGTGCGTTTCGAATCTTGCCGCCACTAGCTTTGTATGTGGCGGTCATCGTCGCGCTAGCAAGCACTGAAGCTGTGCCCGCGCACTCTATGCGCGCGGCTTACTCTCTACTTTTCGTCTGCGATCTAAGAAACGCCAATTGCGGCGGCTGGCTTGGTGCCCACACTTGGAGCCTATCTGTTGAAGAACAGTTTTACGCCGTCATACCGATATTATTCATTTGGCTAGGGTCGAAGCGCCGCGCAGCGCTGACTCTTTCAGCATTCAGTATGCCGATTTTCGTCATAGTTCTCTTTTTTTTCAAGTTCACCGAGACCGCAAAATTTCTCAGTCAATTCTTAGCAATTGGATGGGGCGTCGCGTGCGCACTAAATGAATCGACGGTCCAGAAAATAATATCCAGAATGCCATCAGGCTCACTGGGGATGTTGATCCTTGCGATTCTTCTCGTCGCATCACAGTCCGGATCGAGATTCGCGACCATTCTAAATGCGATTGCGCTGAGCCCTCTGCTTGTTTTCCTTCTGATGCGAACGCTGACGACGCCTTCGCTTTTGAGCCGTATCCTTTCTAGCGCGCCCTTCGCCTCGCTCGGCCTCGCTTCCTATAGTTTGTATCTCTGGCAACAACTGGCGGTGTGGCCTGCGGTCGCCCACGGAAATCTAGTGCTAGCGATCGCTGCACTCAGCGTGTGCGTCGTGTTCTGTTTCGCTTCGTATTTTCTTTTTGAACGGCCGTTTATAAGGCGAGGTCGTAAGCTGGCGGCCACAATGCGCGTGCACTTTTAGGCCGCCTCAGTTGGCGGCCTCTTGGCTCAAGCCTGCCCGCCAAGACGGCCGAGATCGGCGGCTGCGGATTTTATCCCTAGATTGTCGGAAATCTCACCCGTGGCGATCTTGGCAACCATAATGGCCGCCCCGATCACGTCAGCTGGTCTTCTATCCCGCTCCTTTTGCCATGCTCTGGAGGATGGTCCGGATTGGTCAACCGTCAAGGGATTTTGCAGGGACCTGCTAATCCAAACTGAGACCATTAACGGCTATATCGCTGACGTTTTCTCGGTTCATCAGCATCCACACGTCCCCAACCTTTGATGACCCATACCTGCATTTTGTATCGCTGTAACTCTTCTAGAAGCGTTTTGGAATTGTAATGCTTACCACAAGGGCGGGTAGATCGGTAGGATCTACCGTGACCTTTCCGATTTGGCGAATCTGTTAGATTATGGCCACTACTTTTAGCGGGGGCACCCGGATGCCGGTAATTGGGCCGAGATCTGGCAGGCATTCGTAGGCTCAGATCGCAGCGCGTCCCTTACCAAGATAGTTCTGGTCGACGACCCAACGTCGCAGCGATCCGCCCCACAGCCATTCGACGACCTCCCCATGCACCAGCGCCGGATCGTCAATGAATTCGGGCTTAGGAAGCCGACTCGGCGAAGGCGCCATCAATGCGAAGCAAGTTAATGGAAGGTCATCGTCGAAAATCGCAAATGGAATTTTGCGCTCTGTTGCCTCCAGCAAGCGTCGCACTTGGTCGACGTGGTCGTCGAAATAGCAGAGCGCGCGTGTCAAATCATGTTGTGATAAGTCGTGCTTACTCCAGTCGCGCTGAAAATATTCACAATTTGGTTGTCTCGACCGCAGTTGGGATAGATCGGTATCGAAGCTAAATATTTGTGCTTCCGTGGCTCCGAACGCGAGTGCCCAAGCGCTAGCGCCCGCATAAGTGCCGCTATCAATGATAATACTCGGACATAGCGCTCGCGCGAGCAAGCAAAGCCAGAGAATCTTGTTGAAACGGCTGCCGCCGGCGGCGGCCCGGAAGGGGCCCCGACAGGTGGGCGGCAAAGAAGTCCCCGACCAGCTCTCGTACGCTGAACGGTGCCAGGTCAGTAAAAATGGTTTGCTGCGATAGCCAACATTCGACTGTTTCCGCGATGCGATCGAGCATCGCGTCGAGATGTTTGGTACTGGTCAAGCGATTAGAGAAATCAAGATGGACCGATGGAGCAAATCCAGAAAGCTTCAGTATCCGTCTGAGGGCACGGGCAGTTCGGCGGGCAATGACCGGTGTTTCCATGGCAGTCTTTCTTGTAACAGAGTAAGGGAAGAGTATGTACGCGATAGACTATACAGTGCCTGGATTTGCTATCGGCTTTGATGGCTATCGATAACGCCAAGCAACGATCAGAGACGATGAGGCCTACATTCATCATTCGGCTTATCCGCAGGCTTTGGCGACTCCTGGTCGACCGGTCATATCGCAACGTGATCTGGCTCAATCTCGTCAAGCCAAGAGGCGCGTTCCAGCCATTTAGCGATACCAGGGCTGATCGCTACCCCCGTATCTTCGATTTTGTCCGAGCGCAGCTGGGCGCAGATAGCAATGTCTGTATACTTTCCTATGGCTGTTCGACGGGCGAGGAAGCGTTTTCGCTGCGGAATTATTTTCCTAAGGCCGCCATAAAAGGCATCGACATCAATCCCGGCAATATCGCGATCTGCCGCCGTCGGTTACGGGACGCGTGTGATGGCGGGATCTTTTTCTCGGTCGGAAGCTCGACGCGTGCAGAGCCGTCGGCGACTTATGACGCGATTTTCGCCATGGCTGTTCTGCGCCACGGTGGCCTGGGCGCGCCGGGCCTCACCCGCTGCGATCACCTTATTCAATTCGAGGATTTCGCTGAGGCAGTTGCGGATTTTGCCCGCTGTCTAAAGCCAAGCGGTCAGCTTATCATCCGTCACAGTAATTTTCGCCTGGCCGATACGCCGACCGCACCGATGTTCGAAACGGTGTTGCGAGTCGGTTTTCCAAAAAATTCGCAGCAGACGCCGTTATTCGGTCCTGACAACCGGCTCCTTGCAGGAATAGAATACCCCGATACGGTTTTTCGTAAAAAAAGCAAAAACGTATAGAGGGTAATGGAATAGTTGGAGTTGCGTGAATTCAAGGGCGGCCAAGGATTGCATAAATTTCTAGAACTGACTGACCGTCCTACGTTTAATAAGCTATTAGGCTGTGTAGCGGGTGAGGAAGTCCCCATACATCTGGGTTAGGCCCTCCCGCAATGGAGTGCGCGCGCGCCAGCCGAGTAAGTTGATGTGCGACACATTGAGGAGCTTCTGTTGCGAGCCGTCGGGGCGCGATGTGTCAAATTCGAATTGTCCCCGATAGCCGACGACGTCGGCGATTAGGTGCGCAAACTCGGCAATGGTTGTATCGACCCCGGAGCCGATATTGATGAAATCCAGGTCGGAATAGCGTTTCATCACGAACACGCATGCGTCGGCCAAGTCGTCGACCGCAAGGAATTCGCGCCGTGGTGTGCCTGTGCCCCAGACCGTGACACAGGGCGCATGGGCGAGCTTGGCCTCATGAAAACGTCGCATAAGTGCCGCCGGAACGTGGCTGTCGTCGGGATGATAATTGTCGCCGGGTCCGTAAAGATTTGTGGGCATCACGGAAATGAAATCGGCACCGTGTTGCAGACGAAATGCCTGACATAGTTTAATTCCGGCGATTTTGGCGATCGCGTACCATTGATTAGTAGGTTCCAATTCGCCGGAGAGAAGCAAGTCCGGCGTCATCGGCTGCTGTGCCTGCCGCGGATAAATGCAGGACGATCCGAGATAGAGGAGCTTTTTGACACTACAACGGTGCGCTGCGCGGATGATGTTGAGGACGATCGCGATATTGTCGGCGATGAAATCGGCTGGGAATGTGCTGTTGGCGCGAATGCCGCCGACTTTGCCTGCGGCGACGAAGATCGCGTCGGGTTTTGCCTGCGCCATAAAGCGATCGACCGCATCTGATTGTCGTAGATCAAGATCGCACCTTGCAGCAGTGACGATGTTGCAATTCTCGCCCTGTAAACGCCGCACGATGGCTGATCCCGCCATGCCGGCATGACCGGCAACGAAAACGCGCTTGCCTGCGAAATCGAAGATCACCGGCGACGCGTTCATGTGCTTCTAATCTTGCAGGTTGCGTCGCATGCCGTCGCGACGTATGGCGGCGAGGTCTGCGTCGACCATCTCACGAACCAATCCCCCGAAAGAGACTTTGTGCTGCCAGCCAAGTTTCTGCCGTGCTTTGCTTGGGTCGCCGAGGAGCGCATCTGTCTCCGTCGGCCGGAAATAGCGCGGATCGATCTCAATCAATACCGTGCCGTCGCGCTGGTCGATACCCTGTTCGGCGACGCCTGAGCCACGCCAGGCGATGTCGCGGCCGATATGAGCGAAAGCCTTCTCGACAAATTCGCGGACCGAATGTTCTTCGCCGGTCGCCAACACATAGTCATCGGGTTCCGGTTGCTGCAACATCAGCCACATGCCTTCGACATAATCGCGGGCATGGCCCCAGTCGCGTGTCGCGGCGAGGTTGCCGAGGAACAGCTTCTTTTGCAACCCGAGTTCGATCGCGGCCACCGCGCGGGTGATTTTGCGCGTGACGAAAGTCTCGCCGCGGGTCGGGCCTTCGTGATTGAACAGAATGCCATTCGAGGCATGGATCCCATACGCTTCGCGATAATTGATGGTGATCCAGTAGGCATACAGTTTCGCTGCGGCATAAGGCGAGCGCGGATAGAATGGGGTCGTCTCGCGTTGTGGGATCTCCTGTACCATGCCGTAAAGTTCGGAGGTTGAAGCCTGATAGAACCGCACCCTATTTTCCATGCGCAGGATGCGGATGGCTTCGAGGAGCCGCAGCGTCCCCAGCGCGTCAGCGTTGGCCGTATATTCCGGGGTCTCAAACGAGACGCGGACGTGACTCTGTGCGGCAAGATTATAGATTTCGGTCGGCTGAACTTCCTGAATAATGCGAATGAGATTTGTCGAGTCCGTCATGTCGCCGTAGTGCAGGAAGAAATGTACACCTGAACCATGCGGATCCTCATAGAGATGATCGATGCGCTCGCTGTTAAACGATGAGGACCGCCGCTTGATGCCGTGCACCGCATAGCCTTTGCGGAGCAAAAACTCGGCAAGATAGGCACCGTCCTGCCCTGTAGCCCCCGTGATTAGCGCAATGGAATCCGCCATCCACGCCTTGCTCCAAAGAATCGCCGGAGCCGATCTCCGACCGAAGGCGCTGAATTGGCGTCAAAGATCTTTGCTAGTCAAGTCGAGTGGAATTTGGGTGTCGGTCCAGCTTGAACCGTGGCGGTGAAGATTAATCGATGGCATATGCTGTAGCGAACGTAAGGATTTTCAATGAAGGATGAATTGATTCGCCTGCGTTACAACACGATGGCCGATGAGACGCCCGGTGGTGCATTTAAGTGGCGCGTGATCTTGGAAAGGGGCGGAGATTTTGAGGAGGTGCTGGTTAAGGGGCTGGTGCTTAATGTCTCGTCATTTTCTAAGAGCGACGATATGCCGGTTGTCGGCCGCAAGCATCACATGGCGTGCTACGGCGTGTTTTCAGTCCACGACGATATTGGATACGTGGAAGCTGCGAGTACGTAAGCCGCTTCAGTTGGAGGCGTTGTGCCTCGCCTCGTAGCTTTTAACGATCTTTGAGCAGTTTATAGCGATTGGCGATCGTATTCGGCTGGAGTACAAGTTGGCCCGTTGTCAGACTTTCGAGTAATGCTGGACTTTAAGGCGTTTGCGATGTCCCGAGCCCCTACATTGCTCACCGGAGTAGCCGGCTTTATCGGGTTTTCTCTTGCCAAACATCTTTTGGAAAAGGGACAGGTCGTCACGGGGGTCGATAATCTGAATAGTTATTACGACCCTGCTCTCAAAAATGCCCGTCTTGAAGTCTTACAAGCGTTTCCTAACTTCTCGTTCCACAAGATTGATTTAGGCGATCGTCGAGCTGTTGACGAACTTTTCCGTGACGGCACGTTTCGCTCTGTCGTCCATCTCGCAGCTCAAGCGGGCGTTCGTTATTCCCTAGACAACCCGCATGCTTATGCGGATGCAAATCTTGTCGGATTTTTACATGTTCTTGAAGGTTGTCGTTTCCGCAAGATTGAACATCTCGTCTTCGCATCATCGAGCTCAGTTTACGGCGCCAACACGCGGCTGCCGTTTTCTGTGCATGACAATGTAGATCATCCGTTGAGTCTCTATGCAGCGACGAAAAAATCAAACGAATTGATGGCGCATGCGTATAGCCATCTTTTTGACTTGCCCGTAACTGGATTGAGGTTCTTTACTGTCTACGGTCCTTGGGGACGACCCGACATGGCGATGTTTATCTTCACCAAGGCTATAGAAGAGGGATTGCCCCTAAAGCTGTTCAATTATGGCCAAATGCGGCGCGACTTCACCTATATCGATGATGTGATCGAAGCTGTTGATAGGCTTATTGATAAGCCACCAATAAGACGGTCGACGATGCTGGTACCAGAGCTTGACCCCGCGACAAGTGCTGCTCCGTGGAAGATCTATAACATCGGAAATAATCGCGCATGCGAAATTTCTGACGTCGTGCGGATCTTGGAAAGTGAAATTGGCCGTAAAGCTAAAATCGAACTCTTGCCCATACAGCCGGGGGATGTGCCGGAAACTTGTGCGGATATTGACGACCTCTTGCGCGATATTGGATTTCGTCCATCAACTTCAATCGAGGAAGGAATCCGCGAATTTGTGTTGTGGTATCGAGAGTATCAATCGCAACCGACGGCCTTACCTCACTTTTGAGTGCTTGGCCGGGCCAACCAAGTGCGATCATATGATTTGTCCACCTGCGAAGATTAGGTAGGGCGCACATGAAAATACGTTTGCGCGATGTTGGGGGAGCTTTCGAAATTTCCGCGTTTACCTCAAGAAGCTGCATGCCTGTCTTTTATCGAAATTCCAATCGTCTCCGGGATAATTTCTAACTGCGATCGTCGTCGCTCTTTGTTTCGTAAGGGGGGGCTTTTAGGAGACGAACTCCGGCGCCATTAGTTTCATCCTCATGAACAAAGAGGATGCCGTTATTTTCAAACGCGCGTCGGATGACATCGAGCGTCGCCCGCCGGGGCTGGTTTTTGCCGGCTTCGATGTGGCGGACGGTCACGATGCCGACCCCCGCCATAGTGGCGAGATCTTCCTGACTCCAATCCAGAAGTCCACGGGCGGCACGACACTGGGCGGCGGTGACTGCTGAAGGTGGCGTCATGTGTTGGTCCCGGAAGCGTTCGATGCGAGCGCGCTATTCCCGCCCAATACCGTGATTTGTGTCGGTTTGCATCATTTCGGTTGGTTAGAACTGGCAACGTTCAAATCCGATTATTCAATCCAAGGTGCGAGCGGCAAACTTTTTTGGGCGCAGGTCGCGTGTACGCCTTGAATGTCTATTTTAGTTGCTTACATCTATAATAGATGTTTAGGGGAGAGCAGGGTGACCAAGGGAAAAATGGACCGACGCGGTTTTATCGGCGGGTCGGATACCCGGACGATCATGGGAGAGGACCAAGACGCTTTGCTGCGGTTGTGGCGAGAGAAGCGGGGAGAGGTCGAGCCTGAGGATTTGTCGCGCAATCTCATCGTTCAGCTGGGGTCTGCGACCGAGGACCTGAACCGGCGCTGGTATGAGCTGAACACCGGCGAAGTGATCGTCGATATCCAGCGGCATGTTCGCCACCCGGCGGTGCGATGGATGGGCGCGACTTTGGACGGCCGGGTCCAGGGGAGTGACGCGGTCTTTGAATCGAAGTTCATGCTGCCCTGGTCGTTCTCGGAGGAAGCAGCGACCGCGAAATACACCCCTCAACTGCAACACAATATGTGGGTCGTTGCAGCACGGACGGCGGTGCTCTCGATCATCAATGGCGGTGGGAAGTGGCTGGAGATCGTGGTCCATGCCGATCCGCTCTATCAGCACCTTTTGATCACGGCCGAGCGGAAGTTCTGGCGCTGTGTTGAGACGGGAGAGGCACCGGCGTTGTTCGGGGTCGAGCCACCGAAGCCTCGGATCGAGGCGATCCGCATTGTCGATATGAGTTCGTCTAATGCTTGGGCGGAGTTAGCCGGGATCTTTGCCCGGTCTCGGTCGGCGTTCCTCGAACATGAAGAGGCCAAGCGTGAACTCAAAGGCCTGATGCCGGGGGATGCCAAGGAGGCGATCGGCCACGGTGTTCGGGCCAAGCGTTCTAAAGCCGGTGCGGTCAGCTTTGATCTCCTGTCGCAAGACCAAAACAGCGAGGAGGGTGATCGTGCAGCGCTCTAGTGCGACGATTGCGGCTCTCGCTACGGCCTTGGCCAAGGCACAGGCTGAACTGGTCAATCCGGAGAAGTCGCTGACAGCGACCGTTCAGGATCTGTCGCGGCGACAGGGAAGTGGAAGCACAGAACGCACCTTCCGTTATGCGTCTCTTGCCGAAGGCCTCGATATTGTCCGCAAGACCTTGGGCAAGCATGAGATCGCGACGCTCCAGGCGACCGCGATTGATCAGGCGGCCGGGCAGGTCAACCTGACCACGACACTTGCGCATTCGTCTGGCGAGTGGATCGCTTCGGATTGGCCGGTTTGTCCAATTGCAGAAACCGCCCATCCGCAGCGTATGGGAATGGCTCTGACCTATGCACGGCGCTACGCACTCTTCACCTTGGTTGGTATCGCGGGGGAAGACGATCTCGATGCGCCGGACTTAAAGGTGGCGCCCGCTCCAGCGCCGCCGCCGCCATCAAGTCCTGAGAGACCGAAGGCTAATGGCAATGGTTCGCCTAATGGTGGTTATCAGCACTCAACGGGACGATCGGCACCGCGGCGCTACGCCCGTCTCACGACACACATAACAGCAGACCTGAGCATCGAACTCTCAGCCAAGTTGCGTGACAGTCTTATCCTTGGCCTCAACGATCTTGGCGACGGGGAAGCCGCGGCGTATTGGGCGAAGCGCTACCTTCCGGAAAAGAACAAGCTCTCCGTCAACGATGCGCGTTCAGTCGAAGTGGCGTTCCGGACCAAGCTTTTGAGTTTTGCCAGTTATCGCGCTGAAACAATACGGGAGCCGAAAGCTTCGCCGTCGGCGACGGAAACCAACACCACGCCGCAAATGGCACCGGCGGGAGCGGCTCTACAGGAAAGCTGGGGCGCTGCAGCCGAAGAGGTTGCGTTGGGTCTTCCCAAGCTGCGGCGCATCCGTGATCGTAATCACGTCAGATACGTCGCCCAGCAACCCTGTCTTATCTGCGGCCGCCAGCCTTGCGATGCGCATCATGTGCGTTTCGCGCAACCGCGTGCGATGGCAAAAAAGGTCAGCGACGAGTTCACCGTCCCACTCTGCCGTGGGCACCATCGTGAAGTTCACCGTTATGGCGATGAAATGGCGTGGTGGGAAACGCTAAGAATCGATCCTATGCGTGTAGCCAGTACCTTGTGGGTGGCAACGCATCCAGAGGTTTCCCTCAAGGAGAATCCACGGAATTCCAAGGTAACTCCCGAAAATTCTAAAAAGCCGCCCAAAATCCGCTCTGCGGCCAAAAATTCAAATTTCGAAACGAAGCCAATTCCAACCTCCGACCAGCAATGACGACACTCAAACAGCTCCAGGCGAATCGCCGCAACGCACGCAAAAGCACCGGGCCAAAGACTGAACCAGGCAAACGGCGGTCGCGGTGCAACGCCATCCGACATGGTCTGGCCGCCGAGACCGTCATCGGCTCGCTGGAAGATGCCGAGGATTATCAGGCTTTCGAGTCAGCGATCATCGCGGACTACGCCCCCCAATCTGCCGTTGAGAGAGAATTGATATTGCGGCTAGCGAGCCTCCTCTGGCGTCTCCGGCGCGCAACGGCCATGGAAACCGGTGTTTTCGAGATCGACGCGTCTATGGCGAAAAAAAAGAAAGCTTCAGACCAACGCTCTCGCGAAGTCATACGAGCACTCCTGTCTCCGGTCGGCATGCAAGCTTCGGCGGAGGCGCAATCGTCCGTCGTCATTTCGGTCGGTCCCGCTAAAAAGGCCGCCCGCGGCGATCCGCCCCTCACGGACTTTGGCGAAAGCTATCTTCGGGTCGCCAATATGCCCAATTTCGCATTTGACCGCCTGAACCGGTACGAGGTGGGACTTTGGCGCCAGGTCGGGCAACTTCTCCTAACCTTGGAGGCCCTCGATCGACGAAAACCGCAGGAGAGAAAGCGGAGGTACCCCTGGTCGCGCGAGCTAGGTGAGGGCCTTGTCGAACCCGCGGACTGACCGGATCAGGAATCTCTAAATCTTGATTTTCTGTGGGTTCTCAGGAAATCAAGATTTCAAGACGTGATCAAGATCGCCTTTATTTGACAAAGGTTGTGATCAATTCGATTTCCTGAATGTTCTGGAAAATAAAGAGGAATTCCAGTTGAGCGCTGCATTAGAGTGGCGGCTCGGTGGGTTTTGCTTCAGCCGGCGTTAATATCGGTCAAGTTCGCTGGAGAGGATTTGACTCTGCAAAATTCGAATACGACGGGCGTCGGAGTCTAATAGCTGACTGATTTCACCACGGGCCCTTGCTGCAGATTTCTTACAGTTGGGGAAGACAATGGCTAGACGATCAGCGAAAGCAGCGACTTCAACCGACAAGACCATAGGATCAAATATCCGAATACGGCGGCTGCAGCTGGGCGTCACCCAACAACAGCTAGCAAAGAAGCTTGGCGTCACATTCCAGCAAGTCCAGAAATACGAGAAGGGTGTCAACCGAGTCGGGAGCGGGCGTCTCTATCAGATCGCAACCATCTTAGAGGCCCCGATCGGAAGTTTCTTTTCCGAAGGTGGTAGAAGCACAAAGTCGGCAAGCAGCCATTCGTCTCCCTATGACTCGTTGCAGGAGCCGATGACGCTTCAGATGCTCAATGCGTTTTCGAAGGTCAAAGATAGGAAGAATCGCTGGGCGCTGTTGACGCTGATCGAACATTTGGCGAGCTTGAAACAGCGAAATATTTCGGCTCGGCTCTAGGCAACTGACATTCAGTCGCGGACGGGTTTTATCTACATATCAAGTCGCAAATCTTGATTTTTTTGCGATTTCAAGATGTTATCAAGGCAAATTCTCAAGCGACTTCAATATGTTTTGCGGTCTCCACCAACCTCTTGATTTTCATTTTGATTGGGCTCGATGAATTCAAGTCCGAAACGGATTTAGACAATTCAGCGCAATTACGTCACCGCGGGCTTTTGTGAGGTCGTCATCGCGATCGCCGATTAGGCGCTTGAATTCGTCATTTTGGGATTTCATTTTTTTTCAAGTTGGGGCGATAGCCTCGTCCATGCACAGTAATGGCCATAAAGGTCGACAATTTGTGGCCCGAAAGGCCTTTGATTGACGTGGGCTGCGACGAGACGAAGCTAACTTCAATTTATTGGCGCCCTCGGGAACAATCAGCGGCTGATCGTTGCTTCATGATTTACGGCGACGCCGCGTTGGTCGGAGGATTCGGTTCATCAAGCCGTCGTTCGGTCGATAGAACGGATTGACGACGGCGACGCCACGGAAATCGAAGCCGTTTAGCAGCCTCTCAGAGAGGAAATGCTTGACGCCAGCGCGCTTGGCGGAAGCGCATAGCAGCGCATCCCGAAAATTTTCAAATGATCCAAGCGATCGAACTGCGGTCTGAAAATCATCTTCGTCCGGGGCAAAAACCGGCAGCACCGCCGTCCAGGCCTGCATCATATTTTCGATGGTCACAGTCGAGATGCCCACCTTGCGTGCCAGATCGCAATATTCGGTAAGAGGCTGAAGCAAAAGGATCCCCGAACCAATACGCATCGCGCGCTCTATAACGTTTCGCGCCAGCGCCGATTTCTCATCTGGAAGGGAGCTCGTTGCATTAACAAGAATACTGGTATCGAAACTTATCAAGCGCCTTGGCCCTACTGCGCCAGAAACGTCTGGATCAGCGACACCGGCATTCCCCTCGTCATGATTTTCACGGCGCGCTCGATCGCTTCTTCACGTTCTCTGGTCAATTTTGTCGGCTGGTACCATGTGATCAATGCGACGGCTTTGCCATGCTTTGTAATCACGAATTCTTCGCCATTCTCCACCCCGGAGAGGAGAGAGGAGAATTGCTGATTGGCCTGCCGCGCGCTTATGGTTCTCACGCCCGCACTACCTCAATTAGCCATGTAGTACGTACTACATTTATCACGCGGTGTTCAAGGCTCGATGATCCTGCGCAGTCGCCCGCCGTTTGGGAACGGAGGCTGCGAAAACCCCCGCGAATTGGGGCTATCTGCGTTTTGTTGCGCGAAAACCGCGCCGGACATGTTTCGAAGAGCGCGCTACTTTCATTGCTACTTTAGCCAGAGTAGCCAAGCGCTAAGGCCCGACATTCACAGTCGGCGCCTACGGATTTCCTCGATGACAATGCTGTTGTCCTGTTCGCCTTCGCCATTGCGCTTGCAGGCTTCGAGTACGTCGGCGTGAACGCTTAAGAGTGGCAATTGCTGCCCCGCTTTGCGCGCTTGATCGAGCATCAGCTGCGCATCCTTGAGTGTCTGACGTACACGACCTTCCGGTGCGAAATCGCCCGCCGTCATTTTCGGTCCCTTGGTATCCATGACCTGCGACGCGGCTGCGGATGCGCGCGCGACTTTCAGAAACGCCGCGGGATCGAGGCCTATGCGCTCCGCAAACACGAGTCCTTCCGCAAGCGCCAGACGATTGAGGCCGAGGATGAGATTGACCGCGAGCTTGGCGCGGCCGCCGTCGCCAACTTTGCCGATGTGATATTGCCGAGGGAACATCGCCGCGATGACGGGTGCGGCATCGGCCGCAATGGAGCGATCGCCACCAATCAGTGCGACGCCGTCGCCTTGGCGCACTTGTTCGCTCGTTCCGGACACCGGCACCTCCAGAAAGCGTAACTGGTCTGCCACCCGTGCGCCCAGTGCTGCGATCCGGTCCGGATCGCAGGTCGAGGTGCAGATCACGATCTTACCGGTCGCACCGCGCAGTAGTTCCCGCTCGACGACCTCCTCGACCTGATCGGTCGAAAACACGGCAAGCACAATGGGTTCACAGTCGCGTGCGATCTCGGCGAGCGTTCCCACGCGGCCGCCGATTTGCGCAAGCCGCTCGGTCTTCGCTGGATCGATGTCGAAGCCGATCACAGCAAATTTAGCCGTGAGCAGACGTCGGGCATAGACCTCGCCCATCAGGCCGAGGCCGACAAGACCGACAGAGGGGGAAGTGACCATCGCAGTAATCCCCCTTAATCGAGTGGGGCAACGCCGAGATCGCGCGCCACGCCGTCAAGACTGTCACGCAGTGCTTTCGGCATAGGCACGCCATGCGCCCGGCGATCGGTAAGCTTGGTGTGGCTTTGTTCGCCCGGCAGCCAGATGCGATCGACGCCGGGCAGTCGATGCGAATTGCGGATATCGCGGATGACCTGATCGATGGCGCGCTTGAATTCCGCGGCCGGCATGAATGCTCCGATATCGAGTGCCGCGATCGCCTGACCGGTATTGGTCGCCTTGCCGGCCTCCTTGGTGAAATCGACTACGTCACTGCCGAGCGCGGCACGATTGAGCGCGCCGGCAAGAATGCCGATGATCAGACTCAGGCCGTAGCCTTTGTAGTCGCCGATGGGTAGGAGATGACCTTCGTCGGCGCGTTTGGGATCGGTCAGCGGCTTGCCTTCGCGGTCGATCATCCAACCGACCGGCATTTGTTCGCCGCGTTGCGCCTTGAGCCGCACCTTGCCGTAAGCCGCGACCGTCGGCGACATGTCGAGCACGACCGGTGGCTCCTCCAGCGCCGGGACTGCAATCGCCATCGGATTGGTGCCGAGGAGGCTCTGGCTGCCGCCCCAGGGTGGCAAGTGATTGCTGCTGCCGACGGCGAAATAGAGACCGATCATGTCGTGGGCGAGCGGCATGGTGACATAAAGCGCCGCGGGCCCGGCGTGATTGCTCATGCGGGCTCCGACCCAGCCGATGCCGGTTGTTCTCGCCTTTTCGATCGCGAGCTCAGCGGCACGCTTCATCACCAGATGGCCCATGCCATTGTCGCCATCGAGCAAAGCGGTCGACGGCCGGTCACTGATCACGCGAATATTGGGCTTGGTATTGACGCCGCCGGCGCGGATGCGGCGTACGTAGAGCGGTAACCTGATCACGCCATGGGTGTCGCTACCGCGCAGATCGGCTTCGACCATGAGGCTCGCCAGCGTCCGCGCGTCCTCCGCCGGCACGCCTGCCGCAACAAAAGCCTGCGCAACAAAGTCGGCCAGGCGCTGCGGTGCGACGCGCCTCTCGTCCTGTGGCATTTCATGCTCCCTTGGCGTGGCGGTAAAGGATGGCCGCTTCTTATTGGCGGCCAAGTTTGAACGAAGTCCCCGGCTGGTTTAAGGCTAAATCGGCCCATATAATCAAGCGGTTCATAAACATCTTAGGACAAACCATTGGCCCGCGCAGCGCTGCCTCCCGATTTGCGACAGCTGGAAGCGGAGGCGATTTTTATCTTCCGCGAGGTTGCGGCTGAATTCCGCAAGCCGGTGCTGCTCTATTCGATCGGGAAAGATTCGTCGGTCCTGCTGCATCTGGCGCGCAAGGCGTTCTATCCGTCAGCGCCGCCGTTTCCGCTTTTGCACATCGACACGACCTGGAAATTCCGGGAGATGATCCGCTTCCGCGACGATACGGCGAAAGAGCTAGGACTCGATCTGATCGTCCACACCAACCGCGAAGGTTTGCGGCAGGGCATTGGCCCGTTCACTCACAGCTCTTCGCTCTATACGCATGTGATGAAGACCGAGGCGCTGAAGCAAGCTTTGAGCGAACGCGGTTTCGATGCTGCTTTCGGTGGGGCGCGGCGCGATGAAGAAAGAAGCCGTGCCAAGGAGCGCGTGTTTTCCTTCCGCTCCGCCAATCACGTCTGGGATCCGAAGAATCAGCGGCCTGAACTGTGGCGTCTCTATAACAGCCGCTTGAACGCGGGTGAATCGATCCGCGTGTTTCCGCTATCGAACTGGACCGAACTCGATGTCTGGCGCTACATCGCGCATCAGGACATTCCCGTTGTGCCGCTTTATTTCGCCGCATCGCGGCCGGTCGTTGCGCGAGGCGCAGGCTTGATCGTCGTCGATGACGACCGCTTTGTGTTCGAGCCTAGCGAGCGCGCCGCGCCGCGCGTCGTGCGCTTCCGTACGCTCGGCTGCTATCCGCTCACTGGCGCCATCGAGTCGAACGCGGTCACGGTTGCCGACATTGTCCGGGAAATGGAAACGAGCCAAGTCTCGGAACGCGCCGGCCGACTGATCGATCATGATGAGGCCGCCTCTATGGAAAAGAAAAAGCGTGAAGGCTATTTCTGAACAGGCTATCGCGGGTGCAACGGTGCTCGGCGCGCCTGCGCGCGATCAGCTTCGCATACTCACTTGCGGTTCGGTGGACGACGGCAAGTCAACGCTGATCGGACGTCTGTTGCTCGATGCATCGCTGGTGCTCGACGATCATCTCGCGGCGCTGACGCGCGATTCCAAGACTCACGGCACGGTGCGCGGCGACATCGATCCGGCCTTGCTGGTCGATGGGCTCGAAGCCGAGCGCGAGCAGGGCATCACGATCGATGTCGCCTATCGCTATTTCGGAACGGCGCGCCGGCGCTTCATCGTCGCCGACACACCGGGACATAAGGACTACACCCGTAATATGGCGACAGGCGCCTCGACGTCGGAGCTTGCCATCCTTCTGGTCGATGCCAGTAAAGGTATTCTCGAACAGACGCGGCGACATGCTTTTATTTGTTCGTTGCTCCGCATCCGGCATTTCGTCCTGGCCGTAAACAAGATGGACTTGGTCGGCTTCAACGAGGGCCGATTCAACGGCATCCTCGATTCGTTCTTGCACTTCGCCGAGCGGTTTTCAGGTGTGACCGTGGTCGCTATCCCGACCGCGGCGCTGCTCGGCGACAATGTCGTGCGGGCCAGTGCGCGGATGCCCTGGTACCAAGGACCGAAGCTCCTGGAATATATCGAGACCGTTGTCGTGGATCGCAACCATGATGTGCTGCCTCTCCGCCTGCCGGTGCAGTATGTCAGTCGTCCAAACGCCGAATTCCGCGGCTACGCCGGTACGGTGATGTCCGGCGTGCTGCACAAGGACATGGAGGTTTTGGTTTCGCGCACCGGTACGCGCACGCGGATCACAAGCATTGTCACCATGGATGGTGAACTCGAGAGCGCCGAAGCCGGTGACGCCGTCACGGTTCTGCTTGCCGACAATGTCGACATCTCGCGCGGCGACATTATCGCGGTGCTGGATAAGCCGCCGCAGCGGGCCGACGCTTTCGCTGCACATATCGTGTGGATGGCGGAGAACCCGCTGCTCGCCGGCCGAACCTATATCCTCAAATGCGGCGGTCAGACTTTGAGCGCGGTCGTAACCGAGCTGAAATATCGCGTCGACGTCGAAACCTTTGAGCATCTGGCCGCCAAGGAGCTACAGCTCAACGAGATCGCCTTCGTCAATGTTGCGACAGCCGAGCCGATCAGCTTCGATCCGTATGACGACAATCGCGATACCGGCGGCTTTATCCTGATCGACCGCCACAGCAATGCGACGGTCGCGGCCGGCATGATCCGCTTTGGCCTGCGCCGCGCCGCCAATACTTATTTCCAGGCGTTCGATGTGACCAAATCGGCCCGCGCGCAACTCAATGCGCAGAAGCCGGCGCTGCTCTGGTTCACCGGACTCTCCGGCGCGGGCAAGTCGACCATCGCCAATATGCTGGAAAAGAAGCTGCACGCCTTTGGCAAGCACACTTTCGTGCTCGACGGCGACAATGTCCGCCACGGGCTCAACCGCGATCTCGGGTTCACCGAGGGCGACCGGGTCGAAAACATCCGCCGCGTCGCCGAGGTAGCCAAGCTGTTCGTCGATGCCGGCTTGATCACTATCGTGTCTTTCATCTCGCCGTTCCGCGCCGAGCGCGAGATGGCGCGCGAACTGGTCGATCCCGGCGAATTCGTCGAGGTCTTTGTCGATACACCGCTTGCGACCTGCGAGGAGCGCGACCCGAAGGGCTTGTATGGGAAAGCGCGGCGCGGCGAGTTGCGCAATTTCACCGGCATCGACTCGCCTTACGAGCCGCCGCTCGATCCGGAATTGCGGCTTGATGCGCGGAGCGAAAACGCGGCCGATCTCGCCGATCGCATCATTGCCTTCATGCAGCAGCGCGGCATGCTATCCTAGCGCATGCTATCCTAGCGAACGACAAGAACACGGGAGGTTGCCGTCATGAGCACCATGGTTACGGAAAAAATCAAAACTCTGGACGTCTGCTTCGGCAATTATCCGCAGACGAAAGCGCTCAAGGACGGTTCGATCACGTCCGAGCGCGTGGCGCTGCACCAGATCGAAGTTAATCCGGTCTTCAAAGCGTTCGCGATGATGGTGCGTCAGCAGAAATTCGATGTCTGCGAGATGGCGCTGGTGACCTATCTGCAGGGCAAAGCTGTCGGTAAGCCGCTCACGCTCATTCCGGCGACAATGATGGGCCGCTTTCAGCACAGCGCCATGCTTTATAATTCCGAGCACGGAACGGTGACGCCCGGCACGCTCGCCGGCCGCCGCATCGGCGTGCGCTCCTTCGCCCAGACCACGGGCGTATGGCTGCGCGGCATTCTCTGGAAGGATTACGGCGTCGATCTCAACAAGGTGCAATGGGTGACATTCGAGGACGCCCACATCACCGAATTCCGTGATCCACCCGGCGTCGAACGCGCCGCCGCCGGCAAGGACATGACCAAGATGGTGCTCGACGGCGAACTCGACGCCGCGATTTTCGGCGGCAACATCCCGACCGATCCACGGCTCAAAAGCGTGATCGCCGATCCGGAAGCGGCCGGCAAAGAATGGCATGCCAAATACGGCACCGTACCGCTCAATCATATGGTCGTGGTGAAAAGCGACCTCGCCCAATCCGACCCGGGTGCGGTGCGCGAGGTGTTCCGCATGCTGCTCGCGAGCAAAAAGGCTGCGGGTCTGCCCAAGCCGGGCGCCATCGATACGCTGCCATTCGGCTTCGATGCGGTGAGGCCCGCGCTCGAATTGATGTCGAGCTATGCGCTGCAAATGAAGATCATTCCGCGCCGTTACACGGTCGAAGAGCTTTTTGACGACGCCACGCGGGCTCTCCAGGTCTAAGGCGCCAGTCTCGTCTCACTTTGGGCCAATTTCACCCTGCAAATAGCGGGTGGGGAACTTTTTGATTCCTGTTCGCTGTTAACTGTGGCGCGTCGGTCACGCCGCCCACGGCGCACTTGGTGGTATATTGCTCGGGTGCAGAGCGGGCGTTCGCAGGGTGACAATCGCGGGCTGGGGAACCAACGGCGATGAAATCGTGGCAGGTCGGCGGCATCATTATTGCGCTTCTGATTGCGTATCCGCTGTTTGAACGGGACTCGCTGTGGCGCCATGTGAGCGCTCCGGAAAACGCTTCGCTTAATCCGCAAGAAAAAATTCCGGATCGCGTATTGCCCAGCGAGCCGGCGGCGTCGCCATCTGTTGAGCAAACAACGGCAGATCTGACGGAGCGTGAGCTGCGAGGCGCGAGTCCTGGTTACTCGTTCTTCGAAGATCCGCTTACCGTCGCGGAAACGCCGGCGAAGCCCAAATTCTCCTATCTCACCTATTACGCCTATTCGGAGGTGCCGCCCGACGCCAAACCGGCGGAAACGATCCTGGATTCGATGCAGGACATTCCTGTCGGTGCGCCGGCCGAAGAGATCAAGCGCGTCTGCGACGTTTTTGGGCTCGACGCCAACTATATGAAGGCCGTGGCCAAGATCGAATCCGGTTTTGGTTCGACCCAGCGCACCGGCTCATATATCGGTCTCTATCAGCTTAGCGATTATGAGTTCGATCGCTATGGTTACGGCAATATCGTCAGCCCGCGCGACAATGCGGTTGCTGCGGCTTACAAATTCGCGACGGCCGCCATTCTGTTCGAAATCAGCACGCATAAGAAAGCAACGCTGACCGATCTTTATTTGATCCATCAGCAAGGCACGCAAGGCGCCGCCGAGCATGTCAGTCATCCGGAACGCGTCGCCTGGAAATCGATGTGCGCGACCGATGAGGGTCATCTGAAAGGCGAGAAGTGGTGCAAGCGCGCGATCTGGCAGAACACGCTGCCGGATATAAAACATGAATGGAAGTCGGTCGAAAAGCTGACGTCTGCCGCGTTCATTGCGATGTGGGATCAGCGCGTTCACAAATTCTATGCGCGCTATACCGAAACGGTCGCGGCGCAATAAACAAAAACGCTCCAGAGACGGTTCGCTGGAGGCGGCCTTACGGGTATTCAGGCAGGTCCTCGATGCGGCTGCCCTCAACGGCTTCTCTGCTTTATCGGTTTATTGCGTGCAGCTTTGGCCTGCATGCGTAAACCATTGTGGCAGACACCCCCAACAATTCCTCACATTTCGACATAATCGGTCACGGTCCCGCCGCGGCGATCGGCTGAGATAGTTTGGTTTGGTGGGGAGCCGGATTCATGCGCTACGGGGGATTAGCGTTCATCCTCGCATGTTTTCTGATCGTCGCCGGTTGCGCAGCAGCAACCGCAGCGGACGCTGGCGATTCACATGCCGCCGATTCAGCCATTACGGTTAACGGTAATCAGCGCATCGGCGCGGATATGATCCGCTCTTATTTCAACGCCGGGTCAGGCGGGCATTTTGACGCCGCCGCGCTCGACGACGCGCTGAAACGCCTCTACGCCACCGGCCTGTTCAAGGACGTCAAGATCGCGCATGAGGGCGATCGTGTGCTGGTGATGGTGGTAGAAAACCCGACCGTCGCCGTCGTCGCTTTCGAGGGCAATCACAAGCTCAAAGACGAGGACCTCAAAAAAGCGGTTCAGTCGAAGGCGGGTGGGCCGCTGTCGCGCGCCTTCGTTCAGTCTGACACCGTAGCGATCGTCGAGTTCTATCGGCAGCGCGGCTATTTCGAAGTCAGTGTGACACCGAAGTCGATCGACGCCAGGAACGGCCGCATCAATCTGGTGTTCGAGATCAAGGAAGGCGGCAAGCTTGCAGTTCGCCAAGTTCAGTTCGCCGGCAACGGCGCATTCTCCGCGAGCAAGCTCAAGGCGGTGATCAAGACCGGCGTCACCAATGTCCTGAGCTTCCTCCTCGATAACGACACTTACGACGCCGACCGCATCGAGAACGACCGCGATCTGCTGCGCCGCTTTTATCTGGCGCACGGTTATGCCGACGTGCATGTGACGTCATCGTCAAACTACGACCCCAATCTCAAATCGGTCGCCGTCACCTTCAAGATCAACGAAGGTGCGCTTTATCGCTTTGGGCGCGTCGAGCTTGGTTCGAATGTGCGGACTGTCGATGCCGCGGGCCTGCATAGCGTGTTGCATATGCAGACCGGCGATGTCTACGACGCGGACGCTGTCGCCAAAGGCGCCGACGGTATGACTGTTGACCTCGCCAAGAGCGGCGAGCCCTTTGTCGCGGTCACATCACGGAACGAGCGGCGCTCCGATCGCCGCGTTATCGACGTGATCTACACCGTCGAGCAGGGCAAGCGACTCTATGTCGAACGCATCGAACTTCACGGCAACACCAAGACACATGACGAGGTGATCCGGCGCGAATTCGATTTCGGCGAAGGCGATGCCTACAATCGCGCGCTGGTCGATCGCGGCGAGCGGCATCTGAAAGCGCTCGGCTATTTCAAGACGGTCCAGATTTCGACCGAGCCGGGCTCGGCGCCGGATCGTGTCGTTGTCGATGTCACGGTTGAGGAAAAACAGACCGGAAACTTCTTCGTCTCCGGCGGCTATTCGACGACTGACGGCTGGCTCGCTTCCGTGACTCTTAGCGATAGCAATTTTCTCGGTACCGGCAATATTGCCAAGTCGTCTTTCACCTATGGCCAATACGCGCGCGGCTTCGATGTCTCACTGACCGATCCCTGGTTTCTCGGTCAGCGGCTTTCCCTCGGCGGCGAGTTATTCGGCAAGCAGACCTTCGCCAACACCTATCAGACCTTCAACATCAGCATCTATGGCGCGAGGGTTTCGGTCGGCAGCCCGATCAACGACAATCTCGGCGTCAGCTGGAATTACGCGATCTACAATCAGGGCATCAGCCTCGATCCCGCACTCGGCACCGCTTCGTTGCCGATCCAGCAGGCCACAGCGGCCGGTTCGTATTGGGTGTCGTCCGTCGGCAATAGCGTGACTTATTCGACGCTCGATAATGCGCGCAATCCGACCAATGGCTTTCGTGTGCAGACCAGCAATGAAATCGCGGGCCTCGGCGGCGCGGCGAAATTCGCCAAGACCACCGAAGATGTGCGTTACTATCACGAGATCGCGGGCGACGTGATCGGCATGGTCCGCACCCAAGGCGGCTATGTGACGCCGTGGGGCGGTCAGCATTTGCCACTGCTCGACGGCTTCTTCGGCGGCCCGCAACTCGTTCGCGGTTTCGCACCGAACGGGTTTGGCCCGCGCGACATCACGCCCGGCACGACCATGGATAATCTCGGCGGCAATGCCTATTGGACGACGAGTGCGGAATTGCAGTCGCCGGTGCCCTTCGTGCCGCAGGATGCCGGATTGAAAATGGCGGTGTTCTCCGACACCGGCAGTCTCTGGGCGACCAGCGCTTCGAGTGTCGCAAGCCTCGCGGCGATGTCGCCGTCGCAGCAGATCGCCAATTCGCGCGCCATTCGTTCGTCGGTCGGCGTTGGCCTGGTCTGGGATTCCATGTTCGGCCCGCTCCGCGTCGATTACGCCTATCCGATCGCCAAGCAGCCTTTCGACGTGACGCAGCGGCTGCAATTCACCGCGGGTGGGTTTTAGTTCAGCGGGCGTCTTCGCTACTTCTTCCCATCCAACAGCCACCCAAACTTTTCCCGCGCCTTGCGTGCGACTTCGGGGCTCGGTGTATTGGTCGGCGGGAATTTGTCGCGCCAGTGAAAGGGCCGGCAGGCGTCGATCACCGCGACCGAATGCGTCATGTCGCCGGAAGCGCGTTTCCAGGGCGGGAGTGCAGGATCGGCGGGCGAATCCCACGAGCCTTTGATGAATTGGATCGACTCGGCCGGATCGGTGCGCGTCAGCATCGCCCAGAGGAGATGATCGAGGTCGGTGGCGTCGACATCGTCATCGACCACGACAACATATTTCGACGCGTAAGCAGAGGCGCCGCATTGCGCGGCGATATAGCCTGCTTGCACGGCGTGACCGGGATAGCGCTGCGTGATCGATACGCCGTGCAGGAGCCGCGCGCCGCCGATCTCGTGGCACCAGACCTGCTGTACGCCCGGCACACCGGCATTATGCATGTTCTGTTTGATGGTCGCCGAGCGCAGTACCGCGCGGTAGCGCGCCATTTCGTCAGGACCTGCGCCCATCGGCGGCACGCCGATCAGGATCGGATCGTTGCGATGATAGATCGCCTTAACGTCGAGCACGGTGGTCGGCTTGGCGCCGCCGGCATAATGGCCGGTCCATTCGCCGAACGGACCTTCGACCTCTTTTCGCTCCGGCGTGACATAACCTTCGAGCACGATCTCGGCGCCGGCGGGAAAGGGAAGGCCGGTGATCTTCCCGCGCACCATCTGCATTGGCCGGCCGCGTAAGCCGCCGACGACGTCGATTTCGAACACGCCGTAAGGCGCTTCGATACCGCCATAGAAGAATGTGAGCGGATCGCCGCCGAGCACCATCGCCACCGGCATCGGTTCGCCGCGCTTGAAATATTTGGCGCGATGGATATCGCCGTGATGGCCGGCGGCGATCAGAAGTCCGACCGATTTGGCGTCATGCACTTGCGCGCGATAGGCGCCGGCATTGAGCCAGTCCTCTTCCGGATCTCGGGTGATGCTGTAGGTGCCGGTGCCGATATAGCGGCCACCGTCTTTCTCGTGCCAGACCGGCGCCGGAAACTTGGTCACGTCCACCGCATCGCCGGTGATGATGTTCTCGAAGATCGGACCGTCATCGACGACCTGATGCGGAATGATCTTCTGCTCTTTCAGATAGGCTTCGCGATAGGCGTCGCTGAGTTCCCATTTGCTTAAATGGTCCGGAAAGCCAAGCGTCATATTGCGTCGCTTGCCGGCGAACATATTGAGGAGAAGCCGAAAACCTTTCGGGCAACCGGGAATGTCGTCGAACACGACGCAGGGACCGTTCTCGGCGCGCAGCACGGCTTCCGCGGCAAGTCCGATATCTTCTTGCCATGTCGCGCCCGCGACATTGCGAACCTCGCCAAGACGCTCAGCCTGCGAAAGCCATTCGCGCAAATCGTCATAGACGATCGCGGCTTTAACGTTGCTCTGATCCGCGCTCTGCTTCATGAATTTTCCTCCCGGCCGCAGTATAGCGGCGTCTTGCCGCGCCTCGGCAAGACGTGTCTTTCGCTATGCGTTTGGACTGCGCTTTATGGCTACGCACCCTCGATCCGAGTATAGGACGCGCACCGAGGGTTGTGTCAGTATCGTCCCGCGTGATTGCGCGTAAAAGGCGCGGGCGATATCGTTTCGATCTTCGCCGTCGCGTTTTGTCCGCCCTCTACGCCGGTCAAAAACAACAACAGGAAACGCCAAGATGAGCTTGCGGATACGCCGCGTTGTCACCGGCCACGATGCCTCCGGCCGGGCCACCGTCAAAATCGATGAAATCGCCAAAAATGTATCGTCGCGCCGCCCCGGCGCCGCTTCGACGGTGATCTGGTCGACCGATACTTTTCCCGTCGTCAATGATGGTGACGAGGATCGCAGCGATAAGGTCTCCGGCACGACGCTGGAAAACGGCACGGTATTTCGGGTCGTGCGCTACGAACCCGGCGTCGCGCCGCGGCCGCATCGTACCGACTCGGTCGATTACGCGGTGGTTATGTCCGGCGAGATCGACATGGAGCTTGAGGGCGAGACCGTCACGCTCAAGGCCGGTGACGTGCTGGTGCAACGCGGCACCATGCATAATTGGATCAATCGCAGCAAAGAGGTCGCCATCGTCGCCTTCGTTCTGGTGGCGGCAAAGCCGGTTGCCACCGGCGGCAAGACACTCAACGCGGTCGGATAACAGCGCTTAAGAGGAATTCAGTCGGTTTTTAAGAGGGAATAGCTATGGCCGAAGCTAAAGTTCGCGGCGTTACGCTTGTTTATGAAATCATCGGCGACCATGGGCCGTTCATCGCGCTCACGCCGGGCAGCCGGCGCTCCTATGACGAATTCGTTCCGCTGGCCGGGCTCTTGGCCAAACAGGGATACCGCGTGCTGCTGCACGATCGGCGCAATTGCGGCCGCTCGGACGTCGCTGTCGAAGCGCGCGGTTCTGAACACGAAATCTGGGCCGACGATCTCAACGAATTGTGCAAGGCGGTTGGCGCCAATGAGGTCTATGCCGGCGGCGCGTCGGCTGGCGCGCGGCTCGCGTTGCTCTTCGCGCTCCGCCATCCGGAAACGGTGAAGAGCTTGGTGCTGTGGCGCGTAACCGGCGGTCAGCACGCCGTGCAGAAACTCGCCAAGCAGTATTACGGCGATTTCATCGATCTGGCGAAATCCGGCGGCATGGCCGCAGTCTGTGCATCCGAGCATTTCGGCGATTGCATCAAAGCGCGGCCGAGCAATCGCGAGAAGCTGATGGCGATGAAGCCGGATGATTTCATTGCTATTATGAACACCTGGCGCGAGAACTTCCTCGCAGCCTCGGAATTGCCGGTCGTCGGCGCGACCGAAGAGCAATTGCGCGGGATGAAAATCCCGGTTTGCATCATCTGCGGCAATGACAAAGTCCATACGCCGGTGGCTGCCCGCAAGGCTGCCGGTCTCATTCCGAATACCGAATTCCACGACGACGTCGTCGCGAAATATCCCGACGACAAACTGCTCGATCAGTGGGACCAGCAGGAATGGAAGCGCGTCGAAGGCCGGCTGGCCGATATCTTCACCGCGTTCTTGAGCAAAAACCGGCAACAGAGCGCGGCATGATTCGTCTTGCCGCCTCGCTTGGACTTGCGCTGTGTGTCGGCACGGCGGCTTTGACTGCACCGGCTGCGGCGCAAGAGAGCTACCCGAACCGGCCTGTAACTCTCGTTGTCGCTTTTGCTGCCGGCGGTACGAGCGACATCATCGCCCGGCTGTTTGCCAATAAACTTTCCGAATACGCTGGCACATCGTTCGTCGTTGAAGATATTCCCGGCGCCGCCTGTATGACCGGCACCGAAAGGGTCGCGCATGCCGCGCCGGACGGCTACACAATCTACGTGGCAAGCTCGACGCCGTTCGCCACCAATCCGAATTTCTACCATCACCTCCGTTACACCCTCGACGACTTCGCTCCGATCACCCAGATCGGCCGGGTGCCGCTTGCCATGGACGTCCGCAAGGAGTTTCCGCCGTCGAGTGTCAAGGAATTCGTCGATTACGCACGCAAGCAGCCGGACGGCGTCACCATCGCCACGCCGGGACGCGGCAGCGTCGGCGAAATTATCAACGGCATGGCGCGCGGCATTCTCGATATCAAGATCACTGACATCTCTTATCCGGGCTCGACGCCGGCTGTCGCCGATCTGATGAAAGGCGTGGTCGATTCTTATTTCGACGCCATCTCCTCGACGGTGCCGCTTTACAAAGCCGGTACGTTCAAGATCCTCGCCGTGACCGGGCAAAAGCGCTCGCCTGCCGCGCCGGAAGTGCCGACGCTGCTCGAACTCGGCTACAAGGACTTCATGCTGGAGAACGTCTATACGGTGCTGGCGCCGAAGGGCACGCCGCGTCCGATCGTCGATAAGCTCAACGCATTGCTTCGCCGTGCCATGAGCGACCCGGCGTTCCGTGATTCGCTGCTTGGCCAGGGCATCGTTCCGGAGCCGTCAACGCCGGAAGGAACCAAAGATCTCATCCAGCAGGATTACCAGTGGAACGCCACGATGGTGCAGCGTTTCAACATCAAGGCGATCGATTGAATCGGCATGAACGAGATCACAGTCCAGCGGATGCGCTGATCTCGCGCGCAGTGCTGCGTCGCGAGGACAGCCGCTTTGTCACCGGCCGTGGCCGCTACACTGACGACATCTATGTGCCGGGCGAGATCCATGCCGTTTTCGTCCGTTCCGACCACGCTCATGGCGAGCTGAAATCGATCGACATGGCGGCCGCGCTTCAGCAGCCGGGCGTTCTTGCGGTCCTCACCGGTGACGATCTTTTGCGCGCCGGTGTCGGCTTCATCCATCGGCTGCCGCTGAAAGGTTTCGATCTCAAGCGCACGCTCGACACACCGCGCCCAGGTCTGGCGCAAGGCCGCGTGCGCTACGTCGGCGAGCCGGTCGCCATGGTGGTCGCGGAAACCCGTGCCCAAGCCTCCGATGCCGCCACTCTGATCGCTGTCGATATCGAGGCGCTGCCGGCGGTGGCCGATGTCGAGCGCGCGACTGAAAAAGGCGCGCCGGTGCTCTGGGCCGATGCGCCGGATAATATCGCCATCCAGTGGGAGAGCAGCGATCCGGCATCGATCGATGCGGCGTTCGCCGGAGCCGCGCATGTCACACGGCTTCGCCTCGTCAACACCCGGATCTTCGCTAATCCGATCGAGCCGCGCACCAGCATCGCCCAATACGATGCAGCTGCGGATCGTTTCACTTGGATCACGCCAAGCCAGGGCGTGCGTTACATGGTCCGCGTGCTGTGCGATCAGGTATTCAAGCTTCCCGACGAACAGATGCATGTGCTGACTTATGATGTCGGCGGCGCGTTCGGCTCCAAAGAGCAGCCTTACCCTGAAGACGTGGCGATCCTTCATGCCGCGCGCGTCCTCGGCCGCCCGGTGAAGTGGCAGGGCACGCGTTCCGAGAATTTGATCTCCGACAATCACGCCCGTGATGCGGTGATCGACTGTGCGCTGGCCCTCGATGCCAAAGGGCATTTCCTCGCGCTGCGCGCCGATATTATCGCGTCGATGGGTGCCTATTTCGGCTGCAACGGTCCGAACGGTTCGATCCGCAACACGCCTTGGGGGCTGCCGCTGGTTTATCGCACGCCGCTCACGCATGCACAGGTCACGGCGGTGATGACCAATTCTGCGCCGATCGGGCCCTATCGCGGCGCCGGCCGCGAGCAGGCGTCCTTTATTGTTGAGCGTCTGGTCGAAGAAGCGGCGCGGCAGATGAATATCGACCGCGTCTCTCTACGTCGCCGCAATCTGATCCCGGCGAAAGCTATTCCCTACAAGACACCGTCCGGCCGGCTCTATGACAGCGGCGACTTTGAAACACTGATGGACAAAGCGTTGCATCTCGCCGACTGGAAAGGCTTCAAGGCGCGCGCAAAAGCGAGCGCCAAGCGCGGCCGCATTCGCGGCCAAGGCATCGCCAATTTTCTCGAATGCGTCGGCGGCTCCTGGCACGAAAGTTCGCATATTCGGTTTGGCGATGACGGCCGCATCATCCTGGTTGTCGCCACGCAATCGCACGGCCAGGGCCACGAGACGTCGTTTCCTCAAGTGGTGGCGGACAAGCTCGGCGTACCTTACGAATCGATCGAGCTACGCCAAGGCGACAGCGCCGACCTTCCCACAGCGGGCTTCGCGACTGTCGGATCGCGCTCGATGATTATGGCAGGCTCGGCGCTGGCGAATACTTGCGACATCATTATCGATAAAGGCCGCAAAGCTGCCGCGGCGCATTTCGAAGCCGATGCGGCCGATATCGAATTCGCGCGCGGTACTTTCCGCGTTGCCGGTACCGACCGCGCGATCGGACTGCAAGATTTGGCGCGGCGGGTGGTCGCGTCACCCGAAGATCTGCCGTTTGCGAGTCTCGATTCCGAAGGCGACTACATCGCGCCGGACATGCACTTCCCGAACGGCTGTCACGTTTGCGAAATCGAAATGGATCCCGACACCGGTTTGATTGCCGTCGATCGTTACGTCGCCGTCGATGATGTCGGCACCATTATCAATCCGCCGATCGTACACGGCCAAGTTCATGGCGGTGTCGCGCAGGGCCTTGGGCAAGTGTTCATGGAACACTGCCAATACGACGAGGATGGTCAGTTCCTTACCGGCTCGTTCATGGACTATGCGATGCCGCGTGCCGACAATATGCCGTATGTGGTCACCGAATTTCATCCGGTGCCGTCGCCGAAAAATCCGCTCGGCGTCAAAGGCTCCGGCGAATGCGGCGTCACCGGCTCGCTACCCGCGCTGATGAACGCCATTGCCGATGCGCTGGCGCGCGCCGGCGCGTCGCCGGAGATTGACATGCCGGTGACGCCGGAAAAAATCTGGCGCGCGCTCGCAGCCGCGCCACGCGACAAAACCAATAAAATTAAGGGAGGACATTATGAAAAGGACGTCGCTACGTAACATCTGCCTAACGGGTCTTGCCATTCTGGCCGCCGGTGCCGCTTCGGCTCTCGCGGACACCTGGCCGGCCCGCGTGGTCACGCTGGTCATTCCGTTCGGTCCCGGTAGCGGCAGCGATATTGTCGGCCGTATCCTTGCCAACAAAATCTCAGAAGGGCTTGGCGAGCAGATGATCGTGGAGGATGTTGGCGGGGCGGGCGGCACCATCGCGGTGAGCCGCGTCGCCAAAGCGCCGCCGGACGGTTATCAGATCGCGCTCGGCGCGGTCGATACGTTCGCGCAGAGCCAATTTTTGTTCAAAGAACCGCCGTCCAACACGGCTACCGATTTCACTCCAATCGGTCTTGCGGTCGAGCAGCCGCTGCTGCTCGTGGTCCGTAACGACCTGCCGGTGTCGAACCTCAAGGAATTCGCCGCCTATCTGAAGACCAATCAGGAGAAGATGCGGTTTGGCTCCGCCGGCATTGGTGCAGCGCCTTATCTTGCTTGTTCGATGCTGACGACGGCCATCGGCGCGAAGGCGACGCATGTGCCGTATCGTGCCGCAGCGCCTGCGTTGCAGGACATGGTTCGCGGCGACATCGACTATTATTGTCCGCTGTCGATCTCGGTGAGCGGCATGATCGAGGCCAAATCAGTCAAGCCGCTGGCGATCCTGACTAAGGACCGTTCGCCGCTCTATCCGGATCTGCCGACCGCGCGTGAGCAGGGCATCAATGTCACCGACGGCTATTACTGGATGGGTCTATTTGCGCCAAAAGGCACGCCCGAGCCGGTCGTCGCGAAGCTCAATGCCGCGCTGGAGAAGGCGTTGAATGATTCGACCATGCAGGCCCGGTTGCGCGAAGCCTCGGCCACCGTGGTGGCGCCCGGCGAGCGCGGGAGCGCCTATCTCAAGGACTATCTGCCGAACGAAATCGCCAAATGGGCCGGCATCATGAAGGCCAATAACGTCCCGCAACAGTAGCGCGCCCGCCATGCGGGATTGGGTTATTGAGTAACCCTCCGTCCGGTAGTATGCGAAGCCGGGCGGCGGCGGCCGATATGCTGGACGAGGATACGCGATGACAGCGGCGACAATGGGAGTGGGCGCGGTCCAGCGGCGTCCCTTTCGCGAAGTTTATGTCATCAGCATCGGTCATGCGCTGACCCATTGGTACCCGGCGACCTTCTATCTGCTGTTGCCGCTGATCGGCAAAGACCTGGGCCTGAGCTACCAGCAGATCGGCGCGGTTCTCACCGCGCAATATGCGGCTGGCGCCATCGCCAATATTCCGGGTGGCATTTTCGTCGACACCGTGGGCCGCAAAGGCCTGCTGATGGCGATTTCACTGTTTTGGATTGGGTTTCCCTATCTTATCATGGGTGTCTCGCACACCTATTGGATGATGCTCGTTTGCGCCATGCTGGTCGGCATCGGCAACAATCTCTGGCATCCGACCGCAATCCCATGGCTCGCCGACCGCTTCCCCGAACGCAAGGGTCTGGTCATGTCGTTCCACGGCATGGGCGGCAATGTTGGCGATGCGGTCGCGCCATTGGTGATAGGCCTGTTGCTGCAATTGTTCGATTGGCGCGCCGTCGTTGTCATGAATGTCATTCCCGGTATCGTCGTTGCCGCGATCATCCTCGTCTATGTCAACCGCTTGCAGATGGCCGACATCAAGAATGGCCTCGCCAAGCTCAAGCCCGCCAAAATGGACGGTGCCGAACGCGCCAAGGCGCTCCTTTCGCTGCTGCAGAATCGCGCCATGGTGACGCTCGCGATCGGTGCGGGCTTCCGCACCATGACGCAGAGCGCGCTTCTGACCTTTATCCCGGTCTATCTGGCGCAGGTGATGGGCTATCCGTCATTGTGGATCGGCGCCTGTATGTTCGCCTTACAGGCGGCAGGCTTCGTGGCGGCGCCGATTGCGGGGCATTTGTCCGATCGCGTCGGCCGTCGGCAGATCATCATGTCCAGCATGTCGATGACCTGTCTGATCATTGTCGCCATGGCGTTTGCCGGCGGCACACCTTGGTTCGTGCTCCTGGTCGCGATCCTTGGTTTCTTCCTGTTCGCGGTACGCGCCGTGCTACAGGCGTGGCTCCTCGATGCGACGCCGCCCGGCATGGGCGGCAGCGCCATCGGCATCCTGTTCGGCACCCAGGCGATTGGCGCGGCGATCGGGCCGATCACCGCCGGCACGATCGCCGACAGCTACGGCATCATGGCCGCGTTCTACTTCCTCGCCGGCACCATCATCATCGCCAATTTGATGGTGTTCGTGACGCCGTCCGGGTTGAACAAGCAAGTCCCCGAGCGCGTCACGCAAGGCGCGTGACATTTTCCATCTCGGCGTGCGGCGCTTTGCTCAAAACGAAATGCGCGCGTCGAGCAGGTCGCGGATTTTCGCCGCCAGAACCGCCTGGGTCAGCGGCTTTTGCACTAAGTCGACACCGGGGTCGAGGCGGCCCTGATGGACGATGGCGTTGCGCGAATAGCCGGTCATAAACAGGACTTTGAGCTTCGGCCGGAGCTTGGTGAGCTCTTGCGCCAGTTCGCGGCCGTTCTTGCCGGGCAATACGACGTCGGTCAGCAGTAGATCGATGACGACTTTGTCATCGGCAAGAATCTTCAGCGCTGTCTCGGCGTCACCGCTCTGGATGACATTGTATTTCAGTTCGGCGAGCGTCTCGGCGACATAGGCGCGTACATCGTCGTCGTCCTCGACGACAAAGATCGTTTCGCCGCTATGGCCTGGCGCGATGACGCGCGCTTTCGGCTCATCTTCCAAATTGCCGCGCAAGAGCCGGGTCAGATAAATCCGCACGGTCGTGCCTTCCCCGGTCTCGCTATAGATCTTCACATGTCCGCCGGACTGTTTGACGAAGCCATAGACTTGGCTCAGGCCTAGTCCGGTGCCCTGGCCGGCGGTTTTGGTGGTGAAGAACGGCTCGAAAGCGCGTTCCAGGACGGCTTTGGTCATGCCGGGGCCGGTGTCGGTGACCGAGATCACGACATATTGCCCCGGATGCACCTCGGCATTACGCCGGCAATAATCATCGTCGAGATAGGCGTTGCTGGTCTCTATGGTGAGCTTGCCGCCATCGGGCATGGCGTCGCGAGCATTGACCACCAGATTGAGCAGAGCCGCTTCGAGCTCATTCGGATCGGCCTCGACGGACCAAACGCCGGCGCCGCCGACGATCTCCACCTTGATGTTCTCGCCGAGCGTACGGTGGAAGAAGTCCGACATCCCGGTGACAAGTTTCGTCGGATTGAGTGCCTTTGGATTTAAGGGCTGCCGTCGCGCGAAGGCGAGCAGCCGTTGGGTCAACGTAGCAGCGCGCTGCGCGCCCTGCATGGCGCCGTCGAGTACGCGGCGCACCCGCGCTTCGGCGCCATCGCTCCAATTGTTGATGTTCCGCTGCGCTATTTCCAGATTGCCGATGATGACAGTCAGTAGATTGTTGAAATCATGGGCGACACCGCCGGTCAGTTGACCGACCGCGTCCATCCTTTGCGTCTGACGCAGCATGTCCTCGGCCTGCCGGCGCTCCTGGCTTTCGAGTTCTAGTGCTTGTTGCGCGGCGACGAGCTGCGTTGGCGTCGGCAACGCCAGTGCCTTCGGCAAAAGCGGCCACAGCATAATCGCGGTAAAAATCGAGGCGACTGCGGTCAGCGCCTTGACCAGCCCTTCGAGCGCGTAATCGGGCACCCATAAGGTCCAGATTGCGAAAACATGGGTCATGCCGCACGCCATAATAAAAACGGCGAAGGCCCAGAATACCCAGCCGAACTCGATATCCGGCCGCTTCCAGACAAACACTGAGAGCGCGACCGGTATCGAGAAATATGACAGTGCGATGGTCGCGTCTGAAAGCACGTGCAGCCAGATCAGATCGGGCCGCCATAACAAACAAATGCCGTGCGGCGACAATGTCGATGAATCCAAAAGCGATTGCAGAAAAGCCCACATGAGGTGTCTCGCGTCGGTGCGTGGGAAAAGGCGGACAGAATTCGCGGCGATTCCAGAGACCTTATTGGTAGCGATTTTTTATTTTCTCAGAAAGGTTTCTGACGCGGCAAAGCGCCCTGTTCGACGCAAATTCCCCAACGGGAACTTAATTTTTGGCCGTATCGCCGCGGGTCGTTGACAATGCCGCATGCGTAGCGCCGATAATGGTGGTTCCAGCCAGCGCCAAGACTACCAGCCTCATCACAAACCAGTGCCGTGAAACGGCCGCCCGGACCAGAGGAAACGCCATGAATCGACCGCCGCAAGCATTTCCGCCCGTTCTCGACCATCGCGGCGCGCCTAAGGTGCAGCGTTTCGACGAGCAGCGCTGGCTCATCGACAACATCATCCGCGCCAACGGCATCGATTGGGATCAGCCGCGGTCGCTCTATATCCACGCGCCGTGCGGCATCGAGGCCAATGCCGACTTCGCCGGTATCCGCGAGCGGGTGAAAAAAATGGCCGATATCGGCCCGGCCTTTGCTGCCGTGGCGCGCCGCCGTGAAGCCAAGGCTACTGCCGCGATGCAGGCCGACCACAAAGTCACCGCGCGCGATAATTTCTTCATGGCCGCGGTGCATTGGGGCGCGGCACAATGGCCCTATGACGAGAACGACGAAACCAACATCACCTACAACAATAAAAAGCGCGAGTGCTTTGCCAAATACGCAATGCTTGCCGACCATCGCGTCGAGGCAGTGTGGGTGCCGTTCAAGGACAAGGCGATCCCGGCGTGGCTGCATCTGCCACCGGGTTATACGAGCGGCCGTTTGCCGGTCGTGATCGCTGTTCCCGGCATGGACAGCTACAAGGAAATCCAGGTCGCGCTTTACGGCGACAAGTACCTCAATCGCGGTATGGCGGTGCTGGCGATCGATGGCCCCGGCCAATACGAAGCGCCGATGATCGGGCTTTATTTTAGCATGGCCAACTGGATCGAAGCGGGGCCGGCTTTAGTCAATTGGATCGCAGCGCGGCCGGAGCTCGACGCCACGCGCATCGGCATTTCCGGCACGAGCTTCGGCTCGCTGTTCGGTACTGTGCTCACGGCCAATGAGCCGCGCATCAAGGCTTGTGCGGTGGCGTCGGTATGTCATGAGCCGGGCGGACAGACGATATTTCAGGAAGCGTCGCCGACCTTTAAAAAACGTTTCATGTATATGTCGGGCATGACCGATGAGGATGAGTTCGACAATTTCCGCAAAAGCATCACCTGGCAGGGACATGCCGAGAAGATTCGTGTGCCGTATCTCTGTCTTGCCGGCGAAGCGGAAGAATTGAGCCCGCTCGAACATTCTCATGCGCTGATGGCGGCGCTCAACGGGCCGAAGCAGATGGTGATCTATCAGGAATCGCGGCATTCGGTGGGTAACGTGCCGGCCGCAAATCTCGGTCCGTTTCCGCAAATCCTGATCGCCGATTGGCTCGCCGATCGGCTTGCCGGCAAACCTTTCATCAGCGAGCGCTGGTACGTCACAAGTTCCGGTGCGATTGAAAAGACCGCTTATTGAACGCCGCGTCACGCTGCCTTCGCCCTAGCATTCATCACGGGACATCACATGTTCGAATATTTCGAAGACAATTACGTGTGGAACATGGCCGTCAATCTTGCGCTTGGCATGGGCGGCAGCATCGGCGATATCGACGATGCGTCGCGCGACCTGCGGCCGCTCGCCAAGGACCGCGACGATGCCGCTGCAGAAGCGTTCTTCGCGTCCTGGACGTCGCTTGGACGAAAGGTGAGGCGGCTTGCCGAGGCCGAGGAGAAACGCGGCCGGTTTTTGAGCGCCGGCGCGAAATATCGCCGTGCTTTTATTTATCTCATTCAAGCCGAGCGCATGCAGCGCGCCGATTTTGCACCGCGCCAAGACGCCTATCGCGAGGCGCTGGAATGTTTTTCGCTGTTTCTCAAACACACCAAAGTGGACTGCCGGCGCGTCGAGGTGCCGTATGGCGACACCGCGATGCCGGCGCTGCTGGTCGGCACGCGAAGCGACGGCAACAAGCCGTGCATGGTCCATTTCGACGGGCTCGATGTCACCAAAGAGATCATTTATCTCCTCGGCGGCCCGGAGGCGTTGGCCGAACGCGGTGTCGCAACGCTGATTGTCGACAATCCTGGCGTCGGTGAATCGCTGCGGCTGAAAGGCCTGCACAATGGGCCTGACGCCGAAGTGCCGGCGAAAGCCGCCGTCGAATTTTTGCAAACGACGCCCGGTATCGACCGCGATCGGATTGGGATGATGGCCTTGTCCCTTGGCGGCTATCACGCACCGCGCGCGGCGGCTTTCGAGCCGCGCTTTAAATGCTGCGTCGCCTGGGGCGCCAATTACGATTGGGGCGAGACGCAGCGGCGGCGCTACGAGGCCAAGGAGCAACGGCTGCCGGTGCCGCATTATTGGGAGCATGTCGGCTGGGTGTTCGGCAAAAAGACCGTCGAGGAGGTCATTGAGGTCTCGGCAAAATTATCGCTGAAAGGCATTCTAGATCGGATCAAATGTCCGATCTTGGTCGTGCATGGCGAGAACGACCGCCAGATTACGCTCGCGCAAGCCCAGCAGCTTGTCGCGGAGTGCACCAACAGTCCGCACGCTGAGCTTTTTGTCCATACGCTCGCCGATGGTGGCGCTGAACACTGCGGCATCGACAATGCTGCGCTCACCGTGGAAGCGCAGTCCGACTGGATCGCGGAAGTTTTAGGCGGCCACACCACGGCGGCTTAGCGAGCGTCACGGGAGGAAGCGTCATGAATGTTGGGATCGTCGGCTTGGGACGGATGGGCGCAGCGATGTCGCGGCGTCTGCGCCAGGAAGGCTTTGCAGTGGTGGGCTGGGATCACAGCACTGCGGCCTGCAAAGCTATGGCCGATACCGGATTGCAAATCGCTAAAAGCGCGCGCGACGTCGCCGCACGATCTGAGATCGTCATCTCCACTATCACCGAAGATCACGGCGTGCGCCGCATTTTTTCCGGTGCCGACGGTTTTCTGTCCGGCGACGTCGCCGGCAAACTGTTCATCGAGATGAGCACGCTGCAGCCGATGACCGGCCGCGAGCTCGTCCCCATCGTTGAAGCCAAGGGCGGGCACATGATCGAGTCGCCCGTGCTCGGCACCATTCCGCAGGTTCGCGAGGGTAAGCTGTTCGCGTTGGTCGGCGGCAAGATCGAAGACCTCGACCGTGCGCGTCCGGTCCTGGAAAAGCTCACGCGCCGCATCGATCACATGGGACCCGCCGGCAGCGGCTATGCGATGAAGCTTGCCGTCAATCTCGGGCTCGGCGCCTACATACAAGCAGTGTCGGAATCTCTTGCGCTGGGTATGAAGCAAGGATTGGATCTCGACCAAATGCTGGGCGTTTTGTTGGAAGCGCCCTATGCCAGCGGCTGGCTCAGGAGCAAGGTCGATGTTCTCAAAGGCGCGCCCGCTGAAATGACTCTCGACATTCGTACGCTGCGCAAAGACCTGATGTCGGCGGTCGCGACCGGCGCTTTGTCCGGCGTGCCGATGCCGCAGTCTGCAGCAACGCTGGTGTCTTTGTCGGCCGCGGTGGCTAATGATTACGGCTCTGGCGATCTTGCCGAACTGCCGAAATTCCTGCGCGAGTCGATGTTGCAGAATTTCAGCTAGCGAAGCGTGATTGAATCGAACCAGAGCGAGCGCGCCGGCATCTCGCTGCGCGCGGCAGGGAAACTCTTTTGCTCGCGCGATACGCGTTTGTCCTGACCTTAGGCTTCAGCACGGCTTAACGCGCTCCATTCATAAAACACCCTGTTCGGCAGAGCTCTAGAATCGGCAACGATTCTTTAAGCATGCGATTAAAGACAAGCAGAGCGCGGCGGACCGAGGAGCGTGCAACCGTCGTTATACCAGCGAGGAGGCGTGTTTTATGTTCCGCGTTCTATCCTGCCTCGATGGCGAGCACGATCTGCGTTTGGTGGGCTTGGCGGTGGCTGTTTGCTTCGTCACCAGCCTGGTTGCCGTCAATCTCTTTCAACGCGCGCGGTGTGATGGAAAGCGGTCGCGCTGGTTTTGGATCGCGACCGCCGGTGTGGTCAGCGGTTGCGGCATCTGGGCCACTCATTTCATCGCTATGCTCGCCTACGAGCCCGGCATGCCGGTCGGCTACGATGTCTTCCTGACCGTATTGTCGCTGTTGAGCGCGTCGGTGCTGATGGCGGCGAGTGTCGCCATTGCCGTCTTTGTGCCGCCGCGCTGGGGCGTGCCGTTCAGCGGAGCTGTGATCGGACTTGCCGTCGCGAGCATGCATTATCTCGGCATGGCAGCGCTTGAGATGCCGGGTCGGATTACATGGTCAGCCGATCTCGTCTCGGCCTCCATCGTGCTTGGTATCGGTTTCGGCATTGCCGCGATGTATGCGGCGACCCGGCCGAACAATATCGCGCTGACCATCGTGGCCTCGCTGGCGTTGAGCACTTCCATTCTCGCCCATCACTTCACCGGCATGGCTGCCATCGGCGTCATTCCGGATCCGACGCGTGTAGTGACGCCGAACTCGATCAATCCAGCCCTGCTGGCGCTTTGGATCGCCGGCGCAACGACATTGGTCCTCGGCATCTGCGCGATCGGGCTGATCATCGACCAGCGCATCAACGAAAAAAGCGAGCAGCTCTCCGTCGCCTTGAACAACATGTATCAAGGCTTATGCATGCTAAACGAAGACTTCGAGGTCGTGGTCGTTAACGGCCGGTTCCTCGAAATGTTCGGCATCGCGCCGCAGCGGGTCAAACCGCGCATGACGATGCGCGCGCTGATAGATATGGCCGAAGAGTCGGTTCCCTTCGCTTCTGACAGTCGTGTCGCCATTAGACGTTGGGCGCAGAATCTGGTGCGCGAGCGGAAATCGGGCAAGACGATCTTTACGCGGGTCGACGGCCGTATTTTCTGCATCACCCATGAGCACATGCCAACGCTGGGCGGCTGGGTGGAAACGTTCGAGGACATCACCGAACGGCGCCAGGCCGAAGACAAGATCGCCTATATGGCGCGTCACGATGGCCTTACCGGGCTCCCCAACCGCGCGCATTTCCGCGAAAAGCTCGAAAGCGCGCTTAAGAAGCGCGACGACGATGAAGCCATCGCCGTGCTCTTTCTCGACATCGATCGTTTCAAGATAGTCAACGACACGCTCGGCCATCACTATGGTGACGAGCTTTTGCAGATCGCGGCGGCACGGATGCGCGGTGCGTTGCGTGATTCCGATGTCATCGCCCGTATCGGTGGCGATGAATTTTCGATCCTGCAGTCCGCCAAAAATCAGCCAGCCGCGGTAACCGCATTGGCGCACCGCCTTGTCGATGTGATGAACGCGCCGATCGTCATCAGCGATCAGCAGATGCAAGTCGGCGTCAGCATCGGCATTTCGTTGGCGCCGGCTGACGGTGCCGGGCCCGATCAATTGTTAAAGAACGCCGATCTGGCGCTTTATCGCGCCAAGGCCGAGGGGCGCGGCATGTATCGTTTCTTCGAGCCGGGCATGGACGCACGCATGCAGGCACGGCGTGAGCTTGAATTCGATCTGCGCCACGCTGTGGCGGCCAATGGCTTCGAGCTGCATTATCAGCCGATCATCGATGTTGAGACCGATGAGATCTCCGGCTTCGAGGCGCTGCTGCGCTGGAACGATCCGATCCGCGGCCGCATACCGCCGATGGATTTCATCCCGCTGGCGGAAGAGACCGGACTGATCGTGCCGATCGGCGAATGGGTGTTGCGCGAAGCCTGCGGGCAGGCCGCGTGCTGGCCGCCGCATATTCACATCGCGGTCAATCTCTCGTCGGTGCAATTCAAGAGCGGCAGCCTGGTGTCGACTGTTATCAATGCGATGGCGGCGTCGGGGCTTGCGCCGAACCGGCTCGAACTTGAGATTACAGAATCGGTTCTCCTCCTCGACAGCGAGGCGACGCTGACGACGCTGCATCAATTGCGCGATCTCGGCGTCTCGATCTCGATGGACGATTTTGGCACCGGCTATTCATCGCTGAGCTACCTGCGCAAATTCCCGTTCGACAAGATCAAGATCGATCAGTCCTTCATCCGCGAACTCGCCGAAGGCGGCGACAGCCTGGCGATCGTGCGCGCTGTCACGGGCCTTGGCAGCAGCCTTGGTATTTCGACGGTGGCTGAAGGGGTCGAGACGGCGGAGCAGCTTAAGCGCCTTAAGGCCGAAGGCTGTGACGCCGTGCAAGGCTTCTATTTCGGCGCGGCAAAGCCGGCCGCCGAAGCGACTGCGTTTTTAAAGAAGAGCCGCAAGCTCCGCGTCGTGGCCTGATCCGTTCAGGTTGCGATGGCTTCGAGCCGGCGCTGCGTCACGGCCGGTCCGAAAATTCCGATGACCAGGAACACCACCACCATCGCGCCGGCGATGAAGCTGAACACGCCTAGGGTGCCGTAATTCTGCAGGAAGAAAGCGATGACGAAGCCGGAAAAGATCGCGGAGAACCGGCTCCAGGAATAGACGAAGCCGACTGCCCGCGCGCGGATGCGGGTCGGATAGAGCTCGGCCTGATAGGCGTGGAAGGAAAACGACATCCAATTATTGCACAGCGTGATGGCAAGGCCGCAAGCGATGACGCCGATCTCCGATGTCTGCTGTGAGAACAGAAGTCCGAAGACCGCGATCCCAATGGCGGTTCCTGCAATTTGCCATTTGCGCTCGAAATGGTCCGCGAACAGCACGCCGACCAGCGGTCCCAGCGGCGCCGCGATGGCGATAAGGAAGACATAGAACGGTGATTTAGTGACCTCGACGCCCTGTGAGATCAAAAGCTGGGCTACCCAGATCGAGAAGCCATAATAGCCGATGGTCTGCAACAGATTGTAGACGATCAGCATCAGCGTGCGCCCGCGATAAGTCGCGTTCCAGATTTCTGCGAAGCTGCCGTCCTTGCGCTCCGCTTCGCCCACGACCATGTCCGGCGGCTGAAGTTCGAAGCCGTCGGCGCGGATCTTGTTTTCGAGGTCGGTGACAATCGCGTCGGCTTCGATCATGTAGCCCTGTTGCTCAAGCCAGCGCGGCGATTCCGGCAGACTGCGGCGAAGCCACCAGATCGCGACAGCTCCGATCGAGCCGATGATCACCACGCAACGCCAACCCTCAAGCCCAAAGACTGTCTGCGGCACAAGCTGCCAGGCGATAAACGCGACCGTAGGCACCGCAGTGAACGTGATGAACTGATTATAGGCGAAGGCTGGCCCGCGCTGCGACTTCGGCACCAGCTCGGATACATAGGTGTCGATATTCACGATCTCGACGCCAAGCCCGATACTGGCAATAAGCCGCCACAGATCGATGCTCTCCGGCGTGTTCTGAAACGCCATGATGAAAGCGCCGACCGAATACCAAAGCAGCGCGAAGGTAAAGATCGAGCGGCGGCCGAAATAATCGGCGAGCCAGGAGAAGGCGATGGTGCCGATGAACAGGCCGAGGAACAACGCGGCGGCGAAGCTCGCAAAGCCGTGTAAGTCAAACAGGCCTTTTGTTGTTGCGGTGAATAGACCGCCTTTGAACAGACCGATGGCGATATAAGCGGTGAAGAACAGATCGTAGAATTCGAACCAGCCGCCGAGCGAAACCAGCGTCACCAGCTTGCGGGTGTGGCGCGACGGCGGCAGGCGGTCGAGCCGTGCCGCTATCGTCGCAATGCTGTCCGCCATTATAGCCCCCGGTCTCCTCGCGGCGCTTTTCCAGTGCCGCTTCGCCTTTTGTCCCACATAGTATACGACCTCGGCTCCGCTGCCATAGCTCGCCGGTCCATCAAGGTCCCGTCTCTCAATGGATGATCTCGCAATGAATGTTTTCGAAGCCGTGGATTCGCGTATTTCCTGCCGCTGGTTTCTCGATCGACCGGTTGATCAGGCGGTCGTGCGCGACATTATCGCGCGGGCATCGCGCGCAGCGTCAGGCGGCAATCTGCAATCCTGGCAGGTCTATGCACTGACCGGTGCGCCTCTTGCCGAACTCAAGGCCAAAGTGGCGGGCCATATCGAAGGCCGCGATCCGCGCCACGATGACGAGCCGGAATATCCGATCTATCCAAAGACGATGTGGGAGCCGTACAAATCGCGGCGCGAAGAGCATGGCGTGCAGCTTTACGGCGCGCTCGGCATCGACCGTCACGATGCCGAAGGCCGGCTCGGTCAATACAAGCGCAATTACGAGTTCTTCAATGCGCCGGTGGGCTTGTTTATCGCCATCGATCGCAACCTCGGCCCCGGCCAATGGGCCGATCTCGGCGGCTATGTGCAGACTGTCGCGCTGCTCGCGCGCGGCTACGGTCTCGATACTTGCGCGCAGGAATCCTGGGCGCGCATGCATCGTATCGTCGGGTCTTTCGTCGGCATGCCGCCGGAACAGATGCTGTTCTGCGCCGTCGCGCTTGGCTATGGCGATTATGCGCATGCGGCGAACAGCTTCCGTTCGCCACGCGCGGAACCTGCGGAGTTTTGCAGGTTTTTCGGGTTCGAATGAGCGAGCCGAGCCAGGCTCGCAATGTGCTAGGTATGGCCCTCGGCTTGAGGGCAAAGTTTAATGAAGCGGCGCGAGTTCATCGCAGTGATTGCCGGCGCGGCCGCTGCATGGCCGCTCGCAGCGCGCGCGCAGCAGCCAATCATGCCGGTGATCGGCTATCTCGGCAGCGCAACGCCCGATGTCTGGGCGAGCCGCTTGCAAGCATTTCGCCAAGGTCTCAGCGAAGCCGGGTTTGACGAAGGCCGCAACGTTGCCATCGAATATCGCTGGGCCGAAAACAATTACGGTCGCTTGCCAGAATTGGCGGCCGACCTGTTGCGCCGCGATGCGCGCGTGTTGGTGGCGCCGGGAAGCGCACCGGCGGCGCTCGCAGCGAAGGCCGCAACGGCGACGATACCGATCGTATTCGAAACCGGCGCCAATCCGGTCAAGATCGGGCTCGTTCCCAGCCTAAACCGGCCCGGTGGCAATATAACCGGCGTTACCGCGTTGACCTTCGAACTCGGCCCGAAAAGGCTTGAGATTTTGCACGAAGCCGTCCCCACAGCAAAACCTATTGCTGCTCTGGTTAATCCGACAGCGGGCGATATCGTCGAGCGTCAGGTAAAAGATCTTCAAGAAGCCGCAGGCAGATTCGGGATCGAACTCGTGATCGTCCCCGCGAGCAACGATCTCGAACTCAACGCCGCCTTTTCGACCCTAAAGGAAAAGCATGTGCGCGGTCTCGTCGTCGTCTCGGAAGTGTTTGTCAACAGCCGGATGAAAGAGATCGCCGCCATGGCGCTCCGCGACGCGGTTCCGGCAATCTTCGTTGACCCACAATTTGCCGTCGCTGGTGGACTGATGAGTTACGGCGGCAATATTGTTGAGACCCACCGGCTGGCCGGTATCTACACCGGAAGGATTCTCAAAGGGGAAAAGCCGGCCGATCTCCCAGTCATCCAAGGCACCAAAGTCGAACTTGTCATCAACATGAAAACCGCCAAGGCGCTTGGGCTCACCATTCCGCTGTCGCTCCTCGGCCGCGCTGACCAAGTTATCGAATAAAGGGCTCGCACTTTGCGCCCGTTTTACGCACTAGCTCCAATATGAGCGAGCTTGCGCGAAGGGATTACGCCCGATCTAAAAAAGACGAGCAACAATTACCGCGGCGGTATCTGGACGAGATCGGCCTGTTGCTCGGCCGTGAGCGGCGCTGCCGTGAATTTCAGATCGACGGCGTCCTTCACGATGATATCGAGGCCCGTGATCTTGTCCGGATTGACGGCCTCCGGCGGGAAGAAATCGTCGCGTGTCCGCTTGGCTTTCTCCAAGGGGATATCCAGCCATTCGGCATAGGCCTTCAGACACTTCTCATCTTTATACATGCAGTCGACTGTCTCGCGGTAAGCCTTCATGTAACGCGTCACGGCGTCCTTGTTGGCCTTCAAATAATCGGCGTTGGCAATGTTGACGCGGACGGTCTGGCCACGAAATACGCTGGCATCATTGCCGGTTGCAATGATGCGAATTTCCTTCTTGTCGATCTGATCGAGCCCGAAGGGCGGCGCCGCCCAGCCGACATCGATCTGGCCGGACATTACCGCCGTCAAGTTTGCCGCAGGTCCCCCCATCGCCGTCGGTTGGGCCTTCAGATCGTATTGCTTCATGAAGGCTTTAACGACGCCGTGCGTCGATGAACCGTTGGTGGAATAAGCGAGAACTTTTCCGTCGGTGTCCTTCAGCGACTTGATCGGCGAATCCGCCTTGACGAACCAGTACAGATCTTTGGCGCCGGTGGTCTCGGCGCTGATAATGCGGACCGGCGCACCCTTCGCATAGGCGCTTAGTGCACCCATCACGCCGCCGGCGATACCTAAATTGACGGCGCCGGAAATGACCGCCTGCTGCGTTTCGCCCGCGCCCTGGGTGTAGACCATCTCAAGCGTGAGGCCGTGCGCCTTGAAAATGCCGAGACGCTGGCCGACCTCCGAAACCGAGGTATCCCAGTTGCCGCGCTGGCCTATGGCAAGCTTGATGGTGTCGTCGGCGTGTGCAGCGGTGGCCCCTAGGGCCAAAGTCAGTAGCGGGGCGATGAATTTTTTCATGATGTTCTCCTCCCATCCGGAGGTCATCAAGCACTATCGGCTGCGGCGGACAACGGATTTTTGGTCGCGGGAACGCGGCAGGCTGCGCGGCGTTGATCATTGCCACTCCTTTGGAGGCATAAATGACAAGAAGCGCTTTCCTACTTCTCACCGCTGCCGCTCTGACGCTGGGTGCCGGGCAGACGGTCGCTTTTGCCCAGAGCAAAGCAATGACTTCGCATTCTTCTCCACCGGCGCAGTCTGCAAACCCGCAGACGGGCCCGGCATACGTACCGCAGCAAACCCCGACTTTTAATAATTCAACGCCGTACACGGTGCCGCAAACACCGGAAACCCCGGTACCGTCCTCGACCCCGAACGGCCTTTTGGGATCCGGAAAATAGGACGCCGCTCTACGCCGAGTCGGGCGCGTAGGGGACCGTACGGCCGGCGTCTCGCGATCGCGAGTGTTGGGTCGTGGCCCCGCGCCGTGCCCTCAACAATGTTTGCGATTATGCGGCGTAGCGCCCTGCTTTAAGGTTAGGCTTGTCCTTCGACAGCCGTGCGTTAATTTACGTATTGGCTCCAATATGATAAGAACGGCGCATGGTGACGAGCCCTAAACGGAGCCACCAAGAACAGCACCCGGACTTAAGCCCGAGGACCATAACAATGAATCTCAACGCGCTTGGCTATTTCGGCGTCCGCACCAAGAACCTTGATGATTGGGCAAGCTACGCCACGCGCTTTCTCGGCATGCAACTTGTCGATCAGAGCCGCAACACGCTCGCCTTCCGCATGGACGACCGCAAACAGCGTGTCATCGTGCATGGCGAGGAAGGCGAGGGCCCGGCCTTCTATGGCTGGGAGGTTACCGACGCTGCGGCGCTCGATGCGCTTGCCGCACATCTGGAAAAGTCCCAAGTGAAAATCGTGCGCGGTTCGCGCGCGCTTGCCGAAGAACGCCGGGTCAAGGACTTGATCGTGTTTTCCGATCCGATCGGGAATCGGCTTGAAGTATTTCACGGCCCGGAGATCGCTTCCGATCCGTTCAAGCCGGGCCGCGCGATCTCGGGCTTCCGCACCGGCGTGCTTGGCATGGGGCACGTGGTGTTGACCGCCGAACGGTTCGACGAGGTGCTGCCGTTCTACACCGAGGTCCTCAATTTCAAGCCGACCGATTATATTTTGAAACCGTTCAAGGCGTATTTCTTTCACGTCAATCCGCGCCACCATTCGCTTGCCTTCATCGACACCGGCAAGAACGGCATCCATCACATGATGTTCGAGGCCTGTTATCTCGACGATGTCGGCCAGGCTTACGATCTGGCAATGCAGAAGCCGGAGATGATCGGCACCACGCTCGGCCGCCACGTCAACGATCACGTCACCTCGTTCTATTCCTGGACGCCGTCGAAATTCCTGGTGGAATATGGCTGGGGCGGCCGCTCGATCGACACTGCGAACTGGACGCCGCATGAGCGCACCGAAGGACCGAGCCTTTGGGGCCATGACCGCACTTGGCTCGATGATGCCGGTCGCGATGAAGCGCGCGCCTTGCGTATGAAAGTCGCTGCCGGCGGCGGCCGCGAGCCGGTCAATGTCACGGACGGCAATTATCTGCGCGCCGCCGATGTCTGCCCGTGGTGGAACGCCAACATTCCGGCACGGAAGACAGGTTGATCTCTTTACCGCCGTCTCCGCGAAAGCGGGGGCCTAGCTTCACTTTCTGGATTCCCGCTTTCGCGGGAATGGGCGGAAGGTCGTAGGTTACGCCTCTCCCTCTAAGAGGAGAGGCGAAGTTTTTATAAGGGGAGGAAATCGAATGACGTTACCGCGACGGCAATTTATGCAAATGGCAAGTGCTGCGGGTGTATGCCTGGGCTGCGGCATGCGCGGCGTTTTTGCGCAGAACAATTCCACGCGCCGCCGCGCCGAAGTCGATGGCAAGCCGGTGCGGGTTGTCGACGTGCATTGCCATTGCGTCATTCCCGAAGCGCTGGCGGTTGTCGCCGGCACAGACATCGAGAAGCGCTTCCGCGCCTCGTTCGACAGCAAACTGAACAATCCGCCGATGGAGAAGCGCCTCGCGGCGATGGACGCGGCTGGCGTCGATATCGAAGCGATGAGCATCAACGAATTCTGGTACGGCGCTGATCGTCCACTCGCGGAAAAGCTGATCGACGTGCAGAACGAGAAGCTCGCCGAGATGTGCAAGGCGTCGAGCGGTCGGCTCGTCGGCTTCGCCAGTGTGGCGCTGCAATTTCCCGAGCTTGCCGCGGCGCAACTCGAACACGGCATGAAAAATCTCGGCCTTGTCGGCGGCGCCGTCGGTCCGACGGTCGAGGGCGAGGAATTGTCGTCACCGCGCTTCGATCCGTTCTGGGCCAAGTGTGAAGAGCTTGACGCGCTGATCTTCATGCACCCGCAAGACAGCGCGGTCGCCACCGGCGTCGAAAAGCGCGTGCGCGGCAAGGGATATCTGGAAAACACCATCGGTAATCCGCTGGAAACAACGATCGCGTTGTCACATCTGATTTTCGAAGGCACGTTCGATCGTTTTCCGAAATTGCGGCTGTGCGCCGCGCATGGCGGGGGTTATCTTGCATCGTATATCGATCGCTCGGACGCGGTCTGCGCGACCTTCCCGTTCCGCTGCAAGGACGTCACGCTCAAGAAAAAGCCGAGCGAATATATCAAACAGATCTATGTCGATTCGATCGTGTTCACGCCGGAAGCGATGCGCCATCTGATCGCCACTGTCGGCGTCGGCCAGGTCATGATTGGCACCGATTACGGCTTCGACTGGGAGAAGCATCCGGTCGATCTGGTGCTCAACACGCCTGGGATCAGTTCGGCCGACAAGATCGCCATTCTCGGCGGCACCGCGTCCAAACTTCTACGCTTGCCGGCCTGAGCGCCGTCACGCCGCTAAGCTGCGCACATAGTTTCGCGCAGTGCCGTCCGAAATTTTCTGTCGCGCTTGATGTGCCATTCCCGGCTCATGGCTTCGTTGCGTGTCCCGCAGCGCTCGGAATAGAGCAGAACCCAGGCGCGCCCGCGGGTCGACTTGGCGCCGCGACCGGTGTTGTGCTGTTGCAGCCGCCTCTGCAGGTCGGTGGTCCAGCCGACATAAGTGCGGCGATCGTTTTTACGGCCGCTGCCAAGGACATAAACAAAGCAAAGCATTTGCGGTGCTCGATCGGTCAGAGCTTCGACAAAGCAGACGGTCGTCCTTACACGAGTTTCCGGCACGCCCTGTTAATGTGGCGTTACGCCCACAGCAGGCCCTAGGAACGGGCCCCCAAGACAGGCATAATGGCAGACAGGGAGGGCGCCGATACGTGCGCCGATAACAAAACCAACGACGAAAATGTCATTGCAAAAATCCGCATCCGCATCCGCGCCGCCAGCCACCGAACACGCATTTCCTCAACCGCATCAGTTGCGTGGCTTTACTGGCGGTATCGCGTCGCTTGCCGACGACCAGCTTTACGCTTTGCAGAATTCGTTCCCGCTCGACGGCCGGGTTAGTTCCTATCCGGCGAGCGCGCGCGGCTTCTCGGTGGTGAATAGTTATCTGCTGACGCAGCCCGATGCAGCGATGCTGATCGACACCGGTTTTGGCAAGGATGAGACGCTGATCCGCGGGCAGATAGAGTCGCTGGTCCCGTCGCAAATACCGCTGTCGCTGTTTCCGTTGCGGCTCAACGAATTCATGTCGATCAGCAATGTCGAGAGCTTCGCCGCGCATTTCAACATCGAGACTTGCTACACCAGCAATCCCGACGCGGCGCTATGGTTCGACTTCGGCGCCAAGGATAACGGCCGCAGCATCCTCGACGCGATGAAGGTCACTGCCGTGACTCGCGCCGATACCATCGAACTCGGCAAAGAGGGCAGGGCCATCGACGTTATGCAAGCGCCGATCCGCCTGATCGCCACGCGCTGGCTCTATGACCGTGCCACCAAAACATTATTCGCCTCCGACATGTTCACCCATCTCTGGCGCGAGACCGCGACGGGGCCGTGGATCGTCACCGAAGCCGACAATGATCCGACCGCGCTGTCGGACGTGCGCTCCTTTATGCTCAACACGCGCTACTGGTGGATCGATGGCGCGCCGACGGATACGATCCGCCGTGGCATCGATGCCATCTTCGAAAAGTTCGATATCGAAACTATTGCCCCGGGTTATGGCTGTATCCTGCGTGGCCGCGCCGTGGTCGAGCGGCACTACCGCATGCTCGATGAGTTCCTGCGCGCTTGCGACAAGAGCGTCGCGGTTTCGCGTTACGTGACACGTGACGAGGAGCGGTAAACCATGACCAACAAAATGCCCCGCGAGATCGCGCCCGGCGTGTTCTGGATCGGCGACTGCCTGGTGCAGCGGCACAAGGGCAGGGTCTATCACGGTTATAACGCCGCATTCCTAGTCGCGGGCGAAGATGCGTCGATCCTGGTCGAGACCGGGCATCCGAAAGACTTCCCCGTCATCGAGCGGCATTTGAGCGAACTTTTCACACAAGGCGTGCCGCCGCTGAAATATCTGTTCGTGACGCATCAGGAAACGCCGCATTGCGGCGGCCTCGGCCGCATCCTGAAAACGTTTCCAGAGGCGCTGCTCGTCGGGGATGTCAGCGACTATCACCTGGCTTTCCCGCAATACGAACATCGCATGCGGTGGATGAAGGAAGGTGACGAGATCGATCTCGGCGGCCGCTCGCTGATGGCGGTCGAGCCGGTAATCCGCGATCTGCGCACCACCTGGTGGGGTTTCGATACGAAAGAGCGCGTGCTGTTTCCCGGCGACGGTTTTGCCTACAGCCATTATCACGAGGACGGCCATTGCGGGTTAGTGGCAGAGGAAGCCGTCTCGCTCGACCTGCCGGACGTGTCGTCGACCTTCGCCGATCTGGCGCTGTTCTGGACCAAATTCGCCGACATGAATGTCTATTGCGACCGGCTCGATCATCTGATCGCGCGGCTGGGCGTGAAGACCATCGCGCCGACCCATGGCCTGCCGATCACGGACGTGAAGACCACTGTGCCGAAGGTGCAGGAGGGTCTCAAATCCGCGGCGCTCAAGCCGGAGTCCGGCACCAATGAGAAAGTCGTGGTCGTTGCGACGTAGTCGAGAATAATCGGCCGTCATTGCGAGCCAACGGGTTCGCGCAAAGCGCGCGGCCCGATGACAGGCTCCGCGGAGCAATCCAGTCTTTCTGAGCAAGCCGCCCTGGATTGCTTCGTCGCTTTGCTCCTTGCAATGACCAAAAAGGAACCACCATGCCCGAGAAGAAACTCACCGGCCGGATCGCGGCCGATCGCATCCGGATGCAATCGACACCGAAGCCGCCGACGGGCGCGGTCGAACGGTTCCTCGCGCTCGGCGAATGTTCGAGCCTGATCTCGGATGAGATGGATGAGCTCGGCATTCCGGAAGGTGTGATCGGCGCGTCGATGCTTAAGCCGACGATTCCCGGAAGTCTCGTCGTCGGGCCGGCGCTCACCGTGCGCAATATCCGCCAGCGCTCCGATCCGCTCGATGCGCCGGCGCATGTCAATCGCATGGCCGAGTTCGAGGCGCATAATCTCGCCGAGGACGGCGACGTTCTGGTGATCGCCGGCGTCTCCGGCATGTCGAATATGGGTGGCATCTCCGCCTATACCGGCCGCCGCCAGGGCGAACGCGGCGCCGTCGTCATGGGCGGCGTGCGCGACGTGCGTCATTCGCGCGGTATCGGCTATCCGGTCTGGGCAAGCGAGATCACGCCAGCCACCGGTAAATGGCGGCTCGAGACCGTCGAGATCAACGGCGAAATCCAGATGGGCGATGTGCGGGTCAATCCCGGCGATCTGGTCGTCGCCGACGACACCGGCGTCTGCTTTATCCCGCGTGCCGATATCATGCGCGTGCTGGAGCTTTGCGAGAAGAAAAAGAAGGCCGAGGACGCGCGTATTGCAGCGATCACGGAAGGCGTCCCGGTGCCGGTGTTTTACGCGAAGGGGTGACCAGCACCGTCATTGCGAGGAGCGAAGCGACGAAGCAATCCAGTGAGGCTTGCTCCGAAAGACTGGATTGCTTCGTGGAGCCTGTCATCGGGCCGCGCGCTTGGCGCGGACCCGTTGGCACGCAATGACGACGCTAACCGGCTTCTATCTCACGACGCCCCCGCGAGGTGATTGTCCCGCACCACATCGCCCCAGCGTTTGATCTCGCGCTTGAGTAGCGCGGCCGCGGCTTCCGGCGTTTCCTGGTCGGCTGGATAAATGTCGACGCCCCCCTCCGCAAACGTGGCGCGCACCTTCGGGTCCATGAGCGCCGTACGCAAAGCCTTGTTGAGCTTGTCGAGGATCGGCTTCGGCGTGCCGGCGGGCGCAAACAAGATATGCCAGAAATCGAAATTGAGATTGGGATAGCCGAGTTCGGCCATGGTCTTCAGCTCCGGCAGGCCGGAGAACGGCTTGCTGCCCATCACCGCGTAACCTTTGATTTTACCGGTTTGGATCATCGGGGCTGCGGCCACAGCCGATTGCGCGCTGAGATCGATCTGGCCGGCGAGGAGATCGACCAGCGCAGGGCCAGCGCCGCGATAGGGGATTTGCGTCACCTTGATGCCGAGCTCCTGGAAGATCATCACGCCGGCGAGATGGCCGAACGAGCCGATACCGGGATGTCCGACCCGGATGGTCTGTCCCGACTCCTTCATCCAGCGCAGGAGTGAGGGGAAATCATTCGCCGGCAATGTCGCGCGACCGGCGAGCATATTGACGATGTTGTTGACCAGTCCAATCGCGACGAAATCCTTCTCGGCGTCGAAGTTGCGGTCGGGATAAAGCGCCATGCCTGCCGCGATCGCATCCTGATGCAACATGATGGTGTAGCCGTCGGGTTCGGCACGGGCCGCCTTGGCCGCGCCGATCATGCCGCCGGCGCCGCCGATGTTCTCGATAATGATCGGCTGGCCGAGTGCGCGGCTCAGCGCGTCCTGCATGATGCGCGCAGTGGCGTCATCGGAGCCGCCGGGTGCGAAGCACACCACCATGGTGATCGGGCGATCGGGATAAGTTTGCGCCGAAGCTGTGCCACAGGCCAGAATGGCGAACAATGCCGCCGCGAGCACGCGTACGAGTGCCATAAATCCTCCCTGATTTTTATACGGCGGCCGTTTTGTTGTGCCGGTCCGCTCTTGTTACTTGTAGGGAGTGTCGCGCTTTCGCGCGGGTGCCGCAAGGCGGGCGTGCATGCTGCGGCGTTTCGCGCGATGTGTGCGGCGCGCGCCGCCTATGCCGGCCGTTTCGCAAACAGCCGCCGCACCAGATGGCCTTTCCACATCCACAATCCGGACAGCAACATGATCGGAAAGAACACGAAGCGCGTCGGCGTCGCGTAATCCGGCAGGTTCGCGAACGGACTATAGATGTAGCCGGTGATCGGAATGGCGCAGACGATATGAACCCAGCGGATGATCCTTCGTACGGTCGCGTCTTTCATGTCTGATTTTGTTCTCTTGGATTTGTGCAAGCGTCAGCGCGAGCGTGTCATTGCGAGGAGCGATAGCGACGAAGCAATCCAGGGCGGCTTGCTCCGAAGAACTGGATTGCTTCGCTTCGCTCGCAATGACGGGTATGTCTCGGCATCACTCCGCGCGCGCCACCACCTCTTCCAGCTTTCCGAAAAACTGCTGCCAGCCATGCTTGGCGCCGCCGATGGCTTGCTTTTGCTCCGGCCGGAAGCCCGCCTGCTCCATGCGCAAATGCGTGCCTTTGTCCGTTGCGGTGAGCGTGAAAGTTACGACGCTTTGCAGCGCATAGGCCGGGTCGTCGTGCGCGTGGTTCCAGGTGTAGGACAGCGTCTTGTTTGGCTCGATGGCGAGCACTTCGCAGTCGAGTACGCCGCCCCAGTCGCCGCGCAACGTGAAACGATGCCCGACAGCCTGCTTGAAGTCGTTTTTCATCAGCCACTCCGCGATCAGATGCGGTTGGGTGAGCGCGCGCCAGACCTTGTCCGGCGGAAACGGCAGATCGCGCTCGACGATGACGGAAAGCGTTTCACTCATTGGTCCATCCTTTTCAAAAGGTCTTCGAGGTCATCGAATTTGCGTTGCCAGAAGCCGGTCATCTGCCGCGTCCAGTCGATCAGCGGCGTGAGCGCGCGCACTTGCGCGCTGTAATGCGTCTGCCGGCCCTCGTGGCGGTCGCGCACCAGTTTGGCTTTCTTGAGAACGCCGAGATGCTTCGACACCGCCGGCTGCGAGACTCCGGAGCGCGCCGTGAGCGCCGCCACCGTCTGCTCGCCGTCTCGGCATAGGCGTTCGAAGATAGCGCGCCGGGTGGGATCGGCGAGGGTGCGGAAGAGAGTGTCGGGGGCGGTCGGCATGACAATCGATAACCCGTTGGTTATTGATTAATTCATAACCGTATAGTTATGGATAAGTCAAGCGAACTTGGGGATGTGGCATGTAGGGTGGGTTACCGCTTAAGGCGCATAACCCACCGTCCGATCATCAATATGCCTGTAACGGCAACACTCCACCCGGACCGATCATCAAACCCCACGTCTCATTGGCGCCGATGACGATTTCATCGTTCTGCGTCGGCGCGCCGGCGTGTTTGATCGAATACGCATATTTTCCGGGCGGCACATCGATTGACGGACCGTCGGGCCCTTTGGTACCGGCGCCGGCCCCGACTTTGATCGCCTGGTTGGCGAAAGTAATGGTTTCCGCTGCGGGGTTGATATTACCGAATAGAATTTTCGCCTGGCCTTGTTTGGGCATCATGCCGGCTTTGGCGGCCGCGTCGGGATTTTTCACGACGAGGCCGACGTCGGTCTTGTCGCCGTTGCGATCGAGAGTGAGCTTTGCCGGACCGTCGGGCGTGGTGAAGGCTATCGCCGCATGGTCGGCCGAGGCGCTCGCGCGATTTGAAGTTCCTTGGCCTTCTTCTTTCCAACCAAGCTTACCGAGTTCGCTGCGATAGAAGCCGAGCAGATCGGCGATCTCGAACGGCACGCCGCCGGCTTTCACTTCGCGGCGGAACGGCGTGCTGGTAGCCTCACTCAACTCGTGATCTTTGGGCATGGGCAAGCCGTGGCTTTCCTCACCTTCAATGGTCACGGGTGTCGTTTGTTTGGGCGCTGTCTGTTTGGATGTCCCCTGCTTGGGCGACGTGTCCGCTTCTAGTTTCGCCGTGATTTTCAATACCGCGCCTTCGACCGTGACATTGGTCCTGTCGCCCATGCGCAGAAGCGTGACCTCGAGCGAGTCCCTGCCTTTGGCGAAATCGAGCACAACCATGTTCGGTTTGTTGATCACAGAGGGCTTCGAACTCCAGCCCTGCTGTTTCATCGTCGCGCGGTAGAAATCTGCGAGGCTTTGAACACTCGAAACGCTGTCGAATTCGAGATTGCCGCCGGGCGCGTCGAAATCGATCTTCTCCGCGTTGTCCGGCATGGCCACCGGCACGGTGGAGTCAGCGAGGAGATGCGGCGGTTGTTCCGGAGTTGCCGCGACTGGTGGCGGCGCGCGATCGGATGACGGCGTTATGCCGGCCTTGCGCATCATGTCCTGCGCCTCTTTGAGCGCATCGGCAGCAACCTGTACCGGGTCCGTCGCTTTTGCCTGCGGCTGTGGCGCGGGCTTGTTGACGTGAAGCACGAGGCTGACATTGGTCAGGTCGTAGCGATGATCGAGCTTGAGCGTTGCCGGACCGTCCGGCGAAGTGAAATTGACGACCGCCTTGTCCAGCGCGAGCACTTCACCCTGGCTCTCTTCGGTCCAATGCAGCGCGGTGAGTTCGCGCCGGTAGAAGTCGAGCACGGTCGCGACTTCCGCCGGGACCAGCGCGTGGATCGAACGCTCGCGATCGCCACCGGTGCCGCCGGCTGTCGGATGCGGCTTCGGCACCGGAAGGCCGAAATAGCCGTCATCGGCTTCGAGTGTCTTCGGCTCGGCAAAAGCTGGCGTCTTGATCTCGACTGCGGTGGCGCCGTCACTGCGTCGCTGCACCGACATCACGATCGGATGCCGGGTGCCGCGGGTGAAATAGGCGAACGCGCCGGCCGGACTGATCTCTTCAAGCTTGGCGTCGGGCCATTGTTTCACCGCATCGGCTGCCGACATCGGCGACCAGCCTTGAGTGCCGAGCGCCGCTCGCAACGTATCGAGCGTCGTGTCAACGGTGCCCGCGGTGACGAAGCCGAGATAGGGTCGATTGTCGTCGAACACGACGGCGCTGGCGTCGGCGGTCAGCGCAAGCGCGAAGCGGAGCCGGTTCGGCACATAATCGACGCTGGATTGGTCTGCGCGACCTCCATTCATCGTGAACGACACCAAAAGGCCCTGCACGCCTTTCTTGAAGGCAAGCGAAGTGCCCTCTTCCTTTTCCAGCGGCTTGACGTAGCGCTGCCAGCCGGCGGCGGCCAACAGCTTCTCCGTCGCGGCAACAGTATCGGCGACCGATCCAGCGGCGGAATAAGTCATCCGGTTGGACGACGTGTGGGAGGGGTCGATCGCAGCACCGTCGAGGCGCGGCAAGGCGGTCACATCGACCAGCGTCGCCTCGACATTGTCGGTGTCGTAATAGCTTTTCTGCAGCGACTGCAGATAGCTCATCGGCAGGGTTTCGAATTTGATCTTGACGTGGCCCGCGTCCGCGTTCTCCAGCGTCAGGATGGCGAAATGATCGTCGCCCTGCATGTAATAGGCGTAGGCGCCCTTGCTGGTGATCGCTCCGGACGGTCCGCCCGCGGGCGCGATGCCGTTGGCCTTTTGCGACCACAGCGACCAGCCGAGCGGCGTGAGTTCCTTGCGGTAGAAATCCAGCGCCTCGTTAGGCGATTCAGTAGAGACCAGCGTCAGGAACGGCCGGTTCGGATCGAAGGCGATCTCGGTCGCATCCTTCGGCATCGGCAGATCGTTGGCGAGCGTGGTTTCGTTGTATTGCACGTTGCTCACGCTACTTTGGGTCGCGCCGGCTTGATTGGTGCTTGTTTGTGCAGGATTGTTTTGCGTCGTGTTGTTTTGATTATTTGGCGGCGGTGCGACCGTGATCAACACACCGAGACCGATTGGTCCTTTCTTGAACGACATGACCGTCGTGGTGTCGCTTACCATCTCCGTGGCATGCGGTGCGCCATAGCGCTGCCAGCCGTCGGCACCAAGCGCCTTCTCGACCAGGTCCGCCGTCTGCGCGACCGTATTGGGTGCGGAGAAATACGTGGTGGCGTCGCTTGCGTAGATTTCCTTGGCGCCGGCGATGCGCGGCAAATGCTGGGTATGGAACGGGCTGGTATTGGCGGGCTGCTGGCTGGCGGGTTTTTGGCTGTCGGCTTGCTGCTGCTGATCCGATTTGGAGCAGCCGGCGGACAATAAAAGAACGGCGGCAAGTGCTATAAGCGAAACGTTGGCCAAAAGCGAAAAGCGCGTCCGACCGTTCGGCCACGAAAAGGCTTTGTCTTGCATGATTTTATCCAAAATGGCTCGAGGCAATAATAGGTCTTGGTGAGACGCGCGGTACGATGTGCGGGTTCATCGCGCGGAAGTTCTTTGCGGAGACGGCAGCGTTTGGCCACGTTGCGCTGGGCCCGATGCGGGGACGCAACGGTCAAAAATCAAAACTGGCGGAAGGCAAAAAATTAGAACGAGAGATCGCTCAAGCGCCCCGGCGGGTGGCGCTCCAGGTGCCGGTGCAGGTGTTGTTGTTGGCGCTCCAGCGGCCGCCGCCTGCTCCGCCACGCAGCCGGCCATAACCGACTGCGGTGCCGAGGCCCTTGGTGATGGAGACGGCGATGGCGCCGCTCGCCACCACATTGCCGGAGATCTGCACGCTGAAATCGTTATCGGCCTGGACCACCTGACCGCCGGAAATGCGCGCCGGATAGCGATAGGCCGGATCGCACGGGCCTGAGAGCGTGCGGATATAGACGCTCCACAATCCGTCATAGGCGCCCCGGCCGCCGGCATCCGCGGGCGAAGCCGCAACACCCGCTAAGACCGTCGTCAGAGTGAAAGCTGAAACCAGCCCGCCGAATGTCCGCATTATGTCGCCCCCGTGCCTTGCATGTCACTTCTGCTCAGGTTTACCCGTGTCAGTCGCCGGATCGGCCGCTTCGGTTCTTGGCGGCCCGCTGAAAGCCGGTGGCTCCTTGGCGAAGGCATTGCCGGTTTTGCCGAGATTGAAGCCGAGATCGTAGAGCGACTGCATATATTTCGGATCGAAAGCGCCGCGGCTTGTGGCGTCGAAGCTTTTCGGAATGCTGGCGACATTGAAATCGACGCCGCTGTTCTTCGCCGCGATAAAGGCGCGGTCGAGCATCAGACGGAGATCGACCTTCACCGCCATGCCGACGGTCTGCACCAGAATGAGCGGTGTCGCGCGCTCGACCACATCGAAGTCGGGCGCGAGCCCGCTATTGACCACGACGAAAAGCTGCGTCGCCGGAATCTTGTAGCCGCTATTGCTTTCCATCAGAGCCGGTGGCGCGACAAAGAATTGGCCGCCGGCGCCGCCGTCGACATGCATTTCGGAAAACTTTTTACCGTTGCCTTCGACGTCGATGAAGACCGGCGGAAAGGCGCCGGGGATCGAGCCTGAGGCGAGCATGACACTGCGAAAAAGCTTCAGCGCTGCGTCGCCGCCCGCGCCTTGCGCATGCAGCGCGATGGCGCCCATGTTCCACACCACGGAGCGTTCGGCGTCGAGATCGGTGGTGACGATGAACAGCCGCCGTCCGGCCTGATGCTGCGCTGCAATTTCGGCGACAAGCTCGGGCGTCACTTCCTTGGCGATCAGATCCTTCAGGGGCCAAGTGTCGAGAAAGCTTTCACCGGTCGAGCCAGCTTCGAAAATATCAGCCGCTGAGGTCTTGGTATAAAGCTCTTGCAGCTTGGCGTCGTAGCGCGGTCCGGCAAAGACGAAGGGCGCCATCAGCGCGCCTGTGCTCACGCCGGTAACGACCGCATAATCCGGCCGATTGTTCCCAGCCGCGAGCCCGCTCATCAGTCCGGCGCCGAACGCGCCATCGGAGCCGCCGGTCGAAAGAATGAGCCAGGGCCCCGGTTGAGATGGCAGCACCTTGTTGAAATCGTCGGTGGAGTCGGCCCAGAATCGTGCATCGGGCATGCCGGGGATCGTGGCTGCGACTTCGTCGGCGGCGGTGAAGGGTGTGCGCGGTGGCAGCTTGGACTGCGCGGGCGCTGCGGGTGGCGGAGCGCTTGGCGTCTTCTTGGCGCCGGTGTTGCGATGCTGTGCAGCGCCTTGCGCCAGCGCCTGCGGCGCCAGAACGGGCGCGAATAGCGCGGCAAACAAGACCACGGCAATCGCGAAAACAGTCAGGCCCAGCCCCTTACTCATCCGATTGTAAGTGTCTTGAAGTCGGCGAATGGTTCGCCTCCTGGGCCAAATCTCAATACGAGTTGCCAATACGAAAGCCATTACGACAGAACGCAGGCGCAAATTCCGAAATAGGAGCGGCGCCAAAGGACTTCAATTGTCACAATGAAGTCTTGAACAGAAGTGTTCACCAAAACCAGCCCGGACGAATAGCGGCATTTTGCCTCAAAACCGGCCTCCGGAACCGGCCGTTACCTTGGACTTACACCCCAAGTAGATTTGCACCTTAATTGATCAGGTTGCACAGCTCCATTACGGTGCTGCGACGGGTGTGGATCAGGCGCGGCGGTCGGCGACAAAATGTGCGCCTTCGATCAGGCTCGCGGCCGCGGCGCCGAACGGCTTGAGCGCGGTTTCGGCGTCCGTGACGAGGTCGCGCAACCGCGCTTTGGCGCCTTTGAGCCCGAGAATGCCGACCATCGTCGCCTTGCCGGCGGCGGCGTCTTTGCCGGTCGCTTTGCCGACGGCTGCTGCATCGCCTTCGACATCGAGAATATCGTCAGCGATCTGGAAGGCCTCGCCGAGCACCGCGCCATAGCGCTCCAGCGCTTCACGCTGGGCGGGTGCCGCCGCGGCGAGAATGCCGCCGGCCTGACAGGCAAAGCGTAACAGCGCCCCAGTCTTCATCGCCTGCAGCATCCGCACGTCGGCTTCGCCAAGCTTGCTCGCGCCAAAGCGGCCCTCGGCGGCGAGATCGAGCATCTGGCCGCCGGCCATGCCGCCGATGCCCGACGCACGCGCCAAAGCCATCACGAGTTCGATGCGCACATTCGGGTCGGGATGCGTCTCCGGCCGCGACAGGATGTCGAAGGCAAAAGTGAGCAGGCCGTCGCCGGCGAGGATCGCGGTCGCTTCGTCGAATTTCTTATGCGCCGTCGGCTTGCCGCGGCGGAGGTCGTCGTTGTCCATGGCCGGCAGGTCGTCGTGGACCAGCGAATAGCAATGGATGCATTCCAGCGCCGCGCCGGCCATCAGCGCGTTGGCTCGCGGCACGGCGAGAAGGCTCGCGGATTCCACCACCAGGAACGGCCGAAAGCGTTTGCCGCCATTAAGGGTGCCATAGCGCATAGCCTCGATCAGCCGGTCAGGGCGGCTCCGCTCCCCCGTGACCGGTGTGGACCCCAAAAGTTTCGTCAAAAGCGCTTCGGTTTCCGCGGCAACCGCGTCCAGGCGAGCGAGAAATTGGCTGTTTTTGCCGTCCATTGCGTTCGTACCGGCCTTCTTTTCCATGAGGGGACGGGGCGTCCCAAAGGTCTTATATCAGGCCCTATATCGAGCCTTGCATTTAGGGGATAACGGCCCTCGCCCCGGCCGGGCAACCCCTTCTAGGTACCTTGCCGGTGCGAGCTTATTTGCGCCCCTGACGGAGTATCTGTGGCCAACGACCTTATAGCGTCAATGGCGCTTGCCATCTGGCTTTACCTCATCGCCTTCCGGGGCGGTTTCTGGCGCGCGGCCGATCGCGACGACGCGGCGTTGGCGGCCGGCGTCGATATCCAATGGCCGGCGGTGACCGTCGTAATCCCGGCGCGGGATGAGGCCGATTCCATCGGCCAGACCGTAACCTCGCTGCTCCGCCAGGATTATCCCGGCGCGTTCCATGTCGTGGTGGTCGACGACCAAAGCCGCGACGGCACCGCGGATCTCGCCCGCGGTGCGGCAGTGCTTCTCGGTGGGAGCGATCGATTGACTGTTGTCAGCGGCGAGCCGCTGGCGCCGGGGTGGACCGGCAAGCTCTGGGCGCAGCATCAAGGCGTCGATATCGCCGGCGAGATCGAGCCGCGTCCGACTTATCTTCTTCTCACCGATGCCGACATTACTTATGCGCCGGATGCGGTGACGCATCTCGTCGCGCGTTCCGAGCGCGACGGGCTGGTGCTCAATTCTTTGATGGCGAAACTGCGCTGCAAGAGTTTCGCCGAGCGCATGTTGGTACCGGCCTTCATTTTCTTTTTTCAGATGCTTTATCCCTTCGCCTGGGCGCGCAATCCGCGCCGCGGCACCGCCGCCGCGGCTGGCGGCTGCATGCTGGTGCGCTTCGATGCGCTGGCCGCAGCGGGCGGCGTTGGGGCGATCCGCGGAGCGCTGATCGACGACTGCAGTCTGGCGAAGCTTCTCAAGCGCGACGGCCCGATCGCAATTTCGCTGACCGAGCGGGTGACCAGCATCCGCGATTATCCGAAGGTCGGCGATATCCGCCGCATGGTGTCGCGCACCGCTTATGCGCAGCTCCGCTATTCGCCGCTGCTTCTGGCTGGCACGGTGCTCGGCCTGGGGCTGACCTATCTGGCACCGGTGGCGCTGACGTTTTTCGCCGACGGCCTGCCGCAATTCGCCGGCCTGTTCGCCTGGCTATTGATGGCTTTGGCTTTCCGGCCGACGCTACGTTTCTACGGCCTGTCCCGGCTCTGGGCGCCGCTGCTGCCGCTGATTGCGGCTGTGTATATGGCGTTCACGCTCGATTCCGCCTATCAGCATGCCCGCGGTCGCGGCGGCATGTGGAAAGGCCGGGCGCAGGCGAACATTTCGGAAGTGTAATGAACGACGCGGTTTCTCATGACGCGCAACCCGCTGAAGGTTTGCGCTCCGGCAAAGGACATCGGGATGAGAACTTCCCGGTGGCGTCGTTCCTTATCAGTCCGCGCCATCGCGCGCCGATCATCGCGTTCTATAATTTTGTCCGCACCGCCGACGACATCGCTGACCATGCGACGCTCGAGCCGGAGCAGAAACTCGCGCTGCTCGACCGCCTCGAAGCGGGCCTTCTCGGTGCCAATAATGACGACCCCGCCGCGGTACGGCTGCGCGCCGCGCTCGCCGAACGTAATCTCGCGCCGAAACACGCACAGGACCTGATCGCGGCATTCAAGCTTGATGTCACCAAGCTGCGCTACCGCGACTGGGATGACCTTATTTCTTATTGCTCGCTGTCGGCGATGCCGGTCGGTCGCTTTGTCTGCGACGTCCATGGCGAGAGCCGCAGCGTGTGGCCGGCCAATGACGCGCTCTGCGCCGCGCTGCAGATCATCAATCATCTGCAGGATTGTGCTGAAGACTATCGCAATCTCGACCGCGTTTACGTCCCACAAGATGCGATGGCCGCCGCCGGTGTGACGATCGAAGCGCTCGCTGCTGAACGTGCATCACCGGCGCTGCTCGATTGTCTGCACAAGCTCGCTGCGCGCACGGAAATGCTCCTGAGCGAAAGCGATGTCTTTGCCGTTCAGATTGACGACACGCGTCTCGCACTTGAAGTCGCTGTGATCAACATGCTGGCGCACCGCTTGAACGGTATTCTGCGAAGCCGCGATCCCTTGAGCGAGCGCGTCCATCTCGGCAAGCCCGCGGTCGCCGGTCTTACACTCGTCGGTGCGGCGAGCGGGCTGATACGCCGTGTCGGCCGGCGTTCTACGACCCCATCGCAAAAAGCCCAAGGAGCGAACCAGGGGCGCGTGAGTGACTAATCAGAGCCAGGCAGCGAAACGCGCATCGGGCAGCTCGTTCTATAACGGGATGCGGATTTTGCCGCGTCCGCAGCGCGAGGCGATGTACGAGATCTATTCGTTCTGCCGCGCCGTTGATGACGTCGCCGATGATCTGGGGCCGCGCGAGCCGCGTCAGGGTGCGCTCGATCAGTGGCGGAGCGATATCGCCGCGATCTATGCCGGCACGCCACCGGCGCATCTTGCTGGTCTTGCGGAGGCCGTGCGTGCTTTCGGTCTCGATCAAGGCGATTTCCTCGCGGTGATCGCCGGCATGGAAATGGATGTCGTCGCCGACATTCGCGCGCCGGACCGCGCCACGCTCGATCTTTATTGCGATCGCGTCGCCTGCGCGGTCGGGCGGCTCTCGGTGCGGGTGTTCGGCATGGAGCGCGAAGCGGGTCTTGCGCTTGCGCATCATCTCGGCCGCGCGCTGCAGCTCACCAATATCCTGCGCGATCTCGATGAAGATGCGAGTCTCGGCCGGCTCTATCTGCCGCGTGAGGGCTTGCGCGACGCCGGTATCATCGCGACCGAGCCTGACGGGGTCATCGCCAATCCGATGCTCGGCGAGGTCTGCAACGGCATCGTCGCTCTGGCGCAATTCGAATTCGACAAAGCGCGTGAGATCATGGCGCAGGCGCCGCGGCGCGTGGTGCGCGCGCCACGCATCATGGGCGAGGCCTACCATCTCATTCTCAACGGCTTGATCGCGCGCGGCTTCGCACCGCCGCGCGAGCGCGTCCGCTTGCCGCGCGCCAAATTCATTTTCATCGTGCTGCGCAATCTTTTGTAACGCGCTTGCGATGACCGAAACCGTCCACATCATTGGCGCCGGCCTCGCCGGACTATCCGCAGCGCTCAAGCTCTCGGCGCAAGGCAAACGCGTCGTCATGCATGAAGCGACCGCTTTCGCCGGTGGGCGCTGCCGCTCGTATCACGATGCTTCGGTCGGCATGATGATCGATAACGGCAATCATTTGCTGTTGTCCGGCAATCGCGCGGCGCTGGCCTATTTGAATGACATTGGCGCGGCCGACCGTCTGATCGGTCCGAAGCATGCCGAATTTCCGTTTGTCGATCTTGCTTCGGGCGAACGTTGGACACTTGCCTTCAATGATGGCCGCTTGCCGTTTTGGATCTTCGATCCGGCGCGGCGCGTGCCGGGGACGCGCGCTCTCGATTATCTGGCGCTGGCGCGGCTTCTTCATCCCGCTCCCGGGAAGACCGTCGGCGAAGTGATAGCCTGCGAGGGTGCACTCTATTGGCGGCTGGTGGAGCCGCTCCTGCTCGCCGCGCTCAACATCGCGCCGCCGCAGGGCGCGGCGAATCTCGCTTCCGCGGTGATCCGCGAAACGCTTGCTGCGGGCGGTCTTGCCTGCCGGCCGCTTTTGGCGCGTGAGGGGCTTGGTGCAACGCTCATCGAGCCTGCGCTCGCATTGCTCCGCCAGCGTGGCGTAGACATCCGCTTCGAGCATCAATTGCGCGCGCTGCGTTTCGGCACGGCGCGTGCCGACGCACTTGATTTTGGTACTGAGACGATCGCACTGCCGGATGGAGATTCCGTCATTGTCGCGGTGCCGCCTTATATCGCCGCCTCGCTGATCCGCGGTCTCACGGTGCCGACCGAATTCCGCGCCATCCTCAACGCGCATTTCCGGATCGAGCCGCCGGCTGGTCAGCCGCCGGTGCTCGGCGTCCTCAACAGCACGATGGAATGGCTGTTCGCTTTCCCCGGCCGTTTGTCGGTGACCATCAGCGCTGCCGACCGGCTGGTGGACATGCCGCGCGAGGAATTGGCAAAAACCATCTGGGCCGACGTTGCGCGCATCAGCGGGTTGTCCGGAGACCTGCCGCCGTGGCAGATCGTACGCGAGCGTCGCGCCACATTCGCGGCCACGCCAGCGGAGGATTTGAAGCGTCCAGGCGCCCAAACCGCATGGCGCAATCTCGCGCTTGCCGGCGATTGGACCAACACCGGCTTGCCGGCGACGATCGAAAGCGCAATCCGCTCAGGCAATCGCGCCGCCGCCCTGATCGGCGGCCGCTGAAAAAGACGAATGCTGATGAACGACACGCCTGCAAACGATGCTGACCTCGACCGCGCCATCGGCACAGCCACGGATGCGTTGCTGGCGCGCCAACGTGATGACGGCCATTGGGTGTTCGAGCTTGAGGCCGACGCGACGATTCCTGCCGAATACGTGCTGTTGCGGCATTATCTCGGCGAGCCGGTCGACGCCGCGCTCGAGCAAAAAATTGCCGTCTATCTGCGCCGCATCCAAGGCGCGCAGGGCGGTTGGCCGCTCTTCGCCGAAGGCGATCTCGATATCAGCGCGACGGTGAAAGCTTATTTCGCACTGAAGATGATCGGCGAGTCCGTCGATGCCGATCATATGCGGCGCGCGCGCGAGGCGGTGTGCGAGCGTGGCGGTGCCGAGAAAGCGAATGTGTTCACCCGCATCATGCTGGCGTTGTTCGGCTTTGTGCCGTGGCGCGCGGTGCCGGCAATGCCGATCGAGATCATGCTGCTGCCGAAATGGTTTCCGTTCCATATCGACAAGATTTCCTATTGGAGCCGCACCGTCATCGTGCCGCTGCTGGTGCTGATGGCGAAGAAGCCACGTGTGCGCAACGCCGACGTGCGCATCGACGAATTGTTCCTGAACCCGCCGAGCACGCTCGGCCCGACACCGAAAGCGCCCCAGCAGAAAGCGTCATGGTTCTGGTTCTTCCGCGGCGTCGACATCGTGTTGCGCGCCGCCGAGCCTTTCTTTCCAAAGCTCATACATCAGCGCGCCATCGATGCAGCGGTAGCCTGGGTCGGCGAGCGGCTTAATGGCGAGGATGGTCTCGGCGCCATTTTTCCGGCGATGGCTAATTCCGTTATGATGTATGACGCACTCGGCTATCCCGAGGATCATCCGCAGCGCGCCATCGCCCGCAAGTCGATCGAGAGATTATTGGTCGTGCATGACCACGAGGCTTATTGCCAGCCTTGTGTGTCTCCGGTCTGGGATACCGGTCTCGTCTGTCACGCTTTGCTGGAAGCCGGCGGCGATCGTGCCGTTGCGCAAGTGACGCACGGGCTCGATTGGCTGGTACCGAAACAAATCCTCGACGTGCGCGGCGATTGGATCTTGCGCCGCGGCAATATCCGCCCCGGCGGCTGGGCGTTCCAATATGCCAATCCACATTATCCCGATGTCGACGACACCGCCGTGGTCGCCATGGCGATGGATCGCGCGCAGCATCTGTCCGGGCAGCAGCGATACCACGACAGTCTTGCGCGCGCCACGGAATGGATCGTCGGCATGCAAAGCGAGAACGGCGCGTGGGGCGCGTTCGATGCCGACAACGAATTTTATTATCTCAACAATATTCCGTTCGCCGATCATGGCGCGTTGCTCGATCCGCCGACCGAGGATGTCAGCGCGCGCTGTCTGTCGATGCTGGCGCAGTTCGGTGATACGACGAGCGAAACAGTGAAGCGCGCGATCGGTTATCTGAAGAGCACGCAGCTTGCCGACGGTTCCTGGTACGGCCGCTGGGGCATAAACTACATCTACGGCACATGGTCGGTGCTCTGCGCGCTCAATGCTGCTGGGGTGCCGGGCGACGCGCCGGAAATGCGCAAAGCCGCGGCATGGCTGATCGCTATCCAAAACGAGGACGGTGGCTGGGGCGAGGACGGCGCGAGCTATAAGCTCGATTATCATGGCTATGAAAAAGCGCCGTCGACGGCTTCACAGACCGCCTGGGCGTTGATGGGTCTGATGGCGACGGGCGATCTCGATCATCCAGCCGTCGCGCGCGGCGTTACCTATCTCGCCGCGCACCAGGACACCGATGGTTTCTGGAACGAGCCGCGCTACACCGCGACCGGTTTCCCGCGCGTGTTCTATCTGCGTTACCACGGCTATTCGAAATTCTTCCCGCTCTGGGCGCTCGCGCGCTACCGCAATCTCAAGCGGGGCAACACGCGTGCCGTTGCGTGGGGGATGTGAAGGTCGTGTAAGCCGATGATTGACATATGTCGTCTATCAGATTACACTCAGATAAGTGATCAGAAGCTTCAAGGGTCTTGCCGAGCTTTGGGAGCGCGGGCGGACCGCCAAAATCGATGCCAAGATGCATGCACGCATCTTACGGCGGCTCGACCGCTTGGATGTGATCAGTAAGCCCGAAGAGATGAATATTCCCGGCTTTGATTTTCATCCGCTGCGAGGCTTCCAACCGACGCGTTATTCGATCCATGTGAACGGGCCATGGTGCTTGACGTTCGAGTTTGTTGACGGCGAGACCTGTCGCGTCGACTTCGAGCAATATCACTAGGGAGATTATGCCATGGCTTATGCCGCCAAACGCAACCTCGCGCGATGTCCCGCGCATCCCGGTGCTTTATTGCGGGAGGATGTGATTCCGGCGACGGGGCGGACCAAGGCCGAGATCGCACAGCTTCTCGGTATTTCCCGCCAGCACCTTTATGAGATTTTGCGTGAGCGTAAGCCGGTCTCGCCGTCGGTAGCGGTCAGACTGGGCAAATTATTCGGCGACGGCGCTGCAATCTGGGTGCGTATGCAGGGTGCCTACGATACGTGGCACGCAGAGCGCAGAGAGGATGTGAGTAAGATTCCGACGCTGCGGGCAAAGGCGGCGTAGTCCGAAACTACGCCGCGCTGGCCGAGGTCTGGCCGGCGTCCTTGGCCGCAGCTTTCGCTGCATCCTTCGCCGCCTTCTCGCGCGCTTCGTTAGCGCGCATCTGCGACAGCGTCAGTTGCACATTGCTGTCGAAGACATATTTCGCCGGCCGCTGCTGCGACATGTCGAGTTCCGGCGCCATCGGGCCTTCGGTCTTCACGCCGCGCAAGCCGATCATCATCGCTTCGAGCGGACGCTTCATCATCGCGTCGGCGGCGGTCGCCTCGTAGCCGCAATGCGCCATGCAGTTCGCGCACTTTTCGTAGCGGCCGGTGCCGTAGGCGTCCCAGTCCGTCGTCTCCATCAATTCGGTGAAGGTCTTGGCGTAGCCTTCGCCGAGCAGATAGCAGGGCTTCTGCCAGCCGAAGACGTTACGGGTCGGCATGCCCCACGGCGTGCAATGGAATTCCTGATTGCCGGCGAGGAAGTCGAGAAACATGCTGGAATGCGTCAGATTCCAGTTCTTACCTTTGCCGAGCGCGAAAACCTGACGGAACAGTTCTTTGGTGTTCTTCCGGTTGAGGAAGTGCTCCTGATCGGGCGCGCGCTCATAGGCGTAGCCGGGCGAAATCGAAACCCCGACGCCGAGCTCTTCCGTCAGATCGAGGAATTTGGCGATGTCTTCAGCCGGATGACCGTCATAGACCGTGCAATTGACGTTGACGGAAAAGCCCTTTGCCTTGGCGGCCTTGATCGCCGACACGGCCTTCTCGTAGCCGCCTTCCATGCACACTGATTTGTCGTGATGTTCTTTGATGCCGTCGAGATGCACCGAAAAGAACAGATAAGGCGACGGCTCGAACAGATCGAGCTTCTTTTCCAGGAGCAGCGCGTTGGTGCAGAGCGAGACGAACTTCTTGCGCGCCACGATGCCTTTGACGATCTCGCCGATTTCTTTGTGGATCAGCGGTTCGCCGCCGGGAATGGCCACCATCGGTGCGCCGCATTCGTCGACCGCGTCGAGGCATTCTTGCACCGAGAGGCGCTTGTTGAGGATCGCGTCCGGATAATCGATTTTGCCGCAGCCGAAACAGGCGAGGTTGCAGCGGAACAACGGCTCCAGCATCAGCACCAGAGGATAACGTTTACGTCCGGTCAGGCGCTGACGCATGACATAAGCGCCGACTTTCACCTTCTGTCGCAGAGTGACACTCAAAACCGTGATCCTTCGTTTGAAGCTTGAGTTGCCGGCGATGCCGCGCCGGTTGTAAATCTCGTTAAACTTTCGCGGTCGCGCGTCCCGCAGTGGTGACGTCGGTCAATTCCGGCGGCAGGCGGAACTCGATGGTTTCGTGCCGGCCGGCGAGCTGGCTGACATGCACCGGGCCGAGCCGCCGCAGCGCGTCGATGACATCTTCCACCAGAACCTCAGGCGCTGAAGCGCCCGCCGTGATGCCGACAGTCTCAGCGTCGGCGAACCAGGTCGGATCGACTTCACTGCCGTCGGCGATCAGATAACTCGGCGTTCCGTCCTCTTCGCCGATCTCACGCAGGCGATTGGAGTTGGAACTATTCTTGGCCCCGACCACCAGGAGAACGTCGACAAGCTTCGAAAGTTCGCGCACCGCCGTCTGCCGGTTTTGCGTCGCGTAACAAATGTCGCGCGTCTCCGGTCCGACGATGTCGGTGAAACGGTTATGCAGCGCGGCGATGATACCGCGGGTGTCATCGACCGACAGCGTGGTCTGGGTGACATAAGCGACCGGCGTATCGACTGGAATGTCGAGCGAGGCGACGTCGTTCTCGGTCTGCACCAGCGTGACCGGCTGGGAAATCTGACCCATTGTGCCTTCGACTTCGGGATGGCCGGCGTGGCCGATCAGGATCAGCTTACGGCCTTGGCCGACATAGCGCTTGCCCTGGTTATGCACTTTGGTGACCAGCGGGCAGGTCGCGTTCAGCACCGGCAATGAGCGGTTGGCGGCTTCTTCCTCAATGCTCTTGGCGACGCCATGGGCGCTGAAAATCGTCACCGCGTTCGGCGGCACTTCGGACAGTTCTTCGACAAAACGTGCGCCTTTGGCCTTGAGGCTCTCGACGACATGCTTGTTGTGCACGATCTCGTGGCGCACATAGACCGGCGGTCCGTATTTTTGCAGCGCCCGTTCGACGATTTCGATGGCGCGCACCACGCCGGCACAGAAACCGCGAGGCTGGGCGAGTATCACTTTCATCAACACCTCCCGGTCCTACGCCGGTCGTAAAGCCTGTCCGAAGGCCCGTTACTACTCTCACGTGACGAGAGCGCTGCTGCGGCCAAGGGCCGCGATGACGACTAAACCCCAAAACCCCAATGCCGGCTTGCCTTTGCCCGACTACCCAGCGGCTTACTTGGCTGCAAAACGGCTGCAATCAAGTGCGGGCATCGTCAAACCGCGCAAGTCAGCTTCCATTGAGCGGAAATACGGCCTTTTGTCCAGTCATCGGGTTCGAAAATGGCCCTTCACCAAGCCTCTTTTGAACCCTTCAAGCCTTTGAATCGTCGAACGAAGACGGTTAACGCCCGGCGGGTGTCGAAGGCAGGCGTTTCTATCCGAGAACGGAGCCGCTATAGGAAAATATCCTTGATTTCACTTTTGTGGACTTTCAGGGCATCTAGTCGACCCGAAAATCGTTTCGCCGAGGCAATTCGGAACCGTTCGCCTCTTTTTCGCCTTTGTGTTGCAGCCTGAAGTCCTTGCGGCCAACCCCTCACACCGTCGACGTCGCTTCGTTGATCATCCCATGAAGTTGATCACCCAATGAAATTGATCACTGCCTTTGTCGTTTACACGGTCGATTTTTGCACACGCCATGTCTGGCAGGTGATCGGCCTGTCGTTGCTCCTGTGCGTCCTGTCCTCATGGTACGCGGCGACGCATTTCAAAATGACGACCGACGTCAATCAGCTCATTTCCGCGCATCTTCCCTGGCGCGAGCGCGAAGCCGCACTGGAGAAAGCGTTTCCGCAATTCGAAACCATCGTCGCCGTGGTTGACGCCCCGACACAAGAACTCGTCGAAGCGGCGACCGACGTGTTGGTGCAGAAGCTTTCGCAACAAAAAGACGTAATTGAATCCGTCGAGCAGCCGAAGGGCGGCGCGTTCTTTGCGCAGAACGGATTGCTGTTCGAGAAGACCGACGATCTTAAGCCGCAGATGACGATGCTGACACAAGCGCAGCGCTTGGTGCAGGTGCTCGCGGCCGATCCCAGTCTGCGCGGCGTCATGCAGGTGCTGCAGTTCGGTCTGATCGGCGTGCAGGGCGGCCAGCTTACGCTCGACGCCATGACCTGGCCGCTCAACCTTGCCGCTGGCACGATCGAAAAGGTCAATGCTGGACAGCCTGCGAATTTTTCCTGGCACGAAATGGTCCAGGGTCAATCGGCGACGATGGATGACAAACTGCGCTTCCTGATCATCCGCGCCAAGCTCGATTATTCCGAACTCGAGCCCGGGCAGCGCGGCAGTGATGCCATCCGCAAGGCCGCCGCCGATCTCGATCTTGCGGGCAAATATCAGACGCGCGTCCGCCTGACCGGGCCGGTGCCGATGGCGGATGAGGAATTCTCCACGATCAAGGAGAATGCCGGGATCAACGCCACGGTGACAATTGCCGTCGTGCTTTTGATCCTTTGGCTCGCTTTGCGTTGGGCGCGGATCATCTTTGCCGTGTTCGTGTGCCTTGTTGTGGGGTTGACCATCACCGCGGCGCTCGGCTTGATTCTGGTCGGCACACTCAATCTGATCTCGGTCTATTTCGCCGTGCTGTTCGTCGGGTTGGGCGTCGATTTCGGACTCCAATTCAGCGTGCGCTATCGCGCCGAGCGGCATAAAATCGATAATGCACGCGAGGCGTTGATAGAGGCCGCGCGGCGCGCCGGCGGGCCTTTGACGCTTGCTGCGCTCGCGACCGCGGCGGGGTTCCTGTCGTTCCTGCCGACCGTCTACAAGGGCGTGTCCGAACTCGGTTTGATCGCCGGCGCCGGCATGCTGATCGCGTTTGCCACCAGCATTACGCTTCTTCCGGCGCTGGTGAAACTGCTCAACCCGCCGCCGGAACCCGAACAACTCGGCTATGCGGCGCTGGCGCCGGTCGACGATTTTCTCGCCCGCAACCGCATCCCAATTCTCATTGGGACTGCGCTTGTGGTCGTCGCCGGACTACCTTTGCTCTTTTGGCTGCGCTTCGATTTCAATCCGGTCAATCTGCGCAGCCCGAAAGTGGAATCCGTTTCCACTTATCTCGAGCTGAAAAACGATCCGGATAGCGGCGTCAATAATATCCAGATACTTGAGCCGTCGCTCGGTGCGGCCGACGAGGCCGCAGTAAAATTGCGGTCGCTGCCGCAAGTCGCGCGCGTCGTCACTTTGTCGACCTTCATTCCCGACGATCAGCAGACGAAACTAGCGCTCATTCAAAACGCCGCGACCACGATCGTGCCGGCGCTTAATCCGGCCGCACCGTCGCCGCCACCGACGGATGCGCAAAATGTCAGCATGATGAATTCCACGGTCGATGTTCTCAATCGCCTAGCTGGGGATGGTCAGAATAAGGGAGCGGTTGCGGGGCGGCGGCTTGCCGCCGCAATGGCGGCGCTTGCCAAGGCCGATCCGTCGGTGCGGCAGCGTGCGGAAACCGTCTTCGTGCAGCCGCTCCACATCGCGCTCGACGATCTGCGCAATTTGTTCAAAGCCCAGGAAATCACCCGTGCCAACCTGCCGTCGAACTTGGCACGGCAATGGGTGACACCGGACGGGCAGGCGCGGGTCGATATCGCGCCGTCAGGCGATGCCAATGACAATGCGACACTGATTGCTTTCGCACACGCTGTGCAATCGGTGGCGCCGACCGCCATCGAAGGGCCGATCTCGATCCTCGAAGCGCGGCGCGAAGTCGTATCCGCCTTTATCGAGGCCGGCGCATTCGCGCTGGTCTCGATCGGCATCATTCTGATTGTAACACTGCGTCGGCTGACCGACGTGATGCTGACACTGGTGCCGCTGGTGCTGGCCGGTGTCGTCACGCTTGAAGTCTGCGTGCTGATCGGCCTGCCGCTGAACTTCGCCAATATCATCGCGCTGCCGCTGCTCTTGGGCGTCGGCGTCGCATTTAAGATCTACTACATCATGGCGTGGCGCGAAGGGCAGACTAACCTGCTGCAGTCGGTGCTGACGCGCGCGGTAACTTTCAGCGCGCTAACCACGGCGACCGCCTTCGGCAGCCTATGGTTCTCAAGTCATCCCGGCACGTCGAGCATGGGCAAGCTGCTGGCGATATCGCTGGTAACGACGATGGCGGCAGCGGCGCTGTTTCAGCCGATCCTGATGGGCAAGCCGCGGGAGCAGGAAACGCCGCCGCAGTAAGCGGCGCGTTTGCACGTTTGATGGATCAACGGCCGGCGGTCGTCGACGTTGCCGGACGCAATCCCAGATCGGACTTGTGCTGCCCGGACGCCGGCGGGTGCTTAACTCCGCCCTGCGCGTTCGGGGCCACTGACGGATCGAGCATGCTGTAAGCGGAATCCGGCAACCTGGTCCAATATTGGTTCTGACCCAACATTTCGAAGCCGATATAGCCGCGCACAATGAGTGTCTGGCCGTCCGGCGTCACCTTCATGGTGGCGTGATAGATTTTGCCATCGCGCGGATCAAGGATGTTGCCACCGCCAAATTTGGCGTCGCCTTCCGGCGCCATGCCGCGGATGATCTCAAGTCCAAGCCAGGGATGACCTTGGCGGTCGTCCTTGCACTGGTCGCAGACGGCATTCGGATTGTCGCCCGGCTTATTGAACATCCTGGCGATAATGCCGCTATAGACGCCGTTATGGTCGCTGATCAGGAACCAACCGGTCGGCTCCTTGGTCTTGTCGTCAACGGCCTGCCAAAGACCCAGCGGCGTCTGCTGATCGGCGCTGATCGCCGAAATCGGGGCGATAAGGGGCCACAACGCAGTGGCAATAATCGCTATTTTTGCTCGCATTCCGCGAACTCCCAGATGCATGCGTGAGTTCCGACTCGCTAGGCGCCCCTGCACATAGGCCGGGAGCGCGGCGCATGCAACGGCAGGAATTCGGCCCTTTTGAGGAAAGGAAAGAGACCAAACTCGCAGGCCGGCCGGCGACTTGTCGCGGGCTTAGGCCTCCCGCTAAAGTTCGGATTGAATTCGCCAAAAACCGATACGGAAACGCCGTGAAGATCAAAGCGATCGAACCTATCGCCGTCAGTTTGCCGATGAAAAAGCCCGTCCAGATGGCGGGTGAAACCGTGGCACGGGCCGACAACGTGCTCGTGCGCATCGAAGCCGATAATGGCGCCATCGGCTGGGGCGAGGCGGCCTCGGCTCCGACCATGACCGGGGAGACGGTCGCAAGCATGATGGCGGCGGTCGATCACATGGCTCCGGGCTTGCGCGGCCGCGCTGCCGACGATTTCGCTGGTGTGGCGACGGAAATGGCGGCGCGGATGTACGGCAATACGTCCGCCAAGGCTGCCATCGACATGGCGCTGTACGATCTTGTCGGGCGGGTCTCGCAGCGGCCGGTGCATGCGCTTCTCGGCACCAAACTCCGCAATTCAATGCCGTTGCTCGCTATCGTCGGCTCCGAAGATGCCGCTGCCGATTTGCGCGACGCCGAAGCGCGCTGGGCGGCGGGCTATCGCACCTTCAAGGTCAAAGTCGGGCTCGGCACGCCACAGGCCGATGCCGAACGCACACGCTTCGTCTGTACCGCGCTCAAGCGCAAAGGCGATTGCGTCGTTTCATCCGACGCCAATCAAGGTTTCACCGTCGACGGCGCGTTGCAATATGTGCGCGCGCTCGGCAATTGTGGATTGGATTTTTTCGAGCAGCCGGTCGAGGCGCATGATCTCGCCGGCATGATGAAGATTGCCGAGGCGACACCGGTCGCAATCGGCACGGACGAAGGCATTCACTCGCTCGCCGATCTCGAACATCACTACGCACGCGGCGTACGCGGTGCGAGCCTGAAAGCGATCAAGCTCGGCGGCTTGCGCGCGATGCTCGAAGCCTGCCGGCTGTGCGATCGTCTTGGCATGAACGTCAACATCGCCTGTAAGACCGGCGAGTCGAGCATCGGCTCGGTCGCCGCGCTTCATGTCGCCGCGGTCGCGCCGGCGGTGGCTTGGGGCTTAAGCCTGACCAGCGGCGGTCTCGCTGAAGACGTTGTCGTCACGCCGCTCAATTTCGCCGGCGGCAACACCGATGTACCGGATGTTCCGGGGCTTGGCGTCGAGGTCGACGAGCGCCGGGTGCGCCAGAGCGCGCAAGCGTTCAAGCGCGTCGCTTACACAGTCCGTGCCGCGCTTTTGATTTCGCGTTGAGCGAAGGCTGCCAACGCGCCTTTCGCATTGCGGATCGGACTCAATGACCGCAACTGGTTCAGAGAGCGAGCCGGGAATGAAAAGATGCTGGGCCAACCATGACGGAAGATTTGCCACGGCTATTGCTGATCGCGACCGTCTTTCTCATCGCCGGCGGCGTCAAAGGCATGACCGGCATGGGCCTGCCGACAGTGGCGATGGGCGGATTGGGCGCGGTGATGTCGCCGGTCGCCGCGGCCTCGCTCCTGCTCGTGCCGTCCTTCGTGACCAATATCTGGCAGCTTCTCGCCGGACCAAGCTTCGTCAAACTCATCTCCCGGCTCTCGCTGATGATGGTTGGGATTCTCGTCGGCACCATTACCAGTTCATCGGTGCTGACCAGCGCACACACGTCGATCACGACGATGGCTCTTGGTGTTGCACTTGCGCTCTATGCGGCAAGCAGTCTGTTGTCGCGGCCGTTCCATGTGCCGCGCTCTGTCGAGCTTTGGCTATCTCCGCTGGTTGGATTGATCACAGGTCTTGTCACCGGCGGCACCGGCGTGTTCGTCATCCCCGCGGTGCCGTATTTGCAGGCGCTCGATCTCGACAAAGAGGACCTGATTCAGGCGCTCGGCCTGTCATTCACCGTCTCGACGATTGCGCTCGCGATCGGTCTCGGCCGCGGCGGCGCCATAACCAGCCACGAGCTTCTTATCTCGGCGATGGCGCTGGTGCCGGCCTTGCTGGGCATGTGGGCCGGCCAAGAGGCGCGAAAGCGCATCAGTCCGGAGACGTTCCGCCGCTGGTTCCTGATCTGTCTCCTTCTGCTTGGTATCGAGCTCGTCGCCAGACCGCTTTTATGACCAGCCGCTTTTGTGACCGGCCGCCGCCGGTAACTCCTTTGAAAATGGATACTTGAACCGCCGCGCGGTTTTGGCGAATTTAGCGCCGCGCCGACAGACGCTGGCAAAGTCTTGGCTGACAAAGTTTGGGCTGGCAAAGGTTTGCCGGTAAAGATTTCAGGGAGAAACGGACCATGGCGAACAAGATCATCATCAGCTGCGCGATTACCGGCTCCATTCACACGCCGACCATGTCGGACGCGCTGCCGATCACGCCGGACCAGATTGCGACGCAGGCGATCGATGCCGCCAAGGCCGGCGCCGCCATCTTGCATCTGCATGCGCGCGATCCGAAGGACGGCAGGCCGGTAAGCGATGCCAGCACGTACATGCAATTCCTGCCGCGCATCAAACAGGCGACCGATGCGGTGGTGAACATCACCACCGGCGGCGCCGTCACCATGACAGTCGAGCAGCGCATTTCGGCAGCCGATACGCTGTCGCCGGAAATGTGCTCGATGAATATGGGTTCGATGAATTTCGCGCTCTATCCGATGATGGGCCGCTATAAAAATTGGAAATACGATTGGGAGAAGGACTATCTCGCCAATTCCGACGGCTACATCTTCCCGAACACGTTCCGCGACATCGAGAAGGTTTATAAGACACTCGGCGAAGGCCACGGCGTCAGGTTCGAGCACGAGTGCTACGACACCGGCCACCTTTATAATCTCGCGCATCTGGTCGATCGCGGAATGTTCAAGCCGCCGGTATTCCTGCAGCTTATCTTCGGCATTCTCGGCGGCATCGGCCCCGATCTCGACAATCTGAATTTCATGAAACGCACGGCCGACAAGCTGTTCGGTAAGGACTATCTGTGGTCGGTGCTTGCCGGCGGCCGGCATCAGATGAATTTCTGCACGGCGGCGGCGATGATGGGTGGCAATGTTCGCGTCGGTCTTGAGGATTCGCTCTATATCGGCCCCGGCAAGCTCGCGAAGAGCAATGCCGAGCAGGTGACGAAGATCCGCCGCATCGTTGAAGACCTCGGCTATGAGGTCGCGACGCCCGCGGAAGCGCGCGCCACGCTGGGCTTGAAGGGCGGCGATAGAGTGAAGTTCTAACCGAGCGTCTCGCGCGCCTTCGCCATGAACGCGATCGACCTGAAAGGCCGAACTGCCGTCGTCACCGGCGGGGCGCGCGGCATCGGGCTTGCGACCGCGCAGAAGCTTGCTGAATGCGGCGCTGCGGTCGCGTTGTGGGACATCGATGCGGTGGCACTCGCTAAAGCAGCGATGGCGCTGTCCGCGAAGGCTGCGCTGAAAATCCGCAGCGACGTGGTCGATGTCACCGATGCGGCGTCCATTGCTACGGCCGTTGATTCGCTCATCGGCGAGACCGGCAAAATCGATATCCTGGTCAACAATGCCGGTATCACCGGCGGCAACGCGCCACTTTGGGAGTTGCCGCCCGATGTCTGGCGCCGGGTGATCGAGGTCAATCTGATAGGCCCATATCTGACATGCCGCGCGGTGGTGCCGCAGATGGTCACGAAGGGCTACGGCCGCATCGTCAATATTGCTTCGATTGCCGGCAAGGATGGCAACCCCAATGCTTCACATTATTCGGCCTCGAAGGCGGGCCTGATCGGGCTGACCAAGTCGCTGGGCAAGGAATTGGCAACCACCGGCGTGCTGGTGAATTGTGTGGCGCCTGCGGCAGCGAAGACCGAGTTGTTCGATCAAATGAAGCAGGAGCATATCGACTATATGCTCTCGAAAATCCCGATGAACCGCTTCCTCAATGTCGAGGAACTAGCGGCGATGATCGTCTGGCTCGCATCCGAAGACTGCTCGTTCTCGACCGGAGCCGTTTTCGACATTTCAGGCGGCCGGGCGGTGTATTAAGGGCTTTCCCTAGCGCGGGCTTGACCCCGCGGGTAGCCGGACGTTAAACCCTCGCCCCTGACAGTCCGTACAGGCTACAATGCCTGCTGGAAATGCGCGGTTAGCTCAGCGGAAGAGCACTTCCTTGACATGGAAGGGGTCAGAGGTTCGATCCCTCTACCGCGCACCAGCCTTCGCGGCTTCGCCGCTACGGCTTGGCAAGCCAACCTCCGTCTTGGGCGAAGCCGCGAAGGCTGTCACGCCGTAGCTATAGCGAAGGCGGCCGTCTTACTTCACGCCGGCGTCGGCGATGCACTTCTTGGTGAAGCTCGTCTCGGCAGCGCCGTGCAGCTTCTGCGCTGTCGCTTGATCCTTGCAGCACTTGGTGGAGAAGCTCTTCAGAGCGGCGCCGGCGAGCTTCTTGCCCGTGGCTTGCACGGCGCAGCTATCGTCTGCGAAAGCCGTGGAGACGAGCGTGAACGAGGCAAGCACAAGAGCGATAGTCTTCATTGTTGTTCTCCCTGGATGGCTTTAGCTGAAATTCAGTTGCGTATCAGTGCGGCAGCGTGCCGTTCGGGCTCGCTTTGTCGACGATCTCCGGCAGATATTGCGCCATCAGGCTGAGAATCTCGTCGACTGGCAGGCCAGCATGACGCGCCAGCTCCTGCAGCTGCGCATTGCCGAGCACGGATTTGAGCTGGTCGGCGGTGATCGGCAGGTTCTGGCCGTTGCCGAGCCAGGATTGCACCTGCGGCCCCAGCCCACCTGACTCCAGTGCGGCGACGAGACCGGCGACATTCTTATACTGCGTCTGCGCCAAGATCGTATTGACCATCGCGGGAAACGCGGCGGCTTCGGCCGAGCCCAGTGCGCCTTTGATGCTGTCGAACAAACCCATGAGAACCTCCAAGCACTGTTAAAACGCACGATGCGGCGCCGGTACCCGGCGCCGCCGGAGCAAATAGTAATGGCGAGCCTAGTCTAAGGCGCCCGGCGGTACCAGTAGGCTCGGAACGGTTCTCGGTAGTTGTTCTTAGGGTTTTAGATCAATGTTTCAGCAAGTCGGCCGGGACTTTGCCGCCATTCGCAGCGAGCTTCTGCATCACCTGCGCATGCAGCCAAATATTCATCGCCGCCGAGTCGTGCGTGTCGCCGGTGTAGTGCAACTCCGTCGCCAGCTCCTTGCGCGCGGTAAGGCTCGACTCGAGGTCGAGAAGCTTCATAAGATCGACGATCGAATGCCGCCAGTCGAGCTTCTCTGAATTGTGCGCCGCAAGCCCGGTGAGAACAGCTTCGACATCGACTGGCGCGCCAGCAGCCGCTGGAACGGAAGATGTGCTCGGTGCCGACGACGGCGATGCGCCCGGCGCCGCTTGTGCGGATGGTGCGGCCGCAGCCGGCGTCGCACCGGCGTGGTGGAAAATGGCCGACATGATGCTTCCGAAAATGCTCATAAAAGCCTCCTTTGCAAATCAATGCGCCTTGCGGCGCGTGAGCCTCAGATTGCGAAACTTGCGCGAAACCGCGGTGACAGTCACGAAGCCTGCCGATTGGTGATCAGTCCGCAGGCCGCAAACGCGGCAAGCGCCAGCGAAATCAAGACGTTATAGCCGGCGAGCGAAATACCGAGGAAACGCCAGGCGGCCTCGTCGCAGCGCACGACGTGGATCGAATTGAGCTGGCTCAATAGCGAGCCGCCGGTCGAAAGACTGGTCAGCGGGCCGGAGCAATCGGTCGGCCCAGCCCAGAGCTTCCATTCGACGCCGGCGTGATAAGTGCCGAGCACGGCATTGCAAAGCGCCGCGGCGATGATGACGACAAAGCCGACCGCGAGAAGCTTGTGCGGCGCGCGCACCAGCGCCGCGATCGCCATCAGAAGCGAGAGCGGTATCATCACATGGTAGGCGATGCGCTCTTCGAGACAGAGCGGGCAGGGCGGCAGCTCCAAAACCAGTTGGAAGTACCAAGCGCCGGCAAGCGTGGCTGCGCTGAGCGCGAACACGGCAAAAGCGGCGGCCGCGGCCGGCTCGGTGCGCATCCATTCGAGGGGGCCTGCGAGAGTGCTTGCTTTCGTGCTCACCGTGGTGGGGCTCCCAGCGCCGTGTCGACGCCACCTTGCGGCGAGCAATTTGACGATCCTGAGGCACGGCGCAAGCCCTTATCAAAACGCCGCAAATTCCGCTTGGACCTCGGCTACGGCAGCGTGTAGAAAACGCCGCTAAGCCCGTGTGGCGGAACTGGTAGACGCACACGACTCAAAATCGTGCGCCGCAAGGCATGGGGGTTCGATTCCCTCCACGGGCACCACCATCCTGCACCGCTGGCGTGAGGAAGCGATCTGCGCAGGACTCAATTCGTCGCAAGAACGCCTTTGTCCATTTGCTGAAGAATTTTTCCGAGACGCAGGTTTTGTTCTGGGTCGTGCACGAGGCCGTCCATTGACTGGGCGTTCGTGATCACGGTGTCGTAGAACGCCTTGAGCCAATCGATCGCGAAGTTCTCCTGAACATTGGTTGGCTCTGCGCCAATACCGCTAGCGTCGAACACCGAGGCAGCCCGGGAGTCGGTTCGTGCTCCCATCGCGCCGACAAATCGCCCGACAATGCGCTCGGCGACGATTGCAGCTTTACTGACGGCTTCATTCGCTGGGCCTAAATGAACCACGCGGCCGAGAGACTCGCTGATCGAGGCTTCGAGCCCAAGACGGCGCGAAGTGGCGATCATCTCGGTGACGACTTGTTTGAGCGTACTGTTAGGAACGCCGATTTCAGCCGCGAAAATCTCATCGTCACTCGCGTCATGCAATGTTCGCGTCCAGACTTGCATTGCGGTGCGGACCAGGATGCGCGACGAACGATTGCTCTGGGTGTCGCGACTGACGCTGGGGGGAGGGCGGTCGCCGCCTTTTGACTTCACTCTGCTGAGAAGCGTGTTGCCCTTAGCCCGGGCCGGCATATCCTTCGCGTCCGTTCCGCCATTGCTGTTGTCGTCGGCTTGCGAACCGCGCGCGCGCGCTTCGTAGAGCGCATCAGCCAATTCACCGCGATCGAGGCACAGGCCGCGCAAGAACGTTCCAAACATATTCCGCGCAATACATTCTTCGAAGTCGCTGACCGCTTTATCGGCAATAGCGGTCCGCTCGGCGATGCGTTGTTCCGCGTCGGTGGGAACATAGAGCGGCGCCAAAACCTCGGAGACGCGCCGGCGCAAATCGCTCAGACGGGCACGAACCTGCTCGCGCTTCATTCCCGGCTTGCAGACTTCGGCCAGACTTTTTGCAAGATAGGACACGCCGCCATCGTTGAGCCGCATCACCTCGTCAAAGGCTCTGAGCGGATCGTAGAAATGAGCCTTCACCTCCGGCACGCCAGCATAAGCGGCACGCAGCTCGGCAATGCGCGCGACCTTATGGTCGAGAATCTTGATCTCGCGGCGGCCTTCGTACTGGATAACGCCTTCGGCCTTGTAGTTGGGATTGCGAATCCAAAAGCAATTCTTGAACGGCGTTCCGGGAGTCCAGCGCAGCGGCCAAGAATCCCCAACCTTGGCGAACGGCTTGATCAATGACGCTTCGAGCCGCGCCTGAAATCGCAGCCCAGCGGGCATCGTTTCATCGCCCGCTTTCTCGGCGAGATGCTGGTCGAACATGGTGAGGAGAAAGAACAGCAGGATCGAACGTCCGCGGCGCTCTTCCGGCGTCCGGCCATGGGTTACGGCAATCCAGTCCTCGATGACTCCCGGCAGCGTGGTGACGTCAAGATTGCTCGGCCTCAGGCACAGCAGCATGCTGGTGAGTTCCTGTTCGGCCGTATAGCGCTGAAACAGGTAATCGACCTTGCCGCGCAGAAACAGTTCCTTGAGAGCGTCGTCTTTCGCTTCGCTCAAATACTTTTTCAAATTGAACAAAGTGCGGCCGCGATAGCCCGGGAAATCGAGCAGGTCGGTATGCTCCAGGAACGGCCATGGATTGTCCTTGAGGACGATACGCAGTTCAGCCGCAAGAGCCGCGATAACCGGCCGCGGCATATCGACGATTTTGTTGTCGCGGGTGGCGACTTTCAGCGTCTCGGCGTCGGCGTGGTCCAGTCCCGCCAATGTTTCGACATTGAGTATGCCGGTCATCGCAGGGATCAGTGCGTCGATTGAACAGAATCCCTCCTCGGCAAAATTCAGTTGCGCCAGATAATCCAGCAGCGTTCGGAATAGATCGGTCAACGGCTGGTGTTTGCCCCAGAGGATAGAAAACAGATCGGCGCGATCGTGTAGCCCGATCCGCGGAGCGCAACGGGCGAAACGGTCCCAATAGGCGTTGAAGATTTTGGCTTCACTGCGCCGCAATTGGCGCTGGAAATACTCGTCGACGTCCCAAATGTCCTCTTCGCGGAGAACGTCGACATAAGCGGTCGACATTTTTGCTTCGAACCGCGCGATGTGCCGATCGATAGCATCGGGCTCCGGCGCTTTTTCCTCTTGGTGATCGGTGTCGAAGATATAGGAATTTGAGAGAATCTTGATGAGATCGGTCTGCGTCAATAATCGCAGCGCCACCGGAAAATTCGGCGGCGTGGTGGTACCGTGAATGGTGAAGCGCGTGACAAGCCCGGTGGCTTCTTTTTCACCGTAGGGGTTGATCTCTGAAATGAAGTCGATTTCGGGCCGCGCCGCGTCACTGAACAAAGCAGTCAACGTTTCGCCTTTGCGCGCCAGCACCGATACCAGATAAGACTTGCCCGCTTGGCTCGGGCCAAAGACGCCAACGCACATCGGCCGGTCGACCGAGCGCGCAAGCCGGTGCGCCTGATAGGCGTTGCTTCTCAGAATCCGCTCGAGGACTGGGCGCTCTTGGGAAACGCGCACGTCGTTCTTTGGATCGGCGATCCAGGCAAGCCCATCTCGGATGGTCGCGGCCGTTTCTTCGCACGACTTGGCCAGCGCTTCTTCGCTCATCGTTCTATCCTCAGGACTCGTTGAGTATTCCGGTATCAAGCCAATAGCCATTTTCGCTGCCGAGTGTATCGAGGACGAGACCGAACGAACGCGTGACCGTGGCGTCGTCACGCGTCACGGCCTCCAAGATCCGTAGTTCTTCTTTCTTGGCCTCGTCGGCCGAAAAATTCTTGTCCGCATAATCGGCAAGCTCTTCAGGCAGTTCGCGCTCGAGTGTGATTGAAATCGGCCGTTCCATGCCTTGCGCGGGCAGGCCGCCGACGGGCTTGATGCGATAAAGCGGCGTCGCCACCCAGCGTTCGATCGGGAGTTGACGGAAGCCGATAGGGGTTGGCGCGAACCAGGCGACCTTGGCTTCCTGCGGCGCCTTGGTGCTTTCGTCCTTGGGCACATTCGTGAACAGGACATTGGCGGCCGGCAATTTTCCGTCGAGTTCGAGTACGCCGATGTAGTTTGCGGTCGAACGCATGGCGAGGCGGTGGGTGTAAAGGGTGAAGTTTGTAATTTGGCGCTCGGCCAAAGAACACAGCATGCAGCCGACGACGGTGGCGGTTTTTGGATCACCGATCGGGAAGCGGGAACTGCCGCCGAACGGATACCAGTCGCCCGGCGGATAGTCGGAAAGCGGTACGACACGGTCCGGTGCGACAGCGAGCTTGTTGATGAAAAGCGCGATCGTCGCCGGCAAGCGGGTGGGGCGCCCCGACAACAAGACCGCATCGCAGTCGAAATGATGGATCGCTTCGGATATATTGTCGAAGACATCGCCAAGCGTAGCCTCGACCGCGACGCGAATCTGATCGAAGTCGATCGGGACTTCGACATCCGTGACGCGGAAGTTCGTCGCTCCCCATTCTTGCGCGGCTGCATCGACGTAATCGACGATGCGTCCCTGCAAACTCGTATCGTGCGGTCTGCCGCGCGAAACGAGTTGCCCGATCGTTTGCGTGGCGGCGAGCTTCAGCTGCGAGGGCTGGGCCGACTCATAGGCGGCGAGGAGGGCAAGTCCCGCGGGCTTGAGAATGCGCAGCACATATTGTCGGCGCAGATGCTTGTCCTGCTCCGCCATGCTGGCGCGGTCGGAGCCAAACCGGTCGACCAGGAATTCCCGTGCTTCGCGGACGCCGCAGGCTTCCAAGTGCCGCCCGATCGCCGGGATCAGCATCTGCCGAATGATTTCGCGCAACACGTCTTCGCCGGCGATGCGGAAGCCTTCGCGAAAGGTCTGGCACGGAACGATGGCGCGGTTCTGCTCGACATAATATGTCGTGATCATGAGGTCGGTCGTGCCGCCGCCGACATCAATGCTTGCGATCCGGATCGAGGGCTGCACCGGACCTGGAGGTCTTTCTGGCCTGTCCGGTTCGACGAACGGCCGTTCGCGTCCGGCAAGCCGCATGAATTCGGTGATGTTGCCGCCGAACTTCTGCGCGATCTCGCTATACAGATAAACGAATTGCGCGCAGCTCGCTTCATCCCAAGCGGCTTGGACTTCCGGCACGACAAGGCCGGCCGGCGGCGAATCCGTCCAGCCCATGAGGTCCCACACCAGCTTGACCGCTGCCGCGGCTCGGCTTCGCAACAACCGCTGCTCGCGGACCGGCATCGCGGTCGGCATGGTCAGGATCATGCGCATGAGCCGCCGGGGCGTATCCTTTTCGCCACGCCGGCCGCGCACTTGCGGATTGTTGATGAGCGACAGCGTTTGCACCAAAATTTCCGCGACCATCAACGTGAAGAAAGATGAGCGCGAATATGTCAGCCGCGCCGCCGGCCGCTCGATGTCGCGTTTATCCGCGACGAAGGCCAGCCGGTCGTAGAACCGGCGCTCCTCGGCCACCTGGCGCAGCACGTCGCCGCGCGCATTCATAAAGCGCCGCGCCGCGCGATCGACAATGGGGGGCTCGCGGTTCGATCCGTAATCGCCGGGTTGGAAGCGCCATTCCTGGTTCAACGGCTCGACATCGCACAGATAGCGCTTCGGGCTCGACATGCCGCTCGTGCCCTCGGTGCCTTCGACGCGTTCGCGAAACCGCGCCGCTTCCGGACCGACGCGGACCAGGCTCGGCCAAAAGAAGGCGCGGGCACGCATCGAGGAGCGCGAAAGATATTCGATGCCGAAATGCGCCTGCGCGAGCTGAACATCGCTCTCGAATGGATCTTCGTAGATTCGGTGCGGCTCGCCGATGTCGCGCAGTTGGAGAATGTAGGAATTGCCGAGGTCGATCTTCTGCTGGTTAGGAAAAGTCTCGATCAGCATGCCGCAGGTGCGGCTGTTGCCGATGTCCAGCACGAGATCCACATTGACCGGACGCACCGCTGCGTCCTTCGAGAAAGTGTCGATCAGTTTGACCGGCGGCAATGGCGTGACCGCGGCCAGGAATTGAATGAAGGTCACATAACGCGCCGCGTGTTCCAGCGGCTCACGGTCCTCAGCACGGAGCGGGCGGCCGCCGCGCTGTGCCGTCCTGAATTGCACGAACAACTCGTCGGCCCAGCGATCGACCCATTCCTGGTAGTTCACCTCGTCGCTGGAGCCGGGCACCGTCCGCCGGTCAGACAAAAACCACGCGATGTCGCGAAACTTGGTCGCGAGCGCAAATTCCCGTTCGCCCAAGACATCTTCATGGCTTGGTCCGACATAGGGCCGGTTGGGCAGGCGTTTTACGATTTCGGTGTCGATGACATAGGCGACGGCATATTTGCCGGTAACCTGTTCGCCTTCGTTCTGGGTAACGCGCACGCGGCACCAGTTCGTCGGACCAAGCTGTTCGCGGCCCTGATCGTCGCGATGCAATGCCAAGAGAGGCATTGGCATCCATTGACCGAGAAAAGGCTCCAGCGCTTTCTGTTTGGAAATGTCGTAGGTGGCGTCGTCGCCCTCGGCCGCGAATGGCGGCGGAGCCTCGGGGTCGTCGTCATCCCAGCCCGGGCGCAATTCGACCAGCGGCGTGTTATCCGACGCAGCCTTTGCATTCTGCCGATGCTCGATAAAGGTGCGGGAGAAACGCGGCGTTTTTTCAAAATCGAAATCATAGACAAGGAATTGCAATCCCGAATGCGGCACGATCCGAATTGGTTCTTGACGCCGCTGTCCGATCGCATCCGCTGACATCTTTGCGCTCATCGAATTTGCGTCCATTATTTATCGCTGAAATTCCGTCGCTACGACCGTTTGACCTGGCTCCCCGACGGTGCCGTTGTATGTCTGTTCGTGGTCGCCGTCGCGTATCACGACCGTGAACGGCACCGGCCCTTCGGGCGCGTCACGGTGGTCATAGTATTTCACCTCAACGCGATAGTGGCCGCTCGGCGGCGCTTCGTCCCAACTCGCGTGCTCGACCGGCTGGTCGGTGTAGGGCGCCGAGGCATTCCGATCGATGTCGAGCGTGCCGCCACAGATACTATGCGTGCTGAAAGAAATTTCGCCGCCCGGGCAGGCGATATGAAGATCGAGATCCTGGTGGCCGTTCCAAGCCAATGTGATGTCGAATTTGCCGTGAGCTCCCTGCGCCTCGCGCACCCGCGCTTCGGCCTCTTTGGTATCCGGAGTTCTTTGAGTGTTTGGATTTTCTCGCTGTGGCTGTGACGAGGCATGGTGCCGCGCCAGGTCCGAGCAGATAAGCGCGAGCCGCCGTTCGGCTTCTCTGATAGCTTCACTGAGGGCGCTGTTGCGCGCATGCAGTCCATCGAGTTCGCTCGCATCCGCCATGTCGCATCGATTGAAAATGGACTGCAATATCGGCACCCGGAGAGCGCACGCCGCCAACAGAAGATAGTAGATCGCGCCCAATAGGACGAGAAACGGCAGCCAGAACAATACCGAAGAAAAACGAGACCGCCGCTGCTCCGGCACCGTAGCGGCAGCGACAGCCGTACCGCCGCGAAAGGGCCCAGACGCCGTACCGCCATCAATCCGCTCAGGCCTCGCCGCTCTGACCACTGGTGCGCTCGCGGGCGGCGCGGATCCGGCAGGCGCGGCGTTGCCGTGGGGCACCATTGCGCGGGAAACGATGGTCGCGACAGGTCGCGCCGCAGTACCCGTCCGCCGGCCCCATGCAGTTAAGACAGGCTGGCCCCGAACGGACCAAACATGAGCCCCTTCATCTGGGACTTCGATGATCGTTGCCAGTGCCGCGGCCAAGCGGGTGTTGGTTTCGCCGCCAGCCGCTTCGAGCTGACGCGTCCGCTCCCGCACTTTTGCGCGTATCGCCCCGAGACGCGCGAGCAGGGCGTCGCGCTCGGTGCGTGGCAATGCGGACAGTGAAACGGGGTCGTTGTCGGCGGTCACATGCCAATGAGTCCGACGGTGCGCCGGATCGTAGATCGGCTCAGCAAGCAAAGCCGCCGCATCGGGACCGACTTCACGGCGAAGCGCTTCAGTCAGGCGGTCCCAGGTCACGTCCGCGCCCAATTCAGGCGGCGGAAACTCGCGATCGTCGGTGGTGCAGATGTGGAGACTGTACATGGCTCATCCCCACGCCGGCAGCCACACGGATATGGTGAAGCCACTTTGACGTTCTGCGATGGGTGCCGCCTGCGTGCAGCCTCTTGTCGGCGGGCGCTGCATGATCGGCCGCGTCACTTATGCTCGTCTTGAGCGTGAGGCGCCGGCGGCGATTGCGCAGCCGACGGCGGTTGCGGAGTTGCAGGCTGACAAGCGGTCTCGTCGCTTTGATTGGCGATGTTGTTGTCGGACAGAAATTTGCGAACAATAGAAACGTCCTGAGCGACATTTCCTTGCTGCGCACCCTGGTCGTTCTGGAACAAGAGCGTATTGATGCCGGCCAGCCGGCCGCAGGCGTCGACCAGCGGGCCGCCGCTGTTGCCCTGAGCGAGCTGCATATCATGCACGATGATGGGCAGGGAGTTTTCGCCGGAGTCCATCAGATTGTTGATGCGACCGGATCTCAGATCCGCCCCGGGCACGCGCAAAGGATGTTCCGCCAACGCGTGGTCGGGATTGTCCGACCGCTGCAGGCTGGCCATCAGCCCTTGCAGGAATTGCTGATACTGCGTGTCGCGCGACAGCAGAAATCCCGGATAACCCGCCACATAAGCTGTCGAAAGCTTGGGTGGCGTAGGCCCGAGCTTCAAGATGGAATGGTTGGTGTCCGGCTCGATTTCCAGGACCGCGAGATCGACCCGCAGATCGCGCTCGCTTGGCGGTGGCATCGACTTTGCGACGACCTTGGCATGCCGCGCACCGCCGAGAGCTTTGCTTGCGACGAACACCAAGTTCTGGTCGGCGTGGGCGATCACGTGATGATTGGTCACGATGTTACGGTCGTTGACGAAAAAACCCGTTCCCTGACTCAAATGATCCGGTGGCGTGAACGCGATAACCAGGACCGTATCGCGTTCTAAGAGATCAGCAACCGTTCCGGTGCCGTTTTGATCAGTTCGCGCTTTCGGCGGCACCGGAACAGTTTGGGGATCGCGCGGCACCATCTCCATGGGCAGGTCGGGCTTGGGTGGACTGCCCGGCAGTACGGGCTGCGGTACCGGAACGAAAGGATCGGGCGCGCGGCACACGCGTTCGGGCGTGGCGTTCTGCAAAGCCTTGAGTTGATCCTCCAGTGAGTCATTGGAGGCCCGTAGCCTTCGGGCCTCGAATGCGTCGCGCTCGCTGTTGGTAAGGGCCGGATAGATCAGAATGCCGGGCAGGCACAGGATGAGAAGAACGATCGCCGCAGCGATCGTTGCGATCAGTGGTGCAAGCCAGGGACGAAAGCGCCGGTCCCGATCCGGAGGAGGGCCGTCGGAGCTGAAAGCGGGTCCCGCTGAGCCCGGCGGCAATCTGCTTCCGCTATTTGAGGAAGCCATCGAGAGTGCCGGCGCGGCCGCTGGCGGTATTGGCGCGCTAGCCGGTGCGGAAGCAATCGCGGGTCCCGTTGCGGTCTCGGGGATGTCGACCGGCGGCAATGGCAGCCGCGATGTAAAACGTCCGAGCGTCCGCGCAAAATGTTGGGTGCGTTCTTCGATGCTGGGGGGATTGGTGCCCGGCAAGAATCCCCAGTCCACCAGAACCGGCTCGCCGCCGACCGAGAGAATGTCTTTCGCGGATGCGATGTTGAGCCAGGTGGACAACGCCGGCCCGACCTCGGGATCGGCCAGCGCCGGCGACAACGCTTCCAACCGTTGCGTCAGACGTTCAACAACCGCCTTGCGGGCCACTTCATCGATGGCATCAAGTTCGGTGGTCGCGCCCTCGTGCGAGGAGTACCAGGAGATCGCGGCGCCCGGAGTAAAAGTGCCGCGTGGCAGCACCGGCTCAGCAAACAACGATGCCGCATCAGGTCCAGCAAGTGTCGCGATCCGCTCAATCGTATCGCTGTAACTTTGAATTGCAACGAGCCCGTCGACGCGCGCCGGCGTATAACCGCTCACGTCGGTACTTCGGACGAAGAACCGATTGTCCCGCATAGACGTCCCTGGGTCTGCCGGTCTTGAGCGTGGGAAAATGCCAAGCGCTACTGCGCGATAGCAGACGCCAGGATAGGAAAAATGAGGTGTATAAAGCTAACACAACGAAAAGGTGACGAAAAGCTCCGCCCCGGCTCTTTGAGTGACTCTCGGTTGTCCTTCGTGTATTGGCTCAAACGGGGTTTGGGAGACGGGGTAAATGCGCCTGCGCGTGCTGGATGCGGAGCGTTTGGGCTACGCTATTCTGGAATTTGACGCGGCTCTTAGCGAGCCTTCTCTGACAATTTCCATCCATTCCGCGGCGCAGCAAGCGTATCTGGGTCCCGACGGCCAGTGGCAAAGAACGCCGCACTTTTTTACCGCACGCCGGATTGGCGGCGACGATGCCAATACGTCCCACTTTCAAGTCGGCCCCGACATCGTCAACTCCATGATGCAGGACGACCAGATCGAGGTTGCGACTGCTGATAAGAAAATTTTCGCCGAGACTATCTGGGAAAACGCGGCGCCGGAAATAGCGCCACGCCCGGCACACAAAATCTACCGAGCGCCCGTCGAGACCGAGAGCCGCCAGAATTTGGACGTGGCCAATTGGGTGGCGGATGTTGAAAGCGTGCGGTCGCGCGCGCCGCAGCCTCCGGGACCGGCTAAGCCGGATATCGCTGCGCCCCCTAAGCCAGAGCCTCCGGCGCCGCAACCTCCCAAGCCAGATGCCGCCGTGTCTCCGAAGCCGGAGCCTCCGGCGCCGCAATCTCCCAAGCCGCAGCCTCCAGCTGTGCAGCCTCCTAAGCCGAATGCCGCCGTGCCTCCGAGGCCTCCTCGCGACGAGGCCATTACTCCGAGCAACCGCCCGATTCCGAGCGCGCTCCCGATCCGTCCTGTAGCGCCTAGACAGGCCGCCCCGAGCGCAGCAGCCGTAGCGACATCTCGCCGGCGGCCTTGGGTGTGGGCCGCCGCAGCGTTGGGATCGCTCGTTATTCTCGGCGCAGCAGTCTGGCTGGTGCCCGACCTGCGCTGCCGCTTCTTGGGCGAATGTCCGGCGCCGCAAAACGCCGAAGATACGGATTTCGCAAGCGCCAAAATCTGCGCGGAGCAACAGAAGACGTCAGCGCCTTGCGATGTCGAGGCCTGTTTCGCGCGCTATTTTGCCGACTTCCCATCCGCGCGCAGCCGTCCCGAGGTCCGGCAAATCGTCGATGCGGCGACAAGCGAATGCCGCCACCGCAACGATCAGGCGGCCGCCACCGCCAAAGAACGGGATGCGGCGCAGACCGCGCGTGCCTGCGCGAACCAGCGCCAGACCGGCAATCGCGCCTGTGAGATTCAAGCGAGCTGCATTGCGCCCTATCTCGCTGCGTTTCAAAACGGTACTTCCCGTGGCGAACTCGAGGAGCGCGGACGCGCTGCTGCTGCAACTTGCGAGGATCGCGTTTTCAACGACGCTTCATCATGTTCGTCGATCACGAATGCCTGTCGTCTGGAAGAGATTTGCTTCAAGCCATATCTCTCGGCATATCCCAACGGTCGTTATCGAGATCGCGTGCGTTCGGCCATCGCGCAAGGGCGCGAGCGCTGCGCGGCGGCCGCGCCTCCTGCGGCGCCACCGGCTCCTGTGGAGCGGCCGCGAGATGCCGAATACAAGCTGGACTTCAAAGCGAGCGCGGAATGTAACCAGCCAGCAGACTTCGGCGAACGGTTGAGGGTCACCAGCGGCCGCGTGTTCTGGCAACACGACTTTAGGGGCGTGACCTACACTTGGACTGGCACTATCGACGCCAACGGCAACATTCAGGCGATCGCACCCCTTTCCGGAACGCGTGCGACCGGACATTTTTCGCTGCCTGATGAATTTATCGATCTCTATTATCCGCAATGTGGTCCGATCCACGGCCAAATTGGCGGAATGCTTTAGCAAGACAACCTCGAGGAATTTCCGCATAGATCAGACCCGTCACGCTGCTATCGCGACGGATGCCAGCCGCAATGTTCATTACTGACGCGCTCGAATTTTTCACCGCGGAGTCCGCCATGCACGCGCCCCAAAGTTTGAGAATCGCAGGTCCCAGTCCCGCCCGCATCCGCGGTGCACACAATAATTTCGCCATTGATGCCGCTGCTCGTCCCGTGAGCGCAAGGAATCAGGTTGTGACGCATTGTCAGCCTTTTCTGTTCGATATTCGCTCCTAAGTCGCCGTCGCATGTCTGCCCGTCATCATTGTAAATCACTCGCGCTTTTCCTCGGCCGTTCGCGCCAAGACAGAAGCAGATCCGCACCCGACCCGTGGGGCGCCGTGCTTCGTCGTCGCTCACGATTTGAATGTCTCCTCGTTCCGATTGCCAGCATCCCTCCAGTTCGCTCAGTTGTTTCGGAATCTTCAGCGGCTCTGGCGGCGGTGGTTGTGGGGGCGGCACCGGCGGTTCCGCGGGCTTTGGTGGCGCGGTGTCTTTCGCGCAGAGCGGAAGCTGAGCGACTTTGAGCTCAGCTTCGTGGATGCGAGCGCGCAAGGACCATTCCCGTTCACGCTCGCTTGCCAAGTCCAAAGGTGCGGCCTTCGCTTGACAATAGCGCAGCCCGAAGACCGGCATGAAGCCGAAGTCGCAGGCGGAGAGAAAAACCACGCCGACCGTCGCGAGCAATGCCGCAAATGCCGTCCAGCCGATACCTTGTAGGATACGACTATTCACGAAGCGCCCCCACTCCGCTCGCTATAGATCACTGTGCTGCTATCGCGGCGGATCCCAGTTGCAATATTCATTACTGACGTGATGAAATTTTTCGCCGTGGAATCCGAGACCTGTCCGCGATATGGCTTGTGCGTCGCAGGTCCCGCTCCCCTCCGCATCTGCGGCGCATACGATAGTTTCGGGAACGAGGGAGCTTATGCCGGCTCGCACGCAAGGAATCTTGTCGTGGCGCAGCGTTAGCTTTTGCTGTCCGATCTCCGCTCCCAATTTGCCCTCGCAAATCTGCCCGCTATCATTCCAAAGCCAGCGCGCTTTGCCGTGGCCGTTCGCGTCGAAACAGTAGCAGATCCGTACCCGCCCGATGTTGCGCCGTGCTTCGTCGTCGGTCACGATATTCATGTCGCCGCGTTCCGATTGCCAGCATCCCTCCAGTTCGCTCAGTTGTTTTGGAATCTTCAGCGGTTCGGGCGTTGGTGGAGCAGGTGGCGCCGGCGGGGCTGGTTTTGGCGCTGGAGGTGGTGGCAGTTCGGCGGCCTTTTCCGCACAGGGCGGAAGCTGAGCGACTTTCAGCTCTGCTTCATGGATGCGAGTGCGCAGGGAGCGCTCTCGTTCACGCTCGCTCGTTAAGTCGGTCGGCGCGGCCTTCGCTTGGCAATATCGTAGGCCGAAGATCGGCGTGAAGCCGAGGTCGCAAGCGGACAGAAAAACCACGCCGATCATGATGAGCAACGCCGCAAATGCCGTCCAACCAATAGCTTGCAGGATACGACTATTCACGAGGTGCCTGGCTGGTCCCGGATTATTCCGCTCCAGGCAGCTATAACCAACATGTATTCAATACGCCATCTGCAGTTGTTGCCTACAACCGTCACAAAACTGCAATCCCCGGAGCCCAAGCTTTTAGCGGGCGGCGAGATGCGCCTTTCTCAGGAAATCCGATTGGGAGACCGACCGTGGTCAGTATCAACTGCGCCCTGCGCGGGCTCGTTGCAGGAGGCATTGTTTCGCTTATTTTCCTTAGCACGACTCCTCCTGTCAGGGCGCAACAGGAGATCGATGTCTGCTTGAAGAGTGGCGTCGTTATTCGGGCCCTCCGGGTGGAGGCGCACGACAACAAGTTTTCTTTTTATCCGCAGGGCGGCGGCGCTCCAATTGAAGTCGCTGAGAATCTGGTCAAGGGAATCGGCGTTCCCTGTGATGGCGCGACCCAGCCGTCGCCGGCGTCCGCGGCGGCAGCCACGTTGAAATTCGGCATTCATGGATCCAACACGATTGGCGAACGGTTGATGCCGTTGTTGATCGACACTTTCTCGCAGAAGAAATACGGCGCGCGCGCGATCGTGCGGCAAAAAGCGCCCGAAGTCTCGGAGATCGAGATACGTCCCGCGAACAGCGCGCAGCCGATAGCGACGATCGATTTCCAGGCCAAGGGATCGGGGACGTCAGAGCCGTCGCTGGTCGACAAGCAGGCGGAGATTCCCACTGTGATCGGAATGTCTTCGCGTCGCGCCAACGATAAAGAAGTCAAGGAAGTGCACGATCTGTTCAATATCGATTTGCTCACGGCGGGCAACGAGCACGTCCTCGCGCTCGACGGCATACCGGTGATCGTCAATCCGGGGAATCCAATCAGGCAATTGTCGCTGGAGCAGATCGCAAAAATCTTTTCCGGCGAAATATCGAATTGGCGAGACGTGACATACCTCAATGCCAGTGGCCAGGAAGTGCCGGGGCCGGATCTGCCTATCAAGGTGCACGCGCGCGATAACAAATCCGGAACCTACGATACTTTCGTCAACTTGGTGCTTGCCCCGCCGGATCAGCCCAAGCGTCAACTGACGCCGCAAGCGGCCCGTTATGAGTCGAGTGAAAATCTTTCCGATGCGGTCGCTAAGGATCCCGGCGCCATCGGCTTTATCGGCTTTCCCTACATCAAGAAAAACACGGCGCTGCTCATCGCGTCGTCCTGCGGCATGTTGAGCGCGCCCTCGAAGTTCACGGTCAAGACCGAGTCATATCCTTTGGCGCGGCGTCTTTATCTTTATACGCTCGGGGAACCGAATATTCCGATGGCGCGCGACATCATGCAATTTGCGATGTCGGACGAGGCGCAGCCGACTATCATCGAGGGCGAGTTCATCGATCAGGCCGTCGAGTTTCAGGATGCCAATGACCAGCGTCAGTGGCGTCTCACGCTTATGGCCAATCCATCGCAGGGGCTGGCCTCCGACAAGACCGTTGCGGTCACGACGGTAAGGAGTTTCGATGCCGCTCTGCAGAAGCTCCGACGCTCGACGGTCGTTTTCCGGTTCGATTATGGTAGTTCGACACTCGATGCCAAGGTCGTCGATGATGTTGGCCGGCTTGCGCGTTATCTGCAATCGCCGGGCATCGCAGGAAAGCGCTTTGAGCTTATCGGGTTTGCAGATTCATCGGGAAACTGGTCCAGCAATCTTCAGCTTTCCACCGATCGCGCGCAACGCGTCGCCAACGAACTTAAAGCCCACGGCGCTGCGGTGCCGGATGGCAGTGTGCTCGGCATGTCGTATATGGCGCCGGTCGCCTGTAACGACGGTCCCGCGGGCCAAGCTAAAAACCGGCGCGTCGAAGTCTGGATTGCGCCTTAACGCTGCAGTCCCGTGCGCGCTGTCGTTAGCGGGCGAAGATTTAGTCTGATGGCGAAGCCATTCATGATACGCGGTCGACGGGTGCCATTTTTACGTCAGCCGGCGGTCTCGTCGCCCTGCAAAGACGCCATCGCCTCGAACACACCATCGCGCCGCACGAAGGCATGAAACAGCGCCGCGGCGAGGTGCAGCAGGATTAGCGCGAAGAACGCGAAAGCCAGATAATAGTGTGCGCCCCAAAGCAATGTGTGGAGACTGTCGCTCTGCGGCAAGATCGGCGGCAGATGCAGGCTACCGTACAGTACGACCGGATAGGAGGCGGCCGACAGCATCGCCCAGCCGATCAGTGGCATGCCGATCATCAGCAGATAAAATGCGTAATGGGAAAGATAGGCGCCGAGTTTCATCAGCGGCGGCATGTCGGCTGGGAGCGGTGGCGCGCCGTCGCGCAAGCGCAAGACAAGGCGGATCAGCACCAGGATCAGGATGGTGATGCCGAGCGGCTTATGGATCGACACCAGCGTGTGATATTTCGGCTCGATCGTGGACTCCATGCCGACGCCAATGAAGAGCATGGCGAGAATGCAAAGCGCCATCAGCCAGTGAATGAACCGCTGTGCGACTGTGAAACGCGTATGCACGGTCGTGGATTGCAACGTCATGGCTTCTTCTCCGTCGCCTGGCGCGGATAGTCTTTGGCTTCGGCCGTGCGCGAATCATAGGATTTCGCGTAAGCCGCCGACCGCGCGGCCGGAAACGGATCGTCGGATGTGCGGATGCCCGACGGCAATATGGTCGGATCGAAATTGATATCGCGGCACGGCCCGTCGCTCTCTGGCTCGATTTTCTGCACGATCAGCGTGCCGACTTCGACGGTGCGGCGATCCGAAGGCCATGCTTGAGTCGGGTCCGCTGTCGGATCGCCGGGATTGGCGACAGTCACAATCATCGTCCAGCGTTGTGGGCCACCGTGGACGCGCTGCGTTATTTCTTCCTCGAGGAAATCCGCGCCACGCTTGGCGAGATCGTCAGGGGGGATCGCGACGGGCTGCGCCGCAGGTAGAAGTGACCATCGCACCGCGTGCTCGCCGCCTGAGCTGTCGGTGAAAACAAAACTATTAAGACCGTTGAACCGATCTTCCGCGTAGCTGCTGGTCCAGGGTGCGCTGCCCGCCCATGCGCCGAAAGCCGCGAAACCCGGATGGGCTGCCGCATAGGTCTTTATTGCATTCGGGTCCTTGCTCGCTAAAGCCGTCAGCAGTCCGTAAAAGGCTTGCGGTGTTGCGGCCGCAAAGACCGGCGCATCAATCATGGCCGTACGCCATGTCTCGCCATTCGGTGTCGCGATCTGCAAGCCCATGCCTCGCACGCGCACTGTTGCGTCCGCGGCGTCAGGATTGGGCGTCCCAAGATTGAGGCGTCCAAGCGCCGGGTATTGGCCTTGGGCGAAGACACCGGCGCGCGACAAAGCCGTGCCGTTTCCGTTCGCTTCGAACACGCCAGTAAAGCAAATGCCTTTGGCATGGTTGCGGCGATGGCCGAGAGCGGGCCCACCGGGCGGAGCGAAGGCTTCGACTAGCTTGGTCGGCGTGAGACGGTTAGGCGAAAGCCATCCGGCGGTATAGGCAAACGTCGCGGCACCGGCAGCGACAACAAGGGCGATAATCGCTAGCGATCCAATGGGGGAGCGTACGGATGACGGTAGCTGCATCATGCCAATCTCCAAAGCGCGCCGTGCTCAAGTCGCGCGGCGAAAGCCCGCTTAGAATGAGCAAAAATCTTTCAGCCCTCAAGCGGACCGCGAATATTTGGCGCAATGACAGACAAATTATGGCAATGCTGAGCCATGGCTCGCTATCACTTCCGAGGCACCAGAAGCGGAGCCTCGAAGCCATTCTTGGCGAGAAGCTTCTGCTTGTCCTGTGAAAGAATAAAGGTCACGAGCGCTGTCGCGTGATCGCTATTTGTCGATAAAAGCGTCGGGCCGTAATCGGCGCTGGTCGCGAGCTCGGGCAGCAAGGCTACTACGGCGCCATCGGGTATCGTTTTTGTTCGCCGTTACGGTACAAACACCAAAAACAAAAACGTTGCGAACACGACCAGATGGACGAGGCCCGCGAGAATATTGGTGCGGCCGGAGGCGAAGGTCAGCACGCTCAAGAACAGCGTCAGCGCCAGCAGCAACGAGTCGCGTGATGACAGCCCAATCTCGATCTGTTTGTCGAGCACGATATTGGTGACCGCGACCGCGGGTATGGTCAAACCGATGGTGGCAAGCGAAGAGCCGAGCGCGAGGTTCAGGCTCTGCTGCAATTTATTACGCTGCGCCGCCCGCACTGCGGTGATGCTTTCCGGCGCCAGCACGATCATGGCGATGATGATACCGGCAGCGGCTGGCGGCGCGCCGGCGTGATTGAGGCCGATTTCCAAAAGGACCGCGAATTTCTTGGCAAGAAGAATGACGCCGCCAAGCGCCACGATCAGCAACAGAGCGCTGACGATCACTGCTTTGTTCGACGGATAGACATGCGTTCCGTCCGGCGCGGTGCTGTCTTCAGTTCGAAAATAGTCAGTGTGTCGTGAAGTCTGGATAAAGAGAAATGTCGCGTACAGCACGATGGTTACGGCGCTGACGAATAAAAGCTGTGCCGTCGATAAGAATGGGCCGGGGACGGTCTGTGTGTAGCTCGGCAGAACCAGCGTCAGGACCGAGAGCGCGCCGAGAACATGGATATAGGTGCTTGCGCCGGAGACCTGAAACTCCTGCTCGTGATGGCGCCAGGCGCCGAGCATCAGGCATAGTCCGATCAACCCATTGCAGACGATCATGACGACGGCGAAGACAGTATCTCGCGCCAATGTCGGCGAGCTGTTGGGCATCATCACGATCGATTCGATGAGCGCCACTTCGATGATGGTGACGGACAGCGTCAGCACCAGCGTGCCGAATGGCTCGCCGACCCGGTGGGCGATGACGTCGGCATGTTCGACAGCGGCGAATATGGCGCCGAGCATGATCACGATCATCACCGCGGCAAGAGCGAGCGAAAGCGCCGATGCCGGCTGGGTCAGATCGAAGCCAGACACGGCGGCAAAGCCAAAGAAGGCGAGTGCAAGGATAGGGAAGGCGACCGCCGTGCGCGACGTTTCCGATTGTGTGGCCATCGTCTTGGAATCTCGATATGCGGTATGGTGTGCGAAAGGGGCGACAGGCGTGCGCTTGCCGAGTCTTTGCTACGGAGGAGGGTGCATGATCAACACAATTCTGGCCATGCCGGCTGGTCCATTAATAGCCGGGACATCCCGCCAGTAAGCTATAACTGACCAGATACGGCTCCGAGGGGACGGCGTTGGGCGACGCGCAGAAACCATTCAATCAGATATCCGTCGATTGGGTCATTAAGATCGGCTGCCTGGCCGCGCTCATCTATTGGTCGCTGCTTCTGCTGCAGCCGTTTCTCACTATTATTGTTTGGAGCATCATTCTCGCCGTCGTGCTGTATCCGATCTTCGATTGGTCGGTGGCGAAGCTTCGTCTGCATCGCGCTGTCGCGGCAACCGCCATCACGCTGCTAAGCTTCTTCGTCGTTCTCGGTCCGGCGACATGGCTCGGCGTAAGCCTGGTCGCAAGCCTGCGCACTATCGTCGCGCAAATGAACGCTGGCTCGCTGTCGATCCCGCCTCCTTGGGAAGAGATCCGGCAGTGGCCAATCGTCGGTGAAAGCCTCTACCAATTCTGGAATCTCGCTTCGGTCAACCTCACCGCAGCTTTCTCCGAATTGAGTCCGCAACTCAAGCCGCTTGGATCAAGCCTTCTCAGCATCGCCGGAAGCGCCGGCATTAGTTCCTTGCAGTTCATTGCTGCGGTCGCGATTTCGGGCTTCCTCTTCGTGCCGGGTCCCGCGCTGGTCGCGAATTTCAAAACGGCGGTCAACCGTGTCGCCACCACACGCGGCGCGGAGTTTGTTGATCTGGCGGGTGCCACGATCCGCAATCTCGCTCGCGGCGTCATCGGCATTGCGCTGCTGCAGGCCTTGCTCGCGGGCCTCGGCCTGATCGTCGCGGGAATACCGGCCGCGGGTTTGTGGAGCTTCCTGGTTCTGGTGCTCGGCATCGCCCAGATCGGCGCAACCGTCGTGCTGATCCTGCCAATCATCTGGGCCTGGGCGACCATGAACACGACGGAGGCGCTGATCTTCACCGCCTATATGGGGCCGGTCGCAGTTCTCGATAATTTCCTGCGCCCGCTGGTGCTTGCACACGGCCTGAAGACGCCGATGCCGGTCATCCTCATCGGCGTTATCGGCGGCATTCTGGTGCACGGCGTGATCGGCGTTTTCATCGGTCCGATCGTGCTCGCCATCGGTTGGGAGCTGATGCGGGCCTGGTCCATCGGCGAGATCGATGACCACACGGGCGATGCCGGCGCGTCTGGCGGGCAAGCCTGAAAGCCGGTACCAAGTTCGCATGAAATTCGCGCACTTTTCCCATATCTGGGCCAAGCCCGATATGACGCCGCATGCGCGCTACGAAGAGCTGTGGCGCGAGCTTGAGCTCTGCGACGCGCTCGGCTTCGATTATTCGTTCTGCGTCGAGCATCATTTCCGTCCCGACGAAAGCTGGATGTCGTCGCCGAGCCTTTACGCAGTCGGTGCCGGGTTGCGAACGAAGCGGCTTCGCATCGGGCCGATGGGCTATATCGTGCCGCTCTATCATCCGCTGCGGCTCGCCGAGGAGATCGCAATCGTCGATCAGATGCTGGGCGGACGGATGGAGCTTGGTCTCGTGCCCGGCATCAATCCGGATTATTTCCGTCCCTTCGGCCTCGATTACGGGCAGCGCAAATCGCCGACACTGGAATTCGTCGATTATCTACGTGCGGCCTTCGGCGACACGCAGCCGTTCTCGTTTCACGGCGCCGACTTCCACACCGACAATGCCCAGATATCCGTGCCGCCGGTGCAGCGGCCGCATCCGCCGTTGTGGATGATGAGCCGCGATCCGCGCACGCTCGAATTCTGTGCCACGAATGCAATCAATCCCGGCTACTTCCTGGTTTATCCGCGCGCAGACGCCGCGCCGCGCTATCGCACATTCCTTGCTGACTGGCAGGCGGCCGGTCATGCGCGAAAGCCGCAGATCGCGTATTGCACCGTCATCTATGTCGATGAGACCGACGAGAAGGCGCGCGAGACGGCGCTGTTTCGCGCCGGCCGGGCCTATGAAGGTTTCCTGAAGCCGGCCAAGCCCGGCGAGACCTTTGAAGGGCGCGCGCACGAGCACGCCAAAATGTTCGTCGGCCGCGGCGAGCCGGGCGCGTCGGAGATCATGCAGCATCTGTTCGACGCCGATTATCTGTTCAAGAACGATCTCATCTTTATCGGTTCGCCGCAAACAGTCGCGGCGAAGATCAAGGCCGCTGCCGAGTCCGGCCTGTTCAATGTTTTCATGGGCGAATTCAATTTTGCCGATCTGCCGCAAGCCGATCTGTTGCGTTCGATCCGCCTGTTCGGCGAACAGGTGATGCCGGCGCTACGTGGCTACGAACCTTTTTGATGGAATTGCCGCGATGAAAATCTATTTGGCCGGGCCTTTGTTCTCGACCGCCGAGCGGGATTTCAATGCGCGCTTGGCCGCGTTGCTGCGCGAGCGTGGTCACGAAGTCTGGCTGCCGCAGGACTCCGAACAAGAAACGATGACGCCGAAGGAGATTTTCGAAAAAGATGTCGAAGGCGTCGATTGGGCCGATGCCGTGGTCGCCAATATGGACGGAGCCGATCCGGATTCCGGCACCTGCTGGGAATGCGGTTATGCCTACAAGAAAAAATACATCGTGCTGTTCCGCACCGATTTCCGCATCGGCCACGAAGTCGGCAGCGACAAGCGCGCGATGCCGGATGCCGACATGGCGCCTTATAATCTGATGCTGACGGAGTCAGCCGATGTCCGGCTCGATCTGTTTCGGGCAGACATCGATGATGTCGCTACCGAAATCGACGCGGCGCTGCAAAGCCTGTCGCGCTAGTTAAAGCGACAATTCGGGGTGCTGGCGCAGCCGTGCTTTGTTGAGGACATAGATGGTACCCGCGGCCACGGCCCCTGCGGCGAAGGGCAGGGTCGACCACATATAAAGTTCGCCGACCGGGAGGCCGACAAGGTAGGCGCCGACCACCGGGCCGATGATGGCGCCGAGCCGGCCGAGGCCGAGTTGCCAGCCGGAGCCGTTGGCACGAAGCGAGGTCGGATAGATCATCGCACCGACGACATTGATGCCGGTCTGGATGCCGAGCACCAGAACGCCGGCAAAGAAGCTCACGACAATGAGCGCGGTGGTCGAGTTCAAACCGGCATAGCCGATTGCGCCGACGATCGGCACGGCGACGATGAACATGATGGCGATGCCGAGAAAACGTTGCCGCTGCAGCCACCAGCACAGCACGATCGCGCCGACCGTGCCGCCGACCTGGAGCGCCGCGCCGGCAAGCGATGCGACCTGCGGTCCGGCATGCGCTGCGGCCATCAGCGTCGGGGTCCAGCTCAAGAGAAAGAAGTAGCCCATCAGATTGAGCGCGAACATCAGCCACGTCAGTGGCGTGATCAGCGCGAGCCCGTCACGGAACAGATAGATCGGATTGGAGCTCGGGAACTGCTTCTCGTCCTCGATCACAAAGCGAGCATTGGGCGGCACTTTAAAATCAGGCCGGATGTCGGCGAGAAGCGCTTCCATCTTGCTGCGCTGATGCTCGTGAAGCGCCATGTATTTGACGGACTCCGGCAGTCCCATGATCGCTGCGAGCGCAATGATGATCGGCACGATGCCGCCGATCTGGAAGATGATCTGCCAGCCATATAGCGGCATCAGTACAGCAGCGATGAAACCTGCCAGCGCGCCGCCCATGGGCACGAAGCCCGTCGCGATGATCGATAGCGATACGCGCATGCTGCGCGGCGCCGATTCGGCATTGATCGACACGACATTGGGAATGACGCCGCCGATGCCGATACCGGCAATCAGCCGCAGCCAGAACATTTCGGTGAAATTGGTAGCGTAGGCGGCGATGAAGGTGACGACACCGAACAAGAGGTTCGCCGTGATCAGTGCCGTCTTGCGACCGTAGCGGTCGCCGATCCAGCCGATGATCTGCGAGCCGAACAGCACGCCGAAATTGGAGGCACCGAACAGAATGCCAAGCTCTTTCGGCGACAGATTCCATTGCGCTTTGAGCTGCGGTCCGGCAAAGGCGATGGCGCCGATATCGTAGCCGTCGATCATGGCGATCACGATGGACCACAAGATCAGCTTGATCTGGAAGGAGCTTAAGCCTCGCTCGTCGAGAAAGTGCGAGACTTGAACTTCGGATGCATTGGCCATGATTTCCCCCGAACGCTGCTTCTTATTGGCGGCGCGCGCTCTTTTGGAACCTAAGGCACTCGTCCGGCAAAGAAAAGCGGCATTCGAACGCATCGTGTCTTCGGCTTCCGGCCTTGACGCGCGGTGTGCGGCGTGACTGGTAGCTGCAAAAATACGTTTAAGGAGGAAATATGCGTTTGCTCGCAGCTACGCGCGTCGCACTTGCTACTGTGATATTTGCAGCAGGCCTTGCCGTGGCGCACAGTGACGACTGGCCGCTGCATCCGATCCGGATGATCGTCGGCTTTGGTCCGGGTGGCGGCACCGATATCGCTGCGCGTTTTGTTGCCGCGCCGTTGTCGGAAATTCTTGGGCAGCCTGTGGTCGTCGAGAATCGCACCGGCGCCGGCGGTATGACCGGCGCCGAGTTGGTCGCGCATGGTTCTCGCGACGGCACCATAGCGTTGATGATGAGCAATGCGCATGCGATCTCGGCGGTGATGTATAAGACGCTGCCCTATGATCCGATGAATGATTTTCAGATGGTGTCGATGGTGGCGACTGCCGGCCTCGTGCTGGTGGCGGCACCGGATTTTCCCGCAAAGAATTTGTCCGAGCTGGTCGCGCTTGTCCGCGCCAATCCCGGCAAATACAATTTCGGCAGTGCCGGGGTCGGCACCACCCAGCAATTCGCCGGCGAGCTTCTCAAGCAAACTGCGGGCCTCAATATCGTTCACGTGCCGTATCGAACGACGCCGGCTGTAGTGGCGGGTCTCTTGGGCAAGGAAGTCAGCTTTGTTTTTGAGCTAGTTCAGGCGGTGCAGGGCCAGATCCAAACCGGAGCGTTGAAAGCGATTGCCGTCACCTCACCGCAACGCAACCCGGTCTTGCCCGACGTGCCGACTTTCGCGGAAGCCGGTATACCGGGCTATGAGGTGACAAGCTGGTACGGCGTTGCTTTCCCGGGCGGAACGCCAATGCCGATCGTGGACAAGACCAATGCCGGTATCCGTAAGCTTCTTGAGAGCGACGCAGTGCGCAAGCAGGTCTTGACCATGGGCGCCGCGGTAAAAAGCTCGACGCCGGACGAACTGAAAACCCACATCGCGTCTGAAATCGCCAAGTGGAATGCTGTGCGCGAAAAGGCCGGCATTCCCAAAGAGCAATAATCGAAAAGTAGAAATAACAGGCGAGGCGCGGCGGGAGCCTTTACCGCGCGGCGCCTTTCGCTTTCATGTTCTCATACATGCGCTGCAGCGAACGCTTGACGACGGCTACGTCTTGCGGCGGCAGTCCCGCCAACGCGTCGGCTTCGTATTGCCGCGCCGACGGGATGAGCCGCGCCACCAGCGCATTGCCCTTCGCGGACAATTTTACGCTGACCTCGCGGTTGCTGTTCGCCGACGGCGTGCGGGTGACCAGTCCCATGCGCAGGAGCCGCGTCACCAGCCGCGACAGCGTCGACGTTTCAATGCTGGTCAGGTCGGCAAGATCGATCTGCCGCTGGCTGCCGTTGGCGGCCAGCGCCGCCAGCACCCGCCACATCGCGATGCTGAGGCGATGCTGCGCCAGCGCCGCGTTGCCAAACTGCTCGGCAATGATGCTGCCGACGCGGTTGACGAGATACGGCATATAATCGCCGAGATCGATTTTCGATTTCACGGGCGCTGAGCCTCTGCGGACGCGGGTCATTAGTCGAAACCTTTAAGTCGAAACCTGTAATCCGGTCAAAGCGTTCGCCGGCGGCGAGCCGCGGCGGAAATTGATGCATTTACAACAGATGCATCTTCAACTATTCTGCCGGCAAAACAGCGGTGCTGCAAGCTGCGCAACAAACAGCGGACGGAGGAAATCATGGACTTCGGCTATTTCACGCTGAGCGACAATCACTACGAGAACAATTCCCGCTCGTCGAACCAATTCGTCGCCGACATCACCGCCGAGGCGATCCTTGCCGACAAGCTTGGCATGCATTCGGCCTGGATCGGCGAGCATCATTTCAATTCGCTTGGCGTTTTGTCGTGCCCGGATCTGGTGCTGGCGCATGTCGCCGCCAAGACGACACGCATCCGGCTTGCGCCCGCGGTCACGGTGCTGCCGCTGCATCATCCCATCCGCGTCGCCGAGCAATGGGCGACACTCGATCTTCTCTCCAACGGCCGCGTCGATTTCGCCTGCGGCCGTGGTTACGACAAGCGCGAATACGATCCATTCCATGTCTCATTCGAGGGCAATCAAAGTATCTTCGAGGAAGGCCTCGAACTGGTGCGCCGGCTGTGGGCGGCCGATGACCGCATCTCGCATCATGGCAAGCATTATTTCTTCGACGATGTGCGCATCACGCCGAAGCCGGTGCAACGGCCGCTGCCGACTTATGTCGGCTCGTTCTCCAAACCGTCGATCGAGCTTGCCGCGCGGCTCGAGTGCGGGCTGATCGTGGCGCCGTTCGCGGCGGCCATGAGCTATGGCGGCTTGAAACAGGTGTCCGATCTTTATCGCGAGACTTGCGCGAAATACGGCACCAAGCCCGGTCGCATGATGTGCAGTTATTTCATCCATTTCGCCGACAACAAGGCGCAGGAGGACGCGCAACGCGCGCGGCAGATCCGCTATTACAAGGAATGCGTGATTCCGGCTTTCCCCAGCGATCCGAAGACGGCGCCGCCGAGCTACCATTATTTCATCGACATGGTGGCGCGTTTGCACAAAGTGAAACCGGAAGACCTGACCGAGAATTCAGTACTGATCGGTTCGGCCGAGCGCATCACCGAAACTTTGAAAAAAGTCGAGGCGGCCGGTTACGACGAGGTGATCCTTTATTTCAACGTCGGCATGAAGCCGCACGAACAGGTCAAGGACGAGATGACCCGCTTCATGGCCGAGGTTGCACCGGCCTTCGGCATGCCAAAAGTCGCGGCAGCGTAGGCTTTTCACATCCTGTATCCGCTGTTTGGTCATTGAAACGTCATCAGGCCTGTTTGACGCGGTGATTATTTGCTCGCGCGTCTTGCCGAGCGGCCAAAAACGCGCGACACTTTTAGTTATCCGGGTCGGTGGGGAACCCGGACAATCGCGCCGCTCCTGTGATGCTTACGACGGAAAGAGCCGAGGCAGGGCTGCTGCTTGTCAGTGGTTCGTCGGATATTCACGGTTCCGTGGTCAACGATACTGTGGTGCAAAGAAACTGTTCTTTGCACGTGCGCGGCAATGTGCTTGGCAGTCTGACCATCGAGCCCGGCGCGCAGGTCGTCATCGAGGGCTCGGTCGACGGTAAGATCGTCAATAAAGGCGGCCGCCTCGTCGTCAACAATAAGGGGCTCGCCGCCTGCGTCACGCTTGATGGGCCGTTACCGGCCGAAGCTGTTGGCACGCTGCGGATCAATCTGACGAATATCGCCGCCAATTACGAGACGCTGACCAAGCGTACAGTCGCGGAGTGTGCGAGCGTCGTCAAAGCCAATGCCTATGGCTGTGGCGTCGAGCCGGTCGCAGGCGCTTTGGCCAAGACCGGATGCAAGACTTTCTTCGTCTCCAATCTTTCAGAAGCGCGCCGCGTTCGCGCCGTGGCGCCGAATGCGATTATTTATGTCATCAATGGTTTGCCGTCCGGCGGCGGGCCGAGCTTTGCTGACATCAACGCCCGGCCAGTGATCAACAGCACGATCGAGCTTGCGGAATGGGACGTGTTCACCGCTTCGGCGCAGTGGACCGGCGGCTGCGCGCTCAATGTCGACATCGGCGATGGCCGCTTCGGTCTGTCGATGGAAGAGACTGCGGCGTCCGCCGGACGCATCAATCGGCTCGACCATGGCATCGCGCTGGTGATGAGCCGTCTCGAAGACGGCGGAAAGCCGGGTCATCAGGACACCCAGGTCGCGCGGTTCCGCGAGGTGCGCCGGATGTATGACGGGATAGCGGCGTCGCTTGCCAATTCGTCGCAAATCTTTCGCGACAACAAGCTTCACTATGATCTGGTCCGGTCCGGCTCGGCGCTGCTTGGCATCAATCCGGCACCCGGCGTCGCAAACCCAATGATGCCGGTGATCGAATTGCAGGCTCGTATCGTTCAGGTCCGCAACCTCGCGTCCGGCGATTCCATTCCGGATTCCGGCGGATGGGCAGCGAAGCGGCGACTGCGACTTGCTTTCGTCTCGGCCGGTTATGCCGATGGTTATCCACGGCCGGCGAGTGCCGCCGACAACAAGCTTCATGTCGTTGTCGGGGGAAAGCGCTGCCCAGTCGTGGCGCCGGCGTCGCTCGATCTGCTGCCGGTCGATGTCACCGATCTCGCCGATTCCACGGCGGCGCGTCCCGGCGCAACAGTGACGCTGATCGGTCCGGATTTTGGCATCGACGATGTCGCCGCCGGCGCGAAGCTCAGCGGCCGCGAGGCGCTCTGCCGGCTCGGCCAGCGTTTTCACCGCATCTACTACGCGATCTGAGCATCGCGGGAATTCAGTCTATTCAAGCGGAGGATGGGAATAATGTTCGGCAAAGGTAAAGACGGAGAGATGGAACGGGCGCCGCAGCAGCAAGCATCGCCGCAAGCGTCTCACCAGCAGACGCGCCCACAAACGACACATGCAGCGCATGAGTCGAGCGACGCGGTATCGATCATCAGTTCCGACATGACGATCGTCGGCAAGATCGCCGGCGAGGGAACGGTGAAGGTTTTCGGCCGCGTCGAAGGCGAGTTGCGTGCCTCGACCGTCATGATTGCCGACGGTGCGCAGGTCGAAGGCGATTTAATCGCCGAAGAACTGACCGTCGGCGGCAGCGTCAAGGGCACCATTCACGCCAATCGCGTCAAGCTGAACAGCACGGCCGTGGTCGAGGGTGATATTTTCCATCGTTCGCTGGCGATCGAGGAAAATGCGCGCTTCGAAGGATCGTCCAAGCGTGAGGAAACCGAAGCTTTGCGCGTGCCACTCACCCGTCAGGCGGCCGCGTCATCGTCGACGCACGCGCCGGTCAATGGCAACGGCACGGCGCCTAGTGCATCCGCCAGCGCGCCGGCGCATCAAGCAACGAGCTGATCGGCCGCTTCACGCGGCTTACGGATCGAGTTCGGTGTCCCAGTAGAGATAATCGAGCCAGCTATCGTGCAGATAGTTGGGTGGGAACAACCGGCCGTTGCGATGCAGATGTTGCACGCTCGGTTGGAATGGCCGCTGCGACGGAAACATCTTGGCTTCGTCGGGAGTCAGGTTGCTCTTGCGCAGATTGCAGGGCGAGCAGGCGGCGACGACATTGCCCCAGGTCGTCTGCCCGCCGCGCGAGCGCGGAAGCAAATGATCGAAGGTCAGGTCGTCGCGCGCGCCGCAATATTGGCAAGCAAACCGATCGCGCAGGAAGACGTTGAACCGGGTGAAGGCCGGATGCGTGCTCGGTTTGACGAAAGTCTTGAGCGACACCACACTCGGCAGCTTCATCTCGAAGCTCGGCGAGTGCACGGCGCGGTCGTAATTGGCGACGATGTTCACGCGTTCGAGGAAGACCGCCTTGATCGCGTCCTGCCAGGACCAGAGCGACAGCGGATAGTAGCTCAGCGGACGAAAATCCGCGTTGAGGACCAAGGCCGGAAACCCAGAGGGCGGTACATGAGCGTTCAAGCCCGACGCTCCACCTCGACTTATGCCGCAGTGCGGCGATGGCTATAGTTTATAGGCAGGCGTGACAGGATTGTGAAGCCTGTGCTTGGGGTTAGCCGGATTGCGGCTTTTCAGGGGTTTCTTGCGATCCGCCTGAGGCGGGGCAAGGACGTTTATGAGCGCGTCAGCTCGGCATTAACGATTCGGGCGGGCTCAAGCGGCTCGCGGCCGCGGATGAGGTCGGCGGCTTTTTCCGCGATCATGATGATCGGTGCGTTGATATGAGCGCCAACCAGATCCGGCATCACCGATCCGTCGACGATGCGCAGCCCCTCGATGCCGTGGACTTTCAGGTCGGGATCGACCACCGACAACGGATCGGAAGCGAGGCCCATTTTGCAGGTGCCGCACGGGTGATGGACAGTGACATTGCTGGTTTTGATGAAGGCGTCGAGATCGGCATCCGACACTGCGGCATCGCCAGGTGCGAGTTCGCGGACCATGAAATCTTTCATCGGCGCTTGTCGGCAGACATCGCGGGCCATGCGCAGGCCGGCGCGGAGCGTCTTCCAATCATTGTCGGTCGACAGGAAATTCTGCCGGATGCGCGGCGCCTGTTTTGGATCGGCGGAAATCAGTTCGACGCTGCCGCGGCTTTCCGGCCGCAGCACCGCGGCGCGGCAGGCATAGGCGTCGGCATAGGCTTTGCGGAACGGCCAGAAATACGGCGTCGCCGTAAACGGCGCGGCGTTGAAGATCAGTTCGACATCCGGCAGCACCGCATCCGGCCGCGATTTCAGGAACGCCAAGGAACCCGCTGGCTGTTCGCTCGCCGGACCTTCGCCAAAGAGATAGCAGCGGGCAAGCGCAGTGATGATGCGATCGAAGCGCATCTCACGGTGGAAGGTGCCAGGTGTCTTGCGCAAATAAACGATCGCCGCGGAAATGTGATCCTGCAGATTGCGCCCGACGCCCGGCAGCGCGACTTTCACGTCGATGCCTTGCTGCGCGAGTTGCTCCGGCTCGCCGATCCCCGAGAGCATCAGAAGCTGCGGCGAATTGATCACGCCGCCGCTCAGGATCACTTCGCGTTCGGCCTGCGCCGTGACGGTCTCTCCGTCTTTTAGATATTCGACGCCGACGGCGCGGTGGCCGGCGAAAACGATCTTGGTCACTAGCGCGCCGGTCTCGATGGTCAGACTGGGCCGCGACAATACCGGGCGCAGGTAAGCGTCTGCTGCGCTGCAGCGGCGGCCGTCACGCACCGTCGTCTGCCAGCGGCCGAAACCTTCCTGCTGCGCGCCGTTCAAATCGGACGTCGTCTTGTATCCGGCCTCGCGCCCTGCGGCGTCGAAGGCCGCGGTCAGCGGGTCGACAAAGCGGGACGTCTGTGTGGTCAGCGGTCCACCGCCGCCGCGATAGAAACTCGCACCGCCTTCCCAGGATTCCTGGCGGCGGAAATAGGGAAGCACATGGGCGTAGGACCAATTGGTTAGGCCGTAAGACGCCCAGCGCTCATAATCGCCGGGATGGCCGCGCGTGTAAGCCATCGCGTTGATGGAAGATGTGCCGCCGATGACGCGACCGCGCGCGCATTCCAGTCCGCGGCCGCCGGTCGCTTCCTCGGCTTCGACGAAATAGCCCCAATCGTGCTTGCGCTGCTGCAGCATGCGCACCCACGCGATCGGGATCTTGATCCAGGGATCGGTATCCCAGCCACCGGCTTCGAGCAGAAGCACGCGCGTGCCTTTGTCCTCGGTAAGCCGGTTGGCCAGCGTGCACCCGGCCGAGCCGGCGCCGATAATGATGATGTCGTAGTTCTTATTTTGGTTGGGCATGTTTTGTTTATGACCAGCGTTTCCCTCGTAAAACTGTAGCGAGGCACCCAGCCATCTGTCCATTGGCGCCGATTCGGGGCATTTTCGTCCGTTTGCGGCACAAATCTCGCAAGCAGCGGTTAAGCTATCGCACGGTTGTCACGTTCGTCCGTGACTTTGGCCGAAGGCGGCAGAGGCAAAAAAACGGAATGACACCATGAATAAGGCCTTAGCGCTCGGACTGACCGCGCTTGCCGGCGCTGCCGTAATCGAAGCGGCGCTGATCCCCGGTCTGGTGATTGGCGGCGCGGCGGTGCTCGCACCCAAACTGCTGCCCAATATCGTGCCCGATCCGCTGCCGATGTTGCGCCGGCAATTGGGATCGCTGTTCAGCAGCACCGCGCCAAGCCCATCCGCGAAGGCGGCGTCGAATGGTCAGGCCGCCAGCGCGCCGATCGCCGCGCCGAATCTGCACATCAAGAAGGCGGTCGGGAAGACCATTACCTTCCGCATTATCGTCACCGCGCTCGACTTCACCTCGAATCTGGTGGTGATTGGCGAGGCTGGTACCGCGGCCGGGCTATCGACTTTCGCACTGGTTGTCGGTCCGGTGTTTTATCTTGGCCATGAGGCCGCCTGGAATTATTTCGGTGCACCGGAAGTGGACGGCATCGCGCCGCCGGTCAGTGTCGGCGGCTTCACCATGAGCCGCGCGCTCGCCAAGACCATCACCTTCCGCACCATCGCGACCGCAATGGATTTCACCACGCTCTATGTCGTCGTCGGCGATCTTCCGACCGCCATAGGGTTGGCGGCCTGGGGCTTTGTCGTCGGGCCCTTCGTCTATTGGGGCCACGAGAAGGCTTGGGACTATTACAGCGGGCCCTCGGAGATTATTGTCGAGGAAGCCGCTCCAGTGCGGCTTCTGCCTTCGCCGGCGTGAGGCGCCTACTTTCCAACAAGGAAGTCGCCGGGGCGCGCACTCATAAAATGCTGTGGATCAGGTCATCGCCAGCTAACGTCTACGTTAGCGAAAGCCGACATAACTCGGACATCGCCGAATGTCCGTAATTGCCGCAAGCAGACATCGACGTGTCTAATCGATTGACTCGTCGGCAGTCGCAAGTAAGGACGGCGGCATCGTAATGCCAAGCGCTTTCGCCGTCCTGAGATTGACGATTAACTCATATTTTGTTGGCGCTTGAACGGGCATTTCGGCCGGCTGCTCCCCTTTAAGAATACGATCAATGTAACCGGCAGCTTGGCGGTACTGGTCGATAAGATCGGGGCCGTATGAGATTAGGCCGCCGCTCTCGGCGAAGACGCGATAAGGGTACACAGCGGGTAATTGGTGACGAGCTGCGAGAGCGATGATCTCGTCACGATGAGAGATCGCGATTGCGCTTGTTACGGTTATCAGCGCGCGGTTCGGGAATTGGGCGAATGTTGTGATGGTGCGCTCTATTTCCTGCGCATCGCGTATATCGAGAGGTTGCAGTTCGACATTAAGCGATGGGGCAATAGCCTGGATTGCGCCCCATTGACCTATCCCGGAAGGAATAGACGGGTCGCGAAGGACGCCGACCTTTTGAACATACGGCGCGATGTGTTTGAGTAGCTCAAGCCATTTCGCGCTCGTTCCGAATTCGATGTTGGTGAATCCGGTGGCATTGCGCCCGGGGTGCGACAAGCTATCAACAAAGCCGGCGCCGACCGGATCTGGGACGATCACAAATACGACCGGAATGGTTCGAGTCTCACGGAGTATGGGTCCCAACGTTGAATCGCCCGAGGCCAGGATGACGTCTGGCGCAAGTGCGATTATTTCTGATGCTTGCTTACTAATGCGATCGGGAGAGCCCCCGCCCCATCGAGCCTCTATCCGAAGATTGTGTCCGTCAATCCAACCGAGCGTCATTAGTGCGCGTATGAAAGAACTTAGGCGACGCTTTGCCTCGGCGTCATCTGCCGCCAGGTTGATCAGTACACCAATGCGCCGCTCGCGCTCTTGTGCACCGGCCGCAAGTGGCCACGCCGCTGCCGCCCCAATAGTCGCGATGAAATCACGCCGCTTCATTCGCCGCCCCCGGCTAAAGATCGCGCCGATCTAAGCGGAGGCTAACACATGCGGGGCGCGCAGGTGAATCAAATAGCCCACGATCTAGAAGAGCGCGTGGGCCTGCTCAGCGCCCAAGCGAATGCCCGTTTTGGGTTATTGATGGACATTGCGAGCCGCGCGGCCCACGTCGTGACGCAAGCAGACATCGCGCAACCCTTCCGGTGCGAGGCGCTAAACTCCGCCCGAGAGGTCAGCCTTATTCGCCGCGCGTGTCATCAGCGCTTCTATGAATTGTTTGGCCTGCCGGATTGCGGCTTCGCGCTGCGAATGCGTTCCGGCTCTTTCCCTATCGGGAAGGTGTACTGACCAGCGGAAGCCGCCGTCGATTTTCTGGACGACTCGATACTCGACGCCACGATGTTTCACAGTGTCCAACCTTGCCTTTATCCGCTTGTGCTAAAAGCCGATATCATATGCAGCCGCTACAAACAAAAAACTCCGGCACATTGGCCGAGGACATACACAAATAAACGGTGCGCAGAACCGTTAGTACCTACTGAAGCGCGGGCTTCGAGCCACGAGCCATGTCTGCTTTGGGTCATACGCTGACGTTGCTGCCAGTCTGCCGATGTTCGCGAAGCTTTCGACTGAGGAAGTCGATCCTTGAGCGCCGCCGACTCGTGCGCGTCCTAGCTCACATGTGTCGGCCAGTGCCGCTGCTGGAACCAGGTGCGGTAGTCCGACATTTTCGCGCGTTGAGCCGCCGGTGCGCGGCGCTTGCAAGTTGACGCTTCGTCGCTTCCTTCCGTCGCGCCCCAGCGCAGTTCAACACAGTCATTGAGATTGTAGCCCATCTCGAAATTCGAGATACGGTCAAGTACATCCTTGAGCGATAGCGTCCATTGCGATCCGTCACTGCGCGTGTAGGAAAACTTGCGCGTCGCAAGTTCGGAGGCGAGCACGTTCTGCAAATCCGCCTTCACATCAGTTACGCTTTTGCCGGCCGGCATGACGTAGCGATCGGCGCGCCGGACAACATGATCGGGATAGCCGCGCACCACATCGATCGCGATCAACAAACGGAAATCGCGCGCCGGCGTGGCGAAATCTTCCCACGCACCGTTGGTCTCGAAGATCGTGGCGCCGTCGGGCATAGTGGCGTCGGCCTTGGCGGTCGCCTGCCATTTGCGGCCGTTCTCGACCGAAGTGACCCGCGTCTTCACTTGCTCTTCAAGCGAGGTGATTGCCGATTGCATCGCGCGGGTCGGATCGAGCGGCTCCGGCGACATCACGTCGTCCATCTTGTCGTAGAAGTCTTCCATGCTGAGCTGCGATTGCTCGAGCGAGAAGTCGCCATAGGCCGGGTTCTTTGCGATCTCGGCATTGGTCAGGCGGCGGAGCGAACCGTTGGCTTCGCGTATGATCGGACGGAAACGTTTGAAGCCAGGGCTGCCGAGCTTCGGCTCATGCACGAACAAAAAATTGCCGCGCCAGAATCGCTTGCGCGTCACCGAACCGTCCGGCTCGGCATCGACGGCGAGAAAGACGCCAGCTTCACCATTGGCTTCCGGCACGCGCTGCACCAGCATCATCACATGGCCGTACGGGTCGGCATAAACGACGCCGGGACGAAGCGCGTCCGCGGTCAGCGGCACGGTATAGAAGTCGGTGTTGTCGTCGGTAGCGGCGACCCGCACCGAGCCGGAATGCACAACGTCGCCAACGGCGCGCAGATATTCGCCGAAATTCGGCTTATGGGGCGGCGGAGGCGGCGCCGGAGCGGCGACAGCGGCGGCGGGCTCCGGGTCCGGCTTCTGGCCGAACAATTGCGCAAGCTTTGAGCTCGGTGTCGGCGGCGGCTCGGGCGCGGTGGGCGGCGCGGACGCGATGACTTGGTCGGGCGGCGCCGGCGGGCGTGTCACCTCTGGATGCATAATATCGAACCACTGGTAACATTTCGGTGGTGCACCACCCATACCGCGCGAACAGTTCGAATAGGCGTAAGGCAGCCCGAGCTTGAAAGCGAAATAGGCGCGCAGGAAATACACAAAGTCGGCGCAATCGGGCTTCAGACTCAAAGCGACATTGTCTTCATTGCCGCCGAGATAATTGAACAGAAAATTCCGGGTCTGATCGCGCAGCACGAGATGCCACGCCTTCCAGGATGGCTCGGCTTCAAGCGGCGCGTCGAACAGCTTGGCGATCCAGGCCGAGAACAAATCTTCGGTGGTGCGATTCCAGTTTGCGCGGATCGGCCAGACGCTGTTCTCCGATTTGCCCGGACCCGGCGGCTTTTGCGCGGCGACGACGATGTCGCGGCTGACGCAAGGCGAACCACCGCGTGTCAGCGTCGCTTGCCATTTGCCGACTGCAGGCGAGGCGACTTCAGCAAACCAATAATAAGGCGGTCCACCGCGAACCGCGCCGGATTTCGCCGCGACGCTGCCGTCGGGCGCGATCAAAGTCAGTTCGCCATCGAGCGGCTTTTCCGCGGCGACCATGACGCGAAGCGGCATGCCTTTCCAAGGCGTCACCGGGGCAGGAAGAACGGCAATGCCAGCGGCTTCCTCACAGCTATTGGCCGGAGTCTGGGCCTGGGCGGTCGCAGCGCCGGCAATCAGCAGCAAAGCCGTTATGGCGGCGGCAAGCTTGCGCATGAAAAACAATGAATCGATCATCCCGGCGACCCCTCGAAGCACCCTACCACGTTAGGCAGGGTGCGGCGAAGCATAGCCGCGACACCGGCTAAAATACGGCATCGGCGGGAGTGTTTTTCACCGTTCTTGGCCCAGTTCGGTTCCGATGAGGCGCGCTCGAGGCCTCGGAATGAGCTGTGATTAGTGCCGCACGGAGGGCCTGTGATATGAAACAAGAAAACGCGCCGCCGCCCCGGGGAGGGAAACGATCTTGCACACCAGCGAAAACCTGACCACCGAACGGCCGACCTTCGTCACCCATCTCGAATGTTCGGCGACCGGCGAACGCTATGCGGCGGGCGAGATTCATAATCTATCCAAGGCCGGCAAGCCGCTTCTGGTGCGTTACGATCTCGATGGCGTTAAAAAGGCGCTGAGCAAAGAAGCACTCGCCTCACGCCCACCCGATCTCTGGCGTTATCGCGAATTGCTGCCGGTGCGGCGCAAGGAAGACATCGTCAGCCTCGGCGAAGCGATGACGCCGATCATCTCCCTGCCGAAACTCGCGGCAAAATCCGGCGGCAAGGAATTATTGGTCAAAGACGAAGGCCGGCTACCGACCGGATCGTTTAAGGCGCGCGGCCTGGTGATGGCGGTGTCGATGGGTAAAGCGCTCGGCATCAAACACATGGCGATGCCGACCAACGGCAATGCCGGCGCGGCGCTTGCGGCTTATGCGAGCCATTGCGGTATCAAGACCACGATCTTCTGTCCCGAGGACACGCCGGAAGTGAATGTCAGCGAGATCGGGCTGCAAGGCGCGGCGGTCTATCGCGTCAACGGCCTGATCGACGATTGCGGCAAGATCGTCGGCGAGGGCAAGGCGAAAGTCGGCTGGTTCGACACCTCGACGCTGAAGGAGCCGTATCGGATCGAAGGCAAGAAGACGATGGGTCTTGAGCTCGCCGAGCAACTCAACTGGACCGTGCCGGACGTGATCTTTTATCCGACCGGCGGCGGCACCGGCCTGATCGGCATGTGGAAAGCTTTTGCCGAACTCGAAGCCATCGGCTTCATCGGCAGCAAGCGGCCGCGCATGGTGGCGGTGCAAGCCGAAGGCTGCGCGCCGATGGTGCGGGCCTTTCAAGATGGCGTCGAGCACGCGCCGCGCTGGGAGAACGCTCACACCATTGCCAGCGGTATCCGCGTGCCGCAGGCCATTGGTGATTTCCTGATTTTGCGCGCGGTGCGCGAGAGCAAAGGCTTCGCAATCGCGGTGTCCGATGCGGCGATTGCCG
>DATBAD010000058.1:0-1976 GCA_036271715.1 Xanthobacteraceae bacterium
TTCCACGCCAAGACTTTCGGCTTGTGTTCCCAGCCACTTACAAAGGTTGCTTAAACTGACGATGTAATTGCCGTGATTGCTCATCATCGGTGGGAACGCGAACTCGGGAAATCGGAGCGAGCCCATCGGTCCCAGGAAATAGAAGCGGTCGTCGGTGACGGGCGTGTCGATCGGCGCGCCCTTCTCTTTCCAGTCGGGAATCAGGCTTTCGACGCCGATCGGATCGATCACCGCGCCGGAGAGAATATGCGCGCCGACTTCGGAGCCTTTTTCGAGGACGCAGACACTGACCTCTTTGCCCGTCTCCGCCGCCAGCTGCTTCAGCCGGATCGCCGCCGCCAGCCCCGCAGGCCCCGCGCCCACGATAACGACGTCATATTCCATGCTCTCGCGCTGAACGTCCTCGGCCATGCACTTATTCCGGTGATTTGCTGGGGATGTTATGGGGCGGGCTGCCGAGCACGGTCAACCGACGGTCGCACGCGCCGGAGCGTCATCCTATAATCCCATATGGCCGAACTCGACCCACTTTCTGCGCTGTCCTGGCTCGTCGATGCCGGAGCGGATGAGGCCATCGGCCAAGAGCCGGTGAACCGGTTGACTGCGAGACCTGTGCCGAAGCCGACGGACTTCTTGCAACCAGCAAAGCCGGCGGTGGCACCAACGCCTGCACGCCGTGCTCCCACACTGGCGCAGCAAGCCAAAGCTCCGGCGCCGATTATCGAAGGCGACGACATCGGCGCGGCACAGGACATTGCGGCACGCGCCAACACACTTGCCGAACTCAGAACGGCACTCGAAACCTTCGAAGGTTGTCTGCTCAAAAGGATCGCGACCAACACCGTTTTCGCGGATGGCGTCGAAGGCGCGCCAGTTCTTTGCATCGGCGAAGCGCCGGGTTATGACGAAGACCGCATCGGCAAACCGTTCGTCGGCCGCGCGGGGCAGTTGCTCGATAAGATGCTGGCGCCGATCGGTCTGAGCCGCGAGACCAACACATACATCATCAACGTTCTGCCTTGGCGGCCGCCGGACAATCGCAATCCCGATCCGGTGGAAGTCGCCAAGTGCATTCCGTTCCTGCGCCGCCACATCGAACTCGCCGATCCAAAGCTCATCGTTCTTCTCGGCGCTGTCGCCGTGCGCAACGTGATGGGCAAGCAGGAAGGCATCATGCTCACACGCGGAAAATGGCTCGATTACAATGTGAACGGCCACATGGTGCCGGTGATGCCGACCTTGCATCCGGCTTATTTGCTGCGCCGCGCCGCCGAAAAGAAGCTCGCATGGCGCGATTTACAGATGATCCAGGATCGTATTTCATCGCTGGGATTGCTCGACAGCAGCGCCAAAGGCGCCTGATCGATCGACACAGCAAAGAATTTTTAGAGGAGCCGGCGCTTGAAACGCTCTTTGCTGTTTGGCTGCGCGATCTCGCTTGTGTGCAGCACCGCGCTCGCGCAATCCACCGCGCCTCCGGTTCAGGACTGGAGCGATGTCGAGACGGTGACGGTGATCGCGCCGAAACTCGGACCGGCGCTCTGGCATATCGCGCGAAATGGATCGGACATCTGGATCCTCGGTATCGTTTCGCCGGTGCCCGACAAGCTCGATTGGAACGCAGACGAAGTCACCGACATCATCAAGGGCGCGAACATCGTCTATCTTCAACCCGAATTGAAAGCCGGGCTCTTTGAGGCATCGTGGTTTCTGCTCACCGGCATGCACAAGCTGAAGCAACCGGACGGACAAACGCTTCTCGGTTCGCTGCCGCCAGACTTGCGAGCGCGCTATTCGGCGTGGCTCACGAAACTCTCAGAAGATGCGGATACGGACGAAGATTATCTGCCCGCCATCGCCGCACTCGATCTGGAAAATACATTTCACTCCAAAACGGGTCTCGACGGCCGTGCTATCAATTCGCAGATCGACCGCATAGCCGATCATAACGATACCGATGCCAAACCGATCGCGTC
>DATBAD010000059.1:0-240573 GCA_036271715.1 Xanthobacteraceae bacterium
ATCCTGCAAAATCCAGACGGCAAGGTCGCGCACGTTGTCGACCCGGGTGCAACCGTGAGAGTCGAAGCGATAGTCGTCGGCGAACGCCCGTCGCGCATCGGTGTCGTGCATATAGACTGAATACGGGTTCGGCATGTCGATCTTCAGGTTGCCGAGCGCGTTCCAGTTGCCCGCATCCTGCCGCACCGTGAAATTATACGAGCGACCACCTGACCAATCGACGGACGACGGATTGATCTCTTCGTCATGCGCGCCGAGGAGACGCATGTGCATGCGCTCGAGATAGCTCGGGTCCTTGCGCATGTGGGCGGCGATCTCGGTCTTGGTGATCGAGAGCGGCACCGTCCAGGTCGGATTGAGATTGACCGAGGTGATAGAGGCGGTGAGCGTCGGCGACGGCTTGTCGATCTTGCCGACGATGACGCGGTAGCGGCGCTCGACTTTGTCGCCGTTGACCGCTTCGACGAAGGCCGCCGGAATATTCACCACCACGTAGCGCTGGCCGAAGGTGAAATCCATGCCGAGGAGCCGCTCGAGCGAGGCTTCGAGCTGCTTGATGCGATCGCCGACCGGAACGTTCATCGCCTTCAAGGTCTGCGCGCCGACAGTGCCGGTCGCGTCCAGTCCGTGGCGCAATTGGAAGCGCTTCACGGCTTCTACGACGTCGTTGTCGTAGCTGTCGCCAGCTTCCTTGGCGGGCGCCATATCATCACCGGCGACCAGGCGTTTGCGCAGCAGCGCGACATCGGGGCCGCTCGCGCCCGGCGCGAACTTGGCCTCAGCCGGCAAAGTCGGCCAGCCGCCGCGCACCTGGATGTCGGCATAGCTGAGGAGCGTTTCCTTGATGCGCTGATAGGTGCCCTCGTCGAACACCGGTTCCGATGACAGCGCAAGTGCTGCCGCAGAGCGCATTTCCGGAGTGGACGCGGGTTTCGCAGGAGACTTGGCAGGCGCGGCCGCCTTGGCTGGCGCCGGCTTCGGTGCACCAGACGTCGTTTGAGCGAGCGCCGAAACGGCGCTTAAGACAAAAACGACACCCGCAATCGCTGCGATTCGCATCAATCCGCCTCCCCGGCCCCTCTAACTAGGCAAGCGATATGGCCGCAATTGGACGACACTTGGTCGGCCGAAACGGACAATACGTTCAAGGGAATAGCCGCAGACTTCACGCCTGCGGCTGCGGCTCCATCGGACCGGACTCGGGGCGCGGCCGGTTGCGGCCGGCACCGGCGGTCGGCACCGTTGAGGAGCGCGGCGTCGATGGCTCGATCACCGACTCACGATTGGGCTTCTTGCCCATCAGAAGATCTTTGATCTCGTCGCCGGTAAGCGTCTCGAATTCGAGCAGGCCCTTGGCCAAGGTCTCAAGGTCTGCGCGCTTATCGGTAAGGATTTGGTTCGCTTCCTTATAGCCGTCCTCGACCAGACGGCGGATTTCGCCGTCGATCTTCTTGGCGGTTTCCTCGGAAATGTTCTGCTGCCGCGCGACCGAATAACCGAGGAAAACTTCTTCCTGGTTCTCGCCGTAAGCGACAGTGCCAAGCGTATCGGAGAGGCCCCAGCGCGTGACCATCATGCGGGCAAGCTTGGTCGCCTGCTCGATGTCGGAAGCCGCGCCGGATGTGACACGCTCGCGGCCGAACACCAGTTCCTCGGCGACACGACCGCCCATCATGATGGCGAGCCGCGACGTCATCTGTTCGAGGCTCATCGACAGCTTGTCGCGCTCCGGCAGTTGCATGACCATGCCGAGCGCGCGACCACGCGGGATGATCGTTGCTTTGTGCACGGGATCGGTCGCCTTGACGTTAAGCGCGACAAGGGCGTGGCCGCCCTCGTGATAGGCGGTGAGGAGCTTCTCCTCTTCCGTCATCACCAGCGATTTGCGCTCGGCGCCCATCATCACTTTGTCTTTGGCGTCCTCGAACTCGGCCTGCATAACCATGCGCTTGTTACGCCGAGCCGCCATCAGAGCCGCCTCGTTGACGAGGTTCATCAGGTCGGCGCCGGAGAAACCGGGTGTACCGCGGGCGATGGTCTTCAAGTTCACGTCGGGTGCCAATGGCACTTTGCGCACATGCACTTTGAGGATCTGCTCACGGCCGACCACGTCGGGATTCGGCACCACCACCTGGCGGTCGAAACGGCCCGGGCGCAGCAATGCCGGATCGAGCACGTCAGGCCGGTTGGTGGCGGCGATCAGGATGATACCTTCATTCGCCTCGAACCCATCCATCTCGACCAGCAACTGATTGAGCGTCTGTTCGCGCTCGTCATTACCGCCGCCGAGACCGGCGCCGCGATGACGGCCGACCGCGTCGATTTCGTCGATGAAGATGATGCAAGGCGCGTTCTTCTTCGCCTGCTCGAACATGTCACGGACGCGGCTGGCGCCAACGCCGACGAACATTTCAACGAAATCCGAGCCGGAAATCGTGAAGAACGGCACATTGGCTTCACCGGCAACGGCACGCGCAATCAGCGTCTTGCCGGTACCGGGCGGACCGACCAGAAGCACACCGCGCGGAATACGTCCGCCGAGCCGCTGGAATTTCGCCGGGTCGCGCAGGAATTCGACGATTTCCTGCAAATCCTGCTTCGCCTCATCGACGCCGGCGACGTCGTCGAATGTGACGCGGCCATGCGCTTCAGTCAGAAGCTTGGCGCGGCTCTTACCGAAGCCAAGCGCTTTGCCACCGGCGCCCTGCATCTGCCGCGACAGGAAAATCCACACCCCGATCAGCGCCACGAAAGGCAGCCAGGAGATCAGGAGCGAGACAAACCACGGCACGTTGTCGGACTGCGGCCGCGCGGTGATCGAGACGCCTTTCTTGTACAGGTTCTGGATCAGCGATGGGTCGCTAGGCGCATAGGTCTGGAAGCTGCGGCCGTCGCTATAGGTGCCGTGAATCTCAGGGCCCTGGATCAGGACGTCGCGCACCCTGCCCTGGTCAACGTCGTTGAGCAGTTGCGAGAAGGAAATGTCCTGCGAGGTGGTCCGTTGTCCAGGATTCTGGAACAGCGTGAACAGCGCCAAAAGCAGCAGGACAATGATGACCCACAAGGCGAAATTGCGCAGATTGGCGTTCATCTTGAGTTCCTGACCACCCGCCCATTTAACCACCCAGGAAGGACAGTGCAGTCTATGGCGTGCCTGCAAATCGTGGCGGCTTCACGTCCCAGAAGTCACGAGGGAGATTCGCTTATGCTCCACGAATGTAAGCGTCAGGCCGCCCTATGCCAAGGGAACCCCTTAGGCCATCGGCCTTTTAAATGGCATCGTCGTAAAGCGCCGATTGCCGCATCTGGTCCCTAGCGCCGAGCCGAATGGCGTCGGGCGGGCGCCCGTTCAACGCTAATACTCTCGCTATTGATCGTAATAACGGCACCTGCGAGCGTCCGGCGCAGCCGAGAACTCGCCTTTCGCATTTCGTCATAAAGCGCCTCCAGCTTCCCGAGTTCGACCGGAAGCTCGTCTCCCGTATGGGCGATGGCACGGCCGAGGAGCCGCAGGCCGACTTCGGCCGGTAAATCGGCGAAACGCGGCGTATCAAAAACCACCGGCCCGCGATCGGGCCAGGGCCCGGGCGCAAGCGCCGCATGCGCCGCTCCGACTGCGAATTCGATCGCCTGGTTGGCGCGCCGCGCCCGCACCGCCAAGCGGGCGAAGCCGCGACTGTCGAGGCCTTCGCGCGCCAGTGCAGGCATCAGGCCGCGGAGCCGCGGGCGGGTAAAGCGTGGGTCGCGATTGCTCGGATCCTCGGCGTAAGAAAGTTTCGCGGCATCAAGCGTTGCGTAGAGCCGGGCTTTGGCGACATGCAACAAAGGACGCACCAGAAACAGCGTGCCGGCGTCGCCCGCCGACAGCGGCGTCGCATGCGCCATGCCGGCAAGACCAGCAAGGCCGGAACCGCGCGCAAGGCGAAACAGCACCGTCTCCGCCTGGTCGTCGAGCGTATGCGCGGTGAGGATGTGATCGAAACCTGCACTCGCTGCGGCCTGTGCGAGCAGCCGATAGCGGGCAAAGCGCGCCGCCTCCTGCAATCCGCTCTTCGGCTTATCGCCGCGCCAGTGCAACGTGTGGTGTGGAACGCCAAGCCGTCGTGCCAGACGTTTCACTGCGGCAGCTTCGCGTCGCGCCTCGGGCCGCAAGCCGTGATCGATAGTGACGGCAAGGAGTTTCGGTTTGCGCCGCGTCTTCAGGCGCTTGGTCCAGCGCGCGGCGAGCACAAGCAGCGCGGTCGAATCCGGACCACCGGAAATCGCCAAAATCAGTCCACGTAAATCTTCAAGCCCGGAGAACAATACATTCGCTTCATCGTCGCGAATGGCTTGTTCAGCAGTGGACACGCTTTTGTTCCCGATCGACGTTTTGCTTGATGGCGGGTGAAGCGCGCGGATATTTGCGTAAGACTTCGCCAAGCGACGCACAGGCCGCTTCTTTCTCGCCTAGCGCGGCAAGCGATTGGCCGAGCCGCATCAAGGCGTCCGGAGCGCGCGCCGGATTTTCGTATTTGGTCGACACCGCGAGGAAGGATTCCGCGGCGTCACGATAGTGCTGACCCTGGAACAGACTTTCGCCGAGCCAATATTGCGCATCCGCCGCCATGCGATCGGTCGGATATTTGCTTAGGAAATCGCGGAACGTGTCTGTCGCCGGACCATAGTCCTTGCGCAGGACGTAACCGTAAGCGAGATCGTATTCGTCCTTCGGCGTCGCGTTTGGCGGCAGCGGCAATGAAGCCTGCATGGCGCCTGTCGCACTGGTATTGGCCGGCGGTGGCGGCGGCAAACCGCCGCTATCTTGAGAGCCGGAGATGTCGAGCGGCGCACCTGTCGCCCGACCATTGCCATCGCCGCGATCGGCGACAGCAGGCGGAGGCTCGGTCGCGGTGGTGCTGGTGCCAAGCGCGCGCGGCGCTCCTGGAGCGGATGGATTGAGCGCCGGATTGAACGCATCGCCGCGACGCCCACCAGTATCGGCCGGCGGATAAGCCGGCCCGGGGTCTGCCGCCGCGACTGCGTCGGGAGCCTGTGGCGGCGGTGAATAAGGTGCCGGCGGTGGCGACGAATAAGGCGGCGCCGGCGGCGGATATTGCGCGACACCGGCAGCGGGAGGTGCATATTGTCCGGTAGCCGGCGGCATCGGGGAATAAGGTGACGATGAATATTGCGCGCTCGGCCTCGGTGGCGCTGCGTTTGCCGCGGGACCGCCGGCTTGCAGGCTCTGCACCTGTTGCTCAAGCTGATGGTTCCGATATTGCAGCTGCTCGACCGTGCCGGTCAGTTCGCGGACTTCGGCTTCGAGATGGTTGATCTGCGTCAGCAGATCGGATTCCGATATCTGGGCGTGAGCGGTACTGGCCCACAGCACGCTCGCCAGCACGAGCAAGGAAACGGAGCGGATCATCGCGTTCGGCATTTCGGTGAATTGAGCCCGGTCCCTACCATAGCCCGTGCTGCGTCCAAATTGTGACTTTTGGCACATGAATGCGGCGTGAAGGAACCGTGGAGGCCGCTTCACTCGGCCGGCTGGATGCGCGGACTTTTACGCGCGGCGCGCCGTTCTTCAAGCCGCTGGATGACGACGAATAGCGACGGCACGAAAAGAACGGCGAGGCAGGTCGAAGCGAGCATGCCACTGAACACGGTAATGCCTATCGATTTGCGGGCGCTCGCGCCGGCGCCGCTCGCGATAACCAGTGGCGCGACGCCGAGGATGAAGGCGAACGATGTCATCAGGATTGGGCGGAATCGCGCACGCGCAGCGTCGACGGCCGAATCGATAATCGATTTTCCTTCATGCAGCCGATGCTCGCGCGCGACTTCGACGATCAATATGGCGTTCTTCGCCGACAGCGCGATGAGAAGGATGATGCCGATCTGCGTATAAAGATTGTTGTCGAGATGAAGCGCGTTGAGGACCAATACCGGCCCGGTCAACGCCAGCGGCACCGACAAGATCACCGCAAGCGGCGAGTACCAGCTTTCATATTGGCCGGCGAGCACCAGATAAACCAGGAGGATCGCCATCGCGAAGACGAAATACATTTGATTGCCGACGATCTTCTCCTGATAGGACATCGCCGTCCATTCGCTGCCGGTGCCCGGCGGCAAAGTCGATGCCGCATTCTGCTCCATCAGATTGATGGCCTGCCCTGACGAAAAACCCGCCGCCGGCAATCCGTTGATCGAAGATGACGGATAAAGATTGTAAAGGCTGATCAGAGGCGCGCCGACCGTGGGCTCCATCTTCAGGAGCGTACCGAGTGGAATCATGTCGCCCTGCTGATTGCGTACCGAGAGATTATCGATATCGCGCTGCTGCAGCCGAAAGCGCGCGTCCGCTTGCGCGTAGACCTGAAAGACGCGGCCGAATTTGTTGAACTGCGCGACATAGTCCGAGCCGAGATAGATCGCGAGCGTCGAGAACACCTGATCGATCGAGACGTGGAGCGTCTGCGCCTTGACGCGATCGACATCGATGCGGATCTGTGGCGCCACGGCGCGGAATGTCGTCGCCACCCGCTGCAGCGCGCTCTGCGACTGCGCATGCTCGACGATGGCCGCGGTGATGCTCTGCAGCTTGGCGAAGTCCATGCTGCCGTCGCGCAATTCCACCTGCATGGAAAAACCGCCGGCATTGCCGATGCCTTGGATCGGCGGCGGCGGCAAAGCGACCACGCGCGCGTCGATGGCGCTGAATCCTTTTGAAAGACGCCCGAATATCGTGCGCAGATCGGCGCGCTCGCTCCAATCTTTGAGCACGACATAGGCGACGCCGGCATTGGCGAGCGGCGCGCTGTTGTCGAGAACGGAAATACCGGAAATCGCGATCACATGGTCGACCGCCTCGTCCTTGCCAGCAATCGCGGTGACTTGATCGAGCACCGCTTTGGTGCGAGACAGCGCGGCGCCATCAGGGAGCTGGACGGAGACCAGCACATAGCCTTGATCCTCGATCGGCAGGAAGCCGGTCGGCACCTTGGCCAGTCCGACAAAAGCAAGCGCCATGATGACGAAAGCGATGATCGTCATCACCCCGGCATGGTCGGCCATGCGGTGAATGAAACTGGCATAGCCGCTTTCCAAGCGGCCGTAGACTCTGTTGAAGCCTCGATAGAAGAAATTGCGTTGCTCGAGCGGAATGGGCCGGCGCAGCCACATCGCCGCTTGCGTCGGCTTCAGTGTCGCGGCGTTGACCGCCGACAAAAGCGCGGTCGCCGCGATCACCAGCGCGAATTGCGCATACATGCGTCCGGTGAGCCCCGGCAGGAACGCGGCCGGCAGAAACACCGACATCAAAACGAGCGTAATGCCGATGATTGGCCCGAAAAGCTCGTTCATCGCCTTAATCGCGGCGTCGTGGCCGCTCATGCCCTGCTCGATATTGTGCGCGGCGCCCTCGACGACGACGATAGCGTCGTCGACCACGATGCCGATCGACAGCACGATGGCGAACAAAGTCGAGAAATTCACCGTGAAGCCGAGACCCCACATCATCGCAAACGCACCGACGATGGTGACCGGCACTGTTGTTGCCGGGACGAGCATCGCGCGCCAATCCTGCAGGAAGACAAGGATCACGATCAGGACAAGCACAGCGGCTTCGATCAACGTCTTGTAGACTTCATGGATCGAGGCGTTGACGAACACCGTGGTGTCGAACGGGATGGTGTAAACCAGGCCCTGCGGAAAAGCCTTCGCCAGCTCTTCCATCTTGGCTTTGACCACATGCTCGACATCGAGCGCATTGGCGCCGGGCGACTGATAAATGCCGATGCCGGCGGCCTGTGCGCCGTTGAGCGTGAAGGCCTGGCTATAGGTTTGCGCGCCGAGTTCGACACGCCCGACGTCGCGCAGCCGCGTGATCTGGCCGTTGTCACCGGTCTTTACGATAACGTTTTCGAATTGGTCGGCTTCGGTGAGCCGGCCGCGCAGTTCGATCGTATATTGGAAATTGATGCCGGGTGGCGTCGGCGGCATACCGACCTGCCCTGCCGTCACCTCTTGGCTCTGCTGTTGCAGCGATGTGACGACGTCCTGCGCGTTGAGGCTTCGCGCCTTCAGTTTCTCCGGATCGAGCCAGATGCGCATCGAATACTGGCCGGCGCCAAATACGTTGACATTGCCGACACCGTGGAGCCGCGCCAATTCATCCTTGAGATTGATGGTCGCGTAATTGGCGAGATAGAGACTGTCGAAGTGGCTGTCCGGCGACGTCAAAGTGACGAAGAGCAGAATCGCGGTCGAACGCTTCTGCACCGTCACGCCTTGCGCCTGCACCGCCTGCGGCAGCGATGACAGCGCACTGGCGACGCGGTTTTGCACCAGGATCTGCGCTGAATCGAGATCGGTGCCGATCTTGAAAGTCACGGTGAGTGAGTAAGACCCATCGCTGGCGCTCATCGATTGCATGTAGATCATGTTCTCGACGCCGTTGACCTGCTGCTCGATCGGCAGTGCGACGGTATCAAGAAGCGTCCGCGCGCTCGCGCCGGGATAACGCGTCGTCACCTGGACGGTCGGCGGTACGACATCCGGATATTGCGCGACCGGCAGGTCGTAGAGCGCGACAGCGCCGATCAAAACCATCAGGATTGCGAGAACATTCGCGAGAACCGGGCGCTCGATGAAGAATTTCGAGATCATCTTGAGACCCGCGCCTTATGTTATTTTGCGGACACGTTTACTTTGCTGACGCTGAGCGCTGCTCAGCGTCGACCTTTTCACCGGGGATCGCCCGCATAATGCCGCCGATGACGACCCGGTCCTCTTTGGTCAGGCCTTTTTCGATCACGCGCATCTCGTCGACCAATTGACCGAGTTCGACTTTGCGCTGCTCGACAATGTTGTCCTTGTTGACGACGAGGACATAACGGCCCCCCTGGTCGCTACCGACGGCGACATCGGGTACCGAGAGAGAAGGCACCGGCTGTCCGTAAATGCGGATGCGTGCAAAGTAACCAGGCAATAAGGTCCGGCTTGGGTTTTCAAGCACCGCGCGCGCGGCAAGCGTTCCGGTGGACGGATCGACATCCGGCGCGATGTAGTCAAGCTTGCCTTTATGCGGGTAGCCGGTTTCGTTCTGCAGCCCGATCTCAACCTCCTTGCCCAAGAGGTCCGACATCGTCTGGCCGCGCTTGGCCAAGGCAGTGCGCACCAGCAGCACATCTCTTTCGCTGGCGTTGAAGTTCACCCAGATCGGATCAAGCTGCACGATGGTGGCAAGCGTCGTCGGCGGTGAACTGGCACCGACCAGTTCGCCCATCGAAACTTGGCGTGCGGTGACGACGCCGTCGAATGGCGCGGTGACATTGGTGTAGCCGAGATTGATCTCGGCCTGCTGCTCGTTTGATTGAGCCGACTGCACATCGGCCTGCCCGGAATCACGCTGCGCGAGCGCCTTGTCGTAATTGGCCTGAGTCGAGACTTGTTTGGTTATGAGGTCGGCTTGGCGAGAATATTCCTGCTGCGCCTGGACGAGGCTTGCTTGCGCGCTGGTGACGGAAGCTTTCGCAGCATCGACTTTTAGTTTGTAAGGCTCCGGCTCGATCGTGAACAGCGAGGTGCCCTTCTTCACGAAGTCGCCGTCGGTATAGCTGATGGCTTGCACGAAGCCCTGAACGCGCGCGACGAGTTGCACTGAATTGATGGCAGCAGCGTTGCCGGTAGCCTCATAGTAAGGTGCGACCGGCTGCTCAACCGGCGTGGCCACCGTGACCTTCGGCGGCGGTGGTGCGGAATAAGTGTTGCTTTGGCCGCAACCGGTGAGCAGAGCCGCCAGCGCAAGTCCGAGCGGCGCGAGCAAACGATCGGTCATGAATAACGGCCCCACAGAATAAAATCGATGACGCCGTCGATACTAAGCCAGTCACACGATATTGCGGCGACAATCATGCGGCGCCGTGACTGAACTAGCCAGCAGCCGTGCCCTCGGCTTTCTCCGGCGGCACCTTCTCGACAGGCCGGATCGATGGCCGCAGCCGCTCGCGGACAGCCTGGAACGCGACGTAGAGTGGCGGAATGGCGAAAATTCCGACGAAGGACGCCAGGATCATGCCGCCGAAGACCGGCGTGCCGACGTCGCGCCGGGCCAGCTGCGAGGCGCCGGAGGCTATGACCAGCGGAAGGAGGCCGAGGATGAAGGCAAACGACGTCATCATTACCGGCCGGAAGCGCAGCCGCGCGCCTTCCGTCGCTGCTTCAAGGAGCGGCACGCCCTTCTCGCGCTGCTCCTTGGCGAACTCCACGATTAGAATGCCGTTCTTGGCGGCGAGACCAATCAACACCACCATGCCGATTTGCGCATAGAGATCGAGCGTCAATCCGGCCATCACAATGGCCCCGAACGATCCCAGAATGCCGATCGTAACCGACAACAGGACGGGAACCGGAATGGTCCAGCTTTCATACAGCGCGACGAGGAACAGATAGGCGAACAGGATTGCGAAGCCGAGGATGATCGCGGTCTTGCCTTCGGCACGCTTTTCCTGAAACGCCGTGTCCGTCCATTCGCCGGCAAAACCTTGCGGCAAAGTGCTGGCGGCAACTTTGTCCATTGCTTGCAACGCCTGGCCTGATGAAATCCCGGGCGCCGGCGAGCCCTGCACGGTTACGGCGCGGAGATTGTTGTAACGGATCAAAGCCGGCGGCCCGACCACCACGCGGACCTCGGCGAGGCTTCGCAGCGGGATCATCTTGCCTTCATTGCTACGGACATTGATCCGGTAGATGTCGCTAACGCTCGCCCTGTCCACGGCATCCGCCTGAACCTGGACCTGCCAGGTGCGGCCGAACAGATTCATGTTGTTGACGTAATAACCGCCGAGCGAGGCTTGCAGCGCCTGGAAGACGGAACTCAGCGGCACACCGATGATCTGTGCCTTGTCGCGATCGATATCGAGATAGATCGACGGATTAGTCGCCGAGAACGTGCTGAAGACACGATTGAGCTCAGGGCTCTGATTGGCCGCGACCGTCAGGCCGCGTAGCGCCTGCGCCATGGCCTTCGGATCGCCGCCGCGCAAATCCTCAAGCACATAGGTAAAGCCACCGCCAGTGCCGAGCCCGAGGATTGGCGGCGGCGCCAACGGCTGCACATTGGCGCCCTGGATTTGACGAAAGCTCTTGCCGAGCCGGCTGATCAGCGCGGCGACGCTTGCATCCCGGCCCTTGCGATCCTCGAACGGCTTAAGCGTCACAACCATGAAAGCGGAATTGGATTGTGAATAGTTGTCGATGAAGTTGAGGCCGATGACCGAGGTGACGTCCTCGACCTCTTTCTCCTGCCGCAAAACGGCCTCGGCTTTTTCGATGACATCGGCGGTGCGGCCGACCGACGAGCCGCCGGGCAATTGCGCCACGACGAACAATGCGCCCTGATCGTCCTCCGGCAAAAACCCGGTCGGCGTCATGCGTTCGAAACCCACGATGCCCACGACCGCGACTGCGACCATTGCTAGCCCGATGACCGAAAAGCGAACGATGCGCGCCACCGCGGAGCCGTATCGGTCGCGAACATTATCGATCGAGCGCATCACATAGCCCATAGCGCCGCGCCGCGGGCCGTGATGCGGCCGCAACAGAACGGCGCACAAGGCCGGCGACAGCGTGAGGGCGTTTATCGCGGACAAGAACATCGCCACCGCAACTGTCACCGCGAATTGGCGGAACAGTTCGCCGGAAATGCCGGGAATGAACGCCACCGGGATGAAGACCGACAGCAGCACCAGCGTGATGGCGATGATCGGCGCGGTGATTTCCGACATTGCGCGCTTGGTGGCGTCACCCGGCGAAAGCTCCGGATGTTCTTCCATCACCCGCTCGACGTTCTCGACCACCACGATGGCGTCATCCACGACGATGCCGATCGCCAGCACGATGGCGAGAAGCGAAACCGTATTCGCCGAGTAGCCGACAGCGAGGAGGGCAATAAAAGCCCCGATCAGGCTGACCGGCACCGCGAGCGTCGGAATAAGCGTCGCGCGGATATTGCCGAGGAACAGGAACACGACGATGACGACGAGGATGAAGGCCTCGACGAGCGTCTTCTGCACCTCGTGGATGGTGTCTTTAACGAATACCGTTGGATCGTAGGTGATCTTCCAAGTGAGGTCTTCCGGAAACCGCTTCTGCGCTTCCTCGATGCGGTCGCGAACAGCCTTGAGCGTATTGATCGCGTTGGCGCCGGGCGTCTGGTAGATCGCGATCGCCGCGGCCGGGCCGCCGTTCAATCGGGTTTCTCTGTCCAGATTAGCAGCGCCGAGCTCGAGGCGGGCCACGTCGCCAAGCCGCAGCACCGAACCGTCCGGATTGGTGCGGATGACGATGTTCTCGAATTCCTTGGTCGTGCTCAGCCGGCCCTTGGTCTGGATGTTGAGTTGCAGTTGTTGATCATCGGAAATCGGCCGCGCGCCAATGCGGCCGACCGCGGCCTGGATGTTCTGCGATTGGATCGCATTGATGATGTCGCCGGTGGTCAGATTGAGGCCGGTGAGCCGATCGGTCCGCACCCAGGCCCGCATCGCATAGTCCTGCGGGCCCCACAGGGTCGCATCGCCGACGCCCGGCGTGCTTTTGATCTGATCGAGAAGATTGATGGTGACGTAATTGGACAGAAACAGCGGATCGTAAGTGTGTTTCGGCGAATAGACCGCGATAACGCCCAGCAAGGCGGACGACTTCTTTTTCACCACGATGCCTTGGCGCTGGACTTCCGGCGGCAGGCTCGCAACGGCGATCTGGACGCGATTGTTGACGTTGACCGCGTTGATGTCGGGATCGGTGCCGAGTTCGAACGAGGCGGTGAGCGAATAGCTGCCGTCGTCGCCGCTAGTGCTCTTCATGTAGATCATCTTGTCGACGCCGACGACCTGCGCCTCGATGACCTGGGCGACGGTCGCTTCCACAACCGCCGAGTTTGCGCCCGGATAAATCGTCGTCACCGACACCTGCGGCGGCACGATGTCTGGATATTGCGCGATGGGTATCGACAACAGCGCCAATATGCCGGCGATCGTCGTAACGACGGCGATGACGATGGCAAGGCGCGGACGGTCGACGAAAATTGCCGACAACATGGGGATTAATTTCCCTTTATCGTTGCAGGCACCGGCGCCGCCTGAACCGGCTGCCCCGGACGAATACTTTGCAAGCCCTCGACCACAATCTGCTCGCCGCCGTTCAAACCAGAATCGACGACAACATCGGCCCCGATCTCGCCGCCGGGCTTGATCCGTTTGACTACGGCTTTGCCGCCCTCGACCGCGAACACATAGACGCCTTCCTGATCGGCGATCAGCGCTCCCTGCGGAACCACGACCTTCTCTTGCGGCGTGGCGGACTCGACCGTGACACTGACCAGTTCGCCGTCGATCAGTGTGCTAGCCGGATTGGCCATGGTGGCGCGCATCAGCACCGTATCGGTGGAGCGATCCACCGACACATCGACGAAGTTGACAGTACCGTCTTGATCGTAAACGGCGCCGTTGGCGAAACGAATCTTGATCTTGGTATGACTGATGTCGTTGCTCTTCCCACTCAAACGAGTCTGCAGCAGATCGCGCTGGCTCACGGGAAAGGTCACATACATCGGATCCTGGCTGACAATGAGCGTGAGCACGCCGCTATCGGGGCCAACGACGTTGCCCACCGTTATATTGGTTTTGCTGATCTTGCCGGCGATCGGCGACGTGATGTCGGTATAGCCGAGATTGATCTTGGCGGTGTCGAGACTGGCCTGATCGGCCATGATGGCGCCCTGCGCCTGTTGGTCCGCCGCCAACGCCTGATCGCGCGCTACCGCCGTGCCGGCGCTCTTGTCGAGCAAATCCTGTGCGCGCTGGAGCTGGATCGCAGTCAGCGTCTTTGCCGCGTTGCTGCGCTCGAGCGCACCTTGCGCCTGCTCGACGTCGGCTTGGAACAGGCCTTTTTCAATTTGATAAAGCGGATCGCCTTTCTTGACGACGTCGCCTTCCTTAAACTGCACGGCTTCAAGATAGCCTTTGACCCGCGCGCGAATTTCGACGCGGTCCGTCGCATCGACGCGGCCCACGAAATCGCTGGTCGCGGCGATCGGCTTCTTCTCGGCGTAAACGGTGCCAACCGGAACGGTTGCCGGCTGTTGCGCGGCCGCGGAGGATACCGTACCGACGACGGCAATGAGCGCGAGGGCACGAACGAAACAGTCGCGATGCATAAGACGCCCCTCTGGGATTTCGTCCCGATATTGATAGGCTATATCGATAGGCCGCGCGCGGGGCGCGTGGCATATTCCACTACCCGATGCTGTAGAACAATAGGTCTTCGCGTCGCCCTTGGCTCAGGTGTTGACAGTCGGCATTGACATGCCGACGAAAATCCACAGTGGAAGGCTTAGCGTCGGCCCAAAAAGCAATCGGCGCCGAAACCGGCGCCGATCGTCTTACATTGGGATTGCGTGAGGCGTTAGACGCCTTACGAGCTCTGATCGAGCACCGTCACCGCACGGCGATTCTGCGACCAGCAGGAGATGTCGTTACACAGTGCCACCGGCCGCTCCTTGCCATAGGAGATCGTGCGCATGCGCGAAGCGTTGAGCCCGCGCGAGGCAAGGTATTGACGCACCGTCTCGGCGCGGCGCGCACCGAGCGCGATATTGTATTCGCGCGTGCCGCGTTCGTCGGCGTGACCTTCGACTGTGAAGGAGTAGCGATTGTAGTTGCTCAGCCACTGCGCCTGCTTGTCGAGCGTAGCGCGTGCCTGATCGGTCAGCTCGGACGAGTCCGTTTCAAAGAAGACGCGATCGCCGACGTTGACGACGAAGTCCTGCTGGCTGCCGGGCGTAGCAGCGCCGGCACCAAGCGCACCGTTAGCGTCATTGTTCTTGGCGCAGCCCGCCATCGCGAGCGTTGCCACGACAACAGCGGCGAATTTTGCGCCGCGTATCACATTCGCCAGGTTCATTCCGGCGTCTCCATACTTTTACTGCGACCGGATACTGGGACCGGACTTGGTTTGGTCTCTGTCACGGGTCTAGCAGGGCCATCGTTAAACGAACGTTCCGTCAACCTTGATGAGGCCTTGCAAAGACCGTTCAAAGCCGCGGTTTACCGGGAAAGCTTTGGCAATGGTTAATGGGGCGTCAATGAGGCGACTCTATGAAGCCGCGGCAACGCGCTGAACTTACGAGAGGAGTGGCGACCAAGCAGGATCGGACGCGTAGCTTGGCGTCGGAACTTTCTGATCGTTGCGTCCGGAAATGTCGATCGTGTAGAGCGACGGACCGCCAGTGCCGCCCGGATCGCGGAAGAACATGATCACCCGGCCATTGGGACAAAATGTTGGGCCTTCATTGTGGAAGCCTTCCGTCAACACGCGCTCACCCGACCCGTCCGGCTTCATGACCCCGATCGCAAACTGGCTCTGCGCCTGCCGCGTGAAGGCGATGTAATCGCCACGCGGTGACCACACCGGCGTCGAGTAACTACCGTCGCCAAAGCTGATGCGCTGTGCTGCGCCGCCCGCGGCCGGCATGACATAGATTTGTTGTTTGCCGCCGCGGTCGGACTCGAAGCAAATTTGCGAACCGTCAGGCGAATAGGATGGCGACGTGTCGATGGCATGTGTGTCGGTCAGACGCGTCGTCGCCTTCGAGCGCAAATCCATAACGAAGAGGTTGGAGTTAGCGCCCTCTTGCAAACTTAAGACCACGCGTTGTCCATCAGGCGAGAAGCGCGGCGCGAAACTCATGCCGGGAAAATTGCCGACGATTTCACGCTGGCCGGTTTCGATATTGTACAAATAGACACGCGGATCGCCCTGGCCGTAGGCCATATAAGTGATCTCTTGCGTCGATGGCGAGAACCGCGGCGTCAGTACCAGTTCATCGCCACGGGTGAGATAGCGCACATTGGCGCCGTCCTGGTCCATGATGGCGAGCCGTTTGATGCGGCGATCCCCCGGACCAGTCTCATCGATGAAAACGACACGACTGTCGAAATAGCCTTTGTCGCCGGTGAGCCGCTCATAAATCGCATCTGAGATGATGTGAGCGATGCGGCGCCAATTGTCCGGCGTGGTGAAATATTGCTGACCGGCGAGCTGCTGGCCGGCGAGCACGTCCCAAAGCCGGAATTCCGCTTTGAGCCTGCCGTCGTTTTGCGGCGCGACGCGGCCGGTGACGAGTGCCTGCGCATTGATGGTGCGCCAGTTCTGAAAGTTCGGCACCGTGTCGATGCTGTTGATCTGCTCGAGAAAAGCGGCCGGATCGATCGGCGCGAACAGACCGCTGCGTTGCAGGTTCGCGGTGATGACTTGCGAGACGGCGCCAGCGGTGTCGTTGCCACCTTCGGCGCCACCGACGAATTTCGGGATTGCGATCGGCAGCGGCTTGAAATCGCCGGGCGAGATGGAGATCGGAGGCTTCTGAGCGTCAGCGAAACGGCTCGAAAACAACACGCCGCCGGCAACAGCGCCGAGAGCAAGTGTCTCCCGGCGTGAGATCAAAAGATTACGTTTGTTTGGAAGGATCATGGTTTCAGCTTCGCTTCAGCGGTAATTGGATGATTATTGGCTTGCGAGTTTCGAATCAAAGTCGAGCGTAAGGTCCGCCCATTCCCGGTAATGATCAGGCCTCAACATCGTGAATGGCTGACAAGACACGACGGCGCGCATGGCGCTTTCCGCAAGCGCCGGGCCTATCGGCGACACCGTGCCTCCGACAACGGCAGGCGGTTGCGACAGCGAGCCGTCCTGCTTCAACAACATTCTCACAAGGACATGAACCTTGGCATCGTCGGCCAAACCCGCCGGCGGCGTCCAGCATTGTTTGAGACGCGCTCGGAGTGCGTCGATTTCGTTCTGCGACAGTTGCGCCGCGTCGCCATGCGCGGCGCCAAGGCCGGCATTGTTGTTGAGCGTATCGGCCGAAGCGAGCTCGCGCCGCGGATCGCGTTTGTCGAGCAGCTGCGCGACTTGAGTGGCGTCGAATTTCGGCGAGCTCTGCTCGGGCTTCGCGATCTCGTCCTTCTTCGGAGGATCCTTATCTTTTTTCAGAAGATCGGCGATCTGATCGGGCTTGTAGTCAGGCGTCTTCGGCTTGTCCGACGGTTTCATCGCCTGTTTCGGATCAGGCTTCGGCGGCGCCGGGTCCGGCTTCGCTGCCTGTTTTGGATCGGGCTTCGGGTCAGGCTTCGGTTCGTTCTTGGGCTTGGCATCCGTCGTGATGGCTGGTTTGTCGGCAGCTTTGGGCGCGAGCTGATCGACCGGCTTCGGCATATCGATCTTGTCGGCAAGCGGCTTCGGCGCATCGACCTTTGGTGCGTTTTTGACGCCTTGGGTGAGCTTGGAGAAATCCTTGTCGGAAATAAAAGACACCGGCATCGATTCGACCGCCGGCGCCTCCATAGGCTGTGCCGAAATCGTGATCAACGCGGCGACCAACGCCACTGCATGAGCGATGAGAGATATGGTCAAGCCACGATTCATTGCCCGCCCTGCTCGACCTCGGTGACCAACGAGACCTTGTGATAACCGGCGCCGGAGATCCGGCCCATCACCCGCATCATGGTGCCGTAATCGACTTTCTTGTCGCCGCGGACATAAATCTGGTCGTCAGTGTTGCCGCCGCGAGCCTCGATCACCGCTTTGAGCTTCGGCAGGAGATCGTCAAACTGGATCTCGCTGTTCTGCAAAAAGACTTTGCCGCTGACATCGACCGAAAGCGTCACCGGCTCTTTGTCCTGACCCAGCGCCTTGGCTTGGCTCTTCGGCAGGTCGATCGGCACTCCGACGGTGAGAAGCGGCGCCGACACCATGAACACGATCAATAGCACCAGCATGACGTCCACAAACGGCGTCACATTGATATCGCTCATGATGGGGCGGCGATGACCGCGCTTGCGCCCGGCCGACCCCATGTTCAAGCTTGATGCCGCCATCGTCCCCTACCCGCCCGAAACCGTCCCCGAAGCCGTTTAGCCGCGCTCATCGATCTGCCGCGACAGGATCGCCGTAAATTCGTCGGCGAACCCTTCGAGCCGCTGCGCCTGCCGGTTCACCTCACTGGAGAACTTATTATAGAAAATCGTCGCCGGGATGGCGGCGACAAGGCCAATTGCGGTCGCAAACAGCGCTTCGGCGATGCCCGGAGCGACCACCGACAGCGAGGTGTTCTGTGACGCGGCGATCGACTGAAAGCTTGTCATAATGCCGACCACGGTGCCGAACAGGCCGACAAACGGCCCTGCCGAACCGACCGTCGCCAGCACCAGGAGATAACGCTCCATGGTCTCGATCTCCCGGGCGATGGCGACATTCATAACCTTCTCGATCCGCATTTGCAGACCGGCGAAGGAACGAGCATGGCCCTCAAGGCTTCGCTTCCATTCGCGCATCGCCGCGACGAAAACCGCGCCCGTTGAATGCCCAGGGTTGGTCGCCAGTCCCTTATAGAGCTCTTCCAGCGATTGGCCCGACCAGAAAGCTTCCTCGAAACTATCGCCGGCCCGGCGAAGCCGGCCGAATAACAGAGTTTTGTCGATAGCGATGCCCCAAACCCACACTGAACACAGCACAAGCCCGGCCATTACCGCTTCGACCACCCAATGGGCGTGTAGGAACAGATGAAACAGGGACATATCGGAGGATGGCATTAGCGTCCCTTTCGGCGATCCTGCCGTGTTGGCCCAATCGGACAAGGCCGTGACCGGAGCTGCGCCTTGGTGCCAGGACCAAAGGGTCACGCGAGCCGCCGCTTTCGTGCGGACCAAGACCCTAATATTCGCGAAGACCGTCCCTACCGGCCGGGAGCGAAATCGTCGCGAAACGTGTCCAAACTAGGGCGCCACACCGGTCGTTCGCGCCTAACGAAGCCCAGTTGTGCTTAACGGGGCGTTAATTCGCCGCAGCGGGGTAGAGCAATTTTAGCGCCGCGGAAGCAAATCGTGATTTCTAAAAATTACAAATCGTTCTTTGGAAATGAAATGGACCGCCCGTCGGGGAACGAGCGGCCCATTCGACATTCGACGAAGCTTTAGGGGGCTAACGCCGACAGAGACTTACGACGACAAAGACTTATGAAGACGCTTGCGGTTGGGCCGGAGGATCGTTCGGCTGGTTACGGCGCTCAGCCATGAACTGATCGAATTCCTGACGGTCCTTGGCAAAGCGCAGCCGTTCCAGGAATTCCCTGAACTCGCGCTGCTCGTCTTCCAGACGGCTAAGCGTCTGTTTGCGATAGTCGTCAAAGGCGTGATTGCCGCTCGACCGCGAGCTGCCACCACCCCACCAGTCGCAGCCGCCGAAGCCGGAGCGCATGCGGTCCATCTTGGACTGCAGGCGATCCATCTTTGCCTGCCAATGGGGGTGTCCCGACCATTCTCCTGAAGCAGGGCCGTAGCCGCTCATGGCATAGCGATTCCAGCAACCCATGCGCTTGCTACCTAAGAAAAACAGCAGGACCACAAGACCCAAGGGCCACCACCAGACGAAACCAAGAGTGATTAACGCGATTAGGGCGACGGGCATGACGCACCTCATAGTGTGAATGTAAATAACATTTACATTCACTTTTTTTGTTGTCAAGGGAGCAATGCAGGGAATTTAGCGATTGGGAGCGGCGCCCGCGAGACCCAAGCCACGCATATAAATAAGCGCGTTCGCCTCAAGAAGTTCTTCCGCGGACATCGGCAAGGTACGGCGAGCCGCATCGCCGCGGCCGAACAGCGACGCGACGCCGTGGGCCATCGCCCAGAAATGCAGTGCGACCATTAACGACGGTGGTCGCTTCTGCGAGGGCACCTGGGCACTGAGCTTCTCGGCCGCGTCGCGCAACACGGCAAAGGCGCGATCACTGGCGTCGCGCAATTCCGGACTCACGGATGGCGAGACGCCGGCCTCGAACATGGCCGAATAATAGGCCGGCTGGGCATGGGCGAAGGCGAGATAGGCTTTGCCGAGCCGGTCGAGTGCAGTGAAGACATCGGGACGGCCCTCATCCCAAGCGCGCTTGAGCGCCGCTTCGAATTGCTCGAAGCCGCGCTGGGCAACATTGGCCATCAACTCGTCGCGGTCGCGAAAATGCCGGTAGGGCGCGGCCGGACTGACGCCCGCCGAGCGCGCAGCCTCGGCAAAGGTGAAACCCGCCGGACCTTTCTGGGCAATCAAATCGAGGGCGGCGCGGAGCAACGCCTCCTTCAGATTGCCGTGGTGATAGCCGCGCGGGGCGTCTTTGTCGTCTTTGGACCAGCTCATGTAAATAGCTCTTACATGACTCCGGCCGGCCCGTCGAACCTGCCGTCGAACGCGTCACAATTGACCGGCAAACACGCTGTAGATTTAATTGATCGTCTTAAATCTACAGGTTGAATTGATGAGTCTGCCCGAAACTCCCGTGACACTCCCCTCGCCGACCGAAACCGGTGCGCTCGGCATCTACCATCTCAAACGCGTATGGTCGCGCGCGATGGCCGCGCGGCGAGGCAATTTCACGCTGCCGCCGGTGCATGAGCGGCATCTCGACAGTCTTGTCATTCACGCCAGCGGCTTGGGGCTCGAACAGACTGCAAGCTATCTCTCGCGCGAAGCATCGAGCTTCGAAGAATTCGAGCGCTGGATCATAGCCACCACGGGTGGTGTCGCGCCCGAACGGGTTGCACGCATCAATGCCGCGGTGACGGACGGCGAGACGCCGGAAGCGACCGCGCGTGCGCTTGCTGTGGTGGAAACCAGTGCGCCTGTGCTTACGGCGAACGATCTCGCTTTCTGGGACGAGCACGGCTACGTCGTCTTGCATGATGCCGTGCCCGCAGAAACGTGCGACGCTGCAGCGCAGGCACTCTGGGATCATCTCCACGCACGGCCTGACGATCCTGAAACCTGGTACCAGCGCCGCGACCACGGCATCATGGTGCAATATTTCCAGCATCCGGCATTCGAAGCGGCGCGGCGTTCGCCGCGTATCCACAAAGCCTTCGCGCAGCTCTGGAGTACGGCCAATCTTTGGGTGAGCACCGACCGCGTCGGTTTCAATGTACCGGAACGCGAAGGCTTTACTTTTCCAGGTCCGCATCTGCACTGGGATGTCAGCGTCAAGATGCCGATCCCGCTCGGCACTGGCGGTATTCTGTATTTGACCGATACGCCGCCCGAGCAAGGGGCGTTCACACTGGTGCCTGGATTCCAGCGTTGGGGAGAAGCTTGGCTCAAATCGCTTCCGCCTGGTGCCGATCCGCGCCAACAGAGCCTTTACGCCTTGGAGCCAAAGCCGATCGGCGGATGCGCCGGCGATCTCGTCATCTGGCATCAGGCGCTGCCGCATGGCGCAAGCCCCAATCGCGGCAAGCGCCCGCGTATGGTGCAATACATCAACATGTATCCCACCCGGTACGACGAACACGAAGAATGGATTTGAGCGCTGCCGCTTGTCCGCCGGCTTTATCGTGCCGCAAGCGGCAGATGATCAAACAAAGTCGGTCCGCCGGGCTGCGCGCCTTCAATCTCGAGCAGACGCAATTTGGTCTTGGCGCCGCCGGGCGCGGAAAAGCCGCCCATTTTGCCGCCGGCTGCGAGCACGCGATGACATGGCACGATGATCGGCACCGGATTTTGTCCCATCGCCTGACCAACGTCGCGGGCTAGCATCTTGTCGCCGAGGCGCTCGGCGATTTCGCCGTAGGACAATGTCGCACCGGGAGGAATGGTGCGCACAATCTCATAGACCCGCCGATTGAAATCCGGCAGCGGCGAAAGATCGACCGGCACGTGGCTGAGATCGCGCCGTTCGCCGGCGAGCAAAGCAATGACGTCATCGATGACGCGTTGCATGTCGGCAGACGGCGTGGTTTCGACTGCCTCAGGAAAGCGACGCAAGAGACGCTTGCGCGTCGCTTCATCATCCTTTTCCGGAAAACCGACTTTGGCGATGCCACGCGCATTCCAAACAATGCCGCAGCGGCCGATCGCCGTGTCGAATAATGTGAAACCGATGTCGCTCACAGAGGGAAATATAGGGATGTGAGGCGGCGGCAACACCCGATTTCTGACCTGATCGCGCTTTCAAGAAAACGAGGTAACGGCAAAAACTAGTCGACGTTAGGCTGATTTCTTCGTGGGATCTGGCGCAGCGGCAACAAGCGCCTCGCAGTATTCGGCGAGCAAATCCGCATCGCTGACCTGCGGATCGAAATCTAGCGGTCTGCTGAGCCGCTGCAAGAGCGTAGCGCGAGACAATTCTTTGCTAGCTTCGACGAAAAACTCGAAGAGCTCGTATTGATTCTCGACCTTTTTGCCGACCGGCAAAATCTTTCCGAAATAGGCATCGGGGTGCGCCTTGTAATCACTGAACTCGGCATCCGTCATCGGCTGCGTGAGGATGCGCGATGTCCCATCAGTGAATATAACCGAAATGGCGGCCTTCTTTTCACTCTCCCAAACCGTGGCGTAGGTCACGGTGCCGACCATATCGGTACCAACGTTCTGAAAGAGATAAGACTCCCCAATCTTCAGACGTGACGAGGCCGCGCCAAATGCCTCAGAGGGCAAGCCTCCGTCAAAAGTCGTCGGGAACTTAGTGTACTTGAGGAAAGATTCTCCAATGTGATGGGCGTCGATATGCTTTCGTTTTTGACGATAGATTTCTGACAGTCTTGCGTATCCGGGCCGATTAAAGTCGGGCATCCCCAGGCCGAATGGCAACATTGCCGGAGCAGGCTCGCCGTCAAGATTTCGATGAAAACCGATGTTCGTCACAAAGACGTAAGCCATTACGCCTTTCGGCAACTCGTTGGCTTCGTAACGCTCTATCCGCTTCACGGCAGCATCGCCCCAAGTCGGCTTGTTGTCGCGGCCAAACTTCACCTCAACGTTAAGGTCAATGAAAATAAGCCGCTCGTCTGCGGCGGGTTTGCCAAAGGCGTTATTGAGATTCGGGATGAGTCGTCCGAGAGCTTTTCGACCGCTGCCTCCGTCGAGATGCGTCTTTCCCAGAATGCCCGCGGCGGAACCCATTTTCGCTTCGACCCAGTATTTCTTACTAGTTTCCCGCGACACCGCGGCAAACTCGCAGTGCTTTGAGCTGCGATCCGTTTCGTCCTCCAACGTGAGTTGGAAACCGCCGCGGATAAGGACGTTTGCAACGAATAGCTCGTAGAACGCGCCCTGAAAGTTCGCAGGGTCCTTTAGGCGATCAATCAGTCGCTCCTGAATTTCAACATTGTGGTCGAGCAGATAAAGACTGTAAGCCAAGCCGAGATAACAGGCCACGACCCCGGTGACATTAGCATTGCAAACCTCACCAGGAGTTTTGATCGTCGCGAACTGATATTTGCAGTAGGCATCATACCACTGCATGACCGGGTGCCTCTCGGCGAGCGGCTTGGCGATTTCGGCGTTCCCCCAATTGCTCCCTAATTTCTGCTTCACGTAGTCGGCGAGAAAGTCGGGAAACGTTTTCCATTTGTCGGAGAAATAGACCTTGTTCTTGACCGCGACCATCTGGCGATCACCCGACTTAAAAGCGACAATCGGCCGACCGAGTCCTTGCTGGACTTGCCGGATACGCTCACTCGCTCGAATCTGCTGAAGAACATTTTCAAGATTTGGCACGGTGGAATCTGCCTTCCCAGCCGGCAGCCCCGCGGGGCTGGCGTGGCATTTCTTGTACTTCAGGCCACTACCGCAGGGGCAGGGCTGGTTGCGACCAATCTTCGCCATGTTCCGCATAGACCGGCCGACAATGCGTCACTTTGCATACCGGGTCAGCGAAAGTTGTTTAGCAGAGTATTGATAGGCCTCAAGCGCGATTCTGGACCGAAGCAATGAGGTCGTGATCGGCCCTCATGGCGATACGCAAAGGCTTCGGAATCGGTCGCGCGCGACCGCCTGAGATGAAGGCGACGCGCACACGCGCCTCAGCAATAAGAACGTCACCGCGCATGACGCGTTGGCGGAGTGTGATCGAGGCGCCCTTTACCTCTTCCGGCTCCGTGATAACCTCCAGCACGTCATCCATTCGCGCGGGTTTCAGGAAATCGATTGACATCGAGCGCACCACGAAGGCGAAACCCGGCGTTTCCTTTTCAGTCTCCTCGAACAGCGCGCGATGATCGGCACCGAGAAGCCGCAAATGGTTGGTGCGTCCGCGTTCCATGTAACGAAGATAATTGGCGTGATAGACGATGCCGCTAAAATCGGTGTCTTCGTAATAGACCCGCACCGTAAGCACATGGCGACCGTCGCGAATTTCACCGTCGAGGTGATTGCCGTATGTTTTCGCCGCCGAATCATTCATCGCTGTCGCCACCGCCGAACAATCCGAACTGTGCGGCATCGCGCGCGGGTTCGGGCAGGCCGAGATGTTTGAACGCTTTTCCAGTCATCAACCGGCCGCGCGGCGTGCGCTGCAAAAGCCCGCATTGGATCAGATACGGCTCAATGATGTCTTCGATAGCGTCGCGCGGCTCCGACAAAGCAGCGGCCAGCGTCTCGACACCAACCGGTCCGCCACCATAATTCTCGGCGATGGTTTTGAGATAGCGGCGGTCCATGGCGTCCAGTCCGACGCTGTCGACTTCAAGCGCGCCTAACGCCTTGTCAGCCACCGCGCGATCAATCGCGGCGGCGCCGTCGACGGAAGCAAAATCGCGCACACGGCGGAGAAGCCGCCCGGCGATGCGCGGCGTGCCGCGGGCACGGCGCGCAATCTCGTTGGCGCCATCGGGTGTCATTTTGATGCCGAGCACGCGGGCGCCGCGATTGACGATCTGCTCGAGTTCGGCCTCGGTGTAGAAATTGAGCCGCACCGGAATGCCGAAGCGGTCGCGAAGCGGGTTGGTGAGCAAGCCGGCGCGCGTGGTCGCGCCGACCAGCGTGAATTTGGCGAGATCGATCTTCACCGAGCGCGCCGCAGGCCCCTCGCCGATAATGAGATCGAGCTGGAAATCCTCCATCGCCGGATAAAGGATTTCCTCGACCGCCGGATTGAGCCGGTGGATTTCGTCGATGAAGAGCACATCGCGTTCTTCGAGATTGGTGAGAAGAGCTGCGAGATCGCCGGCCTTGGCGATCACCGGGCCGGACGTCGCACGGAAATTGACGCCAAGTTCGCGCGACACAATCTGTGCCAGTGTCGTCTTGCCGAGGCCCGGCGGGCCGACGAACAACACATGATCGAGCGCCTCACACCGCGCCTTCGCCGCCTCGATGAAGACGGAGAGGTTTCTCCTCGCCTGTTCCTGGCCGATGAAATCGGAAAGCCGCTGCGGACGCAGACTCGCCTCGGCCACATCCTCGTCGCGGCGTTCCGGCGTCACTAATGTGTGCCCGGCGTTCTCGCTCAACGCTCCGGCCCTCGCGTATATTTGTTCGGCAGCAGATCCGCGATCGGCACGACGGCTTGTGACTTGCCGTTCGGCACGATGACGCGCGCCTCACGATCATAGTCAAAGATCAATTCGCGGCAGGCGCCGCAGGGCGATACGACCTTGATGGTTTGGTCTTCATCGTATGGCGGCGGATGCCGCACGGCGACGATGGTTTCGATACCGGCGTCGCCGATATCGACCACCGCGCGGCCGAGCGCGATCGCTTCCGCGCACACCGCCATGCGGCCGAGATAGGCGTCGAGATTGACGCCCGTGAAGACTTTGCCTTTCCGCGTACGCAGCGCCGCGCCGACTTCCTGCCAGTCGTCGCGATAACGGCTTTTGATCGCTGTGATGGCGGCGTCGACCAATTCCTTATCCGCTTTGCTCAAAGCCGAAGACTTACTTTTTGTCGCACGCTTCACTTCGATAGTTCCTTCAAACCCGCCCGAATCAATGCCGCTGTTTCCGCGCCCTCGCCGGCGCTGCGCGACGCCGCGGCAATCGCCGCGGCCGCCTGCACCTGCGCATAGCCGAGATTGACCAATGCGGACACAGCATCGGCAATCGGCCGCGGCGCACGTTTCTCGTCAAGCGCACCACTCAAGCGCACCAAAGCGGGATCGATATCGGTATAGGCTGGCGCTTTGTCTTTGAGTTCGGTCACGATGCGCTCGGCGACTTTCGGTCCGACGCCTGGGGTGCGCGCCACCATCGCTTTATCACGCATCGCTATGGCCGAAGCGAGGTCTGCCGGCTTGAGCGTGCCGAGAATAGCGAGCGCGACCTTGGTGCCAACGCCTTGCACTGTCTGAAGGAGCCGGAACCATGCGCGCTCGATGTCGCTATGAAATCCGAACAGCCGGATTTGATCTTCCCGCACATGGGTCTCGATCGACAGCGCCACCGCTTCGCCGGGGCGCGGCAATTCCTGCAATGTGCGCGCCGAGCAGTGCACCAGATAGCCGACGCCGTTGACATCGACGATGACGGAATCCTCGCCATAGGAGTCGACGATGCCTTTGAGCTTGCCGATCATAAAGCTGCGACCCTGAGCACGACGCTCTGCCGGTGATGGGCATGCGTCACCGCGATCGCAAGAGCGTCCGCCGCATCTTCCGAACTCGGATCGGCTTTCGGCAGCAATACGCCGATCATCATCCGCACCTGAGTCTTGTCGCCGTGACCGGAGCCGACGATGCTCTTCTTCACCAGGTTCGGCGCATATTCGGCGACGGGCACGCCGGCCCGTGCCGGCACCACCATCGCGATGCCGCGCGCCTGACCGAGCTTGAGTGTCGCCTGGGCATCCTTGTTGACAAAGGTCGCCTCGACTGCGGCCTCATGCGGCCGAAACTCCTCGAGAATGCGCGTCAACCCATCATGTATCGTCAAAAGCCGGGTCGCGAGCGCGTCGCGGTTATTGGTCGTCACGGAACCGCAGGCGAGGAAAGTCAGCCGATTGCCCAAAATCTCGACGATGCCCCAGCCGGTGTGGCGAAGCCCGGGATCGATGCCGATGATGCGAATCGGGTGTCCGACCATGCTTGGGTTGATACCATTTTGCTGTGTGAATGGCCGCAATGCCCGGACGCCACTCCACGAAGCCGTCAGCCGCTGATAAGGCAAGCCGGTTAAAGGCTTTTTCACGGAATTTCATGACACCCGGCCTCGGTTTCGCGTTCGGCGCCCTGCTCTGCTTCGGCATCAGCGATCTGGTCTATAAGCGCTCCGTCAGCGCCGGCATCGAACCCAGCGATTTCTTGATGTCGCAGGCCTGGATCTTCTGTCCGGGCGTGACGCTCTACGCCTGGCTCACGGGAACGCTCGATCCGCATCTCTCCGCACTTTGGAGCGTTGCCGCCGGCACGTTCCTATTCATCGCGCTCTATAATTTCACCCGGAGCCTGCAAAGCGGCGCGGTCAGCACCAATGCGCCGATCTTCCGGCTCAATTTCACAGTCACCGCCGCGCTGGCGATCATTTTTCTCGGCGAGCCGCTGACATTGACGAAACTGATCGCACTCGGCGGCGCGCTGATCGCCGTCTGGCTGCTCTTTGCCGAAGCCGACGCCGAACGCAGCACATCCAATATCCGGTCGCTCGCACGCGTATTCACTGCAACACTGTCGATGGCGCTGACCAATTTTCTCTACAAAGTCGGCCTGCAGCACGGCGTGTTGCCGGAGACGATGGTGGCGGAACAGGCGTGGGCTTTCTGTACGCTCGCAACCATCTTCGCGCTTGTCTCCGCGGGCGGCTTTACGGTTCCAACCTATGCCTGGCGTTATGCCGTCGCCGCCGCTTTGGCTCTATTCGGCGCCCTCATTTTTCTGATGCATGCTCTCGCGCTCGGACCGGCAAGCGTTCTGGTGCCGGTGGCGCAGATGAGCTTCGTCATCACCGCGCTTGTTGGCTTAGTGATGTTCCGCGAACGGCTTGATGTGCGCAAGGGCGCAGGTCTTGCAATCGCCACTGCGGCGCTAATCTTGTTTGCGGCGAGCTAACGGTCATCTGCGGCCAACACTCACCAAACGCGTGCCGCAACAAAAATGCAACGCAAAGGCGACGTGCGACATGCGCGCGTCGCTCTTACCTATCACGCGGCAAAGCGTGTAGAGTCCTTCTGTCGTCGGATCGAAAACATAACAAGACGTTCGGGAGGATCGACGAGCGATGGAATCCATACACACTAGAAAAATACGCGGCCTGCCGCTGCTCAGCTTCGTTCTGGCGGTCATCTTGATATCGAGCATCAGCGCACCGGCAAAAGCCGAATGGCCGGAGCGGCCCATACGCTTCATTGTCCCCGTCGCTGCAGGCGGCGGTGTCGATCTGATGGCGCGCGTCCTAGTCGACAGGCTTAATCAACAACTACCGCAACGCGTTGTCATCGAGAATATCGGCGGCGGTGGCGGGGCGATCGGCGCGCGCGATGTCGCCAAGGCCGATCCCGACGGTTACACGTTTTTGTTTGCAGCTCCTGGCTTCGCTGCGGTGCCGGCGACCCACGAGCCTTCGCCTTACGATCCTATCGCCGACTTCGCGCCAGTGTCGCTGGTCACGGAATTTCCGCTGGTCGCCGTGATCCGGCCGGACATACCGGCACAGACGCTGCCGGATTTCATCGCGCTGTTGAAAAAAAGCCCGGACAAATTCAATTATGGATCGAGCGGCGTCGGCGGCTCGTCGCATATGCCGGTTGAGCTGTTCGACTATCTCGCCGGCGTGAAAATGGTTCACGTGCCGTTTCGGGGTAACGCCGAATCCTCAGCGGCCATGCTTGCCGGCCAAGTGGATTTCATTATTGACGGGCTATCGCCGCAGCTCGGCAACATCGCTGAAAAGCGAGTTCGCGTGCTTGGCGTGACGACACGCACCCGCACGCCGTTTCTGCCGGATATTCCGGCGATCGGCGAGATTCTGCCGGGTTACGAATATCCAATGTGGGTCGCCGTCTTCGCGCCGGCCAAGACGCCACCCGCCATCGTGGACCGCATGTCGAAGGCCATTGCCGAGGCCGTCCACAATCCGGCGACGCAAAAACGCTATGAGGACATCCAGGCCACGCCGATCGGATCGACGCCGGCCGAACTCGACACTTACTTCCGCCGGCAGTTGAAGTTCAACGCCGACATCGCGCAGCGCGCCAATATTCACTTGGCAAACTAACCGTACCACCTAGCCACCAACAAAAAGAAGGACGCTGACAAGCCATGAGCAACCAAGAGCGTATCCTCACCACACACTGCGGAAGCTTGCCGCGGCCAGCCGCACTTTCGGCCATGCTGCTGCAACAAGAAGCCGGTCAGGCAGTTGATGCCCAAGCGCTGCGAACCGAAACTGCGAATTCCGTCGCCGCGGTCGTCGACGCACAAATGAAAGCCGGCATCGACATCGTCAGCGACGGCGAGCAGCCGCGTGTCGGCTTTTCGATGTACGTCCCGCTACGCATGAAAGGCTTCGGCGGCCAGGCGGTGCGGCCGATTCCGCGCGACCTCGAAGAGTTTCCGCAATTCCTGGAGCGGTTGCGCCAGCGTCGCGGCCAGCGCAACAAGATCGACACGCCGCCGAAGGCCGTTGCCGAAGTCTCGTACACAGGTATCGAAGATGCCAAGGCCGAATATGATCTGTTCAAGAACACGCTCGGTTCTTTGAACAAGAAGCCGGTCGATACTTTCATGACGGCAGCGTCGCCGGGGATTATCGCCACGACGATGGACAATGAGTATTACGATTCTTACGAGAACTATGTTTTCGCGCTCGCGCGCGAGCTACGCAAAGAATACCAACTGATCGCGTCGTATGGATTTCAGTTGCAGCTCGATGCGCCGGACTTCGGGCTCGAACGCGCGCGCAAGTACAAAGACCAAACCGACAAGGAATTTCTCGACGCGATGGAGCTCAACGTCGAAGCGATCAATCGCGGCACCGAAGGCATTCCGCGCGAACGCATTCGCCTGCACATCTGTTGGGGCAACTGGGAAGGCCCGCATGTCCACGACTTCCCGCTTGCCGGTCTTTTGCCGCTGCTCTATCGCGCGAAAGTCGGGGCCTTGAGCATTGAGTTCGCCAATCCGCGGCATCAGCACGAATACGAGGCACTGCGGAAAAATCCGCTGCCTGCCGATATGACACTTATTCCGGGCGTGATCGACACAACAACGAATTTCGTCGAGCATCCCGAAGTGGTCGCGAACCGGATTTGCGAGGCCGTCAAAGTCGTCGGCGACAAGGAACGCGTGATTGCCGGGACGGATTGCGGTTTCGGCACCTCGGCTGGCGCGAGCGCGGTTTCGCCGGACGTCGTCTGGGCGAAGCTTGCGGCATGCCGTGACGGCGCGGACATCGCCACCAAGCGGCTGAACTCTTGAGCGCGCTTAGGCGCTCATCTTGCTGATCAGTGCGTCGGATACTTCGAAATTGGCATAGACGTTCTGCACGTCGTCGTGGTCGTTGAGCGTATCGAGCATTTTGATCAGCTTCTCGCCTTGCTCGTCATTGATGGTGACGTTGTTTTGCGGCCGCCACGTCAACGCCGCCTTGCGCGGCTCGCCGAATTTGGATTCGAGCGCCTTCGCGACGGAGCCGAAGTGATCCTGCGCCGCATAAATCTCATGCGTCGTATCGCTCGACACCACGTCGTCGGCGCCGGCCTCAAGCGCGGCCTCGAACATGGCTTCAGCGCTGGCGACGCCGACGTCATATTCGATGACGCCGACATGATCGAACATGAAAGAGACCGCGCCGGTTTCGGCAAGATTGCCGCCACTTTTGGTGAAGGCGGCCCGCACGTCGCCCGCCGTGCGATTCCGGTTATCGGTCAGGACTTCGACGATCATCGCGACACCGCCCGGTCCGTACCCCTCGTATCTCACCTGCTCAAAGTTCTCACCGTCATTGCCGGCCGCCTTCTTGATCGCGCGATCGATATTGTCCTTGGGCATATTCTCCGCGCGCGCCGCGATGATCGCCGCGCGCAGCCGTGCATTCATCGACGGGTCTGGCGTGCCGAGCTTGGCCGACACCGTGATTTCGCGCGCCAGCTTGCCGAACAGCTTCGACTTGACCGCGTCCTGGCGGCCTTTGCGATGCATGATGTTCTTGAATTGTGAATGTCCGGCCATTGTCGTTTTTCCGTGTCTCTTCGCTCGTCATTGCAAGCGCAAGCGAAGCAATCCAGCCCTAAGATGCCGCCCTAGGTTGCTTCGTCGCTTTCACTCCCCGCAATGACGCTCCTATAAAGCGGCGGCTGGCAAAAACTCAAGCCCAGAAGGCGGGTTTCGCCTGATCGAGCCGCCCGCCGAGCCGCACCGGCGCGACCTGTTTGGCAAGCCCATTCACATCCGTCTCGACGGCCACCGCGCAAAGCGTCGCCGGACCCAGCGCCGGCTCAAACCGCGCCGAAGAAATCTTATGCAGGAAGCGCTTGAGCGGCTCGTCCTTGGCCATACCAATGACCGAATCGAAATCGCCGGTCATGCCGACATCGCTCATATAAGCGGTGCCGCCACGCAGCACGCGCAGGTCCGCGGTGGGCACATGCGTATGCGTACCAACCACGAGGCTTGCGCGGCCGTCGCAGAAGAAACCCATCGCCTGCTTTTCGCTGGTCGCCTCGCCGTGGAAGTCGACAATAATGGCGTCAGCGCCTTGGCCCAGCGGACAGGCCATGAGTTCGCGATCGATCGCCGCGAATGGATCGTCGAGAGGATCCATGAAGACGCGGCCCATGGCGTTGATGACCAACACGCGCGCGCCGTTCTTGGCTTCGATCATTGCCGCACCGCGACCCGGTGTACCCGCAGGAAAATTCAGCGGCCGGATCAGCCGCGGCGCGCGCTCGATAAAAACCAGCGCTTCTTTCTGATCCCAGGCGTGATTGCCGAGCGTGACCGCATCGGCGCCGGCTTCGAGAAATTCCTGATAGATGGATTCGCTGATACCGAAACCGCCGGCCGCGTTCTCGCCATTGACGACAACGAGGTCGAGCTTCCAGTCGCGGATGAGCTTCGGCATGCGCTCGGTGACGATGGTGCGCCCACTGCGGCCGACAATGTCGCCAACAAAAAGAATGCGCATAGTTCAGCGGCCCTTGATCACGATGACCTCACGCTCCGTTAGCACGAGATCGAGCCGCTCGTCGCGCTCCGTCGCCGGCACGGTGGATACCTCCTGCGCGGCGAATGCGATGCCGATTGCCGTCACCGATTTTCGTGCGCGCAAACCCGCAATGGTCATGTCGTAATAGCCAGCGCCATAGCCTATGCGATGGCCGGCGCGATCGAAGGCGAGCAGCGGAACGATCAGAATATCCGGCTCGACTTCCGGCGCTTCGGCTTTCGGCTCGCGGATGCCCCAGACGCCGGACGCCAACTCCTCGCCCCAGCGCCAGGCGCGCATGATGAGCGGTTTGCCCTTCCCGGCAACGACCGGCAGCGCCAATGCCGCGCCCTTCTCCGCAAGCGACTTCATCAGCGGCAGCGGACTGATTTCGCTTTTGAGCGGCATGAAGCCGGAGACGATTGTGCTGGGCTTGATAGCGATCGGAAAGTCTCGCGTCGCCATGATCTCGGCTGCCGCTTTCCGCTCCTCAGCAGACAACGCATCGCGCCGCGCCTGCGCGGTGCGGCGAAGTTCAGCTTTTTCGTCAGCGAAGAGATCGGCTGCCATTCATCATCATGCGGGCTTGACCCGCGCATCCACGTCTTTTGCTTTCGGCTGGAGCCTAAAGACATGGATGGCCGAGACAAGCCGGGCCATAACGCTCTTCGGAGCAAGAAAGTGCGGAGCCGCGCCGGCCGTTGGAGCATCGATCCCGGGTTCCCTACGTAAGTAGGTGGGCACCGTGTGACCGAACCCACGAGCTCGGCCAGGGACAGCTCCCAAGTGGATCGATAAGGCCCCGAGAATTGGCTCCTGACGCACCGGGCAGCCCCGCAACGACAATGTAGTGCGCGAAAGCCGCCAAGACTAGTCAAGCAAGACTAGCCGAGCGCGACGCCGCTCGAGGAAATGGTCTGATTGAGCTTCTTGGTGATACCTTCGATGCGCTCGGCAGCCGCACCGAGCGCGGAAGCCATCGAGGCTTGCATGACCTTGTTCTTATCCAGCGTCGTGACGCGCGCTTCCTGTAACCCTGCAAGGTCGCCCTCGAGCCGTTTGATGCGGGCGCCGGCTTCGGCGAGTTCGTCGGCGACGGTGATCGCCGCCATCACGGTGAGCCGCGTGTCGCCGATCTCGCCGAATTTCGAGCGCAGCCCGTTGATGCGGGAGTCGAGATCGCGCGCCAGTCTGATAAGATGGTCCTCCTGACCGTCCTCACAGGCCATCCGGAACTGCCGGCCGTTGATGGTGACATTGACCTCTGCCATAGCGCTTTGCTCTTTCGCCTATTCTTCCAACGCCAGCACGCCACGGATCGTTGCAATCGCCTGATCAATCCGCTGCGCCACGTCACGGCTTGCGGTTTCCAAATTGCGCGAGCGCGCGGTTGCTTCATCGAGTTCGCTCGCGAGCCGAGCGCGATCGCTGTCGAGCGTATGGACCTGATCGGCTAATGCCGCCTCGGCGCGCGCCGCTTCGCTGCGGCGCTCGGCGGCCGCTTCAAGCGCATCCAGCGCCGAGAAGAGCCGGCGCTGGGCGGTTTCGATCGGGTCGGTATCGCTCATGGATCCAAGAAAATCGCCGCGAAAATCGTGCTTTGGCAACTATTTATCGGGGGAACTTTACGTCGTTTGGTGGGAAAGCGTCAACGCCCCGGCGAGTACGGCTGCATAACCTGTGCATGACCTGGAACGGTGGGGCCTAGGCCGAATTGACTAGCAGGCGTCGCATGTTATCTGTGCCGCCTTATTCCCGTGATGCGGCCGCAGATTGCGCCGCGATTGGCAGTCTCCCCATGAACAAGCCGGACAGTCTGCCCGCGGCGGGCGCCACCCTCGCCGACCCGCCTGATTTTTCAGCTCCCGCGCCGCTCGCGCGGGCCGATCACGACCGCATGGCGAACGCGATCCGCGCCCTGGCCATGGACGCCGTGCAAAAAGCAAATTCGGGACATCCCGGCCTGCCGATGGGCGCGGCCGATATCGCGACCGTGCTGTTCACGCGCTATCTGAAATTCGATCCCGCCGATCCGGCTTGGCCCGATCGCGATCGCTTCGTGCTCTCCGCCGGTCACGGCTCGATGCTGCTTTATTCGCTGTTCTATCTTCTCGGCTACCCGAAGATGACCATCGAGGAGATCAAGAATTTCCGGCAGCTTGGCTCGCTCACGCCCGGCCATCCCGAGCACGGCCACACGCCCGGCGTCGAGACCACCACCGGGCCGCTCGGCCAGGGCCTCGGCAATTCCGTCGGCATGGCGCTCGCCGAACGCCACCTCGCCGCACTGTTTGGCGACATCGTCGATCACCGGACTTACGTGCTCGTTTCCGACGGCGATTTGATGGAAGGCATCAGCCAGGAAGCGATCGCGATCGCGGGGAACAAGAAGCTCAATAAGCTGATCGTCTTTTACGACGACAACCACATTTCCATCGACGGCCCGACGTCACTGTCCGACTCCGTCGATCAGGTCGAGCGCTTTAAGTCCGCTGGCTGGGCTGCAACGCGCGTCGACGGGCATGATCCGGCAGCGATCGCCGCCGCGATTGAAACCGCGCAAAAGTCCGACAGGCCGTCACTGATCGCCTGCCGCACAACAATAGGCTTCGGCGCGCCCAACAAAGGCGGCACTGAGAAGGCGCACGGTTCGCCGCTCGGCCCTGACGAAATCGCCGCCACACGGAAAAATCTCGGTTGGACGTCGCCTCCCTTCGAAATCCCCGCCGACATCCTGCAATGGTGGCGAACGGCGGGCGCGCGCGGCCGGCCGGCACGGCAGGCGTGGGAGCAGCACCTCGCCGCTCTCGATGCCACGAAGCGCACCGAGTTCATGCGCCGCCTTGATGGTGAACTGCCGAAGGCATTCATCGGCGCCGTCCGCGACATCAAACAAACACTCGCCGCGACACCAAAAGACATCGCGAGCCGCGCGTCCTCGGAATTCGCGCTCGACACCCTCACGCAGGCGCTGCCGGAAATGGTTGGCGGCTCGGCGGACCTCACCGGATCGAACAACACCCGCGCCAAAGGCATGAAGGTGCTGGACGCGTCCGACTATGCGGGCACGTTCATCCACTACGGCGTGCGTGAACACGGCATGGCCGCGGCCATGAACGGCATGGCGCTCCACGGCGGCATCATTCCTTATTCCGGGACGTTCCTGGTGTTTTCGGATTATTGCCGGCCGTCGATCCGGCTCGCGGCGCTGATGGGCCAGCGCGTCATCCATGTGATGACACATGACTCAATCGGGTTGGGCGAAGACGGACCGACGCATCAGCCGGTCGAACAACTCGCGGCGCTGCGCACCATTCCGCATTTGCAGGTGTTCCGCCCCTGCGACGCGGTCGAAACCGTCGAGTGCTGGCAGATCGCCCTCGAAAGCAGCACCGCCCCAAGCATTCTCGCGCTGTCGCGGCAGAACCTGCCGCAACTGCGCAAGAGCTACGAAGAACAAAACCGCTGCACGGCAGGCGCCTATGAGTTAATCGCTGCGGAAGGCGAGACGATCGTATCGCTGTTCGCCACCGGCTCCGAAGTCATCATCGCGGTCGAAGCCCAGAAACTCCTTGCCGCCCGCAAGATCTCGACCCGCGTCGTCTCGGTACCTTGCTTCGAATTGTTCTTCGCGCTGCCGGAAGAACGGCGCTCAGCAATCATCGGCGACGCAGCCGTCAATATCGCAGTCGAGGCCGGCGTCCGCGAAGGCTGGGACGCGATTATCGGGTCCGATGGAGCCTTTGTCGGCATGAGCGGCTTCGGCGCCAGCGGACCGTATAAGGAGCTTTACCAGCATTTCGGAATTACGCCGGAAAAGGTGGCGCAGGCAGCAATCGACCGGCTATGAGAAACTGGCTCGATCAAGAAACTGGCTCGATAGCTTGGGCATAACTACATTATAGGAGGCTGCCGATCCCCTGCCGGGTCGGTACCGAGGGAGACCGGGAAAATGTCGGTTCGCGTTGCCATCAATGGATTTGGCCGTATCGGCCGCAACATTCTGCGCGCCATCATCGAGGCCGACCGCGACGATATCGAAGTCGTCGGCATCAACGATCTGGCTCCGGTCGAAACCAACGCCCATCTCCTGCGGTTTGACTCCGTGCATGGCCGCTTCCCTGGCGAAGTGACGGTCAAAGGCGACAGTATCAGCGTCGGCAACGGCGCTATCAGGGTGACCGCACACAAAGATCCGACGCAGTTGCCTTGGAAAGACCTTGGCGTCGACGTGGCGCTGGAGTGCACCGGCATCTTCACGTCAAAAGACAAGGCCTCGGCGCATCTGACCGCCGGTGCCAAGCGCGTGCTCGTCTCGGCGCCCGCCGACGGCGTCGATCTCACCGTCGTTTATGGCGTCAACCACGACAAGCTCAACAAGTCGCACACCGTTGTCTCCAACGCGTCCTGCACTACGAATTGTCTCGCGCCTGTTGCGAAAGTGCTCAACGATGCCGTTGGTATCGACAAAGGTTTCATGACCACGGTGCACTCCTACACCAACGATCAGCCCTCGCTCGATCAGGTGCACAAGGACCTCTATCGGGCGCGTGCTGCGGCGCTCAACATGATCCCGACGTCGACCGGCGCTGCTAAAGCAGTCGGCCTCGTGCTGCCGGAACTTGCCGGCAGGCTCGACGGCGTGTCGATCCGGGTGCCGACACCGAACGTGTCGGTGATCGATTTTAAATTCGTCGCTAAGCGCGCGACCTCAAAGGACGAGATCAATGGCGCGGTGAAGCGGGCGGCCGAGCAGCAGCTCAAAGGCATCCTCGGCTTCACCGATCAGCCGAATGTGTCTGGCGACTTCAACCACGACCCGCATTCCTCGATTTTCCACATGGACCAGACCAAGGTGATGGACGGCACGCTGGTGCGCGTGATGTCGTGGTACGACAATGAGTGGGGCTTCTCCAATCGCATGGCCGACACCGCGGTGGCGATGGGCAAGCTCGGTTGATCCGCTAGCGCCCTTGGTTTCGTGAGTGATCTGATGCCGGCCTTTCGCACGCTTGACGACGCTGACGTCAAAGGAAAGCGCGTATTGCTGCGCGTCGACCTCAATGTCCCGGTTCATAACGGCCAAGTGGCCGACGCGTCGCGGATCGAACGGCTCGTTCCGACCATCAATGAAATCGCCGATCGCGGCGGCAAGGTCATCCTGATTTCTCATTACGGCCGGCCGAAGGGACCCGACCCCAAAGAGTCGCTCAAGCCGATCGTTGCCGCTGCCGCCAAAGTCATCGGCCGGCCGATCGGCTTTGCCGAAGACTGCGTCGGCCCAGCCGCTGAAAGAGCGGTCGCGGGTTTGGAGCCTGGCGACATTCTTTGTTTGGAAAACACCCGCTTCCACAAAGGCGAAACCAAAAACGATCCCGAGTTCGCCAAGCAAATGGCCAAGCTCGGTGACATTTATGTCGCCGACGCTTTCTCGGTCGCGCACCGCGCGCACGCTTCGGTCGAAGCGATCGCGCACCTTCTTCCCGTCTACGCCGGCCGCGCCGTGCAGGAGGAGTTGCACGCGCTCCGCCGCGCGCTCCTCGATCCGGAACGTCCGGTGACGGCGATTGTCGGCGGCGCGAAGATTTCGACCAAGCTCGATCTGCTCAGCAATCTGATCACCAAGGTCGATACGCTGATCATTGCCGGCGGCATGGCCAACACGTTCCTCGCTGCACAGGGCAAGCCAGTCGGCAAATCGCTGTGCGAGAGCGACCTCATTCCGACCGCGCGCGAGATCATGGCAAAGGCCAAGTCGCTCAAGCGCGATATCGTCCTGCCGATCGACGTCGTGGTGGCGCAGAATTTCGCCGCGCATGCACCGAGCCGTGTCGTCGGCGTGGACGAAGTCGGCGCCGCAGACATGATCCTCGACATTGGCCCGCGCAGCATCGAGCAAGCCGTTTCGGTCCTCGGCCGCTCGAAAACGCTTGTTTGGAACGGGCCGTTTGGCGCCTTCGAAATGGAGCCCTTCGACAACGGAACTATCGAGGTTGCCGAAGCCGCGGCGGAACTCACCGCCACCGGCCGGCTTGTCAGCATTGCCGGCGGCGGCGATACCATGGCGGCGCTTAATGTCGCTGGCGTCACCGAGCGTTTCACTTATGTGTCGACCGCGGGCGGCGCCTTTCTGGAATGGCTGGAAGGCAAGACGCTGCCGGGAATCGAAGTATTGCAGACCGGCCGGACTCCCGCTGCCACTCCGGCTTAAGGTATTCTCGGTAGCGGACGCCGCACCGCCGGCTCACACATTGAAACACGCGTCGATCAGATATCGAGGAAAGCGCGATGAATCTCAGCGAATTGAATAAAGTCGCGGAAGCGATGGTCGCTCCGGGCCGCGGCATCCTGGCTGCCGATGAATCGGGCGGCACGATCAAAAAGCGCTTCGACGCGCTGGGTGTGGAGTCGACCGCAGATAGCCGGCGCGATTATCGCGAGATGCTGTTCCGCTCTGCCGACGCGATGTCGAAATACATTTCCGGCGTCATTCTCTACGACGAGACCATCCGCCAGAACGCCAAAGATGGCACGCCACTGGTGAAGCTCATAGAGAAGGCAGGCTCACTCCCCGGCATCAAGGTCGACAAGGGCACCAAGCCCCTTCCCTTCTGCCCCGGCGAGTTGATCACCGAAGGTCTCGACGGCTTGCGCGAACGGCTTATCGAATATCGCGGGCTCGGCGCCAAATTCGCCAAATGGCGTGCGGTAATCGATATCGGCCCGAACGTGCCGAGCTATAACTGCATCATGACCAATGCCCATGCGCTCGCCCGTTATGCAGCGCTTTGCCAAGACGAAGGCATCGTTCCGATCGTCGAGCCGGAAGTGCTGATGGACGGCGATCACGACGCCGACCGTTGTTTGATGATCACCGAATGGACGCTCAAGACCGTCTTCGAGCAGCTCTATTATCAGCGCGTCGCGCTCGAAGGCATGGTGCTCAAGCCGAACATGGTGGTCTCCGGCAAGAAATCGCCGAAGCAGGCTTCGGTCGAGGAAGTCGCCGAAAAGACCGTGCGCGTACTCAAAGCCTGCGTACCGGCGTCGGTGCCGGGCATCGCGTTCCTCTCCGGCGGCCAGTCCGACGAGCAAGCGACCGCGCATCTCGACGCGATGAACAAGGTCGGTAACCTGCCCTGGAAATTGTCGTTCTCCTACGGCCGCGCCTTGCAGGCAGCGCCGCAAAAGGCCTGGTCCGGTAGGGCGGAAAACGTTGCAACCGCGCAGCGCGCCTTCGGCCATCGCGCCATGATGAACAGCCTCGCTGCGCTGGGCCAGTGGAAAGCCGATCTCGAACGCAAAGCGGCGTGACGCGAGACGATGCCGGCGCAACAGCCACGGCTTTATCTTGTAACGCCGCGGCTTGCCGATCCGGCGAAGTTCCTGCCTGAGCTCGAAGCTGCGCTTGGCGCCGGCGATATCGCGGCGGTGCTTTTGCGCTTCGCCGAGGCCGACGAACGCACCTTGATCAACCGTGGCAAGTCCGTGGTCGCCGCCGTGCAGCGGCGCGATGTCGCGCTCATTCTCGACGGCCGTCCCGAGCTTGCGGCCCGGATCGGCGCCGACGGCGCCCATCTCACTGGCGTCGAGACGTTTGCCGCGGCGCTCGCGCTCCTCAAACCCGATCGCATTGCCGGCGCCGGCGGTCTGGACAGCCGTCATGATGCCATGCTCGCCGGCGAAGCAGGTGCCGACTATGTGATGTTCGGCGAGCCGGAGGAGCGCGACGGCCAGCGCCTAACCTTCATTGACGTGCAGGAACGTCTTGAGTGGTGGGCCGGTCTGGTTGAAATTCCCTGCGTCGGCTACGCCGCGAACCTCGACGAGGTCACGGCCCTCGTGCAAACCGGCGCCGAATTCGTCGCTTTGGGTGAGTGGATATGGACGGAGCCTCAAGGCGCGACTGCGGTTGTCGCAGCGGCGGCACAAAGCCTCGCCGCTGCGCGGGCGACATGAGGCCTTTGCGTGGGTTCACGCTCGCCGCCTTGATCTTCATCGGCGCGAATCTCACTCTGCCGCTTACGGCATTGGCCGCTGAACCCGACGTCGCTTTTGCGGCCTACCAGCGCGGCGACTATCTCACTGCGTTTCGCCTCGCCACCTCTCGCGTCGAAGACAAAAGCGACGTCAAAGCCATGACGCTCCTTGCCGAGCTTTACGCCAATGGCTTGGGCGTACCTCGTGACGATCAAAAAGCCGGTGAATGGTATAAATTCGCCGCCGATCGCGGCGATGCCAATGCGATGCTGGCGCTGTCGATGTTCCGGCTTGAGGGCCGCGCCGGACCGCGCGACCGCGATGCCGCAGCGAAGTTGCTCGCCAGCGCCGCCAAACTCGGCCAACCAATTGCAGCTTACGATCTGGCGCTCCTTTATATGGAAGGCCAGCTCTTCCCGCAGGATCTCAAGCGTGCTGCGGAGTTGCTCCGTCAGGCATCACAAGCCGGCAATGCCGACGCGCAATACGCGCTTGGCACCTTCTACAAAGAAGGCCGCGGCGTGCCGAAGGACCTCAAACAAGCGGTCCAGCTTTGGTCGCAGGCCGCGCTTGCCGACAATGTCGACGCGCTGGTCGAATACGCCATCGCTCTTTATAATGGCGACGGCGTTGCGCAAAACCAGCAGGCTGCCGCCGCACTGTTTCGCAAAGCGGCACTCCGCGGCAGCCCTATCGCACAAGACCGGTTGGCAATCATCTTGTCGAGCGGCAAAGGCGCACCAGCTAATCCCACCGAAGCTGTGAAATGGCATCTGATCTCGCGTGCCGGCGGCGAGACCGATCTCTCGCTCGACGACTATATGACCAAGCTCGACCCGGCGACGCGCGCCGCCGCCGAGAAGGCCGCGAAACCCTGGCTCGACGGGCTAGCGGCTATGCAGCAGATGCGCCAGCAGCAGGCGCAAACGCAGCAAATCCCGCAGATCGTCAAGCCCCCGGCGAAACCTTGATCGCGTCAAGACTTGCGCTCGCACGGCGCGAAGGCTAGCCAAACGCCATGCATCATTCCGCTACCCTTAATGTCATGATCAAAGCGGCGCATCGCGCCGGCCGCAACCTCAAGCGCGACCTCGGCGAGGTCGAGCATTTGCAGGTCTCGATGAAGGGACCGCGCAATTTCGTCACCGCCGCCGACCGCAAGGCCGAAGAAATCGTACGCGAGGAACTCGCCAAAGCGCGGCCGGACTACGGCTTCCTCGGCGAAGAAGGCGGCGAAAGCCAAGGCACGGATAAAAGCCATCGTTGGATCGTCGATCCGCTCGATGGCACCACCAATTTCCTTCACGGCATTCCGCATTTCGCGGTGTCGATCGCGCTCGAACGCGACGGCGTGATCGTTGCCGGGTTGGTCTACAATCCAGCGAACGACGACATGTTCTTCGCCGAGCGCGGCAAAGGCGCTTTCCTCAATGATCGGCGCATCCGCGTCGCGGCGCGGACGAAGCTCAACGACGCTATCGTGGTTTGCGGCTTGCCGCATTACGGACGTGGCGATCTTGAGCTGGCACGTCATGAGATCGCGGCCGCACAGGCGAATTTCGCTGGGCTGCGCCGTTACGGCGCGGCAGCGCTCGATCTCGCTTGGGTCGCGGCTGGACGCTTCGATGCTTATTGGGAGCGCGACCTGTCGCCATGGGACATGGCCGCGGGAATAATCCTGGTGCGCGAGGCCGGCGGCTTTGTCAGCGATATCGATGGCGGCGAAGCGATCTTTGGCAAGAACCAGATCGTCGCCGGCAACGACACCATGCATCGCGAATTGTTGCGGCTCCTCAAAGAGGCCGGCAGAGAAGCCGGGAAAGAAGCGATCAAGGCCGCGTCGCCGTGAATGCGGCGCCGTCGCTGCGGTCTTATGAGACGCGCGACGCCGAGGCCTGTCATGCTTTGTGGCTGCGAACGTGGCAGGCGGCTTATCCGAATATCGATTTCGCCAAGCGGCTTGATTGGTGGCGCGATCGCTGGCGTGACGAGATTGTCTCCTCCGCCGAAATCGTGATCGCCGAACAAAGCGACGCTCTTGTCGGCTTCGTCACCGTCGATCTGCACACGCTTTATCTTGATCAGCTTGTCGTCGCGCCAGAGTACTGGGGCACCAGCACCGGCGAAACACTTATCGCCGAGGCCAAACGTCTCTCACCAAAGGGACTCGATCTCGACGTCAACACCGACAACACGCGCGCGGTCCGCTTCTATGAGAAAAGCGGTTTTGTCATTACCCGCGCCGGCACAAATCCAATCAGCGGCAAGCCGATCCACCGCATGAGCTGGCGGGGGTAGCCATCTACGTCCCCTGAAACTGCAATTTCGCCAGCCGCGCATAGAGGCCGTCGCTAGCGGCGAGACTCTTGTGCGTGCCCTCTTCGACGATGCGGCCCTGATCCATCACCAGAATGCGGTCGCAGGACTGTACAGTGGCGAGCCGGTGCGCGATCACGATGGTGGTACGCTGACGCATCAAGCCAGCCAGCGCGGCGCCGACCTGCGTTTCGCTTTCGGCATCAAGCGAAGACGTCGCCTCGTCGAGTAGTAGAAGCGGCGCATCGCGCAGGATGGCGCGCGCGATGGCGATACGCTGGCGCTGGCCGCCGGAGAGCGTCGTGCCGCGTTCGCCGACCTGGGTATCGAAGCCGCGCGGCAATTCGGCGATGAAGCCTGCGGCGTTAGCTAATTCAGCGGCGCGAGCCACGTCGCCGTCGGAGGCGCTAGGCCGGCCAAAGCGGATATTGTCTTGCACCGAGCTTGCGAACATTACGCTGTCCTGCGGCACCAGCGCGATGCGGGCGCGCAATTCCGCCGGATCGAGATCGGTAAGCCGCACACCGTCGAGCATGATGCGGCCGGAGGTCGGATCGTAAAAGCGCAGCAACAGATGAAAGATCGTACTCTTGCCGGCGCCAGAAGGCCCGACGATCGCAAGCTTCTCGCCTTGTCGGACAGCAAACGACACGCCATCGAGCGCCGATACTTTGGCGCGCGTTGGATAGGAGAAGCGAACGTCTTCGAACGCCGCTTCGCCGCGCGGCGGCGACGGCAGCGTCGCCGGCTGAGCCGGGCGAAAGATTACTGGTTTCACCGCCAGGATTTCGAACAAACGCTCGGCGGCGCCAGAAGCGGCCGCGATCTCACCGCCGGTCTCAGAAAGTGAACCCAAAGCGCTCGCCGCAAACACTGCGTAGAGAATGAATTGCCCGAGGCGCCCGGGCGTAATCTGCATGCTCAAAACTTCCTGAGCGCCGACCCACAATACGATGACAACGCTTGTCGTCACCATGAAGATGGCGAGCGCGGTCAGCATGGCGCGAGCGCGTATCGAACCACGCGCGGACTCGAAGGCCGCTTCCACCGCGCCGCGAAAGCGCGCGATGCCGAGCGATTCATTGGTGAAGGCCTGAACCAAGCGCACGGCGCCGATCAATTCCCCGGCATAGGCCGAGGCATCGGCAAGTGTATCCTGAGCAAAACGCGAGCGGCGGCGGACGGCACGGCCGAGAGCATAAAGCGGCAGCACGATAATCGGGATTGCCGCCAGAACGAAGGCCGAAAGCCGCGGGCTGGTCACCACCATCATGGTGGTTGCGCCGAAGAACAGCACGAGATTGCGCAACGCGACCGAAACCGAAGAGCCGACGCTTGCTTTGATCTGTGTCGTGTCGGCGGTAAGCCGCGACAGCACCTCGCCGGTCCGCGCCTCATCGAAAAATGGCGCGGAGAGCGAAGTCAAATGCGCGAAAACATCGCCGCGCAAATCGGCAACGATCCGCTCGCCAAGCGTGGTGACGAGGTAATAACGAGCGGCGCTGGCGAAAGCGAGCACGGCGGCGACGCCGATCATGACCAGGAAATAACTGTTGATCAGTTCGATGCCGCGCGCGGTGAACCCGAAATCGATCATCCGCCGCACCGCGACCGGCACGACAAGCGTCATAATGGCGGCGAGGGTCAGGGCGCCCAAGGCAGCGATCGCGTGGCCGCGATAGCGATAGACGTAAGGCAGAAGCGCCGCGAGCGGCCGCACATTGAGCCGGCCGCCCTCCGAAGGAGCGGCTGATTCATCCAAGGGGACTTGGATCGCGGCCGTGACCTCAGCCGGCGGCGGCACCGCGTTTTGCGGCGTCGTATCGCTCTGGGCGCGTAGATTCATGCTACGCGCCGACGACGGCCTGCGCCATCGCCGCATCGAAGCTTCTGGAATCGACTTTCAGATAAGCGAGCTTCTCTTCGGCGATGACCACGGCTTCGGCGACGCCTGGCACCTGACGAAGCCGCGCGGCGAGACCTTCTGCATCGCTTGCGTTGCAGTCGGCGATCGGCATCAGCCGCGTCGTGAGATAGCTCGGTTGCGCCATGGTCGCCGCCGCTACGAGCCAGATCAGCGCCAACACGGTGGTCATGACAAACACGGCAGTGCTGCCGCCGGTTTGATTAGCCCAGCCGCCCATCACGCCGCCGGCAAAAATGCCGAAGAATTGCAGGCTCGAATAAAGTCCCGTCGCCGTGCCTTTGGCGACCGGCGGCGCCACCTTTGTGACCAGCGACGGCAGGCTCGCTTCCAGCACATTGAAGCCGGAGAAGAACACGACCAGCGCTGCGATCAGAACAAACAAGTTGCCGGCGCCAAACCACAGCATGATCTGGCTCAAAGCGAGCGCCGCAACGGCGCCGACAAAGACGCCTTTCATGCGGCGATATTTCTCCGCGACAATGATCGCCGGCACCATCACCACGATCGATACAATCAGCACAGGCAGATAAACGAGCCAATCGTTATGCGCGGAAAGATTGAGCGTGGCGCGCAACAGACCGGGCACGACCAGAAAGCTCGCGGTCAGCATCGCGTGCAACGCGAAGATGCCGATGTCGAGCCGAAACAGTTCTTTGTCGCGCAGCACGGCCCCAATCATCGCCGGCACGGTTTCGGCATCGCGATGCAGTCTCAAGCGATGCGGGTTCGGCACCACGAACAGCGTGATAGCAATACCAACAAACGCAAGAGCAACCATCAGCCAGAAAATACCGGCGACGCCGACGAGGCTCGAGAGGATCGGCCCAGCCACCAGCGCGATCATGAAGGAGGCACCGATGGTGATGCCGACCGTGGCCATGGCCTTGGTGCGATTTTCTTCCGCGGTGAGATCGGCGACCAGCGCTAGGATCACCGAACCAACGGCGCCGGCCCCTTGCAAAGCGCGGCCGAGAATGACGCCTGCGATCGAGGTCGATAGCGCCGCAACCGCACTGCCGATCGCGAACAAGACGAGGCCGACGACGATCACGCTCTTGCGCCCTACCCGGTCGGACACCATGCCGAAGGGTATCTGCAGCAAGCCTTGGGTCAGGCCGTAGATGCCGAGCGCCTCGCCGATGAGATAGGGCGACGCCCCGGACAGGCTCTGCGCATAAGCGGCGAATACCGGATAGATCATGAACAGGCCGAGAAGCCTGACCGAAAACACCGCCGCCAGCGACGACGCGGCGCGAAGTTCCTGTTTTTCCATGATTTTAAGCCGCTAAAGCCGGGAACTGTCGCGTGAACCAAACGGGGTCGGGACAATGCCCCGGACCCTTCATAACGGTCAAATCGCGCACGCCTTGCCGTTTCCGCCTTTGTGCTGTTATACACGCGCCAAATTTGCGCAAAACCTCAGCAAAATACGCGGTAACCCCATGAAATCCGATATCCATCCCGATTACCACACGGTCAAAGTGGTCATGACCGACGGCAGCGAATTCACCACCCGCACGACCTGGGGCAAGCCCGGCGACACGCTGAATCTCGACATCGACCCGAAGTCGCATCCGGCCTGGACCGGCGGCCAGCAGCAATTGCTCGACCGCGGCGGCCGTTTGTCGCGCTTCAACAAGAAGTTCGAAGGCTTCCTCGGCAAGAAGTAATTCGCGGCGGGACATGACGGTCTTCAAAGTCGGCAAGGCAACCGTCACTCGCATCGAAGAAACCTATCTTCCGGTCTATCCACCGTCCGAGATTTTTCCGGCTCTCACCGGTGCTCTGCTCAAAGAGCATGGCCACTGGCTTGCGCCCAATCACTACGATCCCGCGACCGGCAAGCTGAAGCTGAGTGTGCACAGCTGGCTTCTCCAATTAGACGGCCGCAAGATCCTGATCGACGCCTGCTGCGGCAATCAGAAATCGCGGCCGTCACGGCCGCACTGGAACATGCTCGATACGCCTTGGCTCGATCGGCTGGCGGCGGCCGGCGCGCGTCCTGACGAGATCGACATGGTGATGTGCACGCATCTGCATCACGATCATCTCGGCTGGAATACGCAGCTCAAAGACGGCCGTTGGCAACCGACCTTCCCCAATGCCCGCTATGTCTTCTCGAAGCCAGACTTCGATTATTTCCAAGCCGTAGATTGCGATCCCAAGACCGCACCGGCCGAATTCGGCACCTTCCGCGAATGCGTCTTGCCGGTGGTCGAAGCCGGCCGCGCCGATCTGGTCACCGGACCGCACCGGCTCAACGAGTTCATCGAAATACTGCCTGCGCCCGGCCACTCGCCGGGACACTTTGTGTTCAAGCTCGATATCGGCGGCAGCCGCGCGATGCTAATCGGCGACGTATTTCATCACCTGCTGCAGGTTTTTTATCCGGACTGGAATTTTCCGAAAAACTCCGACGCCAAAGAAGCGGTGACAAGCCGCCGCCGTGTGCTGGAAGATTGCGCGTTAAGCGGCGCGCTGGTGTTTCCGGGACATGTAGGCGCCCCGTTCGCCGGTCATATTGAGAAGAATGCCGCGGGCTTCGTGCCGCGCTTCTGAGACTTAAGCGAGATCGGCGTCAGAACCGAACGCGGCCTTGAGAAGTCCCCATTGCCGCTCAACTGGATTGTCGCTGTGAATTTTCGGCACTGTCGGCGCATGCATGGTGGCGTCGAGGCGACGCACTTCCGTCTGCAATTTGGTGGAGCGCGCAATCAGTTCCTGGAGCTTGGCCGGCAGGAGTGCCAGCGACTTGGCGTCACCGGGCTCGCAAGCGGCGAGCCGGACTTTGCTCTTTTCTTTGTTGGCCTGGGCGAGCGTCATTTCGCCCTCTTTGACCGCCCGGTGCAGAAGAAGCCAGGAGGCCAACTGCATCAGCCGTGTCGTCAGCCGCATGCTCTCGGTCGCGTAAACCAGACCGGCACTACGTTCGAGCTTTTTGGATTCCTGACGACCGGCGCCATCGAGGTAGGTCGCGGTTTCCTCGACCAGCCCCATGCCGTCACGAAAAAGCGTCGCAAAGACCTGCGAATTCGCAAGACGCTCGCTAAAGGAGACCGGTTCGGCCTCCATCATACGCTTTTCGGACATTTACTACGCCTCACACCGTCGCACAGCATCGCGCGCGCCGTGCGCGCTGTCCAGCGGTTGAGCCCACGAAGCTTCGAAGAAGCTTCGAACATAGTTGAGAGGCGAATGCGTGAATGCGCGACACAAGGTTCCACGCATAAACGCATAAACGCATAAAAAAGAGCCGCCGTTGCCGGCGGCTCAAGGTGATAACAGGGAGGCGTCAAACAGAGTGGACAGGAGCCACTCAATGTCCAGAAGATGGACAGCCTCTGTAATAAACGGGAAAGCTTAATAAAAGGTTAAGGAATCACAGGTGGTTGTCAAAACTTTCTAAAGCAACACCGAAGAATTTCCCAACGCCCACCTTAATCTATTGAGACCATTCACTTTTTGAAAAACATGTCGGCGGCGGATTTGAGCGACTGTTTCTTGGTCCGGTCGGCCTCAAGCCTCGCAATTTCGTCTTTGAGAAGCGCGATCCGGTCGGTGAGCTCGCCGGCTGAAAGCTGGGTCAGATCCTGCCCGATCTCATGAACGAGCTTCTTCTTCGGCTTATCGTCTTCATCGAAGGCAGGCATCGTCAGGCTCCGGCTGCCACAAGTTTACCGGCCGACCGTTCATTGAGGCAATCCGCTACCTGCGTTCGGGTGCTTATCACGGCGAGAAACCACATTGGCAGAAATTCCTCTGACCCTTTGAAGTAAAAGGCAATATTCTTGCTCACCGGCCTGTCAGCCGCTACACCGGAAGCGGGGATGAGAGCGGCTACCGCGGCCCAGGCACTTACACGCGCGGGGTGGCCGCGTTTTCGGCACAAAGCCCGTTCGTTAGTCTTGTCACAAACCTTTGCGCGGGGACTTCGCAAAGGAATTGGAGTGTGGCGCGAGCAGCACCGGCTGCCGGCCTCGGAGGTTGTTTCTTGGCATTTTGGCGCGCCAACCGATTGAGCGCGGGGAGCCTATGCGCGGTGCTTGCACTGGCATGGGCGCTCCTTGCCGGTGCGCCCGCGGCGCAAGCTGTGGAAGCCGTAAATGTCCGCAACGATGCCGCGGCCATCGATCTCACCGACGCCGTCGAGTTCCGCCACTCCGACGGTGATCGCCTCCAGGTTTCAACCGCACCCGGCCCGGACGGCATCATCCGCCGCATTGAGGTGCGCGCTCGCGAGGCGGGCAGCAATTGGGCGGTGTTCGCGCTTGCCAATGACGGCGATGAGCAGATCGATCGGCTCATCGTCGCGCCGCATTACCGCATGGTCGGCTCCGGCCTGATCTGGCCCGATCTCGGCCAATCGCGCATCGTCTACATCACCCCCTCCTCCGGCGATCCGCCGGACCATCAAGAGAACCCGTCAGCCGACGTGTTCCGCATCACCCTCGACCCGGGCACGGTGATCACCTTTGTCGCTGAACTGCGCACCGACAATCTGCCGCAAATCTATCTGTGGGAACCCGACGCCTACAAAGACAAGGTCAATTCACTGACTCTCTATCAGGGCATCGTCATCGGCATCGCCGGACTATTGGCGCTGTTCCTGACCATCCTGTTCGTGGTCAAAGGCAGCGTGATGTTTCCCGCCGCTGCCGCGCTCGGCTGGGCGGTGCTGGTCTATATCGGCATCGATTTCGGCTTCTGGCCGAAAGTCTTCGACATGTCGGCGAGCGCGGAACGCATCTGGCGCGCGTCGGGCGAGGCTATCCTTGCCGCGACGCTGCTCGTCTTTTTGTTCGCCTATCTCAATCTCAATCGCTGGCATGTGCGCTATGCGCATATCACCGTTGGCTGGCTCGCATTCTTGGGCGCGCTGGTCGCAGTCGCCCTATTCTCGCCGCCGATCGCGTCCGGCATCGCGCGGATATCGCTCTTCCTTGTCGCGGTCGTCGGTTTCGCGCTGGTCGTCTATCTCTCGACCCACGATTTCGACCGCGCGGTGATGCTGATCCCGACGTGGCTATTGTTGCTCGTCTGGGTCGTCACCGCAGCAGCAACAGTTCTGGGCTTTGTCACCAACGACATCGTCGGACCAGCACTGCTCGGCGGTCTCGTGCTGATCGTGATGCTGATCGGCTTCACCGTGATGCAGCACGCCTTCGCCGGAGGTATGACTTCGGGCATCGTCTCCGATGTCGAGCGCCGCGCATTGGCGCTCACCGGCGCGGGCGACATGATCTGGGATTGGGATGTTGCCGCCGACAAGGTCTACACCAGCCCGGAAACCGAAACCGCGCTCGGCCTCAAACACGGCACGCTGGAAGGCTCGGCCGCCAAATGGCTCGAAGTCCTGCACCAGCTCGATCGCGACCGTTTCCGCGCCACGCTTGATAGCGTGCTCGAACAGCGTCGCGGACGCGTGTCGCAGGATTTCCGTATGCGCACCGCGGACGGACATTATCTTTGGTACTCGCTCCGCGCGCGGCCCGTCGTCGGCTCCGACGGTGAGGTCATCCGGCTTGTCGGCACACTAACCGACGTGACCGAATTCAAGACCGCCGAAGAGCGCATGCTGCACGACGCCGTGCACGACAATCTCACCGGCCTGCCCAACCGCGAATTGTTCATCGACCGCCTCGAAGCGGTGCTCAACTTCGTCAAGGCCGATGCGACGATCAAACCGACGCTGATGGTCATCGATCTCGACCGCTTCAAACAAGTCAATGACTCGGTTGGCATGGCGGTCGGTGACTCGATCCTGCTCACTTTGGCGCGCCGCCTCGGCCGCCTGATCAAACCGCAAGACACGTTGGCGCGGCTCTCCGGCGATCAGTTCGGATTGATTTTGCTGTCGGAAAAAGAAGCCCCGCGCGTCACTGCTTTTGCCGAGACCATCCGCAAGACCTTGCGCGCGCCGATCACCTTCAAGGAGCGCGAGATATTCCTCACTGCTTCAATCGGTTTGAAGCTCAGCGACGGCGATGCGCAGCGCGCCGAGGAAGTCCTCAAAGACGCCGAGCTTGCGATGTATCACGCCAAACGAGTCGGCGGCGATCGCATCGAGGTCTTCAAGGAGGCGATGCGTGCGCGCAAAAACGATCGGCTCTCGATCGAGTCCGATCTGCGGCGGGCGCTGGAGCGCGACGAGATCGCCATTCTTTACCAGCCGATCATACGGCTGGAGGATCGTTCGATCGCCGGCTTCGAAGCGCTGGCACGCTGGAACCATCCGAAGCTCGGCCGCCTGTCACCGGTCGAGTTCATCAATATCGCTGAGGAGACCGGCCTGATCGTCGAACTCGGCCTGTTCGTGCTCGACCGCACCGCGCGGCAGCTTTCGACCTGGCAGCGCACCTTGCGTCAGCGCGATCCGCTGTTCGCCAGCGTCAATGTCTCGTCGCGGCAACTGCTGCGGCATGATCTCATTCAGGACCTGCGCACCGTACTCGCGCGCTCGCCCCTGACCCGCGGCTCACTCAAGCTCGAAATCACCGAATCCGTGGTGATGGAAAATCCGGAACACGCCGCGCAGATGCTGCATCGCATCCGCGAACTTGGCGCGGGCTTAGCGCTCGATGATTTCGGCACCGGCTACTCGTCGCTGTCCTATCTGCAACGCTTTCCCTTCGACACCATCAAGATCGACCAATCCTTCGTACGCATGACGTCGAAGGGCACACGCCCGGTCATCCTGCGCTCGATCATCACGCTGGCGCATGATCTCGGCATGGATGTGGTGGCCGAAGGCGCCGAGACCGATTCCGATGCCGTCGAACTCTCGCAACTCGGCTGCGAATACGCCCAGGGCTTCGTGTTCGGCGAACCGATGACGGTGGAACGCGCGCGCGCGTTGCTTGAGCCGGAAACAGCGGGGCGCGCGCAGGAAACGGGGATCAGAACGAAGGTCTTTGGTGCCTGATGATTTTCGAATGAACTCGTCAGACACCCTATTCTGGCGCCGAGTTTCCGACGATCTTGCACTGGATATCGCAACTCCATTTGAGGCTGTGCTTTTGGACGGCACCAAGCTCAGTGTATCGGCGTTCGTAAGGAATTTCGGTCCGCCACGCGGAATGCTTATTGCAGCCGAGCAAGATCAATTAAAAGGCTGTGAGAAAAAGATAATTGAGTCTGGGTTTGGCTATTCAACAAATTTAGGCAACGCGCCGGAGCAGTACGATCGCGCTTCGATGATTGATGTGTTGAATGATTGGGGCTGGTCTGGTCCGGAAGAACGACGCCCTGCTTGGGTCAATCCAAATTCAAATCGGGCCTAAACCAGCGAACACAAAACGAGAATGCTCTAAGCGTGCCCGGCTTCGCTCGACAGCATGCCGACATCGATGCCGATCTTCTTCAACGCTTTATCGTATTTTTTGCCGATATCGGTGCCGAACAACAAATCCGTATCAGGCGCGCAATGCAGCCAGCCATTGCCCTGGATTTCATTTTCAAGCTGGCCAGGCGCCCAGCCGGCATAACCGAGCGCCAGGATAGCGCTTGCCGGTCCGTCACCGCGCGCGATGGCCTTGAGAATATCGATGGTGGCCGTCAGGCAGATGCCTTCGTCGATCGGCAGCGTCGAGTTCTCGATGAAGAAATCCGCCGAATGCAGAACGAAACCGCGCTCAGTCTCGACCGGCCCGCCGCGCATCACCTTCACCACGTCCGCCTGCCGCGGCAACTGGATCACGTCTGCGGCGGGAATCACATTCAGCTTCACCAACAAGTCGGAGAAATTGATGTTTGGCGCGGGTTGATTGACGACGATGCCCATCGCGCCTTCTGACGAATGCGCGCAAATGTAGATCACGGTGCGCGCGAAACGCTCATCGCCCATTGACGGCATGGCAATGATCATCTGCCCGTCGAGATAACCTCGGCGACGACCCTTGACCGAAGCGCCGCCTTTTGCCGAAGCGCTGCTTTTTCCCGAACTGCTGCCGCGCGGCGTTTTCATGGTCGAAAGGTTAGCTCATCAAGGCGCAATTGCAAACGAACGATCCGCAGAAAGGTTCACTCTCTCTGCGTCAATTCCGTGTCCTATCGTCCGGTCTTGTGTCGGTAGTTGTGGGTGGTTGCAGCCATGTTGATCAGCACCCGCGCCACGATTGCGGTCACAATCATGTCAGTGGCGCTTATCGGGAGTTCCACCTAAACATCGCGAGCCATGAAGAGATTTCGCATTTTAACGATTGTCGCATTCGTGCTCTGCGGTGGCTCTGTCGCCTCCGCGCAAGGTGCTTCCGACTGGGCCGTCGACACGCATTCCGCAGCGCGCTTGATCGCCGGTGCGACAGCGAAGGTGGATGACGCGACATTTGTTCGCGCCGGCCTTGAGATCAAGCTCGATCGCGACTGGCACACCTATTGGCGCGACCCAGGCGATTCCGGCGTACCGCCGACTTTGGATTTCTCCGGCTCGGACAATGTGAAGTCCGTCGCCACACTGTGGCCGGCGCCGCAGCGCTTCCCCGATGGCGCCGGCGGCAACTCCATCGGCTATCTCGACCACGTCGTCTTACCGCTGCGCGTCACGCCGCAAGATGCGTCGAAGCCGTCGCAACTCAAACTCAAGCTTAGTTACGACATCTGCAATGCGATGTGCGTGCCGGCCGAAGCGAGCTTGATTTTACCGCTGACCGGCAAAGGTGGCGACGAGACAACGCTCGAAAAGGCCGAGGTGCGCGTGCCGCGACCGCTTGCGCTCGGCGAGGGTGAAAGCAAAGGGCTCGCCATTCTTGCGGTGCATCGCATTCCCGGGAAAGAGCACGAACGCGTGCTGGTCGATGTCGCGGCGCCGAAAGGCGTGCGACTTGACCTTTTTGTCGAAGGCCCGACCCCGGAATGGTCGCTGCCGCTGCCTGAGCCCAAGCCCAATGACATGGCGCCGCGCCAATATGTCTTCGATCTCGACGGCTTGCCACCCGGCGCCAAGCCGGACGGCGCTTTATTGACCTTCACCGCCGTCTCTCCCGACGACGCGATCGAGGTCAAAACCCATCTCGACTAATCGCGTGAGATGGTTAGGTTATGCCCGCCCGCAGCCAAGCGGACGAGATTAAAATTTCCGAACACGAGAGGACACGATTATGACGATCAAGGTTGGCGACCGCGTACCCAGTGGCACCTTCACGGTGATGTCGGGTGAAGGCCCTAAGCCGATGACTTCGGACGAATTGTTCAAGGGCAAGAAAGTGGTGTTTTTCGCGGTGCCGGGAGCCTTCACACCGACCTGTCATAAGAACCATCTGCCGGGCTTCATCAAGAATGCGGCGGCGATCAAGGCCAAAGGTGTCGACACCATCGCGGTGACCGGCGTCAACGATGTGTTCGTGATGGACGCTTGGAAAAAGCAGAGCGGGGGCGACGCTATCGAATTCCTCGCCGACGGCAGCGGCGCTTGGGCCAAGGCGATGGGGCTCAGCCTGGACCTCTCCGAACGCGGTCTCGGCTTGCGCTCGCAGCGTTATGCCATGCTCGTCGAGGACGGCGTCGTGAAAGCGCTCAATATCGAAGAGGGGCCGGGCAAGGCTGAAATTTCCGGCGCCGACAATTTACTGAAGTCTCTCTAAACATTTCTATCTGATAACTGGCCGAGCGCCGGACGATCACACATCATCGCCCGCGCTCGGCCAAAACTTTTCGTGGAGCGGAAGGCCTTCCTTTTCAAGCAGCGGCCCGACGACTTCGATCATCCGGTCGCAGCGGGCGAAAATCTCCTCGCATCGCATCGTGATGCCGGCAGCACGCTCATAGGGCGCGCGCAACGCGCGCATAGCCGGCTCGCTGACGCAGAACACCAAACGCCGGACATTGCACCAATAGACCGCTGCGGCGCACATCGGACAGGGCTCGCCGCTGGCATAGATCGTGGCGCGGCTGAGTTCTTCCCATGACAATTTCGCCGAAGCCTCGCGCAAAGCCTGCATTTCCGAATGCGCGGTCCAGTCGCGCGGATCGACCTTCGGCAGGCCTTTCGCTTCCGCGACGACACGGCCCTCTCCGTCGGTCACGATAGCGCCAAACGGCCGGCCACCAGCCTCTACAGCCGCCGCGGATAATGCGATGGCGCGACGCAGAAATTTGAGGTCTTGATTGTCGGACATATCGCTAACTCACGCGTCCAGTGTTGCGAATTTCCGAAATCGCCTCGCCGACCAGTGCGTCGGCCCGTTCGTTGAGATCGTGGCCGGCGTGGCCTTTCACCCAATGCCACTGGATCTGATGGTCGCCGAGCGCGGCATCGAGGCGTTGCCAGAGATCGACATTCTTCACCGGCTTTTTGTCGGCAGTGCGCCAGCCATTGCGCTTCCAATTGGCGATGTATTGCATGATGCCGTTGCGCAGATACTGACTATCGGTGTGCAGATCGACCCGGCACGGGCGCTTGAGTGCTTCGAGCGCGGAGATGGCGGCCATCAATTCCATGCGGTTGTTGGTGGTGTTGGCTTCACCGCCTTTAAGCTCTTTCTCACGATCGCCGAAGCTCAGAATAGCCGCCCAGCCACCGGACCCGGGATTGGGCGCAGCACCGCCGTCGGTGTGGATAACGACATGCGGCAACGGCTTGTCGCTCACAGCTCAGTCGCCCCATAATCGCGCCAGCTTTTAATCTTCTGATGAAAACGAAGTTTGCGTGCATATTCGCGTGGGTCTTTCGGTTTCACCAACGCGCCGGCCGGCACATCGAGCCAATCGACGAGGCGCGTCAGCAAAAAGCGAAGCGCAGCGCCGCGGGCGAGCAACGGCAGTCTCTCCCATTCCTCCGCTGAGAGCTTGCGCCTCTTGGAGTAGCTCGAAAGCAGCGCCCTGCCCTTAGTGACATTGTAGGAATGATCCGGCTCGAAGCACCAGGCGTTGAGACAGATGGCGACGTCGTAAGCCAGCGTATCGGTGCAGGCAAAATAGAAATCGATCAGGCCCGACAGCCTGTCGCCAAGGAAGAACACGTTGTCAGGAAACAAGTCGGCGTGGATCACGCCTTGCGGCAACCCACTCGGCCAATCGCGCTCGACTTCGCCGAGTTCAGCGGCGACCAGGCCTTCGAGGTCGCGCTCGACATCCTGTATGCGCCCACGGCAAGCATCGTAAAGCGCCCGCCAGCCGCCAACCGACAAAGAGTTGGCACGCTGCATCGGAAAATCGGCACTGGCGAGATGCAGTCCCGCCAGCGCCTCGCCGAGCGCTGCGCAATGGGCCGCCGTCGGCTTCCTGATCCAAAGCCCGTCGAGGAAAGTGACAATCGCTGCCGGACGGCCGGCAAGCTTGCCGAGCACCGTGCCGTCCTTGTTCTTCACCGGTTGGGGACAAGTAATGCCGCGGGCGGCTAAGTGCTCCATCAGCGCGAGAAAGAACGGCAGATCGCGCTCGGCGACACGGCGCTCATAGAGCGTGAGAATGAAATTGCCGCGGCCGGTATGGACCAGGAAATTGGAGTTTTCGACGCCTTCGGCGATTCCCTTATAGGAGCGCAACTCGCCGACGTCGTAACCGGCGAGGAAGCGGCTTAGGTCCTCCGCCGTGACATCGGTGTAGACGGCCATGAAGCTCTCCAATGGCTTCGCGGCTACCCGGCATCCCCATCGGCGTCAAGGCATTTCCCATAAACACCACAGGTGCCACCATGGGGTGCCACATAAACGAAATTCCGGACACAAAGACCGAACAAGAATGAAAGCGATTGTCATCCGCAACTACGGGCCGCCCGACGTCCTGCGGTACGAAGACGTGCCGGATCCCATCCCGCGGTCCGGCGAAATCCGCATCAAGGTGCATGCTGCGACAGTCAATCGCGTCCTCGATGTGAGCTTGCGCTCCGGCAAGGAAATGTCCCGGGACGCCAAACTGCCACTCATTCCCGGCGTCGATTGCGCCGGCGTAATCGACGCTATGGCACCCGATGTCAGCCGCTGGCGCGTGGGCCAACGCGTCGCCGCCGCCGGCATCATGCCGCTCGATATTTCTACGGAAGACGGCGCCGGCTATGCCGGCCCGCGCGGCATGATGGGCATCAAACGGCAAGGTGGTTTCGCCGAGATGGTCACGGTGCCGGCCTGTGCCGCTGTAGCCTTGCCCGATACACTCGACTTTCATCGCGCCGCGGTCGTGCTGCGCCATGTGCCGACAGCATGGAATCTTCTTTTTCATGTTGCCAAGCTGCAAGCCGGCGAGACCGTGCTGATCATGGGCTCCGGCGGCAATCTCGGTACCATCGGCATTCAGATTGCTAAAAACGTCATCGGCGCTCACGTCATTGCCACGGCCGGCTCAGATGAGCGCGTTGCGATCGGCCGCGGGCTCGGCGCCGATCACGGCATCAATTACACGACGCAGAATATTTTCGACGAGATGATGAAAATCACCGGCGGCAAAGGCGTCGATGTCCTCTACGACAACATCGCCAATCCCAAAATTCTGCCGCTCGCGTTTCGTGGCATCGGCATGAACGGCCGCTTAGTGACGGCAGGCGCACATGCCGGCCCGAATGTCACGATCGATTTCTCGCATCTTTATCACAAGCGCATCACGATCAAGGGCATGCCGGGGTATACACCGTCGGACATACCGGACTGTCTTCAAGCGACCGCTGACGGCAAGATCATCCCGCAGATCGACCGCGTGCTGCCGCTGTCTCAAGCCGCGGAAGCGCACCGTCTCGTCGAAGCGCATGAAGGCATGGGCAAGATCGTGCTCGATCCGACACGAGGCTGAAGGATTGCGGCTGGGGATTAGGAATCGTCGATCGGCAGCGTCGCCCGCACCGAAGGCCGTGCGTCGAATGTGGCGTGCCATCGGGCGAGCCTTGAGTGATCTTTTCGCCAATCTTCGTCGGCATAGCGGAAATCGAGATAGGACAGCGCACAGCCGACGGCGATATGGCCGATGTTGAAGGGCGTAGCCGCGAGCGCATCGGCCTCACGCTCGAGAGCATCGAGCACTGCGGCTTTGCGCGCTACCGCGCTATTGAGATGTGTCGCGGAGGGTTGCGCCCGCGCGTGTTCATTACGATTGAGCACGAGAAAATCTAAAGCGCCGTCGCCCAGCGCCTGGCGGCGCAAGGCGATCATCCGCGCTTTCGGCTCCGCCGGGAAAACCTTCGGCGCATCGCCGAGCGTGTCGAAATATTCGCAGATCACCCGCGAGTCATAGAGGATAATGCCGTCGTCGAGGATCAGCGTCGGGATTTTCGACAGTGGATTGTCTTGCATCAGCATGGCATGCGGCTTTGACGTCTCGACGACCGTACGCACGCAGTCGAAGCGATCGACCAAGCCCCGCTCATGCGCCGCGATCATCACCTTGCGCACGAAAGGCGAGCGCGGCGACCAATGCAGTTTCATCGTTTCCTCCCCGTCATCCGCAAAGTGCAGCTGCGAGCGTTACCGCCTCTTCTAAGCCCTTTGCAACTTGGCAACCGGCGGCGGCAAGCGCGTCGAGCTTTGCCGCGGCACTTTCACGTGCGCTGCCGATCAGCGCGCCGGCATGACCCATTTGTTTTTCGACCGGCGCGTGACGGCCGATCACCATCGCGATGATAGGCTTGCCGAAACCGCGCGCGGCTTCAGCAAAAGCATATTCCTTATCGCCACCGATCTCGCCGCAAAACAAGACCGCCGATGTTGCCTCGTCGCCGGCGAGCGCCTGCAGATATTCATGCGGATTGCGCCCGATCACGCTGTCGCCGCCGACATGCGCCACCACGCGCTGACCGACACCTGCCAAGGTCAATTGCCGCGCCAGCGTGAGCGATACCGTGCCGCTGCGCACAATGACAGCAAGCTTTCCCGGCTTACAGAAGCTTGGCGCGATCGAGCCGAGAAGCCCACGGCCGGGCACATAGACGCCGAGCGTATTCGGACCGATCAGCCAGGAGCCCAATGCACGCGCCTCGGCCGCCGCCGCAAGCGTATCGTGCACCGGCACATATTCGGCGGCCGCCATGATGGTCGCGACGCCTGCGCGCGCGCATTCAGCGACTGCCGCGCGCACGCCTTCCGCCGGCGTGTAGATGACCGCGATATTCGGCTTTTGCGGCATATCGTCGATGCGGTCGTAAAGCGGCAGACCGTCCATGTTCTCGCCGCCCCGCCCCAGCGCGACGCCGCTGATGAGCGGTGTGCCGGCTTCAATCATCCCTGCCACTTGATTGCGCGCATAGCGGCCGGTCGGGCTGACGACGGCGACACGCCATGGCTCAGCATCGAGAAACGGCAGGCGCAAGTCGCCCGGCATGCGATAAGCTCCATGGAGGAACGCGCCGAACAGCGCTGGAGGGAACGCTCATTATGCGTCTGGCCGAGGTCGACGGGAAAGCCTTGTTGCGCCGCCACGGCCTAGTCGTGCCGCGCGGGCTTGTTCTCGGTAGTGGCGAAGACTTGCCGGCCGAGGCCGGAACCTGGCGGGGTTTCGTGCTCAAGGCGCAGGTTCTCGAAGGCGGCCGCGGCAAGCGCGGATTGGTGCGACGCTTCGACGGGCCTGAGGAACTCAGTGGTATCCGCCGACTTATCCTCGCCAGCGTCGATGACGGCGACACACCGCTCCTGCTCGAAGAAGCGCTTCCTATCGCGCGGGAGATTTTCGTAGCCGTCCGCATCGACGGTACCCGACAGCAACTCGAACTTCTCATCGCACCGCAAGGCGGTGAAAATGTCGAGCAATCGGGAAAGGTCGTTCGCATTGCTCTTGGCTCCGCGGCATCACCCGATGTTATTTTTGCGGCGATCGTCCCGCTGTTTCCACGCGACCTTGCCGCACGCATCGCGCGTTACGTAACGCGGCTTCCGGACATCGCGCGGCAGGAGGATCTCGAGCTTTTGGAGATCAATCCGCTGGCGCTGACGGAGGACGGCCGGCTGATCGCTTGCGACGCCAAGATCGTGCGCGACGACAGCGCCGATTTTCGCCATGACCCGGACGCCTTCGCGATCAGCCGCAAGTTGGCCGAACGCGCCTTGTCCGGCCTCGAACTTGCCGCGCGCGATCTCGGCTTTCAGCTTGTCGAGACTAAGGGCGACGTGGCGCTGGTCACGTCCGGTGCCGGACTCGCCATGATGATGATGGATCTCCTCGCCGATCACGGCCTGGCCGCTGCCAGTTTCATGGATAATCTGCGCGGCGCGCCGGATGAGACCATGACTGAGCGGCTGAAGATCGCGCGCACGCTCGCGGCGCGAAAGGACATCAAGGCGATCGTCTTCCAGACCGTGATCGCCTCACGCTCGCTCGCCGAGCGGATCGACGCCTTGATCGAATGGATCATCGCCGAACCGTTGCCGAAGCCGCTGTTCGTCGGTTTCGCGGCCGGTCACGCCGCGACGCGGAAGATGAGCGTGGAAGCCGCGATCGAGAAACTGGGCGCGCTCGGCGTCGCCGCCTTTACCGATCCTGCCGCACTGGTGAAAGCCGTAGCGCAGGCGGTCCGCTAGAAGCCCGAACGGAGCCGCGGCCTCGCCGCGGACATCACGGCGTAAAACTTCCGGCACGCCTCGACGAAGCTCTTGCCGAAATCACCATGTTGCGGGGTCAGATCAAAAATATAATCGCAACCGTCGCCGGTACAGTAATAGGTGCGCATGCTGCGCAGCCTGGAGGCGGATTCGGGATTGCGTTCGCCGCAATCTGGACAGACCAGAAGAATGCACGCCGCCGACTCTTTTTGAGGGATACCGAAATGCCGCATGACGAATGCCCCGCCGCGCAAAGCTTTTGATGCCGAATCAAAGGAAGTTTATCAGACACGCGTTATTGAATGCTGAAATCACGGCTTTATCCTGTTCAGCAATTGGATTTAAATTTTTTCCGCTTGTGCGTTGTGTGCATTGCAACAAGATCGTCACGGCGGCGACGTCAATCCGCAGCCACACGCGGCTTTGGAGGCGCTTGTCGGAAACGCTGCGTCGCGGCAGTATGACACCAACGTCCCCGGCTACGGGGCGAACACCTTCCGGGACCAGGGACATTCGCCGGCTTTGCGGCAAGATGGGGCACGCATGAAGACCATTCTCGTTCCGACCGAGCAAGGAGCCGCGATGGCATCGGCTTTGGACACTGCGCTGCTTTTGGCGCGGAAGTTCGACAGTTTGATCGAAGGCTTTCCGCTCCGTCCGGCCGTCGCCGATCTCGTCGCTATGGATCCCGATAGCGGACTCACCATGGTCGCGGTCAAAGAGAACGACGCGGAAATGGTGCGGCAAGCCGAGATGCTGTTCCGGGCTTTCATGGAAAACCGCGGCGTGCCGCTGCATGGCGGCGACGGCAAAACGGCACTGTCGTTTTCCTGGCTCAAGGATGCACCGAGTGGCCATGATTTCGTCGGCAGCTATGGCCGCGTCTTCGATATGATCGTCTTGGCGCGGCCGGGCGACGAATGGCAAAGCCCGTCGATGATCACACTCGAATCCGCGCTGTTCGAAAGCGGCCGGCCGGTTTTGATCGCACCGCCGACCTCGCCGGGTTCGCTCGCCACCAATGTGCTGGTGGCCTGGAATAATTCGACAGAACAAGCGCGCACTATGGCGGATGCGATGCCGCTTCTCCGCCTCGCCGAACGCATCACGATCCTGACCGTTGAAGGTGCGACCGTTGCCGGTCCGAACGGCGACAAGATGGCGCGCTCGCTCAAGCTCAACGGGCTCGCCGCCGAGACTATGACCGTCAAACCGGTTGGAAAACAAAGCGCCGGCGAAACGATCCTTGCCAAAGCCGCGGAGCTCGGCTGCGATCTCATCGTCAAAGGTGCCTATACGCAAAGCCGGCTGCGGCAGATGATCTTCGGCGGCACCACACGGCACATTCTCGCTAATGCCAAGCTGCCGGTATTGATGGCGCATTGATTCAGCTCTGATGTCACAGTTGCAAATGCTCGCGCCGTTTGCCGACGCGCTCCTCCGTGTCGCGGTCGGTTTGGCGCTGGTGCCGCACGGGCTACGCAATACCTTCGGACTTTTCCCCAATACCGGCGCGCAGGCGCTCAATCTGGGCGTATTGGCGAAATATCTTGATGAAAGCGGCTATCGGCCCGGCTGGTTCTGGGCGCGCGCGATCTCGCTCACCCAACTCGTCGGCGGCCCTTTATTGGCGCTCGGTCTGTTCACACGGCCCGTCGCTACCGTGGTTCTGATCTTTCTCTTGGTCGCCAATGTCGAGCGCTGGCGCATCGGCAAGTATTTTTGGAACCGGCTTGGCCTCGAATACACGCTGATGTGGACGATCGCCACCTTCTGGGTACTGATCCACGGTGGCGGACTTTACTCGCTCGATCATGCGTTCGGCATGAATTTCTGAAATCAGAATTTCTGAGGGAGAGAGACAATGAAGCTCAAAGCCAACGGCATCACCATCAATTACCGGATCGACGGACCGGAAGGCGCGCCGTGGCTCGTATTCTCCAATTCGCTCGCGACCACGACCGCGATGTGGGACGGACAGGCCGAAGCATTCAAGAACAAATTCCGCGTGCTCCGCTATGACCAGCGCGGCCATGGCGACACCGAAGTGGTATCCGGTCGCTACAGCTACGACACGCTTCTCGCCGACGCACTCGGCTTGCTCGACGCATTGTCGATCAAGAAAGCGCATTTCGCCGGCCTGTCGATGGGCGGCGCGACAGCGCTTGGCCTCGCCGAGAAGCATCCGGACCGCTTCGACCGCATCATCGTCTGCGACTCGCCTTGCCAGTCGACGCCCCAATCAAGCCAGCAATGGGAAGAGCGAATTGCAGTGGCGCAGAAGCAAGGCATCGAAGCCTTGGTTGAGCCGACGGCTGCGCGCTGGGTTCCGGAAGACATTCGAAAGCAGAACCCGCCGCATGTCGACAAGATCAAAGCAATGATCCGCAATACGCCGGTCGACGGCTTCATCGGCTGCGCCGCGGCGCTCGCCGATCATGACTACGTCTCCGCCGTCGCAAGCGTCACGCGTCCGGTGCTGTTCCTGGTCGGTGAAAAGGACCCGCCTGCTCCAGCGATGAAGGCGCTCAGCCAGAAGCTTCCCGGCTCACATTATGTCGACATCCCCGGCGCCGGACACATCTGCAACATGGATCGCCCGGCGGAATTCAATCGCGCCGTCGCCGACTTTCTCAGCGCATCGTGAACTACGTCACAAAAAACAATCGGAGCGCAGGATAACCGCGCTCCGATCTTTTTAGTCCAAGAATGATGCTAGATCAGGCGGCGCCTTTCAGCTTCTTGGTGCACTCGCTGTAATAGCCGCCGCCCTTCTGGATCCACTTCAGTCCGCCATTGCCGCTACCGGCTTTGTTGGCCCTGTATTGATCGAGGCAGGTTTCCATCCGAGCCTTGCCGGCCGTGTCCTTCGAATATTTCGAGTCCACCGCGCTCGGGAACACGGCATTGCCTGCCGCTGCCGGCACTGCAGCAGGGGCGGCAGCAACAGGCTTCGGTGCGGGCGCGGCCGCGGGTGCCGAGGTCCCCGCAGGCGCAGCAGCAGCCTCGGAGCCGCATTGCGCCTTGCGGAAGTCGTTCCACTTCTGGCCGTTGAGCGTACCGCCGTCCTTAGCCGTTTTATATTTGGCGCTGCATTCCGCCATAGTCAGCGCCTGCGCCGACGTTCCCTGGAAAGCGACGGCCGCCAGCACTGCCGCGGCGCATAAAGCAACATAACGCGTGGTCATGACTGTGTTCCTCGTGTTGACGATGGATCGGAAGATGGCTCTTTCGTACTCCAGCGGCCGATGCAAACCATCGCCGCGACGATTCTCATTTGGTCACCGTGGCAAAGTCTGCCACGCGCCATGAGGGAAGAAAAGGCGGGCCACGCCTGACGTTAGAGATTTTACTCTTTGCTGCCGTGCTGATGCGGCTTGCCGATCATCTCGCCGCAGCCGGCACGGGTCGCCCAATATTCCCAGGCCCGCCAGGTCTCGGGCGATTGCGGTTTATAGCCGGCGGCACGGGCCGCGATTTCGCCCTTGGATAAGGGCATCGGCTTGCCGCCCATGCGCATCGCGTTCATTTGGACGCGCGCATTGCGGGGAAGATAAACCGAGAGCCGCACCACCTCGATGATCGAACGCGCCGCCGACGCAAAGCCATGGCCGCGCATCAGCGTGACATTGCCGCGAGCCAGCGTTTTCGCGAGGTCCCTGCCCTGCGCCATATTGGTGACCAGCAAATTCGTATCGCCGAACTTCTTACGGATATCCCAGACCGGCACTTTGCCGCCGATGAAGCTGCCGGAATGGATCACCGGCTGCAGCGGCTTGTCGATCAGACCGAATGGCAAAGTGTCTTCGGCGTGGGCGTGGACCACCGCCACGACATCGGGCCGCGCCTCGAAAATCGCCGCGTGGATGAAGCGCTCGAGATAAGGCTGCCGCTTGTCCTTGACCGGCTCGCCTTCCTGATCGAATTCAATCAGGTCGTGACGCTCAACCAATTCCGGCGCGCGCGAACGCGACATGAAGAACCGCTTCGGATTGTCGGGATGGCGCACGCTGATATGGCCATAGGCGTCGACGATATCTTCGTTCGACAAAATGCGATTGGCGACCACGAGGTCGCGCAGCAGGTCTTCAAGCTGGCTCATTCAATGCAACTCCTTGCGCAGGATTTTTCCGATATTGCTTTTCGGCAAGTGGCCGGCGAATTCGATCACAGTGGGCCGCTTATAGCCAACGAGGCGATCGTGCAGGAACGCCGATAGATCGGCCGCCGTCAGCGCCGGATCGCTCCGGACCACAAACAGTTTCACCGCCTGTCCGGAATGCGGATCTGGAACGCCGATCACCGCGGCTTCGAGCACGCCCGGATGCTGCGTCGTGACGTCTTCCACTTCGTTTGGGAAGACCTTGAAGCCGGACACATTGATCATGTCCTTCTTGCGATCGAGAAGCTTGAGGAAGCCCTCGGCATCGAGAACGCCAATATCGCCGGTATGCAGCCAGCCGTCGGCCATCAGAACAGCTTTGGTCTCGTCGGGCTGTCCCCAATAGCCGGCCATGATTTGCGGTCCGCGCACGCACACTTCGCCGGCCTCGCCGATCCCGAGCACCACACCGCTGTCGTCACGGATCGAGACTTCGGTCGATGGGATCGGTTGCCCCACCGTCCCGATCCGCGGATTGAACACTGGATTGATGCAAACAACCGGTGAGGCTTCAGTGAGACCGTAACCCTCGATCAGCGGAATACCGGTCACCTCGCGCCAGCGCCGCGCCGTGTCGCTCTGGACCGCAGTGCCGCCGCCGATGGAGATGCGCAACACGCTGAAATCGAGATCGGCAAATTCGAGCATATTGAGAAGCGCATTGAACAGCGTGTTCACCCCGGTCATCGCCGTGATCTTGGAATTGCGGATAGTACGGATCAGGCGATGCAGATCGCGCGGGTCGGGAATGAGGATATTGAGCCCGCCAAATTCGGCGAAGCTCAGCAAATTCGAAGTGAGCGAGAAAATATGATAGAGCGGCAGCGGTGTAAGCACGCATTCGTTCTGCCCCGTGAAGCCGAGTGCGGTCCAAGTACAGCACTGTAGCGTGTTGGCAACGAGATTGCGGTGCGTCAGCATCGCGCCTTTCGGCACACCCGTCGTTCCACCGGTATATTGCAACAGCGCCACGTCGCTCGGACGCGGTGCGGCATCGCGATAAAAATCGCTTGGCGGCCGATCGCAGGCATCCTGCATCATCGTAAAAGTGTCGAAGCGCCAGGCCGGCACGGCATGTTTGATGTAGGAATTAGCGAAATTGAACGCCCAACGCTTGAGAAGCGGCACGAAATCGCCGAGCCGCGTCACTACGACATGCCGGATTTTGGTTTCCGCCAGCACGGCTTCGAGCTTATGAGCGAAATTCTCCATGATCACGATGACACTGGCGCCGGAATCGGCGAGTTGCTGCTGCAATTCGCGCGGTGTGTAGAGCGGATTGACATTGACGACGATGAGACCGGCGCGCAGCGCACCGAGAAACGCGACTGGATAAGCAAGCATGTTCGGCAACATGATCGCAACGCGCTCGCCGGCCGCACATTTCACTTCCTCGGTCAGGAAGGCAGCAAAGTCGCGGCTATAACGCTCCCACTCGGCGTAGGACATCCGCGCGCTCAGGCATTCGAAGGCCGGCCGTTCGGCAAATCGGTGGCAGCAATCGAGCAGCATCGCCGGCAACGAAGCATAACAATCGGGATCGATGGTGTGCGGCATGCCCTCGGGGTAATGCGCGAGCCACGGCGACTCGATGCTCTTTGTTGTTGCCGGTTCGGTCGGTGTCGCAAGCGACATCGCGCTTAACCTCTTGGAGCCTCGCCATTGGCGTAGCCGCGTTCGTGGCGGCCGTCACGCCATCATCGGCGATTCTGGCATCCGGCCACCATAGGCGTCACGCCTATTTCGCGCCGACATATTTCTCGAGCGTCATTGGCGCACCCTTGCGTGGCGGCTCCTTCGGCTCGACGCCGGCGAAACGGCTTGCCTCGATGAACCAGCGCTCGCGCGCCGGAAGCTGCCAATTCCGCCGCGCTGTATAGGACGCGTCCCAGCGCACCGGCTCGTCATCGATATCCATGCACTGATAATGCGTGTTGAACAGTTCGATGCGATGGCCGTCGGGATCTCGCATATAGACGAACATCGCGTGCCCCGGTCCGTGCCGGCCTGGGCCGAATTCAATGTTGTCGGCAAAGCCCATGGTCGCGGCGAGATCGCAGACATAAAAGAACAGATAGGATTCCGGGATCGCGAACGCGGCGTGATGGAAACGCGGCCCGGCGCCCGGCGCGAAGACGATGTCGTGCGGGTTACCTTTGCGCTGCAGGAACACAAAGAACGGCTCGTCGCTGCCGTCGGCGGCGATGTATTCGGAGAGCCTGAAACCCATCGCCATATAGAATTCCAGCTGCCGTTGGACGTCGGGCACCAGAAGCTGGAAGTGATCGATGCGCTGCGGCACCGCGCCGTGATGCTGGTCAAACGTCACGATCAACCGAGGCTTCCTGTCCATTGTGGCGCAGAATTCGAGTGGCGCGCCGAGCGTATCGCTGACATGAAGCGTGCGGCCCTGATGCGGCCGCTCGACCCATTGCGCTGGCAGGCCCACTTTTTCGAAATAGGATTTCGCCTTCTCTAGATCCTCCTCATCGAAGCAGCGCATGCCGACACGCTCGCATTGCGGCGCCGCAGCGCGCTTGAGGACCAGGCTGTGATGCGAGGCTTCGGCGACACCGCGCAAATAGATAGTATCTTTGTCTTCGTCGCTGACGGCAAAGCCGATGAGGTCGACATAGAACGCGCGGCTCTTGCCCAGATCGGTGACATTGAGCACCGCATGGCTCGCGCGCGTGATGTTGAAAGGTGGATGGAAATTCGGCTTGGGGATGCTCACGAAGGACTCCGCGAATGATGGGGTAGCGAAAAACGAATAGAGACTAGCGCGTTTTAAGCGCCAGTCCCTAACCGCATTCGCTAAGTCGCCATTCGCGGAACGCTATTGATTTTGGGCGAACAGCTGCCGGCCCATGCCGTCGAACTGAGCCTTCTGCTCGTCGCTGAGCGAGTCATAGAAGTCGGCAAGCGCCGGCCGCACCGTCTTGATGCCTTGCAGCATCGCGTCGAGGCGCTGGCCTTCTGCCGCGAGCCGAGCCGGCGGCGTTGCCGGCATTTCACTCGGACACGCAGCCTTGATCGTGTCGGCAGCGGATGCTGCAGCTTGCTGAAGTCCATCGAGCTTTGCCCGCTGAGCATCATTTGGATGCACGACCCGATCGATCTGGTCGGTCGGCCAAGCCATAACGCTGGCGTTGCATTGGGCCTGCGGATCAAGCGAGGCCTGCTGCGGCGGTGTCTTCTGTTGCGGGCGTGATGGCGGCTGAATGTCGTTGAAACGCGCCTTCTGCTCATCGCTCAGTGAACCGTAGAACTGATCGAGCGGCGGCCGGACGATATTCACCGCATCGGCAAGCGCTTGCACCCGCTGCTCCATCGAAGCGAGCCGCGCGGTGGGTGCGAACGAGACAGTCGTCGGACAATGCGCCTTTACTTCATCGCTCGCTTTGACCAGCGCGTTGCCGAGATTGTCGAGCATTGTGGCTTGCTGATCGGTCGGCGCGATCGCAGCCTGGATTTGATCGATCGGCCAGCCGGTGACCTCGGCCGCTTCGTCAGCACAGCTTTGCGCCATGTTCTGAGTCAAAGTCGCCATGCGCTGCGGCGCGCTCGGTCCCTGGACATAATCTTCGTAGCTATAAGGTGAGAAGATCGCCGAATAGATGTCGCCATAGCCGTAGGCCCAGAATGGGTCGACGTCGGAATAGTAGCCAGGCCACAGCGCGTCATAGAAGAAATCGCCATAGGCATAAGGCCAAAATACCGGGCCGATCCAGCCGAGATGATTGTGCGGATGCCAACCGTGACCCCAGAAATGGCCGAAGGCCGGATTGCCGGCGAAATGGCGATGTGCGGCGAAGGCTGCCGGATCGGCGCGGAAAGCCGCGCGCGACGCGAGCGCATTACGGCCGGCTCCCGGCGTGCGGGCCGCGGCGTTGAACGCGGGGTTTGCCGCGCGATTGAAGCGGCCATTCGTCCCCGCGTGGGTGTTTGCGAAATTGTGGCTCGCATTGGCGTGCGAGAAGTTTTGCGCATGCGAGAAGCTGTGGCCGATATTGGCGTGTGAAACACTCCGCCCGACATTGGCATGGGCGAAGCTGCGGCTAGCATGCGCGCCGCTGAAATGAGGCGCTGCGGCGCGAGCGGCGCTGAAATGCGGCGCGCTCATATGCGGCGCACTGAAGTGTGGAGCGCCACCGCCACCGGGATGACCGCCTCCGCCGGTATGACCACCACCTCCTCCACCGCCGGGATGACCGCCGCCGCCACCGGGGTGACCAGGAGCGGCAAAGCTCGCGCCAGTGGCGAGGCACAGGACGAGAGCAATGGCGCTCGCTCCTGTCAGGATTTTGCTGGCGTGGGACACAACGCCTTTTTGCGCAACGGTTTTCATCGAAATTCCCTCCACGTCGCACGGCCAACGCTAGATGTGGAACACGGTTCCGCCACCTCTTCGTGATGCTGCGCTGCACTGAAATCCGGTGCCATCAGGCGTACGAATTTCAACCACTTGTTTGAATAATTGGGACGCGCTGGAATGGTTCAAGGGGCGCAGCGAAGATGGAGAAGATTTAATCCCACGCGCCGTGAGTGTCGCCCGAATATCACAATAGGAACGATACGCATGCGGATAACACGACCCGCCCCCGCGCCGCGGTTGATCTTGGTGTCTGGGTTGGGCATGGTTTCCGCCAGCCGAGCGATGGCCGCTTGATCGCGTTGTCTCGATTTTCTTTCGGCCTGCGCTGAGTTTGGGGGCTTACAGCAACGGGTTACGGGCTGTGGTGGCGTTGGCCCATGCTGGTGTGCATTGGGGTAGTTGGGTGCGACGCAAAATCTGTTCGCGCGCGCAAGCCTGCGCTCCGTTTTTTGTCGTCGGCGCATTGATCCTGAGCGGCTGCACCGTCGGCCCGAATTATTCTCGCGAAGCCGCGCCCACACCGACCGAATACAAAGAGCTGAAAGGGTGGAAGCCCGCCAATCCGCGTGACGATCATAATCGTGGCGACTGGTGGAAGATCTATCACGACCGCGCGCTCGACACGCTGTTGCCGCAGGTCGAAGTCTCCAACCAGAACGTCGCCGTCGCCGCTGCGGCCTACGAAGAGGCCAAGGCCATTATTCGCGAAGGCCAAGCCACGCTCTTTCCGACGGCGACCGCGGCCTATGGCGTGACCCGCACCCGCACCGGATCGCTGGCCGGTACCACCGGCGGCAGCGCGGTCGGCACGCGGCTTGGGACCCGCTATGTCACGCAATATTCCGCGCCGATCACCGGAGCCTGGGACATCGATGTCTGGGGCAGAGTCCGCCGGCAGATCGAAAGCGACACAGCGGCCGCGCAAGCAAGCGCCGCCGATCTCGACAACGCCAAGCTTTCCGCACAGGCGCAGCTTGCGACCGCCTATTTCAATCTTCGCTCTGCGGACTCGCTCTACGCTCTCCTTGAGCGGACGGTGGTGCAGGACAAAGAGACGCTTCGGGTCACGCGCGACAAGGTCAATGCCGGGTGCTGTTCGGGTGCGGGTCTGGCGTCAGTCTCGCCCGCCGACCTCGCCCTCGCCTCCGCCCAGGTCGAAAACGCCGAAGCCGCGGCGCTCAATGTCGGCGTGCAGCGTGCGCAATTCGAACACGCCATCGCCGTCCTGATCGGCAAGCCGCCGTCCGAACTGACCGTTGGCAAGCGCGAACTCCTAGGCGGCATTCCAAAAATACCGGTCGCGATTCCATCCACGCTGCTTGAGCGGCGCCCCGACATCGCGGCGTCCGAGCGAACCATGCAGCAGCAGAACGCACTGATCGGCGTCGCCGAAGCCGCTTACTTCCCCGACGTGTCGCTCTCCAGCGTCATCCAATTTATCGGACCGATTCCGCTGCCCTTCAATGCGGCACGCTCGATCGGCGCGATCGGCGCAACTGGAACGCAGACGCTGTTCAACGGCGGACTGACTTCGGCACAGGTCGACCAGGCGCGCGCCGTCTACTGGCAGAGCATCGCCACCTACCGGCAGACGGTGCTTACCGCCTTCCAGCAAGTCGAAGATGAACTGGCGGCGATCCACATTCTCTCGCGCGAACTCGTTTTGCAGCAGCAAGCAGTGAAAGATGCGCGCGAAGCCGTGCGCATCGATATGAACCAATACCGCGCCGGCGTGATCGATCTCACGACTGTCGTCACCGCGGAAAATACGCTTCTCGCCAATGAAGAGAACGAATTGACGGTGCGGCAGAACCTCTTCCTCGCCAGTGTCGCTTTGATCGAAGCGCTCGGCGGCGGGTGGGACACGACCTTGGTGCCCGACCAGGTTCAGCTTGAGAAGGAATTCTCGCTGGTGCCGAAGCTCGAATCGCCAACCCCACTCGCGGTCGAATTGTTTCCGACAATCCAGACGCCGTCGAACGCACCGGTCGACCCACCGCCGCCGCAATAGCGTGACCAAGATTGTTGGCTCGCCCTCTCCAATGGTGCGCGATATTTCGCCAAACTATTGATTTTGTGCTCGATTCTGGAGAGATTGGTGCCGGATTCGGTGCCACCGGCGTGATCCGCAAGCCGCATTAGGGAATATTCATTAGGCGGGTCCTTCCGCCGCTTTTATAAATCGGACATCAGCCAGGAATACGGGATCGATAAACGCCTCTCATGGACGAGCGCACGCGCAGAACGGATAGCGATTTGGCGCCGAAGGTCCATCCGATGGCGCCGCCACAGGACGTGCCGCCACAAGGCTTGCCCAAGCGGTCGCGCGCGCGATTCCGGATCGGCCTTGGCATTGTCGCCATCTTGCTTGCGCTTGGCGTTTATCAGACCGTGCACTGGATAAAAGCGACGCCGCCGGCCGGCCGCTTTCCGCAAGGCGCGGTGCAGACTGTCGGCGCCGCGACCGTCGAGCTCGGCGACGTGCGTGAAATCGTCAACGCGCTCGGCACAGTCACCCCCATCGCCACCGTGACCGTGCAAACACAGATCAGCGGCTATCTCACCCAGGTTGGCTTCAACGAAGGACAGATGGTCAAGAAAGGCGACTTCCTCGCCCAGATCGATCAGCGGCCCTATCAAATCCTGAAAGAACAATATCAGGGCCAACTCGCAAAAGATCAGGGCTTCCTGGCACAAGCACAACTCGATCTGACGCGCTATCAAACACTCGCCGCGCAGAACTCGATCGCCAAGCAGCAGGCCGATGATCAAGTTTTCATCGTGCAGCAGTATCAAGGCACGGTGAAACAGGACCAAGGTCTCATCGACGCCCAAGATTTGAATATCGCTTATTGCCATATCGTTTCACCGGTCGACGGCCGCGTCGGCCTGCGCTTGGTCGATGCCGGCAATTATGTGCAGACTGCATCGAGCACCGGCATCGCGGTGATCACGCAATTGCAACCGATCACGGTGGTGTTCTCGATCCCGGAAGACGAATTGCCCGGCATCATACCGCAACTCGCCGCCGGCACCTCGCTTGCGGTCACGGCTTATGACCGCGCCAATTTGCGCGAGCTTGCCACTGGTTTGGTATCGGCGGTCGACAATCAGATCGACACCACGACCGGTACGGTAAAAGTGAAGGCGCAGTTCGACAACCCTGACAACAAATTGTTCCCGAACCAGTTCGTGAATGCGCGGCTTCTGGTGACCACGCTCAAGAACGTGGTCACGGTGCCGACACCTGCCATTCAACGCGGATCGCCCGGCGCCTATGTCTACGTTATCAATGCCGATAGCACCGTTGCAGTACGCCAGATCGTCACCGGCGTCGTCGACGCTGATATGACGCAAGTGCGATCCGGTCTCTCCGCCGGCGATCGCGTGGTCATTGACGGCACCGATCGTTTGCGCGACGGCCTTAAAGTCATAGTCACGAATGAAACCGGAGCAGTCTCGCCGGCCCCAGCGGGGCGCGCAGGCGGACATAGTGAGGGTCAGGGCGGACGACAGAAGTCTCAAGGGCTGGCCCCCAATCCGGGACAACATACCGGCCAGCCATCGGCTGCGCCTTCCGGCAGCCAGTGACACGCCGACCGGCGCGAACAAGCTATGACAGCGGGCGGCTAAGCACGGCGACGCAAGCACTGTGATGCAAGCACTGCAATGAACGTATCGGAGCCCTTTATCCTACGTCCGGTCGCGACCACGCTCATCATGGTCGCGATTATGCTGTCGGGCTTCGTCGCCTACACTTTCCTGCCACTGTCGACACTGCCTGAGGTCGATTATCCGACCATTCAGGTGACGACGCTTTATCCCGGCGCCAGTCCGGAAGTCATGACGTCGTCGGTTACGGCGCCGCTCGAACGCCAGTTCGGGCAGATGCCTGGCCTTGATCAGATGACTTCGGCGAGTTCTGGTGGCGCGTCTGTGATCACGCTGCAATTCAATCTCGATCTCAGCCTCGACGTCGCCGAACAAGAAGTGCAAGCCGCGATCAACGCGTCCGGCAATCTCCTCCCAGCCGATCTGCCGACGCCGCCGATCTATGCCAAGGTCAATCCGGCCGACGCGCCGATCCTGTCGCTTGCGGTGACCTCGAAAACACTGGCGCTGACCGAACTCGAAGATCTGAGCGAGACCCGGCTCGCGCAGAAAATCTCTCAGCTCACCGGCGTCGGCCTTGTCAGCATCAGTGGCGGCCAGCGCCCGGCCGTGCGCATCCAACTCAATCCGCAGTCGCTCGCCGCCTATGGGATCAATATCGACGATATCCGTACGACGCTCGGCAATCTCAACGTCAACACGCCGAAGGGCAATTTCGACGGCCCGATGCAGGCGCTCACCATCAACGCTAACGATCAAGTCACCAGCGCCGACCAGTACCGGTATTTGATCGTCGCCTATCGCAATGGCGGCCCGGTGCGTCTGTCTGACATCGCCAACATTGTCAGCGGCCCGGAAAACACCAAGCTAGGCGCTTGGGCGAACACGACGCCTGCGATCATCATCAATGTGCAGCGTCAGCCTGGCGCGAACATCATCCAGGTCGTCGACCGTATCCAATCGCTATTGCCGCAAATCACCGCCTCGTTGCCAGCGGCAGTCGATGTCGCCGTACTCTCGAACCGCACCGTGACCATCCGCGCCTCGGTCGCCGACGTCGAATTCGAACTCAGCCTCGCCGTCGTACTGGTGGTGCTGGTCATCTTCGTCTTCTTACGCACGCTTCCCGGCACCATCATCCCGAGCCTGTCAGTACCGCTGTCGCTCGTCGGCACTTTCGGCGCGATGTATCTCTTGGGTTTCAGCCTCGACAATCTGTCGCTGATGGCGCTGACCATCGCCACCGGCTTCGTTGTCGACGACGCCATCGTGATGATCGAAAACGTCGCGCGCTTTGTCGAAGACGGCGTTGACCCGCTCGAAGCGGCTTTGCGCGGCTCCGAGCAAATCGGCTTCACCATCATATCGCTGACCATCTCGCTGCTCGCGGTTTTGATTCCGCTGTTGTTCATGGGCGACGTGGTCGGCCGCTTGTTCCACGAATTTTCGATCACGCTCGCCGTTACTATTGTCATTTCGGCGATTGTTTCGCTGACGCTGGTGCCGATGATGTGCGCGCGGCTAATCCGGCATCGTCCACAATCCGAGCGCACCCGTTTTGACCTCGCTGCGGAGCGCATGTTCGACGCCGTTGTCGAGCGCTACGGGCAAGCTTTGAACTGGGTGCTGGACCGGCAGCCGGCGACGCTTTTGGTTGCACTCCTGACGCTCGCTTTGACCGTGATCCTTTATATCGTGATCCCGAAAGGGTTCTTTCCGGTCCAGGACACCGGCATGATCCAGGGCATTTCGGAAGCTTCGCAAAGCGTCTCCTATGAGGCGATGGCCGATTTACAATATCAACTGGCGGAAGCAGTCCTCAAAGATCCCGATGTTGAGAACTTGAGTTCCTTCATCGGCGTCGACGGCACCAATCAGACGCTCAATTCTGGCCGCTTTCTGATCTCGCTCAAGCCGCATGACGAGCGCAGTCTCTCCGCCACAGCCATAGTGCGTCGGATCGAACAGGAGGTTGCCGGCGTCAAAGGCATCACGCTCTATATGCAGCCGGTGCAGGACCTAACGATCGATTCCACGATCAGCCGCGCGCCGTATCACTTCGTGCTCGAAGACGCCAATGCGTCCGAATTCAATGCCTGGGTACCGAAACTGGTGCAGCGGCTTAGTCAGGCGCCGGAACTCACCGATGTCGCGAGCGACTTGCAGCAGCAAGGTCTCGCCGCCGATCTGGTGATCGACCGCGCCACCGCAAGCCGTTTCGGCATTACGCCGGCGACCGTCGACAATGTGCTCTACGACTCTTTCGGCCAGCGCATCGTCTCGACCATCTACACGCAGTCGAACCAGTACCGCGTCATTTTGGAAATCGATCCCAATCTGCAGAAGTCGTTGACCGGCCTGGAATCACTTTATCTGCCATCGTCGTCATCCTCGACCAACGGCCAAGTCCCGCTCAAGGCGATTGCGAACATCCAGCAGCGCGCTGGACCATTGCTGATCACCCATTTCAGCCAATTCCCAGCGACAACGATCTCATTCAACACCGCGCCCGGCTATTCGCTCGGCGCCGCAGTCACCGCCATCCAAAAAGCCGAAACCGATGTCGGCATGCCGCTCAGCTTCATCACGGCATTTCAAGGCACAGCGGCGGCGTTCCAATCATCGCTCGCCAACGAGGTGTACCTGATCATCGCCGCCATTGTCGCGATGTATATCGTGCTTGGCGTGCTCTATGAGAGCTTCATCCATCCAATCACGATCCTCTCGACATTGCCGTCGGCCGGCGTCGGCGCGCTGTTGTCGCTGATGCTGCTGCATTACGACCTCGATATCATCGCCATCATCGGCATCATTTTGTTGATCGGCATCGTCAAGAAGAACGCGATCATGATGATCGACTTCGCGCTCGACGCCGAGCGCTCCGAAGGGCTGGCGCCGCGCGACGCCATCTATCACGCCTGTCTGTTGCGCTTCCGGCCGATCATGATGACGACCATGGCCGCGATCCTCGGCGCCTTACCGCTGATGGTCGGCACCGGCACCGGCTCCGAATTGCGCCAGCCGCTCGGCATCGCCATCATCGGCGGCCTTACAGTCAGCCAGATGCTGACCTTGTTCACGACGCCGGTCATCTATCTCTATTTCGACCGTCTCGCTGCGCGGCTGACCGGCCGGCGGCCAGCTAACCCGCTGGTGCCGGGAGCGCCAGCCGAATGAACATTTCGGCGCCCTTCATCAAGCGTCCTGTGGCGACCACGCTACTGACAATGGGCGTCGCGCTTGCCGGCATACTCGCGTTCTCGAAACTCCCGGTGTCGCCGCTGCCGCAAGTCGACTTTCCGACTATTTCGGTGAGCGCACAGCTTCCCGGCGCCAGCCCGGAAACGGTCGCGACCAGTGTCGCCGCTCCGCTCGAGCGCCACCTTGGCCAGATCGCCGACGTGAGCGAGATGACGTCGCAAAGCGGTATCGGTCAGACTCGTATCACGCTGCAATTCGACCTCAACCGCGACATCGACGGCGCCGCGCGCGACGTACAAGCCGCCATCAATGCCGCACGCGCCGATCTGCCGTCGAGCCTGAAAAGCAATCCGACCTATCGCAAGGTAAATCCCGCGGACGCGCCAATCCTCATTCTGGCGATGACGTCGAAGACGCTCACCCAAGGCCAGATGTATGACGCGGCGAGCAACGTCTTTCAGCAGCAGCTCTCGCAGATCGGCGGCATTGGCCAAGTGATCATCGGCGGCTCGGCGCTACCGGCAGTCCGCGTCGAGGTCAATCCGCAGTCGACATTCAAATACGGCATCGGACTTGAAGACATCCGCGCCGCGCTCGCTTCGGCCAATGCCAATAGCCCCAAGGGCACGATCGACGATGGGCTCCGCCGCTTTCAGCTCTACACCAACGACCAAGCGACCAAAGCAGCCGACTACGCGCCCCTGGTGATCGCCTATCGCGATAATGCGGCGGTGCGACTCTCCGACGTCGCCAATGTTTCGGACTCGGTGGAAGACGTCCGCAATCTCGGACTCTCCAACGGTCAGCCTTCGGTGCTGATCATCCTGTTCCGCCAGCCAGGCGCCAACATCATCGACACCATCGACAGCGTGAAGGCGGAACTGCCGCATCTGGAAGCGGCGATGCCGGCCGATGTCAATGTCACGATCGCCATCGATCGCAGTACCACCATCCGCCAATCGCTGCACGATACCGAAGTGACACTGGTCATCGCCATCACGCTGGTGACCGTCGTCGTCTACGCATTCCTGCGCAATTTCCGCGCCACCATCATTCCGTCGGTCGCGGTGCCGGTATCGATCATCGGCACCTTCGGCGCGATGTATCTCCTTGGCTACAGTCTCGACATTCTCTCCTTGATGGCGCTGACCATCGCGACTGGCTTTGTGGTCGACGATGCCATCGTCGTTCTGGAAAATATCTCGCGCCATATCGAAGCCGGAATGCCGCCACTGCAAGCATCGCTCCTTGGCGCGCGCGAAGTCGGCTTCACGGTGTTGTCGATCAGCTTGTCGCTGATCGCGGTCTTTCTTCCCGTACTTTTGATGGGCGGCATTCTCGGCCGCCTGTTCCGCGAATTCACCATGACGCTGTCGCTGGCGATCATGATCTCGCTCGTGGTCTCGCTGACCACGACGCCGATGATGGCGGCGCTGTTGCTGCGCCCTGCTCCGCCGCGCGAAGAACGCCGCCGCAAAAACCTGTTCGACCGCGCACTCGATGGCTACGAGCACTCATTGGCTTGGGCGCTGCGCCACTCCCGTATAGTGCTTGCGGTATTCTTCGGCGCGATCGTCTTCAATGTCGTGCTGTTTGTGATCGTGCCCAAGGGGTTCTTCCCCGAGCAGGACACCGGCCGTTTGATCGGTTCGCTACAGGCCGACCAGAGCGTGTCGTTCCAGCTCATGACGCAGAAATTGCGGCAGATGATGGAGATCGTGCAGCAGGATCCCGCTGTCGAACACGTCGTCGGTTATACCGGGGTCGGCTCGGGCGGGGGCTTCGGGCAAATCAACACCGGTTCGGTGTTCGTGTCGCTCAAGTCGGTGACGGAGCGGCCGCCGGTCGGAGAAGTGATTGCCCGCCTACGGCCGAAGCTCGCCAGAGTGCCCGGCGGCCGATTGTTCTTGGTTCCAGTGCAAGACGTGCGCGCTGGCGGCCGGCAAAGCAATGCCGCCTATCAATACACCTTGCAGGCTGACAATCCGCAGGACTTGCAAGTGTGGACGCCGCGGCTTGTGACGGCTCTGGAACACAGTGGCGTCGTCACCGACGTCAACTCAGACCAGCAGCAGCGCGGACTGGAATCCGATCTGATCGTTGACCGCGATATGGCTTCGCGGCTCGGCATCACGCCGGCGCAGGTCGACAACACGCTTTATGATGCGTTCGGGCAGCGCCAAGTTTCGGTCATCTATAGCGCCATCAACCAGTATCACGTCGTGATGGAGATCGATCCACGTTACACGCAATATCCGGCGTCGCTGCGCGATATCTATGTCGCGACCTCGGGCGGCGGTGCGGCCGGCACGGCAACGACAAATGCGCCACAAGGCAATGTCACGGGGCCAGCCAAGACGGCGACAACGTCATCTGCGTCGACAAGCGACACCGCGGCCGCCAATGCCAACAATAATTCAGCGCGCAACGCAGCTATCAATGCGCTCGCCAATATCGGCAAAGCGAGCGGTTCATCGGGCGCAGCCGTATCCACGACCAAAGAGACGATGATCCCGCTCGCCGCCTTTAGTCACTACAACGCCGGTAATGCGCCGCTGTCGGTGAGCCATCAAGGCCTGTTCGTCGCGTCGACAATATCGTTCAATCTGCAGCCCGGCGCATCGCTGGGTGAAGCGGCGCGCGAGATCAACGACGCCGTGCGTAGGATCCGCATGCCGGTGTCGATCCATGGGAATCTTGCTGGCACAGCGGAAGTCTTCGCGCAATCGCTTGCCAATGAACCGGTGCTGATCGTGGCCGCGATCGCCGCAGTCTATATCCTGCTCGGTGTGCTGTATGAGAGCTACATCCATCCGATCACGATCCTCTCGACCCTGCCCTCCGCCGGCGTCGGCGCGCTGTTAGCTTTGATGCTGTTCCACACCGAATTCGACATCATCGGACTGATCGGCGTGATCCTACTCATCGGCATCGTCAAAAAAAACGCGATCATGATGATCGACTTCGCCATCGAAGCGAAGCGTTCGCAAAACCTCAATTCCTATGACGCGATTTATCAGGCCTGCATCTTGCGCTTCCGCCCAATCATGATGACGACCTCGGCGGCGATCCTTGGCGCCATGCCGCTGGCACTGAGCTTCGGCAATGGCGGCGAGATCCGCCGCCCGCTCGGCATTTCCATTATGGGCGGATTGGTGATCAGCCAGCTGCTGACGCTTTACACCACGCCCGTGGTTTATCTGTATATGGACCGGCTGGGCCAGTGGACGCTGCGTACACGCGAGCGCCTCTTACCGAGCCTCTTTGGTCCGTCACCGACGCGTTAGTATATCAGCGGACGTAAAGCCGCGGCCGCGCATAGCAGCACAGATCTGGCCCGACCAGCCGCGACGGCCCCAGCAATGCGCGCAGGCGAAGGATGTCAGCGCGCGCCGCGAGAATCTGCGGCCCCTTCACGCTCTCGTCGATGTCGGGATTGGCTTCGAGATGATTAATCAGGCTCACATCCACATAAATCGCGTCGCGGATGGACCAATAGTCCATCCCGTCTCCCTGCCCGGTCTCGCCGGCGAAGGCCGCGGAAGCATAGACGGCGAGTCCGATCGAAAGAACAAAGGTGGCGACGTGTTTCACGCGTGGTCCCTCGGCGTTCGCGCGACATCATAGCGGAAGTCGGGCGCGCAAGGAATGTGCCGTTGCTATAGTAACGCCGGCGCCGCAAACGCTGCGCACGACAATTTCAGACCGGGAGGACAGCATGGCCGATATCAAGATTTACAATCCGAGTGGGCTGGCGCATCCCGCCGGACCGTTCTGCCACATCGCCGACGTGACGGGACAACGGCTCGCCTTCATCGCCGGTCAAACACCGGTCGATGAAAACGGCGCGACCGTCGGCAAAAGCGATTTCGAAGCACAGGCCCAACAGGTCTTCGCCAATATCCATGCTGCGCTCCGCGCGCTGGGCGGTGATTGGAAAAACGTCGTGCAATTCACGAGCTATCTGGTGCGGCCTGAGGACTCAGCGGCCTTCCGCGCCTTTCGTGGTCGCGAATTTTCGAAAATGTTTCCCGGCGGGGCTTATCCGCCCAACACACTGCTGATCATCAACCGCCTTGCCGACCCGGACTATTGGCTCGAAGTGCAAACCGTCGCGGCACTTTGAAACGCGTCACGCCGCAAGCTCTTGCGACGTGACGTCGGTCAGCAACACGCGTAATTCTTTGGCGCGCTTTACACCAAAGGTAGATTCAAACCGCGCCTGCGCCTGATCCCAAGCCTTTGAGCCTTCGCGCTGGCGCACGGCGCCTGCCGGCGTCAGGCAGATCTCTTTGCTGCGGCGATCGGCTTTGCCTCGGCCGATCGCGATCAAGCCGTCGCGCTCGAGTGGCAAGAGATTACGGCCGAGCGTGGTCCGGTCCATGACCATCTCGGCGGCCAGCGTATTGATGGTCAATGCTCCCCTGCGCTGCAGCCTTGCAAGAATCGAATACTGGGTCGATCGCAAACCGCTCGGCGCCAGGAATTCGTCATAGAACTGAGTGACATGCCGCGCGGCTTGGCGAAGCGCCAGGCAATTGCAGGCGGCCGGATTGATCGCGTCCGAAGTCATGTCTTGCTGCAAACTCCCTATCGGCCTCTTGACCCCTTGCCGATTGATATAGGTGCATATACACCTATATTCCAATCCGGGCAAGAAAGACCGGCTGGAGGGAGCAAATGTCCGTACAGAGCGTTGCTGCTGTCGAGCCGCTTCCGGCCGCTGCCGTCGCCTCTCCTTCCGCCGAAAAGAAATTCGACCCTCGCACCCGTGCGTTGATCGAAGGCGCGATCGCGCCAACGCTGATTCGCCTGGCACTGCCCAACACGCTGGTAATGTTCGCGCAAGCCTCGGTCGGATTGATCGAGACTTATTTCGTCGGCAAGCTCGGCACCGATGCGCTCGCCGGCGTTGCGCTGGTGGTGCCGCCTTTGATGCTGATGCAAATGATGTCGGCGGGCGCGATGGGCGGCGGTATGTCGTCAGCGATTGCACGTGCGCTCGGCAGCGGTCGCCGCAGCGATGCCGATGCTTTGGCGGTTCACGCGCTGATCATCGCACTGGTCTTCGGTTTGACTTTTACCGTCGCACTCCTTGCCGGTGGCCGTGGCCTCTATACGCTTATGGGAGGCAGCGGCGCATCGCTCGATGCGGCGATGATCTACTCGCACGTGATCTTTACGGGCGCGATCCTGGTCTGGCTGTTCAACTCGCTCGCCAATGTCATTCGCGGCACCGGCAATATGACGTTTCCGGCGATGGTCACCTGCGTCGGCGTTGTCGTGCTGGTGCCGCTGTCGCCGTGCCTGATCTTCGGCCTCGGTCCGTTGCCTAAGCTTGGCGTCGCCGGCGGCGCTGTCGCGGTACTGCTTTACTATGCGGTGGGCAGCGTGGTGCTCGCCGCCTATCTGCATTCCGGGCACAGCATCGTGAAGCTTGCGTTCCGCGGCACGCAACTGCGCTGGGCGCTATTCCGCGACATCCTGCGTGTCGGTGCTGTCGCCGCGTTGATCACGGTGCAGACCAATCTCACGATTGCCGCCGCGACCGGCTTTGTCGGCGCGTTCGGGTCTGCTGCCATCGCTGGCTATGGCACCGGGTCGCGTCTCGAATATCTGCTCATTCCACTCGTGTTCGGTCTTGGCGGACCGCTGGTCGCCATGGTCGGCACCAATATCGGCGCCGGACGCCGCGACCGCGCCTTACGCGCCGCCTGGATCGGCGCCGCAATCGCTGCCGCTTTGTGCGAGATCATCGGCCTTGCTGCAGCGACCTGGCCGCGTGCGTGGCTGTCGCTGTTCGACACGGATCCTGACATGCTCGATGCCGGATCGCGTTATCTGCACACCGTCGGTCCGGTCTACGGTCTGTTCGGTCTCGGCATGGCGCTTTACTTCGCCTCGCAAGGCGCCGGCCGCCTGTTATGGCCGTTCGCCGCCAATATGATGCGGCTTATCATCGCCGCCAGTGGCGGCTTTATCGCGCTCCATTATTTCGGCAATCTCACCGACATCTATATTGCGCTTGCCATTGCGCTCGCCGCCTTCGGCCTGATCAATGCCGCGGCGGTTGCGGCTGGCGTATGGTTCGACAAGCCCGTTGCAGGAGCGAGCCGACAATGACCGTGCATTATCTCGAGGATTTTTCCGCCGGGCAGATTTTCAACACCGGCCGCGTCAGTGTCGACAAAGAACAGATCGTCACTTACGCAAAGCAATTCGATCCGCAGCCCTATCACCTCGACGAAACCGCAGCGCGCACATCGCCGTTTTTAGGCTTGGCCGCAAGTGGCTGGCACACCGCAAGCTTGACTATGCGGCTTCTGGTCGACGGCGAGTTGAAGCCCGCAGGCGGCATTCTCGGTGTCGGCTTCGATAATCTGAGCTGGCCGCGGCCGGTGCGGCCAGGCGACGAGCTTTACGCCAAAAGCGAAATCATCGAAGTGCGGCCGTCAAAATCCAAGCCCGACCGCGGCATGATCCGCGTCCAGACAACGACGTACAATCAAAAAGACGAACCGGTGATGATCTTCATCGGCAATCTCTTGGTGCCGCGCCGGCCCCACGGTGCTTGAAAAGACGCTTGAAAGGACACGTCATGCGAATTCTTGTTGTCGGCGCCGGCGCGATTGGCGGTTATTTTGGCGGCCGCTTGCTCGCTGCCGAGCGCGACGTGACATTCCTGGTCCGTGCGCGGCGGGCCGAGCAATTGAAGAAAACCGGCCTCATTATCAAAAGCCCAAAAGGCGACCTTGCACTGCCGAACCCGCCGACGGTGATGGCCGACAACTTGAAAGAACCTTACGACCTGATCCTGTTGAGCTGCAAAGCCTACGACCTCGCTGCGGCAATGGACTCTTTCGCCCCAGCCGTCGGACCGAACACCGCGATCCTTCCCATCCTCAACGGCATCGGCCACATCGAAACCCTGTCGGCGCGCTTCGGCAAAGGCGCCGTACTCGGCGGCCAATGCGTCATCTCGGCAACGCTCGATGCCGAAGGCCGCATTGTCCATCTCGCACCGATGGATTTTCTGTCCTTCGGCGAGCAGGACGGCACCAAGTCACCGCGCATCGAGGCCATTGCGGCGGTGATGGCAGGCGCCAATTTTGAACCGCATCTCTCCACCAAGATCTTGCAAGAGATGTGGGAGAAATGGACTTTCATCGCCACCGGCGCCGGTATCACCTGCCTGATGCGCGCCTCCTTCGGCGATATCATCGCTGCCGGTGCCGTTGATCTGACGCTGAGAATGTTCGACGAGTGCTGCGCGATCGCCGCCGCCAATAGCTTCCCGCCGTCGGAAGCCGCCAATGCCCGCAGCAAAGGCATGTTCACCGCAGCAGGCTCGAGGATCACGGCATCGATGCTGCGCGACATCGAACGCCGCGCGCCGATCGAAGCCGATCACGTTGTCGGCGACCTGATCCGCCGCGGCAAAGGGGGCCCCCAAGACTTCCCGCTCCTGCGTATCGCCTATGCGCATTTGAAGGCCTATGAGGCCCGCCGCGCCCGCGAGGCTGCGATTTAGGACGCAGACCGTTTCAACTGCGCTACCGGTTCAGGCTTGATGGTTACGCTGACCGTCATACCTGCGTAGCTGTCCGAAGGGCCGACAAAATTGCCCGAGATCGGGATGGCTTGGCTGATATCCCGGGTGACGGCAACACGAATGAGATCATCGCTATCTATGGTGCCATTCGTCGGATCATAGGCGATCCAACCTGAGCCCGGGACATAGATGTCAGCCCAGGCGTGGGTCGTGCCGGCGCCGATCGCGGTGGTCGAAGGACTATACAGGTATCCAGACACGATGCGGGCTCCGAAGCCCAAACACCGGGCCGCTTCAATCAAGAGCACAGCAAAGTCGCGGCACGCCCCCCAGCCTCGGTTGAGCGTCTCGATAGGGGTTTGCGTCCCCTCGGTTTCCCGGCTTTGGTACGAGATATACTTAGCAACACCACTGTTCAGGTCAGCTAAGAGAGCAAGCGTATCTGTCGGGTTACTGCGTACGAAACCGCGTGCCCATAACCCAACCCGATTGGCAGGATCAGGATACTGACGTTCGAGCAAGCGGCCGAGATCGATCCGATCATCGGCGGAATAAACAAAGGGATAGCTTACGGCCTCTGGAGTTATCTGAAATACAGGCCGTTTTGCCGCGAATGTTTCCAGCCGAAGAATGCTTTCGATCCGGAGTTCTGTGGCGGGCTCTGTGAACGATGCGAGCGCTATCGAATTGCCAAATACATCGTGAACCCAGCGTATCGAGGCAGCCGGCGAAATGTTGAGGCCTGTTTCGATAAGTCTGACGTCGTGACTATCTCGCGGGCGAAGCATCAAGCGGTGATCGCCAAGCCGGACAGGCCGATTGTAGCGATAGACCGTCGTGTGTCGCACACCGAGAATGGTCAAATGAATAAAGCCCATGTTGACCGCGAACTCGACGAAAGAACGCGCGGTCTCCAAGTAGACCCTATTTCTCGCCGGAAAGCCTATCGAAATCGTCAAGCACGGCTTGGATCAACATCTTCCTGCGCGGGTCTTGTCCACTCGGCGTAGCCGCAAGCACGGAGAGCAGATAGCGCACTTTGTCTGCGGCATCGTGCCAATTCTCCGCCGGAGCAGCAATCAACTGCGCTTCCAATTCATCCTGCGTCGCGCGCAATGTCCGTTCATTAGCGGCGACCTCCGCCAGGAGCCGGCGAAGATCGGTCGCCTTCTGCGCGGCCATACCGCGATGCTGGTCGAGATCGACCGTTTTCTCTGTCATCGGGTTTTGTCAGTCACGGGCTTGCCGCTCGCGCCAACGGGTAACCGGCGCTCTCATACAAACGCAGGATTTCAGCACCTTGGTATCGCGCCTCATCAACTTCGAGATAAGTGCCGGCCAGGAGATGTACTGGAAGATCCTCAATGGCAAAACGAATGGCGTCCGCGGCGTGCGCAAACCGCCTGTATCCAAGAGGCAGGCGTCTGGAATTACGAGGCTGCATGGAGAACAGCTCGGCTTCCGTGCTGTAATCGAACAATTCAGCCGTGGTTGAATGATCGAGCTTATCCATTCTTGCCAATATCCTTCAGGGTTACGAAACGGCATCGCCTCCGAAGAGAGTGCGGAGTTGTTCACCGCAGACGAAGGGCGGGGGTTAGTCTCCGCACGCAGCCGTAAACTCTCGCGACAGACCGAAAATCTGGTTCTTAGGCGGAAGTCCTTCCCGCCGTCGGCGATGACACTTTAGAAATCGTCGGAATATGATTTGATGCACATCATTCAAACAACCTAAGTAATATATGCTCGAAGCCCACAAAAAACAGTGTCATCCGCAGGTATATTTTTCCAACCTCCAATCGTCGTCCCGGCGGCACTAAAGCATCTCGATCAGCCGGGACTGCTAGCCAGAACCCTTCGGCCGCTTTAGGAGCGAACGGACATTGAGCCGCACTCCGGGACTAGATATGAGTACGTTTAGGCCGCAAACCGGCATGGATAACGCGAACGGCCGTGGACAAGCGGAACTTTCGCCGCCAACATCTCATTAACCGGAAAATCGAGGGCGGATAATGGTCAAGGTCACCTATCATATTGTCGAACACGACGGCGGTTGGGCCTATAAGGTCGACGGCGTCTTCTCAGAGCCATTCCCGTCGCATGATGCAGCGCGCAAAGCGGCGCAGCGCGCGGCGCAAGAGCAGCACGTGCCCGGCGATACCCGAACCATTTCCTGGGAAGACAAAGACGGCAAATGGCACGAAGAAGTCGCGCGCGGCGACGATCGACCTGACACCGAGGTCGACGGCTAACACGTCTGAGGCAAGGATCGGCCATGCGCATCGAAGCGCTTTCGGGCTGGACCAGCGAGCAAAAACACGTCGTCGCGGCGAGCTTTCTCGGCTGGACGCTGGATGCCTTCGATTTCTTCCTTCTGGTTTTTGTCCTCAAAGACATTGCCGGCGAATTCAACACCACTATCGGCGATGTCACGCTTGCCATCACTTTAACCTTGGCGATGCGGCCGATCGGTGCCTACCTCTTCGGCCGCGCTGCCGATCGCTTCGGGCGCCGGCCGACTTTGATGGTCGACGTGCTGCTTTATTCGGTGATCGAACTTGCCTCCGGCTTGGCACCGAACCTGATCGTGCTCCTGATCTTGCGCGCGATTTTCGGCATCGCCATGGGCGGCGAATGGGGCGTCGGCGCATCGCTGACTATGGAATCGATTCCGCCGAAGGCGCGCGGTCTGGTGTCGGGCCTGCTGCAGTCGGGTTATCCGGCGGGCTATTTCCTGGCATCGATCGTGTACGGCCTATTCTTTCAATATATCGGCTGGCGCGGCATGTTCATGGTCGGCGTCATACCCGCGATATTGGTGTTTTATATCCGCCGCAGCGTGCCGGAATCGCCGTCCTGGCGGCCGGCCACACCCGCCAGCAATACTTTTACGATCGTACGCAAATACTGGCGGCTCGGCATTTATGCCGTGCTGCTGATGACGGCGTTCAATTTCTTCAGCCACGGCACGCAGGATATCTATCCGACCTTCCTGCAAGTGCAGCACAAGATGTCGCCGCACGAAGTCAGCCTGATCGCGGTCATCTACAATATCGGCGCGATCATTGGCGGCCTGTCGTTTGGCGCCATGTCGGAACGTTTCGGACGGCGCCGCATGATCATCATCGCGTCGCTGTTGTCGCTTGCGGTGCTGCCGCTCTGGGCTTTCGCCGAAACCGCGTTGTGGCTCGCCGTCGGCGCTTTCCTGATGCAGGTCATGGTGCAAGGCGCCTGGGGCGTGATCCCGGTGCATTTAAACGAATTGTCGCCCGACGAAGCGCGCGGCACCTTCCCCGGCTTCGTCTACCAGGTCGGCAATCTCATCGCCTCAGTGAATGCCACGCTACAGGTCTACATCGCCTCGCAGAACGGCGGCGATTACGGCCTGGCGCTGGCCGTGGTCGCCGGAACTGTCGCGGTCGTGATCGCGATCCTCACCGCGCTCGGCACCGAGGCCAAGGGCGTCGCCTTCGGTACCGGCGCCGCCGATAAAGCAGTGGCCCCATCATAAAACCGGCATGACGGACAGCGATAAAGCGCTATGGCGGACGGCGCATCGCGGTTATTCTGTGTCCGTTCGGAGTGCTGGGGTCGATGGACACAAAAATCGTCGAGACCGCGTTAAGCGGCTACGAGCTTCTCAATGATCCGCTGCTCAACAAGGGCACGGCTTTCACCGAAGAAGAGCGCGATGCGTTCGATCTGCATGGGCTATTGCCGCCGCATGTGGCGGAGCTCGACTATCAGGTGCAGCGCCGGATCGACGCCTTTCACGGGCTCGGCACACCGATGCAGAAATACATATTTCTGCGCGGGCTGCAGGACACCAATGAGACGCTGTTCTACGCGCTTCTGACCCGTAATATCGAAGAGATGATGCCGATCGTCTATACGCCGACGGTCGGTCACGGCTGTCAGGTCTTCAGCGGTATTTTCCGCAAACCGCGCGGCCTTTTTCTGAGCATGCCGCATAAGGATCTGATCCCGAAAATCTTAAGCCATCCTCGCTTCGATCATGTCGAAGCGATCGTGGTCAGCGATGGCGAACGCATTTTAGGCATCGGCGACCAAGGCGCCGGCGGCATGGGCATTCCGATCGGCAAGCTGGCGCTCTATACCGCCTGTGCCGGGCTGCATCCGTCGACGACCTTGCCGATCATTCTCGATGTCGGCACCGACAACAAAGAGCACCTCGACGATCCGCAATATATCGGCTGGCAGCACGCCCGCGTGCGCGGCGCCGAATATGACGAATTGATCGAAACCTTTGTCAGCGCGGTGCGCACGCGCTGGCCGCATGTGCTGCTGCATTGGGAAGACTTTGCTATCGGCAACGCTAACCGGCTGCTGACGCGCTACCGCGACCAGTTGTGCACTTTCAATGACGACATCCAGGGCACCGCCGCGATCGCGGTCGGAACGCTACTCAGCGCAATTAATGTCACCGGCGTGCCGCTCAAGGAGCAGCGCATTGCCGTACTCGGCGCCGGTTCCGCCGGCACCGGCATCTGTGCGCTTCTGCTGCGCGCGATGATGGAGGCTGGCGCCAGCGAAACGGACGCGCGCGGACAATTCTATCTCGTCGATCGCCAAGGACTGTTGATCGAAGGCATGGCGGGGCTGCAATCGTTCCAGCAACCCTTCGCGCAGTCCCGCAATCGCATTGCCGGCTGGAAGGTCCAGCAGCCGGACATTATTGGTCTCGCCCATGTCGTCGCCAATGCGCGACCTACCGTCTTGATCGGCACCTCGGGACAGCCGAATACATTTTCGGAAAGCATCGTGCGTGAAATGGCGCGCAATGTCCGTCAGCCGGTGATCTTTCCGCTGTCGAATCCGACCGAACGCGCCGAGGCAACAGCCGCCGATCTCGATACCTGGACAGAAGGTCGCGCTGTCATCGGCAGTGGCAGTCCGTTCCCGCCGATTATGCGCAACGGCAAGCCGTTCCGCATCGATCAAACCAACAACGCCTATGTCTATCCTGGCATCGGCCTTGGTGCGATCGCCATCGATGCGCGCCGCATTTCCGATGCGATGTTCCTCGCCGCCGCGCGCGCGGTCGCCGACGCTTCACCGGCCAAACGTGATCCGCACGCCAATCTCCTGCCACCGCTTGTCGACATACGCGCACTGACGGTCCAGGTCGCTCTCGCGGTGGCGAAGCAAGCGCAAGCCGAAGGCCTCGCCGCACCGATACCCGAAGAAGCGACCGCCGCCGCAATCCGCGCCAAAATGTGGGAGCCGATTTACGGCAGCTATCAGCGACAACCGCGTTGAAGCCAACGCTCTCGCGCGACGACAGCGATGCAAATCGATCGATGATTTATTTTGAATAATTCAAACGAAGCGCGCGCATCATTGCAGCGCTGCAATTGCGCAAAAGTTCTTCCCTGTAACTCGACGGTTAAGCGCAAATGCGTCCGCCGACGCTCATAGTTGGGCAATTTACGGTTAATGCATTCTTAAGAGGGCTAGCCAAACGCCCATGGCGTCTGTTTTTTTATCGTCGGGTCGCGACGCGACCTCGTCACCTGCACCTTGTAATCGACGACGCTGTTAAGAAAGCATTATCCATAAATCCGCGATTGTGACGCGGGGGCGCGCTTCGAAACGGAGCGTAGCCGTGACGGTCGCCAATACGACAAGCGCCAGCACGCTGGGCGCAGCGCACACTATTACACTGGGCGATCCGGTTTCCTGGTTCAGCCTGCCCTTGATCGGGGAAGGCGCCTTCAATCTCCAGGTCGCCGCCGGCCGCTGGATCGTGTTGAGCTTCTTGGGATCGCCGCACGACCCACGCGCACGACAGGAAGTGAACAAGCTTCTCGCCGAGCAGCGTCTGTTCAACGAAAGCCATATCGTCTTCTATGGCGTGTTCACCGCGCCACCGAGCGATCCGTCCGAATACACCGCGCTCAACACGGCGGCGATTTCCTTTCTCGCCGATTATGACGGCGCCATCAGCCGCGCCTTCGGCGCCGCGACGACACCGCGCACGATTGTGCTCGATCCGATGCTGCGGGCGATTGCCGATATCTCGTGGGATCATCCGGACGGTCACGCACAATTGGTTCGTAACGTGCTCAAGAGCTTGCCGCCGGTCGACGACTCGGCCGGCGTGCCGCTCACCGCGCCCGTGCTGATCGTGCCACGCATCTTCGACTTTAATCTTTGTGACTTCCTCGTTCAGTTTTACGACAAGCTCGGCGGCAAGGATTCCGGCTTTCTGCTCGACAGTGACGGGCAGACATCTACCGTCGTCGATTATCGCCTCAAGCGGCGCAACGATCTTCATATTCTGCGGCCGGAAGTCCGCGACGCCATCCGCGGCCAGATCGTGCGCCGCCTCGTGCCGGCTATGGAGCATTACTTCCAATATGCGCCGACGCGGATGGACCGCTATATCGTGGCTTGTTACGACAGCGCGATCGGCGGCCATTTCTACCGGCATCGTGACAACATCAATGCCGGCGCGCAGCATCGCCGCTTCGCCGTCACTATCAATCTCAACCACGACTATGACGGCTGCGATCTGACCTTCCCGGAATTCGGCACGCGCACCTATCGCGCCCCGCACGGCGGCGCCGCCGTTTTTTCCTGCGGCGCGCTGCATCAAGTGACGCCAGTGACCCGCGGCCGCCGCTACGCGTTCCTCGCTTTTCTCTACGGCGAAGCCGACGCCGCTCTGCGCGAAAAGAACAACGCCAAAATCGCACAAAACGAATTTCGCTACAGCAGCGAGGTGTCCGACCGCCTATTTCCCGAACAGGCAGCCCTCGAACGCCGCGCCGGCTGAGCCCTCACGACGCTTGTCAGCGCGCCGCCAAACGCTAATATCCGCGCGCTCACTCGGGGATGGGGTTCCCCCGTTAACCGCCGCACGGCCTTTTCCGATCGCGGCTGATGACTCCTACCTCGACGCATTCTGGCGTCGGTAGGAGTGTGTCTGCGCTCCGCCTCACTCCGGGATCGTATAACGCAACATGCGGGCTGCCGCATCCGGAGGACTGAAATGGGTTTTCTGATCGTCTTTTTCGGCGGCGGCCTCGGCGCAGCACTCCGTCATGGCGTCAACCTCGTCGCCGGACGCTGGTTCGGCACGCTGTTTCCCTACGGCACGATGTTCATCAACATTATGGGCTCGCTGGCGATGGGCTTGATCGCCGAATATTTCGCCCTCAAAGCCGGACTGCCGCAGCGCATGCGGCTCTTCCTCACCACCGGCATTCTCGGCGGCTTCACCACATTCTCCGCCTTCTCGCTGGAAGCGGCGCTGCTTTACGAACGCGGCCAGCACCTCGGCGCGGCGATCTATGTCGTCGCTTCGGTGGTGCTGGCGATCGGCGCGCTGTTCGTCGGAATGATGATCGTGCGCGCGCTGGTTTGAAACGGCCGGCGGCTTCAACCGATCTGCGACAACACGATCAGTACGCCCGTCACTGTGCACGCACCGCCGATGCGGGTGGCGATCTGGGCAAAAGGCATGAGCTGCATCCGATTACCCGCGGTGAGGATGGCGACGTCCCCGGTACCGCCCTGACCGCTATGGCATGCGGTCACGATCGCCGTGTCGATCGGATACATCTTCAGCCACGCGCCGACAAAGAAGCCGGTCGTGATGATCGACACCACCGTGGCGACGATGGTGATGATGTAAGGCAGGGTGAAGGCGGCGACCAACTTGTCCCAAGGTGTCAGAGCAACACCGATGGCAAAGAGAAGCGGGTATGTAACGGCCGTCGAGAAGAACTTATAGACGTGAAAGGCGCCGAGTTGCAGCGACGGCGATACCGCGCGCGCTAGCTTCAGCAACACCGCGATGACCAGCATCGCCACCGGTGCGGGGAAACCAAACAGCCGCTGCGCCAATGCGCCGATCAGATAGAGCGTCACCGCGGTAACGACTGCAGCGGCGATCGTCGTTACATCGACATAGCCGCCCACACCTTCTTCCTCGAATTCAAGTTCGTCGGTTTCGCCTGGCTGCAAGCGCCCTTCGCCGGTGAGGTTTGGATATTTCTTGCCGACATAATTGAGGGTACCCGCCAGCAGGATCGCCGTCAGACTGCCCAGCATCACAGGCGGAAGCACCTGCGCAAACAGATCGCCTTGAGCCTGGTGAAGGATCGTCGCGTAGCCGATGGAAAGCGGAATGGCGCCTTCGCCGATGCCGCCGGACATGATCGGAACGACGACGAAAAAAAACGTGTGATAGGCGCCAAGACCCAAGAGAGTGCCAACCAAGGTACCGACGGCGGCGCCGACCACTGATCCTGAGATCAGCGGAATGAAAATCTTGAGAAAACCTTTGATCAGCACGCCGCGATCCATTCCCAGGATGCTGCCGACGATAATGCAGGAAATGAACAGGTACAGAAAATTGGAGTCCTTGGTGAAATTCTTCACCGAACCCAAGATCGAGTCCGGCAGTAGATGATGGAAGGCGAGATACGACGGTATGAAGGTGGCGAAAATCGCCGCCGCTCCGATATTGCGGATGATCGGGATGCGTTTGCCCAATTCGGCGCAGGTAAAGCCGCCCATCGACAACAGGACGATCGCCATCAGAATGTCGGAGGGTACGGTTCCGGTCGCGGCGAAGGTCGCAATAACCGCTATCAAGACGAAGAAAATCGGCAACGGAACGATGCCGATCTTGAAATCGACGATCGACCACCAGCCTTTCGGCCAGAAGCCCTCGGTCGCACTCGGCTTATCGAGCGCTACGCCTTCGGCGTGCTGCATGTGATTTCCCCCTTGTATTTATACTTCCGGCAAGTCTAGCCCCCGCCATCGACGCAACGCAAATCATTCTCTCGATGCATCAGCGCACGAATTCTCAGCCAACGATGTCAAACAGCGGCACACACGCTCGTCACCACCGGGCTTGACCCGGTGGTCCATGCTGATTTGCAGCTTTCAAGACCGGCCGGTGGATTGAGCCAGCCTCTTCACTGCATGGATTGCCGGATCAAGTCCGGCAATGACGAACGAAAGAAGCGTAAGAACAAAAGAAATAAGGAAGCGGAACGCCATCAGGCGCTGATCCGTATCCTCCGCGTCATCGGACGCGGCTCGCATCCTTGAGGGATGCGCTCGCCTGACGGCGTTCCACCACGGCTCTCGCCAAAGAGACTCGTCATCCCAAAGGCTCAGCTTTAGGCCAGGGTTTCCTGGGACGTGGTCTGATAAGCGTTACCTATCGTCGCCTGTCCCAGTCCAGCGAAGCACCTCGCACCCCGGTCATAGTGCCGGGAGACATGATGCCCAAGCCGCCCGAGAGCAGGTTGCAAGCCCGCCCGCGGGTACCGCACTCGCCCCGCCATCCGGGAATGCCTCCCGGATAGCGTCCTAAACAGACGAGATGATTTCTGCATGTAATCAAATTTGGGACAAATGTCAATAAATATGAGACAAGATTTTCTTCCTGACAGCACTGCTCTATGCTGCATTCACCTGCGCCACCTGCGGTCCGAGCCATGTTACGACACTACGCAACCGAACCCGGACGCATCTTGCGCCTCGCCGGGTTGATCGCCGCACTCGCGGTCGTACCGGCGTCGGCCTTCGCGGGGCCGATTAGTTTTGCCGATCTCCTGGGCCGCCCGCGCCCCGCCGCCACCGAGCGCATCCGCTACGGCGACGCGCCGAGCCAGTTCGCCGATTTGTGGCTTCCCCCCGGCAATGCCCTGCATCCGGTTGTCGCGATGTTTCACGGCGGCTGCTGGCGCGCCGATTTGCCCGGCGTCGATCTGATGGCCTATGCCGCCGACGATCTGCGCGCGCATGGCGTCGCGGTGTGGAATGTCGAATACCGGCGGATCGGCGAAGATGGCGGCGGCTTTCCCGGCACGTTTGAAGACACCACCAAAGCCCTCGATCAATTGCGCAAAACTGCAAAGGCAAAAAAGCTCGACCTGAAATCGCTGGTGCTCGCCGGTCATTCTGCTGGCGGCCATCTCGCATTGTGGGCGGCGGCGCAACATCGGCTGCCAAAGACAAATCCGCTGCATCGCGACAATCTGCTGCCGATCAAAGGCGTGATCAGCCTCGCCGGTATCGCAGATTTGTCGCGCTATCGTGCCGAAGGACCGCCGGCCTGCGGCGGACCGCGCGTGATCGATCTTCTGGTCGGCAGCAAGACGCGCAATCCCTTCGACGTTTTTAACGACACCTCGCCTGTGGAATTACTGCCGCTTGGCGTGCCGCAGGCTGTTCTCTCCGGCGCGCTTGATCCGATCGTGCCGGCCACGTTCGGACGCGCCTATGCAGCAAAAGCGAGTGCGGCCGGCGACAAAGTGCAGGAGATCACATTCGCTGACGCCGGCCATTTCGAATTGATCGATCCGCAATCGAGCGCGTTCGCCACTGTCCGATCGCTGATCGCGCAATGGCAACGGCCGTAAACGCGCTCGACGTCGGCGCGACTAAAACACCCCTCGTCGGCCACCCCGGTTTCGCTCTATGATTGTTTAAAAGCGCCGCCGAAGGCGCTCGCGCAAAAACGAACGTGACCTCGGGGGAGGACATGAGCAAAATTTCCCGGCGCAGATTGCTGCAGGCCGGTGCCAGCATCGCCGTACTGCCGAGCGCGGTACGCATCGCAAGAGCTGAAACGTATCCCTCGCGACCGGTCCGGATCATTTGCGGATTCGCCGCCGGTGGCGCACCCGACATCCTGGCGCGGCTGTTTGGGCAATGGCTCTCCGAAAGGCTCGGCCAGCCCTTTGTGGTCGAGGATCGCACCGGCGCCGGCGGCAATATCGCGACCGAAGCGGTCGTGCAGGCACCAGCCGACGGCTACACGCTCCTTCTCACCTCTGTCGGCAACGCGGTGAACGCCTCGCTTTACGACAAGCTCAGCTACAATTTTTTGCGCGACATCACGCCGGTTGCGGGCATCAGCCGCGAGCCGCTCGCCATGGAGGTCAATCCGGCGTTTCCGGCAAAAACCGTTCCGGCCTTTATCGCTTACGCCAAGGCCAATCCCGGCAAGGTCAATTTCGGCTCCGCCGGCGTCGGCAGTTCGCTGCATATGGCGGGCGAATTGTTCAAGCTGATGGCCGGCGTCGATCTCGTGCATGTGCCCTATCGCGGCTCGCCGCCGGCGCTGGCCGATCTTTTGGCTGGGCAGTTGCAACTGATGTTCAGCCCACTGCCGTCGTCGATCGGATACCTCAAATCCGGCAAGCTCGATGCGCTGGCGGTGACCACGGCGGCGCGTTCGCCGGTGCTCCCGGATGTGCCAACGATCGGCGATTTCGTCCCCAGCTATGACGCCAGCGCCTGGTACGGCATCGGCGCGCCCACGGGCACGCCGCCCGAAATCGTCCAGAAGCTCAACAGCGAGATCAATGCCGGGCTCGCCGACCTTAAGCTCAAAGCACACATGACCGACATCGGCTCGGTGCCGTTTCCGACATCGGTGGCGGAATTCGGCAAGCACCTGACCAGCGAGACCGAGAAATGGGCCAAGGTAGTTCGCACCGCCAATATCAAGCCGGAATAGCTTTTCGAGACCAGGCACTTGAGGCTTGAAAAGATCGCAGGACATCTCCTCGGCCCTTGTCTTTCAAATCGCTTTGGTGGCGATCAGCCTAACAATCGGTTTGGCGATTTTTATCGCCGGCTTGGGTCGGCTTAAGATCGGGGTCGTTTTAATCGCAGTTCTGATCGCCGCCGCCGTGCTCCTCGGGATAGTCCGCGACTTCGCCCCTTAAGCAAAAGGCCCGGCAACCTTGCTCAACCGCGATACACATAAGGCATTGATTTTTCAATAAAAATATCGCCATGAGAGCGCTTCGAACCTCGGGCGCATCTGGCGCGACAGATTTATGACAGATCATGCGAGGGAGATGGCCATGCTAGCAGAAGCTTTCATGTTACGGCTGGAGACCACACTGCGCGGCACCGCGCCGACAACCACCCAGACATCGACGCCCCAATTCGTACTCTTTACCGGCGGCAACATCGGCCGGGCGGGCAAGGACAAGGCAGCGAAGAAGGTCTGAGTATTAAGCCAGGTCGCCGCAATAAATATCCTTGAGCAATTTCAGGATGCGCGCCGCGCGCGGATCGCTGATCCGGTAATAAAGCGTCTGCGCTTCGCGGCGGAATGCGACAAGGCCATCTTCGCGCAATAGCGACAGATGCTGCGATAGCGCCGATTGACTTAAACCCACCATATCGACGAGTTCGCCCACCCTCATTTCGCCGCGCGCCGCGAGCGCGCACAGGATCAACAACCGGTATTCGTTGCCGAGAAGTTTGAGCATGCGCGCGGCGGATGCCGCCTGTACTGCGAGTTGTTCGAGTTCGCTGCCGCGCGTGCCAGCTCGCTTTTTGCCCGCCGGCTTTGCCGGGCGGCTTCGTGTCGTCGTTTTCGGCGTGCGCGCGTCCATGACGTCCTCGAAAATCAAGCCATAGCCGGACTTTGCACAGCCCGTATTTTAGAATTGACTAAATTAGAATTCGCCGATCTAATTTAAGGCGCTCGCCGAAGGGCGACAACAAAAACTGCCGGCATAGACATCCAAAGAATCCGGCGGATGCAGAAGAATCCACTAAGGCGATATGCGCCTGTAGGAGGAAACGATGTCGGATCCGCCAGGACAGGGTGGCGCTGTCAGATCCCGGCGTTCATTTCTGCGCGGCGGCGCCATGCTCGCCGGCGGTGCATTGCTCGGCGGAGCTGACCCCACAAAAGCCAGCGAGAGCATCCCGCCCGGCGAACCGGACTGGTCGCTTTCGCCCGGCGGCGGCGTTGTCGAACGGCCTTACGGCAAGCCTTCCGATTTCGAGAAAGACGTTATCCGCCGCGACGTGCCCTGGCTGACGGCCACACGCGAGTCGTCGGTGAGCTTCACACCGTTGCAATCGCTCAACGGCATCATCACGCCCAACGGATTGTTCTTCGAGCGCCATCACGCCGGCCGCGCCGATATCGATCCGCGCCAACATCGCCTGATGATCCACGGCTTGGTCGAACGGCCGCTGATCCTAAGCATGGACGACATCGTCCGCTTTCCATCGGTGTCGCGCATTCATTTCATCGAGTGCCCGGCCAATGGCGGCATGGAATGGCGCGAGACCCAACTCAATTCGCTGCAATTCACCCACGGCATGGTGAGCTGCGCCGAATGGACCGGCGTCAAACTGTCGACACTGTTAGACGAAGTCGGCCTGAAGAAAGAAGCGAAATGGGTGATGGCAGAAGGCGCCGACGCCTCGCGCATGAATCGGAGCCTGCCGCTCGACAAATGTCTCGATGATTGTTTGGTCGTCTATGGCCAGAACGGCGAGGCGCTGCGCCCGGAGCAAGGCTATCCACTCCGTCTCGTGGTGCCGGGCTGGGAAGGCAACGTCAACGTCAAATGGCTGCGGCGGCTGAAAGTCGGCGACGCGCCCTGGTTCTCGCGCGAAGAGACGTCGAAATATACCGAACTGATGCCGGACGGCACCGCGCGCGGCTTCACTTGGGTCAATGAAGCGAAGTCGGTTATCACCTTCCCTTGCCCCGAAAAACCGCTGACCACACCCGGCCTTTACGAAATCCGTGGGCTTGCCTGGAGCGGTCACGGCAAGATCAAAGCGGTCGACGTATCGTTCGACGGCGGCATCAATTGGCAGCACGCAACGCCCGCCGATCCCGTGCTGCCGAAAGCGCTGACGCGTTTCACTGTCCCGTGGCGCTGGGACGGCAAGCCTGCGTTTCTGGAATCGCGTGCAGTCGACGAGACCGGCTATGTGCAGCCGACCATCGCCGAACTGCGCAAAGTGCGCGGCACCAGTCCGATCTATCACAATAACGCGATCCAGACCTGGCAGATCAAACCGGACGGCAAGGTGTTCGATGTTCAGTTGGGGTAGACCTCATTCGTCATTGCGAGGAGCGCAGCGACGAAGCAATCAAGGGCCGCTCGTCCGAAAGACTGGATTGCTTCGCTTCGCTCGCAATGACGGCTTATCGATCATAGCCACGACCATCGCTCTCGCCGCAGCATCTCCCGCCCTCGCCGGCAGCCCCGGTATATTCGGCTACGGCAAAGTGGCGACGCCGGCGGAGATCGCCGGCTGGGATATCGATGTGCGCGGCAAAGATGGCGCGGGATTGCCGCCGGGCAAAGGCGATGTCGAGCACGGCGCCGACGTTTTCGCCAATGCCTGCGCCGCCTGCCATGGCACTTTCGGCGAAGGCGAGGGCCGTTATCCGAAGCTGATGGGCGGCGAAGGCACGCTTGCCAGCGAAAGACCGGAACCGAGCGTCGGCAGCTATTGGCCGTTTGCTCCGACGCTCTTCGATTATATCGACCGGGCAATGCCGCTCTCGGCCCCTCATTCGCTGTCGGCCGATGACGTTTACGCCGTGATTGCCTATATCCTCAACTTCAACAATATCGTGCCGAACGACTTCATCGCCGACCGCGATAGCCTACCGAAAGTGAAGATGCCGAATCGCGACAAATTCACCTGGAAAGACCCGCGCCCGGACACCGCAGACAAAGCCTGCATGAAAGATTGTATCGACCCGAAGAGTGTGAAAGTCATGTCCTCGGCGGAAGGGCGGCAATTGACGCCGCGGACCACCGGGCCGCTCGATAAAATGGGCGGCAAATGACGCGGGAGGATGCGATGCGACGGGCAGGCTTGGGCGCAATCGCCGCCGGCTTCGTTTTGATGGCCGCCGTGGGGGCTGCCTCAGCGCAGCAGCCGGCGATGCCGGGTCAGACGCTTGCCTTCGACCGCAGCAAAGGCAATTGCCTCACCTGTCATGTCATCAAAGGCGGCGATGCGGCCGGCAATGTCGCTCCGGAGCTTTCCGACATGAAGAACCGCTTCCCCGACCGCAAAGAATTGCGCGCCGTCATTTACGACGAGACCAAGCGCAATCCGCTGACCGTGATGCCGCCGTTCGGACGCAACCTGATCCTCTCAGATGCGGAAATCGAACAAGTGATCGATTTTCTCTACACAAAATGACGCGATAACAAGGAAAGCTCTCGATGACGTTCAATCAACTTCAGACGGGCTCACGCCGCACGATGCTGAAAGCATCGCTGGCCGCGCTCGCGCTCGGCGTGAGCGGCATGGCGCAGCGCGCGTTTGCAGCAGCGGATGCTTCGATCTGGCCGAAGGATGCTTTTGCGGCGAAGAGCGACGCCGACACGCTGAAGCTTCTTTACGGCAAGGAAACCGAGGCTTCGGATCAAATCAAACTCGACGCACCGGAGATTGCCGAGAACGGCGCTGTTGTGCCGGTATCGATTTCAACTACGCTGCCGAATGTCACTTCGATCAGCATCATGGTGACGGATAATCCTTCACCGCTGGTTGCGAGCTACAAAATCCCCGCCGGCACCGCGGCGACAGTATCGAACCGCATCAAAATGGCGAAGACGAGCAAAGTGATCGCGCTTGTCGAATCCAACGGCAAGATTTTCTCGGCCAATAAAGAAGTCAAAGTCACCGTCGGCGGCTGCGGCGGCTAAGAGAGACGAGGAACACGATAATGGCTTCGACAATCCGCGTCCGCGCCACCAATAGCGGCGACACCACCGAAGTGCAGGCCCTGGTGCAGCATCCGATGGATTCCGGTTACGTCAAAGATGCGAGCGGCAATCTCATCCCGCCGCATCACATCGACGTGGTGCAATTCGAGCACGGCGGCAAGACCGTATTCACCGCGCTGTGGGGACCGGCGGTCGCCAAGGACCCTTATGTGAAATTCAGCTTCAAGGGCGCGCAGAAGGGAGACGACCTCACCGTGAGTTGGGTCGACAATAAGGGCCAAAGCGACACGCTGACGACCAAGATTCAGTAGATTTTCGCAGCGCGGGATCTGCCCGCGTGCCGGGAGAACGACGATGCTTCGTGCAGTAGGGGCGACACTTGCGGTCCTGTTGGCGCTGGCGCAGACGGCGGTCGCCGACACCACCGATCCGCAAGCCGACTTCAAGGCGTTCCGCGCCTATTTCACCAAGCGCTTCCCGAAAGTGCCGTTGAATGATTTCGTCAACGGGCCCTATTCGATGGACGCGGACCTGCGCAAGCAATGGGTCGCGATCGACGAATTCCCCCCCTATCAATTCGCGCTCGACAAAGGCCAGGAGATGTTCGGAACGCCGTTCAAGAACGGCAAGACTTATGGCGATTGTTTTGCGAACAAAGGCATCGGTATCCGGCAGAACTATCCTTACTTCGATGAGAAGACTGGCGAGATAATCACGCTCGAGCTCGCGCTCAACCGCTGCCGTCAGGCGAACGGCGAAGAAGCTTTGTCTTATGTGAAAGACGACATGGCGGCACTGACCGCCTATATGGCCTTCACTTCGCGCGGCCAGCCGTTCGACATCAAGATCCCGAGCGACCCGCGGGCGCTCGCCGCCTACGAGAACGGCAAAAAATATTTCTATTCGCGACGCGGTCAGCTCAATTTCGCCTGTTCGAGCTGCCATGTGCAAAGCCCGGGCGAGCACATCCATACCGAGGTGTTGGCGCCCGCGCTCGGCATTGTCGCCGCACTGCCGATCTATCGCTCGGAATGGGGCGGCATGGGCACGACCAGCCGTCGCTTGCTCACCTGCAATAGCCAGACCCGCGGCGTGCCGCTCGAACCGCAGGACGAGAACTATCGCGACGTCGAATATTTCCTCTCTTACATGAGCAACGGCCTGCCGATCTCCGGGCCGGGCGCGCGGCCATAGGAGGCGACAATGAAATCCATTCTCGCCGCGCTTATTGTCGCCACGCTTGCTGCCATCACGCTCGCTGAACCTTCGCTCGCCGCGAGTACCGAGACTGATTACAAGACCGCGCTTGCCGCCGCTGAAGCTGCCGAGAAAGAAGCTGGCAATCTCAAGAACCAGTGGCTCCCCACAGAGCAGGCGCTGGCCGCTGCGAAGAAAGCTGCCGCTGCGAATGATTTTGACGCCGCGGTTAAGCAGGCGCAGCAGGCTGAAACGCTGGCGAAAGCCTCGATCTTCCAGGCCAAGGAGCAAGACGACGCCTGGAAGGCCGCGGTGATACGCTAGCCGTTATGGATCGCCGCAACTTTCTGCGTTGTCTGGCCACAGCGGCGGCATCCGGAATCGTGCCGCAAGCGGCGATTGCAGCTGGTGACGATCTCTATGACATCGGCCGCTCCGGCAATGTCCGCATCCTGCATCAAACCGATACCCATGCGCAGCTCGAGCCGGTCTATTTCCGCGAGCCGAGCGTCAATATCGGCGTCGGCACCATGCGCGGCCAGCCGCCGCATCTCGTCGGCAAGGCGTTTCTCGAACACTTCGGCATCGCGCCAGGAAGCCGCGGCGCTTACGCCTTGACCTATCTCGATTATCAGGACGCCGCGCGCCGCTACGGTCGCATGGGCGGTTTCGCGTATCTGAAAACGCTGATCGATCGACTGCGTGCCGAAGCCGGCGCCGGGAATGCGCTCCTGCTCGACGGCGGCGATCTCTGGCAGGGCACCGGCCAAGCCAATGCGCTGCACGGCGCGGATATGATCGCGGCCGCTAACCTTCTCGGCGTTGAAGCGATGACCGGCCATTGGGAATTCACCTACGGCGATGAGACACTTGTCGAAAATCTGAAAGCGTTCAAAGGCACGTTCCTCGCCCAGAACGTTCTTCTCACCGAAGAGGCCGCATTCGCCGACAAGACGGCCTATGACACCTCCACCGGCCGCGTCTTCAAGCCGTCGCTGATCAAAGAAGTCGGCGGCAAGCGCATCGCCGTTATCGGCCAGGCTTTTCCTTATGTGCCGATCGCCCACCCGAAACGTTTCACGCCGGACTGGACCTTCGGCATCCGCGAGCAGGAGTTGCAAAAGCTGGTCGACGATCTGCGTGGCGCAGAGCGCGCGGACGCGATCATTCTGCTCTCGCATAACGGCATGGATGTCGATCTCAAGCTCGCCAGCCGCGTCTCCGGCATCGACGTTATATTAGGCGGCCACACGCATGACGCGGTGCCACAGCCGATGACCGTGACCAACAACGGCGGCAAGACGCTGGTCACTAATGCCGGATCGAATGGCAAATTCCTCGGCGTGATCGATCTCGATGTCGAGCGTGGCGTGGTGAAAGACATGCGCTACACGCTGCTTCCGGTGTTCGCCGATCTGATCAAGCCCGATGCCGCGATGCTCGATCTGATCAAAACGTATAAGACAAGAGCGGGCCAGCGCGCGCCAGAAAAGCTCGCTACTTGCGATCACCTGCTCTATCGCCGTGGCAATTTCACCGGACCGATGGATCAAGTGATCTGCGACGCCTTGCGACAGCGGCTCAACGCGCAAATCGCGCTGTCGCCAGGTTTCCGCTGGGGCACGACGGTGCCGGCCAAGGAAGGCATCACCACCGAGCATGTCGGCGCCGCGACCGCGATCACTTACCCGGAAGTCTATGTGCAGGACATGACCGGCGAGCAGATCAAGGCGATCCTCGAAGACGTCGCCGACAATCTGTTCAATCCCGATCCTTATTATCAGCAGGGCGGCGATATGGTCCGTGTCGGCGGCATGGATTACGCCTGCGCGCCTAACCAGGCCACGGGCAGCCGCATCTCAGATATGACGCTCAATGACGGCACGACAGTCGAGGCCGGCAAGAGCTACCGCGTCGCCGGCTGGGCATCGGTCAACCCGCAGACCGGCGAACCCGTGGCCGGCATGCTGGAAGCCTATTTGCGCGACAACAAAAATCTGTCAATCAAACGCCCTAACCGCGTGATACTCAAAGGCATCGAAGACAATCCCGGCTATGCCGAAGGAGGATGACATGACTTCAATCACTCGCAGCGGAATGATCCGCGCCTTCGCCGGCCTCGCCGCCGGGCTGTTCGCGGCTTCGCGCGTCGAGGCGCAAAGCGGCAAACCGCATCGCATCGTCATCCAAGTCGATCAGAACGAGCCCGAGGTGATGAATCTCGCGCTCAACAATGCGCGCAATGTGCTCGATTATTATCGCGACAAACATGAAGACGCCGACGTCGAAATCGTTGCCTACGGTCCCGGCTTGCACATGCTGCGCGACGACACTTCGCCGGTGAAAGACCGCATCAAGGAATTGGTGGAAGTGAGCTTCCCGTCGAAGATCGCGTTCTCGGCCTGCAACAACACCAAACAGGGTATGGAGAAGCGCGAGGGCCATCCGATCACTATCATTCCGCAAGCCAAGATCGTGCCGGCGGGCGTGGTGCGGATCGTGGAGCTGCAGGAGCAAGGCTATAGTTATGTCCGTCCGTAAGCTGCCCGGCCGCGCGGCACTCGCCGCGCTAACGCTTGCCATACTCGCGGCAATGCCGTCGCGCGCCGACGATACAGCGACCGTGACCTATAAATCGATCGCGCCCGACACCGCACTTGATCTCGCCAAGACCGCGCTGACGACATGCCGGACGCGCGGCTATCAGGTCGCGGTGGTAGTGCTCGATCGTTTCGGCCAGCAGCTTGTGTTGCTGCGCGATCGTTTCGCCGGCCTTCCCGCGGCCGAAACCGCGAACAACAAAGCCTACACCGCGCTAAGCTTTCATTTGAGCAGCGCCGATTTCGCGAAGTCGGTGCAAAATGGACAATTGAGCGCAGGGCTCGCCACCCTGCCCCATGTACTGCCGCTCGCCGGCGGACTTGTCATCGAAGCCGGCGGCTCAGTCCTCGGCGCGGTCGGTGTCGCCGGTGCGCCAGGCGGCGACAAGGACGAGGCCTGCGCGCAAGCCGGCCTCGATTCGATCCGCGATAAACTCGATTTCTAGATTCGGATCGGCGGATCATCCTGCGACGGCTCGGCCGGCGGTGCGACGCCGAAGGGCTCGCGCTTCCGCTCCGGTGGCAAAACGCCGCTTGGCAAGCGGTGCCCACTCTCTATAGTCGCAGCCCAACGCGCAAAAACGCGCGCCGCTCGCAACGGCCGCACAAGACGCGTCGAGGACATAGAGGGGAAACACGATGACCGCACGCCGTGCGATGCTGGCTGCTGCGATTATGGCTTTGACGCCGCTTTCTATTCCGTCGGCGCAAGCCGCCGATTTCGTCATGAAAGCCGGCTGCGCCACCATCAATGAAGGTCAGCATCAATTCCTCAAATTCCTCAAGGAGGATCTTGAAAAGGCGTCCGGCGGCCGCATCGAAGTACAGGTCTATCCGGCGAGCCAGCTCGGTCCGATCCCACGCGAAATCGAAGGCGTGCAGCTCGGCAGCATTCAGGTCTATATCGGTCCGGTCGATTTCTTTGTCGGAGTCGACCCGCGCTTCGGCGTGTTCTCCGCCCCGATGGTGTTCCGCGACGATGTCAATGCAGCCGCCACCGTCGCCGACCCCGACATGCGTAAGGCCATGTTCGATCTGGTCGCACCGAAGCGTATGGTCGGCATCGCGACGCTCAATCTGGGCGCCGCCGATTACGGCGCCAAGAAATCGATCATGCGGCTTGCCGATTTCAGCGGCAAGAAATTGCGCATCAACGGCACCGAGCTCGAACGGCAAAAAATGGCGAAGCTCGGTGCCACCGGCATCGGCATGCCGCTGTCGGAAGTGGTGCCTGCGCTCGATCAAGGCACCATTGACGGCACCATCAGCGGCTTGTCGGTGTTCGTCGCCTTCAAGATGAACGATCTGGTCAAGGTCATCACCGTCACCAACGACACTTTCATCAATTCGATCGCGGTGGTCAGCAAGACCTGGCTCGATACGCTGCCGCCCGATCTGCAAAAAATCGTGACCGACACTGCGGCGGCCGATGCGACCAAAACCCAACAGTGGGAATTCGACTTCAACAAAAAACTTGAAAGCGACTGGAGCGCGCTCGGTGGCACCGTCGTCAAACTGCCCGCAGAAGACCTTGCGCAGATGAAGACCCTGCTCGACCCGGTCGCCGATGACGCGACCAAGGATCAACCGGCGGTGCGCGACATGCTGAAAATGGTCCGCGCCGCGGCCGCCAAACACTAGTCATCCATGCGCAACGTCCTGCTGCGTAGCGCCAACCTGTTGATGGCGGCGCTGCGCGTCGCTGCGGGTGTGATGCTCATCGCGAGCGTCACGATCAATTTCGTCAATATCATCGGCCGCTATCTCTTTTCGGTCTCGATCTCCTGGGCCGAAGAGGCGATGCTGTTCCTGATGATTGGAGCGGTCTTCCTCGCCGCGCCACCGGTCGGCTGGCTCGGCCGCCACATCCGCATGGACGTCGTGGTCTCACTGCTGCCGCCGCGGCCACGCAAATATTTCGAGCTGTTCGCCGATCTGGTCACCATCGCGACCTGCGTCATGCTGGCGATTTTCGCCTGGCCGGTGATGACCATGCTCGCCGAGCTCGATCAGCGCAGCGAAACGGCCAATATCCCCCTGGTCATTCCGCAGGCCGTCGTGCCGATCGGCCTGATGCTGATGGCGCTTCTGATCGCGGCGCGGCTGATCGTTCTCGGCGTGCGCCATGACGATGTGATCGCGACCCGCGACATCGAGCACTGACGGAAGCGGTGCACGATGTCGGCAATCTTCGTTTATTTCATCCTGCCGGCCATTCTCTTGATCCTTGGCCTGCCGATCTTCGTCGTGCTGATCCTGACCTCGACCGCGGCGATCCTGTTCGTCGCACATGTGCCGACGGAAGCGATCCAGACTTATATGTTCGGCAGCCTCGACAGCTTCCCATTACTTGCCGTACCGTTCTTCGTGCTGGCTGGCGAAATCATGGGCCGCGGCGGCATTGCCAATCGCGTCGTCAATTGGGTGGTGTCGATCGTTGGCGGTATCCGCGGCTCGCTCGCCGTCACCACAGTTGCGTCATCCGAATTATTCGGCGCCATGGCGCACACCTCTGTCGGCACCGTGGTCGCGATCGGACGCCTCCTCTTCCCTTCACTGGTCAAGCATGGCTATGCCGAGCGCTTTGCTGTCGGGTTGATCACGGCGGGCGGCGCGGTTGCGGTGATCATTCCACCCTCGATTTCGATGATCCTTTACGCGATGACGGCGCAGGTGTCGGCAATCAAGCTCTTCACCGCCGGCATCCTGCCGAGCCTGCTCATCGGCGTCGTCGACTCCATTTATGTGATCGTCTACGCGCGCATCAAAATGGTGCCGCTGTCCGAGCCGGCTCGCTGGGCAAATATGTGGGCCGCGACCAAGGATGCGAGCTGGGCGATCGGCACGCTGGTCGTGATCTTTGGCGGTATCTATGGCGGCATCTTCACACCGACCGAAGCCGCCGGCGTCGCCGTGGTCTATTCGCTGTTCGTCGCCATGGTCATCTATCGGGAGATTGGGTTTGCCGAACTCTGGCAGGTCATCGTCAGCTCGGCCTATCTGATCGCGCAGATCCTGATCATTGTCACCGGCGCCAATGTCTATTCCTGGCTGATGACGACAAGCGGCATTCCGCAGGCGCTGATCGACCATGTCACGGCGATGCATCTGCCACATTGGCAGACGCTTCTTTTCGTCAATGTCGGGCTCCTCTTCGCCGGCAGCTTCCTCGAACCGCCGGCTGCGATCCTGATCCTCACGCCGCTCATGCTGCCAGTTGTCGAAGCCGCGGGCGTCAACGCGCTGCACTTCGGCATCATCATGGCGGTCAATCTGTCGATCGGTCTTTATATGCCGCCCTTCGGCTTGAACCTTTTCGCAGCCAAAGCTGTGTTCAGCGTGCCGATGGGCACGATCTATCGCGGCGTGCTCCCGTTCGTCGCCGTCAATTTCATCGCGCTGCTGATCATCACTTATGTGCCGGCGATTTCGATGGTGCTGATCGGGCACGTTCGCTAGCCGGCCGAAGCATCACGCCTTCTTGGCTTTGCGTGGCTTTGCCCGCGGCGCCGAAGGCGCTTTCTTCTTCTTTTTGCTCTGATTGTACTCGATCGCGGCGCGGACGAGATTTTTCAGCGCACGCTCATTGACCTTGTCACCCTCGAGGAAATCGATCGCGCGCCGCATATTGCCTTCGAGGCCGGCGTTGAAGAGCTTATCGGGATCGGAGAGATAAGCGCCATAAGCAAAAGTCAGCTTCACTTTGCCCTTATGCGCATTAGCGACCGCGATCATGCCGTCGCGTGACCATACCGGGCTTCCCATCCATTTCCATTCCTCGACGATCTCCGGATCGGCGCTGAGAACGGCCTTACGGACGGAGGCGAAGGTCTTGCCGCGCCAGTCGATTATCCCGGCGATCAAGCGATCGATCTGTTCCGAAGCATCCATAGGAACTTTATGCCTCTCTTGCGTATGCGATGCGCAGACGTCCACGCTCTGCCAGAGAATGCAGAGCGCGATCAAGGCCCAAAGCTTCGGCTAGAATCTATGCGGCGACGCGCCTGCGATCACGCAGATGCGTACTTCTCGTATTTCGCGGCGAACCGAACGGCTCGTTCAGATCACATTACGATTAAAGTAAGACGAGCCCCACAGCACCAATGCCCAGATGACCAACAAGGTCACGATGGCGGCAATCGCTTCCATAACACCCTCCCGGTGTGACGGCGTTCAAGCCGACACTGACTTCGGATTTTTATTGTTCTGTGACGCCGAAATATCGTCAGTCCGTTTCGCCGGAGCGGGCGAGCACCGTGTCATCGGCGACGCCGTGCTGCTGCGCTAATTTTTTCTGCAGCCGTTCGGCTTCTTCGTCCATGCCGATCCAGCGTAATTTGCGAATGAGCTTGACCAGCTCGTTGGCCGTGCTTTCCGGCTCGGAAAAATGGACCGATGATTGTTGTTGATCGTAGGCCATTGTCATGGCGTTTTCTCCCGCAGGACTATGTCCCGCATTCCCGTGCGCTTGTCGCGTCGACTCTTGGCGTGAGTTTCGGCCCGTTGCAGCAATAGCGCAAGACGGTAGCCGTGCAGCGCAAGAAAAGAGGCGTGCGATGCAACATTTGCGCACGCAAAATTGCGGGGACGACTGTATCTTTGCATCGCACACAGCCGCAGTTATCATTGCTATTCGAGCACAAAGGGGAGGAACGAATGTCCGACAAGATACGGAGCGCGAATTTTTCGCGGCGCACGCTGTTAGCGGGGATTGCCGCGACACAGGCACTGACGGCCGTCCCGGCCGCGGCCCAAACCGCGCCTAACGCGCGCGAACAGGCGCAAGCCGCACTCAAGGACGCCAAGGGTACGAAGCTCGTTCTGCTCGGCACCGGCGCCGGTCCGGTGCCCGGACGCTCTCGGCGCATGACCTCACATGTGATGGTGAGTAACGGCGCCGCTTATGTGCTCGATTGCGGCCTGGGTGTCGTCGATCGCTATGCCGAAACTGGAATTCCGTTCGGCGCATTGCGCGGGATTTTCATCACCCATCATCACTTCGATCATAATGTCGAATACGGCCCGCTGCTCTCCATCGGCTGGGTGCAAGGCATGCCGCTGTCGGTGCGCGCCTATGGGCCGCCCCCGCTCAAGCAGATGACGGCTGATTATCTCAAATCGATGCAGACCACGATCGGCTTCTGGTCCGAGGATTTAAAGATGAAGCCGCTGGAAAGCGTCGATGTCACCGAAGTCCCCGGCGCCGGACCGGTGATGCAGGATGATAATGTGCGCGTGACGTCGACGGTGGTGCAGCACCCGCCGGTGAAACCCGCGCTCGCCTACCGTTTTGATTTCCATGATCGCTCGATCGTCTTCTCCGGCGACACGGTTGCTGTCGATGCCGTGGCGGAACTCGCCAAAGGCGCTGACGTGCTGGTGCATGAGGCGATGTATCTTCCGGCCCTGGTCGATTATCTGCATGCGCAGATCGCCAAAGGCCGGCCGGTGAAATTCGAAGACTATATGGCGCATATGAATGCCGACCACACGCCGGTCGAAGACGTCGGCCGCATCGCCGCTAAAGCCGGCGTAAAGACGCTGGTGCTGTCGCATCTGACACCGGCGATCGACAGCATCAGCGACGACACTTGGCGGGCACCGGCGGCAAAGTTTTTCAAGGGCGACATCGTCGTCGGCCGGGATTTGATGGTGCTGTGAAGACTGCTAGCACCCGCTGGAACAATCCTTGCTAACGGCTATGCTGCGGCGGGGTTCGGGCCGCACTACGCCGTTCGGTGGGGGTTCTGCATGCGGGGCTGGCAGGCATTTCTGGCCTTGATCTTGGCAATGACGGTCTCCGCCGCGCGCGCCGAAACCGTCGAGATCAAGGGCGACTATGGGGGCGTCCTGGTCATCTATCAGGCGAAATGGGAGAAGCTTGCTAAAGAAGGCGCCGACGTCCGCATTTCCGGTCCTTGCGTCTCGGCCTGCACGGCGCTGGTTGGTTATTTCCCGCGCGATAAAGTGTGTGCGACACCGACTGGCTCGATGGGTTTCCATCAAGCCATCCCCGCCTTTGTCACGCCGGATTTGTGGAAGAATTATCCGGACGATTTCCGCGACTGGATCACCCAGAAGGGTGGATTGACCTACACCTTGATGTGGCTACAGGCGCCGGAGATCTACAAGTTCATCCACGAATGCGATAAGCCGTTCAGACCTTTCAAACCCGCAACGTTGAAGCCCGCGACTTTCAAACCCACAACAAAGCCCGACGATAAAACGGCATCCAAGCCCTTTCATAGCTGACAAGACCATTCATGGCTGAGCGCAAGCTCGATTTTCCCGTCGGTAATATCCGCCGCAGCGACTTCCGACTGGGAATGCTGTGATGGCGGCTACGCCGGGCACAGAGGGCGTGAGCGCTGCGCGCGTCACCGCCGTCACCGCGACGGCCATCGTCATTGCCGACATGATCGGCACTGGCGTGTTCACGAGCCTCGGCTTTCAGGTTGCCGATATCCGCTCCGGCTTCGTGCTGCTCTTGTTGTGGTTGGTCGGCGGCATTGTCGCGCTATGCGGCGCGACTTGCTACGCCGAGCTTGCTGGCCTCTTCCCGCGTTCGAGCGGCGAATATAATTTCCTGCGCCGGCTCTATCATCCGGCCTTCGGTTTTGTGGCTGGCTGGATCTCGGCCTTTGTTGGCTTTGCCGCACCGGTCGCGCTCGGCGCCATGGCCTTCGGCGTTTACTTTCAATCCGTCTTGCCGAACGCGCCGCCGCTGATCTCAGGCCTTGTCATCATCTGGATCGCCGCGCTTGTTCACATCCTCGGCGGGCGTTTCGCTTCTGCCTTTCATAACGTCTGGACGGCGCTCAAGCTTCTGCTCATCGCCGTATTCATCGTCGCTGGATTGGCTTTCGTACCGTGGCAGCCGATCGGCTTTGCGCCACAGACCGGCGATGTATCGCAGATCATCAGCGCACCGTTCGCGATCAGCCTCGTCTTTGTGATGTATGCCTATTCTGGCTGGAACGCGCCGATCTATATCGCAGGCGACGTCGCCGATATGGCCCGCAGTCTTCCCCGCGCGCTTATGATCGGCACCGCGATCGTGACTGTGCTCTATCTCGCGCTCAATGCAGTGTTCCTCCTCACCGCGCCGCTCAATGAACTCACCGGCCAGATCGACGTGGCGATGATCTCCGGCAAGCACATTTTTGGCCCCGTGGGTAGCCGGATCGTCGGTGGGCTTATCAGCCTCGGCCTCGTCTCTTCGATCAGCGCTATGATGTGGATCGGTCCGCGCGTCACCATGACTATGGGCGAGGACATGGCGGTGCTCGGGACCTTCGCGAAGACCTCGCGTGGCGGCGTGCCGATCGCGGCAATCGTCTTCCAGCTCGCGATAGCCGACCTTTTGCTGCTCACCGGCAGCTTTGAAACGGTTCTAGACTTCGTGCAATTGAGCCTGTCGCTGTGCTCGTTTTTCACCGTGCTCGGCGTCATCAAAATGCGGATCACGGAACCGCAGCGCGAGCGGCCCTATCGCGCCTGGGGGTATCCGCTGACGCCGCTTGTCTTTCTGGTCGTCACGGCATTCATGATGTGCTACCTCGTCGTCTATCGGCCCTGGCAGTCTCTGGCGAGCTTCGCCATCATGCTGAGCGGCTTGATCGCTTATTATATCTCACGCCGGGTATCGAACGTGCTTTCTCCCAACTCTTCGAATAATGCGGCCTGAAAAACGGCAGCCGGCGGACTCTCCCCCTCATGCATAAGACACTGGCGACACTCTTTCTTGCTGCATTCGTGGCTTGCGCCGCAATTGGTGCGCGCGCCGCGGAGACCGCAACGCCGGACGACACCGCGCGTTTCCTCGCCGGCCTTCAGCCTTCAGCGAATTCGCCGCTGGCTCCGCTCGCCAACACACCGGAATGGCAGCAACACGCGCGCCGCTTCGATTCCATGTTCGCCGAGGAGGAGAAATTCTCGCTGGCGAAAGTCCGCGCCTTCTCCAAGGACCATTTGCCCGACAAGCATCACTCGATGCTTTATATGTTCAGCGGTCCGGACGCGCTCTATGCCGTGAGCCTTTTTCCGACGGCAACGACTTATGTGCTGGTCGGCCTTGAACCGGCCGGTGGCGTGCCATCTTTGACGAGCCTGACGCGCGGGACGCTGGATGCTTCGCTGCGCAACCTCGAGACCTCGCTCGGCACGGTGATGACCTATAGTTTCTTCATCACCAAGAACATGAAAACGCAATTGCGTGCCGGCCCGGTGTTCGGCACTTTGCCGATCATCTATGTATTCCTGGCGCGCACCGGAAAGACCATTCACGACGCAAGCTTCGTCAATCTCGACCGCGACGGCAATGTCGTTGCCGCCGACGACAAGAGCAAAAATTCTGCGGCGCAAGGCGTGAAGATCGTCTTTTCCGACGGCAGCGGTCCCAATCAGACGCTTTATTATTTCAGCACCAATCTCGGCGATGACGGTGTGAAGACGAGCGGCCTATTGCCATTCTTGGACAAGCTCGGCGCTGCCGACAGCTTCGTCAAAAGCGCGTCTTATCTGATGCATGTCGGCAACTTCTCCACCATTCGCAACTTCCTGCTCGCGCGCAGCGCCACCATCGTCCAGGACGACAGCGGCATTCCGCTCGCTTTTTTCGATCCGAAGAAATGGCAGCTCGAGCCTTATGGGCATTATCTCGGGCCGATCGGCGAATTTCCGTCCCACTATCAGACGGCGATGGAGGACCTCTACCGTAAGACCGCGCCGACCCCGATCGATTTTGGCCTCGGCTACCGTTGGCGGAAAAACGAGTCCAATCTTCTGGTCGCGCGGAAAACAGCGCCGATCAGCGATGAATCGGTCGTTAACACGGCATTAACCATGAAATCCGAGATGTTCGGCCCACCGGACGTCTCGCGCGGCGGCCCGCCGCCGAGCCAAAGACCGGCTCCGCAGCCGTTTTGGGGCGGCTATCGCCTCTACGGACCCCGGTGGTAATGGTCAAATTAGCGACAAAGTTGTAGCGAAAGCTAAGCTGTTCGTCGGTGGGGATAATTTCTGTGCAGCATCGGGTCCGAGGGGGCGTGCCCCAGGAGTCGAATCGTGAGTCTCGCCGTGCGGCCGTGACGTCGGCCGCGAGCCAGCGCGCGCGCCTGTCTCTTGCTGTCGCCAATTCACATCAGCGCATCGAGCCTTCGATCGTTCGCACTGTTCCGGCGCGCGGCTATTCCGAGCGCGGCCGCGTTCGTTACGCTTATCCGAGCGCACCAGTGCGGCGGCCGAATGTATTGCGCAATGCTGTCGACCGGCACCTCCTCAAGGTCATCATCGGTCTTCTGATCGCGGGCGCCGTCGGTTTTACTGCCGGTGTTTATAGCGCCACGCGGAATGCGTTGAGCGGCAGCACCAGCGTTGCGAAGGTCGACCCTTATTTGACGTCGGCGCACGAAACGATCGGTGCGCGCTGGCCGCAAAATCCGCTGGCCCTGAGCACGAGTGCAAAGATTACCACCAAGACAAAGCCCGGCGAGAATGCCAACACCGTCGTGTCGCGGGAGTGGAGTCTGTTTGACTCTCCTAATCTCGCCGACAAGGCGCAGCCACCAACACAACAAACAACCGCCAAGCCTACGGTTCGCGTCGCTTCAGCGGGAGCCGCGCCGCGGCTTCCAACGCCGCGTCCGAATCCTGCTGTTGCGCCTCTCGCCGCTCCGTCACGTCCCGCACCGGTTGTCGCTGCGTTGAATCCGTCCGCCGTGCCGACGGAAGCCAAAACCAGCCTGGTCGATTTCCAGACCGCGCCGTTCCCCTATCACGGTGATACGCCTGGCGGCGATCACTCCTTCCTCAATGCCGGAGAGGCCTCGCATCGCGGCCATACCAATTTCCGCGGCCACGTTTATTGGGAGTCCGACACCTATAGCGACGACCATGTGCTCCTCCACATTCCCGCTGGCTTCGACGTCAAAAAGCCTGCCGTCATGGTGGTGTTCTTCCACGGTCATGGCGCCGACCTCGCGCGCGATGTTCGCGACCGCCAGGAATTGCCCGCGCAGATTTCCGCAGCCGGCATGAATGCGGTGTTGGTGGCGCCGCAATTTGCCTTCGACGCCGCCGATTCCAGTGCCGGAAAATTCTGGCAGCCGGACGGCTTCAAGCGCTTCCTCGACGAGGCGGCGCAGAAGCTCGCGGCGATGTATGGCGACCCGCGCGGCGCCTTCACCTTCGCGACGATGCCGATCGTGCTGGTGTCCTATAGCGGCGGCTTCGGCCCGACGCTTGCCGTGCTCGATCGTGGCGGCGCCAATGCCCGCTTGCGCGGCCTGGTCATGCTCGATTCACTTTATGCCGGCTTCGACAATTTCGCCGACTGGATCGCTAAGAACCGCAGCGCCTTCTTTATCAGCTCCTATACGACCCACACCGAAGGCCATAATTCGACGCTCAAGCATCTACTTGCCGAACGCTCTATCGCCTACGGCTCCGAACTCAAATCCGATCATTTGGCCGGCAGTGTCACCTTCCTGCCCGAAGGCGATATTTCGCACCGTGATTTCGTCAACCGCGCCTGGGCCCATTATCCAGTTGCCGACATTCTCTCGCGCATGAGCGACGTCATTCCGCAAACCGGCGGCTCCGACCTCACCGCTTCGGTCGACGCCAACGCCGGCAAGCGCAACTAATTCCCTCAAATTTTATGGAATTCTCGCCCGCAATTTTAGAAAACTTGCGCGAAGATACTTAGGTTGTGCGCTGGCATATCGGTGCCGCGCCAGAGCGATCTGGGGGACGAGATGAACGATTTCTGGAACAACTGGTTCGAAGCCGTGCGCTTTAGCTGCGAAGCGCAGACCGTGATCTCGGCCCGGTTGATGCTTCTCTCCTCCGCCACGCCCGATCAGATGGTCGAAGAAACCGCCCGCATGGTTACCGAGAAATTCATCGCCTTCGCCAAAGCAGGCCGCGCCGCCGAAGAAGCGCTGGAGAATGGCCTCGGCGTCTATGAAGCCGCCGAGCGCGCCTTCACCCCGATCGCCGATTGCGTGCACGCCAATACCGAGCGGCTGGTCCGCGCGGCATAGCGCGAAAAGAAAAAGGACGGGTTGTTGCCAACCCGTCCCCGCGCGACCGGCTCGTCCACGCCGAGCTGGAGACTAAACAGCGCCGACGAGCAAACGGCATTTCCGCGCTTAAGCCTTATCGATCGGCAGCGCGACGAAGCGCGTCGCCTCACCCGTCTTCACCCGCATCAGCACGCTGTGCTTGCCGGACGCTTGCGCGTCCTTGAGCGCATCGCGGACGTCGCTGACGTTAGCAACAGCCTTGCCGCCGACGTCGAGGATGACGGTGCCGGTCTGGAAGCCCTGCTCGGCTGCCGGACCGTCCGGATCGACCGCGGTGACCACAACGCCGCGATTGCCGGCACCGTCGACCTCACGTGCCGGCGCGACTTGCAGGCCGAGATGCGGCACGCCGCTGGTCGGCTCGGCCGCGCCGGTGTCCGCCTTGGCTTCCTTCTGGTCGTTCGGCATCTGCGCCAGGCTGAGCGACACGGTCTTGGTCTCGCCCTGACGGATGATGTCGAGCTTCACGCTTGAGTCCGGCGCCATCATGCCGATGGTGCGAGCGAGATCGCGGGCGTCCTTTACCGCCGTGCCGTTGACCGCGGTGATAACGTCGCCGGACTGGATGCCGGCCTTCGCTGCCGGACTATCTTTTTGCGGTTCGTCGACCATCGCGCCTTCGGCCTTTTTCAGGCCGAGGCTGTCGGCGATGCCTTGGGTCACCGGCTGGATCTGCACGCCAAGCCAGCCGCGGGTGACATGGCCGGACTTCTCCAACTGCGCGACCACGAGTTTCGCGGTCTCGGCCGGGATGTCGAAGCCGATGCCGACCGACCCGCCGGACGGCGAATAGATCGCGGTGTTGACCCCGATCACATTGCCATTGACGTCGAAGGCTGGACCGCCGGAATTGCCTTTGTTGATCGGCGCATCAATCTGGACGTAGTCGTCATACGGGCCGGCGCCGATGTCGCGGCCGCGGGCCGAAACGATGCCGGCCGTGACTGTGCCGCCGAGACCGAACGGATTGCCGACCGCGACCACCCAATCGCCGACACGCGGGGCATCGTCAGAGAATTTGACGAAGGGAAAGTCGGTCTTGCCGTCGACCTTGATGACGGCGAGATCGGTCTTCGGATCGGTGCCGATGACTTTTGCGGTAAAGACCGCACCGCCGTCAGTCGTGACCTGCACCGACTTGGCATGATCGACGACGTGATTGTTGGTCACGGCATAGCCGTCGGCCGAGATGAAGAAGCCGGAGCCTTCGCCCACCATCATCTGATGCCGCTGCATGCCGCCATTCGGAGCGCCATGACGGCCGTCACCGAATTGCTGGCCGAACTGCTGGAAGAATTTCTGCAGCGGCGAACCGGGCTGCATCGGGACCTGCTGTTGATCGTCGCCGTCGTTATCGCCGAATTCCTGCATCGAGGCAGGCGAGGCCGCAGCAGCACTGTCGATCTTGACGCGTACCGAGATCACCGCCGGTTTCACTTTGGCGACGAGATCGGCGAAACCTTGCGGATGGTTTGTGGCCTGCGACATCGTGTCAGCCTGCGCTGCGGTCGCCGCAAACGAGCCGTAGCCGCCGATGCTCGACCCAAACGGGCCCGCACCGATCAGCAAAGCGCCGCCGATGGCCGCGACCGAAGCGAGAAGCGCGATACGCCGCGCTTTAGAAGTTCCGCCGTTACGCAATTGAGAAGAATTACCGTCCGTCATTTCTTTATCTCCCTGCGCGCCGAGGCGCGCTTCAATATTCAGCCGCTTATCCAACCGCCTGGTCCGAGAGATATGACCAGTGCGGATTACAACGGTCTGGAGAGCGGATTAATTCGCGGAAATCTTTTGCGGATGGGAATAGCGCGCGTATGCGCGAGCAAACAAAAAATCCCCGGGTTACGTTTCCGTAATCCGGGGACCGATCTTGGGATTTCGCCGCGTCGAAATCGCTGCGAGGTCTAGCGGGCTGCTGAAGCGCGACCGCGTCGACCCGTTACTCGGCAGGTTCGGGTATCGCCTCATGCGGGGCCGAGCGATCGAATGCTGTCGCTGGAGAGCGGCTGAGCCCAAATAGGAAGACCGCCACAATCAGATAGGCAATCGCAACAGTGGGCGTCTTCGCCAGGCCGAGCGAGTCACCGTGCATGAAGCCGAAGAAGGTAAGTACGGCGCCGGCAAGCGCGAACCCCGAGGCGTTGACGAACTTCTTGTCGATGATGAAGGCGCCGATCGCGGCAAGGACCAGCCCGGTCAAGATAGAGCCGCCGCCCATAACCTTGAGGCCCGCGTAGAGAACGCCGTTATTGCCGAGTTTGTCCAGGCCGACCGCCGCCGCGCTGGTACCGGCCGCACCCAGGGCCCCGTCCAGTTGCGTCGCACCCCAAGCGGCAATATGCGGCGTCAGCGCCAGCACAATGGCCGGCGCGTGAACCTTCGGCGTGGTTTGGAACGCCTGCGCGCCGATTAGCATGCCGATGTAGAGCAGGATCGGATAAATCGCCACGACCGGAATGACGGCCAAGAGCAACGAGATCACGCCGAACCAGGACAGCACGATCACCATGATGCCGGTCGCCGCCGAGTAACCGATGCGGCCGCCCATGGCCTTCCAACCGGGATGGCCGATATAAACGGCGTTGATGAACGGGTTGCCCATGCAGCAACCGATCAGGCTGATGACGCCGTCGGCGGTGAGCACGCGAGTCGTTGGAAAGGTATCGCCGCCGGCCTCCGCGCTCTCGACGTTATCCATCGCTTCGACCAGATCGTAAATCCCGAACGGGATGGCGGTAACGAGGATCACGCCGAGATATTCAAAGCCGGAGAAGATATGGTTCACGGCGGGGAGCGGCACGTTGAAGCCGAAATTCGTGAAGGAGCCGACAACGCCCGCGACGCTCAGCCCACCGTAATTGAGGCCGAGGATGTTGGAGCCCCACGCGATGATCATTCCGACCGCAATGGCCACAAGGCCCGCGGGAATACCAAACGGATATTTAAATCCGCCGAACCAGCTCACCAAGATGACGGCAAAGCAAGTCAGGCCGATCACCGGCGTCATGTACATTTGCAAGGCCGGACTCATGGAGATGAAGGTAATCGATACGCCAGCCAACGTGCCGAGCAGAGCCGCGCGCGGCGTGATCTTTCGGACGATCGGAGCGATGAAGCCACCGATCATCAGGATAAAGCTCTGAAAGAAGACCCACGTCAGTCCAGCTTCCCAGCCTTTGATCGGATCGTTGGTCTTCAGCGCGATCGGCAGCATGATTACGAAGGTGACGATGAACATGTGCGGCACACTGATGCCGGACGGCAAGGCGCAGACGTCGTTACGCCCGGTCCGTTTCGCCAGACTGTAAGCCAGATACGCATAGTAAAAAGTCGAAAGGCACATCATCAGGCCAACCGCCGGAAGGATGCGGCCAAACACGATCGAATCCGGCATCTTGATCACGAACCGCAACAGGATCGTAAGCGTCAACATGTTGGTGAGGATGTTGGTGCCGAAGCCGAAAAAGGCATTCCAGTCGCCCGGGACCCATAGTTTTGGGCGGAACCCGGCAGTCGATGTCATGGTCGTCATTTCACGCTCCCCCTTGGTCGAAGTCCCTCAAAACGGCCTCACGCAGCCTCGCGCGCCTGCAGCGAAGCGAGCAACGCTTTCGAGTCCGTCACCGAACCGAAAATGCCGCCTTGCGCCTTGATCATGGCGAGGCCCGCTTCATGGAATTTCGGGAAATAGGACGCGCAGCAATCGGACAGCGCGATGCAGCGAAAGCCGCGATCATTGGCTTCGCGAATGGTGGTGTTGACACAGACCTCAGTCGTCACCCCGCAAACAAACAAAGTATCGATGCCGCGGTTTTTCAGAACGAGCTCGAGATCGGTCTGATAGAAGGCGCCCTTGCCCGGCTTGTCGATCACCGGCTCGGTCGGCAGCGGATAGAGTTCGGCAATGATGTCGTGCCCGGGCTCGCCGCGGACCAGGATGCGGCCCATCGGACCGGGCGCACCGATCCGCGTCGCCGGATCGCCGCGTTCGACTTTGTGTGGAGGCGCATCTGTTAGATCGGGCCGGTGGCCTTCGCGTGTATGAATGACCAACATGCCTAAGTCGCGCGCAGCTTTGAGCGTTTCGCTGCACGGCCCGACCGCCGCTTGCAGCATCGAAACGTCGTTGCCGAGCGCTGCGCCAAACCCTCCTGGCTCGAGGAAGTCTCGCTGCATGTCGATGATAATCAGAGCGGATTTGTCCAGATCGACGGATAAGACCGCTGGCTCAGCTTGAAGTGTCACGCGGCGCATCGAAAAAACTCCCCACGCTATCGTTGCGTTTGACTTTGCAAGACGCAGGCCAGACCACGCAATCGACGCTGCCTAATAATTGAGCGAGAACAGGCGGCGGCGACATTCGCGCCAGTGCGGCACCCGCGATCTCCACAACAAACGAAAGCGAATCAAAGACTTAGGCTGCGGCAAACAGCGCGGCACCGTGTGGCACGCGGCTTGCGGGAAGTAATTCCGACGCACCGATGCATTGGACCACAGTCTGGGAGCCAGAAATGAAGCGCCGCGACTTCTTGAAATCGATGACCGCCCTTTCCGCCGCTGCCGCCGTCCCAGCGCCGGCGATCTGGTCGCCGGCCAAGGCCCAATCGCGTCAGGAGACGCTGCTCATTGTTTCCGAAAGCGGACCAAACAATCTCGATATCCATGGCATCGGCACCAATGTGCCCGGCTATGAAGTGTCGTGGAATTGCTACGACCGGCTGATTTCGCATGAGATGAAGACCAACGACGCCGGCACGCCCTATTACGACAAGAACAAATTCAAGCCCGAACTCGCCGAGGACATGAATCCTGGCGACATGTCGGTGACCTTCAAGCTGCGCAAGGACGCTGTCTTCCAGGACGGTACGCCGGTGACCGCCAAGGACGTCAAATGGTCGTTCGATCGCGCGGTCACTGTTGGCGGCTTCCCAACCTTCCAGATGAGCGCGGGCTCGCTGACAAAGCCAGAGCAGTTCGTCGCGGTCGATGACCACACCTTCCGCGTCGACTTCATGAAGAAGGACCGGCTGACGATCCCCGACCTCGCGGTGATCGTGCCCTGCATCATCAATTCCGAACTGGTGAAGAAGAACGCCACCGCGGCGGATCCGTGGGGCCTCGAATACACCAAGCTCAACACCTGCGGCAGCGGCGCCTACAAAGTGACGAACTGGACCGCCGGCTCGCAGGTCGTCCTCGAGCGCAACGAGAATTGGAAAGGCGGCCCGCTGCCCAAGATCAAGCGCGTGATCTGGCGGATGGTCCCGGATGCCGGCAACCGGCGCGCGCTGCTCGAACGCGGCGACGCTGACGTGTCCTACGACCTTCCAAACAAGGATTTCACCGAACTGAAATCCAACGGCAAGCTCAGTATAATTTCGACGCCGTATTCGAACGGCATTCAATATATCGGCATGAATGTCGCGCATCCGCCCTTCGACAATGTGAAGGTGCGCTATGCCATCGCTTACGCCATTCCATATCAGAAAATCATGGACGCCGTGCTGTACGGCCTTGGCAAGCCGCTGTTCGGCGCACCGGCCAATGCGCCGACGGAGGTCGCCTGGCCGCAGCCGCAAAAATTCAACACCGACCTTGCCAAAGCGAAGCAGCTTCTCGCCGAAGCCGGTTTCCCCAATGGTCTGCCCGACACGATCCCGATCTCGTTCGATTTGGGATTCGCCGGTGTCAACGAGCCCGTCTGCGTATTGACGCAAGAGAGCCTGAAAGAGATCGGCATCAATACCACCATCAACAAAATACCGGGTGCCAATTGGCGCACCGAACTCAACAAAAAGACAATGCCGCTCTTCACCAATGTGTTCTCGGGCTGGCTCGATTACCCGGAATACTTCTTCTACTGGTGCTACCACTCCGGCAAATCGATCTTCAACACGATGGATTACCAGTCCCCGCAGATCGACGCCTTCATCGACGGCGCTAAGACCGCTGCCGCGACCGGCGATACCGGGGCTTACGACAAGGACGTGAAGGGCTTTGTCGATCTCGCCTACACCGACATGCCGCGCATCCCGCTCTATCAGCCTTATGTCAACATCGCGATGCAGAAGAACATCAGCGGTTATCAATACTGGTTCCACCGCCGGCTCGATTATCGCTCCTTCGCGAAAGGCTGAGTGAGCACCCATGCCGATAATGGTGCTCAAAAGGCTGCTGATGGCGATCCCGAGCCTGATCGGGGTCGTGGTCGTGACTTTCCTTTTGACCCGCGCGCTGCCCGGCGATCCCGCGGCTTACTTCGCCGGACCGGCGGCAACGCCGCAAGCCATCCAAGAAATACGGGTCAAGCTCGGTCTCGACAAACCGCTGATCCAGCAATTCGGCGATTACGTCGTTGATCTCGCCCACGGCAATCTCGGCACCTCGCTGACCACCGGCCAGCCGGTCGTGACGGAATTGCACAACCGCCTGCCGGCTTCCGCCGAACTGACGTTGCTTGGTCTCTTGGTCTCGATCCTGATCGCAGTCCCGCTTGGTATTCTTGCCGCGACCAAGCCGAATTCGCTCCTCGATCACACATGTCGCATCGTCTCGACCGCGGGCGTATCGCTGCCGGTGTTCTTCACCGGCCTGATCCTTGTCTATGTATTTTATTACCAACTCGGCTGGGCGCCGGCGCCGCTCGGCCGACTCGATGTGTTCTTTACCGAGCCGCCACGTGTCACCGGCTTTTTCCTGATCGACAGCCTGATCGCGCGCGATCCCGGGACTTTCATGGCAGCGCTGAAGCAACTCATCCTGCCAGCGCTGACGCTCGCCATCTTCTCGCTGGCGCCGATCGCGCGCATGACCCGCGCTTCGATGCTCGCGGTATTGTCGTCGGATTTCGTGCGCACCGCACGCGCAAGCGGCCTATCCGCTTACACCGTGATCATCACTTATGCCTTCCGCAACGCCATGCTTCCGGTCATCACCACGCTCGGCATGGTGTTCTCCTTCCTCCTCGGCGCCAATGTGCTGGTGGAAAAGGTCTTTGCCTGGCCCGGTATCGGTTCTTACGCGGTCGAGGCGCTGCTCGCTTCCGATTTCGCGCCGGTGCAAGGCTTCGTGCTCACCATGGCGGTGATGTACGTGATGCTGAACCTCTTGATCGACGTGCTCTACGGCGTGGTCGATCCGCGCGTGAGGCTTGACGCATGACCGACGTCGCACTCGCTCCCCAGCGCGAAAGCAACATCGCCGCCATGGTGAAACAGGCGCGCTATGTCATCGGCGAGAATCCGGTGACCGGTTTCGCCTTCGCGCTGTTCCTCCTCATTGTGCTTGCGGCGATCTTCGGCCCGTCTATCGTGCCCTACGATCCGCTGGCGAGCGACACCGCACAGGCGCTCAAACCGCCGAACGCGCATCACTGGTTCGGCACCGACCAACTAGGCCGCGACGTGTTCAGCCGCGTGATCGTCGCCACACGCCTCGACTTCTTCATCGCCGTCGCCTCGGTGGTGCTGGTGTTCCTGATGGGCGGACTCGCTGGTGTCGCCGCCGGATTCTTCGGCGGCTGGACCGATCGCATTGTCGGCCGCATCGCCGATACCATCATGGCTTTCCCGCTGTTCGTGCTGGCGATGGGCATCGTCGCCGCGCTCGGCAACACGGTGCAGAACATCATCATCGCCACCGCGATCGTGAACTTCCCGCTCTATGCCCGTATCGCCCGCGCCGAAGCCAATATCCGGCGCGACGCAGGTTTCGTCGAAGCAGCGCGGCTAAGCGGCAATTCCGACTGGCGCATTCTCACCTTCCAGATCCTGCCCAATGTGTTTCCGATCCTGGTGGTGCAGATGTCGCTGACCATGGGCTACGCCATCCTCAACGCCGCGGGCCTGTCCTTCATTGGGCTCGGCGTGCGGCCACCGACGCCGGAATGGGGGATCATGGTCGCCGAGGGCGCGACCTTCATGGTGTCGGGTGAATGGTGGAATGCCTTCTACCCCGGCGCTGCGCTGATGGTCGCCGTGTTCTGTTTCAATCTTCTCGGCGACGGCTTGCGCGACATCGTTGATCCAAGAAAACGGACGTGAAAACGAACATGACGACGGACATGGCGAACATGACGGCGAACATGAACGAGGTGCCTGCACTCGCGGTCGAAGGCCTCAGCGTCGCATTCCGCACCCGCTCCGGCATTGTCCGCGCACTCGACGATGTCAGCTTCAGCGTCGGCAAAGGCGAGACCATCGCGCTGGTCGGCGAGTCAGGCTCCGGAAAATCGGTCACCGCTTACGCGGTGATGGGCATTCTCGATCCCGCCGGCCGCATCACCGGAGGCACCGCCATGCTTGGCGGCCTTGATCTCCTCTCAGCGTCGCAGAGCAAGCTCGCCGAAATCCGCGGCCGCGAGGTCGCGATGATTTTCCAGAATCCGCGCACCGCGCTCAATCCAATTCGGCCGGTCGGCAAGCAGATCGCCGATGTACTGATCCGCCATGGCAATGTGCCGAGCCGCGAGGCACCCGCGCAGGCAGTGGAAATGTTGCGCGCCGTCGGCATCACCGACCCGTCGCGGCGCGCCAAAGCCTACCCCTTCGAAATGTCTGGCGGCATGTGTCAGCGCGTGATGATCGCCATCGCGCTCGCGGCGAAGCCGTCGCTGCTCATTGCGGACGAGCCGACCACCGGCCTCGATGTCACCACCCAGGCGGTGATCATGGATCTCGTCAACGATCTCGCCAAAGAAATGGGCATGGCGACGATCTTCATCACCCATGATCTGGCGCTCGCCGGCCAGCGCTCGTCGCGGATCGTGGTCATGCATGCCGGCCACGTGGTCGAGAATGCGCCGACGGAGGAACTCTTTACCCACCCGCGCCATCCCTATACCGCCGAACTGATTGCGGCGACGCCGGACTCCGCGGCTAGCCTCGATCAACTGGCGTCGATCCCAGGCTCGCTGCCTGACCTGCGTCGCACCGATCTGCCGCCGTGCCGTTATTCCGAGCGCTGTCCGCGGAAGATCGACGCCTGTAACCACCCGCTGCCGCACACCATGCGCAGTGGCCACATGGTTGCTTGCTGGAACCCCATGCCGGAGAAAATCATCGCCAGCCACGCGCAGATGCCTGCCGAGAGCGCCGCATGACCGCCCTCCTTGACGTCGAACATCTGTCCAAGCTTTTCCCGGTCGGCGGCGGCGCCGGACCGATCGCGCGATTTAAGCGGCGTTTTTCCGGCGGCCCGGAGATGCTGCCGAAAGTGTATGCCGTCGACGATGTCAGCTTCGTCATCAACAAAGGTGAAACCGTCGGTCTCGTCGGCGAGTCCGGCTGCGGCAAATCCAGCCTGGTGCGCACGCTCACCCGTCTCCTCGACATCAGCGACGGCAGCATCAAGCTCGGCGATCGTGAATTGTCGCTCAAGCAAGCGCGCGTCTTCGCCCGCGACCGCGATCGCGCCCGCATCCAGATGGTGTTCCAAGACGCCGGCGAAAGCGTCAATCCGCGCTTCACCGCCTTCGACGCCATCGCCGATCCGCTGCGCCGGCTGCGCAAATTGCGCGGAGGGGCTTTGCGCAAGCGCGTCGAAGCCGTGGCGAGCCAATGCGGTCTGCCGTTGCAATTGCTCAGCCGTTTCCCGCATCAGCTTTCCGGCGGCCAGCGCGCCCGCGTCGGCATTGCCCGCGCCGTCGCGGTCACACCCGATCTCCTGGTGCTTGATGAACCGACCGCCGCGCTCGATGTTTCCGTTCAGGTCGTTATTCTTCAGTTGCTGCAGCGGCTGAAGCAAGAATTCGGCATGAGCTATTTGTTCGTGTCTCACGATCTCTCGGTGGTAAAGCTCATCTGCGATCGTGTACTGGTGATGTATCTCGGCAAGATTGTAGAATCCGGACCGGCGCTCGACGTATTCGAGCATCCGCTCCATCCCTATACGCAAGCGCTGGTCGCTGCCGTGCCACGGTTCGGCGAAACGAGCACCGAACGTCTGCGGCTCACCGGTGAACCGCGTAGCCCGATCGATCCAGATCCGAATGTCTGCCGTTTCTACGGCCGCTGTCCGCGCGGCACGGATGCGTGTAAAACAACGATGCCAGCGCTCCGCCCCTTCGGCGCGCACGGCGAACGGCAGGTCGCTTGCCATTTCGCCGAGGAGTTCCTAAGACCGGGCCATGAAGCGCCGCGCCGGGATCAAGACGAAGTCTAAAACGCCAAAGAAGACCAAAAGCGCAGCCGAGAAAAAGGCAGCGCCAGTTAAAAGTCGCGCCGCCAAGTCTGCGAAGCCGAAAAGCGCGGTGACGAAAGCACCTACGACGCCAACCGCCGCATTGCCGGACGCGCTTGACACGCTGGTCAAGGCAACCGCCGCAGCGCTCAAGCTGCCGCTCGATCCGGCCTGGCACGGCGGTGTCAAATTTAATCTCGGCCTCATCATGCGCATGGGCGCGCTGATCGACGAGTTTCCGCTGCCTGACGACGCCGAGCCGGGACCCATCTTCTATGCGTGATATTCCTGCTTCCGGCGGCGCGCCGGCGAGCGCTGCCGACATTGCCGCCGCCGTCGCGTCCGGGCGCGCGACCGCGACCAGCGTCATCGAAGCGACGCTGGCCCACATCCGCGAACGCGATCCACTGTTGAACTCCTTCACCGCCGTCACCGAGCAGCGCGCGCTCCGCCGCGCTAAAGCGATTGACGCCGCCCGCGCTCGCCGCGAACAGCTTGGCCCGCTCGCCGGCGTACCCTTCGCAGTGAAAAACCTTTTCGACATTGCGGGCCTGACGACGCTCGCTGGCTCCAAGATCAATCGCGACAACCCAGCTGCAAAACGCGATGCAGCTTTGATCGAGCGGCTCGAAGCTGCCGGCGCTGTGCTCGTCGGCGCGCTGAATATGGGCGAATACGCCTATGATTTCACGGGCGAAAACGTGCACGATGGCGCCTCGCGCAATCCGCACGATCTCAATCGCATGAGCGGCGGCTCGTCCGGCGGCTCAGGCTCGTCGGTCGGCGGCGGTCTTGTGCCGCTCGCACTCGGCTCCGATACCAACGGCTCGATCCGCGTGCCGGCTTCGCTGTGCGGCATATTCGGATTGAAGCCGACTTATGGCCGGCTGTCGCGCGCCCGCTCGTTTCCGTTCGTGGCTAGCTTCGATCACCTCGGTCCGTTGGCCCGTTCGGTACGCGATCTCACACTTGCCTATGACGCGATGCAGGGCTTCGATCTCGACGATCCGATTTCGCCCGACGAGCCGATCGAACCGGTGATGCCGCTTCTTGATCGCGGCACCAAGGGCCTACGCATTGCCGTCGCATCCGGCTATTTCAAATGCTTGAATGGTGAAACCAGCGCCGCCGTCGATCGCGTCGCGTCCGCGCTCGGCGTCAATCGCGATATTGACATTCCACAGGCTGAACGCGCGCGCGCCGCAGCTTTTGTTATCACAGCTGCCGAGGGCTCAAGCCTGCATGTCGTCCGCTTGCGCAAGCGCGCCGGCGATTTCGCCTCAGGAACGCGCGACCGTTTGATCGCAGGCGCTCTGACGCCGGCGCATTATGTCATCAAGGCGCAAAAATTCCGCGGCTGGTATCGCGATCAGGTGCTTAAGCTCTTCAACGAGGTCGACGCGATCATCACGCCGGCAACGCCGTGCACAGCCCCGCTTCTCGGTCAGCGCATGTTCAAGCACGGCGACGCTGAAATCCCAGTAGCCGGAAGTCTCGGTCTTTATACGCAGCCGTTTTCTTTCATTGGTCTGCCGGCAGTCGTCGTCCCGGTACCGCTCGATCCGCTGCCGATGGGTGTGCAGATCGTTGCCGCGCCGTGGCGTGAGGACGTCGTGCTGCGGCTCGCGCATGCACTCGAAGCCAAAGGCGTTGTCGCTGCGAAAATACCGGCGGTGTAAACTCCTTCCGCTCATTCCCGACGGAGACGTTCATGGAAATCGACCTGCCGGAGGTCATCGCCGAAGTGACGGCTGAATTCCAGCGTTACGAGAAGGCGTTGATGGCGAATGATGTCGCGACGCTCGACGCGATCTTCCGCGACGATCCGCGCACCATCCGTTACGGCTTTGCCGAGAATCTTTACGGCTACAAAGAAATTATGGCGTTCCGCGCCGCGCGTTCAGCGGTCGGCTTGGCGCGCACACTCTCAAGAACAGTGATCACCACTTACGGGCGCGATTTCGCGGTGGCTTCGACGCTTTACGACCGCCCAAGTTCTCCTGGCAAAATCGGCCGACAGATGCAGACTTGGGTGCGCTTTCCCGAAGGCTGGCGCGTTGTGGCCGCGAATGTAAGCGCAATCGACTAACCGGCCTGATCGCGATCAAGAGTCGCTGACCGACGCATAGCCATCCGGATCGAGCGTGAACAATTCCTGCGGATGCGACACGCCGCGCAGCGCATAGCGTCCCACCGACACCAACCGCCGCTTGATGTCGCCGACATCGGCGAAGGCCGCCGACATCAAAACCGGTTGATCCACCGAACGGCACATTGCCGCGATGCGCGCGGCCTCATTGACCGCCGGACCCGTGACCGTGAAGTCGAGCCGCTCACGGCTGCCGACATTGCCATAGAAGACTTCCCCGACATGCAAGCCAAGATACATATCGGTGATCGGTTTGCCCTGGCTGGCGCGCTGCTGCTTCAATGCGGTTATGCCTTCCCGCGCCTCGATCGCAGCCGCAAGCGCCGCGGTGCAAGCATGCTCACGATCCTCCGCAGTGAAGATGGCGAGCGTACCGTCACCGATCAGCTTGAGCACATCGCCGTCATGTTCATGGATCGCCGAGACGATCACATCGGCATAGTCGTTGAGCAGCGGGATGACCTGTTCCGGCGCCGTGTCAGTGATGCGCGTGAAGCCACGCAAATCGCTGAACCAGACCACGGCATCGATACGCTCGGCAAAGCCGCGCACGATGCGGCCATGCAGCACACGCTGGCCGGCATCGCGGCCGAGATAGGTTTCCATCAATGTCGTGGTCATGCGCGTCAGCGCCACTGCTTTGATGGCTAGCGCCAAGTCCGGCACGACGCGTTGCAGCGCCGCGATCTGGCTATCGGTGAAGCCGTCCGGCTGCATCGTCGTCCAGGACGTATAGACACCGTCCATCTCGCCGATGATGCCCTGCTCGGCAAAGCGCGTGATCATCGCGACGTAGTCGGTCATCCCTACCGCTATCAAATCGGACAGGTTCGAGAACTCGGCCCGATCCATTTCTTGCAAACGCCGGCGCAGCATCGAGTCGCCGGTCTGCAGCATCCGGTAGAATGGGCCGCTGTACCAATTCTCGACCGCGTTGCTGTCGACAAGGTCTGAGCCGAGGAGATCCGCCGAGGTGCGACCGTATTCGTACAAAGCCGGTTCTTCGGAGCCGTAGCCCCAGCGCAGCAGGCGTCCTTCATGGACCGGATGCAGCGTGTCGATGAAGAGAAGGCAGCGGCCAAGCGGCAGGCCGGCGGCGACGCAGCGTTCGCAGAACCCGGACATGATGTCGGTTTCGGCGGCTCCCGCGAGGCCGGCCTGGGTCAGCCATGCGGACAATTCGATCAAGACAGCGTCGTCCATGATCCGATTATAGCGGGATATGTAGCGGTAGGTTGCCGCCGATAAATCTATTGCGCCCGCTGGATCGGACTACTATTGCCGGCATAGACCGGAGGCTTGGGCTGGAGGCTCAGACGATGCGTTGGCGATTTGCGATGCGTTGGCGATTTGCGATCCTGTTGGCGGCAAGTCTTATGACGTCGGCCAAAGTCAGTATGGCCGATCCATTCACGCTGCAGACATTTCGCGTGCTGCTCGGCAGCGATCTCGGCACACTCGAAGCCTTCCTGGTGCGGCCGAGCGAACCCGGCCGCTATCCGCTGGTGGTGCTCGCGCACGGGTCGCCGCGCTCCGCCGCCGACCGCCCGGCTATGACGCCGCTCGCGATGCTTCCGGAAGCAATGGAATTCGCGAGCCGCGGCTGGGCTGCAGCGGTGGTGATGCGGCGCGGCTACGGCAATTCCGATGGCGGCTGGGCGGAAACCTACGGCAGCTGCGACAATCCGAATTATGTCACCGCCGGCGCTGCGGGCGCAGCCGATCTGAAACTCGCGCTCGAATTCCTCTCGCACCGGCAAGACATCGATCCGATGCGCTTGATGGCGGTCGGCGTTTCGGCAGGCGGCTTCGCGACTGTGGCACTCACCGTCGATCCGCCGCCGGGACTGGTCGCCGCGATCAGTTTCGCCGGCGGCCGCGGCTCGCTCGAAGCCGACAAGGATTGCCGGTCGGACAAGTTGGTCGAAGCGTTCCGTACATTCGGCCAGCGCTCGCGCGTGCCGATGCTCTGGGTCTATGCCGCCAACGATCATTTCTTCGGCCCTGCGCTGGCGCAACAATTGGCCGATGCCTTCAAGAGCGGCGGTGGCAAACTCGACTTTGTTGCCGCATCCTCCTTCGGCAGCGACGGCCACGGATTGTTTTCGCCGTCGGGCATTCCGGTCTGGACCGGCTATGTCGACACATTCCTGAAAAAACAAAATCTGGTGTTGCGCGCCGACCCGATACCGGTCCCGCGTCCGCCACTGACACCGCCATCGGCGCTGTCGGCGAACGGCCGCAAGGCTTTCGAGAGCTATCTGATCAGCGGCCCGCATAAAGCTTTCGCGGTATCGCCCGACGGCGCCTTCGGCTGGAAAACCGGCATGCGTACGGCCGAAGCCGCCAGCGCGGCTGCGCTGAAATTCTGTCAGCAGAACGCAGCGCATTGCGACGTGATGTTCGTCGATGACGCGGCGCGCTGACGTCATCTACGCCGCATCGTGAAAGATGACGCCGAGTGTGTGCCGCCGGCCGGAGCGAACGCGGCTCACGCCATGGCGCAGCTTGACGCGATACGTGCCTTTGCTGCCTTGCACCGGCCGCTCGCGCACAGCGAAGATTACGGCATCGCCCTGCCCTAACGATACGACATCGGCGCGGCTTTGCATGCGCGGCCGCTGTTCGACCAGCACTAATTCGCCGCCGTCGAAGTCTCTGCCGGGTGCCGACAACAGCACTGTCGCCTGCAATGGAAAGACGTGCGCGCCGTAAAGATCCTGATGCAGGCAATTATAGTCGCCGGCGCCATATTGCAGGAGCAGCGGCGTCGGCCGTGTCTGACCGGCGGCGTGACAGCGCTTCAGATAATCCGCATGCGCGGCCGGAAAGCGTGTCGCGATTCCCATCCGCTCATTCCAAGCATTAGCGAAAGGCGCGAGCCGCGCGTAGAGCGCGGTGCGCAAATCAGCGATCAGCTCCGGCAGCGGATAGGAAAAATATTTGTATTCACCTTTGCCGAAACCGTGCTGCGCCATGTGGACATGACTGCGGAAGGTTGCGTCTTCCGAATAAAGCACAGCAATCTCGCTACACTCTTCCGGAGAGAGCAGACTGGGCAACACCACGCAACCACGCGCGTTCAGATCGGTGGTGGCGGCGTCCCAGTCGCAGCCTTCGACGCGTTCGCGCGGCGAAGGCGCAGCACTCTTGACCAGTTTGGACGCGGCACTCATGCGCGTCACTCCGCGTGAAACACGGCGTCTTTCGGATGGCAGCGCTTGCAGGCGCGAAAGCCCGTTTGTTCCGCGGCATCGCAGCTCTCGTAAATGACGACGTTCTCGCGCTTCGGCCGCCCGGCACAGGACGGGCGGCAATAAACGCCGGTCGTCTTCACGGCGAAAAAGAATTGTCCGTCGAAACGGCGGTCGCGGACGAGAAACGCCTGCCAGCGCGGATCGGTTTCGGCAGGCGGCGTCGTGCGGAGCTTTGCGCTTACAGGTCTTGTTGTGGCAAGTCTCATGACGAACCTCTGCGATTGTTTCGCAAGGAATTTAACGCCACGTCGTGCACCGCCCCACCCGATTTCTGCCTGCCCTTTACGATGCGGCGGCGACGAATTTCCGCCAACCGCCGAAGCTCGTGATGTCGCGCGCGTCTTCGATCGCATCGGCCTCGACCAGAAAACCTTTGACGCCATGGCCGTCGGCGAGTTCCAGCGTGCCGATCGACAGCGGCGGTGGCACCGCGGCGACGAAGCGGCCGAAGGCAACATCGGTGAGCGCCCAGATTTCGACTTCGACACTGGCGCCAGCGCCGTTCTTCACGCGGATCAAACCTGGTTTCGCCGGCTTGGTGCCGGCGAGCGAGAACAATTTGTAATGCGGCGCGGTCTTGGTGGTTGTGAGCAGCCGCGCACCGGCTTCACGCAATTCGCTATTGAGCGGCATCCCGGAAAGATGCGCACCGACCACGGCGAGAGCGATCTCGCCCGCCGCCGGCGTGACGGAGGCACCGGCCAGCGGCGGCTGTGGATGTTTCAGCGCGCCAAGCGGAAGGCTGCTCGCGTGATGGAACTGCCGGCCGATCGCCGCAAGCTTGGCGTCTTCGCCGCCGGGCGCGAGCAGCGTGACGCCGAACGGTTTGCCGTCAGGCTTGAACGAGGCCGGTACCGCAAGGCCCGCAAGATCGAGCAGATTGACGAAATTCGTGTAAGTGCCGAGCCGGCTGTTGAGCTGGATCGGATCGGCCTGCACCTGTGCCACCGAATAGATCGTCGGCGCGGTCGGCATCACCAGCGCATCGACCTCGCGGAAGATGTGATCGCGGACGCGGCGCAGCGCTTCGAGCCGATAGAACGCCGAGAACGCATCCGCCGCGCTGACATGCGCACCGGCGAGAATGATCTGCCGTGTCACCGGCAAGATCGATTCCGGCGACGAGGCGATCATGTCTTTGAGCGTGAGATAGCGCTCGGTGACCCACGGTCCGTCGTAAAGAAGCCGCGCCGTTTCATAGAGCGACTCGATATCGACTTCGACGACGGTCGCGCCGAGTTCGGCAAAGCGCGCCAAAGCCGCATCGTAAGCGGCGGCCGAAACCTTGTCGCCAAAGAACAGACGCTGGCCGGCAAGCGGCACGCCGAGCCGCAAGCCCTGCGGCACCGGGCCGACCTGGCGCAACGGCCGCGTCCGCGAAAACGGATCGGCGGCATCGGGGCCTGCCATCACGTTCAGCGCAGCGACCGCATCATCGACGGTGAGCGCGAACACCGACACGCAATCGAGCGTCCGGCAGGCCGGCACGACACCGGCGGTCGAGACAAGACCGAGGCTCGGTTTTAATCCGACGATATTGGCGAAACTCGCCGGTACGCGCCCCGATCCCGCGGTGTCGGTGCCGAGCGCGAGCGGCGCGATACCGGTGCCGACGGAAACCGCAGCGCCCGAACTCGATCCTCCGGGGATCAGGCTCGCGTCGAACAGATTACGCGGTACGCCATAAGGCGAGCGGACGCCGACGAGGCCGGTGGCGAATTGATCGAGATTGGTCTTGCCGAGAATGAGCGCGCCAGCAGCACGCAGCCGCGCCACCGCGGTGGCGTCGCGGCGCGGGCGATAGAGATAGGCCGGACAGGCGGCGGTCGTCGGCAGTCCGGCGACGTCGATATTGTCTTTGACGGTGACGGGAATACCGTAAAGCGGCAGCGAGGTGTCGCCGCCGTCGAGCGCTTGCGCCTCGGCAGCGACATCCTTCTCGTCGCGGAGCGTAATGAACATCGCCGGATCGTTATGCTCACGGATGCGCGCATAGCTGCGCGCCACGATATCCGCGGGCTTTGCCGCACCGGAACGGTAGGCCTTGAGGAGTTCGGCGACAGTCTCGGTCACGAGCGAGCTTTCCCCATTGGCACCGCCATTAGTGCTGGGCGCCGCAACGGACCGGCCGACCGCGTTCGCCCGGCCCATCCCTTAAGACGCCTTGCCGACGGGTGCAAATTTCGAGCCGTTTTGCCACCCATGTGATCGCCTTATCCGCGGCGAAAAGGCGTCTGCACCCCGCGGCGACCGTCAAGGAGGCCCCTTCCCGCCATCGGTTTCGTGCACCTCTCGGTCAAGGGCCCTTTTGACGAATTCAACGGAATCAATCGCCGCATCGAGTTGGGTACGAAATCGCGCGATTGCTTCTTTCATCGGCGCCGGCAAGTCCGTCCACACATCGATAATCTGATGCATCGCTTGTTCGACGGTTTCCAGCATCTGCTCTGTTGCGATTTCACGATAGGTTCTTGTCATCACTCCACCTCTTCCTCCGGCAGATTAGACACGGCCAAGCACTTGCTCCGCCGGATTACCTCGATCGTATCGCGCCACGAAAGATATCAAGCGGCGCAGACCAGGCAATGACAACTCGTCCTCACGATCATTCTTCGTCTCGTCGTTTGCGCGTGGCGTTATTCTCTGTCTCGTAATGCTCGCGCGTCCCTTCTCCCCGCACGCGGGCCTATCCGCAGAGCTCAGAATCGCGGCAACGCCCCCTCACCCGGTCTCTCCCCGCACGCGGGGAGAGGTGAAACAAGCAATATCGCTGTCGCGATGCGGTTCGCATCCGAGCTATGCAAGCCACGTTAAGAAAAAAATCGCCCAAAAAGCGAGGGAGGCGAAGCGCCGAAAGGCGCATCAATCGCTGGCCGCGTCACCGCGGCGCGCGTCCGGCGGGACGCGCTCACCTCTCGGCGCGCCACCAACTCAAGTGTCTTCCTGCCCCGCGTACAAGTTGTGGAAACACGAGCTATCAAGTTGAGATTCGGTCCCATCTATGATCTGTAACATTCGGCTTGCGGACAGATTTTTCTATCATGTTTCGTGATAGTTGAAACCAACGCCTAGGGGAATGCCCCCCTGCGGTTCTATGGGCAATGACAATGTGGCTTGAATGCGCGAAGGAGTGTCCGCAAGCCACGTTGCTTTTCTTTTTATAAGCATGACCTATCTAATAAAGCTAAAGGCGGCGACCACGTTGAATGATGTGGCCAACTTACTGAAGGTGAGCCCTCAGCACTGACCTTTGTATTATACAAAATCCCAAATGAAAATAAGTACACGACTTTCACTGTGCCAAAGAAGAGTGGCGGCGAACGCGTTATTTCCGCTCCCGATCAGCGGTTAAAACTAATTCAAAGTCGGCTTGGAAAACTACTCGCGCAATGCCAGCTCGAAGTCGAGGCGGAGCTGAAAGTGAAGCCGCGATGCGTTCTTGCACACGGCTTAAAAGCCGGCTTCTCAATCCAGACCAATGCGATAAACCACAGAAGCCGACGCTGGGTCTTCAATACTGACCTACAGGACTTCTTTCCGAGTATTAATTTTGGACGGGTCTACGGGTTCTTCATGAAGAACCAGCACTATTTATTGAACAAGAAAGCCGCGACCATCATCTCGCAAATCGCATGTCATGAAAACAAGCTTCCACAGGGCAGCCCTTGTTCGCCGGTGATCTCAAACATAATCGCGCACGTTCTCGACATTCGCCTGAATGAATTGGCGACTAGCAAAGGATGTACTTATACGCGTTACGCCGATGACTTGACATTCTCGACCGACGAAAAGGTCTTTCCGTCTTCGATTGCCAAGTGCGATCCTGCCGATCCCAATCGTTGGCTTTACGGGGCCGGTTTGAACAAGCGCGTCACCAAAGCGGGTTTCACTATCAATAGTCAAAAGAGCCGAATGCAATATTGCAATTCCCGGCAGGAGGCTACGGGTTTAGTCGTTAATAAAAAGGTTAATGTGAAGAGGGAATACTACAAGCTTGCGCGGTCGAGAGCTTGTCACAAAGGGGGAAGCCTTTGAGAAGATAGGCAGCGTCTCCAACCCGATTGGGGCCGATAGGCTTCGCGGCATGCTGGCCTTTATCTATCATGTTAAACGGTGGGACGACAGGCGGAGAAAGGTGCCAGACGAAGAAACGCAGAAAAGTTGCTTTCACCGCGTTTACGCTGACTTTCTCAATTACGCATCGTTTTTTGCTCAAACTCGAGCAACTATCGTTTGCGAAGGAAAAACCGACAACATCTATTTAAAGTGTGCATTGCGCTCTCTCGCCGCCCATTACCCAACCCTGATTCAGGTAAGCGGCACTGGTAAGACGCTTTTAGTGCAGCTTTTCAAATTCACGAAAACGGCGGCCGAAGTACAGGACATATCTGGAGGCGCCAGCCAGTTATCAAATCTCCTCAGCAAGTACCGAAAGATAACTAAAAACTTCAAAGGAATTCCAAAGCATCCAACGATTCTTGTCGTTGATAACGATTCGGGACCTGAGAAGCTTTTCCAGCATCTATCCAACTTACTGAGTACAAAGACGAAGAAAAAAAAGGTGGACGGTAGCGAGCCGTATTATTTCGTGTACGAAAACCTTTATGTCGTCCCGGTGCCCAAAATCGCTGGAGCCTATACCGCAATGGAGAAATTGTTTAAGCCGGGAGTTCTCGCAACGGAATTAAATGGCAAAAAGCTAGACTTGTCTAACAAGGAGACCGATGGAAAGAAATTCTATTCAAAAAACGATTTTTCTATCGAAGTGATTCAGAAGAACCAATCATCCATCGACTTTAATGGATTTAAACCTCTTCTAAATGCTCTTGTGGCCGTTCAAAAAGATTATTCGATCAAGGTCGCGGCGGCGACAAAGGCAGCTGCGGCATCCGTCTCGGCTCCTGTTGCCTAGGCTCATAGCGGTCCGTGGGCGCCTGCTTTCGACGGCGTAGCACTTTGGCGGTCAGCGCTTCGCAGCAAGTGTAGGCGCGGTCCTGGTTTGAACGCTGCGTGAAAAGCAGGCTTGGAACCTCACGCGACATATCCGCCATCGATCATCAAACTGGAGCCGCTGATGAAGCGGCTTCGGCGCCGGGCGCTTCAGCGATCAATCAGCGCGGCAAGGTCTTTGACCAACTCTTCCGCGGACGCAGGCTTCTTGTGGAAGGGCGCATCCGGGCATTGAACCTTCAGGCCGGCCGGCAGACTGACACCACTCTGGAAAATCACCGGAACACCGCGCGCGCAAAGATACTCGGCAACCGGGACCACGTCCCCGTCGCTCAATTGCACGTCGAGGATCGCGGCGGCGATGTCTGCTGTCTCTACGAGCTCCATCGCTGCGGTAACGCTGCCGACCGGGCCGACCACCACGCCTCCGGCATCCTCGACAGAGGCTTTAAGCACGAGGGCGATCAAAACCTCGTCCTCGACTATCAAAATGGGCGACTGGTTGAGCAAGCGGCGTTTCCAAAAAGACCCTTTAAAAACCAAGTACTTCAATAGGCAAGACGTTCCAGCGGAATGGAAAGTTCTACCGATAGGCCGCCCTGGTTCCAGCTGTGAGACAGGGTCCCTCCCAGCTGGCCGCGAACGCTGTGATTAGACAGTAACGTGCCGAAACCTTCCGAACCCGGCGGTCCAGTCAATGCCGGTCCACCCGTCTCCTCCCATCGCATTGCCAAGTGACCGTCGACACACGCCCACGCGACGCGGAGCTTACCCTCCACAACGGACAGCGAGCCGTATTTCGCCGCGTTGGTCGCGAGTTCGTGGAGGATCAGCGCAAATGTCGTAGTCGTGTGAGGTCCGAGCGCAACCGGAGCGCCGTCCAGAACGATGCGAGCGCCTTCGGCTTCGTCCTTTGTTTCCATATAAGGCGACAGGACTTGCCGCAGCAATACGTCGAGACCGATCGGCTCAGCGCCCAGACTGTTGCCCGATGAGCCCGGAAGGATCAGGTCGTGGGCCCGCGCAAGCGCGTCGAGCCGACCGCGAATATTGGCTGCGTATTCCTTTGGAGTCGCCGCCGACCGAGCGCTGAGCGCAATCATGCCACCGGTGATTGCGAACAGGTTCTTGATGCGGTGACTCAGTTCCCGCAACAGCAAGTTTTGCTGTTCCTGCGCGCGCCTGCGTTCAGTGATATCGATGAAAGTGCATACAGCGCCCTGATGATTGCCATCGCGTTCGATCGGGCTCACCCAATATTCAACCGGAAAGCTGGTGCCGTCCAAACGAAAAAACAGCTCATGTTCGACGTGCGCCGGCACGCCATCGCTGGCCGTACGGTAGATAGGGTATGCTTCTTTCGGATAAGACGAACCATCCGGATGAGAATGATGAATGACATCATGAAGCTTGCGGCCGATGGCTTGTTCTTCACTGCTCATACCGAGCATGCGCAGGAACGCCGCATTGCACATCGTTGTCACGCCATCGGTATCGACGCAGTAGACTCCGTCCGTCGCCGAATCCAGCACCAGCCGAAGATCGGCCTCCTTTTCACGCAAGCCGGCCTGAGCTGCCTTCCGCTCGGTAATGTCCTGCGCAACGCCGATGATTTGCTGCCGGGTTCCGTCGGCGCTTCGCATCAACGATACATCGACGCCGACCCAGACCAGCGATCCGTCAGGCCGCAAGTAGCGTTTCTCGACATAGAACGGAATGCCATCAGCGAAAAGGCGTCGCCGCAGCGCGGTGTCGTTTTCCCGATCGTCCGGATGCGTGATGTCGGGCACCTTCAGCGCTAGAAGTTCCTCCGCGGTGCGGCCGGTAATTTCGCAAAATCGCTTATTGACGAGAAGAAATTGGCCGTCCAACTCGCATTGGATAACGCCGACCGCCGTCTGCTCGAAGATTCGGGCGAAACGCTCCTCGCTGGCGCGCAGAGCTTCCTCGGTTCGAACCCGCCCGCTGGTTTCAACGACGGTGACGAGAACGCCGCCGACACCGTTCGGAGCATTGTCGTCGGGAACGGGACTATAACTCAGTGTGAAGCGCGCATCCTCCCATTCGGGATTGCCGCGCCGCTGCACCTTGATCAGCAAATCCTCGGCGAAGTAGGCGCCGCTGGTGCCGTTTAGAATCGCCTGATGGATCGGCCGTAGCTGGTCCTGAACTTCGGGCCACGCTTCGTGAAACGGCAGCCCGAACGCATGAGGATGCCTGGAGCCGAGGATCGAGCGATATCCATCGTTGTAGATCATCACCAAGTCGGGACCCCAGCGAACACACATGGGAAAGCCCGAGGCGAGCATAACGCTGACAATGATGTCGAGGCTCGCCGGCCACGTTTCACGGGGACCAAGAGATGTTACCGACCAATTTTTCGTGCGTAGCCGCTCGGCCATCTCTGGCGCGCCGGGGGCGGCGAACTGGGGTGAGTGCGATGTCAATTACGCCTGACCCAAGTAAAAATAAGCGCAAATTTTTGGTTAGCGTCTGGGGACGGTATCCGGCTGATCCTCTGAAGTCCATCCTATCAGATGCGTCAAAAGACGCACTGGCTAGTGTGCAGTCACCGGTTCCGGCTTACTTGAAATAGCAACAGCGTGTAGAGTTCACCAACTCACTCGTCATGCATCTCGTGCACCGCAGCGGCGCCACGGCGCCAATAGCCGGCGGCGCGCATCCATTTGGGATTGGCGCCGTGGTCGGCGATGAGTCGGCGGCGCAGCGCCTTGGCGGTCAGGGATTCGCAGGCGACCCAGGCGTAGTAATCGCCTGAGGGCAATTGCATTGCAGCCAAGGCTTTCGCTAACGCGTCGCTTGCTCCGGCGGCAACGCCGTTGCGGTGCGTCCAGGTGATGGTTGTGTCGGCCTCCGTTTTGAATGCGAGTTCATCGCCCGGGCCATCGACTTCGGCCAGGACGACGGCGCGCGCGCCGGCCGGCAATTCGGCGAGCCGCCGCGATATCGCGGGCAGCGCCGTGTCATCGCCGATCAGAAGATGCCAGTCATATGTTGTCGGAACGACAAAGGAGCCGCGCGGCCCGCCGAGTATGAGTGTCTGGCCCGATTGTACCTGTTCGGCCCAGTGTGTTGCCGGTCCGGCGTCATGGATGGCGAAGTCGATCTCGAGCGTATTGGCGGCGGCATCATAAAGGCGCGGCGTGAAATCGCGGCCGATGAGATTGGGCGTACCATCACTTGCGGACGAGCCGTCGGGAAAGAAGAGTTTCACGTGATCGTCGAAGCCGAGGCTGGTGAAGCCGTCGAGGTCGCCGGTCAAGGTCACGCGGATCATATGCGCCGCGATTTTCTCAACCTGTTTGACGGTAGGCGCCCGACGGCGCGGTTCGTGACGCACGCGGCGCGGTGCACGTGGATCGACCGGTGGTGTGGCATCGCGTGATATAGCCGGGGCTGGGCTCGACATTTTAGAAACGCTCCAAATGTTTTTAGGAACGAGCTTGATCTTGCACCGGAAGTTGGCGCTTGCCGGCACGATTTGCAAGGACGGCCCTACACAGACAGGCGCTGGCGGCGCGCGCCTTATTCGTTCAGCAGCGTTTGCCAGTTTGAAGGCACCGCTTCGGCAGGCCCCGGCACCGTTTGATCCGGTGGATGCGCGTGCGGCGCGTGAAGCTTCGGGCCGGCGAAGAAGTCTTCGGTGCGATAGTCATAGAACCAATGCTCGCCCGGCTCGAAGCTCGTGATCACCGGGTGACCGGTTTCGGCGTGGTGTTTCGATGCGTGCTGATTTGGCGACGTATCGCAGCAGCCGATGTGGCCGCATTGCGCGCATCGGCGCAGATGCAGCCACCACTCCCCGCGCGCCAAGCATTCGACGCAGCCTGTTCCGCTCGGCTTGGCCGCAAAATCGATACCATCCCGTTCGGACGTCATAGGTTGCCTTCCATGTGTCGTGCCGTTCAGCCGTAAGCGATGCCCGGATTGCTTTGGCCGACTTCGATAATATAGCCGTCGGGATCGCGAATGTAGCAGCGCGTCTCGCCGTATTTGGGCTTGGGCTCGGTGATGAACTCGGCGCCGCGACTTTTCCAAAGCGTGTAGCACGCTTGAATATCGGCAACGCGGATATTCATGAAGCTACTGATTTTATTGGGGTCGGGTGGGACGCTGAGTATCACCGTCGGTTTGTCGGGTGTCGGACCGCCGCCAGGGTTGACGATGAGCCAAGTGTTCGCGATCTGGATGTAACCCGGGGCGCCTTTGCTGTCGCCTCTGCTTTGAACTTGGCCATCGAAGACCGTTTCGTAAAATCGAAGCGATCGTTCGATATCGGCGACAGTGATAAAGAGTGCGATCGTAATCCCATCCTTCGGCGGCATATGATACGTTTTCTGGCCGACTTGAACCTGGCTCATGGACGACTCCTGTTATTAAAGTGAAGCGGCGCGTGGAACATAAGTAGCGATCAGTCGGACGAAATGTTTGGCCAAGAACATAAGAATGAGACGCGCGACCTCGTCGTTCTTCTCATCCAAAGCGAAGTGGCCGGCGTCGAGCAGATGAATTTCGGCATCCGGCACATCGCGCTTGAACGCTTCCGCGCCGGGCGCAATGAACGACGGATCGTTCCGTCCCCAGACCACTAGCGTCGGCGGCTTGTGCTCGCGCAGCCACGCTTGCCATGCCGGATAGGACGCGACATTCGTTCGATAATCGTAAAGCAGATCGGCCTGGATCTCGTTTTGGCCCGGTCTCGACAGGTGGGCATATTCGTCGGTCCAAGTGTCCGGGTTATAACGTTCGGGATGCGAGGTGCCGAGGGTGTGTCGCTGCTCGGTCGCCGCGAATGATACGAACGCGTCGAACACTTGCGGATGTGCTTTCCGATCGGCCCAATATTGCGCGATGCCGGCCCATTTGGCGCCTAGGCCTTCTTGATACGCATTAGCATTCTGGACGATCAACGCCTGCAGCCGCTTCGGGTGCGCCGTCATCATGCGAAAGCCGATGGGTCCGCCATAGTCGTGAAGGTAAAGACTGTATTTGCTGATCTTGAGTTGATCGAGCAACGCGCTGGTCGTCTTCGCCAAATTGTCAAAGGTGTAGGTATAGGACGACGGTGGCGGAGCATCGCTCTGACCGAAGCCGGGAAAATCCGGCGCTATCAGATGATAGCGCGTTGCGAGCAACGGGATGAGCGTATCGAACTCGCGCGAGGATGACGGGAAACCGTGCAGCAACACGATCGCTGGCGCATCCTTCGGGCCGGCTTCGCGATAAAAAACGCCGACGCCATCGACCGTCATGCGGTGATAGGTCGTCGTCGCGGATGTCGAATCGAGCAAACTACATTCCATCGTGGCTCACTGATTACGGTGCGGCGACGCTCAGCAATGCATCGATCGAATATTTTCCCGGGCCGGTCACGTACAACAACAAGAAACCTCCCATGACGCTGAGGTCTTTGTAAAAACCTTCTAGGCTGTCGACGTAATCCGAACCTTTTACCGTCCAATAATGATGTCCGATAAGCGCGGTTCCGAGTACGTATAAAGCCATGAGCGCGGCCGCGGGGCGTGTGAACAAGCCAATCGCCACCGCGAACGCAACCGGAAGCTCCATGACCATCGATACGAGGGTAGCCAGCACCGGCAAATGAAGGCCCTCGCCGACCATTTGGCTTTCGGTGCCCGAATAGTCCCTCAGCTTTCTCCAGCCGAAGATGAGAAACAGCATCGCGAGAAGAATGCGCGCAACAAGAATGAACTCATCGCTGAATCTACTCGCTACAGCGGCGACCATCTGACCGACATCCCGATATAGGTGGACAATCGTCGAAGCTAAGATTTTGCTTCGTGCTAATTTACCGCGAAAAACCTGGTGCTATTTTTCCAAAACAACTGCCATTTGTTCGTACTTGCGCGAATGTTCGGAGTCACGCGCCGTGCTTATTCATCAGGATCAGGACCAAAGCATCGAGGCTGTAAGGCCCGGCTCCGGCCGAGATGATGACGATCAGCATAAAGGCATACAGTGTCTCGGGCAGATAGAGCCAGTCGTCGATGCGATCTCCGCGATCGATCGGCTTGTAGAGTGCGACGCGCTGCCGTCCCGACGTAATCATGGCAACAATGATGATGACAAGAAGCCCAAGCGCGGCGAGCGGCGCCAACAGGCCGATTAGGACCGCGACACCGGCGCTGAATTCGACCAACGGCACCCACCATTGATTGAAGCCGAGTGCCGGAACGCGGAGCGCCTTGAGTTCGTCGACGAAGGTACGGTGGCGCTCTGCGTTGAACAGCTTGTGATAGCCCGAATGCATAAAGAATGCGCCGACTGCGATCCGGTTCAGTGTAAGCGCGACGTCGGTCCATCCGACACCGGTGAACAGCAAATCCATCATGGTTCACGTTCCCGGCGGTTTCGCATTTGCGGAAACGTAGCATTGCAGAAATTGCACACGCCGTCGATGGTGTGTCGCGCCCAGCCGGCTATTGAAGCTTGCTTGGGCTCAGTCTAGTTTTTCGCCTCTCTGAGGGAGGAAAAACAATGCAACGTCTTTCGACTTTATTGGCCGCCGGCGCTGTCGCCGTCGCGCTCACTGGGCTGCAGGCGCCCGCGCAGGCGGCGGACATGGCGCTGTCACGTATCGAATGCGGCACGCCGCAAGCGCCGATCCCCGTCAACCAGCGCTTCTCCGACACCTATTCCTATGGCGATCTCAAATTGCAGTTCGTCTACAGCTGCTATCTGGTGAAACACGGCGACCAATATCTGCTGTGGGATACCGGCCACGCCATGACGACGCCGAATGTGGCGCCGAAGGTCAGCATCGTCGATCAGTTGGCCAAGGGCGACGTGAAACCCGAGCAGATCAGTTTCGTCGGCATCAGTCATTATCATGCCGACCACACCGGCCAGGTCGCGTCGTTTCCCAAGGCGACGCTGCTTATCGGCAAGGGCGATTGGGATGCGATCACCAGCCCCACGCCAGCTGAGGGCGTGAATTTCAAGCCGTTCGAGGGCTGGATCAAGGGCGAGAACAAGGTCGAGCCGGTGCCGCGCGACAAGGACGTGTTCGGCGACGGCAGCGTGATGATGCTCTATACGCCGGGGCACACGCCGGGCCATCACAGCCTTTGGGTCAAATTGCCCGGCATGGGCAGCGTGATCATCACCGGCGATGCCGTGCATTTTCATGAGAACTATGACAATGACGGCGTGCCTGCCTTCAACTTCGACCGGGCAGAGACCATCGCTTCGATCGAACGGCTGAAGAAGATCGCGGCAACCTACAAAGCGACTGTGGTGATCCAGCACGACGCCCGCGACGTCGACAAGCTGCCGGCGTTCCCGGCGGCCGCAAAGTAGCCGATCGTTATGAGGCCGCGCGCTGTCGGGAGCGGCGCGCGGCTTTCCTTATTCCATACGCTCGACAAGATGCGCGCGTGACGGTCCCGGCTCAAATGGATCGGCAAAATATTGAGTTTCATGCGCGACCAACCCGTCGCGGAATTCCATGATACTCACCGTGTAAGATGGTTTGCCGTCGTAGCTGAGTACGAACTCGGTGACCCAGAGATCGCCGCTGCCGATAATCCGCCGGACCGTAAAACGCTTTTTGTTCGGCTGGACTGTTCTACTTTCCTGAATATTGCGCCGGCCGCGGATGCGTTCGCCCGATTGCGGATAATCAAGAACGGCATCGTCCCGATAAATCTCATGCTCGGCCTCGAAATCATTCGCGTCTGAAGCGGCCCAATGGCGATCCAACGCCGCGCGCACGGTTCGATCATCCATCGCAGTCTCCATGCCTCGACAGGCAAAAGCGCACGCTTGCGATCAGGGCGTCGGCGCGTAACGCGTGAAAACGTAGTCGCGATCTTTACCGGGCTGATGACAGGGAAAGCACTTTGCGTGCAGCGGCTCGCTGCCGGGCTTGCCGTTCGTGAAGTCCCCGAAACCCCAGCCGCCAGACGCGGCGTATTTTTTCGAGTCCTTGACCATGAATTGAACGTTCACGGCGGACCCGGCAAATGCGGAGTGGAGATTGGCGCCGGGAAAACCGATAGCGAGCGCGTTATCGTCCGCGTCTGACGAGTCTTCATTCCAGTGGAGCGCCGCAATCATGGCGCCGTCCGGGAATGGCAAAGTCCCATCGCGGTAAGCCTTTATCGCAATGTCGTTGCCCAGTTCGGCGCGCAACTGCTTGAGCTCCCCTCCGCCGCCTGTCAGTTGCTTGCCGGTCAGTCGCTTGACCGAGATCAAGCGCCAGTCGCGATAACCTTGAATATACTTGATCCCATAGATCGGCGAGACCTCACCGTCCGATTGTCCGGAAACTGGAGCCGTGGTGGCAATCGCGCCTGCGAGCGCGCCAATCCCAACCAGCGCGAAAACAATCCGTCTCATGACCTGCTCCTTGCTGTTGATGTTGCTACGGCAGGGCGTCGCCCGCATTCAACACACGAGCGGAGTGCTCAACGCACCCCGGGGTCTCCAGACCCATCTACGAGCAATTACAAATCGCTCGACTTTTTCTTTCTTGCCGTTATGCGAACTTGAAGATTTGTGTCGTTCCCCCCCCCGCGGAGCTGGCTTGAAGGATCGCTTTATTCGATGATCGCGTCGGCGGTGGCGATCAGCGTTGGCGGGACGTTAAGGCCCAGCGATTTCGCGGTTTTGAGATTGAGAACCAGTTCGTATTTGGTCGGCTGTATGACCGGCAGATCGCCCGGCTTTTCGCCTTTCAAGATGCGCCCGACATAGACGCCCATCTCGCCATGGTTCTGAACATTGTCGGCACCGTAGCTCATCAGTCCGCCGGCCTCGACAAAGTCGCGAAGAAAATAAGAGGCAGCAAGTGAATGGCTTGCGGGGAAACTAATAAGTTGCGCCCGCTGTGTGGAGAAAACCGGATCCGGTCCAACGAATAACGCTTCGGCGCGCCAGTCCGTCATCGCCGCGAAGGCAGCCTCGATTTCCGGACCGGTCCGCGCATTGAAGACTTTGATGTCGAGCCCCATCGCTTGACCGGCCGCGGATAGGTTGCGAACGGCAGGCTCGGCTTCTGCCGGATTCTCCGGATTGATCAGCGCAGCGATCCGCTTCGCATTCGGTAATAGCTCGTGCATCAGTGCGAGTCTTTTGCCCACCAATTCGCTGAGCACGAAATAAACTCCAGTGAGGTTTTGGCCGGGCTGATTGAGGCTCGACACGAGGCCGAGTTGCACCGGATCGCCGCCGCTGATGAAGACGATCGGTATCGTCTCGGTCGCTTGCTTGGCAGCCAGCGCCGCGGGCGAGCCGCCGGCACAAACAATCGCCGCGACCTGGCGGCGAACCAGTTCGGCGGCAAGCCCCGGTAAGCGATCGAGTTTCCCGTCGGCCGAATGGGTCCCGATGGTCACGTTCTCGCCGTCGATGAAACCCTGGGCCGCCATGCCTTTGCGTAACGCCGCGAGATAGGCCGGCCTCTCACTCGCAGCCTGAACGCTCAAGTAACCGACGACAGGCTTTACCGGCTGCTGCGCCCGGACAAGAACCGGCCACCCCGCCATCAACCCGGCAACAAGCGAAAGGACCTCTCGCCGCCTCATCGCGCACTTCCCCCGTCCCCACTGGCGGCATGGTAATGCAAATGTCATTGCGAGCGAAGCGAAGCAATCCAGCCTTCCGAGCAAGCCGCTCTGGATTGCTTCGTCGCGTTGCTCCCCGCAATGACGCGTTACACTTCGTCCCTTAGTCCCGCCTGCTCGACCAGCGGATAGGTGACATCGCGGAATTCGCGCATGCCTTCGATATAGCGCGGCCAAGAGAGGAGTACGCCGTCGAGCCCGATCTTCGACAGCGTCGCGAGCCCATCGACGATCTGCTCTTCGGTGCCGATCAGCGGGAAGCCGCCCCAGCCTTGGATCATCATCTCCGCCATGGCGTTTCGCCGCCCTTCGGGGTAGTCGCGCTTATTGATCTCGGCGCCCATCGTATCGATAACATTGCGCGCGGCGACCCAGTCTCCTTTCTCGTGCACGTAATAACGATAGAAATCGCGCGCTTCTTTTTCGGTCTCGGCCTGCACGATGGTGGCGTTGCCCCAGACTTCGATCTCGCGGCCGTAAGTCTCGCGCGCGAGCTGCTTGTAAGCTGCGACATGCGCGGTGTTGGTGGCAGTGTCATGGCTACGGATATTTGTAAAAGCCAGATCGCAATGCTGGCAGGCGAAATGGCGGCCGCGTTCCGACGCGCCGGCATTCATGATCACCGGATGCGGCGACTGGATCGGCTTCGGCTGTAGATAGCCGCCTTTGATTTGGTAGAACTTGCCGTCGAAGTCGAAGCGCTCGTCCTCGGTCCAAAGCCGCTTGACGATGGTCAGCCATTCCTCGGCGCAAGCGTAGCGGTCGTCGTGGTCGAGAAGCGACACGCCGAACATATCCATTTCGGGATAGTTCCAGCCATTGACGACATTGAGCGTGTAACGGCCGCCGGAAATGTGATCGATCGCGGTGGATTGTTTGGCCGCGATGATCGGATGATTGAGCGCGACATGCGAGGTCGAGATCACGCCGGAGTTTCGCGTCGCACCGGCGATGCCCGCCGCCCAGGTGAATGTTTCGAAGCCGGGGCCTTGCGGATCGGTGGCGCCGCCGAAGCCGCGCCAGCGCGCTACCGGCACCAGCGCCTCGAAGGCCATGGCATCGGCAAGCTGCGCTAGCGTCACCGTATTCGGCCAGGTGATCTCGAGCCGGCCGTCGAGATCCGACATCACGCAGCCGGAATCGAGATTAGTCTGGAAGGTGCCGAGCTTGAGCTTGCGCCGCCCCAGCGCCGGATTGACTTCACGTCGATCGCGCTGGTGCGGCCGCATGGTCGTGCTGCTACCAGCCGCGCCGCTTGGCCCGGCGCGCGAGATAATCGAAATTGACCACGAACTGATCCGGCCGGCTGATCTCGTGCTTGAGCTGCTCGATCGACTCGCGCGGGAATTCCGGCGCCGGATCGCCGACGGCTTCGGCGAGAAGCTGCACCATCGCGCCGTTCTCCAGCATGATGGTGCTGATGACCGTCTCCTCGATGGTGGCGCCGGCGACGACCGGACCGTGGTTTTTCAGGAGCACGCCGCGCCCCTGCCCGAGCGCTTTTGCAACGCCCGCGCCCATGGCGTGACTGCGGATGAGCTGGATGGTGTCGGTATAGGTGCCGAGCGCTTCATAAAACAGCGCGCCGGGCTGGCTGTAGCATTTGAGCGTCCGGCCGGTCGCCGACAACGCCACCGAATACGTCGGATGCGTATGGATCACGCAATTGATGTCGGGCCGCACTTTCAGGATTTCGGAATGGATATAGACCTCGCTGTGGCGGCGCGCCTTGCCGGCGACGACATTGCCTTCGAGATCAATGGTGAGAATGTTCTCCATCGTGATCTCGTCGAGACCGATGCTGTGCGCCTTCATGAAGAACAGGTTTGGATTGTCCGGCAGGCGAAACGAGATATGGCCGCGGGTGAAATCGTCCTGGCCCTCGCCGACGAGCACTTTGCCGGCGATGATCAGCTTCTGCTTGATCTCCCGGTGTAGCGCCGCGACGCCACCTGACTTTGCGCGATTGCCGCCGGCACGGCTCACCGCCGCGGCTTTCTTCTTTTTGGCCATTTCCTCACCTGTTCTGGGACGATTCCGGAACGCACCAAAACAGGGATTTGCGAAAGCCTCAAGGGGGCTCACCGGCAAACGAAAAGCGCCGCGCAAGAGGCGCGACGCTTTCGTCGTTTGGCGTGCGTTAGATAAAGTCTAACGCGGCTGCGTCACCAGACCGCGCAGCGCGTATTCGTCACGCAGATCGCCGCCCAAAACGCCGCCAAGTGTAGCGCAAACCGCGCCAAACAGAAGCGACATGAAGGTCCAGAACGAGACATAGGCGGCAGCTTTGCGCGCCGCGTCGGCCGCTTGCGTCGTATCGCGTTTGACCCGGGCGATCACATCGTCGACCCGCTTCTGAGCGTCGTCCTGGCTGATGCCACTCTGGGCGCTGACGATTTGCGCAAGATAAGCACGATCATCATTGCCAATGCCGTTCGGGCCAAGCGACATCACCAGGATACGCCCGACTTGTGCACGTTGGCTCATCATCGTGTTGTTGTTGGCATTGCCGTTGTTGTTTTGCGCCGAGGCATTCTCCGACGAGCCCGCACCGGCATTACCTGCGCCGCCAGTATTCGCCGCGCCGCCGCTCTGCGCATTCGGCCGCAGCAGGATATCGGTGTAATAGGCCATGGCCTGCGGCTGACCAGCGGCCGCGCCGCCAACCGCCGCGCCCGCCACAACACTGCCTGCAGTTCCCGCAACCGACCCGATCTTCTCCACCGCGCCGGCGACGACAAACGACGCAACGATAACGCCGATCGCCCACACCACGAGGCCGTTGGCGCCGTCGCGGAATTTCACTTCGTTATCGTGAGCAGCCGCCGGCGGCCGCCGCAGCCGGCCGGCGACATAGCCGCCAGTGGCAAAGCCGCAAGCCTGCGCGAAGACCAGCCAAAGCGCGCCGATAACTGTCATCGTCCCGGCGGACGGCGACGAATAGGAATAAGGCGACACCAGCACCATGCCGATGCCGGTCCCGAGCGAGATAACAATAATGGACACCGCGACCGCGGTGACGGCGCCGGCGATGACGGCGCTCCATGAGATGCCGCTCCATGCTCCGACAAAGCTGGATGCGACAGGCGCGCGGGCAACGGTCCCGCTGACAAAGGTTGTTTCGTCCATGGGCACAGAAGCTCCTTGAGGAATCCTCGCCTTTCGGCGCGATGACCGTCCGGGGGCATTTGGGATTCGCCGTCAAATTGCCGCGGTTCGTCTTATAAACCGCTCACGTGAGTTCCGGTTCCACAACGCTGCACAAGCAGCGAGCAAACTGCTCATTCATCGCAGCGCAACAAATGCGCAAATGGAACTTTTGCGCGACATACGTCTTTTCATCGCGAAACAATTTCGCGCGGCAATGCCGCCGCGAGCGATCGCAAAGGACATGTCATGCTCAATCTGGTCGTCACGCTTTTGATCATCGCGCTGATCGCGGCCGTTCTCGGTTTCGGCGGCATCGCGGGAGCCGCGGTGAATATCGCCCAAGTGGTTTTCATCGTGGCGCTACTGCTGTTCGTTATCGCTGCAATCGCCGGTACGATGCGCAGGATTTAACTGCCGATTTAAAAGCTTCTGTTCGAGGCTTGGTGCAAGGCTTGTCTTGGTGCAAGGTTTGGCGGCGAAAGGCTCGGCATAGCGTCCGAGCCTTTCCGCTTTTAAGCGAAATAATAAATCCACAGTCCGGCGAAAATCACGACAATACCGGCGAGTCCGAAGCTGAGCATGTAACGCACATTATGTCCGGTCTCGCCTTGTCGCGCCTGCGTTGCCTGCACGACCGTGCGATCCTGTTCATTAGTTCCATCCATTACGACGTCTCCATTTCTGATTCTTTTTTTTTCGCAAAAACATCCTGGAGATTAACGTTTGCACTCTGTGGTCGTTCCGATTGGCAGAAACTCAGAAATCATTCGCATCCATACAAATCGGAAAACGACACTTATTTGGTCACGAAACCAAACAAGCGTCACAAAACCAAACAACCGTTCATCGCCGTACAAATCCCCGTCACCGTGAGGAACGCCAAGCATAGCCTAGAGTTCTCGACAGAGCGCACGGCCGAAACCGGCGACTGAACCAACGCCGAGACATGCGAAGTGCTCGGCAAAACTGGTTTCGGGGCGGGCGACCCAGAGGAGAGTGACGATATGAAGAAGATTTTGTTGACGACTGTTGCGGTAGCGGCCTTGGCCGGATTCACGACCATAGCTTCCGCACAGGATACCAAGGGCGGCGCGGCGAAGCCCGCCGGCGGCATGGAAGAAAAAGCAGCACCGGCGCCGAGCGGCGGTGGTGCAGCGATGAAGCCGAGCGCGCCGGCGGCGCATTCGGCGCAAGGCGCAGAGTCGGGTAAGCCTTCAACTCAGCCTGAGCAGCGCATGGGCCAGGAGCAGAAGCCGCAAGCGGCGCCGCAACGTGGTGCGCAAGAAGAGCGCCAGGAGCACGGCGGCATGCAGCAGAAGGGCGCGCAAGATGAGCACTCCATGCAGCAAAAGGGCGCTCAGGAAGAGCATTCGATGCAGCCGAAAGGCGCGCAGACTGAATCGACGACCAAGTCGAATGTCAGCGAGTCGAACAAGTCGAGCACCGGTATGAGCGCCAATAAAGGCGGCGAGCGCGGCGCCCATGTGCAGATTTCGTCAGATCAGCGGACGAAAATCCACGCGATGATCGCCAGCGGCGGCCATCGCGTGACGACCAGCGAACACTTCGACGTTTCGGTCGGCGTGAAAATCCCGCGTAGCGTCCATATCGAGGTCATTCCGGACGACGTCGTCGAAATCGTGCCGGAATATCGCGGCTTCGATTACGTCATGGTCGGCGACGAAATCCTGATCATCGATCCGGATACGCTCGAAATCGTCGCGGTCATCAACGCATAAAGCCGATTTAGCGTAAAATTCTTACGGTAAAACTCTTGCGGCCCGTGCCGGCGCAACCGGTGCGGGCCGTTTGTTTTGAGATAGCCCCATTGGCGGAGACGCAAACGCCGTTTAACGTCGCGTTTAGGGACCCAAGGATCGATAAAAGCACCCATAACAAGAACGCGGCGCTTAATAATGAAAATGTATCTCCTTTCGGGCGGCCGTTTGCGCATGCGCAAAAGCGTGTTCTTGCCCGATGCCGACCGCAGCGAGACCATCGAACTCCCGGTCTATGGCGCGCTCTTTCGTCATCCCCAAGGCAATGTGCTGTTCGACACCGGCTGCCACCCATCGCTACCGGACACTGCGGAGACGCGCTGGGGTGGGCTCGCTCGGCTGATGACCCCGATCATGGCGCGCGGCGACGATATCGTCACTTCGCTCGCTGGCATCGGTCTGCAATGCGACGATATCGACGTCGTCGTCTGCTCGCACCTGCATCCCGATCACTGCGGCTGCAACACGTTCTTCAAACGCGCGAGTTTCATCGTCCATGCTAAGGAAGTCGCGGCCACGCGGGCGCCGCAAGCCGACAAAATCGGCTACCTCGCCGCCGAATGGGAAGGCGCCGGTGCGCTCGATATGATCGACGGCCAACGCGACATCTTTGGCGACGGCCGCATCGTGCTCGTGCCCCTCCCCGGCCATACGCCCGGTACGATCGGCGCGATGGCCACGCTGGACCGAGACGGCAAATTCTTTCTTCCTTCCGACACCGTCAGTCTGCGCTCCACGCTCGATACCGGCGTCATTCCGAAAAACACCTGGAATGCCGATGCGCTTGCGAAGTCGCTCGATGAGGTGCGGCGGATCGAAGCCAACGACGCCACCGTGCTGTGCAGTCACGACGACGCGCAATGGACGGCGTTGCGCAAAGGCGCGGACACCTATGAGTGATGTCGGCTGATGAGTGGACTGTCGGACATCCATGCCCGGCCGAAAATCATCGGCGCCCGCATCAAGCGCGTCGAGGATCCGCGCCTTCTCACCGGGCGCGGGCGCTTCACCGATGAGATCGCACCTCAGGGGGCACTCCATGTTGCCTTTCGGCGTAGCGATCAATCGCATGCGCGTATCTCTTCCATCGACTGCGATGCGGCGCGCAAGGCTCCGGGCGTCATCGCGGTGCTGACAGCGGAAGATTTGAGCGATGAGGTCAGACCGCTGGTCGCGACCTCGCGGATGAAGAATTATTACGCGACGCCGATCCTGCCGCTGGCGCACGGCAAAGTGCGTTATGTCGGTGAGCCGGTTGTCGGCGTGATTGCGGAGAACCGTTATCAGGCCGAAGACGCAATCGAACTGATCGCCATCGACTATGAGCCGCTACCGTCCGTCATCGATCCTGAAGCGGCTGTGCAGGAAGGCGCGCCGCTTCTGCATGATGAAGCCGGCACCAATGTCATCGTTGCTCGCGAATTCAAGCGCGGCGATGTCGAAGCTGCGCTTGCCAGCGCAGCGGTACGCGTCGGCGGCCGCTTCCGCATGCACCGCAAGACGACGGTGGCGATGGAGACGCGGGCCTGCAGCGCGCAATATGATGCCCAGGCTGGCGCGATAATACTGCATTCAGCGACGCAAGTGCCCGGCATCGTGCGCGATGCGCTGGCGCTCGCACTCGACATTCCCGCCGACCGTCTTCGTGTGGTCGCGCCGGATGTCGGCGGCGGCTTTGGCGGCAAAGGTTCTCTCTATCCGGAAGAGATTTTTGTCGCGGCGGCGGCGCGGCGGCTGCAGCGACCGGTGAAATGGACTTGCGATCGGATGGAAGATTTGATCGCCAGCAGCCAGGGTTTCGACGAGATCGTCGATGCCGAGCTTGGCCTCGACAGCGACGGCCGGATCGTGGCGCTCGTTGCCGATGTCATTGGCGATATCGGCGCCTATTCTATCTATCCCTGGACCGCCGCGCTTGAGCCGGTGCAGGTGGTAAGTTTCCTGCCCGGCCCCTATCGCATCGAGCATTATCGCGGCCGCGTGCGCGGCGTCGTGACATCGAAAGCGCCGACCGGTCCCTATCGCGGCGTCGGCCGGCCAATTTCGACGTTTGCCATGGAGCGGCTCGTCGACATGGCGGCGATGAAGCTCAATCTCGACGCCAAAGAAATCCGTTTGCGCAATCTCGTTGTCGGCGCGGAATTTCCTTACAAAGCCGCATCCGGCATCGTCTGGGATCAATCTGGATTTCAGGAATGCCTGAACATCGCTTGCGAAACGGTTGGATACGACGCCTTGCGTGCGAAGCAAGCCGCCGCGCGCAAGGAAGGCCGCTGGCTCGGCATCGGTATCGCGTCTTATGCCGAACTCACCGGCATCGGCTCGCGCATTCCTGTGGCGCCGGGCATGCCGATCAACACAGGCACCGAAACGGCAGACATTCGTGTCGAAGTCGACGGGCGCGTGACGGCGGCGTTTGGCGTCGCCTCGCACGGCCAAGGGCTTGAGACGACACTTGCGCAAGTGATCGCCGAACATCTTGGCGTGCGTGTCGATGATGTGCGCGTCATCCATGGCGACACCGCGGTGGCGAATGGCGGCACTGGCACTTATGCGAGCCGCAGTATGGTGCTCGCCGGCGGCGCGGCGACCTTGGCGTCGCAAGCCGTGCGCGACAAAGTCTTGAACGCAGCGTCATATCTGCTCGAGGCCGCGACTACCGACCTCATCGCGGAAGATGGCCGCATCACCGTCGCCGGCACCGACCGTTTCATCACCTTTGCAGACGTCGCCAACGCCGTGAACACGCCAGACGCATTGCCGCCGGACGCGCAAGACGCCCTCGCCGCGACCATGACCTATGATCCGATATTCGGCACAACGACCGCCGCCACGCACATCGCCGCAGTCGAGATCGACATGCAGACATTCCAGGTCCGTATTGACGCCTTCGCGGTGGCAGAAGATTGCGGCAAACTGGTCAATCCGCTGATCGTCGACGGCCAAGTCCATGGTGGCGTCGCGCAAGGGGTGGGCGCCGCTCTGTTCGAGGAAGTCATGTATGACGCACAAGGTCAGATCATGACCGCAAGCCTCGTTGATTATCTGGTGCCGTCGTCGATGGAAATTCCGCCGATGCTGGTCGCGCATCTGGAAAGCGTCTCGCCGACCACGCTTGGCGGCTTCCGTGGCATGGGCGAAGGCGGCACAATCGGCGCGCCAGCGGCGATCGCCAACGCCCTTGCCGACGCACTGTCGCCGCTCGGCATCGAGATCAACGAACTGCCGGCTACACCAGAGCGCCTGTTCTGTCTGATCGAGGCGGCACGGGCGAAAACCGGATAGGCTGCAATAAACAGAAGAATTTCAAAGCAAAGGGAAGCGACCATGGATTTGGGCTTGAAAGGCAAGACCGCGCTGATCACTGGCGCAGCAAGCGGCGTCGGCCGTGAGATCGCGCTGACGCTTGCAGCCGAGGGAGCAACCGTCGCGCTCAATTATCGCAGCTCGGCGGACAAGACAGAGGCGCTTGCGAGCGAAATCAAGGCCAAGGGTGGCAACGCCAAAGCCTATCAGGCCGATGTCGCCGATTTCGCCGCCGTGAAGGCGATGACCGATGCCGTGGTCAAGGACCTCGGCGGCCTCAACATTTTGATAAACAATGCAGGGCTCGCCAAACGGCAGCGCTTTGTCGAAACCACGCCGGACGACTGGCATCGCCAGATCGACGCGTCACTCTATGGCGCCATCCATTGCTGTCATGCCGCGGCACCGCATCTTGAAGCGGCCAAAAACGGCCGCATCGTCAGTATGATCGGTGACTCCTCGCGCGTCGGTGAATCCGGCCTGTCGATCGTCGCGGCGGCGCGCGCCGGTGTTGTCGCGCTGATGAAGTCGCTGGCACGCGAATTCGGCCGCTCCGGAACGACGGCGAATACGGTGTCGCTCGGCCTGGTCGAAACCGCGCATGATAAAGATTGGGTCGATGCCAATCGCGAGAAACTGATCAAGCTTTATCCGGTGCGCCGCCTTGGCCTTCCCGGCGATATCGCGCCGATGGTGACGCTTCTCTCCTCGCCGCATAGCGGCTGGATCACCGGACAAGTCTTAAGTATCAGCGGCGGCTTCAGCATGGTGTGACGGAGGCATCCATGCTGCACACCGATCTGATCGCACCTATTCCAGAGCTTCTCCGCCGTCATGCCGCGGTACGCGGCGGCAAATGCGCGTTTCGCGACGCGACAACGTCCGTCACCTATGGCGAGCTTGAAAGCCGCACTGCCCGGCTTGCGGGTCATCTTGCCGAAAACGGCGTTCTCCCAAACGACACGGTCGCGATCATGCTGCCGAATTCGGTGCCATGGGTCGAAAGCTGTCTCGCGATCACCCGCGCCGGCGCGATCGGCGTGCCCATCAGCTATGACGCGACGGAATCCGAAATCGCCTATCGGATCGCCGACGCGGAATGCACTGCCGTTATCACCACAGCGGAACGCGGCGATCTGATCGCGCTTCTTCAGGCGCGATCGCCAAAACTCAAGACATTGATCGTGACCAATCGCGGCATCTGCGGCGCGGTGACGTTAAGTTATGCAAGGCTGCTGGCGGAGACACCCGCCTCGCCGCCGCGCGATCCAGCTTTGCTGCACGAGACAGCCTTCATTCTCTACACCTCGGGCACCACCGGCCGCGCCAAGGGCGTGCGGCTCACTGTGCATGGCATGCTGTGGGTAGCCGCCGCGTGCTGGGCGCCAATCACGGGATTGTCGGAACGCGACACCGTGCTGTCACCTTTGCCGCTATTTCACTCTTACGCGCTTAATCTCTCCGTGCTGAGCATTCTGGCGACGGGCGCCACTGAATACATCATGGAGCGGTTCTCGACGAGCGAAGCGGTACGCCTCCTCAAAACCGGCGAATTCACGTATTTCCCCGGCGTGCCGACAATGTTTCATTATCTGCTGCAGGCGACGCGCAGCGAAAAGGATGTGACGTTTCCCAATCTGCGGCTTTGTGCGTCTGCCGGCGCCATCATGCCGGCGACGCTGAACCGAGAATTCGAGAGCCATCTGAAAGTGCCGCTTCTTGACGGCTATGGCATCACCGAGACTTCGACAATGGTCACCATGAACTGGCCGACCGGAAGCCGTGTCATGGGCTCATGCGGCGTTCCAGTGCCCGGCAGCGCGGTGCGGATTGTCGATCTGCACGGCAATGATGTCGCCACTGGAAAAGAAGGCGAGTTGATCGTTCATGGCCCACACGTCATGCCCGGCTATCACAACAAGCCGGAAGAAACGAAGAACGCGCTGCGCAATGGCTGGTACTATACCGGCGACCTGGCCAAGAGTGACGAGAACGGCTTTCTCACCATCACCGGCCGACTCAAGGAGCTGATCATCCGCGGCGGCCAGAATATTGCGCCCGCGGAGATCGAGGAAGTCGTCAACACCTTTGCCGCCGTGCTCGATTGCGCCGTGGTCGGTGTGCCGCATGAGCATCTCGGCGAGGTGCCGGCTTTGTTTATCGTGCCCCGTCCCGGCCATACGCTCGAGAGCGAGGCTGTATTGGCGCATTGCCGGGTGCATCTGTCGGCATACAAAGTGCCGCATATCGTGCGTACGATCGCCGAGATCCCTCGCACCGGATCGGGCAAAATCATACGTTATAAGTTGCGCGAGAATTTGCAGGCCTGAATTGGCCTCCAGGAGGCGGTGATGCAGGATATCGAAGCGCTCTGGGCCGACTTCACCACGCCGATCCGGACCGCGGACGATTACATCGCCTCATTGCGCGGCCGCACCATGAGCGTCTATTTCATGGGCGAGCGTGTTCCTGAGCCAGTCGATAATCCGGTGATCCATCCCTCGATCAACGCGATGGCGGAAACCTTCCGGCTCGCGACCGAACATCCCGCCGTGGCAACGGTGCATTCCGGCATCAGCGACCGGTCGATCAACCGCTTCCTTCATGTTCCAGTGAAACCGGCAGAGCTTGTCGCCAAGCATGAAATGCAGCGCGAACTCGGCCGCCGCACCGGCACCTGCTTTCAGCGCTGTGTCGGGCTCGACGCCATTGGAACATGTCACTCAGTGACCTTCGACATCGATGCCAAGAACGGCACCGATTATCACCAGCGCTTCCTTAGCTTCCTCAAGCGCGCGCAGACTGCCAATATCGTCATCGGCGGCGCCATGACCGATCCGAAGGGCGACCGTTCAAAGCCGCCGCATCAGCAAAGCGACACCGATCTCTTCCTGCATGTCGTCAAACGCGACGACAAGGGCATCTACGTCTCCGGCGCAAAGATGCACCAGACCGGCGCAGTCAATTCGCACTGGCTGATCTTCATGCCGACCATGCGCATGACAGAAGCCGACCGCGACTGGTCGGTGGTCGGCGCGGTGCGGGTCGATGCGCCGGGGCTGACTTACATCGTCGGCCGCCAGACCAACGATACCCGCATTGTCGATGGCGGCGCGTTGGATGCAGGCAACGCGCAATTCGCCGGACAGGAATCGCTCATTGTTTTCGACAATGTTTTCGTGCCGCATGAGCACGTTTTCATGGATGGCGAATGGGCCTATGCGACCTCGCTGGTCGAGCGCTTCACCACCTATCACCGCAGTTCTTATGTCTGCAAAACCGGACTCGGCGATGTGCTGATCGGTGCTGCCGCCACTGCCGCCGAACACAATGGCGTCGAGGGCGCCTCGCATATCAAGGACAAGCTCGTCGAGATGACGCATCTCAACGAGACGATTTATTCAAGCTGCATGGCGGCGGCGCATCAGGCCAAACCCGTACCGTCCGGCGCCTATATCAATGACGAGATGCTGTCGAATGTCGCCAAGCATAATGTCACGCGCTTTCCTTACGAGATCGCGCGGCTGGCGCAGGACATCGCCGGCGGCCTGGTCGTCACCATGCCGTCGGAGAAGGATCTTCAGAACAACGAAATCGGCCCGCTGATCCGAAAATTTCTGCAAGGCCGCGACGGCATCGATGTCGTCGACCGCATGCGGGTGCTGCGCTTGATCGAGAACATGACCATCGGACGGAACGCCGTCGGCTATCTGACTGAAAGCCTGCATGGCGCCGGATCGCCGCAGGCGCAGCGTATCCAGATCGCACGCGGCATGAAGCTCGACGAGAAGAAAGCGCGCGCCCGGCATCTCGCCGGTATCAATCCGTCGCAATCCGGAACGGCGTAGCTCTACGCCGGAGCGAGCGCGTGCTGCACTGGCGCCGGAACCGGTGGGGGCGCAGGTGCCGGAGCAGGCTGGTTTTGCGTCGATGTATTTTGCGGCGCATTGACTGAGGGCGCAGGCGCGGCCGCTGGCACCAGCACTTTGTCGGGCAGCTTGTTACCGTGAACGAGGTCATGGATCGCACTGAGCTTCTCGATCACCTCCGGCGACAGCACGAAGGGATAAAGATCGAGCAAACCCATCGTCCGATTCAGGCTATTGAGCGCGCTGCTCAAGGGAAGCCAAGTGTCGATCAGCGCCTTCGGATCACGCACGGTATAGGGATCGAAATCGACTTGCGCGTCCAGTTCGCCGGGCCGCGCCAGCCGCGGATGTACATACATGCCGAAGGCGCGCGCCATTTCCAGCGTATCGACGATGTGCAGGTAATGCGCCCAGGTCTCGGCGAAATCCTCCCACGGATGCGATGACGCATACGCGCTGATGAAATGCTGCTGCCAATCCGGAGGCGCGCCATTGGCATAATGTTTCTGCAGCGCCTCACCGTAATCGACAGACTCATCACCGAACATCTTGCGGAAGTTTTCGAGTTGACCGCCGTCGCGCACCAGCACGTCCCAGAAATAATGGCCAACCTCATGGCGGAAATGACCGACCAGAGTGCGATACGGTTCATGCATCGAGGTGCGCCGCTTCTCACGCTCGACGTCATCTGCTTCCTCGAGCGCGAGCGTGACTAGGCCGTTGTCGTGGCCGGTCATCACACGCGGTCCTTCCTGTTGCGGCGAACTCGCCAGGAAGTCGAAGGCGAGGCGCGGGTTGCCGTCATCGCATTTCAGGTTCAGGGGCAGCTTCAATTTCATCAGCGAGTAGAACAGAAGATGCTTGGCCAATTCGATCTTGCGCCAGGCCACAACATTTTCAGGGATTGTCGTGTCCGGGACCGTGCGGTTGTGCCAACAGGCGGTGCAGTAATGATCCGGATCGTCCGCCTCGATCATCCAATTGCAGACGCCGAAGGTGGCGTTGGCGCAAAACTTATAGGTCTTCTTCTCAAGCGCCAGCGCGCGCCAGACATCGACCTTCTGGCCTTCCGGCTCAACCGCCGACAGCGTCATGATCTCTGGAATGAAACCGAGACGATGACCGCACCGCTCGCAGGCCGTGTTGTCGAAATAAAGCAATTGCTCGCAATGCTGGCACTTGAAGAGCTTCATGGCGTTTGCCCCGATGGATGAATCCGTGCACTGAAATACGCCGCAGTGCAGCAATAGTTCCTTTTTTTACAAGCAGGCGCTTTACAAGCGGGCTTTTGCCCGCAGGCTTTGGCAAAAAGGTCCTCCGACTCGAGCCAGAGGACCTTTAGATAGTATCACTTTCCCTTCAGGAAGCGATCACGCTGCAATCAAATCCGACCCAGCAATATCAAGACCAAGATAATGACAATGACGAGGCCCAAGCCACCGCCGCCGTAATAACCGGTGCCGTAGAACGGGCCGCCGCCGATGCCGCCCAATCCGCCGAGAAGGATAAGAACCAAAATAATCAGGATGATTGTGCCAATGGACATTTTTCATTTTCCTATGAGCTAATTTGTTGCCTCCGCTGCGAACGCCGCCCACATAGGCAAGTTTCGCATCGTTCATCAGTGAAAACTTACGCTCGGATATAAAGTTCCATTCATAGAAGCGCCTAGAGCAGCGGGGGCTTTCAAATAAGGGGACGCTGCGGCACCTCATCGTCAAAATGCTGGGCCACACGTTCCAACACGCGCGGATTGGTGATCGTGATCGTGCCGTTGTTGCGCTTGTACATGCCCATCCGCCGCAGACGCGCGAGCGTCTTATTGGTATGGACAAGCGACAGGCCAAGTGCGTCGGCGACGTGTTGTTGGGTCAACGGAAATTCGAACGTGTCATCTATGACGAGGTCGAGCGCCCTCGCCCGCTTGTAAAGCGTGACGATCAGGGCTGCTACTCGCTCCGCCGCGGTGCGGCGGCCGACACTCATCAGATTCTCGTCGACAATACTTTCCTCGCGCGCACCAAGCCAGGCTACGTCGAAAGCAAGGCCCGGCATCTGACCGAACAGCGCCCAGACTTTGCGCCGCGGCAATTTGCAGAGCTGCACATCGGTGAGCGCCTCGATGGTATGTTGCGCGGCGTCAAACATCGCCGCCTGCAGGCCGAGAAGATCACCCGGCAAGAGGAAGTTCAGAATCTGGCGACGTCCGTCAGGCAGCGTTTTGTAACGGAAGGCCCAACCGGAATAGAGCGTAAATAGTTCAGGGCTATCCTCACTGGCGCGCATGATCTCGCTACCCGCCGGCAGTTTGATGTGCTCCTTCTTCATATCGTTGATGACTGCGAGCTCTTCCGCAGTGACCGGCTTGAACAGTCCGCGTCCGCGCAATGCGCATTGATGGCAGCTCATCTGCATGTCGCAATTCCCATGTGAAAGTTTGAGAAACCGGAAACTAGACTTGCAATCAGGCAGCGTGGCCGAACGACCTGCTACCCTCCATTAATCCGGACTTGGTTGGATGGGTACTTGATGGAACTGGAACTCCTGGGCTACGACAAAAGTTCCGACAAGAAGTTCCAGAGATTCCCCAAGCAAGTTCCACTATGGATTTCACATGGAATTTGCGTCTTTTGACGTAGGTAGTTCCGCGAAGCGCGCGTTAATGTCTAATGTCGCCGCCACGGTGCCTAAGCGTGGGACCGCTGAAAGCTTCTTAGACCTCACGCCGAGGGTGGGTGAGGCCATTCACCTGAGCGAAGACCCGTGCCGAATCTGAAGCCGCTGGCTCTGTTGAACCGGAGCCTTGTCGTTACGACCATACTCGCCGCGTTGATCGTGGCGGCGGCGTTTTGGCTCGGTGCGCGCAACAACGATGACGACCACTGGGTGGTGCATTCGCTCGGCGTGCGCGATCAACTCACGCGCGTGCTGAGCCTGGTGCAAAGCGCCGAAACCGGACAGCGCGGCTATCTCCTCACCGGCCAGGACATTTACCTCACGCCCTACCGGATGGCGATCGAGCGGTTGCCGCCGATGCTTGATAAGACGGCCGACCAGGTCGCTGACAATCCCGAGCAAGTGCAAAATCTCAACCGGCTTCGCGTCCTAATTAGCTCCAAGCTCGACGAAATGCGATCGACCGTCGACGCTTACGGTGCTGGACGGAAAGACGATGCGCTTGCCATCGTCAACAGCGACAACGGCTACGACCTGATGCAGCAGATCCGGCGCGCCGTCGCCGCGATGCAGGTAACCGAGGACAAGCTCCTCGTCGGCCGGCAATCGGCGGCGGAAAGCTCGTCGATGCTCTTACAAGCCGGCGTCGCCATCGCGTTCCTGCTGATCTGCGGCGTCGGTTTCCTGATCGCGCGTTTCACCAAAGAACACTTCGCCACCCTAGTGACTATCAACGATCAGCTCGTGACGACGAATCAGCAATTGCGCGAGCAAGCGAGCCTGCGCGCGGCCGCCGAGCTTCAATTGCGGCAAGCGCAAAAGATGGAAGCGCTCGGCCAACTCACCGGTGGCATCGCCCACGACTTCAACAATATGCTCGGCGTCATCATGGGCGCGCTCGACCTCGTCAATCGGCGCATCAAGAAAGGCGATTTCGCCATCGAGCGTTTTTTGACCGCGGCTTTGGTCGCGACCGAGCGCGCGGCAACATTGACGCAGCGGCTTCTCGCCTTCGCACGGCAACAACCGCTGGCGCCGCAACCGCTCGACGCCAACAAGATGATTTTGAGCATGTCGGACCTTCTGCAGTCGACGCTCGGCGAACAAATCCATATCGAGACCGTGACCACCGGCGGATTATGGACCACCCATGCCGACGCGCAGCAGCTTGAAAACGCCATCCTCAACATCGCCATCAATGCGCGTGACGCCATGCCGGAGGGCGGCAAGCTCACCATCGAGACCGCCAACACTTATCTCGACGAAGCCTATTGCAAGCAGAATCCCGAAATCCAGCCCGGCCAATTCGTCATGATCGGCGTCACCGATACCGGCGTCGGCATGGCGCAGGATATTGCAGCGCGAGTGTTCGATCCGTTCTTCACCACCAAGCCGGCCGGCAAGGGCACCGGATTGGGGTTGAGCCAAGTCTATGGCTTCGTCAAACAATCGCGGGGCCATACCAAAATCTACAGCGAGCCGGGTTCCGGCACGACGCTGAAGATCTATCTGCCGCGGCTGATGGGCGACGCACGCGACGTCGAACGCCGTGAGGCGGAGCCCATGCGCACCGGCGACCGCAGCGAGATCGTGCTTGTGGTCGAGGACGACACGCTGATGCGCCGCCTCGCCGCCGACGCACTGCATGAGCTCGGCTATACGGTGTTCGAAAGCGACAATGCCGCCGACGCGCTGGCCACCCTCGACCGCATCTCCGACATCAAGCTTCTTTTCACCGACGTGGTGATGCCCGACATCAACGGCAAAAAGCTTGCTGACGAGGCGGTCCGCCGGCGGCCGAACCTCAAAGTGATTTTCACCACCGGCTACACCGCCAACGCGGTGGTGCATGGCGGCGTGCTCGACCACGGCGTCAATTTCATCGCCAAGCCGTTCACGCTCGACCAGCTCGCCGCCAAAGTCCGCGGTGTGTTGGACTCTTAAAATTCAACCGGCAGCGACGGCGCGATCTTTGCCGGGAACGAAGATTTTCTGCAGCATGTCGCGCTCGATCGGCTTCTGCAAGATCGGCACGCCGCTGAACCGTTCGTCGATGCTGTCGGCGTCGTATCCGGTTACAAAGACGAATGGCACACCGCGCCGCTCCAGGATTTCCGCAACGGTATAAACGAGACCATCGCCGAGATTGATATCGAGCACGGCAGCGTCGATATGACCGTCACGCGCCGCGGCCAGCGCACCGGAGGCCGTCGAGACCGGGCCGATGACATGGAAGCCGAATTCGGCCAGCGTCTCCTGGATCATCATAGCCACCAGCGCTTCGTCCTCGACCAGAAGAACGCGCGGCTTGTCTTGCGACTTCATGCTGACCAGAGCGCCGTCGGCTTTGTTGGCTGGGCGAACGGCGTCATAAACACGGGATTTGGTCAGTTCGCTGCGCGGTATCGAGAACGAACAGCGCAGCCCCTGCCGATTCCAATCGAAAGCGATTTTGCCGCCAAGCTGCTGTTCGATGCTGGCGACGATGACCTTCAAGCCGAAATTGCGTGTCGAGGGATGCGCGATGTTCGGGCCGCCGTTCTCGACCCAGTGAAGGCAGAGATCGCCGGGCGTGAGTTCCCATTCGAGCGAGATACGGCCGCTCGGCGACGACAGCGCACCGTGCTTGGCGGCATTGGTGGCGAGTTCATGCAGCGCGAGCGCCAAACCCTGCGCGGTCGCCGGCTGCAGTGAAATGTCGGGGCCACGGTAAGCGACCTTATCGCCGCCGCGATAGGGCGCCATTTCATCGGCAACCAGCGTGGCGAGGTCAGCGCCATTCCAGCGCGAATCCGAGAGAAGCGTATGGGCGCGCGCCAAAGCTTTGATGCGGCCTTCGATCGCCGCCACGTAATCATCGACCGTCTTGGCGCGCGTCAGTCTGATGATGGACTGGATGACGGCAAGCGCATTGCGGGCGCGGTGATCGACCTCGCGCGACAAGAGCACCTGACGCTCCTCGGCCTCTTTGCGGTCGGTGATGTCGAGCGTAACGCCACTGAGGCGCGTCATTTTGCCAGACGCATCGACGCTCGCGGCCGCGGTGCCGACGCACCAGCGCACTTCGCCTGTAGGACGCAGCACGCGGAATTCGCTCTGCTGAGTGCGGGCGCCGTCCGCCATGCCGCGCGCGGCTTGCTGCAGCGGCACGAGATCATCGGGATGGATCAGCGCCCGGATATTTTCCGCGCTAATGGCGAACCGATCCGGGTCGATGCCGAAGATCCGATATTGCCCCTCGTCCCAGCGCCATTCATTGGTGGCAAGGTCCCAGTCCCACGATCCCATTTGTCCAGCGGCAAGCGCGAGGCTCCGTCCATCTTCGGCCTGTGTGAGCCGGGCGTTCGCCGCTTCAAGCTCGGCGGTGCGCTCGGCGACATGGCGCTCAAGCCTGCTATTGAGCCGTTCGAGCTCGCGGGTCTTGCGGAACAATTCGGCAAAGACGCGGACCTTGGCGCGCAACACTTCCGGCACCACCGGCACCGGCACGTAATCGACGCCGCCCATTTCGTAGCCGCGCAGGCGGTCCACGTCGGTAAGATGAATGGCCGAAATGAAGATGATCGCGGTTTCACGGAACCGTGGATGTTCGCGGATCATCGCCGCAAGTTGAAAGCCGTCGAGTTCCGGCATGCAGACGTCGATCAGAACAACAGCGACTTCGTTCTTAAGCAGGAACTGGAGCGCCTCGCGTGCGGACGCTGCCTTGACGAGATTCTCGTTAAGCTGGCCGAGGATCACTTCATAAGCGAGAAGCTTGTCCGGCTGATCGTCGACCAGCAGGACATTGACCTTTTCGTGTGCGACGGCAGTTGCGGTTGCGGTCATGGATTTCTGTGCTCTACCGATGCAGCCACATGCGCAGCGCGGCCAGCAGCTGCTCGGTATTGACCGGCTTGGCGAGATAGTCCGACGCGCCGGCTTGCAGGCATTTCTCGCGGTCGCCTTTCATGGCTTTCGCGGTCAATGCGATGATCGGCAGCCGCCGAAAAGCCTTGTCCTGCCGAATTTTCTCGATCGTCTGATAGCCGTCCATTTCCGGCATCATGATGTCCATCAGCACGATGGCAAGCGACGGCGTCTCCTCGATCAGCGTGATGGCCTCGGCGCCCGTCGTCGCGGTGAGCACATTCATGCCACGGCGTTCCAGCGCGCTCGAAAGCGCGAAGATGTTGCGCGGATCGTCGTCGACCAGAAGCACAGTGCGTCCGACCAAATCCTCGTCGGAGGAATTGAGCTTCTCCAGCATATGCTGCTTTTCGACCGGCAGATCGGTGATGACGCGATGCAGGAACAGCGCGGTTTCGTTAAGCAGCCGCTCCGGCGACTCGACGCCCTTGACCACAATGCTGCGCGCCATGGTGTGAAGCTGCGCATCTTCTTCCGCCGACAATTCGCGGCCGGTGAAGACGACGACCGGGACTTCAGCAAGCGCAGTGTTGGCGCGCATGCGTTCCAGCACCTCGAAGCCGGACATGTCCGGGAGCCGCAGATCGAGCACGACGCAATCGCAAGCCTGCTCGTTCAATGTGTTGAGAGCTTCTTTGCCCGTGCCAGCATTGACAATCTCGATATCGTCATGGCCGAGCAATTCGCGGATGCTCATCTGCTCGGCGGCGTTATCCTCAACCACTAACAGGCGTTTGCGGCGCGGTTCGGCGAACTCCTTGATACGCGATAGCGCTTCGTCGATTCCTTCGCGCGAGGTCGGCTTATTGACGAAAGCAAAGGCGCCGCGGGCGAGGCCGTGCTGACGGTCTTCGTCGAGCGAGACGATCTGCACTGGGATATGTCGCGTCAGTGGATTCTGCTTGAGCTGGCTGAGCACGTTCCAGCCGAGCATGTCAGGCAGGAACACATCGAGCGAGACCGCCGTCGGCTGATACTGCTTGGCAAGGTTGAGCGCGTCATCGCCACGCATCGCCAACAGCGCTTTGAAGCCTTTGTCGCGGGCGAGGTCGACCAGGATACGCGCATAATGCGGGTCGTCCTCGACGATCAGCAGAATCGTGTCGCCGGCTTGGATGTCCATTCGGTCGTCCGGGATCGGTTCGATCACCCGCTCCGGCGTGATGTGCAGGCCGGCAAGCTGGGCTTTCAGAGAACCACCCGCCGCCGTATTGGCAGCATGCACTGTCGCAGTCGGACCGACATATTTGACCGGCAGGTAAAGCGTGAAGGTCGAGCCGGTATCGATCGCGCTGCGCAGATGGATTTCGCCGCCGAGAAGGCTGGCCAATTCGCGACTGATAGCGAGGCCAAGACCGGTGCCGCCATATTTGCGGCTGGTCGAGGCGTCGGCCTGCTGGAACGCTTCGAAGATGATCTTTTGTTTCTCCGGCGGGATGCCGATGCCGGTGTCGCTGACTTCGAAGGACACGACAGCAGGTGCTTGACTGAGCACCGGATGCTCGGCGCTCCAGCCGCCGGGCGCCAATTCGACATTGAGGCGGACGCCGCCTTGCGCGGTGAATTTGAACGCGTTGGACAGGAGGTTCTTGAGCACCTGCTGCAGCCGCTTGGTGTCTGTGGTGATGGTGCGGCCGAGATTCGGATCGATATTGACGTCGAACGCCAGTTGCCGCGTATCGGCTTCGTGGCGGAATGGCCGCGCCACCATGTCGAGCAGATTGGAGAAGAATACCTCCTCTGCGTCCACCGTGACGGTGCCGGACTCGATCTTCGAAAGATCGAGAATGTCGCTGATGAGGTTGAGGAGATCGGTGCCGGCGCCGTGAATGGTGCGCGCGAACTCGACCTGCTTGCCGCTGAGGTTGCCTTCCGGATTATCGGTCAATTGCTGGCCAAGAATGAGGATCGAGTTGAGTGGCGTGCGCAACTCGTGCGACATGTTGGCTAGGAATTCCGACTTATACTTGGACGTGAGCGCCAGTTCGGTCGCTTTTTCTTCCAGCGCGCGGCGGGCCTGCTCGATTTCCTGGTTCTTGCGTTCAACTTCGACGTTACGTTCGGCGAGTTGCTGCGCCTTCTGTTCGAGCTGTTCGTTGGTCTGCTGCAATTCCCTCTGCTGCGCCTGCAATTCGCCGGCGAGTTGTTGCGACTGCTTGAGCAGGCCCTCGGTCTGCATCGTCGCCTCGATCGAATTGAGTACGATGCCGATCGAGGTGGTGAGTTGCTCGAGGAACATTGTCTGCAGCGTGGTGAATTCGTGAAGCGAGGCAAGTTCGATCACCGCTTTAACTTGGTTTTCGAACAGCACCGGCAGCACGATATTGTTGCGCGGCTGCGCCTTGAACAGAGCCGAGGAGATCGGCGCAGTGGTTTCCGGCATATCGGTGATCAGCATGCGCCGCTTGTCGACCGCACATTGACCAATCAGGCCTTGGCCGAGTCCCAGCGTTCGCGGATGGCCGTTAGCGCCGTCGTCGGCATAGGCTGACAACAGATTGAGCCCGCTCTTTTCCTCGGCCTCCACCTGATAGATGACGCCCTGATGCGCGTTCACCAGCGGCGTCAGTTCGGAGAGCAACAAGCGGCCAACGGTGGAAAGATCGCGCTGTCCTTGCAGCATGTTGGTGAATTTGGCGAGGTTGGTCTTCAGCCAGTCCTGTTCGGTGTTGCGGTCGGTGGTGAGCCGCAGATTATCGATCATTGTATTGATGTTATCTTTGAGCTCGGCGACTTCGCCGCGCGCATCGACTTGAATCGACCGCGTCAGGTCGCCCTTGGTCACAGCGGTCGCGACCTCGGCGATGGCGCGCACTTGTGTGGTCAGGTTCGCGGCCAGAAGGTTGACGTTACCGGTGAGGTCTTTCCAGGTACCGGCCGCGCCGGGCACGTTGGCCTGACCGCCAAGACGACCCTCGACGCCGACCTCGCGCGCTACCGAGGTCACCTGATCGGCGAAGGTCGCGAGCGTATCGGTCATATTGTTGATGGTTTCGGCGAGCGCCGCCACCTCGCCTTTTGATTTCACCGCGAGGTTCTGCTTGAGGTCGCCGTTGGCGACCGCGGTCACCACTTTCACGATGCCGCGCACCTGTTCGGTGAGGTTGGCGGCCATGACGTTCACGGTGTCAGTGAGATCTTTCCAGGTACCGGCGACGCCCGGCACTTGCGCCTGACCGCCGAGGAGGCCTTCGGTACCGACTTCGCGGGCGACGCGCGTCACTTCCGAAGCGAAGCCGTTGAGCTGGTCCACCATCGTATTGATGGTGTTTTTCAGTTCGAGAATTTCGCCCTTCACGTCCACCGTGATCTTGCGGCTCAAGTCGCCGCGCGCCACGGCGGTGGTCACTTCGGCGATGTTGCGGACTTGGGTGGTCAAGTTCGCCGCGAGCAGATTGACGTTGTCGGTGAGGTCTTTCCAGGTGCCGGCGACGCCCGGCACCACGGCTTGACCGCCGAGGCGACCGTCGGCGCCGACTTCGCGCGCGACGCGCGTCACTTCGGCGGCGAAAGAACGCAACTGCTCGACCATGGTGTTGAGCGTGTCTTTCAGGAGCAGCATCTCGCCGCGTACGTCGACCGTAATCTTTTTCGACAAGTCGCCGCCGGCGATGGCGGTCGCGACCTCGGCGATATTGCGGACCTGCGCGGTCAGGTTCGACGCCATGAAGTTGACGTTGTCGGTGAGGTCCTTCCAAGTGCCGGCGACACCGGGCACTTGCGCCTGACCGCCGAGCTTGCCTTCGGTGCCGACTTCGCGCGCGACGCGGGTGACTTCCGAGGCGAAGGCATTGAGCTGATCGGCCATCGTATTGATGGTATTTTTCAGCTCGAGGATTTCGCCCTTCACGTCCACTGTGATCTTGCGGCTGAGATCGCCGCGGGCCACGGCGGTGGTCACTTCAGCGATGTTACGCACTTGCGCCGTGAGGTTACCGGCCATCGAGTTGACGCTGTCGGTGAGATCTTTCCAGGTGCCGGCGACGCCAGGCACGTTGGCTTGACCGCCAAGGCGGCCTTCGGTGCCGACCTCGCGCGCGACGCGTGTCACTTCACCAGCGAAGCGGTTGAGCTGGTCGACCATCGTATTCAGCGTTTCTTTGAGCTGAAGGATTTCGCCGCGCACGTCGACCGTGATCTTGCGGGACAAGTCGCCTCCGGCGATGGCGGTCGCCACTTCGGCGATGTTGCGGACTTGGCCGGTCAGATTCGAGGCCATCGAGTTGACCGAGTCGGTCAAGTCCTTCCAGGTACCACCGACACCCGGCACATTGGCCTGACCGCCGAGCTTGCCTTCGGTGCCGACTTCGCGCGCGACGCGCGTCACTTCGGCGGCAAAGGCGTTGAGCTGATCGACCATCGTGTTGAGCGTGTCTTTCAGCTCCAGGATTTCGCCGCGCACGTCGACCGTGATCTTGCGGCTCAAGTCGCCGCGCGCCACGGCGGTGGCGACTTCGGCGATGTTGCGGACCTGGCCGGTCAGGTTCGAGGCCATCGAATTGACCGAGTCGGTCAAATCTTTCCAGGTACCGGCGACACCGCGCACCGTGGCCTGACCGCCGAGCTTGCCTTCGGTGCCGACTTCGCGCGCGACGCGCGTCACTTCGCCGGCGAAGGCGTTGAGCTGGTCGACCATGGTGTTGATGGTGTCTTTCAGTTCGGCGATTTCGCCACGCACGTCGACCGTGATCTTTTTCGACAAGTCGCCCGACGCAATAGCTGTCGACACTTCGGCGATGTTGCGGACCTGCGCCGTGAGGTTCGAGGCCATCGAATTGACCGAGTCGGTCAAGTCCTTCCAGGTACCGGCGACGCCGAGCACGTTGGCCTGACCGCCGAGACGGCCGTCGGTGCCGACTTCGCGCGCGACGCGCGTCACTTCGCCGGCGAAGGCGTTGAGCTGGTCTACCATCGTGTTGATGGTTTCTTTGAGCTGCAGGATTTCGCCCGAGACGTTGACGGTGATCTTCTTGGACAGGTCACCGCCGGCGATGGCGGTGGCGACGTCGGCGATATTGCGGACCTGGGCGGTGAGGTTACCGGCCATGAAGTTGACGCTGTCGGTCAAGTCTTTCCAGGTACCGGCTACGCCGGGCACCTGGGCCTGACCGCCGAGCTTGCCTTCGGTGCCGACTTCGCGCGCGACGCGCGTCACTTCCGAGGCGAAGCCGTTAAGCTGGTCCACCATGGTATTGATGGTGTCTTTGAGTTCGAGAATTTCGCCGCGCACGTCGACCGTAATCTTGCGGCTCAAGTCGCCGCGCGCCACCGCGGTGGTCACATGCGCGATGTTACGAACCTGGTCGGTGAGGTTGCCGCACATGGCGTTCACCGAGTCGGTCAAATCTTTCCAGGTGCCGGCGACGCCTGGCACGATGGCCTGACCGCCGAGTTTGCCGTCGGTGCCGACCTCGCGGGCGACGCGCGTCACTTCGGAAGCGAAAGAGCGCAGCTGATCGACCATCGTATTGATGGCTTCCTTCAACTGCAGGATTTCGCCGCGCACGTCGACCGTGATCTTCTTCGACAAGTCGCCGTTCGCCACGGCGATCGTCACTTCCGCAATGTTGCGGACCTGTGCGGTGAGGTTCGACGCCATCGAATTCACGCTCTCAGTGAGGTCCTTCCACACGCCGGTAACGCCGCCGACCTGGGCCTGGCCGCCGAGCTTGCCCTCGGTGCCGACTTCGCGCGCGACGCGCGTCACTTCCGAGGTGAACACGTTGAGCTGCTTGATCATCGTGTTGACGATCTCGGCGGACCGCAGGAATTCACCCTTCAACGGCCGGCCGTCGACGTCGAGACTGACGGTGCGGAGAAGGTCGCCTTGCGCCACCGCGGCGATGGCGCGAGTCACTTCCGTAGTCGGCCAGAGCAGATCATCGATCAGCGAGTTGACGCTCGCCTCCATCTCGCCCCAGGCGCCATCGGAAAGCCCGATGCGGACCCGCTGGCGGGTACGGCCTTCGCGGCCCACCACCTGCCCGACCCGCTCGAGCTGCTTGGCCATGCGCTGATTGGTGCCGACGATGTCATTAAATGTGTCGGCGATCTTGCCGAGGATGCCGACGCGGTCACCCGCCATCCGGATTGAGAAATCGCCGACCCGCATAGCCTGCAGGGCATGAAGAAGCTCGGCGAGGCCTTGAGCATCCGGTTGAGTGTCACCGTTGAGACCGGCTTGGACAGCCGCGGGCGTTTTACCGTTGGCGTTCGAACCGATGACCTTTTCAGTGGTCGGCATAAGTCTCTCCAATGCCAGGCTCCCAGGGGAGCTGGCGGGCGCGGGATGCGGCGAGGCACTTCGCGATTTGGAAAGGTAGGCGCACGACACCACGGGGGCACGCCGCCCGCCGTAAGTGCACCCTCAACCGACGTGGAATCCCCCTCACGTGCGGGTCTCAACCTTCTGTGCCTTGACCCCAAACGTTGAGGAGGTGGGTTGGTTCCACTGGAAAATCGGTTTGGTGAAAAATTTCTTGAGCCGATCCGAATAAAGGGAACGAACAACCTGGTTTGCCGTTATGCCCCTACGTCAAAAGACGTAGTGGGAAATGACCGCAGAAGTCGCTGCCTGTTATCGGTTGTACGCAGCTAACTGCCTTGAAACTGCTGAGAATATCCCCGACCGGGAACGGCGGGTTTTTCTTCTCAGGATGGCACAAGGCTGGTCCCGGCTTGCCGATCAAGCCGAGCGGAATGACCGTTTGAGTCCCGACGGGAACGGTTCGAACCCTGCTCCAACCGGCCATTAGCGCCAGCACATCTTCGGCTTGACGTTCAAATCTGCAGATAGCGCTGCCGGACCGATATATCCTTCGCCAGCGCCGCCGAGGTGCCTGACCAGACCACCTGGCCTTTCTCGATGACTACATGGCGGTCGGCAAGCTTCATCAGCGCGTCGATATGCTTGTCGACCAGAAGCACGGTTTGGCCTTCGGCTTTCAGCCGCCGCAGGCTGTCCCAGATTTCGTTGCGGATAAGCGGCGCTAATCCTTCCGTCGCCTCGTCAATGATCAGGAGCTTGGGATTGGTCATCAGGCCGCGGCCGATCGCGAGCATCTGCTGCTCGCCGCCCGAGAGCTCATTTCCCATGTTGCGCCGCCGCTCGGCGAGTTGCGGAAACATTTTATAGACATCGGCGAGCCGCCAGCGCGGCGGCCCGAAGCGGGCGGCCGCCGTAGCAATCAAGTTCTCCTCGACGTTGAGCGCCGGAAAGATCTGGCGGCCTTCCGGGACAAGACCGAGGCCGGCTTGGGCCACGCGATAAGACGGAAGGCCGTTGATCGGCGTGCCTGCGAATGTGATCCGGCCGCCGAGCACCGGCATCATGCCCATAATCGCCGAAACCGTCGTGGTCTTGCCGACGCCGTTCCGTCCCAACAGCGTGACGATCTCGCCCTCGCCGACTGCGAAGTTCATGTCGAACAGCACCTGCGCTGCGCCATAAGCGGCCCTGAGCGATTCGACCTTGAGCATCGGTCACTCCATCTCTTCGCCGAGATAGGCTGTGACGACTTGCGGATCGGCGCGCACCTCCACGGGCAGGCCGGTCTTGACGATAGAGCCGCGCACCAGGACGGAAATGCGATCGGCCAGTGCAAACACAGCGGTCATGTCGTGTTCGACCAGGATCATGGTCATCTGGCCTTTGAGCGCGCGAAGGAGTTCGACCTGTTTGTCGGTTTCCTCCGGGCCGATACCGGCCATCGGCTCGTCGAGCAAAAGAAGCTTTGGCTGCATGGCGAGCGCAATGGCGAGTTCAAGCGCGCGCTTCTCGCCATGCGATAGCGCATTGGCATCCGCATGCGCACGGTGCGCCATGCCTGTGCGTTCGAGCACATCCATCGCTGGATCGTTGAGCGCTTTTTCTTTCGCGGCGCGGCCGAAGAAGCGGAAGCTCGAACCCATGCGCGCCTGCACCGCGAGCGCGACGTTCTCCAGCACTGAGAACCCGGACAGGATCGAGGTGATCTGAAAGCTTCGCGACAGGCCCCGCAAAGCGCGTAAATTCGGCGGCAGATGCGTGACATCGGCGCCAGCGAAAATAATCCGCCCGGCATCGGGGGTAATCAATCCGGAAAGCTGGTTGATCAGCGTCGTCTTGCCGGCGCCGTTCGGGCCGATGATGGCGTGGAGTTCGCTTGGCACAATGTCGAGCGTGACGTTGTCGGTAACGACAAGACTGCCAAAATTCTTACTCAAGCCTTCGAGGCGCAGCACCGGCTCAGCCAAGCCATTACTCATGACTGCGGGCGCCAGAGTTTCGCGCTAATCCCGATCAAACCGCCGCGTGCGAACAGTACGACCATGACCAAGATCGGCCCGAACACAACTTTCCAATTCTCGATCAGCCCGGAGAGCCATGCTTCTGAGAGCAGATAAGCGGCGCTGCCGATGATGGCACCATCGAGCGTTCCGACGCCGCCGAAAATGACCATGACGATCAATTCGCCCGACCGCTGCCATGACATGTAAGCCGGACTGACGAATTCGGTTGAATTGGCAAGCAAGAATCCGGACAAACCGGCGAGGCCGCCTGAGATCACATAGGCGACAAGCTGATAGCGTTTGATATCGAAGCCGATGGTCGAAATCCGAATCGCGTTGACTTTGCCGCCGCGCAGCACACGGCCGAAGCGCGAGGAGACCAGCGCGCGGCAGAACAGATATGTGCCGAGGAGAAAGAGAAAGATCATGTAATACAGCGCGAGATCGGTCTTGATCAGCGGCAGTCCCACGATCGTATTGCGCGAAGCAATCGTCAGCCCATTGTCGCCACCGTAAAGCGCAAGCGAGGTGGCGATGAAATAGATCATCTGCCCGAAGGCAAGCGTGATCATGATGAAATAAACGCCGCGGGTGCGCAGGCAGATCAGGCCGGTGGCGAGCGCGAACAGCATCGATGCGCCGACCGCGACCGGCAGCGAAATCAGCGCGTCGCCGAAACCTTCCGCAGAGAGAATACCGACGGCATAGGCGCCAAGCCCGATGAAGCCGGCATGGCCGAGCGACACCAGACCGCAATAGCCGACGATAAGATCGAGCGCGACTGCGGCGACTGCAAAGATCATGACCCGCGAGCCGAGATCAAGCAGATATTGCGCGGAAAGTAGCTTGGCGAGAAGCGGAACCAGCGCGAGTGCGATGAAGATCAGGGCTGGCCGGATTATCTCGCGGGCTAGCCGAGGCGCGGGCACGGTTTGAGACGCCGTTATCGTCGCGCCGCTCACGGTCAGCGTCCCCGCGCCGGAAACAAACCGGATGGCCGCACATAGAGCACAACTGCCATCAGCACATAGATCAGCATCGAAGCGATAGCCGGACCGACCATGCGCGCCGGCGACGGCGCCATGACCAGACGCAGAATGTCGACCGAGAACGAGCGGCCGAGCGTGTCGACAAGACCGATCATCAGTGCGGCGATGAAGGCGCCGCGGATCGAGCCGATGCCGCCGATGACAATGACGACAAAAGCGAGGATCAGAATATTGTCACCCATGCCGGGTTCGACCGAGAGGATCGGCGCAATCATGATGCCGGAGAAGCCCGCCAGCATCGTGCCGAAGCCGAATACGATCATGAACAGCAGCTCGATATTGACGCCGAGCGCGGAGACCATCCGTGCATTGCTGGCCCCTGCCCGCACCAGCATGCCGATGCGGGTATAAGTCACAAGCAAATAAAGTCCTGCGGCGACACCGAAGCCAGCAGCGATGATGACAATCCGCCATACCGGATAGAGCATGCCCGGCATCAGCCGCACCGCACCGCTCAAGGCGTCCGGCACCGGGAGTGACAGCGGCGCCGCGCCCCACAATTCACGAACGCCATGGTTGAGAAACAGGATGATGCCGAAGGTCGCCATCAGCTGATCGAGATGATCGCGGCCATAGAGATGCCGGAACACTAAAAACTCGAGCAGCAGGCCGAAGGCGAGCGATGCGAGTAGCGCCAGCACGAGCGCGATAAAGAAATTATCGACGATGCCGTAGAAGGCAACGGCAAGATAAGCGCCGAGCATGTATTGCACGCCATGCGCCAGATTGATGAAATCCATGACGCCGAAAACAAGCGTCAGCCCGGCCGCGATCAGGAACAGCAGCACGCCGAGCTGCAATCCATTGAGAGTCTGGATGAGTAACAGCGTGAAGGACATGAAACCCGCATGCGCCGCCGCGTATACAGCGGCGCCTTTACGAGGTTACCGGCTTATTTCATCGGACAATCTTTGGCGTAGGTGTCGCCGTAGTTTGAGAACACTTTCTTGACGATCTCAGTCTCGAACTTGCCGTCCGGGCGCTTCGCGACCTTGACCAGATAGAAGTCCTGGATCGGATAATTGTTGGTGTTGAATTTGAAATTGCCGCGGAGCGATTTGAAGTCAGCTTTTTTGAGCGCCGCATGCAATGCATTCTTGTCGGCGAGATTGCCTTTGACTTCCTTCACCGCGCTGTCGATCAGAAGCGCCGCGTCATAGGCCTGGAAGGCGTAGCTCGCGGGTACAGCGTTGTATTCTTTGATGTAGGCATCCACGAACGCCTTGTTCTGCGGATTGTCGAGATTGGGCGCCCAATTCGAGCCGCCATACATGCCGAGCGCAGCATCCTGCTGCGCCGGCAGCGTCGATTCATCGACCGTGAAAGCGGACAGGAAGGTGATTTTGTCGGCGAGCCCGGCCTGGCGGTATTGCTTGACGAAGTTCACGCCCATGCCGCCGGGCAGAAAGGCGAAGATCGCATCGGGGCTCGCCGCGGCGATCTTGGTCAATTCTGCCGAATAATCGAGCTGGCCGAGCGGCACATACATTTCATCGACGATCTCGCCGGTGAATTTGTGCTTGAAGCCCGCGGCGGCGTCTTTGCCGGCCTGATAATTCGGCACCACGATGATGACTTTTTTCAACCCAGAATCCTGCGCGTATTGCCCGAGAACCTCATGCACCTGGTCGTTCTGATAGGAGGTGACGAAGAAGTTCGGGTTACAATCTTTACCGGCGAAGGTCGACGTTCCGGCATTGGGGCTGATCAGGATGACATTCGACTCGGTGACCGGCTTCATGATCGCAGCCGCAACATTGGAGAAGATCGGCCCAACCACGAAGTCCACTTTGTCGCGATCAATCAGTTCCTTGACCTTGCTCACCGCCTGATCGGGCTTAAGCTCGTCGTCGGCCACCGAGACATCGACATCTTTGCCGCCAAGCTTACCGCCCAGCGTCTTGACCGCGAGCGTGAAGCCATTGCGCATCTGCTGTCCGAGCACCGCCGGCGGGCCGGACAGCGTGGCGATCAGGCCCACTTTCAGATGATCCTGCGCCTGCGCGCTGCTCAGTCCAAGTCCCGCGCCCATTCCGAGCAGGGCCGCAACTGCGGCAGTGAGCTTCAGATTGATCATAGGTATCTCCTCAAACGGCCGCCGAACGACCGGGAATCCTGCTTTTCTCGCCGCCCAGCACACCTGACGGCGGATCGCCTCTCGGCAAAATTTTAAGCTTAAATGACTGCGCTTGGGAAGCGGAGTTCTTGGTCTGCGCGATGCAGTCGCGGCTTATCTTTTGCGCAAGCGATCTCACGAGCACGAGGTTAAGGTTAGCGGCGACTATGGGCCCTCCGACATTGCCGTTTGCGCGCCGTCGTGGTGGTATCCGCGAGCGATCGTATTTTTACGGGGAGCGTAGCCATGAACCCGATGACAGCCGGCATCACCAAGGCCGGAACTGGCCTCGACGGCATATCCTGGAATATCCTCGGCCAGACTTATGTGCCGAAGCAGGTCAATGAGAATTCATTCTCGTGGCACGCCACCTTCCCGGTCGGCACCTTCGTACCGCCGCATATTCATCCGACTCAGGATGAGTTCATCTATCTGCTCGACGGCCAACTCGAGCTGGTTCTGGAAGGGCGCGAGTTCGTTGCGACCACTGGCGACCTGATCCGGTTGCCGATGCAGATTCCGCACGGCATCTTCAACAAGACCGACCAGACCGTGAAATGCTTCTTCTGGGTGTCGCCGACCCGCAAACTCTACGATCTGTTCTGGGCGATCCACAGCATGAAAGAGCAGAACCCGCCGGACGTGGTCGCGCTCGCGGCCAAGCACGAAGTGATGTTCCTGCCGCCGCCGGCGTAACCGCACCGTCGCGATAGGTCATCTGTTCGATCGCGTTCTGCTTCTAAAGCGCCTGCTCGTTCCAAGCTGTGCCGGATACTGGCTGGCCACGGAAGGTCCCCGACGTCGTCGCGACACCTTCATAAACGCCATCGCCCGGACCTGACGGAAATTCCTGGCCTTCGACCAGACTTTTGATTGTCAGGGTCGTGGGATGACCGATGTCGGCAATTTCGATCTTGAGCTCCATGAAATAAGTCAGGCCGGATATCGGACTCGTCCAGGTCTTGCCGGTCGGGGTCAGAGCGGAAGGCCCGAAATACATCACGCCGTTGGGATCCTGCAGCGTGACGAAGCTCAGAACCGTTTTGCCAAGCTCGAACTTCGAGCCCATGGTGAAGTTCGACAGCACCCAGCCGTTGTCCAACTGCGCGTCCTGCAAAATCCATTTCACCGGCTGGCTTGCGCTGCCGAAGAAACCGTATTCGTGATCCATCCAGGTGGTGCCGGCGACTTGGAATGCCTCACCGGCAATGGTGATCGTCCCCTTCGCGGCGAGCCGCGGCAGCGAATAGTAGTAATTGTTGGTCTGTAGATGCGTGCCGCTGCTGGGTGGCAGGATCGGGCCGGCGCCGGTACCCCACACCAAAAACGGCGGGCCTTGTTGGGACATCATCAGATCGAAATGGACGTCGGTGCCGGTCGCATCGTCGACCAAAAGCGCCGTGATCGCCATGTTCTGGGTCGGGTCGCCCCAGGCGGCGTCCATTGTCACGTAGGAACGAATGGCTTTGGCGGCGGCGCCGTGGCCGCTTGCGTCTGAGATCATCACCCGCGGTGCGGACGTATAGCCGCGACCGGGATTGATCAGCACGACGCCAGTGATCTTGCCCTCTGCGACGACGGCGTAAGCTCGCGCCTGGCTGCCGCCACCGCCGCTGATCGTGACCGTCGGCGTTGCGCTATAGCCGCTGCCTGGATTGACGACCTGGATGGCGGATAAATGGTTCGAGATGCTGCCCAGCCCGACATGCCAATCCTTTGTTGGATCGTGCTCCGCCCAATTGTCGAAATCGACCGCGACCGGCGGCATATGAGATGTCGTTCTCTGATAGTGCTTGGCGTTGGCAACGTCGGTCAGCATGATCTGCGAGAATGCATAGCCGTAGCTGGGAAAGCTGGCTGCATTAATCTCGAAGCCGAATACCCGATCGACCGCTTTCAGTGTGCCGACATGCCACCACCACTCCGTCGGCGCGCCACGGTGCAGATACTGGTCGGCCGGCAGGAAGATCGCTGATTTTCCCGGCGCGATCGCCTGAGGCGGGCCGGCGGCCGCTGACGGTAAGTGTGCAACACCGAGACCTCTGCGAAACATCATTGGGACCATGGCGAGAACTCCTGTTGCGTCTGACGCAGGGCCGCCGATCCATCAAAGAATGGAGAGCACGATTTTCGGCGCAAATTTCGGTGGGCTGTCGGCGTCTTGGATGCTGCACGCCAATCCGAACGCCGCCCCCGTTCCCAGCATCAGCATGAATTTTCCGGGGCCGTCGCTCGATCCGCCGGTAAAAGTGAGAACGAACATGGCCGGCACGTAACTGTAACTGATCACCGCCTGTAGCTGTCCGGACGGATTTTTTGAAAGCACGGAAAAATCAAAAAGAATTTCGGTGTCGCTCTTGAGAGAAAGAGCCTTTTTGTTTGTTGTCGCATCGTAATAATCGCCGACAAACGCCGACAGCGGGACCGGATTGAAATAGGTTTCTCCGCTTACATGCGTGCTTCCAACCGCACCGGAAAAAGTCGCCAACCGGCCGTTGCTGTATTGTCGGCTGAAATGAAGGGTAAGCTTTCCGGGAATGTGCAGCTTCGCGCCGTCAAAAGCGCCACCCGCACTGAACGGGTAGCTGCCATGGAGCGATTTCCCATCCATCGAAACATTGATGACGATATTTGTCGCCTCGGGTGACTGTACCTCCGTGGTGTCAATTGACAAAAATGCTCCGGGAGCCACGTGCATTGCGTAGTACCCGGTAAAGGGCACCAGTTTGCTGACGTCAGTCATCGTAATTCTCCATGAGACAAAACGAAGTTGCGTCGAAGAGGCGGCCGCTCAATCGATAGCGAGCGGTCCTGTGCGCGCAGCGCATGATCGCAAATAATTTTTATCGGTGTTAAATTTAATTTAACAATTTTAAATAGTATTCGACAAGAGGCATGACGCCGCGCTCGCGAAGGCAACAGCGCAGTGTGGATTGCCGGATCAAACCGGCAACGACACTGTCGGAAATTGTATGAGGAAACTGTACTAAGCCGCTTTGTTGACTTGCTCGCGGGCAAAGCCCGCGGCGGAGGCGTAGCCGCGCACGATCGCTTTACGCTGCTCGAATGTCAGCACGTCATCGATATTGGCGAAGCCGTCCGGGGCGCGGGCTTCGACGGCATCGATCACGCCTTCCGGACCGCCGCGGCGGTTCATGCGCACGATCTCCGCCGTCATCGGCAAACGGGTCTGCTCATATTGCCAGAGGGCATGCAATGCATGATCGGAATCTTTGAGCCGATCGGCGAGACAGCGCGCATCGAGGATCGCCTGCGAGGCGCCATTCGAGCCGACCGGATACATCGGATGCGCGGCATCGCCCAAAAGCGTGACGCGGCCGAAACTCCAGCGCGGCAGCGGATCGCGGTCGCACATCGGATATTCCCAGAACTCGTTGGTCGCTTCGATCAGCGCGCGTGCATTGACATAAGGCATCTGGAAGCGCTGCACATGCGGCATCAGATCCTCGAAGCGGCCTGGTCGCGACCAATCCTGCTTCTGCGGGATCGGCATCGACGGATCGGCGACCCTGCCAACTACGGCCCAGTTGGTCAGCTTGTGATCGGGCCGCGAGCCTTCCGCGATCGGATAAACGACGAGCTTCGCCGTCAAACCACCGGACACGACCATCGAACGTCCGGTCAGGAAGGCCGGCCAATCGACGGCGCTTCGCCACAGCATCAACCCGTTCCAGTTCGGCGGCCCCTCTTTAGGAAACAGCTTTTCACGCACCACCGAATGAATACCGTCGGCGCCGACCAGCACATCGCCGCGCGCGGTGTGCCGATGCGCGCCGCTCCTATCAAAGAAATAGGCGGTGATGCCGGACTCATCTTCGTTAAAAGAGCCGAGCCGGCAATTCAGATGGATGCGCGATTCACCAAGCCGTGCTCGCACCGCTTGGTAAATCACGCCCTGCAGCCGGCCGCGATGGATGGAGAATTGCGGAAATTCATAACCGGCGTCGGTGCCGCGCGGCTCGCGCCAGATCTCCTGGCCGAATCGGTTGGTGTAGAACAACTCATAAGTGCGGATCGCGACGGCATCCAGACGATCAAGCAATCCGAGATCGGCCAATTCCTTAATGGCGTGGGGAAGCGTGTTGATGCCAACCCCGAGTTCGCGGATGGCGTCGGACTGCTCAAAAATCTCGCAATCGATGCCGCGCGCATGCAGCATTAACGCTGTCACTAGGCCGCCAACGCCGGCACCCGCGATAATGACCTTCATGACAGACCCCTACGCATTACCAGCGCATGATCCGGAAAAGTGGACGCCGGTTTTCCGAAAAGATCATGCGCCAACTTAAGATTCTAGACCATGATCCGATCAGATTGATCGGCTCATGGTCTAGTCTGGCTTGCGTAGCCAAAAATGCAACGCTTAGTCATATTTGAGGTAACCGGCCTCTCTCGCCATTAACGAAAGCCTTAACACGCGATGCAGTCTCAATCTTTCACGCCGCCGCAAGGCGCCTTTACCCGGAGCGTGCTGGTGCGATTCTCGCATTGCGACCCGGCCGGGATCGTTTATTTCCCGCGCTATTTCGACATGTTCAACAGTCTGATCGAAGACTGGTACGCCGAAGAGCTCAAGCAGGACTTGGCCAGCCTGATCAAACAGGAATTGGTGACGCCCTTCGTGCATATCGAATGCGACTTCAAACTACCGAGCCGCATGGGCGATGTGATCGAATTGACGCTTCTGGTCGAGCGCCTCGGACGTTCGTCGCTCGGCGTCGCCGCGGTCTGCCATCGCGACGGTGTGGAACGCCTGCGCGCCCGTATGACCACGGCGATGATCTCGACGGTCACCGGCAAGCCGTCAGCGATGCCGGAGGCGCTACGCAGCGCCATCGAGAGCTATCAGCAGCGAACGAGCGGCTGACGTTTACTTTGGAATGACGGCGGTCGCCTCGATCTCGACCTTGGCACGATCTTCGACCAGCGCCACGACTTGAACCAAAGTCATTGCCGGAAAGTGCCGACCCAGCACCGCACGATAGGCTTGGCCGAGTTCGCGCAGCCGCGACAGATATTCTTGTTTACTGGTCACGAACCAAGTCAGCCGCACGATGTGCTCCACGTTGCCACCGGCTTCCTGCACCAGTGCTACGATATTGCTCAGCGCCTGACGCGTTTGGGCAATGAAATCGTCGCTCTCGAATTGCTGTTCGGCGTTCCAGCCGATCTGGCCCGCTAAAAAAACCAAACGTCCTTCGGCGGCTATGCCGTTGGCGAAGCCTTGCGCCGCTTTCCAGTTCTTCGGATGCAGAACTTCGTGGGGGCTTGTCCTGGTCTCGCTCATGACGCCTCCGGCCGCAGTCGGAAGCGTTGGATCTTGCCGGTCTGCGTTTTCGGCAACGCATCGATGAATTTCACCGAGCGCGGATATTTGTACGGCGCGATGGTCGCCTTGACGTGATCCTGCAAGCGCTTGGCCGTGTCGATACCGGTGGGGATGCCTTCCTTGAGCACGACATAGGCTTCGACGATCTGGCCGCGGCCCTCATCGGCGACGCCGATGACCGCGCATTCCTTGACGTCGGCATGGGTGAGCAGCGCCGCCTCCACTTCGGGACCAGCGATATTGTAGCCCGCCGAGATGATCATATCGTCGGTGCGCGCGGCGAAATGAAAGTATCCGTCCGCGTCCTGCCAAAAAGAGTCGCCGGTGAGATTCCAGCCATCGCGCACATAATTGTCTTGCCGCTTGTCGGCGAGATAACGGCAGCCGGTCGGCCCACGCACCGCAAGCTTGCCGACCTCGCCGCGCGGCCTCTCCTGCATATCGTCGCCGACGATCTTGGCTTCGTAGCCGGTCACGGGTTTGCCGGTCGAGGCCGGCGTCGCGTCGCCGAAGCGATTGGAGATGAAGATGTGCAGCATCTCAGTCGAACCGATGCCGTCGAGAATGGGTTTTCCAGTCTTGGCAATCCAATCCTCGAATACCGGCGCGGGGAGTGTCTCGCCCGCCGACACCGCCGCGCGCAGCGAAGAGAGATTGGCGCCCTGCTGCATGGCTGCGAGCATCGCGCGATAGGCGGTCGGCGCGGTAAACGAGATCGTCGCTTTATAGGTCTCGATGATCTCGACCATATTTGCCGGCGATGCATTCTCCAGAAGCGTCGCTGTGGCGCCAAAGCGCAGTGGAAAGATCGCGAGCCCGCCGAGACCGAAGGTGAAAGCGAGTGGCGGCGAGCCGACGAAGACATCGTCCGGCGTGACACCGAGGACTTCCTTGGCGTAGCCGTCAGCGATGATCAGAAGATCGCGATGGAAATGCATCGTCGCCTTCGGTTCGCCCGTGGTGCCCGAGGTGAAGCCCAGCAACGCGACATCGTCGCGCCCGGTCTTTACCGCTTCGAATTTCACGGACTTGCTGAGCGCAATGCGGTCGAGTTCGGCGTCGTGATTGGCGGTGCCGTCGAAGCCGATCACTTGTTTGAGGAATTTTGAGGTCTTGGCGCAGGTGACGATTTCGTCCATCAGCCTTGTGTCGCACAGCGCCAGCGCAATCTCGGCCTTGTCGACGATCTGGCTCAACTCGCCGGAACGCAGCATCGGCATGGTGTTGACGACAACCGCGCCGGCCTTGGTCGCGGCAAGCCAGCAAGCTACCAGCGCCGGATTGTTGGCGGCACGGATCAGGATGCGGTTGCCGGGTTTGATGCCGTAATCTTCGACCAGCGCATGCGCGATGCGGCTGGTCCAGTCTGAGAGCTCTTTATAAGTACGGCGGCGGCCGTTGCCGATTAGCGCCACACGATCGCCGAAGCCGCGCTCCACGATGCGGTCGGTGAGTTCGACCCCGATATTCAACTCATCCGGATAGGAGAAGCCACCGAGATGAATCTCCGGCCACTGCGGCAGCGGCGGAAGATTGTCGCGGGTGAAGGTATCGATATGCGCCGAGCGGCCAAGCGAGAGCGAAGCCATGGTGGTGCTCCTGAAAATCAGGCTCCTGAAAGCATTTGCCGTGCGATGATGACTTTTTGGACCTCGGACGCGCCTTCGTAAATGCGCAGTGCCCGGATTTCGCGATAGAGACGCTCGACGACATGGCCGGAGCGCACGCCATCGCCGCCGTGCAATTGCACGGCCTTATCGATAACGCTTTGCGCACGGTCGGTGGCGAAGAGCTTCGCCATCGCCGCTTCGCGGGTGACGCGCGCCGCGCCGTTATCTTTGGCCCAAGCGGCGCGATAGATCAGAAGCGCCGCGGCATCGATATCCATCGCCATTTCGGCGATATAGCCCTGGACCATCTGCAGATCGCCGAGCGCGCCGCCGAACAGCTTTCGCGATTTAGCGCGCTCGATCGTTTCATCCATGGCGCGGCGGGCGAAGCCGAGCGCCGCTGCGCCGACGGTGGAGCGGAAAATATCGAGCGTCGACATCGCGATCTTGAAGCCCTCGCCCGGCTTGCCGATCATGGCCGACGCAGGTAGTCGCACGCGATCGAAAGCAAGCCGCCCCAGCGGATGCGGCGCGATCACGTCGATCCGTTCGGCGATGGAAAATCCTTTGGCGTCGGCCGGCACAATGAACGCCGACAAGCCCTTCGCGCCCGGACCCTCGCCCGTCCGCGCAAAGACAACATAAAAGTCGGCGATGCCGCCGTTGGAGATCCAGTTTTTCTCACCGTCTATAATGTAGCTGTCGCCATCACGCGTCGCCGTGGCCGAAATGTCGGCGACGTCGGAGCCGGATTTTTGCTCGGTCAAAGCAAAGGCCGCGATCGCTGCGCCGGCGCGCGTCTTCTTTAGCCAGTGCCGTTGCTCGGCATTGCCGAACAGACTGATCGGCCCGGCGCCGAGGCCCTGCATCGCAAAGGCGAAGTCAGCGAGCCCATCGTACCGCGCCAGCGTCTCGCGCATCAGACATAGCGTGCGCACATTCAGCGGCGCCGGTGCATCGGGATCTGGCGCGGTGTGCATGAGCCAGCCGTCGCGGCCGAGACTTGCAACGAGCTTGCGGCACGCCGCATCGACATCGTGATGATCGACCGGCAGGTGCACCGTGCCCCATTCATCGATCGCCGCCGCCAGCGTGCGCTCACGATCGGTGAAAAACGGCCAGGAAAGGAAGCTCTTGTCCGACACTAATTGCCCTCGAAAGCCGGCTTCTGTTTGGCGACAAAAGCATGATAGGCGCGGTCGAAATCCTGCGTCTGCATACAGATGGCCTGCGCCTGCGCCTCCGCCTCGATCGCTTGGTCGAGGTTCATCGACCATTCCTGATTAAGCTGCGTCTTGGTGATGCTATTGGCGAAAGTCGGGCCGGCGGCGATCCGGCGCGCGAGCGTCATCGCTTCCGGCTCGAGAGTGTCCGCCGGTACGACCTTGTTGAAAAAGCCCCAGGCGGCGCCCTCCTCTGCCGACATCGCGCGCCCGGTATAAAGAAGCTCCGCTGCCCGGCCCTGTCCGATGATCCGTGGCAGCATGGCACACGCGCCCATATCGCAGCCGGCGAGCCCGACGCGATTGAACAGAAATGCGGTTTGCGCTTGCGGCGTCGCCAGCCGCAGATCGGATGCCATGGCGATGATGGCGCCGGCTCCAGCAACCACGCCGTCGACGGCGCAGATGATCGGCTTGCCGCAATGGATCATCGCTTTGACCAGATCGCCGGTCATGCGCGTGAAGGCGAGCAGCTCCTTCATGTCCATTTTGACCAGCGGCCCGATGATCTCATGCACGTCGCCGCCGGAACAGAAATTGCCGCCGTTCGGCAGAAACACCACCGCGTGGATGTCGTCGGCATAGACCAGTGCGCGAAACGTATCGCGTAGCTCGGCATAAGATTCGAAAGTGAGAGGGTTCTTCCGCTCCGGGCGGCTCAACTGAATGACGGCGACCTTGCCGTCCGCCCGCCACAGGAAATGCTTGGGCTTCAATGAGGCCATCGCATGCGTGGTCATGCCTCGCCCTCCCAATCGCTGCGGAATGATTTAAGCTTCGCCGACATTTGCTCGGCATCGCGGACCGAGACGCCGCCCAGGAGTTCGTCGACCCAAGATTCATGCGCAGCCGCCATCTCGGCAAAAGCGCTGCGGCCTTTGCGCGTAAGACTGATGAAAGACGTGCGGCGATCGCCGTTACGCTGCGCGCGCACCACGAGTCCATCGGAGACAAGCCGATCGACAATGCCAGTGACATTGCCGTTCGACACCATCAGGAAGCGCGAAATCTCGCTCATCAGCATGCCGTCAGGCTTGCGATAAAGCGCCGCCATCACATCGAAGCGCGGCAGTGTGGCGTCGAATTGCGTTTTTAGCCGCTCGCGCGCGACGCCCTCGATCAGCCGGCTGGCGCGAAGAAGCCTGATCCAAAGCCGCAACCGCGCCTTGCTATCGCTTTCAGGCCGCGCCGCCGACAGTGGTGCGCTTACCATGTTTCCCCTCCTGATACGGAAATCGCCTGACCGGTGATCGCGCTACTGCCCTCGCTGCAGAGCCAGAGCACCGCATCGGCCACTTCTTGCGGTTTTATAAAACGTCCTTGCGGATTGTTGGCTTCGAGCGACTTGCGCGCGCCGACATCATCCAATTTAGACGACGCGACGATACGGCCCACCGCCTGTTCAAGAAGCGGCGTTTCGGTGAAGCCCGGGCAAACGGCATTTACAGTGATGCCAGCCTTCGCGGTCTCCGCGGCCAACGCACGCGCCAATCCGACGACACCATGCTTCGCAGCGACATACGGCGCGACATAGGGATAGCCTTTCAAGCCCGCGGTCGAGGCAACGAAAACGACCCGCCCCCATTTCTGCGCGCGCATGCCGGCGAGCGCCGGCTGCACCGAGAAGAATGCGCCGGTCAGATCGACGGCGATGGTTTTGTCCCAAAGCGCGGTCGTTACTTTCTCGGCCGGCGCACTTTCTGCCGCGCCGGCATTTGCAACGACGATGGCGAAATTGCCGCGCGCCTTTTCCGCTTCCTGATAGAGCGTGCTGATCGATTGCGTGTCCGTCACATCCGCCACATGCGGGTGAATATTCGCGTGACTTTTTGACATCTCCTCAAGCGCCGGCAACCGGCGTCCGCAAATCGTGACATCAGCGCCAGCTTGCGCGAGCGCGAGTGCGATGGCGGCGCCGATACCGCTGCCGCCTCCCGTCACCAACGCATGTTTGCCAGCAAGATCTGTCATTAGACAGCCGTCGGCGCCTGATCGCCACCGCCGGTGAGCCGATAGAGCTGATCGCGGCCGGCATGATAAGGCTGCGGCCAAGTCTCGTTGCGATCACCGAGCTTCGCCGCGGCATGGAGCGTCCAATACGGATCGGCGAGATGCGGCCGCGCCAGACAAACGAGATCGGCGCGCCCGGCCATCAGGATCGAGTTGACGTGATCGGGCTCGAAGATGTTGCCGACCGCCATGGTTGCCATGCCGGTCTCGTTACGGATTCGATCCGAGAACGGCGTCTGGAACATGCGGCCATAGACCGGCCGCGCCTCGATCGAGGTCTGTCCGGCCGATACGTCGCAGATATCGACACCGGCATCTTGCAGCACGCGAGCGATGGCGACTGCATCCTGTGGCTCGATACCGCCCTCGCCGACCCAGTCGTTCGCGGAAATGCGGACTGAGATCGGCTTGTCCTGCGGCCACACCGCGCGCACCGCATGAAAAATCTCCAGCGGATAGCGCATGCAGTTTTCCAACGAGCCACCGTATTCGTCGGTACGCAGGTTGGTCAGTGGCGTGATGAAAGACGACAGGAGATAGCCGTGAGCACAATGGATTTCGAGCATATCGAAACCGGCGCGCGCCGCCATTTGCACTGACGCCACGAACTCGTCGCGCACTTTGTCCATATCGGCGTGAGTCATCGCCCACGCCCGCTGATTACGATCCGACCACGATGTTGCCGAGGCCGACATCACCGGCCAATTGCCGTCGACGAGTGGCGCATCCATTTCTTCCCAACCGAGTTGGGTCGAGCCTTTGGCGCCGGAATGCCCAATCTGGGCGCAAATCTTGGCGTCGGTCTCGGCATGGACGAAATCGACAATGCGCTTCCACGCCACTTCGTGTTCGGGCGCGTATAGGCCAGGACATCCGGGCGTGATGCGGCCCTCGGGACTGACGCAAGTCATTTCAATATAGATCAGTCCCGCTCCACCTTTGGCGCGCTCGGCGTAATGAACGAGATGCCAATCGGTCGGACAGCCATCGATGGCTTTATATTGCGCCATCGGCGACACCACGATGCGGTTTTTCAGATGCATGCCGCGCAACTGAAACGGCGCAAACATCGGCCGCCGGGTGATGTTGTCGCCGGCGCCGGCGAGCCGCTGGAACCACGCCTCGGCGCTTTCCAGCCACTCTTTATCGCGTACGCGTAAATTCTCATGGCTGATACGCTGCGAACGCGTCAGCAGCGAATAATTGAACTGCACCGGATCGAGATGCAGATAGCGCTCGACCTCCTCGAACCATTCCATCGAATTGCGCGCGGCCGATTGTAGACGCAGCACTTCGGTGCGGCGGGAGTTTTCGTATTTCGTGAAAGCCTGCTGCATGGTCGGCTCGGAATGCAGGAGGTCCGCCATCGCGACGGCGCTTTCCATGGCGAGCTTCGTCCCTGAGCCGATGGAGAAATGCGCGGTCGCCGCGGCGTCGCCCATCAATACGATGTTCTCGTACGACCACTTCTCGCAGAGCACGCGCGGGAAGTTCAACCAGGCCGAACCGCGGATATGGCTCGCATTCGACATCAATGCGTGACCGCCGAGATATTTGGCGAAGATGCCTTCGCAGGTGCGGCAGGTCTCCTCTTGGCTCATCTCGCCGAAGCCGAAATTGCGCCAAGTCTCTTCCGTGCATTCGACGATGAAGGTCGCGGTGTCTGAGTCGAATTGATAGGCGTGGACCCAGATCCAGCCGTGCTCGGTCTTCTCGAAGATAAAGGTGAAGGCGTCGTCGAATTTCTGATGGGTGCCGAGCCAGACGAATTTGTTCTTGCGCAGATCGATGGCCGGCTTGAAGTGATCGGCGAAATCTCGGCGCGTTTTGGAATTGAGACCGTCGGCGGCGACGACGAGGTCGTAGTCCTTGGCGAGCGTCGAAGCGCTGTCGACATCAGTCTGGAAACGCAGCTCGACGCCGAGTTCGCGCGCCCGCTCCTGCAACAGCACGAGAAGTTTCTTGCGCGCGATGCCGGAAAAGCCATGGCCGCCCGAGACCACGCGCTGGCCGCGGTAATGCACCGCGATATCGTCCCAGTAGGCGAAGTTGCCGCGCACCAGTTCGGCGCTGATCGGATCATTGGCGGTGATGTTGTCGAAGGTCTCCTCGGAGAACACCACACCCCAGCCGAACGTGTCGTCGGGGCGATTGCGCTCGAACACGACAATATTGTGCGCCGGATCGCGCAGTTTCATACTGATCGCGAAATAAAGACCTGCCGGTCCGCCGCCGACGCATGCGATCTTCATGGCTTGGCGCCTTGTTGTGACGATCGACATTATAAATGTCATCGTTCGGCAGATATTTCAAGTTTAAAGGTTTAGGATTAAAATATCGCGCCAGGGGTCTTGTAACACATTGAAATTGTGATGTTTTATTTTATTCTAGGCTGCCAGCTTTCTCTAAAAACGCTCCGCTAATCACGCGGTTAATCGCAAGCAACCACCTCATGCACCGATTGCGGCACGCCGATCCTAGAAGTCCAGTTGGCGCTGTCATAACAGCGGGCTAACCTGAGTTCCGATCGAGCTTATCCGTCCACGTTGGGAGCTGCCGATGAACTGCCGCCGTCTCGCCGCCGCAAGCACAATCCCAGCCGGCGCGTTGTGGCTGATGATCGGCTGCGTGGCGGCCCAGGCGCAGGGTGCGGCGCCGCCTCCGGCGGTGACGGTCACTCCGGTGGTCAGCCGTCAGATCACCGAAGCCGGCGACTTTGTCGGCCGCATCGTCGCCATCGACAAAGTCGATGTGGTCGCGCGTGTCCCCGGCTATATCGAGGAGCGCAATTTCACCGAAGGCCAGATGGTGAAAAAGGGCGACCTCCTGTTCCGCATCGAGCAGGACACCTACAAGGCCGCAGTCGATCAGCAGACGGCAAACGTCGCCAAAGCCAAGGCGACGGAAACCAACGCCGATTATCAGCTTCAGCGCGGCCAGGAGTTGGTGAAGAACAACAACATTCCGCAATCCACCGTCGACCAGCGCCTTGCCGATCAGCAGGCCGCGGCGGCTGACATCTTGCAAGCGCAAGCGCTGTTGGAGCAGGCGAAGATCAATCTCGGCTATACAGAAATCCACTCGCCGATCGACGGCCGCATCGGGCTTGCGATTTATACGGTCGGCAATCTTGTCGATCCGTCCTCGGGCCGGATGGCCACTATCGTCAGCCAGGATCCGATCTACGTTACCTTTCCGGTGAGCGAAGCCGATATCATTTCCTACAAGAGCAGAGTGGCGGCATCGCCCGACAAGAATCCGCATGTGACCGTTCATATCAAGCTGCCAGACGGCACGATCTATCCACGGGCGGGCGTCACCAATTTTCTTGACGTTCAGGTCGATCCCAATACCGACACCGTGCTCGTCCGCGCGACTTTTCCCAATCCGGACACAATCCTCACCCCCGGCGGCATTGTCGGTGTGATCACGGATCGCGCCACACCGCAGCCATCGCTGGTGGTGCCGCAGTCCGCGGTGCTGCTCGATCAGGCCGGCCGCTATGTCATGGTCGTCGACGACGCCAAAAAGGTCGAACAGCGGCGGATCACCGCCGGCGTCGAGACCGGCCCCAACATCGTGGTGAAGGACGGCCTCAAGGAAGGCGAACTGGTCATCATCGATGGGCTGCAGAAAGTCCATCCCGGCCAGGTCGTCGCCGCCACGACCGCTGCTCCGACGAAATAAGCACCGATGTTCTCCAGCATTTTCATCGATCGGCCGCGTTTCGCCATCGTCATTGCGATCGTCATCACGCTCGCCGGCGCCATCGCCATTGCCTCGATCCCGATCGCGCAGTTTCCCGACATCGTGCCGCCGCAGGTTTCGCTGACCGCGAACTATCCTGGAGCGGACGCGGAAACCGTAGAAAACACCGTGGCGCAGCCGCTCGAAGAGCAGATCAACGGCGTCGATAATGCGCTCTATTATCAATCCGCCGCCGGCTCAGACGGCAGTTACACACTCAATGTGACCTTCGCACTCGGCACCGATCCCGACATCGACACCGTCAATGTGCAGAACCGCGCCAGCCTTGCTGAGCCGCAACTGCCGCAAGAGGTGTCGCATGCCGGACTTTCCGTCCGCAAAAAATCTGCGGCGCTGCTTCAGGTCATCAATATCTATTCGCCGAAAAACACCTATGACTCCGTCTATCTGAGCAACTACGCGACCATCAATGTGATCGATCCGCTGGCACGCATCAAAGGCGTCGGCCAGGTCGTTTTGTTCGGTCCGCTCGATTACTCGCTGCGGATATGGCTCGATCTCGATCGCCTGACCCAGCTCAATTTGACACCGAACGACGTCGTCAATGCCGTGCAAAGCCAAAACGTGCAGGCAGCCCTCGGCCGCATCGGCTCAGCACCCCTGACCAAAGACCAACAGCTCCAGATCAACATCAAGACCAAAGGCCGGCTCGCCAATCCGCAGGAATTTGCCGCAATCATCCTGCGCACCAATCCCGATGGCTCCACGGTTCGCGTCGACGACGTTGCGCGCGTCGAATTGAGCGCAAAATCCCAGGACCGCTACAGCCGCTTCAATGGCGCGCCGGCGGCGGCGATTGGTATTTATCAGTCTCCCGGATCGAACGCCGTCGCGGTAGCGAAGCAAGTGCGGGACACGATGAATACGCTCGCGACGCGCTTTCCGAGCGACCTCTCCTACACCGTGTTCTTCGATACGACGGTGTTCGTGAACGCGACCATCGTCGAAGTCGTTCGCACGCTGGTCATTGCCGTCATTCTCGTCGCTATCGTGGTGTTTTTATTCCTCGGCAAACTCCGCACGACACTGATACCGCTTATCGCCGTGCCAGTGTCGATCGTCGGAACGTTCGCCGTGCTGCTCCTGATCGGCTATTCGGCGAACACAGTTTCTTTGCTGGCGCTGGTTCTCGCCATCGGCATCGTCGTCGATGACGCGATCGTCGTGGTCGAGAATATCGAGCGCGTGATTGAAGAGGAACCAGACCTCAGCATCGCGGATGCCTGCAAAAAGGCGATGGCCGAAATCACCGGGCCGATCCTCGCCATCACTTTCGTGCTGCTGTCAGTGTTCGTGCCTGTCGCCTTCATCCCTGGCATCAGCGGGCAGTTGTTCCGTCAGTTCGCGGTCGCGGTTTCGGTCTCGATGCTGATCTCGGCGCTCAACGCGCTGACGCTCAGCCCAGCGCTTTGCGGCATCCTGTTGCGACGCGGGGGTAACCGCGGCCCGATGCGCTATGTGCTCGGTGGCATCGACAAAGTGCGTGACGGCTATGTCGGCGTGGTCCGGCGGCTCGCCAGTGTCGCGCTTGCCTCGGTCGTCGTTGTCGTCGGCGTGCTCGCCGTTTCAGCCTGGCTATTCGGCAAGACACCGCAGAGCTTTTTGCCGGATGAAGACCAGGGCGCGATATTCGCGGCGCTTCGTTTGCCCGAAGGGGCTTCGGTCAATCGCACCGAGGATGTCGTCAAGCAAGTCGAGAATATCGTGCGCCCCATTCCCGGCGTCCAAGGCGTCCTTTCAGTCGTGGGTTTGAACTTCATCGATTATGTCGCGTCGTCGAACCAGGCCTTCTTCGTCATCCGGCTCAAGCCTTATGAAGAGCGCACCGATCCGGCGCAGAGCGCGAACGCCATCATTGCGAAGCTGCGGCCGCAATTGGGCGCAATCGAAGGCGCAATCGCTTTCCCGTTCAACCTGCCGCCGATCCTCGGCTTGGGTAGTACCGGCGGCTTCCAATACGTGCTGGAGGCGTTGCAAGGACAATCGCCGAATGACGTGGCCGCCGTTATGCGCGGCCTCTTGGTGACCGCCAACGGCCAGCCGGAACTGGCCGGCGTGTTCAGCACTTACGCCGCCGACACACCGCAAATCTTTCTCGACATCAACCGCGACAAGGCGCAGGTGCTCGGCGTCAAGATCAGCGATATTTTCGCCGCCCTGCAAGCGACTTTGGGCAGCCTCTATATCAACGACTTCAACCTTTTCGGACGCACCTGGCAGGTCAACGTCCAAGCAGACACGCCGTTTCGCAACAGCACCGATGACATCGACAAGATTTATATTCGCAACGCCCGTGGTGACATGGTGCCGCTACGCGCCTTGGCTGAGGTCAAGCTCGTCCAAGGGCCACAGACCGTCGTGCGCTACAATGGCTATCGCGCCGCGGTGATCAACGGCGCGCCGAAACCTGGTTTTAGCTCGGGCCAGGCACTCGGCGCGATGGAGCGGATTTCCAAAGAGACATTGCCGCCCGGCTACACTTACGAGTGGACCGGAACCGCTTACCAGGAAGTGTTGGCGCAGGGCGGCACGGCCATTGTGCTCGGCCTCTCCATCATGTTCGCCTATCTATTCCTGGTCGCGCTTTATGAGAGCTGGAATATTCCGATACCCGCATTGCTTTCGGTCAGCGTCGGCGTTCTCGGCGCGTTGGTCGCGGTCTGGGTCGCCGGACTAAGCTTCGACGTCTATGCCCAGATCGGGCTTGTCGCGTTGATCGCGCTTGCCGCCAAGAACGGCATCTTGATCGTCGCCTTTGCCGTCGAACAGCGCGCGCTCGGCAAGGATGTCGCGGCCGCTGCGGTCGAGGCCGCCGCGCTCCGTTTCCGGCCGGTGATGATGACAAGCGTCGCGTTTATCTTCGGGTTATTCCCGCTGGTCATTGCGCACGGGGCCGGCGCCGCAACCCGTCATGCCGTCGGCACGCCCGTGTTTGGCGGCATGATCGGCGCTGCGGTCTTCGGCATTTTCCTGATCCCGCTTCTCTTCATCGTCGCCGAACGGCTGCGCCATTTCAAAACACGGCCACAATGATAATTGTAATGTCTGTCCGGGGGCTGGGAGAACGGCTTATGAAATTTCTGTTTATTCTCTGCGTTGCGGTGCTGCCGCTTCTGACGGCCGGCGAAGCCTCGGCACAGACCGTCGACGTCGCCAAAATCACCTGTAAGCAATTCCTGATCGGCAATATCGTCCGCCGCGATTATCTGGCGTTATGGCTGAGCGGTTATTACAACGGCTCGCACAACGATCCGATCATCGAAACCAGCACCGTGCAGAAGATTGCCAACAAGGTCGGCGACTACTGCCACGCCAATCTTGACGACACATTGATGGATGCGATCCAAAAAGCGCTCGGCCTTGAGAAGTAGGAGTTTAAACGATGAAAACCTCTTCCCTCCTGCTCGCAATGTCGATCGCGCTTTTCACTTCTGCCGCGCAGGCGCAGTCGTCGATCGACATCACCAAGGTCACCTGTAGCCAGTACCTGTTCGACAAAATCGCGCCGTCGAAATCTATCGCGGTGTGGCTCGCAGGTTATTACAACGGCACCCGGCACAACACGTCTATCGACTTGACCCGGATGGATCAGGATATCGACAAGGTCGAGGACTACTGCCGCCTGCATCAAGACGCGACGCTGATGGATGCGGCGAAGAACGCCCTGGGCTTAGGCCAATAAGCTACGCTTGGCGCGGCAAAACCGTTTTTCGCTAAAAAGACAAAGCGGTTCTATTTTTCTCCTAACAAAGAAGTAGTTCTAAGCGGGCGATGCTTTTGGCGGCTGGTTTTTGAGCCGCTCGGCAAGATTGCTCGAATACAAGGATGTCAGACAATGACTCCGGGCAGAATTGCGTTGATTGCAACCCTCGCCGTTTTGGTGTTTGGCCAAGCCAGCAGGGACGCCAAAGCGGATGAATATCCGTGGTGTGTTCAGGGTAGCGCGTTACATTGCTACTACTCGAACCGCGCGCAATGCGAGGAGGCTGTCGATTACCACGGCTTCTGTGTCAGCAATCCGGATTACTCCGGTGGCAATCGCCGAAACGTCCGAGAGTAAAATGTTTCGGGGCGCCGATAGCCCCTTGGCCATTTCGTGATCACAAATTTTTGTGCGCCCTTCAATTGGCCTTTCGCAGACCGCCGTGCAGCGGCAAAATGCTGCGGCCAGCCCACGGCCAGAGCGCCTAACACCATGGTTTACGTTGCAGATTGGGGAGCGCTGGGGCACAGAATAAGGCGGCGAGGAATGAGGGCAAATTGAGTCCGGTATGATCAATGGTGTCGGCTTTCGGCCCGTCATATTTTCCGTCAACTGCTACCTCGCGACGGTCCTGGCGTTGTTCATCGCCTTCAGCCTGGACCTCAAGAATCCCGGCTGGGCGATGACCACGGTCTATCTGACCAGCCAGCCGCTCTCCGGCGCGCTACGCGCGAAGGCGTTTTACCGGATCATCGGCACCTTTGTCGGCGCCGCGGCCATGATCGCTATCATCCCTAATCTGATCGACGCGCCCGAATTGACGACCGTTGCGATCATTCTCTGGGTCGCGCTCTGCGTGTTCATCTCGCTGCTCGATCGTACGCCGCGCGCCTATATGTTCGTGCTGTCCGGCTATACCGCGGCTCTGATCGGATTTCCGAGCGTACTGGCGCCCGACACGGTATTCGATACCGCGGTGGCGCGCGTCGAGGAGATTACGCTCGGCGTCGCCTGTGCCGCGATCGTTCACAGCCTCCTGTTCCCCAAAAGCGTCCTCTCTGCCTTCGAAGCGCGGCTGCAAGGCGCGATCGACGGCGCACGCCATTGGATTAGCGAGGCGATGATCAAGCCAACAGACCCAAGCGTTATAACAAAACGGCGCCAAATCGCCGCCGACATCAGCGAACTCTATGTCCTTGCCACCAGCCTGCGCTTTGACACCGCAGCAGTACGTCCGGATATCCGCATCATTCGCGCCTTCGACCGCAAGATCGTGGCGGTCTTGCCTCTTGTCTGCGCCATCGAAGATCGGCTGAGGGTGTTGCGAAGCATCGGGCCGCTTGATGCAAAACTAACGCAGGTGCTGATCTGCATTCACGACTGGGTCGAGACGAATACGCCGGACGAACGACACCGTGCCGCCGAACTGAAAGATGCTTGCACCGCCGCAATACCCAATGTCGGCCCGCAATCGAGCTGGGGCGATCTCGTGACGGTCAATGTGCTGGTCCGGCTGAGAGAGCTTGTCGATTCCTGGCAAGCCTGCCTCGACCTAGCCGATTATCTCGCCGATCCTTCGCAGGCGCCGAGCGCCGACATTCGCACTGCCGCCGCGCAAGTCGGATCGAAACAGCTGCACACGGATTCCGGCATCGCCTTGCTCTCGGCCTTTGCGGCCGCTTGTGCGATGGGCCTGTGCGCATTTTTCTGGGTCACGACGTCATGGCCAGAAGGCGCGAACGCGATTGCTATCGCCGCAGTAGCTTGCACGCTGTTTGCGTCCTTGGACGATCCATCACCGACCATCCGCAGCATCACGGTGATTTTGGCTTTGAGCATTCCGATCGTAATCATCTACCAATTTTTTATTTTACCGGCGATCAGCGGATACGAACTGTTGGCCATAGTGATTGCGTTCACGCTCCTTCCCGCCGGATTTCTCATGGGCATTCCGGCCTACGCGCCGCTCGGGCTGGCGCTCGCTTTGGGCTTCACGGTCGAGCTGAGCGTACAAACGAGTTACACGGCCGATCTTGCGGTCATCATCAATTCCGACAGCGCTTTTGTTGTCGGCGCCCTTGCGGCGCTGATCGTGACACAATTGATCCGTGTCATCGGCACACAGGCCAGCGCACGGCGCCTAATACGCGCTACTTATTATGATCTCGCAGATCTCGCTGATGGCAGCGCGCAGCCGACGCGGGAGCAATGGGCGAGCCGGATTCTCGATCGGGTCGGACTCTTGTTTTACCGCCGATCGCCATCCACGCCGCAGCCGCAACATGAATTCGCCGACGCGCTCGAAGATTTGCGGCTCGGCGTCAATATTATCGAGACGCACGCGGTAACACCGATCCTGCCGCATTCAGTACAACAGACACTCTCGGCGATGTTCGCCGGCATCGCTCCGTTTTTTCGCAGCTTGGCTCACGGCGGCGGCGCGCCGCTTGGCGAAAGCTTCTTGCACCAGATCGATGCCGCGATCGATCAAATGACAGCTTGCAACGCGGCAACGCATGCGTCTGTGGCCGCGATTGTCGGGCTACGGCGGACGCTCTACCCTGACGCACCGCCCTATCTGCTGACGCGAATGGTAGCTGCCGCACCTCAAACTGGGCCGAGCGCGGTTATCGACACAAGAGGCGCATCGTGACTGGCGAGTTCGATATCTATGGCGTGTATTTTCCGGCGTTTCTGATCTTTGCCGGAATTGCCTTTGTACTTCAGCTTCTGATCAAGCGGCTTCTCGACGCCTGCGGTGTCTATCGTTTCGTCTGGCACCGCGCGCTGTTCGACCTAGCGCTTTATGTGATCGTGCTTGGCTTGGTCACCGCTGCGGCCGTGGTGGTTTAGCCACGCATGGGTTGATTTGGAATCGGAGATGCGACGATGAAAAACTCTTCTATCGGCCGGCTGCTTCTCACGCTTGTCGTAGTGGCGGTGGGAATTGTCGTCGGCTGGCAGCTCTGGGGCTATTACATGCTCGAGCCCTGGACCCGCGACGGCCGTGTGCGCGCCGACGTGGTCACCGTCGCGCCTGACGTTGCCGGCCTGATCAGCGATGTTTTCGTTCACGACAACGAAAAGGTGAGCAAAGGCCAGAAGCTGTTCCAGATCGATCAGCGGCGTTTTCAATATGCGCTTGAACAGGCCAAGGCGAGCGTGGCAAGCCGCCAGACGACGCTCGATCAGGCCAAACGTGATCTTGATCGCAGCAAGAGTTTGACGATTATCGCCGTCACTCCGCAGCAAGTCGAGCATTCGCAGCAAAGCTATGACGTTGCGCAAGCGGATTTGGATTCAGCGAAGGCGGCGCTCGACGTTGCGAGCCTCAATCTTGAGCGTTCGACGGTCGTCGCGCCGGTCAACGGCATCGTCACCAATTTCGATCTTTTGCCTGGACGCTATGTCAATGTCGGCACGCCTGTCTTCGCGCTGATCGATTCCGACAGCTACCGCGTGGAAGGCTATTTCGAGGAAACGAAGCTTCGCCGCATCCAGGTCGGCGAGGACGCGACGGTGAAATTGATCGGCGATCCGCGCGTGCTCAAAGGCCGTGTCGAAAGCATTGCCTTCGGCGTCGAGGATCAAAACCGGACGACCAGCAGCGAGTTATTGGCGTTCGTCAATCCGACCTTTAGTTGGGTTCGCCTGGCGCAACGGATCCCGGTACGGATCAAGCTTGAGAACGTCCCGCCAGACCTTCTGCTGGTGGCCGGACGGACGGCGACCGTGTCGGTCGGGAAGATCGGCTGGTGGTGAGCGGCCCTTACCTGCCTTAGCCTTTACCGCTTAGTTTTGTGGCCAGCCGATGCATTCCTGTATGCCGCGGCCCATGATCCACTCTCGATCCGATGCCGACAAGAAATCCATCTCTTTGGTAAAAAGCTCCACGCATTGTTTGTAGCTGCAACTCGTGCGCTCCAGCAGAGCCGAGGCGTCAGTACCCCAAAAACAACGCTGCGGTCCAAACGCCTCGACGAGGCGGCGGATATAAGGCCAGATGTTCTTGTAAGGATAAGGCGCGGTCGAGAACAGTGGCACAAGCGTCAGCTTCACATGAATGTTCGGATGCTTCGCCAGGCTCGCAGTGTTCTCGATCGATTCCTTGATGCCATCGTCTTTGTGCGAGATGTGCGTACCAAGATGATCGAGGATTAGCTTCAGCTTCGGATACCGCGCGGCGACCTCGCCGACTTCCTTATGCGTAAATGGCGCATAGAGCATCACCGGGATACCAAGCCGCTCGGCGGCGGGCCAGAACCAATCGGCGGTGCCGTCGAGCATCCAGCCACGGTCCCATTGATGATGCAGCGTCAGGCGGATGCCGATCATTCCTTTTTGCGCACGCCAAGTCTCGAGCCCGGCGCGATCTTCCGGCTTATTGATCGCAAACCGGCCCATGACCCCGAAACGATTCGGATATTTTTGCGCGGCTTCGAGACTGTAGTCGTTGCGATCGCCTTCCCACGACGGCGGCACCAAGAGCGCACTGCTGACGCTGGCATCGCTCATCATCGCGCTCAGCTTCTCGTAAGTGATCGGCTCGGGCAGATGCGCTTTGCGCCCCGGCATCCATTTGCGGTCGGGGCCTTCGGGAAGCCAGATGTGAACGGCTGAATCAACGACCAACATTGCGACGAACCTCCCGTTTATTGCTTTTCAATGCCAGCCTCGGCGATCACTTTCGCCCACCGGTCGATTTCCGTGCGCATCCTTTGATCTTGCGCCGCAGCCGGCAACGGTTTCGCTTCGAAACCGATATCTTTGAATTTCGCTTTCACGTCAGGCTGCATCAGAACATCAGTCGCGGCCGCGGCAATCGTATCGACGGCTTGCTGCGGCATGTCCTTTGGACCGTAGAGAGAATTCCAGGAGGATACTTCGAAATCCGGAACCCCGGCCTCCCTCATCGTCGGCACATCCGGCAATTCCGGAAGGCGCGTCGCCGACGTGACGGAGAGTGCTCTTATCTGCTTCGCATCGATCCCCGCACGCAGGCCGCCATAGGCGTTGACGACCAGATCGATGTCGTTGCGCAGCAGCGCGACGGAGAGTTCGGAAGGTCCGCGATAGGGCACGACCGCGACATCGAGCTTCTGCAGCGATTTGAACAGCAGCGCCGCCAGATGATTGCTCGTGCCGGCGCTGGACGTCCCTATCGTCAAAGTGCCGGGCTTGGCCCGCGCCGCCTCGATCCACTCGCGCAGTGAATTGAAACGCGAACTCGCGCCGGTGACAAAGAGATAAGCGAATTCGCTGACGCCGACGATCGGCCGAAACTCCTGACGCGGATCGAACGGCTCTTTGAACAGGCTGACACTGATCGCGGTGTTGTTGCCGACCCAGGCGATGGTGTAGCCGTCAGGTGCCGCGTTAGTTACCGATCGCGCGGCGATGACGCCTCCGCCGCCGGGCTGATTTTGTACGATGACCGGCACCGACAGTTTCCCCGACATTTTTTCAGCAAGAATGCGAAGAGCAATATCGGACGCGGCGCCGGCCGCAAATGGCGTAACGACACGGATGGTGTTGGACGGATAGACCTGATCGGCGGCGGCGTGGCGCGCGATCGCAAAAGGCAAAAGGGCGACAGCAAAGACGGCGAATCCGGCCAGCAGCAGCGTGATCGCGCATTTTGATTTGGAACTGCGCATCGTTCAATCCGCCACGATGTTTTTTGTCTCTTCGAACATTTGATCGACCGTCATGCGCTTCGGGATAAGCCCCTGCCTGAAGACGGAGTCAGCGATCATTTGCAGGCTTCGGCGGTTTAGCTCGATGCCGAAGGGCACCGGATCAGGTTCGGACGGAGGCGGCGCCATACTCTTAGCCGTTTTCAGTAACCGCCAGACTTCCCGCGCCGTCTCGGGATCGTTTCTCACATCGGCCGAGCGCATCACCACGAGATGATTGATCGGTATGAGTTTATGCTTTTCATACCAGCGGCGCGCTTCGGCTTGCGGATCGCCGAATAGCGATCGAATGCGCGGATCGGCGGAGTTTTCGCCGAGCACGGCGTCGAGCTCGCCGTCGAGCAACATCGGGACAATCTTCTTGCCCGCAGGCGCACGCCGCGTCGCATCGCGATATTCGGCGACATGCGGATCTTCGAACGTAATCCAATCGACACGATCGAGATCGACGCCGTAGTCTTCAGCTAGGATACCGCGGATCCAAGCACCGGTCGTGGTGGTAAAGGAGCGAATGCCGACGCGCTTGCCATGCAAGTCCTTCGGCGTCAGTACGCCGCTCATGGCGTTATAGATGGCATACCGATGCTGGAAGCGGCCGGTCATGGTCGCCGGCAACAGCGCCAGCGGTTTGCCGTGAGCGCGCGCCAACAAATACGTCACCACGGCCATTTCCGAGATGTCGTATTTGTCCTCCCGGATCATCCCTTTGAAACCGTCCCAGACCGGCTCGATCTCGATGAAGTCGAGATCGAAACGATCCGACGTGACGGCGCGGGATTTCAGCGCCGCCGTGTAAGGATAATTGCCAAGCAACGCCTTGAGCGTGGGCCGGCCGTTCGCCATGGGTGCGATCAATCTTTCAGGCTGGGATAAAGCGACAGCGCGGTCTTGCCGAAAATCTGATCCTGATCCGAGGCCTTGGCGAAGGAGAACGCTTTGCGCGCGGCTTCGAGGATTTCCGCTAGCGTGCCGAGCGAGTTCGGGAAATTCGAACCCCACGCGATCCGCGATGCGCCAAACGCGCCGACCATCTTGCCGAAGAAGGTATCGGGGGCGCCCTTACCCCAGCTCTTAGGCGACACATTGATCGGCGTGATTTTCAGATAGACCTGCGGGTATTTCGCGAGCGCGACGAATTCATTGGCGCCGGCGTAAGGCGGACCATCCTCAGATGGCGCGCGCGCGAGATGATCGATGATGATCGTCACTTTCGGGAACTTGTCCATGATCTGGCGAAGAAGCGGCATGCCTTCCTGCTTCATCTGCACGCAAACGGGAATGTTCTTTGCTGCGGCATGCTCCCAGAACGGATAGGTGGCCGGTTCGGCGAACCAAGTCGACTGATTGGGGAGCGTGCTGCCGGTTGTGAACAGCCGCATGCCGGTGCAGCCTCGCCCGAGCCAATAGTCGAAGGTCTTCACAGCGTCCGGCGCCAGAACATCGATCGAATAGACGCCGGTGAAACGCGACGGCACCGCTTCGACAGCGTCGGCGACATAGCTGTTGTCGAAGCCATAGGCCGTCGACGAATGCACGATCGCGGCTTTGCCGACACCAGCATCATCCATCGCCTTGAGCAAGGTGTCGTATGTCGTCGGCCGCTCGCTCGACCAGTCCGACTGCTTGCCACCCAGCGGCGCCAGTGGATAGCGCTTGGTGTCCGGCGAAACGATGTGGGGATGAATATCAATGACCTGCGACATGGGACCTCGTGCTGACGCGACTGTGTTTATGGATTGATATCGACGAAGACTTCATCGAGCTTCGGACGCGATGGAATGAGGCCCTGCTGAAGCGCATAAGTGACCAGCGCCTCGATGCTCGGCCCGTTCGCCGCCATACCGTAGGGCAGCGGATCGCTCATCAACGAGAAGAACGCGCGATAGCGCTTGTCTTCGGGTTTCTCCCCCTTGCCGAGCTTAAGTTGCTCGATATAGGGCCGCTTCGCTGTAACGAATGCATTCATGAGCGAGCGAGCGAGCCATGGATGCTTCGCGAGGTGCTCATCTTTCACGACAATCAGACCGTGGATCGGATAGATGCCGCTGCTGCGGAACCAATCTGCTTCGATCTGATCGACATTAGCGAAAAGCTCGGGATAGGTGCCACTCTCGCCGCCGGTGGGCGCATTCATGTCCCAATTGCCGATCGGCGGGCCCGCGCGGCCGACGCCGGCCGGACCAGTAAATCCAGCTTGAATCTCGCCAGACGCCATCATGCTTTGCAGGGATTTCCCCGCCGGCGCATGGAGGACGTTCGGCGGCAGCTTCAAGGAGCTCACATGCTCTTCGTCATCGACGATCCAGGTCACCTTTGATGAGTCGAGATCGTATTCATTGACAAAGATGCCGCGCGTCCAGACGCCGGTCGTCACCGAATAGGCGCGCACACCGACCTTTTTACCTTCGAGGTCTTTCGGAACGCGAATGCCTGCATCCGGCCGCACAACAAAGCCGCCATGATGAAACCGCCGCATGATGAAGATCGGCAGCGCGATGTAAGGAGCGCCCCGTGCCCGCGCGATCATATAGGTCGTCGGTGCCATCTCGCAGATATCGAATTCGAGATCACGCACCATGCGCCGGAACGCTTGAATGATCGGCACGACTTCCACGAAGTCTGCGGCGACGCCTTCGATCTGCACATTGCCGGATTTGATCGCTTCGGTATGACCGTATGAGCCGATCGCGATCTTCAATCGTGGCCGCTCATCGCCAGTCGGAATATCGCTACGTTTCGCTTGAACGTTCACGTCGTTATCCTCTTTATGATCACTGCTTTGGGATGCCGGACTTTTCGATCACGACACGCCACTTCTCGACGTCGGCCACCAGACGCGCCCGCAGCGCTTCCGGAGAAGCTGCCACGGGTTCCATACCGAGTTCCGCCATCTTGGTGCGGATTTCCGGCATTTCCAGAACGGCCCTGATTTCCGCATTGAGTTTGCTGATGATGTCCGCGGACGTGCCGGTTCGGGCCGAGAACGCGTTCCAACTCGTCACAACGTAATCGGGATAGCCGGCATCCTTGACCGTCGGCACACCGTTAAGAAGCGATGACGGCTTGTTTCCGGACGTGGCGATAATCTTGATTTGCTTGCTGGTGATCATCGGACTGAATGCGGCGTAGTAGTCGAAACCCACATCAACATCACCGCGCACGATTGCCGTCATGAGATCGGGCGTGGTGCGAAAATTGACGAAGGTCGCATTCGCGCCGGTCACCATCTTGAACAGTTCGGCCGAAAGATTTTGAGTGCTACCCACCGCGATGGTGCCGAAGTTCAGCTTGCCTGAATTCTGCTTGGCGTAGGCGACAAGCTTTTGCACCGTATCGATCTGCGCGTCCGCCTTTGTCGCCAACAGCATGTCGAACTGCGCCAAGAAAGAAACCGATGTAAAGTCGCGCACAATGCTGAACGGCAGCGAGGCAAACAGACTTTCGCTGATGGCGCCGCCATTGCCGGATAAATAAAGCGCATAGCCGTCGGCAGGCAGATTGAGCGCCGCCTTCGCTGCAACAATGCCGCCGGGCCCAGGCCGGTTATCGACGAAGAAATTCTGTCCGAGTCGCTCACTCAGTTTTGCGGCGACAAGACGCGTGGAAACGTCGGCAACGCCGCCCGGCCCGTAAGGCAGGACAATACGCACGGGGCGATCGGGATAAGTCGTCTCGGCTTTACCGGTGATGGCAGTCAGTACAAAGACCGCGGCGGCGATCGTCGCTGCACCAAAGCCACGCCAAGCATTATGGCGAGCCCGCATGTGTTCCTCCGGCTGCTTTTTTAGGCGACGCGCTGGACGCCCAGTCTTTTGCCCGCGATCATGGTCGGCGCGGGCGCGCAGTCCATTCCGATTTTCCTCTCAAACTGATATGGAAATCATCTTCAGTGAGATCGTAGCGTCCGTAAATATACTTAACTCATTGATATATATTGATCTATTGTTGATACAGGAAACGTGTCGATGATCGACTTTCGGCTGCTGCGTCACTTTACCTATTTCCTCGCGGTGGCGGAGGAGAAGCATTTCGGCAAAGCCGCCAAGCGGCTGGGAATGTCGCAGCCGCCGCTGAGCCAGCAGATCCAAATCCTGGAAAAATCCCTTGGCGTGCGGCTCTTTGAACGGTCGCGCCAAGGCGTGCAGTTGAGCCGCGAGGGCGCAGCGATCCTCGCTCCCGTGCATCGTTTCATGGAACATGCGCAACGCTTGCAGCAGGCCGTCAGCGACGCGCGTCAGGGCCGCACCGACATCGTAACGATCGGCGCCATCAATTCCGCAATGTTCGATATCATGCCGCGCTTGATGCGTTCGGCGAAGCAATACCATGCGCATCTTTCGCTATCCGTGACCGAAATGCAGAGTGCCTACGCGCTCGCCGCGGTGCAAAGCGGCGAAATCGACATCGCTTTCGCACGCTTTGACGACCAGATTACCGCGCTCGAGGTTCAGCCGATCGTGCACGATCACCTCGTTCTTGTGCTGCCAATCGATCACCCGCTGACGAAGCTCGGCCGCGTCAGCCTCAAAGATTTGGCCAACGAGAGTTTCGTGCTGTTTCCGCGCCGATTCAGTCCCAGCTATTTCGACCAGATCATCAATGCCTGCCGCAATGCCGGCTTCTCGCCACATGTCTTGCACGAGGTTTCATCGGTCGTTTCACAAATAGCCTTTGCCGGTTGCGGCACCGCCGTCGGTATGGTGCCAAGCCGCGCCATGCGCTTTGGCGGTGGCGACGTCGTGTTTCGGCCGCTGGTCGAGAGGATCGACGTCGTCAGCATCGCGGCAGCCTTCAACCCCGCGAGCAAAAAAGCGTTGGTGTCGACGATTGTTGAAATGGCGATGGACATCGGCGCCGATCGCGAAGCGCTGCCGATTCCCGATACATCCACGTCTGACGTTCACGTCTGACGCTCGCAGGTGACACAAGCACATACTGCGTTGCGTTATTCGCCATTGAATTTGCCGCGAACGGCAGGTTCAATAATGATAACAGCGGCGATCGAAAATTGATCGTCGCAAGCGGGCGCGATTAAGAATGCAGGAACGCGGCCCGTCATGACAACAACCTGCTGAAATCAAAGGGAGACCACCGCCATGCTCAACCGTCATCGGATCACGCGCCGCCAATTGATCGTCGGCACATCGGCACTGGGAGGTGGCTGCTTGATTGGGGCTTCGGCGATCCCCGCTTTTGCCAAGGCGCCGATGCTGTACACCAAGGCGCCCGCATTCTATCGCTTCGCTATCGGCGATCTCGAAGCGACGGTGATTTCCGACGGGCCGCTCAATTTTACCAGCAAGATTTTCCGCGGTGCTTCGGACGCGGAGATTAAGCAATTGCTGGCCGACGATTACGTGCAGCCGGATGCCGTGCGCATGGAGCAGAACATCCTGGTGATCAATACCGGCGACAAGCTTTTGATGTTCGATACCGGAATTCTCTCGATGAAAGCCCCCACGGCGCCGTCCGGACACATTATGCAAAGCCTGAAAGAGGCCGGCATCGACCCGAAGGACATTGATGCGATTATTTTATCGCATCCTCACATCGATCATGCCGGCGGCATCATGACCGCCGATGGACAGACCCGTCTGTTTCCGAACGCGCAAATCTATACGACGGAAGCCGATTTTAAATTCTGGACCAACGAGCAATTGCTCGGCACGCCGGCCGAAGCGTCGGCTCGTACCGCGATGAAAAATCTTCTGCCCAATAAAGACCGCCTGGTGATGTACAAAGATGGGCAAGAAATCTTCACGGGTATTCAGGCCATGTCTACGCCTGGCCACACCGTCGGCCACTCGTCGTTCATGATCACATCGGCCGGCAACACGCTTTGCTTCACCGGTGACGTCGCGCTTCACGAGATCATGTTGCGCAATCCGCAAGTTGAGGTGACTTTCGACACCGACTCGAAGCAAGCGGCAGCTACGCGCGTCAAAACGCTCGACATGCTGTCGACGGATAAAATTCCCGCGCTAGTTTATCACATGCCGTGGCCGGGCATCGGCAACATCGTCAAAGACGGAAGTGGCTACCGCTTTGTCGCGTCCCCTATTCTACCGGTCTAACGGGCGAAGCGAGCGCGGCAATGTCGCGCTCGCAACCTCATCTCGCGACTTCACTGCGCCAGCAAACGATCAAGCGCGATCGGAAATTTGCGCACGCGAATGCCAGTCGCATGCCAGACGGCATTTGCTACTGCACCGGCTGTGCCGGTGATGCCGATCTCGCCCACGCCTTTAATGCCGAGCACATTGACGTGTGCATCGCTTTCTTCGACCAGGATCGCGTCGACGGACGGCACGTCGGCATTCACCGGAACGTGGTACTCGGCGAAATTGGCGTTCATCGTACGGCCGGAGCGCGGATCGACAACGGCTTGCTCATGCAGCGCAAATGACACGCCCCAGATCATGCCGCCGTAAAGCTGGCTCAGCGCCAAACGAGGATTGATGATCCGCCCGGCAGCGAAAGCGCCGACCACGCGCGTCGCTCGCATCTGTCCGAGATCGGGATCGACCTTCACTTCCACGAAGACTGCACCATGCGCGTGCTTGGCGTAGTCGGATTCGGCATGCATATTCGGATCGCCGCCTGCGCCGTGGCCTTCGATCTGCGCGAGCCCGGCGCGGCCAAGAATATCGGCATAGCTTTCGCCGCGGCTTGGGTCGTCACGGCGGAACAAGCGGCCCTCGCGGGCAATAACACCGGCATTGCCGGCGCCAAACAGCGGCGAACGCTCATCGTTGGTGGCGAGATCGGCCAGCCGCGCGATGGCATCGGCGCCAGCGTTGTGGATCGCCACACCGGCCGTCGCGGTGTGCGCTGAGCCGCCGGCAATGCCGGCATCGGGCAAGTCCGACGTGCCGGAACGAAATTCGAGCTGATCAAGATCGAGCCCAAGTCCATCGGCCGCGATCTGTGCAAGCGCCGTCCAGGCGCCCTGCCCCATATCATGCGCGCCGATTTCCATGATGCCGCTGCCATCGCGGCGGAGGATCGCCTTGGCTTGCGCCGCGAACATGTGAGCCGGAAATGTCGCCGTACCCATGCCCCAGCCGACGAGGAAACCGTCGCGATCGCGCATTTGCCGCGGTGCCAAAGGCCGACGTTCCCAGCCGAACCGCTCTGCGCCTTGCCGATAGCATTCGCGCAACGCTTTTGACGAAAACGGCTTGCCGGAAATCGGCTCGACCTCGGCGTAGTTCTTGAGCCGAAACGTCAAAGGATCCATGCCGCAGGCTTCCGCCATTTCGTCGATGGCGCTTTCGAGCGCGATCGAGCCAGGCGCTTCACCGGGTGCGCGCATGAATATCGGCGTGCCGATATCGGCGCGGACGCCCTCATGCGAGGTCGCGACCGCGCTGCTTGCATAGAGCGTTTGCGAAACGGTGGACGCCGGCTCGAAGAAATCGTCGTATGTGCTCGACATCGTCTTGGTGTGATGATCGAGCGCAAGCAGCGCGCCTTCGCTATCGGTGCCGAGACGTAATGTTTGCTGTGTCGGCCCACGATGGCCGACCGGACCAAACATCTGATCGCGCCGCAGCACAAGCTTGACCGGCCGACCGACGGCACGCGCGGCAATGACCCCGAGGACTTGCGGTCCGGCTATGAGTCCCTTGCAGCCGAAGCCACCGCCGAGGAACGGGCTGCGGATGTGGATCTTGTCGGGCGAAATACCAAATATCCCGGCGAGACGCCCTTGCGCCATCGCCATGCCCTGGCTCGGCGTATCAATCGAGAGCGTATCGCCATCCCATGCGGCAACGATCGCATGCGGCTCCATCGGATTGTGATATTGCGCCGCGGTTTCGTAAGTCTGCGTGATCGTCTTCTTCGCCGCAACAAGCTCAGCATCGACGTCGCCGCGATGCGCCGCCGGTGGGAAGCCCGGACCGACAGCCTGTGGCGCGAAGCTTTCGCCAACATCAAGGCCGACTCGTGCCGGTTCGATCTCGTAGCGTGGCTCGAGCAGCGCGGCGCCTTCGGTCGCCGCTTCCAGCGTTTCAGCAACGACAATCGCAATCGGCTGACCTGCGTAGCGAACCCGATCGTTTTGCAACAAATCGAGCCGGAACATGAAGGGATGGGATTTTTCGTCCGGATCCTGTGCCAGCGCCGGACGGTTCGCCGGCGTAATCACCTCGACCACGCCTGGATGCGCCTTGGCCGAAGCAACATCGAGATGAGCAACACGCCCGCGGGAAATGCTCGATACCGCGAGCACGGCATACAACATGCCGGACGGATGCTGATCGGCGGCATATGGGGCAGCGCCGGTCACTTTGAGGACGCCGTCGCGACGTGTCAGCGGCTGACCGATATTCGAGCCGTGGCGAAGATGAATCGGCGTTTGTGAGAGTGCGATCTCAGACATGAGCAAGAGCTCCAGAAACGGCGGCAAAGGGTGAACCGGGCAGCGCCGGCGTTCGCTCGGGCGTGCCTGCGACTGCGGCGGCAAGCGCGCGCGCCACAACACGGCGGGCAAGCTCGATCTTGAAGGCGTTATCGCCGGACGGCTTTGCGTCAGCGAGTGCGGTTGCGGCGGCGTTCGTAAACCGTGCGGTACTCGGTCGTGCACCGATCAAAATTTGTTCGGCCGCCCGCGCCCGCCATGGCTTTAAGGCTACACCGCCCATTGCAATACGCGCCTCGGCAATAACGTTCGCCTCGATGCGAAGCGCCGCTGCCGCCGAAACGACCGCGAAAGCGTAGGATGTGCGATCGCGTACTTTGAGATAACGGGCGTGCGCCGCGAACTGCACCGCTTCGGAAGGCAAACGCACGGCGACAATCATTTCACCGGGCTCAAGCACGGTCTCGCGGTCCGGGCTGTCGCCGGGCAGACGATGGAACGTTTCAAGCGGGATTTCTCGCCGGCCTGCACTGCCCTCGATCTCGACAACCGCGTCGAGCGCAACAAGCGCCACACAGAGATCAGACGGATGCGTCGCGATGCAGCTTTCACTCCAGCCTAAGATAGCATGAAGCCTGTTGTCACCGCCGCGCGCATCGCAGCCCGAGCCGGGAGCGCGTTTGTTGCAAGCACTCGCGGGATCGTAAAAATAAGCGCAACGCACCCGCTGCATCAGATTGCCGCCGATGGTCGCGGCGTTGCGCAATTGCGCCGAGGCACCGGACAATAGCGCTTCGGCGACCGCCGGAAAGCGCTTTGCGAAATCACGATCGTGAGCAAGATCGGCATTGCGGACGAGCGCGCCGATACGCACGCCGCCGTCGGGAAGGCCTTCCACTTGATCGAGTCCAGGAAGATGTGTGATGTCGACAAGCCGATTGGGCTTGGTTACACCGCCTTTCATCAGATCCAGAAGATTCGTTCCCGAGGCGAGATAGACCGCGCCGGGTCCGGCAGCGGCCGACACGGCTTCGCGAATGGTTTTTGGTCTGACGTAATCGAAATTTTTCATGCGACCTCCTTGCGGCTTGCCGCATCGAGCATCTTCTGCGCGTCGAGCACTGCTTCGGTGATGCCGCGATAAGCGCCGCAACGGCAGAGATTGCCGCTCATGGCCTCGCGCACCCGCTCGGGATCGTCGCCGGCTTGACCTTCTTGGATGAGACCGATGGCGCTCATGATTTGCCCGGGGGTACAGAACCCGCATTGCAAACCGTCATGCGCAATAAATGCTTCCTGCACCGGATGGAGCCGGCCACCTCGCGCCACACCTTCGATGGTCAGAACATCGGCGCCATCATGGCTGATGGCAAGCGCGAGACAGGAATTGATCCTCCGCCCGTCGACAATGACGGTGCAGGCGCCGCACTGGCCGCGGTCACAGCCTTTCTTGGTTCCGGTCAAATGCAGGCGTTCGCGAAGGAGATCGAGCAGCGTGACACGCGGATCATCGAGTTCGACGCTTCGCGCAACGCCATTGATGATCAGTTTGATTGGAAAACCCATCCGGTGCTCCATATGAGCGATTGGGGAACGAACTCCGTCCATCGACGGAATTCGGCGGCGCTACGAACGTTCCCTGCCTAACCAACGATCAGGCCCGTTCCTGATTGCTGGCCGTATCGGGCATGAAAATGCTATGTGTCAGCGTCGCTCTCTGGAGATACGGAGGCATCCTCCGCTTTTCAAGGCGAGAAATCGAGAAAAACGCGGACGAGACGCGGGTGGACAAAAAGACCTTTGATAAGAACCCGTTAGACGATGGAACGTCGCGAAAGCCGCGAGTGGACGCGATGCGGAACCGTGACCGGCTGCTCGATGCCGCGAGAATCGTGTTCAGCACCGGCGGCCCGGAAGCCAGCCTCGAAGCCGTTGCAAAGAAGGCCGGCGTCGGTATCGGCACGCTTTACCGGCATTTTCCGACGCGCGAGGCACTGTTCGAGGCGGTTTACCGCCGTGAGGTCCAGCAATTGGCTGATCTCGCCAAGCGATTGAAGAAAGAGTCATCTCCTACCGACGCGTTGCGTCAGTGGATACATGCCGTCGTTAAATTTATTGCGACAAAAAAAGGAATGTCCACCGCGCTTGCGCTCGCGATCTCGAAAGATTCGGCGCTCGTTTCCGACTCTTCCGAGAAGTTGACACAGGCCATCGATTTATTGTTGGAGCAAGCGATCGCGGCCGGCGAAGTCCGCAATGACGTCAGTGCCGAAGACTTGCTGCGTGCCATTATCGGCATGTGTTACACGCACGAGCAGCCTGGCTGGCAGAAGAACGTTCTTCGGCTCGTCGATATTTTTATCGATGGACTACGCCGCGAGCCGTCGAAACCACGCGCAAAATCAAAAACGTTTCGCTAGGGAGCTTGAGCCTCGCGCTTAAGAAGCCGATCCATAACCACCGCCGCCTGGCGTCTCGAGGATCACTTCATCGTTGGCTTGCATCAGCATTTTGCGCGCTTCAGTCACCGGCTTGCCGTTAACAAGGAACTTTCCTGCTTCTCCCGCCGCACCGCCACCCAGGCCTTCCGGCGCCAGAGTGGTGCGGCTCGCCACTGCATTGAGAAGCCAGGTGTCGTTGGTGCGCATCCGCCAACCGATCGTCTGTCCATCGCCGCCACGCGAAGCACCAGCGCCGCCAGACCCGATACGCAGTTCCTTTTTGTTGAACACGATGGGCATCGACGCTTCCAGCACTTCGACCGGAACGGCGGCGACACCGGTCGGATAACAGGTCGCGGACGGCCCATCTTTCGTGAGACGCGCACCCATGCCACCCGAATAGTTGAACATCGAACTCGTAAACGGCGAGCCGTCGGCATTCTTGCCTTGGATTTGAATCGTCCAGACAGCGCCCGACCCTTCGGCCAGCACACGATCCGGGATGACATGATAGAGCGCTTTCAGGATCGGCATCGGCACATACATGCCGACAACGTGGCGCGCATTCACCGGCGCCGGATATTTGCAATTAACGATACAGCCTTCCGGCGCGGTCACCTTGATCGGCGCGAGGCTGCCAAAATTGTTCGGCAGTTCCGGATCCAAACAGGAGCGGATCGCGAACGTACTGTAGGCGTGGGTGTAGTTCATGACGACATTGATGCCGTACGGGCTCTGCCCGGAGCTGCCGGTGAAATCGATGTGAATTTCGCCTTCTTTCGAATCGATCGTCACTGCGGTCTTGAGCGTGATCACATCGCCGCCCGGCACGTCGAAATCGCTTTGGCCGTGATAGGTGCCGGCTTTGAGCTTGCGAATGGACTGCCGCGTCGATAGCTCGGAGCGCGAAATGACCTCCTCCGAGATTTCATCGATGTCGTCGTAGCCTTGCCGGTCGAGCAGCGCCGATAGCCTCTTACACGCGAGCCGGCCGCTTGATACCTGAGCCGCAAGATCGCCGAAGACATGATCCGGCGTGCGGACGTTGCGGCGGATGATCTCGTGCAAGACTTTATTGGGTGTGCCGGCCTCGTAAAGCTTGAGCATCGGGATCCACAATCCCTCTTCATGCACGTCGCGCGCGCCGGCGCCGACGCCATAACCGCCAATGTCGGTGTGGTGGATTGTCGAGCCGAAGAAACCGATCAGCCGGCCTTTGTGGAACGCCGGCAGCATCACCGTGATGTCGAAGAAATGCCCTGCGGACAGCCAGGGATCGTTGGTGATCAAAACGTCGCCCGGATCGAGCGACTGCGTCGGAAAAGCTTCGACGAAATGCTTGCCCGCGGCAGCCAATGAGTTGATGTGGCCGGGCGTCCCGGTCACGGCCTGCGCCACCATGCGGCCCTGGCGATCGAACAAGGCATTGGCGAGATCGCCAGCCTCACGAACGATCGGACTGAAGGCAATGCGGCGCAGCGCTTTCGCCTGCTCGCTGACGATGCTGATCAGATTGCTCCAGACGATTTCGAGTTCGATACCGTCCATGTTCAATGCTCCTTGGACGCCATAATGCATCCGGTGCGATCGATCCTGGCTTGCCAGCCAGGAAGAATAATGATCGTCGTCTCGCGTTCCTCGATGATCGCCGGACCGGCGATGATCTGATCAAAAGCAAGACCGGCACGCGCATAAACCGGCGTGTCGACGTCTTCATCCATGAAACGCGCCTGGCGCGTCCCCCGGGGCTTTCCCGGCTTAGCGGCAAGAACCGGCACGCTGTGACGCGATGCGATCGGACCCGTCGCGACAATGCGCCAGCTGACGATCTCGATGTCGACATCAGGAAGGCGGAGGCTATAGAGCCGCTCATAGCCTTCTTCGAAGACCTCACGCAGCCAAGCCGGATCGTGCTTGAGCCGCGGATCGCTATCGAACCAAGCCGTGACTTCATTCTGCTGCCCGAAATAGCGCATGTCGGCGCCGAAGCGAAAGCTGACATCGCCTAGCGCGCAGCCGGCACTGGCGAGCCCCTTCCCTGCATCGTCGACAAGCTGCGTGATGACGTCGTCGGCCTGTCGCCAGTTCAGCGCGAAAAGCCGCGCGAGCGCGCCGCGGGAAAGATCGAGCCGCGGCGGCGTCACCAGCGTGCCGAAGGCTGACAACACGCTCGCCAGCGGCGGATAAATGACGACCGGACTTTCCAGCAAATCGGCGACATAACAGGCGTGAACCGGTCCGGCGCCGCCGAACGCGAATAGCGGTAGGCCGCGATAGTCGATCCCGCGATCGACCGCGTGGGCGCGTGCGGCTGCCGTCATTGATTCACCGACCACACGATAGATGCCGGCGGCGGCTTCGAGCGTCGTCGTGCCAAGCGCTTTGGCAAGCTTACCGAGCTGTTGCTCGGCGCCAGCACGATCAAGCTTCATATCGCCGCCGAGAAAATTATCGGCGCTGAGATAACCGAGCACGAGATCGGCATCGGTGACGGTCGGCTTTTCGCCGCCGCGTCCATAAGCCACCGGCCCGGGCGTCGAACCGGCGCTTTGCGGCCCGACCTTCAGAAGCCCCAGATCGCTGACCGACGCGATACTTCCGCCGCCGGCGCCGATCTCGATCATGTCAACGGACGGAATGAGGATCGGCAAACCGCTGCCGGACTTGAAGCGATAGATGCGATCGACTTCGAAATCGCCGACGACCAGCGGCTCGCGGCCTTCGACAATGCAAGCCTTCGCAGTCGTACCGCCCATGTCGAAAGACAACAGCCTGTCCAGTCCCAGCACTTCGGCAAAATAAGCAGCGGCGAGAGCGCCGGCAGCGGGACCGGACTCCACCATGCGCACCGGATAGCGACTCGCAATATCGATGCCGATGACGCCGCCGTTGCTCAGCATGATCAGTGGATCGTTGGCAAAGCCGCGCTTCTTCAAGCCCACCCGTAAGGCATCGAGATAAGGCTCGGTGATCGGCGCCGTATAGGCATTCATCACCACGGTCGATGTGCGCGGATATTCGCGGATTTGCGGCGCAACATCGGACGAGATCGACACATACATATCCGGCGCATGCCTCACGATGAGATCGCGCATGACGATTTCATTCGCGGCGTTCATGTAAGCGTTGAGAAAAGAGACGGCGACGGAGACGACGCCATTGCGCTTGAGCTCTTCGATCGCGGCAACGGCTTTCGCGGCATCGATCGGTGTCAGCACTTCGCCGGTCGCAAGCACGCGCTCCGTGATGCCGAATGTCAGTTCGCGCGGAACAAGCGGCTCGGGGAATTCGATCTGCGGATCGAACATCTCGTAGCGATGCTCGTCGCGGATGGTCAAAATGTCGCGGAAGCCTTCAGTGACCAGCAGCGCGGTCTTCGGTCCCTTACGCTCGATGACGGCATTGGTGACGACGGTGGTCGCGTGCACAACAACATCGGTCACTGCAGATGCCGCGACATTGGCTTTGCCCAATACGGAATCGACGGCGCGAAAGAAGCCGACATCCAAGCTTTCCGGTGTTGTCAGGGTCTTGTCGACCACGGTCTGGCCGGACGCACTACGCAAAACCACGTCGGTGAAAGTGCCGCCAATATCGACGGCAAGGGAATAACGCGACATCCGGGCTTTCCTCGTAGACGATACCTGGTATCTTATGGCGATACCGTATTCCTTTTTTATACAAGAACCTTACGGCAAGCAAAGGGCCTACTGTGCGTTGACCAGGGTAGATTTTGCGGATAGGTGTTCCACAAAAGGGAAAATAGTCTTTTATAGCGAGACAACCTGAGCCTCTGAGATGTCGGATGTTCTCGACGTGGCCGAAGAAGAAGAAGAAGAACGCGCCCAGGGCTCGGGCGTCATTCAATCGGTCGTCACCGCTGCGCAGATTCTCGAAGCCATGGCGGCAGCTGCGCAGCCGGTTCGGCTGACGGCCCTCGCCCAGCAACTCGGCGAGCCAAAAGCCAAAATCCACCGTCATCTCTCCACGCTCAAATTTCTCGGCTTTGTCGATCAGGACGCACAAACGGAGTGCTACAAGCTCGCACCAAAGCTTGCGCTTATCGGCCAAGTCGCGGCGGATCAGCTCGATCTTCGCCGTCTCGCCGAGCCTTACATGATGCGGCTGCGCGATCTCACGCGGCAGACCGTGGTGTTGAGCCTTCCGGCAGCGGGCGGTGACTCTATCGCCAATGCGGTGGTCGAAAGCTCCGATCTGGTGACCATCTCTGTACGGCTCGGCTATCGCCTGCCCTCTTACTCATCCGCTCAGGGCCGAGTCACCCTCGCCTTCTCGCCGCCGGAAGTTCAGCAACGGGTTCTGTCCCGCAAGCTTGCGGCACTCACGCCGCACACCATCGTCGACCCAGGGAAGTTACGCGAACGATTGGCGCGTATCCGCACGCAGCTTTACGATGTCGCCATGGACGAGACCGTGCTGGGCATTTCCGCGGTAGCGGCGCCGATCTTCGATTTCAGTAATAAACTCGTTGCCGCGATCGGTGTCGTCGGCACGACACAGCACGTGCACGAGCCGGTCCATCCGGAGCAACTGCAATTCCTGCGCGCTTGCACCAAGGCGATCTCGTTGAAGCTCAATGCGACCGCCTATGAGGAGCTTAAAATTCCGAACTTAAGAGAATTCATCTTCGACTAGTCGACGACACAAGACCGCAGCCACGCGGTCAAATACGAAACGTAACAGGGAGGTATCATGTCTGACATTCACGCCCATCGTCGCTCGCAATTGCGCATCTCCGCCGCCGCGATCGGGCTTTTCTTGATTGGCAGCCACGCGCAAGCGGAGGACGTCTATAAGATCGGCATGTCGGCGGGCTTGACCGGCTACGCCGCGACCGTCGATCGCGCCTGGCGCGATGGTGTCGACGTCGCGGTCAGCACGCTCAACGGCAAAGGCGGCATTCTCGGCCGCAAGATCGAGGTCGTGGTCGAGGACAATCGGTCCGAACCACAGGAAGCCGTCACTGCTTACCGCAAGATGATCAGCTCCGACGCTGTCAATGTGTTCGCGAGCGGCTGCGTATCGGCGGGCAACTTCGCCGCCGCTCCGCTTGTGGTCCGCGCACAGATTCCGATGGTCCTCTGCTCGATCTTGCCGCAACAGCCCGACCAGGTGGCGTGGGCCTTCACGACTATCCCGCCGCCCCGTTTCGAAGTGGAGACGCGGCTTAATTATCTGAAGAACAAGACCACGATCAAAAAGATCGGCGTGCTGCACGATCCTTCGCCTTACGCCAACGCACAAAGCGCGGCGGCGGAGAAGGAAGCGGCGGACTATGGGCTTGAGATCGTCGGTAACGAGCAATACAAGACTGACGACGCCGACCTCAGCGTGCAGATACAAAAAATGTACACTGCCGGCGCTCGCGCGATCCTCAAGATCGGCCTCGGCGGCACGACGCTGACTGCTGCGAAAAACATCAAGCAGCTCGGCCTCGACATGATCATGCTGACGAGCCTCGAGGATATCGCCGTGTTCCGTCCGGTAGCCGAAGTGCTCGGCGACAAGTTCTTCTTCGTTGCCTCACCGTCGCAGATTTATGATGTTCTGCCCGCGGGTCCGCTGAAGGCTGAAATCGGGAAATTCCTCGAACCGTGGCGAGCAAAATATGGCGACCGCGATCCGAACTGGGCGGGACGCGCCTGGGATGCGGTGACGCTGATTGCGGCTGCTGCCGCAAAGGCAAAATCGGCAGACGGCCCGAAGCTGCGTGATGCGCTTGAAAGCATGGATGGCTTCCAAGGCACCACTGGCCTCTACCATTTCTCCGCCACCAACCACCAAGGCATCACTGAAAATCCTTTGCTGCTCGCAACAATCGTGAATGGGCAAGTCAAAGTCGTGAAGTGACGGGCACGATGGTCCGCCTGCTCGAGGTCGCCGGCTTGTCGGCGCGCTACGGCCATGTTGAGGCTTTGCGGCGCGTCGACTTGCATGTCGATGAGGGCGAGCTTGTCGCCGTGCTCGGTCCCAATGGCGCCGGCAAATCGACGCTCATGCGCGCGCTCCTAGGCCTCGTGCCAACGGAAGGACGCATCCGCTTTGGTGGCACGGACGTTCCGCCCCGCGATCCGGTGGCCGCGGCTAGCCTCGGGCTCGTACTCGTGCCCGAGGGTCGCGGCATTTTTGGCCCGATGACGGTTGCGGAAAACCTTGAGCTTGGCGCCTATCTTCTTCGCGGCAAGGGCGCAGAATTCTCCAGCCGGCTCGATCGCGTGCTCACGCTGTTCCCTCGATTGAAAGAACGGCTATCGCAAATTTCTGAATCTCTATCCGGCGGCGAACAACAGATGCTGGCCATAGGCCGTGCGCTGATGGCAGCGCCTAAGATTCTTTTGCTCGATGAGCCCTCGCTCGGCCTTGCGCCGCGAATTGTCGAAGAAATTCTGGAAACGCTCGGTGAACTCAATCGCAAGGGCCTGCCGATTGTTCTTGTCGAACAAAAGGCACCACTGGCGCTGAAGCTCGCCAGCCGCGCTTATTTAATGTCCACGGGCAGCATCGCTGCCGAAATCGATCCTCGTACCATTAAGTCGCACGATGAGCTCGCCCATTTCTATCTGGGCTAGGCCCAAGGCAAGTCCGGCGCTGCTCGGTGTGTGGGGGATTGCCGCCGCACTGATCCTCTATGTTCTGATCCGTGGTGGCTATCTGATGGCGGTCCTTCAGATCGCGGCGATCTATACGGTGCTGGTCACCGGACTGAATATCTTCATGGGATATGCCGGCCAGATTTCATTTGGCCACAACGCCTTCGCTGCGGTGTGCGGCTACGTGTCGGCCGTGCTCACGACGACATATGGCTGGGAGCCGCTTCCAGCCGTCCTGCTCGGCCTTGTCGTCGTTCTGATCTGCGCTTTGATCATCGGCTATCCGACGCTGCGTCTGCGCGGCCATTACCTGGCCATGGCGACGCTTGCTATCGGCCTGATCGCCTATGATGTCGCCGTGGAATGGGGCGCGGTCACACAAGGCTATATGGGGATATCAGGAATACCGCCGCTCGGCATCGGCCGTTGGACCGTGACGTCGGATCGCGGCATTCTTATTGCTCTTCTCATCATGGCTGCGCTTGGTGTCGTAATCGCTGCCGCCATCAGGCGATCGCGGTTGGGCCGCGCATTTGTCGCCATCGCCGGCAGCGAGAATGCCGCACGTTCGCTCGGCATCGACGTCGCCCATTACAAGCTGGTGGCGTTTCTGATTTCGGCTTTCTATGCGGGCGTCGCTGGGACACTGTTCGTCCACGCCGTGGGCTTTGTCAGTCCGGAAGTATTCGGGCTGCACATGGTCGTGCTCACCTTCACCATGCTCTATGTCGGCGGCACCGGAACCTTTGCCGGACCGGCGATCGGCGCCACGGTCGTGACCTTGCTACCGGAAACGTTCCGCAGATTCAACGAATACCAGGATCTCATCTTCGGCGTCGCTTTGATCGTTATTCTGATCTACGCGCCAGGCGGCATCGCATCGCTATCAAGGTTTTTATCGTCGAACCGCGGGAAGAACACGTGAGCATTCTGCGGCTCGAGAACGTGATGCGGCGGTTCGGCGGTCTTGTCGCGCTCGATAGCGTATCCCTTGAGATAAAAGGAACCGGCATTTCGGCCATCATCGGCCCAAATGGTGCCGGCAAGACGACGCTGTTCAATATTATCTCGGGTTTCAACACGCCGACGGACGGACGGATATTTTTTGGCGATCACGAGATCACCGGCCTTCGACCGGAGCTGATCGCCAAACGTGGACTCGTTCGCACCTTTCAGCTCGTGCAATTATTCGAAAATCTGACTGCGTTGGAAAACGTAAAGATCGGGCGTCATCTTCATACCAGCGGTGGCCTCTTCAATGCGCTGATGCCATGGATCGCTGTGCGGCAGGAGGCTGCCGTCGACCGGACGTCACACGCGCTTCTTGCGCAGGTCGGATTAACCAGTCACGCCGAAACGATCGCGTCGGCGTTGCCTTATGGCCAAAAGCGGCTCCTCGAAATCGGCCGCGCGCTTGCGGCAGAGCCGAAGCTCTTACTGCTCGACGAACCCGCCGCCGGTCTTAATCGTGACGAGACGCACGTGCTTGCGGAATTGCTACGGCAAATCGCGGCGTCGGGAACGGCCATACTTCTGATCGAGCACGATATGAGCCTAGTGATGAATATCGCCGACCATATCACGGTACTTGATTTTGGCCGGGTCATTGCCGATGGAACGCCGAGCGAGGTGCGGCAGAATCCGGACGTCATCAAAGCCTATCTCGGACAGGCGGAGGCGGCGCTTGCTTGAACTCGTTTTACAATCGCTGGCGAGCGGCGTCGCGATAGGCTGCGTTTACGGTCTCATTGGCATCGGCTTCTGCGTTATTTACAACGCCAGCGGCATCGTGAATTTCGCTCAGGGCGCCTTTGTGATGCTGGGCGGCATGGTGGCGAGCATCGCGCTTACGACCTATGGCATTCCGCTCCCCATCGCCGGAGTTCTCGCGATCTTGGTCTGCGCCGGAATAGGCGTCGTTCTCGAACGTCTTGTCGTGCGGCCACTATGGGACCGGCAGTCGGCAACCTTTGTCATGATCCTCGCCACGCTCGCGGCACAGATCGTGATTGAACGGCTGACATTGAGCGCAGCGGGTGACCAGCCGCACGCGCTGCCGATGTTCACCGACTTTCAGCCGCTGCGGGTCGGCACCGTCGCCATCAGCTATCAATTTCTCTGGATTGTCGGCGGGTCCATTCTGGTTATTGTTCTTCTGAGTCTGTTCTTCTCGTCGACCAAGACCGGAAAGGCGATGCGCGCCTGCGCGATCGATCGCGATGCCGCGGCGCTACAGGGCATCCCGGTGTCGCGCATGCTCTCGCTGTCTTTTGGCCTCAGCGCGGCGCTTGGCGCATTCGCCGGCGTGCTGATCACGCCGACCCAATACACGGCCTTCAATCTCGGCGTGCCGTTCGCGATCAGCGGCTTCATCGCCGCGATCGTCGGCGGCTTCGGCCGGCCCTTAGGCGCGCTTGCCGGCGGAATCTTCTTGGGCGTCGCCCAAGCGCTCGCAATTGTCGCGCTCGGCTCCGGGTTCAAAAATATCGCGGCGCTGTCTATACTTTTGCTTTTCCTTTTCTTTCGGCCCACCGGCCTCCTCGGCCCGGCCAAATAGCAAACCAAAGCAACAAATGGAGAATGCCGCATGGACATTCACAAGATCGACTGGAGCACCACCGAATGGAAGGAGATTCGAAAGGGCGTCGAGCAGAAAGCCTTTTCGAGTGACGGCGCCACCATCGCTTTGCATCGTCTCGCGCCCGGCCACGAACCGAGACCGCACAGCCATCCGCATGAGCAGATCGCCTATATCGTTTCCGGGACTTTGCGTTTCCACATCGGGGACCAAGTCCACGAGGTCGGACCGGGTGGACTCGTTGTCATCCCCTCCAATGTCACACATTGGGGCGAAGTCGTGGGCGACGAAACGGTGATCAATATCGACGTGTTCACGCCCAAGCGTCCCGAATACGCGCCATAAGGTATTTCGCGTGGGACAGGACAGGCTGGCAACGCGCATCGGCAGCGTTGCGCTGAAAAATCCTTTGATCGCCGCCGCGGCCGAGCACTTCATCGAGCCGGAAGGCGTAGCGCGCGCCATCGCAGCCGGCGCCGGCGCGGTCATTGTCAAATCGATCAACGAAACCCAAGCCGGCAAAGACCAGCTGCAGCGCGCGGAATATGCCGTTCTCGACGAGAACTGGCAGCCCGTTGCCTGGAATGCCGACGCGCCAATGAGCGCCACCATTGCATGCCGCTCCGGGCTATCGCAGCAGTCTTTCGACGCTTGGCTCGATGACACGCTCAAGCTCGATAGGCTTGCGCAGAAGTCCGATTGCTACGCAGTCGCCAGCGTCATTCTCGCCGATCTCGACGCCGCCGTGGGGATGGCGCGCCAAATCGAGCAAAGCGGCGTTCGGATTCTCGAATTCAACATCGGAACGCCTTACGCCAGCCAAGCCAAAGGCGTCGTTTCGACCGAACTCGATCCCGCCCGCATCAAAGCGATCGTCGAGACCGTTCGCGCGGCTATCAAGATACCGTTGTGGATCAAGCTTTCCGGCCAGAGCGAGCGTGTGCCGCTTCTCGCGCAAGCCGCGTTCGACGCCGGCGCCGACTCGGTCGTCATGGCCGGGCGGCTTCTTGGCATGATCCCGGACGTTGAAACACTGGAACCGTTGCTGAGCACCACCCTCGGTATCGGTGGCTTCTGGAATTTGCCGCTGACCTGCCACTGGCTGACGCTGACGCGCTCGCTGCTCGGTCCCAACCGCACGCTTATCGGCATTAACGGTGCGCAATCGGGGCTCGACATCGCGCGCATGATGCTCGCTGGCGCCTCTGCGGTTGCGATCGCCTCCCCCATTATGCTGCGCGGATTTGACCTTTTGACCGAGGCGCTTTCGCAATTCGACGATTATCTGCGCCGCAAGGGCCTGAATGCCTCCAATCTCATCGGACGCGCTGCTGATAAGCGAAAGACCTTCGCAGAGATGCCGTTCAAGCGCGATAACTGGCGCAATTATTTGCCTCCTGCGTGATAAATCAAGATCCGGGAAATGAGTGATGAATAAGAGAACACCAATCGTAACGGCAATCGTGAAACGCGCAGGTTTCGTTGGCCTTGCTCTGATCGGCCTCGTACTCGCTCATATGTCATTCGCACGAGCCGATGCTTGGCCGTCCAGGCCGATAACGCTGATCGTGCCGTTCGGCGCTGGCACCACCTCCGACATCGTCGGACGAAGTCTGGCGCAGACTCTGAGCGAGAGTCTCGGGCAACCCGTTGTCGTGGAGAATAAAGGCGGCGCTGGTGGCAATATCGGCGGCGCCTTCGTCGCGCATGCCACGCCCGACGGCTATACATTATTACTGGCGACGACCGGACCAGGCGCGACCAACAAGCTGATGTATCACGACATCGGCTTCGATCCAGAACGGGACTTCGCACCGATCGTGCTGCTCGGCAAATCGCCCGTTATTATCGCCGCGCGTCCCGATGCGCCATTCGCGACGCTGAAAGATTTCATCGACTACGCGCGAACCAATCCGGACAAGATCACCGCCGGCGCACCGGGAAACGGCACGCTGGGCCACATTACCGGCGAACTTCTACAGCACACCGCTTCGATAAAGTTCAGTTCCACCCAATATCGCGGCTCGAGTGACATCCTCGTCGACCTCCTCGGCAGCCGGATAGACATTGCGCTCGATTCCATGGCGGCCTATGTGCCGGCGATTCAAGCCGGCAAGATCAAAGCACTCGCCATTGCCGGCCAGCAGCGCTGGTCGAAACTGCCGAACGTTCCGACAGTGTCTGAATCCGGCCTGCCCGGCTTCGAAGCAAGCGTGTGGTACGCCTTGCTCGCTCCCAAAGGCGTGCCGCCTGATGTCATCACGAAGCTGAATGCGGCCAGCAATGCTTATTTGCATACGGCAAACACCGAGACCGTCTTGAACAATCTTGGTGTTTCGACTGCGGGAGGAACACCCGACGAGCTGAAGGCATTCACTGCCTCCGAAATCGCCAAATGGGGACCCATCGTCAAGGCAGCGAATATAAGCTTTTGACGCTGCCGTTTGGCCGAAGTGGCTAGTCCTCGGCCACAAAGCCCGAGGCCTTCACAATCGGCCCCCAATTGGCGAGGTCTTTCTTCACGCGCGCGGCAAACTCAGCGGGCGTCTCAAACATCGACTCGTTGCCGAACTGAGCGAGACTCTGAACGTAGCTGCTCGATTTGACCGCACTCTCCAAAGCGCTACTCAGTGCCTTCACGATGGTGTCCGGGGTCTTTGCGGGCACAAATGCACCGAGCCAAGGCTCCGCGACAACGTCGTACCCCGACTCCTTCATGGTCGGAACATCCGGTAGGAATTTCGAACGTTGCGCGCTCGGGACGGCGAGGATGCGCAAGCCGCCTTGCTGCAAAAGGGGCATCGCCTCGCTGATCGGATTGACGCTCGCAGGCACGTGGCCGCCGATAAGGTCCTGCAGCGCCGGCGCGCCGCCGCGATAATGAACGGGCTGCATCGTTACGCCTGCGGCGGCCGAGAACATGACGCCGACAAAGTGAGGCGTGCCGCCCGCCGACGTAGTCGCATAAGAGGATTTATCCGGATTGGCTTTGCACCAAGAAACAAAGTCCGACAGGTTTTTGACGCTGGCAGGCACTTCAGGCCCGACACTGAAGGCAAGCGCTGATTTTGCTGTCGGCGCGACCGGAATCAAATCGCGCAACGGGTCGTAGCTAAGCTGGCGAAAACTGTGAGGATATAATGTGATCGGAAAGTCGGGCGTAAATAGAATGGTGCTGCCGTCCGGATCCGACCGCATCACATATTCGATCGAAACCCGCGCCGCGGCGCCGGGCTTGTTCTCGACAATTACCGCCGGCGCGTATGAGCCCTTCATATTGTCCGCAAGGAGACGCGCAATCACGTCCGTCCCCCCACCAGCGGGAAATCCGACGACCAACCGCGACACCTTGTTTACCGTCTCCGCCCAAGCGGCACCGCGGCCGCCAACCGAGCTTGCGAGTAACAGTGAAGAAACAAGCTTTCGCCGGTTCAACATAATTCACACTTCCTAGCGTTTCCTGTCACTCGAACACCGGCTGCTAGAGAGGCAGATGCTATCTGCAGCAATTTGACGTAGCTATGTGCCGAGTGAAACATGTACCCAAATCAACACCGCCACTGTAGCAGTCTCATCGAGCCTCAGGAATAATGGAAACGCCGTCGCGACCTCTTGTCGTTCCTCAGCCCAAGCGCACGGCCGATCTCATCATGCGGGACGGTGCGGTCATCAGGCTCCGTCAGTATGGAGCCGGTGGACGCCGGCTCGCGCTCAGCCACGGCAATGGACTTGCTATCAATGCCTATCTGCCGTTCTGGCAACCGCTTGCGGAAAACTTCGAGTTGATCGTGTTCGATCAGCGCAACCATGGCGAAAATCCGCTGCATGACCCCGCCTCGCATGATTGGGATCATATCGTCGCAGACGCGCGTGAAATTGCAGCCGGCATCGACGCCCATTTCGGCGCCAAGCCCACCGTCGGTGTCTTCCACTCGATGTCGGCTTGCGTCGCGCTCATGGCCGCCCTGCGCTTTGGATCGCCGTGGTCGGCGCTGGCGCTGTTCGATCCGCCGCTGTTTCCGCCTACGGGACACCCGCTGCAGCCTGTCGAACTCGCCGAGATGAAGAATCTCGCGAGCCGCACCCGTCGCCGCTCGCAGAGATTCAATTCGGTTGAGCAGTTTGCGGTGCAGCTCCGCCGTTCTCCAGTCTTCTCCAGCTGGGTGCCGGGAGCGCATCTCTTGTTTGCGCAAAGCACGTTGAGAAAAAGCGGCGAGGAATGGATCCTGTGTAATTCGAGCGAACTTGAAGCGCGGATATACGAAACCAATGACGATGCTTCAGTCTGGCAGAACATAACCTCGTTGCCCTGTCCTGCCCTGCTGATCGGCGCCGACCCGTCGTACCGCTATGCGTCGGCCCCGGCATCAATGTGCAAAGCCGTACACGATGAACGCGATGTCCCTTACGTCATGATCCCGGACACCACGCACTTCCTGCAGATGGAAAAGCCGGAAGCGTGCCGCGCAGCCTTAGAGAGCTTTCTCGCGACTGTGAGCTGAACAGGCAGCAAGAAGTCGAACGAGCGATCAACGCTGCATATGCAGGTTCATCAGCTCCGGCCCCGGCATCATGTTGCTATTGAGATTGGCCATGATCACCAGCGAGCCGACGACCACGAGCAGCACGATCAATATGCCGAATGCCAGCGCCAGGACGTTGTTGGTGTTGTCCGGACCTGTGGTGATGTGAAGGAAGAAGACAAGATGCACACCCATCTGAGCGACGGCGAGTACCGCCAAGCCGAGCGGGATGCCGGGCGCCCAAAGCAGCGACGTATCGGCAACCCAGAACGACGTCGCGGTGAGGATAACGGCAAGGACCAAGCCGACCGTATAGACGAGCGGGCCCGACGAGGCGTCTTCCTCGAAATTGCCTAGGAGGGGCCGGTCACCAGGCGCGCGATCATGCGCGCTGTTTTGTGCACGATCTTGGCGCAAATCGGTCATGGACTCGCTCCCATCAGATAAACGACCGTGAAGAGCCAAACCCAGATGATGTCGAGCGCGTGCCAGAACAGCGCGAAACAAAGAAGGCGACGCTCTACGGCTGGGCGGATGCCTTGCAGCCCGACCTGGACCATCATCACCACCAGCCATATCAGCCCGACGGTAACATGCAGCCCGTGACAGCCGACAAGCGTAAAGAAGGCCGACAAGAATGCACTCCGTTCCGGGGTCGCGCCCTTCGCGATCATGCCAACAAATTCGTGTATCTCGAGACCGAGGAAGCACGCTCCGAGCGCGAATGTCGCCACGGCGCCCAAATAGACGGCGGCGTAGCGTCGGGCGCCGACCGACAATGACATCAGTCCGCAGCTGTAGCTCGAGAGCAGCAGGCACGCGGTTTCAATTGCCGCGCTGCCTTGATTGAACAATTGGGCGCCGGTCGGTCCGCCAGCACTCGCGCGCATCAGCGTCGCATAGGCCGCGAACAATGCGGAGAACATGACAATGTCGCTGAGGAGAAAGATCCAGAAGCCGTAAGCAACGACGATCCGCTTTGAAGCCGGGCCGGCCTCGCTTGCGCTCGATATGTCAGCCGGCGGGACCTCATCAACGGCGACCGCGATACTCACAGCACGACCTCCGCCTGGTGGCGCCGCTCAAAATTGACGATCTCATCAACCGGGACTTCGACCTCTTCGTCGATACGAAAGCCGAATGCCAAGATCGCCGCGAAAACACCGAGAAGGCCAAGGACTGCCATCCACCAGATGTGCCAGATCAACGCAAAGCCGGTGACCACGGCAAAGAACGCATTGACGAATCCGATCGGGCTATTCTTCGGGACTTCGATCGGCTTGTAGTCACGCGCCAGCACCGGTTCGGTCACGTGCGCCTGCTTGCGCAGCTTCGCGCTCCAGAAAGCATCGAGTCCGCTCACATGAGGCAGAACCGCAAAATTCCAAGGCGGCGGGGGCGATGTCGTCGACCATTCGAGCGTGCGGCCGTTCCACGGATCGCCCGAAACCGCAAGGCGTTCACGCTCGCGGATCGAGACCACGAGTTGGATGATCTGGCACACGATGCCCAAAAGGATAATCGCGACGCCGACGGCTGCTAAGATCAACCACGGCTGCCAGCTGAGGGCATCGTAATGCTGCATGCGGCGCGTCATGCCCATCAAGCCGAGCAGATAAAGCGGCATGAAGGCGACGTAGAAACCGATCAACCAGCACCAGAATGAGCGCCGGCCCCAGCGTTCGTCGAGCTGAAAGCCGAAAGCCTTCGGGAACCAATAATTGTAGCCAGCCATGGCGCCAAAGACGACTCCGCCGATGATCACGTTGTGAAAATGGGCGACCAGGAACACGCTGTTATGCAGCTGAAAATCGGCGGGAGGAACGGCCAACAGCACGCCGGTCATGCCGCCGATAACGAACGTCACCATGAAGCCGAGCGACCACAGCACCGGCACCGTGAACCGGACGCGGCCGCCATACATCGTGAATATCCAGTTGAAGATTTTGACGCCGGTCGGCACCGCGATGACCATCGTCATCACGCCGAAAAAACCGTTTACATCGGCGCTCGCGCCCATGGTGAAGAAGTGATGCAGCCAGACCATGAAGGAGAGGATGCAGATCGCCATGGTGGCTGCGACCATTGAGCGATAGCCGAACAAAGGCTTGCCGGAGAAGGTCGCGATGACATCGGAGAACACGCCGAACGGCGGCAGGATCAAAATGTAAACCTCCGGGTGGCCCCACACCCAGAATAGGTTCACATACATCATCGGATTGCCCTGCGCGTCGACCGAGAAAAAGTGAAATCCGAGATAGCGGTCGAGCAGCAGCATCGCTAGCGTCGCGGTCAGGACCGGAAAGGCGGCCACCATGAGCAGATTCGAAGCGAGCGCGGTCCAGCAAAAGACCGGCATGCGCATATAGCCCATTCCAGGCGCGCGCGTTTTCAGAATCGTGGTGACGAAATTGATCCCGGTCATCAGGGTGCCGATGCCGGAAATCTGCAGAGACCAGAGGTAATAGTCGACGCCGACGCCGGGCGAAAACTGCAACTCGCTGAGCGGCGGGTAAGCGACCCAGCCTGTCTTTGCGAACTCACCGACGGCGAGCGAAATATTGGTCAGGAGAATGCCTGAAGCCGTCAGCCACAGTGCAATCGAGTTCAAGGTCGGAAAGGCCATGTCGCGGACGCCAAGCTGCAGCGGCACGACAAAATTCATCAACCCGATCACGAACGGCATCGCCATGAAGAAAATCATGATGGTGCCGTGAGCCGAGAATATCTGATCGAAATGCTCGGGTGGCAGATAGCCTTGAGCGCCGCCGGCCGCGACGGCCTGCTGCGAGCGCATCAGGATCGCGTCGGAAAAGCCGCGGAGCATCATGACCAGCGCTAGCACGCAATACATGACGCCGATCCGTTTATGATCGACCGAGGTGATCCACTCGCGCCACAAATAAGGCACGTAGCCTTTGAGGACGATCCAGGAAAGGATCAAAACAATGGCGAGCACCATTACAACAGACGCGCCCATCTCAATCGGCTGATTGAACGGTACGGCGCTCCAAGTCAGCTTGCCGAGAAGGTTCATCTTTCCGCTCTCGCTGATGCCATACAGATGCGCCGTATCGGATCGTCTACCTGAGTCTCCGACATCACGATGCCGTCAAACAGATTGGGAGCGACCGCGCGATAGGTGAAAGGCGTGACCGCCGAACTTGGCCTGACCAAGTCCGCGTAAGCCTGCTGGTCGAGCGTCGGACCGTCGTTGTGAACCGAAGCAACCCATTGCTCGAATTGCCCTGCCGGTACGGCGTCGACGGTAAAGCGCATGTCAGCAAAGCCCTCGCCGCTGAACTGCGCCGACAAACCACGATAAGTTCCAGGATGATCGGCCTGCAGTTGCAGGTGCGTTGTCATTCCGGCCATGGTGTAAATCTGACCGCCGAGTTGGGGCACGAAGAAGCTGTTCATCACGCCCGATGACGTGAGATCGAAGCTGATCGGCGTCCCCACCGGCACCACCAGATGATTGACACTGGCGATGCCCTGCTCTGGATAGATAAAGAGCCATTTCCAATCGAGCGAAACAACTTGAACATTGACGGGCTTGGCCGCCGTAGTAAGGGCCTTACGCGGATCGAGGTCATGCGCTCCGACCCAGGCGACGCCGCCGACCAGCAACACGGTCATCGCTGGGATCGACCACACCAATACTTCCAGCCGGTCGGAATATTTGAATTCCGGCCGATAGCGGGCGCGCTCATTGGACGCGCGAAACCAATACGCAACGCCGAAGGTGGCGAGGATCGTCGGGATGACGATGGCCAGCATGATCCCGAGCGAATTGAACAGGATTTGCCGCTCGGCGTCGGCGATCGGCCCTTGCGGGTTGAGGACACCCTCGCTGCAGCCGCCGAGGGCAGCGGCGCAAACCAAAGCACCGAATAGAAGGCCGTAACGCATGTCAGAACCCGTTTGCCGAACGGAATACATCAATACATTGGCCGGTCATTCTGTTCCTCGGTGAAATGCCTCCGTCCTTGGATCATCCTCGGGATGACGCAGCCTCATCTTGTCTCGTTGTGACGTTACATCGTCAGATGTTCTCCACCACCATTTCCCAAACATCGCGGCCCTTGCCTTGTAACAGCGCCTTGGCAGTGTAGACCCCCATCCCGATGACAGCCTCCGGCGCCATGAAGGGTGACGGCGGCATCACTAGCTGCATCGGATTCACTTTTACATCCAGAAGCGCCGGGCCGGGCTGCGTGAGCCACGTCTTAATCGACTCCTCGAGGTCGCCTGCCTTCGCCACGCTGTGTCCCCAAAGTCCCACAGCCTTCGCGACCTCGCCAAAGTCGGGATTCTCCAAGTCCGTATACATCGGTATCAAGCCAGCCGACTTTTGCTCGATGTCGATAAATCCGAGCTTGCCATTGTTATAAACGGCAATCTTAATCGGCACCTTCTCCTGCACGACGGTCAGTAATTCGCCGAGCAGCATGGCAAAACCACCATCACCAGCGAGGCAGATCACCTGCCGTTCGGGCTGGCATTTTTGCAGGCCGATGGCCGATGGCATTCCACTCGCCATCGTGCCGTGCAGCAGGCTCGAGAAGGTCCGGCGTTTGCCGAAGGTTTCGATGTGGCGCAGTGCCCAAACCAACGCGGTGCCATCATCCGCAGTAAACAACGCATCCTTGGCCGCGTACTTGTTGATAAGCTTGGTCAGATGCGTGCCTGAAATGGTGGAGTCTGCGCTCGCAGTTTCGGCGTTCGCGGATTCTTGGTCCTTCTGATGGCGCTTCACGTAAGTCTCTAGGAAGTTGCTACCGTCATGCTGCTGAAGGCGCGGCAGCAGAGCCTCCAACGTTTCCTTGATATTGCCGACAACCCCAAGTGCTACGGGGTGACGGTGACCGATATGCGTAGGATCTAGGTCGATCTGAATGATCTGTGCTCGGTCTGGATAGAACTGAGGCCAAGCAAAATCCGCACCGAGCTGAAGTAACACATCACAATTGAGCACCGCATGATAACCAGCGGCTCCACCTATCATGCCGGTCATGCCGACATTGTAGGGGTTGTCGTGCGCCACAAAGTCCTTGCCTCGCGAGGTATGGGCCATCGGCGCGCTCAGCCGCGCGGCGGTTGCGACGACCTCGTCATGCGCACCTGCGCAGCCGGCACCAGCATAAATCGTAATCGCGTCACTCCCATTGAGAATGGCCGCTATCTCGTCGAGATCAGCGTCACTGGGACGAATGATCGGCTTCCGGGTATGGACGGTATAAGGCCGTTCGTCGTGCGCAGTGGCATTGGAAATATCTGCCGGAACCACCAGCACCGCAACACCACGCTTGGTTAGCGCCGCCTGACAGGCTGCAACTGTCTTGCGCCGGGCTTGCTCCGGCGTCAGGATCATTTCGCAAAAAACGCTGCACTCTTTGTACACTTGGGCGAAGTCGACTTCCTGTATCATGTTGAAGCCGATGTCCGCCCGTATCACCTGAGTTGCAATCAGGACGACCGGCGCGCGATTGCGATTAGCTTCGTACAGGCCGTTGATAAAATGGAGACTGCCGGGGCCGCAGGAACCGGCACAAGCCACGAGTTCCCCAGTCAATTGCCCTTCCGCGCTTGCCGCGAAGGCGCCTGCCTCCTCGTGGCGCATATGGACCCAAGCAATCTTGCTCTCATGAATGGCGTGGGCAATGCGATTGAGGGTATCGCCGACGATTCCGTAGCACCTCTTTGCGCCGGCTGCCTCCAACGTCTCGACGATTACATCGGCTACCCGCTTGCTCATCGCCGAATCTCCCCTGTGCTGGTGCGCGTTCGCGTCTCGACATCCGCGTACCAACGAGCCGCCCTTGCCGCTGAACTTGAAGGCCTAAAATGGCGCAGGCTATCGCACCTGGGTCTCGCGAAATAACCCGATGGTTTTAGGGACCTGAACGTTGGTTTATGCGGGCGAGCGTGGTGTGTGCTGATCCACGCGGTTTCTTCGTATATGTCGATGATCGTTCACAGCATGTTGCGCGCCTTCATCTGAACTAATCCAACCGCGTCGCATAATCAGCGAACCGCGGACGGTGTCCAGGAGGCAAATCCGGCGCCGACGAAAGTCTCCGGGCTCGGGAAATAGTCGATGAGCTCGAAGCCATTGCTGCCCGCGGCGGCATGGGCAATCACCCAGTCTCGGATCTCATGCGCCCCATTGCCGGTGCGCGGCAGTTCCTGAGTCAGGAACGCATCGAGCTTCGCCTCATCACCGCTTTCGAAATGCTTGATGCAAGCGCGGTCGAATTCCTCATCGATCCAGCCCATGGTCGGCTCACCGATGGAATGGCTCAGTCCTCCGGTGCCGAGGATGGCGACGCGCAAAGGCTCCGGATAGCTCTCGATCGCCCGGCGAAGAAGCTTGCCCCAGGCCAAGCAGCGCTTGATGTTGAGCATCGGCTCTTCAAGATCATTGACCAGCAACGGCACGATCGGAAGTTCGGCATCGACGCCGATGCGCCAAAGCGGAATGCAGGAGCCATGGTCGAGCCGCAGCCGATGCGACAAAGCCGGCTCGAAGTCGTTATCGAGCGCCGTCCGCAGCAAATGGCCGCCGAAAGCAGCGTGTCCTTTAAGGCGGTCGCGCGGATAGACCTTCTTCATGAAGGGCTCGGGCGGCCCGTCATGTTCCTCGCCGACGCCGATGCAGATCGCAGGCAGATTGTTGATGAAGAAATTGACCCAGTGATCGGGCGAAATCACTACAAGCAAATCGGGCCGCGCGGCGCGAAGCCTTTTTCCAATTTCGTCAAAGGCTGCGGTGAGTTTGGCACGATGGTCCCTGGGCATCGTATCCCATTCGCGGGCGATGAGCGGGCCATGGCAGGCGGCGAAGACTCCAACAAGCTCAGCCATTGGTCACCGTTTCCTTTGCCGGCGTAGCGGCAGCATCGAGCTTATGCAGTTTCGCAATGAACTCGGCTTCCGCCATGCCTCTGATCTGAAAATAAAACCGCAGCAGATAGGCGTTGACCAGCGGCGCGAGCGCACCGACGTCATCTTCTAGCAACGCTTTTCGTACCTCGGGCTTGATCTCATAGCGATCAATCACCGCAACCCTATCGGCGCGATAATCGGCAGCGAGTTTCGGGTCGTGCTGCAGGTCGAAGAACATTTTGCTCAGCCAATAATCGGTCATGGTGTGTCGGGCCTCAGTACTGACCTTTGGGTTCTAGACCGAGCGCATGCTGGCCGTACATCGTGCTGACCGCGTCCCAGTTCATGCTGACATGCAGCGAACCGGCATGAATGTCGCGCCACGCGCGCTGGATAGGCTTTGACGCGAATATGCCCTGACCGCCGCCAGCCTGAAACAAGGCATCGATCGCCTGCACGATGAGTTTAACACTGAAAGCTTGCCGCATCCGATTGCGCAGCCGAAGATCAAGTTCGGCTTGGCGTCCGGCTTCAGCCGCCGCCCGCGCCTCCTGTAACGCATTCACAATCGTCAACCGCGCCGCTTCAATCGCGCCGGTCGCTTCGGCAACGCGCGTTTGGATGGTGGCAAATTCCGCCATGCGGTTGTTGCCGCCGGTGACTGCGCCGCGCGTTGTACGGACCTTCGCCATATCCAGAAAATCAGCCAATCCGCCCACGGCGGCGCCGAAAAGCGGCAACACCAGCGCGAATGGGAATGATGCAAGCATCGATTGGCGATAAAGCGGATTGCTATGAACCCTCGACCCGGACGTCGTGCCGGTCAACAGATCGCCGACAGCCAAGACTCGGTGTCCAGGCACAAAGATATCTTTGGCGATGGTGTTCTTGCTGCCGGTACCGGCCAGTCCCATCGTGACCCAATTGTCTTCGATCACTACGTCGGCAATGGGGACCAGGAAAAATGAAAGCTTCGGCGCCTGGCCCTCCTGGACCGGCGGGACCATCCCGCCGAGGACGAGCCAGTCGGCATGATCGCAGCCGCTGGTGAAATTCCATGAACCAGACAGCCGATAGCCGCCATCCGCGGCAACAACCTTGCCGGTCGGTGGATAGGATCCGAAAGCGATCGCGTCCGGGTTCGACCAGTATTCGTCTTGAGCCTTCTCAGGAAAACCGGCGACCAGCCATTGATGCACAATGCCAAGGCTGAAGACCCAGCCTGTCGAGGCGCACCCTGCGCCAACCGCCTCGACGAGAGGAACGAGCGCGTCGAAACCATATTCATAGCCGTCATAGGCGGCCGGCTGCATCACACGGAAAAGCCCCGCCGCCCTCATGCGCGCGATCGCCTCTCGCGAAACATGCCGATTGGCTTCTGTCTCTCCCGCGGTCTGACGAACGAACGCCCCGATCTCCGCGGCGCGCGCCACCAATTCATCAAGGCTCGGTTTCTGAATGGCCTTACCGATGCGCACGACCGACATGTCATTTCCTCTCAGCGGCTTTTCCGTAGCGGCATCGAGTAAACGCCGCGCAAGCGATAGCAACCAGATGCTAAATTCGGCCGTGCGATACGGAACTTCTATCGCTCGGCTTCCGCAAGGTTTGCACGCGATCACGCTGCGGCCCTAGGTGACCGGCTGCGCGCCGCATCAGATCGAGAAAGTACCCGGCCGCGGGCGCGGGCGGGACGTCAACGCGCGTGACGACGATGATGGGGGGCGCGGAAAGTTCCTCCTTCACCGGGATCGTGGTCAGGACTTTATTTGTGAATGGCGAGTCGATCCATTGCGCCGGCGCCATGGCCAGAAGATCCGAGCTTGCGAGACATGTCAAAAGCGTCAGCGCCGACTGGCTTTTCAGCGCCAGCGTCGGCTCCGGCAAACCGTGAAGCCTGAACAAATCGCCGATCTCGGTTTCCGCTTTCGGCGTTATGGACGTCGTGATCCACTCCGCATCGACCAGCGCCCGCAGCGTTGTTTCTTTCGCCAGCGGATGGCCGGCACGACACAAGACCGCGCGACGTCCGGTCAGCAAGACTTCTTTGTGGAGCGTCGGCGGCAGGGCAAGATTCGGATCGGGCCCGACATAAAAATCGACACTGCCGTCGTGCAGGCCTGCTTCCAGGGTCGGATAAAAGCCCTCGATGATATGTAGCCGGACTTCAGGGAAACGCTGCCGGAACGCGCGCAAGGTTCGCGGCAGCAATTGCAAATGCGCTGCAATCGAAAGACCGATGGTCATCGAGCCGACGGCATTACCGCGCAACTGATTGAACTCATCAGTGGCGCGACGGACATCGTTGAGGATCGCGGCGGCCCTTTTTACGAAAGCTTTGCCGAGCGGCGTGGCAACCATACCGCGCGACCTTCGCTCGAACAGCGGCGCGCCGAGTTCGCGCTCTAGCTCGGAAAGGCTCCGTGTAATCGTAGGCTGTGCCGTGCCGAGATGACGTGCTGCCGCGCGCAGACTGCCATACTCAGCAACCGCTACCAGATCTCGCAATTGATTGAGTTTCAATGCGAATTTCCTCCCAGCGGGAAGCGATAGAACATAGCTATCGCGGTGACGTTTCTGCCATCTTACAACTATCGCAGCCGCAGGCTAAGGGGTAAGCAGAGGAAAAGTGGCCGCGAGAGCCACGATCGGGGAGTACGTCTTATCATGTCGATTTCAGGTTCTGTCACACCACCGTTCAAAGCCGACGTGGTGGGATCGCTGTTGCGTCCGCAAGCTATTCTGGACGCGCGCGCCCAACACGCTGCCGGCAAGCTTTCCCGCGAAGCGCTCTGGGATATTGAGAGTGCGCATGTCGGCGAAGCTGTTGCCCTGCAGAAAAGTACCGGGCTAAAGGTCGCCACCGACGGCGAATATCACCGCCGCCACTGGTTCATGGATTTTGTCGAGAGGATCGACGGCGTCGTCTTTGAAGGCGGTCTGAAAACAACATTTCAAACCGAATCTGGGCCGATCGAATTTGCTCCTCCCCGCGTCATCACCGCGGACAAATTGAAACGATCGCGCGCGCTGGCAGTCGACGAATTCAAAAGCTTCAAACCGCTTGCGGACACGGCGGGACTGACACCAAAGCAGGTCATGCCTTCGCCGACGCTGTTGCACTTCCGCAGTGGACGCGCCGGCGTCGATACGAAAGCCTACCCGGACATCGCTGAATATTTCTCGGACCTCGCGGCGGTTTATCGGCAAGAGATCGGGGCGCTCTATGAAGCCGGCTGTCGCTACCTTCAGATTGACGAAACCAACTATCCGTTTCTCTGCGATCCAAAGCTGCATGACCATGTGCGTTCGATCGGCGAAAACCCTAAGACCATCCAGCACACTTACGCGAAGCTTCTGAACGACGTGACGCGCGATCGGCCGGCCGACATGCGGATCGTGATGCATATGTGCCGCGGCAACCACGAGAGTGCGTGGGTCGCCTCGGGCGGCTACGAGCCGGTCGCCGAAGTCGCGTTTGGGCAGATCGACGTCGATGGTTTCTTTCTTGAATACGATACGGACCGCGCTGGCGGTTTCGAGCCTCTGCGGCATTTGACGAACAATAAAGTCGCGGTGCTCGGCCTCGTGACGACCAAGAAGCCGGCGCTCGAAAGTAAAGACGCCTTGATGCGGCGGATCGACGAAGCCGCGAAAGTCGTTCCGCTCGAAAAGCTGGCGCTCTCACCGCAATGCGGCTTCGCGTCGACCATCGGTGGCAACCGGCTCACCGTCGACGACGAAAAGAGAAAACTGGAACTGATTGTCGAGACGGCACGCGCCGTTTGGGGCTGATCGAAGCGCCAAGTCACGTGGAATAACAGTTCGGAGGAAATAAAATGCTGCGTAGAACAGTCCTGAAGGGTCTCTCTGCAACCGCGGCTGCGAGCGCTCTCGCCCGTCCTGCCGTCGCGCAAACGACGACGTTGAAAATCGGCCTGAGCTTTCCGATGACCGGCGCCGGCTTCGCGTCGGTCGGACGTCAACTAAAGGCGGGGACAGAACTCTATCTCCTGCAGCATGGCGACACCGTGGCCGGCCGCAAAATCGAAGTGATCCTGCGCGATGACGGCGGCATCGGCGACGCCGCGCGCCGCGTCATGCAAGAGATGATCGTCAACGACAAAGTCGATATCTGCGGTGTCGGCGTCACCCCCGCAGCGCTTGCAATCGCGCCGCTTGTGACCGAGGCCAAGAAGGCCACGATGATCATGAGCACTGGCGCTTCTATCGCGATTTCGAAATCACCCTACTTCATCCGCAGCGGCTTCATCATCAGCACGCCGGCCTGGGTCATGGGCGAATGGGCGGTCAAAAACGGCATGAAACACGTCGTCACTTTGGTCAACGATTGGGCGCCGGGGATCGAGGCCGAAACGGCGTTCAAAACCCCTTTCGTCAAGCTCGGCGGCGAGATCATCGAATCCATTCGCGTTCCGCTTGCAAATCCCGACTTCGCGCCGTTCCTGCAACGCATCAGCGATCTGCATCCGGAGACGGCATTCATCATGGTGCCGGGATCGCAGTCGCCTATTTTTGCCAGACAATTCGCCGAACGCGGCTTGGTGAAGTCCGGCATCAAGATCATCGGAACAGGCGACATCACCGACGACGACGATCTCAACAATATGGGCGATGCGATGCTCGGCATCATCACCGCGGGCCAGTATTCGGCGTCACATGATTCCGCACTCAACAAAAGCTACGTCGCGGCGATGCAGAAGGAGAAAGGAATCCGTGCTGATTTCATTTCGCTCGGCGGCTATGACGGCATGCACCTGATCTACGAGGCCCTCAAAAAGACGAAGGGAGATGCAGATGGTGACGCCTTGATCGGCGCGATAAAGGGCATGGCATGGGAAAGCCCACGCGGTCCGGTCTCGATCGATCCGGCAACGCGCGATCTCATCAACAATATCTATATTCGCAAGGTCGAGAAGATAGATGGACAGCTCTGGAATACCGAGTTCGACACCTATACGGCTGTCAGCGATCCGATGAAGACCGCGGCGAAATGATCATTGCTGCTTTGGTGCAATTGCTGCGACCATCGACCGCATGCAAGATAGATGGGTAAAGATTTGGGAACGTTTGGGTAAAACGCAACAACATCGCGCAAGTACTTCCGGCAATCGGACCGCATTGAGTTGTGAGGTCGGGTGGCGACACGGGACTGGTGGATCGTCCCGAAAGGCCAAAGGTGGCGCGATGTTATTTTTGCCGGCAACATTCCAACGCGTTAATCCGAAGATTTATAACGCTGCCCCCGATACCGCCGGCAGCGGCTGCTCGCCGACTCATCCGCCACTTTGCAGCAATATTTGCACGGGGGATGGACCTTGCGCGGCACCAGATACCTGGTGAGCAAGTTTAGCAGGCCAGCATGGAACATGATGAGATTCCGGTCTGGCACCACTGAAGTCGATTATTCACGACCCTGCGTGGAAATTTCCGCCAACACTTCCGCGGTATGTTCGCCGAGCGTTGGTGGCGGGCGCGAACCGACATCGCGATTGCCGTCGATCCACACTGGCCGATGTATTAGGGTCAGCGGCCCCTCGCTTGGGTGCGTCTGTTTGTAGAACGTTCCAAGATGCGCGATCTGCGGATCTTCCAGAACTTCCGGGACGGTTTGGACCGGCGCGAACGGAACGTCGGCACGCTCGAGTTCCGTGACCCAGTGTGAGCGGTCTTGAAGCTTGATAGCTTCCGCCAGCTCTTTTTCCAAGATGCTGTAATTGCGGACCCGCGCATCCCGCGTCGCAAACCGGGCGTCGTCTTTCAGCTCTGGACGATCAATGGCTTTGACCAGACTTTCCCAGAATTTCTGCGGCGACGACAAATGCAGAGCCAGAAGCTTTCCATCACGGCAACGGAATGCGTAAGACTGGGAGCTCGCGACACGCGTGCGCGGCTGATTGTCGATCTGCAGCCGCGTGAAGTTGGAAAACGAGTCCGGGATAAAGGCAATCGCGGATTCAAGCATATTGGCTTCAATTCTGCGACCGCATCCGGTCTTCTCTCTTTCGTAAAGCGCGCCAAGGATGCCGTAGGCCGCATACATGCCGGTGATATTGTCCGAGATCGTCGGCCCACTGGCCGCCGGTGTTTCCGGATCGAGCATGATGCTTGCCAAACCCGACAATGCGCCAGCAACCGCATCGTAGGCAGGCCGATCGGCGTAAGGACCGTCGGCCCCGAAGCCAGTGATCGAACACCAAATCAGCCTCGGATATTCCTTACAAATATAATCCGCCGAAAATCCAAGTCGATCCATGACGCCGGAGCGGTAATTGTCGATAAGCACATCGGCCTTGCGCAGAAGCGCGCGCAGCGCGTCCTTTCCGGCTTCGGTCTGCAGGTCGAGTGCAACGCTGCGTTTGTTGCGATTGAATGCGATGAAGTGCGGACTATAAAGGCCGCCGCGAAAGCTGCGGAACGGATCGCCACCATCAGGCCGCTCGACTTTGATGACGTCCGCGCCAAGATCCGCAAGCATCATGCCCGCGAGCGGCGCCGTGATCATCGTGCCGAGCTCGACGACATTTATGCCTTTGAGAACCTCCGTCACGAAACTTCCTCCGAAATCACAAAATCACTCCGCCTTGATCACTCAGCTTTGGCGCCAGTAAGCGCGACGATGCTTTGAATTTTCGCGAAGTTGGCAGCAAGGAGTTTACTGAACTCCTGAGGCGTGCCTCCCCCGATCCCGGCGCCGGTCTTCTGGAATTGCGCCCGCACCTCCGGCATTTGGAAAATAATATTGATCTCCTTGTTCAGCCGATTGACGATGTCCTGCGGCGTGCCTTTCGGCGCGGCGAGACCGTAAAAGGTCACGAAATCGTAATCCGGATAGCCCTGCTCAGAGATCGTGGGCAGATCGGGCGCATTCGGCAAACGATGCGGGGTCGTCACGCCCAAAGTGTGCAGCGTGCCTTGCTGGATATAGCCGTCGGCGACCGAGACACCTACGAACATGCCTTTAACCTGACCGCCAACCGTATCTTGCAACGCTGGCCCTATGCCTTTGTAGGGCACCACAAGCGCGTCCATCTTCGACATCGCCTTGAACCAGAGGAAGCCGATCTCGTGCGGGCTACCGGGGCCGAGCGTTCCGAACGTGAACCAACCGGGATGACTTTTGGAATAAGCAACCAGTTCCGGCAGCGTCTTCATCGGCACTTGTTGCGAATTCACCGTGAAGACCAGCGGGACGTCTGCGAGCTTGATGATGGGTTCGAAGTCGTTGCGTGGATCGTATGACGTCTTGACGCCAAGCGTGGCGTTGATCGCAAGCGAGTCGAACACCATACCGATCGTGTAGCCATCCGGCTCGGCACTTGCCAACACAGCCGTGCCGGTGACCGTCGAGCCACCCGGCCTGTTGTCTACAACGATCGGCTGGCCGAGCGCCTTCTCAAGCTGCGCGCCAATGACGCGGGCGACGAGATCCGTGCCGCCACCTGGCGGATAAGGAACGATCAAGTGGATCGCCCGGTTTGGCCAAGGCGACGCCGCGTGTACTGCGTTGCCCATGACAGCGAAAAGAACAAAGCAAACAAATGATAAAGCTATCCGAGTGACCATCGTTTCCGCCCTTTGCTGAAGCCTTTAAAGTGGCTCGGCTTTGTTGTCGTAAACTTCAGCTTCAGCGCGTTCGTAGATCTCACGCGCCAATGGATTTCTCATTTCCTCGGCCAGATGTCCGACAAGACCGACGGCGCGGGAGATCACGACAATCCCGCGGCAGATACGCCAGGGGAAGCCAAGTTCGCACAATATGGCGCCGATCGCACCGGTCGCATTGATCGGCAACGGCCGCGCGAGGCGCCGCTCGGCTTCGGCACAAATCGCCTCGAGAAGAGCAACGTAGCGGCCGCGGAAGCCGTTGCGCTCGGCAATGGCGAACAATACCGGCGTTCGCGGATCGATCGGCTTATGCACCGGATGGCCGACGCCGGGAATGACAACCTTCCGCGACACGTGCGATTCAACAATCGCCGCCGCGATCTGGTTGAGGTCGCCGCCCTTATCATCCTTTAAAGCTTCTTGCAGAATTCTCGCAGTTTGCTCCGAGCCGCCGGCGAAAACACTGCCCACACCACACAGACCGGCAGCGACCGCGGCTTGCAAGGCTTCGGGGGCCGCGAGATTCACAAGGCGGGTCGCGATCGCCTGTGGCGTCATGCCGTGCTCGACAAGCGTCACCAGCAAAGCATTGAACATATCGGCTTCCTGCGCCGTCGGGCGCCGGCCGGTGAGTTCGAGAAAAGCCATACCGCCGAGATCGATATTGCCGATCAACTCACCGGGAAGATCGTGACCGCGCACGACGATACGATCGGGCGTGCTCCAACCCATCTCTGAAGTTAAGGCTTTGCGTTTTTTCATCGGATTCCTTCCCGCAAAATGAGTTTGGCGAGCGCCGTGCGAAGCACTTCGGTCGGCCCTTCGGTAATGACGAAACTACGTTGATCGCGCCAGAACTTTTCCAGCGGCAACTCCGTGGTCAAGCCGATACCGCCGTGAAGCTGCAAGCAACGATCGGCAACGCGGAAGCCCATTTCGTCACCGTATATCTTCGCCATGAAGGTTTCGGCGCGGGCGTCGATACCAACGTCGAGTTTGGTTGCCGCGTCACGCACCATAAGCTTCGTGGCATGTAATTCGGTAAAGCAATCTGCCAGAATCCACTGCACGCCCTGGCGCTCTGCCAGGACTTCGCCGAACGTCTTGCGTTGCTTGACATAACCAAGTGTCATTTCGAGGCAGCGTTCGGCGACACCGCAGGCGCGAGCGCCGTGTCGCAACCGGCCTTCGTTAAGCCAACGTTGGGCGGTGGCAAAGCCGCGCCCTTCTTCACCGACGCGGTTATCAGCAGGAACCCGAACATTGTCGAAGACGATTTCGCACGGCGCATCGCCCATCATAGTCAGATGCTTGGCGCTGATCCGCACGCCCGGCGTGTTCATGTCGACAAGAAAACAGGAAATACCGCCGCGGGCACCTTTCGCCGGATCGGTCACAGCCATGACTTGAGCGAAATCAGCCCGGTCGGCGTGGGTGATGAACCGTTTGACGCCATTGATCACATAATCCGAACCGTCGCGCTCGGCGCGCGTCCGCATCGAAGCAGGATCGGCCCCGGCGTCCGGCTCGGTTTGCGCAAAGCAGGCCTGCTTCTCGCCGGCGAGCACCGGATCGAGATAGTGCTCTTTCTGCGCGCCCGTGAGCGACAGCAAAATCGGTCCTGGCACCGGCCCGAACAGCGAGTGATCGCGCGCCGGAACCGCGATCGTGCGCGAAACTTCGTGCCAGAAGACGGCCATGCCTTCGAGGCCGAGGCCTTGGCCGCCCAGATCTTCGGGTACGTCCATAAGCCAAAAGCCCGCGTCCTTCGCTTTCTTTTGGATTGCAAGGCGATCGCCCTCGGTCATGGCGCGCCGTTCGAACGGCATTATCTCTCGCTCGATAAAGCGGCGCAGGCTGCGGCGGAATTCTTCGGTCTCCTGGACCGACATCGCCGTCTTGGCGGGATGCGCGGACATGATTTGGATCGCTCTTTTAAGTGGCCCTTAGCGCAATCACGAAACTTGCCGCTCGTGACCTTCCCAATAAGGAGCGCGCAGAGCTTTCTTGTCGATCTTGCCGTTGAACAGGCGAGGCAAGCTTTCGACGAAGTCGACGCTCTTCGGCTTTTTGTAGCTTGCGATCCGGGAGCGGACATACTCGATCAAGTCCTCGTCCCGCGCCGAAGCGCCGGGACGCATTTGCACGCAAGCCTTCACCGCTTCGCCCCATTGCTCGTCCGGTACTGCAATGACGGCAACTTCCGCCACGGCCGGATGCGCACGCAGCGCCTCCTCGACTTCCCAAGAATAAATGTTTTCGCCGCCGGAAATGATCATGTCCTTCTTGCGGTCGACGACATAGATGAAGCCGCTGTTGTCGACCAAGCCGAGATCCTGCGTATGAAACCAGCCGTCACGAAGCACTTCGGCCGTCAGCACGCTCTTGTTCCAATACCCGTTCATGACCGACGGAGAACGAAATAGAATTTCACCGATCTCGCCGGGCGGGCACAACGATCCGTCCTCCCTCGCAATCTTGAACTCATTGCCCAAAAACGGTTGCCCGGCCGATCTCAGCCACTGCCGTTCGTCTTCGTCGCCGTCCGGGAGATGGCTGTCCGGCTTGAGGACGGTACCGACCACGCACTCGGTCATGCCATAGACCTGCACGAAGACGGGCCCCATGCGGCTCAAAGCTCGGCGCAGCGTCGGCACCGGCATCGGTGCGGAGGCATAGTGTACGCAGCGGAGCGCACTGAGATCATAGGATTTGCTGTCCAGCACATCGAGCATGCGCTGAATCATCAACGGTGCGAAATGGGCCGCTTCGACTTTCTCGTTCTCCATCGTCTGCAAGATGTCATCCGCATCGAAAGCGGCTTTAAGCACTACAGCCGCGCCCATCAGATTGAAGGCCATCTGTTCGATCTTGCCGCCGAGATGAAAGAGCGGCATGACGATGAGAGCTTTCCTAATGGACCCTAGCCCACCCTCCTGCGACAGCATCCGCGCCGCTTCAGTCATGGCAGCGTGGCTGATCATGACGCCCTTGGCGCCGCCGGTCGTGCCGCTGGTGTACATCAGATAGGCGATGTCGCTTGCGGTCGGGCTTATCGGCGGCTCCTCAGCGCTCGCCTCCGCGAGAAGTTTCTCGTAACTCAGAACATCGCCCTGATCGGTATCGATACCGATACGTAAGCTGATACTTGGCACTTCCGTTGCCAGCGAATTCGCCTCTTTCGCAAGATCCTTTGCGTGGATGAGAACGCTCGGTTGGCAATCGCGGCAGATCGCGCCGAGTTCGATTGCGGACAACCGGCTATTGAGGTTGATCGCGACAAAGCCCGCGACCTCGCACGCGCCGAAGATTTCGACATATTCCGAACAATTGCGCGCGAGTACCGCGACACGCTGCTGCTTGGTAACGCCTTTGGCTATCAGCGCATTGGCGAGCCGGAACATCCGCTCCGCCTGCGCGGCATAGGTGAAGCGCTTGTCTTCGTAAATCAGCGCCGTTCTCCGGCCGTAAAGCAAGCGACCGCGTTTGATCAAATCTCCGCTGGTGACCGGCATTGGACGTCCTTCCCTTGCAATTTTTATTATCGTGAGATCCAGCCGGTCGGAACCGAACCGGATGACAGCCTGATTTCAATTTGTTTTGCGGCTTCATGCAGCGGCCCAAGACAGCGTTTGATTTCCGTTTTCTTGATCGGATCAACGGAAATCCAATTCACATTGACGACCGCCGCAACCGCACCGTCTTTGTTGCGAACTGGCACGGCGATACCGACGATGCCGGTATTGAGCTCGCCGCGATTTAGTGCGTAGCCCGCTTTTCGTGCAGCCAATATTTCCTGCCGTAGCGCGCTGACAGTCGTCAGCGTCTTCGTCGTGTGGGCAACACGGCGTACCGATCGCAAATAGTCGTCCAATTCTTGGTCGGGCAGCCCCGCTAACAGAACCTTGCCGAGCGACCCGGCATAGGCTGGATGCCGCGCGCCGACAGCAATGTAGAAGCCGAACATCTTCGATGAAAACACCGAACCGAGGCAGAGCGTCTCGTTCTTGTCGAGCACCGCGAAATGCGCGGCCGCGCCGGTTTCGTCGGCAAGCTTGCGCAGGATCGGCTCGACAAAATCTTCCAGCCGCGCCGACGAGATGAAGCTGTAGCCCAGCTCCAGTATGCGCGGCATCGGATAGAACCAGTCGCCATCGGCGCCGAAATAGCCAAGCTGCTGCAGCGTCAGCAAATAGCGCCGCGCCGCTGCGCGGCTGAGCCCAGTCTTGGCCGCAACGTCAGCGCAGCGCATCCGCGGTGAGTGACGATCAAACGCACGCGCCACCGCAAGCCCGCGTGAAAGCGATTCCGAAAACCAAGTGGCGTTTGCAACCAAGCCCAGCGCTCCGCGGCCGCGTTGACAGTCTCAGCGGCATAGCTCATGATCGGTTATAGCACAACTGTGCGGTAATCGCACAAGCCTGAGGAACGCCCTACATGAAATTCGACACGCTTCTCGTCGACATCGCCGACGGCATTGCGACCATCACATTCAACCGGCCGCATAAGAAGAACGCGATGAACCCGCCTCTGCATAAGGACATGACGGCGGCGCTCGATCAGCTGCGATACGAGGCTGGAGCCCGCGTGGTGCTGATCACCGGCGCCGGCAACGCCTTCTGCGGCGGCATGGACCTGAAAGAATTCTTCTCAGACCTCAAAGACGATCCGGCCGAATACGATCGCATCTATCGCATGGCCACCGAATGGCGCGGGCGGACGTTGCGCTACTACCCGAAGCCGACGATCGCGGTCGTTAACGGCTTCTGCTTCGGCGGCGCGTTCTCGATCGTCGAAGGCTGCGATCTCGCCGTCTCCGCCGATGAAGCGACCTTCGGCCTCTCGGAAGTCAACTGGGGAGTCATTCCTGGCGGCATCGTAAGCTGGAACGTCGCGGAAATGCTGAGCCACCGCGACGCGCTCTTCTATGCGATGACCGGCCTGCCATTCGACGGCAAGAAGGCTTCGGAAATACGACTCGTCAACTACTCC
>DATBAD010000060.1:0-3466 GCA_036271715.1 Xanthobacteraceae bacterium
GACGCCCGTGAAGGTGAGGGTCTCGCCTTCGCTGAAGCTGTCGCCGATATTGATGCTGCCGTGATTGTGCAAGCCGATGATATCGCCCGCGTAGGCCTCCTCGGCCTGGCTGCGATCGGCCGCGAGAAAGGTCAGCGCATCTGCGATGCGTACATCCTTGTCGAGGCGTACATGATGCAATCGCATGCCGCGCGCGTAACGCCCTGAACAGAGGCGCATGAACGCAATGCGGTCGCGGTGGCCGGGATCCATATTGGCCTGGATCTTGAACACGAAACCGGTGAGCTTGCTTTCTTCGGCGTTGACCGGGCGCTGCAGGGTAGGCCGCGGCTGCGGCGGCGGCGAGTGCGCGACAAATGAAGACAAAAGTTCGCGCACCCCGAAATTGTTGACCGCCGAACCGAAGAACACCGGGGTCTGTTTCGCCGCAAGATAACGCTCGAGATCGAACTGCGGGCTGGCGCCGCGAACCAGTTCGACCTCCTCGAGAAATTGCGGGTAGCGATCGCCGAGAAATTCGCGCGCCTCATCGCTCGCAATGCCGGAGATGGTCTCGTGGGTGCCGACTCGGCCTTTCTCTACCGGCACGTACACGTAAATCTTGTCTTCGATCAAGTGATAGACGCCGAGCAGATCGCGGCCCATGCCGATCGGCCAGGTGATCGGAGAGCATTGAATCTTCAGTACGCTTTCGATCTCATCCAGCAATTCGATCGGCGCGCGGCCGTCGCGATCGAGCTTGTTGACGAAGGTCATGATGGGCGTATCGCGCAGGCGGGTCACCTCCATGAGCTTGATGGTGCGCTCCTCGACGCCCTTGGCGCAGTCGATGACCATCAACGCGGAGTCGACCGCCGTCAAGGTGCGGTACGTGTCCTCGGAGAAGTCTTCGTGACCCGGCGTATCCAGCAGATTGACGATGCAATCATCGAAAGGGAATTGCATTACCGAAGAGGTGACGGAGATGCCGCGTTGCTGCTCCAGGCGCATCCAATCGGAGGTGGCGTGACGCGTGGCCTTGCGCCCCTTGACCGTGCCGGCCATCTGAATCGCGCCGCCGAACAGCAGCAACTTTTCCGTCAGCGTGGTCTTGCCCGCGTCGGGATGGGAGATGATGGCAAAAGTTCTTCTTCTGCGGATTTCCTCGGCTAATGAGCCACTCGACATGATTTAAAAGGCTTCCTCTGCAAACTACGATCTTCAGCGCGTGCGCATTGTAGAGGAAACTCGCGTACGTTTATTTAGATTAATATAATCTTATAACTCATTGTTTTTGTTATTTCGAGCACAAGAATTTATTCCACGCTCAGTAGCCGACCGGCACTGTGGCCGAAGTGACCGTAATTCCGCCGAAGACCCCGTCGGTCTGATCGGCAAAACCCGCCGTGTAGAACAGCGTGGTCAAGGGCTTGTCCGTATCGCCGTTGCCGAAGACGAGTGACCACAAACCGGGAAAGACAAACGGCTGGCCGCCGCTGGACATCAAGGGTCCCTCAGAGTTGGCGAGTGCGGTTCCGTTGGGGGAGAAAATGTTGATCATTCCATCGCCAAAATTACCGATCAACACATCTCCTTGCAGAGACCCGAATCCGGCCGGTGCAATCGCGATTCCCCATGGCGCGTTGAGCGCGCCTGCCGATGCGAACTGGCTTACCAGGTTGCCGCTGAAATCGAAAATGTCGACGTAGCCGAGACCGGCGCCCGCAATTTCGTCATGCATTGCCGAATCCTGTTTGGCGAATGTGACATACAAATTGCCATTCAGGGCCGCGATGCCGAACGGCGCGAAGCCCGCCGGGATGTTCGGATCGACGAATTTTCCCTGCATGGCCGCCGGCTTCGAAAAATTGGTGTCGAATACGTCGACCTTGTTGTTGTGCAAGTCGGTGGCATAGAGGAAGGTGGCCCCTGCGACTGTGCCGATCGCGAGCCCCTTGTAAACCGCATGATTGCCGGCATTTGCCACGCCGTCGTCGTACGCAGTAACCGCCGTCGCGCCGCTGTCTTTTGCCCATGCGGCAATGGTTCCACCCTCGCCGTCAAAGATGAACAAGGCCGACTCTGGGCCATTGCTCGTTGAAATCATGAAACCGCCGCCGCCATTGTAAACTTGGCCCGAAGGATTGGCCGGCACTCCGGCCGCAGATGGCGGTATGGCGACTCCGACGCTGTTTGAACCGGTAATTGCCTGCGTTTCATTGGCGCCGATGCCGCTATAAAGAGTCGTCAGATTGCTGTTGGCGTCGGAAATCCAGAACGGCGCGCCCGGCGCGAATGCGACTCCCCAGGGATTCTGCAAGTTGGCGTCGATGGTAAGCGCAGTGGCAACCACTGTGCTGCTATTCGACACCAATGCGGTATCGGTGAATGCCATCGCTGCTGGAGGAGGGCCGCCTCCACCGCCGCTGCTCCCGCCGCCGCCGCCGCACCCAGCAAGTGTAAGGGCACAAAGCATGCCGAGCTGCGCAGGCCTTGCCGCGCGGCTCGTGATAACGCGATACAAATTCATTGATGCTCTCCGGCGTACTAAGGGAAGTTCTTGACGCCGATAAGTACCGCAACACCAAGGAACGGTTGAATCGTACACAAACACGGAGAATTAAATTCGCGCTCTAGTCCAGCCAGCGAATGCACGGAACAAAGTCGATGTTCCGAAGTCTTGGTGTGGGAGAGGTTTATTTCTGATCGACGTTGAGCAAACGGCGCAGCACCGCGGCATCCTCGCGGCCGACGGCTGCTTGGTAGTACCCGCGCCGGATTCCGACTTGCTCGAAACCCAGTGAGTGGTACAGACGTGCGGCCCCCACGTTTGACGGCCGCACTTCGAGAAACGCCTCGCTCATGCCGGCGGCGCGCGCCCTCTCGAGCAGGTACAGCATCATCTTGCGCGCGAAGCCGCGCGAACGATACTCATCGCGTATGCACACATTCAATATATGCGCCTCACCGGCGCCCACCGACATGATGCCGTAGCCGCCCACGTCACCCGCGACGTCGATGATGCGGCAGACATACCCTACGCGTAGGCAATCGCGGAATATCCCCTCGCTCCAGGGAAATTGATACGCCGCCTTTTCGATGGCGGCGACCACGGGAATGTCGAGTTCGTGCATCGGCCGAACCTCGACCCGCGCAAAAGCCACATCGAGCTTGACGCTAGACACGCGAGATCACATCCCGTGCGAATTTCAGATCTTCCCAAGCCTTGCGTTTTTCCGTCGGCGTGCGCAATAGATAGGCCGGGTGATAGGTCACCACCAGCGGCACTTGGGATAGGCCAAAGCGATGCACTTGCTGGCGCAGAGCGCCCAGTGTCTTTTCGGTGCGAAGCAGATTCTGTGCGGCGATGCGCCCCACGGCCAACATGATTTTAGGTTTCAATAGCGCTATCTGCCGTTCCAAATAAGGCAAACACTCGGCGGCTTCGGTCGGGCTCGGGTCTCGATTACCCGGTGGCCGGCATTTT
>DATBAD010000061.1:0-1767 GCA_036271715.1 Xanthobacteraceae bacterium
GGCACGCCAAGCGCTATTCCGACATCCTGATCGCGATCGGCCGCAAGGGCGACCTCACCTCGAAAGTCCGCGAGAGCCTGGTCTCGGTCGGGCGCGTCGTGACCTTCGTCGCCGCCTCGGTGGACGGCGTCAAATGGTCCAAGGACATGCGCGAGCAGCTCAAGACCATGCAGCGCGACGTGATCTCGCTGACCGATCACGCCTCGTTTCTGTCCAACAAGATCACCTTCGTGCTGGACGCGATGCTCGGCGTCGTCAATCTCGAGCAGAACAACATCATCAAGCTGTTCTCGGTGATGGCCGTGGTGTTGATGCCGCCGACGCTGATCGCCTCGATCTACGGCATGAACTTCAAGGTGATGCCGGAGCTGGAATGGCAACACGGTTACCCGATTGCACTGGTCATGATGGTGCTGGCGGCGGTGCTGCCTTACGTTTTCTTCACCTGGAAGAAATGGTTGTAGGAATTAATGCATTAAGGACGCCGCCACATTTCGCGTCCATGGCGGATGGAACCCTGCCTCAATTCCTCCGATAAAATTTGAGCGTTGCGCTGAACGTTTGAGCGAAACTTGTCTGCGATAAGACTTGCTCACGCCGCGAGGATGCAATGGTTGAAAAAGTCATAAAGCCCGGACTCAACGTCGTCGACTTCGCGCGCTATCAGGCGGGCCGCGCCGGCAAGGTTCTCGCGATCTCGGAGCGGGACTCCCTTCGCTCGGCACGGGCCTGCCGTCACTGCGGCGCGGCGCTGCTCGACGGTGAGAATGAAGACGATTGCTCGAGCGTGCTCGGCATCGAGATCAAGACGCCGCGCTTGCGCAAGAACGTCCGCAAGTTTCGCGCGGATTGAGTTTTGTACTTTGTCATTCCGGGATGCGCCGCTTGGCGAAGGCCCGGAATCCATAACCCCTATGGTTGTTCGACACTGAACACTGCCACGGGGAGTATGGATTCCGGGTTCGCGCAAGAGCGCCCCGGAATGACGAACTGCCCTAGACGTGCTGGCCGCCGTTGATGTGGATTTCAGCGCCGTTGACGTAAGACGACGTCTCCGTGCACAGCACATAGATGATCTTCGCCACTTCATCCGGCGTGCCCAGCCGGTGCAGCGGGATCTGCTGTTCGACGATCTTCTCGGTGCCCGGCGACAGGATCGAGGTGTCGATCTCGCCAGGCGCGATCGAATTGACGCGGACGCCGATGCGGCCGAAATCCGAGGCCATTTCACGGGTCAATGACGCCAGTGCGGCTTTCGAGGTCGCGTAGGCCACGCCCGCGAACGGGTGCACGCGCGAGCCCGCGATCGAGGTGACGTTGACCACCGAACCTTTGGCGGCCTTCAATTCCTCGATCAGTCCGCGCGCCATCATGATCGGCGCAAAGAAGTTGACCCGGAATACATGGCTCCACATTTCGATGTCGGTATCGACGGTGCCGAGCCTGGTGCCGTCGGCCGCCTTCGGCGAGATCGCGGCGTTATTGACCAGTGCGTTCAGTTCGCCGCCTTCGAGACGATTGCGGATTTCGGAAATCGCGCGCGCGGTATCGGCATGGTCGGCAAGGTCGACCTGGATGTGATCTTCAGGTCCGGCGCCCCACGGGCATACTTCCGGAAAAGCATGTCGCGAACAGGTGATGACGCGCCAGCCCGCGCTGGAAAAGCGGATCGCGGTGGCATGGCCGATGCCGCGGCTGGCTCCGGTCAGAAGCAGCGTACGCCGCGGCGCGTTGGCGGAATTCGGCATATCGGTCCTTCAGGCTACG
>DATBAD010000062.1:0-279286 GCA_036271715.1 Xanthobacteraceae bacterium
GATCTCCTCGCGCAAGGCCAGGATACGATCGGCGACTTGATTGGCTGTGCCGAAAATCATGCAGTTATCCATCACATAGTCCAATGTGATTTCGGCGTCGGGCTGTTCTTTGTGGCTCTTGAACATGAACAGACGCTGGCTGCGATTGGCCTTGGCGAGAATTTGGCTCCAATAAAAACGATAAGGGCTTTGCGCATCTTCGCGGCCGTAACGAGCCGCCGTGCCGGTGTCGTCGGCAACGAAGATCGTTCGGGCGACACGCCAGTCCGTCACTTTTGGAGCCACCCCGGCTTCCGCTTTGCCGACGCAATAATTGGCCCAGTGCGTCTTCAGATGTTTGGAGACGATGAAATTCGCCGACAGCGGATGAAAGTCGCGCCGCCCCATATGGATCACGCCGGGAGAAAACGGCGCGACCACGGTGCCGACGATTTCCGGGCGCGGCTGCTGAAAGGGCTTCGCTAGATATCCGATTCCCAATGCGAGCGATCTCGTGCGCACGCTCGAGACTTTGAAGCGGTTGTCGGGCAGGTCGATGTTGAAACCAGGCTCGCTTTCCCAAGCCGCCAGAACGACATCGATGGCCTCGGCGAAAATCCTGTTCCGGTCTTCGTCAAGGATACCAAGCGCCTCAGCATCCGAGGTCAAAGCCCCCGGACTGACGCCGAAGATAAATCGCCCTTGCGCAAGATTATCGAACATCGCGGCATGCGAGGCGACCAGAACGGGGTGCATGTGAGAGAGATTCGTCGTTCCAGTCGCCAGCTTGATGTTCTTAGTGTCGGAAATCAGCGTCGCGAGAAACAGCATGCTGCTGGTAATCGGCTCGCAGCGGTCGGTGATATGTTCGCCGACGAACGCGTCGTAAAATCCGAGCTGGTCCGCGAACATGATCGCTTCGCGGTCTTCTTTTAGCGTTTCCGCGTAGGGCCGGTGTTTCGGATGCACCGGCATGGTGAAATAACCCAACCGCATATTGCTCACTCCATCACTGCGCGAAAAACTAACTGAGATAATCGTGCGCGACCATACCCAAGTCGAAGATTTCACCGCCGCATTGTCGGCATCCTCAATGCCGATAGCCGCAAAACGGAGCGGCGAATTTTCAATACCTCACGCACCGAGTTGACCACCACCCGCTAAATGGCCGATGCTACCTGCGCCGCTTGCTTGACGTTCGGCTACGAACCACACACGCTGCGTCAGGGCATCAAGAAATATGCGGAACTCTATGCCGCATTTAAAAAGAACGCGTAACGCGACATTGAAGCGGACATGAACGGTCAATTCGCCGACAAGGTGGTTCTGATTACCGGCGGTGCGCGCAATCTCGGCCGCGCCATGGGCATTGCATTTGGAACGACAGGAGCGTCGGTCGCGATCAATGCGCGCACGGCACGCCCCGAACTGGGTGAAACAATCGCGGAGATTCAAGCCGCCGGCGGCAGATCGTTAGCTTGCTTGGGCGACATCACTGATCGCGCGGCGGTCGACGGAATGATCGCCGCCATTCTCGATCGGCTCGGCAGGCTGGATATTCTGATCAATAATGCGACAACTCATGCCACGAAGCCGTTCCTCGATCTCAGTTTCGAAGACTGGCGAGAGACGATGACGTCGACGCTCGACGGCGCCTTTCACTGCACCCAGGCAGCAGTCCCGAGCATGATCAAGGCGGGTGGCGGCAGCATCGTCAATATGGGCGGATTATTCGGCCATATGCCGATCCCAAATCGAGCGCCGACGGCCGCGGCGAAGGCTGGCCTTGCGGGCCTCACACGCGCGCTCGCGCTCGAACTCGCGGTTCACAACATCAACGTCAACTATCTCGCTCCCGGTCCGGCGAACACCATTCGCAAAGGGCCTTTCCAATTCGACATGAAACGGATTCCGTTCGAGCGCTTCGCCGAGCCGGCCGAGATCATTGCGGCGATCATGATGCTGTGCGGCCGCGATGGCCGCTTCATGACCGGTCAGACCATTCATGTGAATGGCGGCCTGTATATGAACAACTAACCTGAACACCGAATCAAATAACAGATGAAGAGGCGATGAGGAAAATCCTGCTAGGCGTTGCGCTTGGGTTCTGGGCAATCGCATTGTCGGCGATGGCGTTCGCTGCCGACTACCCCAACCGGCCGGTTCGGGTCGTCGTCGGTTTTTCGGCTGGTTCCGGCGTCGACGTCCTCGCACGCGTCGTAGCGCAGAAACTATCCGACACGATGGGACAAGCCTTTGTCATCGAAAACAGGCCGGGCGCGGGCAGCAATATCGGAACCCGTTACGCGGCCAGTGCCGGACCTGATGGCTACACATTATTCGTCGCCACGGTCGCCAACGCGATCAACGCCACGCTTTACCGCAATCTCGAATTCGATTTCCTGAAGGACTTTTCGCCGATCATCCTCGCTGGGACCGCGCCGAACTTTCTGGTCGTCAAACCGTCGTTGCCGGCGCAGACCGTCGCCGACTTTATACAACTCGCCAAATCCAAGCCGAAAACGCTGACGCTTGGTTCGAGCGGCAACGGCACGGTTGTCCAGATGGCCGGCGCGATGTTCCGTAAGAGGTCGAATGCCGATCTCGTCCCAGTTCCCTTTAAAGGCGGCCCGGAAGCAACGTCTGCTCTGTTAGGCGGCCAGATCGATTCGTTGTTCGCTATCAGTTCTACGGTGCTGCCTCATATCTCCGCCGGCACCCTTCGCGCGCTTGCCGTGACCAGCCGCGAACGCTCGGCGGTTCTTCCACAAATTCCAACGCTGAACGAGTCAGGCATGCCCGGATTCGAAGCCGTCACTTGGTTTGGATTCACCGCGCCGACTGGCACGCCGCGCGACATTATCGATCTTTTGAATGCGGAAATCGGAAAGATACTGGCGATGCCGGATGTCAGAGAAACCCTGGCCAAACAAGGTATCGATGTCGCGAGAGGAACGCCGGATCAATTCGCTACCTATATGCAAGCCGAATTTCCAAAGTGGAAAGAACTCGTGCTCGATTCAGGGGCGACAATACAGGACTGACGCGGCTATCTAAGGCTTAGTTCGGGCGAACACGTTTTAGGAAGTCAGTGAAGGGAATAAGTGCCATGGGACTCAACATCCGGCGCGTGATTACCGGCCACGATGAGCAAGGGCGTGCCAAGGTCATCATCGACGAGCCGGTCACAAATCAGCTGTCGAAGCGACCGGGACATTCGTCCACTGTGATCTGGTCCAGCACCGGCTTCCCTGTCGAGAATGACGGCAACGACGATCCATCGGGAAAGCCGATCGGCACGACAGTCGAAAACGGCACGGTCTTCCGCATCATCAGTTTCGATCCAGGCGTGGCGCCCCGTATTCATCGGACCGACTCGATCGACTACGCTGTCGTCATGGCGGGTGAAATCGAAATGGTGCTTGATGGGAGCAGCGTACACGTCAAAGCCGGCGATGTGCTCGTGCAACGCGGCACTGTCCATAACTGGATCAACCACGGCAAAGTGCCGTGCGTCATCGCTTTCGTCCTTGTCGCGGCGAAACCAGTCAAAGCCGGCGGCAAAACCCTCGACGCAACGGGATAGCTGCACGCGGAAAGATGCCCGGCGATCAAGCGCCTTGCGCAATTTGCATGAGGAGCGCCGCTGTCTCATTAGGTACTGTGGCCATCGGGTAATGGAACGAGCCGATTTCGTGCGCGCTCCATCCTGGGGTTTTCTTTGCCCATTCGTAATGATCGCGGAAATGGTGCGATATTTTCTTGATCGCCAAGACATAAGCTTTGCGACGAACCTGCTCGTAATGACCGATCAGTTGAATCGGCTGTAGCAAGGACGCCAGCGGATGCGGCGTCATTCGGCTGAGAAAATCGCGCCTGGCGTCTTCATCCTCGATGCCGGTGTCGAGCACGAGCGAGGTCGGCACGCGATATCCCTCGCCCTCAGTGTCCGCAAGTTGCTCGACCGCAGCGCGGCGTTCCGCCGGCAGTGGATCCATCATCGACTTGCCGTTCGCCGGCAGCGCGGCGTTGAGATAGATCAGCGTCCCAATGCGGTCCGGCATTTGATCGGCGACGCCGGAGATCACAAGGCCGGCATAGCTGGTGCCGACCAGAACAACATCATCGATTTTCTCGCAACGGATGACGGCGGCAATATCTGCAATATGCGTATCCAAATTCGTAGCGCGCGACACTAGATGTTCGCGTTCGCCTAGCCCAGTCAAAGTCGGCGTGAAAACAAGATTGCCTTTGGCACGAAGAAATTCGGCGACGCTACGCCACTGCCAGCCGCCGCCCCAGGTGCCGTGCACAAGAACAAAATTCGCCATGGGAAAGCTGCTTCGCGTGATCGCTTTTAAGAGACTTTACGGGTTAACCCAATAGCGGCGGGCAAAGCGGTCTTGTCAATCATACGCGGTGACTGGCTTTGTCGTGCGGAACTCTGTTGCCAAAAGCTCATTCATGATTTCATAAATCTCCATTGAGTGTCAGCCTCGGCCAGATATGTATCTGCTGGCGACCTCGGTTTTGGAGAAAACTATGAGTGTTCGAGCGACGTTGGCGGCGGCCATGTCGATACTGACGGTGACCCTGCTGACACTGACCGGCGGAGCATGTGCCGCAGCATGGCCGGAACGTCCCATCCATATCATCGTCCCATTACCCGCCGGGTCTGCCGCCGATACGGTGGCGCGTCTTATCGGTAAGAAGCTCTCGGAAAAGCTCGGGCAGCCCGTCATTGTCGACAATCGTGATGGAGCGAGCGGCGCCATCGGCACGGCGAAGCTCGCCGGATCGGATCCTGACGGTTACACGATCGGGATCGCCACAACGACCACGGTGGTGACAGTGCCTTTGCTCAACAAAAGCATCGGCTATGGCCCCGGGGATTTCACACCGATTGCCATGATCGGCTATTCGCCGTTCATCATGGTCGTGCATCCCTCAGTGCCAGCCAAGACCATTCAGGATTATATCGCGCTGGCAAAAGCGAAGCCCGGTACGCTGTCCTATTCGTCGGATGGAGACGCGAGCTTGGCGCGGCTCAGCGCCGAGCTATTTGCCAATCAAGCCGGGATCAAACTCAATCAAATCCCTTACAAGAGCTCGACTCAGGCCATTATCGATCTCCTTGCCGACCGCATCGACTCGCAATTCGGCATTCTGACCACCACCAAGCGCTATATCCAAAGCGGTCAGCTTCGGCCGCTCGGTGTCACGACGCAAAAACGTCTTGCCGAATTCCCTGACATTCCGACGGTTGCCGAATCCGGCGTACCCGGCTTTGAAGTCACGCTCTGGATCGCAGTCATCGCGCCTGCCAAACTTCCACAAAATATCGTCGATACGTTGAGCAGGGACATCAACGAAGCTCTAGGCCAGGACGACCTCAAAGAGGCGCTGTCCAACCAAGCGATATTCCCCGACCCGCAATCGCCCAGCGCTCTTCGCAGCAAAATCGAAGCTGACACCGCCAAATGGGGCCCGCTGGCTGACAAAGCCGGCCTCGTGCAGTAGGCCAAACGGCCTATTCTCATCTCCGAATTTCGCAAAAACGATGCCCCACAGGGCCACACAAGGTAGGACCGCCCCATGACCGCTCCCAGCCTCGACTTTCAGTCGCATCTTGCCGATCTCGAGAAGCGCGGTCTTCTGATCAGGATCGACGAGCCGATCAACAAAGACACCGAGCTTCATCCGTTGGTCCGTTGCCAGTTCGTCGGCGGCATTCCGGATCACGAACGCCGCGCCTTTCTTTTCACGAACATCGTCGATTCGACCGGCCGCAAATACGACATGCCGGTCGCTGTCGGTGCGCTCGCGGCCACGCCTGAAATCTACGCGATCGGCATGGGCTGCCCGGTCGATGAGATCAGCCGCAAATGGGCGAAAGCCATCGCCAATCCTATTCCGCCGAAGGAAGTCGCGTCCGGCCGCTGTCAGGAAGTGGTGACCACCGGCGCTGATTTGACCAAGCCGGGCGGCGGCTTGGCGATGCTGCCGGTTCCCATTTCCACACCGGGTTTCGATGCGGCGCCAACGCTGACCGCAACGCTCTGCATCACCAAAGATCCGGAAAGCGGCATTCCCAACATGTCGATGAACCGGGCGGCGCTGAAAGCCAAAAACCGTCTCGGTGTGCGCATGGCCTCGCGCTTGGGCCGGACCGGCGGCTATCTGCATTGGCAGCGCTATCAGAAAATGGGCAAGCCCATGCCCATCGCCATCGTGCTCGGCGCCGCGCCGGTCATCGTCTACAACGGACCGCAGCGGCTGCCGACCGATTTCGACGAACTCACCGTTGCCGGTGCGCTCGCAGGAAAACCAATCGAAGTCGTCAAGGCGAAGACTGTCGACCTGATGGTGCCGGCCGATGCCGAGATCGTCATCGAGGGTCTGATCAGCACGGAGTTGCTCGAGCCGGAAGGTCCGTTCGGCGAGAGTACCGGCTATGTCGCTCTTGAAGATTACAATCTCTCGATGGAGATCACCGCGATCACCCATCGCCGCTCGCCGGTGTTCCCCTCGATCATCAGCCAAGTGACGCCGAGCGAATCCAGCACCATGCGCCGCGTGGCGATGGAACCGCTGTTCCTGACGCACCTGCGTCAGATCGGCATCGGCGGCATTCGCAACGTCGTCATGCACGAGACATTGAGCAATCTGCGTCCGCTGATCTTTCTGCAATTCGCCAATAACGTCACGCGCACCGAAGTCTGGCGCGCTTTGCAAGCGACCTCGTCACGTATTGCCGACTGCGGAAAAATCGTCATCGCCGTCAGCGAAGATATCGATCCGAACAATGCCAATGCGGTGTTCTGGTCGATGGCCTATCGCTCCAATCCGATCGATGACGTGCACATCCTGCCGTTCCGCGCGCCCGATCACGGGCCGAGTTCCGATAGTGGCGATGGCCTGCCTCCTAATCCGCGTACGGCCAATTCGACGATGCTGATCGATGCGACGCTCAAGCACGTCATGCCGCCGATCGCGCTGCCGACAAAAGAATATATGGAGCGCGCCCGCGATTTGTGGACCAAGCTGAAACTGCCGCCAGTGTCGTTTCAGGCGCCGTGGCATGGCTATCAGCTCGGCGACTGGCGCGACAGCTGGGAGACGTTCGCGCAGAACGCCGTTGCCGGAAAGTGGGAAGAAAACGGCGCCGATACGTTTGCTCGCCGCCGCGGCGGGGTGAAGCCGGAAACGCCGGTGCGCTCGATCGAAGGCTGACGACCGCGCAAACAGCTACAATCAAGCCAGCGAGAAATCCTGCTCGACGGTATCCGGCACCATGCGCGAGCGTTGCGGCTTACCGTGAATGGCACGCCAGATGCGCTCTGGCGTCGCCGGCATTTCCATATGCTCGACGCCGAACTCCGACAAAGCATCGACAATGGCATTGATGACGACGCCAAGCGCCGGCGTCGTGCCACCCTCGCCCGCCGGCCTTATGCCGAGCGGATGCGTGGTCGACGGTATCTCGCTGATATCGGTCGTATAGAACGGCAACATATCCGCTCTCGGCATGGCGTAGTCCATAAACGAACCCGCAAGCATCTGCCCGTTGCTGGCGTCGTAATAGACCTGCTCGAGCAAGGCTTGCCCGACGCCTTGTGCGATCCCGCCATGCGTCTGACCGTGAATGATCAGCGGATTGACCGCACGCCCAACGTCGTCAATCGCGGTGTGACGAACGATCTCGACAGTGCCCAATTCGATATCGATCTCGACTTCGCAGGCGTGGCTTCCATAAGGAAAGCCTGCCTCCATGATCGTCTGGTCACATTCGCCGGCCAAAGGACCGCGAAACTCTTGCGGCAGATCGGTCCGTGAATTCATCGCCGTCGCGACATCGATCAGGCTCATGACCTGATTGCCATCAGCAAAGAAATCCCCGTCGGCGAATTTGATTGCTGCAGCGTCTTTTTGCAGGAGCAAGCCGACAACTTGTTTGCCCTTCTCGATGATCCGGTTGACCGCTTCCCAAATCACGATGCTGCCGAGCCGCATGCCGCGGCCGGAATGCGCGCCGCCGCCAACATCGACGATATCGGTGTCACCGGTGATCAGCTTCACTTTCTCGAAAGGCACAGACAGCCAATCGTGAACCAGTTGCGCGAAACTCGTCTCGTGGCCCTGACCGTTCGATATCGTTCCGATGATCAGATCGGTCGTACCGTCCGGATGAACCGTGATACGCGCCTTTTCACGCGGGATGCCGGTTGCAGTATCCACGTAATTGGCAAGGCCCATGCCGCGATATTTGCCGCGCGTCCGCGCTTCGGCTTTGCGCGCAGGAAAGCCTTCCCAATCGGCGAGCTTCAGTGTGCGGTGCATGACGCCGATATAGTCACCGCTGTCGTAAACGAGCCCGAACGGATTTTTGTACGGCAGTTCGTTTTGCGACACGAGATTGCGCAGGCGCAATTCCGCTCGATCGAAACCGCCCTGCTTTGCTGCAATGTCGATCAGGCGTTCCATCACATACATGACTTCGGGACGTCCCGAACTACGGTAAGGCCGTGTCGGCGCCGTATGGCTCAACACCGCGCGGACACGAAAGAACGCCGACGGCATCCGATAGATGCTCGACATAATCTCGACGCCCTTCTGGACCATCGAGAAATTGCCGGTGTGCGAACCGAGATTGCCGACATTCGATCCGCGCATCGCAAGGAAAGTGCCGTCCTTGTCGAGCGCAAGCTCGGCTTCGACCGCAAGATCGCGGCCCTGATAATCGCTGAGCAGCAATTCGCTGCGCTCGCTCGTCCACTTCACCGGACGGCCGACGCGCTTTGCGGCCCAGGCGACCAGCGGCTGCTCGGCGAAGATCGCGCCACGCGTTCCGAAATTGCCGCCGACGTCTTTAATGACGAGGCGCACATGCGGTTCCGGCACGTTGAGAACGAGCGACAGATCGCGGCGCAAGCGCAGCGTCGAGCCGCTCGACGTATAGACGGTATATTGCCCCGTCTTCGGGTCATAGGTGCCGACCGCGCCGCGCGGCTCCATCGGCGAACCCGTCACTCGCGGAATCCACGTTTTCACCTTGGCTATATGAGCGGCGTTGCGGAAAGACTCTTCTGTCGGATCAGGCTCGCCAATGACAGCGTCGATGCAGACATTCGAAGTGTTCTCGTCGCGCACGCGCGGCGCATCGAGGTCAGCCGCATCGACCGTGAAAGTGACGCAAGGAAGTGGCTCATATTCGATATGGACAAGATCGGCGCCGTCCTTGGCTGCGGCGATACTTTCAGCAATCACCATGACCAGCGGCTCGCCGACAAAGCGAGCCTTGTCGGCAGGCATCGGATAATCCGGAACATTGAAAGCCGGCGTGCCGTCGGTGTTGACCAGTGGAATTTCCGCCGGATGCATCGAGAACGTCTTGTTCGGAACCGGAAGAAGCCCGTCGGCGATAAAATCGGCGCCGGTCAGCACCGCTAACACGCCGGGGACAGCAAGGGCTTCACTGGCATCGATCGAAACGATATTGGCGTGCGCGTGCGGCGAGCGAACCATGATCGCATAGGTTTGGTTCTCGAAATTGAAGTCGTCGGCATAGTGGCCCTCGCCCGTGACAAACCGGCGGTCTTCCTTGCGTGTAACGGGCTGCCCGATCCGGGCACTCGTCGCGGGACCATGCATCGATCTTGCTCCTACGCGCTCAGAGCGCGTTCCGTCGCGCGGCGGGTCAACACTTCAACCACGTGAGCCCGATATTCGGCGCTCGCGTGTATATCGGAATTCAACCCTTCCGGTTCCAGCGTCACCCCTTCCAGCGCCGCGGCCGAAAAGTTGGTCGCTAGCGCCTGTTCCGCTGCCGTAAAGCGAAACACCGAAGGCGCCGCACCCGTGACGGCAACACGCACGCCGGTCTCGGTCTGCGCCACAAAGACGCCGACCAGGCAGAAGCGCGACGCCGGATGCGGGAACTTGAAATAGCCAGCGCGCTTCGGGATCGGAAAGCGGACCGCAGTGATGATTTCGCCGGGGTTCAATGCGGTCTCGAACAGACCCTGGAAAAATTCTTCACCCTCGATTTCGCGCGTGTGCGTAATGACGGTGGCATTCAGGCCCAGCACACTCGACGGATAATCGGCAGCCGGATCGGCATTGGCGATCGAACCGCCGATGGTACCGCGGTTGCGCACCAGCGGATCGCCGATGCCTCCGGCAAGAACGGACAAGGCCGGTATCGCCTCTTGCACGACATCGGATGCGGCGACCACGGCGTGCCGCGTCATCGCGCCGATGGTGATCGAATTGTCGTTGCGGCTGATTCCGCTTAATTCGGAGATCGGTTTCAAATCGACCAAGTCGGCATAGCGTGCCAAGCGCAGCTTCAACGTCGGCAACAAACTCATTCCGCCAGCAATCGCTTTGGCGTCTTCGTTTTCCAGAAGCGCAACCGCCTCGGCGGTGGTTTTTGCGCGATGGTAATTGAAGTCGTGCATCCGAGCTCACTCCGGACGCATAGCGGCCGCGCCCGCGATGATCGCGAGCACGATATTATGGTAACCGGTGCAACGGCAGATATTGCCGTCGAGTTGTTTGCGAATGGTGTGTTCGTCAAGGTCGTAACCGTTCCGGCGCACCATATCGACCGCTGACATGATCATGCCGGGGGTACAGAAGCCGCATTGCAGGCCGTGGTTTTGATGGAAAGCCTCCTGCATCGGATGCAGATGGTCGCCATCCGCCAAGCCTTCGATGGTCGTGACCGTTGAGCCCTCACAGGCCACCGCGAGCACAGTGCAGGATTTCACGCCGACGCCGTCGAGATGCACGACACAGGCGCCGCATTGCGTGGTGTCGCAGCCGACATGGGTTCCGGTGAGACGCAGATGGTCGCGCAGGAACTGCACCAGCAGCGTCCGGTTTTCTACCTCGGCGCTGCGCGCGACACCATTCACTGTCATTGTCACACGGGGCATATCTCTTCCTGGTGTGCCCACCGCCGATGCGCCGCGATATGCAGCGTCACGAAATTCCGAAAAGCTTGGCGGCGGTGCCCCCTAAGATCGCCTGCTTGTCGGAGGCGTTGAAGTTGCACTCTTCGATCAGTTTGACCGGCTGCTGTTCGGCAATCGCGAACGGTTCATCGGTGCCCATGACAACACGGCCCGGCGAAGCGATCTCACAAATGAAACGTACGATCATCGGATCGTAGACGACGGAGTCGAAATAGAGCTTGTGGAAGCCCGGCACCGGATCCGCATTTTGCGCCGGTGCCGTGGCGAAACTCCGCCGCAACCGGCCGAGAATCATCGGCAAAGCCGCGCCGCCATGCGAGATCACCAGATTGACGTCTGGGTAACGCACCAGGTGACCGGAATAGAGCAGTCGAGCCATCGCCATCGTCGTATCAGTCACACGGCCGACAGCGCTGACAAGACCATAGGCTTTGAGGCGGTCGTCGCGCGCGCCGAAAGTCGGATGAATAAACAACGTCGCTTTGCGCGCCGAAGCGACTTCCCAGAACGGATTGAGATCGGGATCGTCGAGAACGCCACTCGCACCTTTCGGCTGGGTGCCGATCATGGCGCCATGAAAGCCTTGATTGAGCGCCTCTTCCAATGCCTGCGCCGCATGCTTACCGGACTGCATCGGCACCGTTGCGAGCGGGACTAGAAACGGGATTTTTGCGGTCGCCTTCAGCAAATGGCTATTAAGAAAGCGATTCCATTCCAGACCTTCGTCGGCCGGCAGATCGTAACCGAACATGTCGAGCCAGCCGCCGACGACTTGTTTGTCGATGCCGCGATCGGCCAGCCATTTACGCCGCCGTTCGACGTCGCTCATGCCTGCGGGAACGGGACGCTTAGAGTCCTGGCCGGCAAAGGCGAAGCGGACCGCGCCATTTTCACTAGCGACTTTGACGGAGGGAAACGACTTCTGCGCGAGCGCGTCGTCGAGCAGAGCCTGAGGAACAAAATGTGCGTGTGCGTCAATGATCATAATTGGCCACTCTATGCGGGGTCCCTATCCTACCCTAAAGCGTTGTCGCCAAGGGAGTGATCTCTGGAGGGATCGCACATCAAATTTCGACTGAAGTCACGGAAATCGCTAAGGCTTTTGCGAATGAGCAGCAACTGCCTTATGCGCACAGATTGTTGAGTTTATTGCAATCGTATCAGCCGGCAGCAGTGCTATGGGCGTGCCTGAAGATGCCGGAACTAAAGACAGCGCCAGCAGGAACCGAGTTATGCGGCTTATGATGACTTCTCTCGCCGTCGCAATCGCGGCGACCCTCTTCGGCCAACGGGCTAACGCCCAAGACTTTCCGACACGGCCGATCCGCGTGATCGTCGGCTATGCCGCAGGTGGTCCAAGCGACACCGGCGCACGCCTGATGTCCGAGCCACTAAGCAAGCAGCTCGGTCAACCCGTCGTTATCGAAAACCAGGTTGGCGGCGGCGGTTTGAACTCGACGATTTCCTACGCAAACGCTGCGCCCGATGGTTACACGCTCCTTCTCGGCGCCATTGGGCCGCTCGCCGTCATTCCGGGGGCTGAGAAGGTCAGCTACGACCCGATCCATGATTTTGTTCCGCTCGGCCTGGTCTGGACCTCGCCGCTGACACTCGCGATCAACCCAAAGCTCGGCATCAACAATCTCAAGGACTTTATTGCTTACGCAAAAGCCAATCCCGGCAAAGCGACGATTGGCTCCGCCGGCGTCGGCTCGATCACGCACCTTGCCGCCGCTCTGTTCATGCACGAGGCCGGGATTGATCTCATTCACGTGCCCTTCCACAGCACCAGCGAAAGTCTGCCGGCGCTGATGGGCGGCCAGATCGATGCCTTATTCGGCGACACGCCGATCATCGCTTCGCAGATCCTGGCGAAACAGATCGTCGCGGTCGCCGTCGCCGCCAAAAAGCGGGAAGTCGCCATCCCTGACGTACCGACAATGGCGGAAGCCGGACAACCGAATGTCGAAGCCGCGAGCTGGTTCGGCTTTGTTGCGTCAGCCAAGACGCCTGCTCCTGTGATCAAGCGCCTGCAAGACGCGATGAGCGCCGCGCAAAAAGACCCGGACTATCTCGCCAAGCTCGCCAAACAGAATGTGAGCTTCGGCGACGCGGGCCCGGAGGCTTATGGCGCGCTGATCAAATCGGACGCGATCAAGTGGAAAAAGGTGATCGACGAAGCGTCGATCAAGCTGAACTGACGCCCTCAATATCGGTCAGGCGTTAGCCTCGTTGAAAACGGCGGCCGCTTCCTGCATCGCGTGATTGCCCGCCGGCGCGCCGCAATAAACCGTCGCTTGCAGGATGATCTCTTTGATGTCGTCCTTGGTGAAGCCGTGCGTCAATGCTGCACGGACATGGAGCTTGAACTCCTCCCATTGATGGAGCGCGATCATCATCGACATCACCATGTAGCGGCGGGTCTTTTGATCGATCGCCGGACGTGTCCAGATCTCACCCCAGACGTGGCGCGTGATCATCTCCTGGAATTCGGTGTTGAATGTGTTGCGGTTCTTGAGCGTACGATCGACCCAGGCGTCGCCCAGCACAGCGCGGCGCACCTTCATTCCTTCTTCGTAGGCTTCATCTCCGCTCACGTTTCTTCTCCCTGATTCATCTCTTGGTCACCTGACGGCTGTTTCGCTTATGGAGACCGTCAGAAGGCCGGGCAACTTCACAATCGGTATGAGCAGGTGAGTTTTGCTCAAGCGACCGGCTCTCGATAGCGCTACACGGCGCGCAACCGCCGGCCTGAAGCCATCGCGGCCGGCAACCGCGCCAGAATGGGCTCGAGCTGGCGCTCAAGCCAAGACAGAAACTGCCGCGCTTTAAGGCTTGGCCCCGCTTCGGCCCGCCACACCGCGTAATAGGATCCCTGCCGGATCGATTTTTCGAACAATCTGACCAGCGGAAGTCCGGAAAATTCCGGCAAAAGCAGTGGAATCTCGCCGATAACGACACCGACTTCGTCGGCCGCGGCCTGATAGGCCAGCATGGAATTGGGAAACTCGACGATTTCCATTTTATCGAGAGGAAAATCGGCGCGTTCCATGACTTTCAGCCAATCGCGCCAGTCGTTGCGCTTATTGTTGGAAATCACCAACCGATAACCCTCAAGCGCGTCGATGGATGTGATCGGCTTGCCGCCTTTGAACAGCCGCGGATTGCACATCGGCTGTATCCAATTGGCGAACAGCATTTTGCTCTGGGTGCCGGGCCAATTGCCCGAGCCGAGCTGAATCGAAATATCGACATCCTCGCGGACGAAGTCGACCGAGCCAAAGCCAGTGATAATCCGGACATTCGTGCCCGGATGCTCGTCTTTGAAGGCAGACAGCCGTGGAATGAGAAAATGCACCGCAAAAGTTGCCGGAACCCGGACGTTCAGAGGCGCGCTGTTCTGCACCCGCGCGACGCGGTCCGTAGCGGCCGTAATGATCTCGAAAGCGGGCGCGATCGCTTGGTAATATTCCTGGCCGGTATCGGTCAGAACATTGCCTTCGCGGGCACGATGAAACAGCCGTACGTCGAGAAAAGCCTCGAGCGAGGCGATTTGTCGGCTGACCGCCGACGGCGATACCGACAATATGTCAGCCGCCCGGGTGAAGCTGCCGACGCGCGCGGCCACCTCGAAAACGTGTAAGGGATTAAGGGGCGGAACTGAGCGGGCCACACCCTGCCTCTTGGCGGAAACTGTCTTGACGAAAACTCAATCGTCATTACCCATTACGAATTTGCTAGATCAAGTCAAATGGGCAAAAGCCTTTGTTTGACTTGCCGATTTCCTGCTGTTGCTGCGCGGTCTAAACGCAACGGCTCACCTGGAAATTGGGCCGCAGGCAGGAACACAACCGCTGATCGGACGGCTGCCGGTCGGCTCCGCTCGAAGCGCAAGGGAGGACGAGGATTGAATACTGTCACGTCGCCCTTATCCCTCTCGGACATGATCGATCGGTTGCCGGATCTCGTGAACGCCGATGAAGCGCTGCTACGCCGTGGCCGCCATCTCACGGCCGACATCATGATCGAGATCGATAGCGAGCCTCATTTCATCGCCATAGAACACGGCCGTATCGTCGGAATGCAGCACGGACCTGCTATCATGAAATCCTGGGCTTTTGCCGTGCGCGGCAGCAGCGAAGCTTGGGGTAAATTCTGGCAACCATTCCCGCCGCCTAATTTTCACGACATCTTCGCCCTCGCCAAACTCGGCGCATTCCGCATCGAAGGCGATTTTCACCCGCTGATGACCAATCTTCTGTATTTCAAGGCTCTGCTGGCCGCACCGCGCGGCTTACGACATTGAGCGCATTGAAATGCCAGCTATTGTCGATTCAATCGTGAACCCACTCCGCATGTCGTCTTCATCATCCCGGTCCTCTTCATCACCCCAGTCCTCTTCATCATCCCAGTCCTCTTCATCATCCAATGGCTGATCTCACCAGAGTCTACGACGTTGTCGTCATCGGCGGCGGCAATGCCGCAATGAGTGCCGCCATCACCGCTCGGTTCGCCGGCTGTTCGGTGCTGGTGCTCGAGGCTGCGCCGCGCGGCTATCGCGGCGGCAACAGCCGCCACACCCGCAATGCCCGCGTGATGCACGAGGCGCCGACTTCGACGCTCACGGAAGCCTATCGTGAAGATGAATATTTCGACGATCTCATCCGCATCACCGGCGGCAACACCGATGAAAAACTGGCGCGGCTGACCATCAGGGATTCGTCGGAGCTTCCGGGCTGGATGGAAAAGTGCGGCGCACGCTTTCAGCCATCGCTGACCGGCACGCTCAATCTCTCCCGCACCAATGCGTTTTATCTCGGCGGCGGCAAGGCGCTGGTCAACGCTTACTACAATACGGCCGAAACACTCGGCATCGACATTCTCTATGACACCGAAGTGCAATCGGTCGAACTCGACGGCGAGCGCGTCGCGCAGGTAAAAATCGTCAGCAAGGGCTTTCCGGCGGCCGTCAAAGCCAAGACTTATGTCGCCGCTGCCGGCGGCTTTCAGGCCAATATCGACTGGCTGAAGAAATATTGGGGCGCGGCCGCCGACAACTTTCTGATCCGTGGCACGCCTTATGCGCAAGGCGGCGTTCTCAAAAGCCTGCTCGATCAAAACGTGCAGCAGACCGGAGATCCGACGCAATTCCATTGCGTCGCCATCGACGCGCGGGCGCCGAAATTCGACGGCGGCATCGTCACGCGGATTGACTGCATACCCTTCAGCATTGTCGTCGATCGCTTCGGCAAGCGCTTTTACGACGAAGGCGAGGAAACCTGGCCGAAGCGCTATGCGATCTGGGGACGGCTTGTCGCGCAGCAGCCGGATCAAATCGCCTATTCGATCTTCGACACCAAATCCGAACGCAACTTCATGCCGTCGGTGTTCTCGCCCTACAAGGCCCAGACAATCGGCGAACTCGCCGGCCTGATCGGCGTCGATCGCGATGCTTTAGAGACGACGGTTCGTGAGTATAACGCCGCGGTTCAACCGGGCACGTTCGAAAGCCAGAAGCTCGACAACTGCCACACCGAGGGACTCACGCCGCCGAAGTCGCATTGGGCGCGCACCATCGACAACCCGCCCTTCCATTCATATCCGCATCGTCCCGGCATCACTTTCACTTATCTCGGCGTGAAGGTCGACGAGAACGCACGCGTGCAAATGGCAAGCGGAAAACAGTCGACGAATCTCTTTGCCGCCGGCGAGATGATGGCCGGCAGCATTCTCAGCAAGGGTTATCTGGCCGGCTTCGGCATGACCATCGGAGCGGTGTTCGGCCGTATCGCAGGCAGGGAGGCGGCTAAACTTGCGCGCAACTGAAACCGTCGCTGAGGCCAAAAGGGCCATCGAGATCTGCAATGCCTGCCGCTATTGCGAAGGCTATTGTCCGGTATTTCCGGCCATGGAGCTGCAGCGCGCCTTCAGCGACGCCGACATGGCCTATCTCGCCAATCTCTGTCACAACTGTAAAGGCTGCTATCACGCCTGCCAGTTTTCGCCGCCGCATCCGTTCGGCATCAATCTGCCCAAGACCTTCGCCGAACTGCGCGTCGAAACTTACGAAGAATATGCCTGGCCGCGTCCGCTCGCAGCGCTCTACAAGCGCAACGGTACGATTGTTTCGCTTGTGGCCGCCGCCGCGATTGCGATCGTGCTCATTCTGGTCATGAGCTTTAACGGACTGCACGAGGTCGTCACGTCACATATCGGTCCGGGGGCGTTCTACGCCATCGTTCCTTGGGGGCTGATGGCCGGCATCGCTGGAGCGACGTTTCTCTTTTCCCTGCTGGCATTGTTCATGAGCGCCGTGAATTTCTGGCGCGACACGCAATCGGACCTGACCAAGCCACTCTCGATGCGTGCGATCTACACTGCCATCGGCGACGTCATGACACTTCGCTATCTCGGCAATGACGGCCATGGTTGCAACGACGAAGGCGAAACCTTCTCGCAGACCCGTCGCTACTATCACCACATCATGTTCTATGGCTTCCTGCTGTGTTTCGCAGCGACTTGCGTTGCCACCATCTACGATCATTTCCTTGGCGAGCCCGCGCCCTACCCCTTCTGGAGCGCTCCGGTGCTGTTGGGAACGGTCGGCGGCATCGGCCTGATCGTCGGCACCATCGGCCTGATCTGGGTCAAGATCACGACCGATCAGGCTCCTGTGGCGCGCAGCGTGGTCGGCTCCGATTACGCGCTGCTGTTCCTTTTACTGCTCACGGCCGTAACGGGTCTCTTTCTTCTGGCGTTCCGCGACACCGGTGCCATGGCCGTTTTCTTGGCGGTGCATCTGGGCACAATCCTCGCGCTATTCCTGATGCTGCCGTACAGCAAATTCGTGCACGGCATCTATCGCGCGACGGCTTTGTTGAAATCAGCGATCGAAAGGCACGGTTGAGCCGTCCCTAACGGCGGCTTTTGATCGGCCTTTCCGCGGCGAAATGTGCCAGATACGCCGGTCGCCTTGAGATTTTGGCACTGTCGTGGGCCTGCCTTGAATGTTAGAGGCAAGCGCAGAAAGCCGGGCATAAAAGCCGGCCTGTGAGGAGGAGTAGCGATGCGTAAGCCGGCACAGATATTCACATTGCTGGCCGCAATCATCGCACTCACGGCTGTAGCAACCGCCGGCTTTGCTGACGATTTTCCTTCCCGGCCCATCCGCATTATCGAGCCTTATCCGCCGGGTGGCCCAAGCGACGTGGGCATCCGGCTGATGACAGAACCTCTCGGACGCCAGCTCGGCCAGCCGCTGGTGGTCGAGAACAAAGGCGGCGCCGGCGGGCTTGTCGGAACCGAGACATTCTTAAGCACGTCGCCCGACGGCTACACTTTGCTTGTCGGAGCGATCGGCCCGTTCGCTATCATTCCAGCCGCGGAAAAAGTGCCCTACGACCCGGTGAAAGATTTCGTGCCGCTGGCGTTGGTGTGGCGATCGTCTCAGGTGCTGATCGTCAATCCGAAACTCAGCATCAAGACGCTGCAAGGATTCGTTGAATATGCCAAAGCGAACCCCGGCAAGGTGACGCTCGGCTCGGCCGGCACCGGCTCGATTACGCACATGTCGATCGAGCTTTTGCAGCAGGAAGCAAAGATTCAACTGGTCCATGTGCCCTATCACAGCACCGGCGAGACCATGCCGGCCGTGCTCGGCGGCCAGATCGACGGCGCCTTTGCCGACGTCACCCTGATTCCGCAATTCGTCAAAAGTGGCGCCTTGACCGCAATCGCGATCACGGCGCCTGAACGTTCGTCGTTGCTGCCGGATCTTCCAACCACCGCGGAAAGCGGATTGCCGGGTGTCGATACGCAAAATTGGTTTGGCTTGGTCGCGTCCGCCAAAACGCCACCTGATATCCAGACAAAACTCAAGGCTGCCACAGCGAAAGTGCTCGTCGATCCGGCCTATCTCGACAGCGTCGCCAAACAAGGATTGACGGTGAAGGATTGGGGCGCCGACGGCTTTGGTAGCCTTATCCGTTCACAAGTCACCAAATGGGCGCCGGTCGTTCAGGCCGCTCATCTCGTTCTCAAATAGCTGGCGTCGACCATGAGCAATCGTCATCTTTATATGGCTCTCGCCGAAGCTTTTGTCGCTGAAGGTGTGGATACGCATTTCACGCTGCTGGGCGATGCGAATATGCATTGGGCCACGATCATGGCCGAGGAGATGGGCGTACGAACCGTCCATGCGCGCCACGAGCACTGCGCCTGCGCCATGGCATCGGCTTATGCCTACGTGACCGGCCGTGTCGGCGTCGCTTCCGTGACGCACGGTCCGGGTTTCACGCAAACGATGACGGCGCTCGCGACTGCGGCGCGTGGCCGGATTCCGCTTGTTGTCTTTGCCGGCGAAACGCCGACGACCGCGGTATGGACCCTGCAACATATCGATCAGGCGCCATTGGCTGTGGGCTCCGGCGCCAAATACATTCCCATCCGAAGTGTCAATCACGCGCTCGACCGGCTTCGCGAAGCCTTCGTTGTGGCGCGAAGCGCGTCCACGCCGGTCGTGCTTGGCGTGCCGACCGATCTGCAGCGTTCGCTCTGCCCCGCAGCGCAACCTTATGTGCCTTCGACAGCAATCATGCCGCACGCGGAAGCCTTCGTGCCGAATGAGCAGTCGGTGGCGACAATTGCCGACATGATCGAACGAGCGCAACGGCCGATCGTCATTGCCGGCCGTGGCGTTGTTCTATCGAATGCGAAGTCCGAACTGGAAGAGCTTGCAACGCGCAGCGGCGCGCTACTCTCGACCACGCTCGCGGCGCGCTGCCTGTTTGACGACGATCCGCATTCGCTTGGTATCGCCGGCGGCTGGTCGAGCGATACGACATTTAAATTGTTCAACGACGCCGACCTCGTGATCGCGGTCGGCGCGAGCCTAAACGGGCATACGGCCAATGCCGGCAAGCTCTATCCTAAAGCCAAAGTGGTGCAGATCGACCGTCACCCGCAGCCATTGCGCGACAGCCGCGTGGTCGCGCACTACCACATGCATGCCGACGCAAAGACTGGCGTCGCCGCGATCAATCGAGCCCTGACAAAACGCGGCCTATCCCAGATCGGTTATCGCACGCCGGATGTGCTGGAGGCCGTCAGGAACTGCACCGATTCAGAAGTCTATCCCATAGAGCCCGGCACTTTTGATCCGCGCCAGGTCGTCCAGGCGATCGATTGCGTCGTTCCCAAAGACTGGTTCGTTGTCGGCGGGAGTGGGCATTGCGCTTATTTCGCCGCCACCAATATGCGGCAGCGGCCGCCCAACCTGTTTGCCAGCATCCGCGATTTTGGCGCCATCGGCTCCAATATCGCGCACGCGATCGGCATTGCCGTTGCGCGCAAGGATCGCCGCATCGTTCTGCTCGATGGCGACGGTAGTCTGTTGATGCATATTCAGGAACTCGAAACGATACGCCGCCACGGTCTGCCGATGCTGATCGTTGCGCTCAATGACGGGGCTTACAGTTCCGAAGTGCATAAATTGCGCGCCGATGGTTTCTCGGCGCGGCAGGTGCAATTCGGCACGACCGATTTTGCCGCCATCGCGCGCGGGTTTGGCCTGCGCGGACAAACCGTGACACAGCTCGAAGATCTGCCGAAGCTCTTTGAGCAGCATATGGCGCATGACCAGGCAGAAATATGGGATGTGCGAATTTCCGGCGACGTTTTGTCGATTCCATTCCGCCGCGAAGTGACGAAGCATTGATATGAGAAAGCGCGCCACTTTCGCTTTGATCCGGCCCGGTGCATGGGCTGTTGTTCTGACGCTGATCGGCACAGCAATGCATGCGCAGGGCACGGCCGAGACTGACGACTTTCCATCCAGGCCTATCAAAATCGTAGTGCCTTACGCTGCGGGCGGCCCAAGCGATACCGGCGCCAGGCTGGTGCAGTCCGGTTTAACCAAAGCGCTCGGCCAGCCGGTCTATATCGACAATCGCGGCGGCGGCGGCGGATTAAATGGCACCGAGACGTTTCTAAGCGGCGACCTCGACGGCTACACGATGCTCAATGCCGGGATCGCGCCGATGACGATCATCCCGTGGATCAAAAAAGTCTCTTACGTAGCTGACCACGATTTTCTGGCGATCGGCACGGTGTGGCGCTCGGCACAAACTCTGGTCGTGCGGAAGTCCTTGGGTGTAAAGACTTTGGCGGAATTCGTCGCTTACGCCAAAGCCAATCCGGGCAAGGTCGCCATAGGCTCGGCCGGCGTCGGCACGGTGTCCCATCTCGGCTCGCTGCTCTTGCAGCGCGAAGCCGGTATCAAGCTCGTCCACGTGCCGTTTCGCAGCACCAGCGAAAGCCTGCCGCTTCTCATGAGCGGGCAACTCGATGGGCTTTTCGGCGACGCCACGACGGTGGCGCCTCAGGTCAAAGCTGGCACCATCGTCGCGCTTGGCGTCGCCGCGCCGGAACGTACGCCCGCTTTGCCGGACACGCCGACAATCGCGGAGGCCGGTTATGCAGAGGTGCAGGCAGAAGGCTGGCATGGTCTCGTCGTGTCTTCGAAGACGCCGCCAAGCCATGTCAGCCGTCTACGTGAAGCACTCCGGGCGGCGCAAAGCGACCCAGCCTATCAAGAACGGCTGAAAGCAATGGACGCCACGGTCGGCGCGCTGGGGGCCGATGCACTGCAGAAATTGATCGAAACAGACAGCGCGAAATGGGGCGCCATCATCAAGGCCGCCAATATAACGACGGCGGAGTAAGGCAAGCCATGCCGTCTTTTGAATCCCGCTTGCTGGTGGAGCGCCGGTCTTGAGAAACGAGCTTGATGGTGGCGAAGCGATACTTGAAGCCTTCCGCAGGCTGCATATCGATTATGTGGTTTCCTCGCCGGGCTCGGAATGGCCGCCGCTCTGGGAGGCACTAGTCCGTCAAAAAATCGGCGGCCTCGCCGGCCCGACTTATATGGATTGCGGCCACGAGACCCTCGCGGTCGGCGTGGCGCTCGGCTACGCGCAAGTCACCGGCAAGATGCAGGCTGTGCTCCTTCATGCAGGCTCAGGTCTCTTGCAAGGCGCGATGGGCCTCCAAGGCACGCGTTCTTATGAAGTGCCGATGCTGGTGATGTCAGGGGAGTCGCTGAGCTATGGCGAACGCGCCGATTTCGATCCGGGCAATCAATGGTATCGCAATCTCGGCGTCGTCGGCGGGCCGCAGCGACTGATCGATTCGGTCGTTAAATGGGCCAATCAGGTGCCGAGCCCGGAGACGTTGTATCAGACCGTTATCCGCGCCGGCGAAATGGCGAAGCGTGTGCCGCCTGGGCCGGTCTATTTGAACGTGCCGGTCGAAACCATGGTTCACGCCTGGACGCCGCCGCAGCGGCTACGCGACACGCCGGAACCACCGAAGACGCAAGCGTTGTCCGAAGACATCGAAACAGTCGCGCGCTTGATTGCGCAAGCTGAGTGTCCGGTGATCGTGACGGAGAATGCCGGCCGCAATCCCGAGGCCTTCGCAGCGCTGGTCGCCTTCGCCGAACTTATGGCGATCCCGGTCATCGAAGGCCGCGCGGCGGCCTACGCCAATTTCCCCAAATCGCATCCGCTGCATCTCGGCACCAACCTCGCGCCGCTGCATCCGGAGATGGACCTCGCGCTTTTGGTCGAGAGCCGCGTGCCGTGGTATCCGCCGGGCAATTTCCCGCCGAACGCCAAGATCGTGGCGATCAGCGAAAATCCGCTCAAGGATCACATGGTCTATCAGACCATGGACGCAGACATTTATCTCGAAGGCGACGTCGCGCAATCGCTTGCGCTTTTGATGCAAGTTCTGAAGGCCGACGCCGCCAAGGCCGGCGGCTATCCCGAGCGGCGCAAGCGCTGGACCGATGCGCATGACAGCCTGTTAACACGGCGCCGTGCCGACCAGGATAAGGCAAAGACGGCAGATGACATCGACACCGCCTTGCTGTGCCGGGCGCTGAACGATGTCCTGCCGCAAGACACGATCTTCCTCGACGAAACCATCGTACACAGCCCGATCATCCGTGATCTCTTGGAATGGGACGCGCCGCAAACTTTCTTTCGCATTCCAAGCGGCCTAGGGCAGGGCCTCGGCATTACACTCGGTACCAAACTCGCCGCGCGCCAACAGCCCGTGGTGCTGCTGATCGGCGACGGCTCGTTCCTTTATAATCCGGTGCTGCCGTCATTGACCTTCTCGAAGGATCAAGACCTTCCCATCCTGATCGTGATTTTCAACAACAACAAATACGAAGTGATGCGCCGGACCCATCTCAATTGGTATCCACAAGGCGCCGCGGCCAGCGAGAAAATGCATTTTGGGGTGCATATCGAGAATCCCGATTATGCCGAACTCGCGAAATGGGCGGGCGGTTACGGCGGCCGGGTCACCAAAGCGGAAGATTTGCAGCAAACGCTGAGCAGCGCCTACGCCGCCGTGAAGGCCGGCAAGACCTCGATTGTCAATGTGATGCTCAACGAGTAGCAGCCGGCCTAAGCCGTTTGCATGTTTTGGATTTTGTCGAGGACCGGAAGAATATAGGCCAGAAACTGGTTCGGGTTTTCGCTCATCGGAAAGTGGCCGAGTTCTTTCATGATCGTCAGATGCACGCCGGGAATCTGCGCCGCGGTCTCGGAGGTGTTCTCCGGCGCACATGAGAAATCGTATTCGCCGGTCAAAAGAAATAATGGACATCGCTTTGTATCGATTTTCTTCATCTCCGCGCGCAAATCGGAATCGACACGATAGAAATAGAGATCGCCTTTAAAGACGCCCGGGCCGCCCTGCATATATTGCCAAAGCGTCTCCCAGCGCGGCTCGTCGGGGCTCTGCGGCGCGATCAATCCCGAGACCAGCGCGGCACAGACTTCGCCGCCGTGGACGTCCGGCCGATCGAGCCAATCCCTGTCGTACCAAGGCGTTTGATGCGCCGCGGCCTCAAGACCGATCAGCGCCCGAAATTCGCTGGCATGACGGATCGCTAGACCAAGAACGATGCGTCCGCCGATCGAGCAGCCCATGACGACCGGACGGTCGAGACCGAGTGCGTCGCTGAACGCCCTGATCGCTTCGATATAACTGTCGGTGGTCAGCCGATACTCTTCGTTCTGCCACCCCACCGGCGGCGTGGACTTCCCATGCCAGGGAAGATCGAAGCTGATGACACGGAAACGATCCGTGATGACCTTGTCCGTCATCATGTATCGGAATTGGCGCCCGTCTGCGCCGGCCGTGTGCAGACACAACAGCGGGATGCCTTGACCGGCCTCCTCGAAATAGACGCGATGCTCCCTGCCCTGCAACGTCAGGTAAACATAACGACCGACGATCGGATCGTATTTCGCTGACATCTGGAGAGCCCGCACCTGAAACAACGCACGTCCACATCGCGTAACGGATTTTGACTGGCGAGCGTATCGCTATTGCGCGCTGGCTTTCAGATAAGACTCATCGACGAACTTGTCGCGCTGATATGTACTGTCATTGCCGATCAAATCGGCCGATTTCACATTATCAAAGACGCGCCGCAGGCTCGCATCGCGCAACGACAGGTCCTTGGACAGAATATCCATGCGCACGGTGTCGTCGATGGCGCGCCGGGCATAAGGCACCGTGGTGTGCAGTTCCGTCGCGGCAAGTTCGGCAGCCTCGTCCGGATGGGCGAACATATAGGCCGTGCCCTGGCGCAGCGCGCGCAGGAAATGCGTCAGAACCTGAGTATTCGCATGCGCCCAATTCTCGTCGATCATGACGGCGCTGAATTCGTAATCCGGCACGATGTCTGCCACCGGCCCGAGATTGGTCAGGCCCTTCGCTTCGCCTTCATAACTGAGCGGATAAGGCTGCATGCCGGCATCGATCTTGCGTTCGAGTAGCAGTTTGGCGCGCGCCGGCGAGCCACCCGAAGCCTCGACTTTGATTTCGCCGGCTTTGAGGCCTGCTTTCTTCTCGATGTCGGGCACAAAGAACGTCGTACCTTCATGCATGGACACCACGCCCATCAATTTACCTTTCAGATCGGCGAGCGTTTTGATCCCGGGCTGAGCGATGATGAAATGCGGCGGACGCTGCGAATTACCGGCCACAATGCGGATCGCACCGCCTTTATAGGCATCCGCGATCACGCTCTCGGTGGACGCAATCGCAATCTGTGTCTTGCCCGCGCGAAGATCCTGAAAGATCGGATCGGAGCTGTCGTAGACATTCACAGTGACGTCGAGCCCTTCGGCTTTGAAGAAATCCTTTTTCTGCGCCATCCAGGCCGGCAGATAGAACACCGTACGCGATACCACGGCGACATTGAGCGGAGTCTCGGCCTGCGAGGCCACCGGCAGCAGCGCTGAAAAAACCGCGCCCGCGATCAGCAGGCGCCGCGATGTAACAAACGACATTTCACTCTCCCTATCATGAGCGCACAGACGCAACTGAGCCCGCGCTTTAGCGAATTCCGCCCTTGTTGGTGATATCGCCGACATAGCCCGCATAGCGACTGCGCAGATCGGCCAGCACCTTCGGATCGGTGACGATATCGTTGAAGTCGTTGGCGACCTTGTAGTCGAATATCGGCTTCAACCCGAACGGCGGCGGCACGTCTCGGCGCGCCGACCACGTACCGATGTGGCTTTGCTGCTCCTTGGCCATATACCACTGCAGATAAAGCTTTGCCGCGTTGGGGTGCGGCGAATCCTTGAAGATCGCGCCCAATTGGCCCCAGATCGGCATCGGATCTTCGGTCGGGAAGGCGACGTCGACGGGATGGCCCTGGCTCCTCTCCTCCATGGTGTGGTGAACCATCATGTCGAAAGTCGCGAGACTCTCGCCCGACACCACACTGCGCACCACACCGAGGTGGCCCTGAATGAGTTTCGGTTGGGTCGCCATATAGTCTTCCATGAACTTCCAGCCGTATTTCTTGACGATGGTGTTGAAGGCAAACATCGTTGCGTCATCGTCCTGCGGATAGGCCGTGATCAGCCGGCCGTGGAAGATGGGCTTTAGAAAATCGAGCGCCGATTTCGGTATGTCTTGCGCTGTCACAAGCTTGGTGTTGTAAGCCGGCGCTATGGCGAAAACATTGATCGGCGTATACGCCCCGTCGGGATCCCGAAAGGTCGGATCGAGTTCGTCGTAACCTTCCATTTTGAACGGCAGCAGCACGCCGTCGGATTTCCAGCGTAGGAATTCCTGCACCGCTTGGAACGTGACGAAATCGACTTCGAGCTTCTTGGCGGCAATCTGCTTATCGATCATCGGCGCCAGGCCGCCCGCGTAACCGCCGGTGAGCTTCACGGTTATGCCGGGAAAGCGCGCGTCGAATGCCTTGATCCAATCTTCGTAGATACGCTGCGGACCGCCGCCATAGATCGCGAGCGCTCCTTCGGATTTAGCTTTCGCATAAAGTTCGTCAAGCGTTTCGGCGGCCGCCGGACTTGCGATCATCGCGGCGAGCGGGGCTATCAGCACCAGCGCGGCCGCGCTAAACTTCCTCATGCGTTACTCCCTTGGGTGGCCGCGACGTTGGACGGCCATTAGATTTATGTGGCTCTGTGGTGCGCGGAATAGATGTTCAAGTCAATAAACGCAGGGCGCTTTGACGATGAGGCGAAACAGCTTACGGCGTTTCATTATCGATTGATGAAAACGCAACGCATGTTGACGAACTTGCACCCAATATTCTTGGGCCGCGTTGCCCGCACGAAACGATGATTAAAAAATTCGGACAGTGAGAATACATGAAGCTTGGATGTAGAACCGAGCCGCGATGACTCGCAACGTCGCGGCCGAGTGGAGTCTGCGTTTCGACTGTTCGAAGGTAAGCGTCAGCGCGAACTACCAGTACTGGTTGTTGATGCCTATTTCCGCCGAATTAGGCGCCGTCTTCCGGCGCTCGCCTTCTTAGCTCAGCGGTCCAAAAGCCTCCTCTGAGAGGCAAAATGCAGCATTGTGAAAACAATTCTCACATAGTAGTGATCTGCCCCCAATGGATGACAGCCCACCTCATCCTAAGGCAGTCATTCTTGCGATTACGGACCTCTCGCGACCTTAAGGAGCACGACCTTGGACCTTGGCCTGACCGGCAAAGTTGCCATCATCACCGGCGGTAGCCGCGGTATTGGAAAAGCTTGCGCAAAGGAAATGCTCGCCGAAGGAGCGTCCGTCGTCCTTGTCAGCAAGAACGCGGATATCAACGCTGGTGCAGTCCGTGAACTAGGACAGAAGAATCCCGAGCGGGTATTCGGCGTGCCGACCGATTTGACAAACGACACTGCAATTGCAGCGATGACGACGAAGACGCTTGAGCGCTTCGGCCGTGTCGACATTCTTGTTAACTCGGCGGCGACTGTCGTTCCGCAAGACTACCTCAAAATGAGCGACGCCGATCTCGGCGGACTGCTCGAACAGAAGTTCATGCCAGCGGCCCGCTGCATCCGTCACGTCGTACCCGACATGCGCAAGCGTAAGTGGGGCCGGATTATCAACATCTCCGGTCTGGCGGGCCGTCAGCCGCATTACACGGTCGTGCCAGCCGCGCTGAACAACTCTTCGATGCTCAACCTCACCAAGTCGCTCGCCGTCGAACTCGCTAAGGACAACATCCTGATCAATGCCGTCGTTCCTTATATCATCAACACCGAGCGTCAGGACGAGACGATGGTGGAATGGGCGAAGATGACCGGCCAGAGTGAAGCGGAGGTACGCCAGCAGCGCGTCTCCAAAGTGCCGGTCGGACGCATGGGCACAGCGGAAGAGGTGAGCGCCGTCGTCACTTTTATGGCTTCAGAGCGCGCGAGCTATGTCGTCGGCACGGCATGGTATGTCGACGGTGGCGGCTCAATGACGCTGTAATTCTCACAGGAAAATAACGCGCGCGACATCGGCTGTTCACGCGCCTCCTACTGACAAGAGGAAATGCCATGACCATTCACCGCCGAAAATTTATTCAAACCGCGGCCGGCACGCTGGCAATGCCGGCCGTTATGCGCGTTGCGCGGGCCGACACCTATCCGTCGCGCCCAGTACGCATCATTGCGGGCTTTGCCGCCGGCTCGGCCTCCGACATCAACGGGCGATTGTTCGGCCAGTGGTTTTCAGAGCGCCTGGGTGCGCCTTTCATCGTCGACAATCATGTGGGCGCGGGCGGCAATGTCGCGAGCGACTTCGTTATCCACTCGGCCGCGGATGGCTATACGCTGCTCTATGTTTCGACCGCTTTTGCGATCAATGAAACGCTCTATGCCGGGACGATCAATTTCAAGAATACCGACCTCACACCGGTTGCCGCGTCGGTACGCACGCCGGTCGTGATGGAGGTCAATCCAAGCCTGCCGATCAAAACTGTCCCTGAGTTTATCGCTTACGCGAAGGCGAACCCAGGCAAAATCAATTACGCCACTGTGGGCGCCGGCAGCCTGCAGCATCTCACTGGTGAGTATTTCAAGATGATGGCCGGTATCGACATGGTGCCGGTGCATTATCGCGGTGCGGCGCAGGCACTTCCCGACCTCATTGCCAATCGCGTCCAGGTGATGTTCGACATCGTCGTATCGTCGCTGTCTTACATCACTGGCGGGCAGGTCCGCCCCATCGGCGTCGCCTCTGCCACGCCTCAGGAGTTGTTACCGAATGTACCGCCGATCGCGCAGACAGTCGCAGGTTTCGAGTCTGCCGGCTGGCAGGGCTTCTACGTCCCGAAAGGGACGCCTGCAGATGTCATCGACAAGATCAATCGTGAGGTGAATGCCGATATGGCCGATCCCCAGCATCGCGCACGGCTTGTCGGACTCGGCGGCGCGCCAGCGCCCGGAACGCCGGACGATTTTGGCAAGTTCGTCGCGGCGGAGACCGAAAAATGGGGCAAAGTGGTCCGCCAGGCGAACGTCAAACTCGACTGAGCTGCGCTAAGTTCGCTCTTTATAACGCCCGAATATTTCAATCGAGCGGCGCGTAAACCTGAATCTCACGGTGTTCGAGGCGCGGCACCGCTTCCGCAATGACGATATTCTTAAAATGCGCCGTCTCGCGATGGGCAAGGAACGCCGCCTCGTCCTTGTAGGTTTCGTAGAGCAGGAATTCATCGGCATCATCACGCAGGCGATGAACCACTCACGCAGGCGATGAACCACGAAGCCGAGATTACCCTGCTCGGTGCGTACTGCCTCGGTCAATTGCCGCAGGAGACTTTCCACTTTTGCACGCTCGCCGGGCTTGGCGCGCCAGCGCGCGGCAATAACATAGCTCATTGACACGCCCTTATTTGGCTGCGCCGAACGCTTTCGACAGCTCTTCCGCCGCGATCGCGATCGATTTAGCGCGGCTCTGCAACATCTGGATCGACAACCGCCAAATTGGGCCGGAAATCCCAATGGCGCCTGCGACCTGCCCGCTGAAATCGCGCACGGGCATGGCGGCGCAACGCACCTCATTGTTGAGCTCACCGTCGTCATAAGCGATGCCGGCGCGACGGACCTCTTCAATCTCTTTCCGCAGGCGTTGCGGATCGGTGATTGTTTTGTCGGCCAGCGGCTTGAGATCGACGCGTTTGAGATAGCGCTCAAACTGCTCAGGCCGCAGCGCGGCGAGGATGATCTTGCCAAGCGCCGTGCAATAGGCCGGGCGGACGACACCAACACGGTCGGTAAGCTGGAAAGCTCCTGGGCCGGGGGTGCGCGCGATGACAACGACGGTATCGTCTACGCGAGCGGCAAAATGGCTCGCCTCACCGGTCTCCCGCGCCAGATCTTCGAGCACCGGCGTCGCCATGCTTACCATTTCGATCTCATCGAGCGTGCTGGACGCCAGAGCGAACAGCGGACGGCCGACGCGATAGCGCTTGGAGTCCTTCAACTGGCGGATATAACCCAGTGTTACCATCGTCTTCACGAGATGGAACGTCGTGCTGTTATGCAGACCGACCCGCTTGCTCAGATCGGCAAGGCCGATGCCCTCGCGATTACGCGCAACCTCTTCGAGTATCGAGAAAGCGCGGGCGATTGATTGAACACCGCCGCGCTCGCTACGCACGTCATCGTCGTCGGTTAGAGCAGGGCTGCTTTCGACGATTGGTTCGGGAGGCGCAGCCTGCACGAACGCCCGACTGCCTGGGGCTGCGTTTTTTAGCTTGCCGCCGGTCCTCAAAAACCTGTCTCCCGCTCCGGGCTACAGAGCGGCCCGCGACGCAATACTCTCACTATATTCAGCACTGCGCCACAAGCCATCACTCCGGAATATAACGCGTACCGATGCTGGGCTTGCTGTGTCCGAGGCCAGGAAGCTCCCAAACGCCCGCGCCTGCCGGATTTATGTCGGCGGCAATATCGACGTCGATCAGATACGGCTTGTTCGCGGCAATGCCTTTACGGACCGCTTCCGCAATATCGCCGGCGCGATCGACGCGCACGCCCTCAACGCCGGCCGAACGCGCCATGGCGGCAAAGTCAGGGTTGTAGCGCTGGCCAGTCAGCGGATCGTGGAAGTCCGTAGCGAGTTCACGCCCCCCTAGATAGCCGCGCTGCAGACCGCGGATCGAGGCGTAGGCGTAGTTATTCCAGACCACCCAAACGACCGGCAGATTGTACTCAACCGCGGTGCCGAGAACATTGGCATGCATGAAGAAAGCGCCATCGCCGCAGACTGAGACACAAGGACGATCAGGTGCCGCGAATTTCGCGCCGAGCACGCCGGCAACGCCGAAACCCATGGATCCAAAGCCCATGCAGCCGATCATCGAATCCGGCCGGCGCGGCTTGCAGTATCCCAACAACCAGTTGTGATGCACACCGATATCGCTGACCATAATCGCGTCTTCGGGCAATCCGCGATCGATCTCAAAGGCCGCACGCTGCGGATTGACCGGCTGGCTATCATCGCTGAAACCCGGCGCGACAAGCTTGTCCCATTCCTTACGATAACCATTGATCTGTTCGAGCCATTTCTTGCGCTGATCGAGTTTCTTATCGACGTCCTTGCGGCGATCGAGTTCGGCGAGGACTTGGCGCAAGAAGGTCCGAATATCAGCCATCAGACCCAGCGCGACCGGATAATTGCGGCCGATCTCTTCGGGATCGATATCGACGTGAATGAGCCGGGTCGGCGGGATCGTGAACGAGTATCCCGGAATCCAGGAACTCGACGTCCGATCGTCAAAGCGCGCGCCGAGCGAGACCAGCACATCGGCCTGCCGGGTCGCGTGGTTGGCCTGATAATGGCCGCCGCGCGCGACCATGCCCAGCGCCAGCGGGTGATGGGTGTCGATGGCGCCGAGACCGCTCATCGACGCTGCGACCGGAATCTGCAGGCGTTCGGCAAGTGCCAGCAATTCTTTCGCAGCACCGCCGTGGCGGATGGCCTGTCCGACAAGCAGGACCGGACGGTCGGCATTGAGCAGCATGTCAACGGCCTCCACGACACCATCGGGATCGGCACCGCAGCGGCTAGAAATATTCGCCGTCCATTCTTGCGCGTTCGGCGCTTCTTCGGCTGCCGATTCAAGAAACACGTCGTATGGAACATCCAGCACGACCGGACCGGGACGCCCCGTCACCATGGTCTTCCAGGCCTGCCGCACAGCAAGCGGCACCATTTCGCCGCGCGTCGGCTGATAGACCCGCTTGCAGATGCTACGAACAGTCGATGGGAAATCGGCCTGGTGCTGGCGATACATTTCCTGAAATGCGCCGCGATTGAATTGGCTTGTCGGCACGTTGCCGGTGACAGCCAGGAACGGAACCGAGTCGAGATAAGCCGTCGCCAGCGAGATCGGCATATTGGCTGAGCCCGGACCGCAAGACGTGAAAGTCGCTACCGGCTGACCTGATACGCGGTAATAGACGTCTGCCATGAAGCCGCAGACGCTTTCGTGATGCGTCGAGATCGTTTTTATGTCCGACGCGCGCTCGCGCAAAGCATCGATGAACTGGATATTGCCATGCCCGCACAGACCGAAAGCGTAAGGCACTTTCTCCTGAATCAGATAATCGACGATAACCTGAGCACCGTTGAGCTTGTTGCTCGACATGGCAAACTTTCTCCTGAAAGCGCGCGACCGCGCGTCACATCGTGATGACGACGAACTTCTCGTCGATCGTTTTACGGATTGGGCCTAGCGCGGACCCTCGCAGCCGGCGCTTTGGTGCCGCTCTCGTGACGGCCATAAAAAGCACCTGCGTTCTATATTATGAAATCGGTTTTTACAATGCCGCATTGTTGGGCTTTTTGGCGCGAGGCTGGCTGCATAGGCGTCAGCCGGTGCGAATGAATCCAGCGAAGGCTGCCGAGGTTACGGCGCGACTTGGCTGGAGCAACGCTCCGGCTACTTACTTTGAACTTCCGGCAGCTTTGCCATTGCGGTCCATTTCGGGACCTCGGTCGTGACGAACGTGTTGAAATCGGCGACCGTGCCGGGAATGCCCTTGGCGCCAAGCGTTTTCAGCTTTGTCTGGATCGCCGGAGATTGCAGTCCAGCATTGATCGCCGCGTTCAGCTTGCCGACTATTGCTTCAGACGTTCCCGACGGCGCAGCAAGTCCTGTCCAGGCGCTCGCTAAAAATCCGGGAACACCGCTTTCGATAACCGTCGGCACATTCGGGGTTTCCGGAAGCCGGTCCTTCGTCGCGGTCGCAAGCGCGCGCAACGATCCGTCAGCGAGATGAGGCAACACAACCGACGTTGTTTCGATCGCAAGATCAATCTGACCGCCCATCAGATCGGTCATGTCATTCGCGGCGCCCTTATAAGGCACGATCAGAATGTCGGCACCGGTCAGGTTTTTGAACCACGCGGCCAGCATGTGCGGTGGGGCGCCATTTGGGACGCCGACAGTGAGTTTACCTGGATGGCTTTTCGCGTATGCGACGACGTCGCTCAGAGTACCTGGCGGCGCGCTCGGTCCCGCAATCATCACATAGGGAACCGTGGCGAAAGCCGCGACCGGCATCAACATTCTCGGGTCAAGCCCTGCTTCCGGATAGAGAGTTGGCCCGATCGCAAATGTAGCGGCGGTAGCGGCTAGCAAAGTGTAGCCATCGGGATCGGCGGTTGCGGCTATCTTGCCGCCGAGTGTCGTTCCGGCGCCGGGCCTGTTGTCGACATAGGCTTGCTGGCCGAGAACTTCAGACAAGGTCTGGCTCATCAAACGCGCCATAATGTCCGTCGGCCCTCCCGGCGGATAGGGCACGATGATACGAATGGAATGACTGGGATAGGCCGCGTTGCTACTGTTTTGCGCCTTAAGGTCAGCAGGCCTTAACGCCAATATTGCAACGGCGAGGATCCAGCAGCGAAGAAGCCTATCAACGGTCATCGACGGTTCCCTGACGTGGCGATGCGCGTGCCGGGCGTGCACTTGCGGATTATCATGACCGATCGGTCGCTCGCAATCTGGACCAAAGGCTTGACTAAGAATCAGCGATAACTGAAATCTTCAAAAAAATGGAGAACCTATGGGCGCGCGGACATCACCGTCGATCGGCATTATCGGAGCGGGGATCGGGGGGTTAGCCGTCGCGGCAGCTTTGCGACGTGTGGGGTTCGCGTCGACGATTTTCGAGCAAGCACAAATCTTTGCCCGCGTCGGCGCCGGCATCCAGCAAAGTCCGAATGCGATGAAAGTCCATCGTGGCTTAGGAATCGAAGATCGCCTTCGACAGACCTCATTTTGTCCGACAACGTCTCTTAATCGCGAAGCTTCAACCGGGGCGGTGACAAACGACCATCCTCTCGGTTCATCGGTCGAAGAAAAATATGGAGCGCCTTATCTCACGCTTCACCGCGGCGATTTGCACGCCGCATTGCTCGACTTGGTGCCGGCAAATTCAATGGCGCTCGGCAAAAAGCTCACTTCAATCCGTGAAACAGACGAAAGTGTCCATCTTGTTTTTGCGGATGGCAGCAGTGTGGATGTTGATGTTCTGATCGGGGCAGACGGCGTTCATTCGCTCGCGCGCGATTATGTCGTCGGTCCGACCGTTGCGCGTTTCACCGGCCGGCTCGCATATCGGACAACCTATCCGGCAAGCAGCTTGGACATCGATATCGGCCCCTCTCGCACAAAGTGGTGGGGCGCCGACCGTCACATCGTGATTTATTTCGTCACGGCTTTAAGAGACGAAGTTTATTTTGTGACGAGTCAGCCGGAAGCTGCCGATTGGATGACCAAAGAGTCTTGGTCCGCAAAGGGCAATCTTGATGAATTGCGCTCAGCGTTCTCGGATTTTCATCCTGACGTACGCGCTGTTCTGGCGGCAGCGCCCGAAGTCCACAAATGGGGGATATTCGAACGCGATCCCTTATCGACTTGGAGTCGCGGGCGTGTCGTTCTCTTGGCTGACGCATGCCACCCCATGACACCTTATATGGCTTCCGGAGCAGCTATGGCGCTCGAAGACGCCGCTGTCTTCGCACGATGTCTTGCTGAATTAGGTCCGAGCCAAATTCAAGAGGTCTACAAAGCATTCGAAGCGACCCGCAAACCTCGCGCGAGCGCCGTGCAAGCTGGATCGAGCGCCAATAATTGGATGCGCAATGCGACCAACCCAGACTGGCTCTATGGCTACGACGCCTGGAAGGCACCGATCGAGTCTGGCGTACTTGTTTCGTAAGCAACATCGGGCGTGCGGCAAGACGCTGGCCGACGAATAGCGAACGAAACTGGTGGGCCCGGGAGGACTCGAACCTCCAACCCAAGCGGTTATGAGCGCGGCACTTTATCCAGAAAAATCAATAAAAATGGGCTTTTCCGCTGACGTTCAGCTGCAATTATTTGGGTTCGGAGAGGCCGTTTCATTGGTTATCTATTGGTTGGCCCACCCCGCGACATGTGACGGTTCGAAGTAGACTCCCACCCTGACGCCGCAGTCCGCCGATAACCGGTCTCCGGCGCAAATTCCCTGCTAACAGGGAAAATAACAGGGAGTTTTCGCTTTCGGGGCTGTTTCGTCGTACTGCAAGGCACATAAGCCCAACGTTTCCGCGCCTTTCTCGCCAAACTCCCTATTCACCGGAACAGGGAATTTGCGAAGGGAAACAGGGAAACATTTTCGCGGAACAGGGAGCCTCGGTATCTCCATTTGCAAAGCGAAGATGTCGGGTGGTGAGCGCCCAAACCACGCGACTAATAGAGATGGCGCGGCAGCCAGAGTGCGATTTGCGGGAAGGCCAAGAGGAGTACGATCAGCACCGCGTTCGCTACCAGAAACATGGCGCTGCCGATATACAGCTTACCGAGCCGCGCGTCCGGCACCTGCGATTGCAGGACGAATAGATTCATGCCCATCGGTGGATGGATCATGCCGACCTCGATCAGGCCGACGAGAATAATGCCGAACCAGATTAGATCGTAGCCGAGACCCTGCGCCAGCGGTGCGAACACCGGCACGGTGATGAGGATCATGGTCAGCGATTCAAGAAAGCTGCCGAGTACGATGTAGAAAAATACGACGACAACCATCACCGCAGTCGGCGGCAGGTGCAGCGACACCACCCACGCCGCGAGGTTGCTCGCTATCTGCGTCTGCACGATGAAATAGCTGAACATGATCGCGCCAAGCAGAATGAAGAACAGCATTGCCGCGGTGCGGCCGGACTCAATCGTCGCCTCGACGAGCTTACCGAAGGTCATGCTGCCGCTGAGCGTTGCGATCACGATCGTCGAGAAAGTGCCGATAGCGGCCGCTTCGGTCGGACTGAACCAGCCGGCATAAATGCCGCCGATCGACAACACGAAGATACAGAGGAGCTTCCACATGCCGGCCGAAGCTTGCAGCCGCACACGCCACGGCGCGCGCGGGCTGACCGGTGCCCAATCGGGATAAAGCCAGATCGCGGTCTTCACGACCAGTATTTGCAAGGCTGCCAGGATTAAGCCCGGAATGAAGCCCGCGGCGAACAGCTTCGGAATCGATTGCACCGCGGTAAGGCCGTAGAAGATCAGCATTACCGAGGGCGGAAACAAAATGCCGAGCGTCCCGCCGGCGACGACGGAGCCGAGCGCCAGCCGCTCGTCATATTTGGCACGGCGCATTTCCGGGACCGCGACATGGCTCATGGTCGCGACCATGGCGACGGAAGAGCCTGAGACCGAGCCGAGTGCGGCGCAGGCGCCGATCGTTGCTGTCGCCAGCGTGCCTCGGCGGCCGCTGAACATGACATTGATTGACTGGAATAGCTCACGCGCCATGCCGGAATGGCGGGCAATCGAGCCCATCAACACGAACAGCGGCACGACGGAGAGATCGTAGGCCGAGGCGAAAGTGAAGGGCACGCGGCCGAGAACCAATGCGGCCTGCGTCCAGCCATTGAGCGCCGCATAACCGACGGTGCCGACAAGCCCGAGCGCAATCGCGACCGGAATGCGCAGAAAGATCATCGTCACCATGACGATGAAGCCAATGATGCCGACCGTCTGCGGACTCATAGGTCGGCCTGTTGCGGCGGGATGACCTGCGGATGCGAGAAGTCGAGCGCGCTCTGGATCAGCATCAGGACTGCAGCGGGCAGGGTGAGGCCGATGCCGATCAGCATCAGAGCCCAATGCACCCACATCGGGATCGATAAGTCGGGCGATACTTCGTGGAAGTTCAGTGCATCGCGGGCTGGCGGCACCATTCGCCAGATCAGCAGCCCAAGGAACGCGACGGCGAAGACATTCGCGATCAGCTTGAGCAAGCCAATCGCGCGCTGGCCAAAGACATGATCGACGAAGTCGATGACAATGTTGCGGTCGCGGAGAAAGACGTCGGGGATGCTCAGAAAAACCGTGCCGACCAGGAAGAGCTGAACAAGATCATAGGTGCCGGTGATCGGCAGATTGAATATCGCGCGCAGCACCACGTCGGCGACGGTTATCATCATCATCGCCACAAGGAACAAAGCGCTGGCATAGGTCGCGCAGCGGCTGATCGACGCAAAAACTGCTTTCATCTGAAAGCGCCGTCAGATTTTCCAGAAGGAGAATGACGTCGCCGCATATTTTGTCGACGCGGCTGCCATGGCGGCATGCACCTTCGATGCGGGCATGCCTTTCTGGTCGAGATCGCTGATGACTCGCGCAGTATCTTCGGCACCGATCTTCTTGAACAGTGCGTCCTGCTCACGCGAAAGTTCGATCGGCTTGTCGCCTTCCGACATCAGATATTTCTTGCCGGGAGCATCAGCGGAGTCCCAGAGCCTTCCGATCTCGGCGGCGCGTGGTCGGGTGGTGTCGTCGATCAGCTTCTGTAGATCCGGCGGCAGGTTGGCGTAGGAAGCAGGATTCATTACCACGCCGAAACTCGAGACATAGGAATACATTTCGGTGGTGTATTTAACGATGCTGCCGAGATGGAACGCGGTATCGGCCCCCCCGTAATCGACGAAACAGCCATCGATTGTGCCTTTCTGCAGCGCGTCGGCCATGCCGCTTGGCGGGACGCCGACCGGTGTGCCACCAAGCGCTGCGATAAAGCTCTTGATCGTGACCGAGGCGAAACGGATGCGCAGTCCTTTCATCTCGTCCACGGTGCGCACGGGTTTGCTGGTGGTGTGAAGATTTCCCGGCTGGTGAGTCAACAGATAAAGAATTTTCAATCCCTGATATTCAGGTTCGAGAAGACTGAGCACTGCCGGGTCGTTTAAGGTCTGCGTTCCGATCTCGGCGCTGCCGACCATGTAGGGCAGTTGCACGATCTCGGTCAGCGGGAAGCGTCCGGGTGTGGCACCGTGGAGGAACCAAGTGATGTCGGCGACGCCGGTGCGGGCATAATCCGCGTAATTCTGCACCGGGCCCATTTCATTGGCAGGAAAGATTGTGATGATCAGGCGGCCGTTGGATTTTTCCTTCAGCTCGGCGACCCAGTTTTCGAGATATTTGGCGAAGATGTGGGTTGGCGAAATGAAGTGCCCAAGTTTGAGATTGTAGACCGTGTCGGCCCGCGCGATCGCGGGCGCGGCGATTAGCGATGCTCCAGCCAGCATCGATTTGTTGAAATCACGCCTGTTCATATCGTCTCTCCCCATTTTACCGGCGGCACTTTACGGCCGTTTCGGTATCCATGAATTCCATTCTATGGGCTCTTGCAGCCCAATTATTTTATCGGCTCCTGTAACCTGATCATATCTTTAAGCTGGTCGGCGGTCAGAGGTTTGGACAAGATCTTGAAGCCGATGGCGTCAGCCATAGCGAGATCGAGGCCGACAATGTTGTCGGGAAGTGCGTTTTCGCGCAACACGAATTCGTCGCGCACGCGTTTGGCCACAGCTTCAGTGGTGTCCGCCCACACGGCATAGTCCTTGAGCGCTTGCGGATCGGAATAGAGCCAATTCAAAGCGTCGCGATAGCCTTGCATGTATCGGCGGAAGAGATCCGGGTGCTGTTGCAGCTCCGTGGCGTTGACGCCGAGGAAGCGCACCGTCTGGTTGGCATATTCGGGCACGTCGCTGCCATGGGCTATGATCCTGATCTTTCCGCTATCGAGATCCTCGATGTGGAAGGGTGGGATCGACCAGCCGACATCCACCTGCTTGCTCATGGTCATCGTATAGGTCGGCGACGGGCTGCCAGTCGCGACCGGTTCAACGGTCACATGGTTGAGCCGCGCCAGCGCCAGCACCATCAGATTGTTCGAGGAATTGGTGGTCGAAAAGGCGACCGTCTTCCCGGCGGTATCCTTGAAATTCTTGATCGGTGAAGCCGACGGTACGAACCAGTATTCGTAAGCGCCTTTCATGGTCGCTCCGATCGCCCGGATCGGCGCGCCTTTAGCATAGGCCCCCATCGTCTGCAGGGTGCCGACGATACCCATCTGAACCGAGTCCGAAAGGATGGCCTGCAGCGTCTCGCCGCCACCCTGCGTATAGAGGATGTCGAGCTTGATGCCGTATTTCTTGAAGAAGCCGCGGTTCTGACCAAGTTCCGATATCGAATTTTCGAATACGCCGCGCTGACCGATCGCGATCTTTATCAAATCCTCGGCGCGTGCCGCCGAGGCGGCGAAGGCGAGGAGGCCGAGGCCGAGGCCGAGGCCGATACGCGCGATATGTGTCATGGTGTTTTCACGCTCACACGAAATGACCGGCTTCACGACGCTTGAGCTTGCGGATGTAGAACTCCCAGGAGTTTTTGATGAACAGCGGAGTCATGACTGTTTTGTATTTTTCCCGCATCTCTTCGTCGCTCGTATAGTCCCAGTCGAATCCACTCGCGCCGATGACAAGCTGCGCATGGCAGGCGCGTTCGAGGAAAATTCCCGCCAGCACACATTCTTCGACATTGGTCCCGCAAAATGTGATGCCGTGATTTTTCATCAGCACGGCAGGCGCTGCGCCGAGTGCATCGGCAACCTCTTTGCCGAGCGGTACGGTGTCAATGAGGTTTGATGTCCCGGTATAGCGGGTCACTTTGCCGTTCAGGTTCGCGCCCTCATGGGCCACGGCCCGCAACGGCTCGGGAGTTGCTGAGAAAGTCGAAGCAAAAAACGGATGCGTGTGCCCGACCGCATCGACGTCGGGACGGCTCTTGAAGATTTCGGAATGGATCGGCCATTCGCCGTGCACGCCTTTACCTTCAAGGCGTTTGCCATCGAAATCGACCAGCACAAAATCATCTCTGCGCTTGATTTCAAAGAAGGCGATACCAGTGCGCTTCATCCAAAATCCGCGCTCATCCGGATCGCGGATCGACAAATGCCCCTGGGTCAGGTCGGTGTGACCCTCCATGTCGAGAATACGGTAAGCGAGAGACCACAGAGCAAACTCTTGGCCGCCTACTTTGCTTTTCGTAGCTTTGCGCCCCGGCATGAGACGCGCGCCTTAATGCGGCTTGTGTCCGCCATGCGTGTCGACGCCGGCGGGGGCTACATATTTCAAGCGCTTGAGCGTCGTCGGGTCTGCGTCAGGGACGCCGTGGACGGGGCCGCCTTGGATTGTGACGCGCTCCATGTAACGGCGCTGCGGATAATAGTCGTGCACCGCATAATGCTGCGTCGAGCGATTATCCCACAGTGCAAGCGTATGCGGCTGCCAATGCAGGCGGAATTGATACTCCGGAACAAAAGCCTGGCGGAACAGAAGGTCGAGCAGAGCGCGGCTCTCATTCTCGTCCATGCCGTCGATCCCGAGCGTGAATTGCGGATTGACGAACAGCACCTTCCGGCCTGAGACCGGATGTAGGCGCACGACGGGATGAAGCTGCGGCGGATACACCAGTTCGAAGTGTTGCAGCTTTTTTCGCTCTTCGTCCGACTTGCCGAACAGCGGGCGGAACGGCTTCATGTCATGAACGCCGCGCAGGCCGGAAATGAGCTGCTGCATCCGATCGCTTAAGCCTTCATAGGCCGCGGCCATGCTGACGAACATCGTGTCGCCGCCGACCGCCGGAATTTCTTTCGCAACCAGCATCGTTGCCATAGGCGGCTCGGCGCGGAATGTCTCGTCGGAATGCCAGACATCGGTGCCAAACGGCGGCGTGGTTTCATCGTTGCGGAATTTGATCAGCTCCGGCGCGTTCTTGCCTTCGTTCGGCGCAAATGGATGCACCGTCAGCGGATTGAAACACCGGCCGAAGCGCATCAGGTCGTCTGAGGAAATGTCCTGGTCGCGGAAGATCAGAAGTTCGTGCTCGACAAGCGCAGCATCGACGGCTTCGAACTGCGCGTCTGACAGCGGCTTGCGCAGATCGATGTTGCTCACTTCGGCGCCGAGATGTACGCCGGCCTTCCTCACAGTCACGCCGGCGCGTTCGGTGACAATCGGCTTACCTTTGTTGAACGCGAATGGCTGGTTCATGGGGGGGCTCCTCCGTGCAGTCGGAATTTTGGCGGGGTTCTTGACCTGATGATGCACCATCGCCGGCCAGGCCCGTCACGCTAGTCATTCGATCGTGTTCATGTACAATATGCATATCATGCATATTGATGATCTCGAACTCGGCGAGATTCGTCTCGTCGCGGCCTTAGCCGAACTGAACAAGCTTTCGGCCGCTGCGGCCCGTGTCGGTCTGTCGCAATCGGCAGCGAGCCATGCTCTCGCCAGGCTGCGCGCGCGAACCGGCGACCCGCTGTTCGTGCGCGGCACCAGCGGTTTTTATCCGACTCCCTATGGCGAGCGGCTGAGCACCGCGGCACGACGGGCGCTGGATATCCTGCTCGACGGCATTGCCGCCAATCCGCCGTTCGATCCAACGTCGACCACGCGCAAATTCAATGTTTATCTGAGCGACGTCGGCCAGATGGTATTCCTCCCGAAGCTACTTGCGCTCATCGTCGATGAAGCGCCGCGGGCCGCTCTTCGCGTCTGTCCTATTCCTCTGGAGCAACCCGGTGCGCCGCTCGCGTCCGGCGAAGTTGATTTGGCTGTAGGGTTTTTCCGTAATCTTACGGCTGGCTTCCGCCAAAGCATGCTGTTCCGCGAACGTTATGTCTGCGTGGTGCGTGCCGATCACCCGAACTTCCGTTCCGGGATGTCCGCAGACGCTTTCGCGTGCTCGCAGCGTGCGATTGCCGATGCGAGTGGAATGGGTCATGCGGTGGTTGAGGAAGAACTTGTCCGGCAGGGATTCGCCGCCGTGCCAAGCCTCACAGTCCCGCAATTCATGGTTTTGCCGCTTGTGATTGCGAGTTCGGATTTGCTGGTCATCATGCCGAGCCGCCTTGCCAAGGCTTTCGCGCAACTCGTTTCAATCAAGATCCTCAAGCCGCCGGTGACACTGCCGCCTTACGACATCAAGATCTATTGGCACGAGCGGTTCGATCGCGATCCAGCAGGCCGGTGGTTTCGCAAGGCCTTTGTTCAGCTGTTTCGCGAGTGAGAAGAAGCGCCAGTCATAAGCTTACGCTATGCATTGTGCGGTAACAGGCGGTCCCACCCGTTCGTTCGGGAATTGTTCTAGGAACCGCCGTTCATCACGAATTCGCCGATATTTCCTATCCAAGGAAAAAATGCAGTCCTCTGGAATTAGGCTGCGCGCTCACAAAATTGCGTCACCTCCAAGCAGGCCTCTCTGGCCAAGGATAAGCATTGCTAAAAAGCTGCAATCATTGCGGCCGGCAGCGCCTCGACAGCCTTTGCGACACGCGCGAAGCGGTGGGTCCATTCGCGGCATATTTGCAGATGGCGATACCGTAATCATTCTGTTCGACGCTGAAGCCACCGTCAAAAATGGCGAACCGTATCGCAACGCCTACACTTGATACTTTGAGATGAAGGACGGGATCGTCGTCAAAGCTATCGCATCCTTCGATAATCGAAATTTCGACGACTTTTGGAACAGCGTGTCCCCGATTAAGCCGAGCAACCTTGTTTCATAATCGATTATGCGAACCATCCCCTCCAGACGGAACGCTATAACACTCATACTTTGTGGCAAGTCGGCAACTGGACAGGGAATGCGGATTTCATAGCAAATTCAAAATCACGACTTTTCACTATGCTAACCCGACAGCGTCCAAAAACTACCAAGATCGAGAAGCAACCTCTAATGATCATCGGGATCATAGCTCCTCCTGTCGCCTCTTCGGCACACCAGGCGCCGAAGAAATCCTCTACGAGGTTCCTCAGTCGCCAATCCTCGAAGATGCTGATCGAGTCTGGCGTATTGGTTTCGTAAGCGGCTTTTACAGCTAACCGATGACGTGAAATCCGCGTGGGAATTTCTGGAGCGATTTGGCTCCGATCTCTGTGACGACCATAAGATTGCCCGTCTGAACGCCGTCATTCCAATCCTTGGTGACGACGTTTGGTTGAACAACAAGCGCCATTCCTGCTTTGAGAGTCATATCAGGAAGCGTTCCGGCCGCCGAGCGGCTTTTTGACCCGAGGACCGGAGGCAGATATCCGCCCCCATAGCCGTGGATGAGATCGTCGATGATTGTGAAGCCGGCATCCTCAATTTCGCGCGAAGCATCGACAAGACTTTCGACGTGCACGCCCGGCCGTATCAAGCCGATGATCCGATCCAGTACAGAATCGGCAACCGCATGCAGCTCTTTGTAGAGCGATGTCGGTTCTGTGCCGACAAAGAACGTGCGGAGCACCTGCCCTGTATACGTCCAGTAGTCGACACTGAGCTCCGTCGAAAGCACGTCACCCTTGGCGAGCTTTCGTCCGGACGGATATTGCCGCGGCACTGCGGCGTCTGAAGCGTCCATCGCCGACGTCTGGAAATAGTGAATGAAGTTGGTGGCGCCGTAGGGCAAATATGGTGTCTGGACCAAAGCACTCAATTCTCGCTCGTTCAGTCCTGGTCTAGCGATGTCGAAAAGCGCAGTAATCGCTAGGTCCGTGAGATCAGCCGCAAGCTCGAGCCAGCGCAATTCCTCGTCCGACTTCACAAGGCGTGCCTGCGTGTAGGCTCGGTTCACGTCAACAATATCGACCGTGTCGGCAAGAGCGCCAATCTGATCGACCGGAAGACGCCCGATGATGCCGACCCGGGGCTTTCCAGTTTTGCTCTTTCTGACAGCGTCTATCGCAAGACGTAGGCCGCTACTCTCCCCCCAATACACATCGGTCTCATGTGCCAAACGACGCGCCAGGGGCAGATGGTTAAAGTGCTGGACAAACATCCTTCGTTTTTCGCCAGGAACTACAAGCGTGACGGCCTCCGCCGTGACCGGCCACCCGGTCATCCAACTGGTGGCCGTGCCTGCACGCATGGCTTCGACGACGATCAATGCGTCGAGTTCGTATGACGAGACTATGCCGGCAACAATAGCATCGCGTCGCGAAAACTCCTTTGCTGTGAATCGCGGATAGGCGTCACCTAACAAATCGGCATATTGCGAATCAATTGCAGAGCGGAGTTCGGGCACCGACTTCATAAACTCTGATCCGATCATAGGATTGGAGGCCGATTGCTTGATTACACCAAAGAGCTCGATCGTCTATTTGGTGAACGGCTTCTCAGCGTCCAAGCGCCGCTTCGCTTCCTTGGCGATACTGGTATCGAATAAGCGCTCTTCAGGAACTTTCTTTTCAATGTAATCGTAATAGTCGGCCCAATAGTCCTGCATCTTCATGATCGAAGCGATATTGGGTAGACCGTCTTCGTTGACATAGGACCAATAAGGCGCGATCGCCTTCACAGTTTCGGGCTTCTGCAGCGCCGTCGTCTTGGCGAGAATCTCGACGATATCCGGGTGACCGTCGGGATCTCCCGCCGCCGCATTGAATTCCTTCGCACCCTGCAGATAAGCCACGGCGAAGCGCACCAGCACGTCGCGCTTCTCTTTCAACAGTGATTGGCGAGTTGCGTAAACCCCGATTGTCCCGTCTGGATCAATCTTGTCGCCGGTCGCAATCATCGGGCCCCAGCCGTTCTTTTGAGCAAAAAATCCGAATTGATAGGCGAGATCGGTCGCATCGACTTGGTTCTGACCAAGCATTTTCATCAGGTCAGGCTGCGGTACGTTGAAGATCCACTGGACGTCTTTTCGAGGATCGAGCCCTGCCTTCTGAAGCGCAAGCGATGTCGTGTACTGATTAATACTTCCTGTTCCACTAACGCCGATCTTCTTTCCCTTCAACTTGGCCAGGTCGGCGATCGTCTTGATGCCGCTGTCCGCCATCTGATTACTAACATTGACCACGGTGTAACCGCGACCGGGCTTGTTATCTCCGCGATCGAGAATGACGACGAGTGGGGCACCGCGCGCTACACTGTTAAATAGGCTCGCATTCGCGGTCATGAACGTCATGTCGAGTTCACCGGCGATGAGCGACGGCACAGCCTGCTGTCCGTCAATAAACATCTTCGGCTCGATCTGAATGCCGAGCTTCTTGAAGTAACCTTTCTCATTGGCGACGAGAAAACCGCCGCCTGTGATGAAAGGACCTTCTCCAATACGCAGAACATCGTCGGCTCTCGCCTGACTAAAGCTCCCCGCCAGCATCGCTAGAGCCGCAATGGCCGCCGTCATCGATTTCATCGTTTTCTCCGCTGATAAATTTGCTGATCGCCAAACCGGAATGCGCTTAGCTCGCGTGCCGGAGTGATACATCTCCACCCTTATCCCAAGGCGGTGCGAGCCGTGCCGACAAACCGGCTTTCTGTACGATCTGGGCTCCGAGTTTCTCGCAATCTCGGAGAACCTCTCGCATATCCGGACCACGGGTGAATTCTCCGTCGCGGTATACGACGTCGCCATTGACCATCACGATCTTGGCGTCAGACCCCTTGCCCGCTCCTATGAATGCCGACAGCGGCCGCTGCATAACGCCGACGTGTCGCTTGCGCATATCGAAAATCGCAATGTCGGCGCATTTGCCGACATCGAGCGAGCCGATCTCGGATTCGAGCCCGGCCGCGCGGGCGCCGCCGAGGGTAGCCATTTCTACGGCACGCTCGATCGGCATCCGGGTCGGATCGAGATGACGCTGATGCTGGAACAGGACGCAAGCCTTTATCTGCTCGAACATATCGTCCGAATAATCGACCATCGGGCCATCGGTGCCCAATGCGGTTACGATACCGAGGTCGTTGGCGTTGGCGACCGGGCCAATTCCCGCACCGCGAATTGCCTCGCTCGTCGGCGTATAGACCATCGATGCTCCGACATGTGCCATCTGTTCAAGATCGAGTTCCGTGCAGTGCACACAATGTGCGAGGATCCAATGTGCATCCAGAACTCCCAACTGCATAAGATAGCGAACGTCGGTCCTTCCGGTCTCACGCAAATGCTTCAGCAGACCTTTTTCGAGGGAAAATGTGCCGCCGGAGATATGACTACTGATCTTGATACCGAGCTTGCGCGCTAAAGCGTGGCCACGTTGGATAAGCTCCTCGGTGCTCATACCCGACGTGGTCCAATGCGCATTCGCCTCGATGATCATTCCCATGTGAACGAGGCCGTTATGCGCACCGTTCCACTTGGAAACGTCCTCTTCGACCGACGCCAACGCTTCATCCAAAGACAAAGGATGAGCGGCAAAGCGAGGATTGCGGCAACGCAGTTCTCTGCCGAAGATCTGCCTGATACCCAATTCGGCCTGTGGTTCGATGATCGCGCGAACAATTTCGGGCGTCGTGACCGTAACGGAGTGATTAAAAGAGCAAGTCGTTCCCGTCGCCAGCATTTCACCGCCGCACTGGTAGCTAGAGGCCTGCATCGCGTCGGTCGATAAATTGGCAACAAGCGGGAACACTAGGTCCGAAATCCAGTCTTCCAAAAGCAAACCGTCGGCAATGCCTTTGAAGAGGCAGTACCAGTGGTGCTGATGCATATTGATCAGACCCGGCATGACGAGACAGCCGGATGCGTCGATGACCTCATCGAATTCTCGCTCAGAGATGCCGGCCGCTGTCGAACGAACTTCGACAATCCGGCCGTTTTCGACAACCACGGCACCTCCGGAAAAAACATCGCGCCTAGTGTTGACCGTTACGACGTAGCCATTCTTGATCAGTGTACGCGACATGCTGCCCTCACATATTTCCCGCTGCCCAGGGAGCGACCCAATGCTCGATCCGCTTCTGCGTTTTCATGACGACGCCGCCGAAGACAGCCAGCGCAATGAGCGCCGCAAAGAGCTTTTCCGTTTCCATCACTTGCCCGAAACGGATAAGCAGAAAACCCATTCCACTTTGATTTGAGCCACCGATCATCTCCGCGGCGACGACCAAAATAATGGTCACGCCCATTCCGAGCTCTAGCCCTGAAAAGATACTCGGCATCGCGGCGGGAACGACGACTTTTATTTGCAACTGCCGTTCATTAGCACCGAGATCGCGCGCCGCGCGTATCAGCCCTTGGTCGGTCTGCCGGATGCCGGCAAAGGTACTGATGACGACAGGAAAGAAAGCTGTGATCGCGCTGATGGTCAGAATGTAGGCTTCGCCTGTTCCCAACCAGATGATGAGAAGAGGAATCAACGAAATTTTTGGCAAGGGATAAAGCGCGGCGATCCATGGGTCGAGCACGCGCGCAACGATGCGCGACATGCCCATAAAAACACCCAGGAGAATGCCGAGCACACCGGACACCAGAAAGCCCGCAAGGATACGCATGAACGTGATGCCGAGGTGATACGGCAGCGTTCCGTCAAAAATCATGGCTACGAGATAGCTCACGATCGCGCTCGGCGCCGGGAGGATGATAGGAGCGACATGGCCGACGCGGACTGCGATCTCCCAGATGCAAAGGAGCAGGATAATCGACGCGGATGGAAGAAACTTAAGCCAAAGAGGATCTCCGCTACCCGAGGTGCCTGCCGTGCCGCTCATTGCACGAAAGCCTCGTCTTGCTGCCGCATCGCGTCCAGCACTTCTTCCCGAATGAGATGAAGAATTCGGTCATACAAAGCTCCGAACTCGGGCGAACTGATCATCTCTTGCGATCGGGGCCGGGGTAGATCGATCTTAATGACCTCCTTGATGCGGCCGGGCCGCGCCGTCATCACCACCACTTCGTCACCGAGGAGAATCGCCTCATCGATAGCGTGAGTCACGAATAAGATAGTCTTGCGCATCTTTACAAAAATTCGCGTCAGCTCCTCCTGCATCACAATCTTTGTCTGTGCGTCGAGCGCCGCGAAGGGCTCGTCCATCAGAAGGATCGGCTGATCCATAATTAGCGCGCGCGCCAGCGCGACGCGTTGTTTCATTCCGCCAGAAAGATGACTGCATTCCCTGCATTCGAAATTTCTGAGTCCGACAGTGGCGATCAACTCCCGGGCACGGGCGTAACGCACTTGCCGCGACATACCCGCCATCTCCAGCCCGAACGCGACATTGTCGATGACGTTTCGCCACGGAAACAGATTCAACCCCTGCCACATCATGACGGAGCGCGCGCCCGGGGGCGCGCTATCTTGCTCCGATCCGCCAGGAGCTACGACCCTGACCGAACCGGCGGTGGCTTTTTCTATTCCCCCGATAATTTGGACCAAAGTGCTCTTGCCGCATCCGCTTGGCCCCAGAAGACAAATGAGTTTTCCCGACGGAAAGTGATGGGTAATGCCGTCGAGGGCGCGAACGCCTTCTCCCCGGTCCGCCCATACCTGCACCAGATCTTCTACATAGATATCCATGTCTCGGCGATCGCTCTTCGAGCTTTCAGAAAAAACTGACAACGCTTTTTGTTTTACGTTGAATTATTCAATGTTGTAGTATTTAAAAGTGCCGCATCGCTAGAGTCAAGCGACTCCGCACGATCTGTTGCAGCAAAAAGGGGCATCGTCATGCCAGAAAATATGCACGACTCTGTCGCCCGGCTTTTAAGCGAATGGCAAGTCGCGCGCCCAGATCTGGACCCCGCCCCTGTCGGGATACAGGGGCGCATCACGAGACTGTCAGCGTATTTTCAACGGCGAGCCGAGGAATGGTTGAAGAAATTCGATCTTACTTGGGAGGCGTTCAGCCTTATTGTCACGCTACGTCGGGCCGGCGCGCCCTACGAATTGCGGCCAACTGACATTCGCGACCAATCGCTGCTGACGTTCGGCGCTATTACAAACCGCATTGATCGGGTCGAGGCCATGGGCCTTATTGAGCGACGCGCCGACAAGAACGACAGGAGAAGTTACATCATTCGTCTTACAAGGCGCGGCAAGGGGCTCGCGGACGAGGCGATTGCGCACCAATTCGCGTCTCTGAATGGCATAATGAGCGTGTTGTCGAAGAGCGAAAGAATGCAGCTGACCGCGACGCTTTCAAAACTTTTGTTGTCGTTCGAACGGTCAAACACTGTCGCCGCCCCGAAAACCTCTCAGAAACGGTCTATGGCGGGCAAGAAAACACGGCACACAACCGACTAAGCCCCAATGAACGTTGGTGTCAGCTTGCCTCGAAATGGCGGGTTGCGTGTTCCTTAATTGATATTATGCGATTCGCGAGCGGTGAGCCGCCACAACGCATTAGTGCTCAGATCAGAATGGAGTAGCGATCATGCAACGATGCTCAGCCGTTCACGAATTTTCGTCGGCAGGATTTCCCACGAACGTATTAAAGCACCGACTGACGCGGCTTGCATTTTCCGCATGATGTTACCGCGATGCAGCTTTACGGTGACCTGGCTGATACCAAGGTCGAAGGCAATCTGCTTGTTAAGACGGCCGTTGGCGATTTCTCTCAACACCTGACGTTCCCGTGACGTGAGGGCTTCGAATAGGCTTATTTCGCGCCCAACGATTGCCGCCGCCGCTCGCTGTGCCACGTCTTGTTCGAATGCAATTTTGACCGCATCAAGCAGATTTTGTTCGCGGAAGGGCTTGGTGAGGAAATCTATCGCGCCTGCCTTCATAGCCTGCACAGTCATCGAAATATCGGCATGGCCCGTGAGAAAAATGATCGGCTTTTTCTTGGCGCCTGAATTCAAGTTTCGTTGAAAATCGAGTCCGCTTAGGCCCGGCAAACGCACATCCAGGACCATGCATCCAGGCCGCTCGTAGAGTTCCGAGTCCAACAACTGCTGTACTGTGCCAAACCCGGCAGACTCTAATCCTACAGACTCTAAAAGGTTTTTGATGGAAGACTGAACCGATTCATCGTCGTCGACGACGAGAACAAGTGGTTGGTCCAAATCAGCGTGCCTTTTGTCCATATGAAGCCTCCGACCTCAACTGGGTCAATGAATTGACTACCTGCGACCTCGTACAGCGCCGTCGACCGCTGTAAGCAAAGCCGGTCCGTCAAAAGGCTTGCGGAAGAAACCGCTGATGTTACTCGCACTTGCCCTTTCCTGGTCGCAGATCTCATGACGGCCCGTAATCAGAAATATCGGCAGTTCCGGCTGCGTCTTCTTGACCAGATCATGAAGCTGAAAGCCGTCCATGCCCGGCATGCCGATGTCGGTGATGAGACTATCGATGTCAGCCAAGCCGGCGTCTAAGAGAGCGCTCGCGGACGAAAATGTCCGAACATTATAGCCTGACGACTCCAATAAATTCTCCAACGACTCCAACACACGCGGATCATCGTCAACAATTGCAATCACAGGGCTCCTTTTGAACACGAGTCACTCCTCGCCTTCTATCCGACGAGAATGGGTGACCTGGATCTGAAGCTTCTCCGCCATTCGCACGAGATCGGCAAGAGAGTCAGCAGCCATCTTCTGCATCACGTTTCTTCGGTGGAGTTGCAGCGTAACCTCACTGATTCCCAATTCTGCAGCCGCCTGCTTGTTGAGAAGCCCGCTGACCACCAAGGGCAACACCTCTCGCTCGCGCGGAGTCAGCGTAGAGTGGCGGTCGCGAAGCCGTTTCATTCCAGCACGCTCAGAGCGCCCTCGCCGATCTTGCGCTAATCCGACCCTCACCGCTTCTATCAAGTCGCTCTCGCTAAACGGCTTGGTGAGGAAATCTACTGCACCGTCTTTGATTGCGCGCACCGAAGATGGGATGTCTCCATGCCCGGTGATGAAGATGATTGGTGGGTGATCTCCGTCGGCGAACTGCTTCTGCAAATCAAGACCGTTGATATCCGGCAGTTCTACATCGAGGACAAGGCTCGCGGGCAAATCTGGCTTTTCGGCCTGCATATACTCATTAGCCGAGCCATAGGCTGTTGCACGCATGCCGTGCGCCTCCAGCAACTCTGTCAGAGCTTCACGGAGCCGGATATCGTCATCGACGATGAAGACAATATGATCGTCGGTCATTTCGTTTTCGCTTCGATCGGCAGCGTGAAGATGAACGTCGCCCCCTGCGGTCGATTCTGGGCCCACAGACGTCCGCCGTGGGACTCGACAATCGAACGGCAAATCGCGAGTCCCATACCCATGCCATTCCTCTTTGTGGTGAAGAACGGGTCGAATATCTTGTCGGGGCTTGTGACACCCTGACCGAAATCGCTGATTTCTGTCTCGATAACGTCCTTGACCCGTCGCGCCCGCAAACCGACGACGCGGTCGCCCGTAACGGTCTCCATCGCATCCATCCCGTTGCGGATGAGATTGATCAAGACCTGTTGCACTTGGACGCGGTCGAAGGCGACCGGCGGCAACTCGCCGTCAACATCAATTTCCAAACGCATGCGGCGCCGTGACGCTTCGTCAGTCATGAGGTTACGCGCCTCGGCAATGACGCTCGAGATCGTCGTGGTCATTCTTGGCTCCACGGTCTGTTTGAACAGTGCGCGAATGCGGCTGACCACCTCTGCCGCCGAATTGGCATCTCTTATTATCCGCTCAACTGTGGTCTTCGCGCGTTGGAGATTTGCCGGCTCTATCGACAGCCACCGATAGCACGCGTGCGAATTAGCAACGACTGCCGCGAGCGGCTGATTGACCTCATGTGCGATCGACGCCGAAAGCTCAGCGAGGCTTGCGGCCTGGCTCGCGCGCGCAAGGCTTTCTTGGGCAGAGCGTAGCTTTTCTTGAGCTCTAACTTCATCTTCAATGTCGAGGCAAATGCCGTTCCATTGCACAATTTGATCATCGCTATTACGCATCGTCGCCGCTCGGGTCTCGACCCAGCGGTACTGCCCATCGAAGCGTCGTAGACGATGCCTCTGTGCATAAGGCTCTCCGGTCGCCAAGGAATGAGAATATCTTTGCTTGACGGCCGTCAGGTCGTCAGGATGAATCACGGCTTCGAGCGTACTACCCAAACCCGACGCTCCTGGTTCACCCAAGTCTTCCAGGTTGATGCCGAGGAATTCCCGAAGCTGTTGACTGCGATAGATCGGCTCGCCGTCCGGCGTGGCGCAATAGATCATCGCAGGCAGCGTCTCAACCAATTGCTGAAGCCGCTGTTCGCTTTGCTGTAACGCCTCTTGGGCTTTCACCAAGTCATCGATGTCGACGCTCACGCCGTACCATTGCAGTATAGCGCCGGCGTCGTTCCGTAGCGGCAACGCGCGGGTATCGGTCCAGTGATACGAGCCGTCACGACGAAGTTGGCGATAGCGCACCGCGTAAGGCCCGCCCGTTTCGAATGCACGGGCGCGCAGACCTGCCGCCGCGGGCCTGTCTTCCGGATGAGCAACGGCCAGGGGAGCTGGTGATCCGTCGGGCCCCATAAGGTCATCGAGAGTGGCGCCGGTCACTTCTGTGTAGCGCTTGTTAAGATAAGTCGGCCTTCCATCAGGCGTCGTGCTCCAGATCAGAGCCGGAACGGCATCGATAAGCTGCCGCAATTGCCGCTCGTTTCGTCGCATAAGCTCGTCGGCGCACATCTGATCTTCGATGTCGTGACAAAGGCCGTACCACTGCGAGATGCGGCCGTTTTCGTCTCGCACCGGCTCTGCGCGGCTCGACATCCAACGATAGACCCCGTCACTGCGCCGCAGCCGATATCTCATCGCGAAGTTTTCGCCGCTGACGAGACAGCCGCTAAGGACGTCGTTGAATTGTTTTGCATCGTCCGGGTGGACGGCGATTTCGGCAATCGACTCAAGCCGGCTCGTGCCGGGCTTGTCAAAATCCGCGGCATCCATGCCCAGAAACTCGATCATACGCCTGTTGAAAAAAATCGGTTCTCCGGCAGGAGTCAGGCGCCAGATGTGGCTCGGCACCATGTCTACAAGATACGAGAGCTCGCGCTCGCGGTTACGCAGGACGACCAGAGCTGCTTTTTCATCCGTGCATGTCACCGATATTGTCGCCATTGGCCACTCCTGTCGATTGAGCACCCGCACTCACGTGACGACCGTAAATCTAGCTCAGCCCGTCGGTCTGATTTCGCCACCTAATTCCACAAAATAACGCCTTCGCGATAGCTCGGCATCCTATGGAAATCCATAGATGCCGATGGCGAGCCTACCCCCGAGTTTAGTTCCACTCACCTATCGGCCAGCGGAAACCAGCCCACCGAACAATATCTCGGGCGCGTTCGAACGCGCATATGCACGGACACGATCAAGCGTGTTCGACGCAACCGAGGACAAGGAATGACTGGGAATAACTCTGATAGCGCAACTCAAGGTGCGTCGCGGCGAAGTTTGCTTGCGACTGCCCTCGTCTCTGGAGCTTCAGCAACCGTCCGGCTTTCGTCTGCCGCAGGCGGGGAAACCGATCGCGCGGCACTTTCTGTTCAAAGGATTGATCCCATGACGAGCATTGGCACGGAAGACGGCACTGAGATTTTCTTCAAGGACTGGGGACCTAAAAGTGCTCAGCCGATCGTCTTTCATCACGGGTGGCCGCTGAGTTCCGATGAGTGGGACAACCAGATGCTCTATTTCGTCGGCAAGGGCTATCGCGTTATCGCTCACGATCGGCGTGGCCACGGTCGCTCGACCCAGGTCGGTGACGGTCATGACATGGATCGTTACGCGGCCGATCTTGCCGCCATCGCCCAACATCTCGATCTTCGCAATGCCATCCATGTTGGCCACTCCACGGGTGGCGGCGAAGCCGCGCGTTATGTAGCGCGTCATGGCAGAGATCGCGTGGCGAAACTCGTGCTAATCGGCGCTGTACCGCCGCTGATGCTAAAGACGCCCGCAAACCCCGAAGGGTTACCCATCGAGGTCTTCGATGTCTTGCGCGAACAGCTCGCTAACAACAGATCGCAGTTCTACATCGAATTTGCGAGCGGGCCGTTTTACGGCTTCAACCGCTCCGGCAACACGCCGTCGCAAGCACTTATCTGGAACTGGTGGCGTCAAGGCATGATGGGCACCGCGAAGGCGCAATACGACAGTATCAAGGCCTTCTCCGAGACCGATTTCACCGAAGACCTGAAAAGCATCGATGTGCCGACGCTCGTCCTCCACGGCGAAGATGATCAGATCGTGCCCATCGCCGACTCCGCAATGAAGTCAGCGAAGCTTCTCAAGAACAGCAAGCTAAAAACTTACAAAGGGCTGCCGCACGGCATGTGCGCGACGCATCCGAACGTCGTGAACGCAGCACTCGTTTCGTTCATCGTCGAAAATTAGCAGCCCAATTAGGCCGCCACGGCAAGCATAACCCTCAAGTTCCAGGAGTAGTCCCATGAGAATCGTCATCGTCGGCGCCGGCTTTGCCGGCATGTATGCCGCACTATCAGCGGCACGCCTGCGCGAAAGCGAAGGAGTTACATCGAACAAACTCGAAATCGCACTCGTCGCACCGCAGCCGACTCTGGTTGTTCGCCCTCGGCTCTATGAGCCGATGCCGGAGACCCTAACAGCACCCTTGCAAGACGTGCTCAGGGCAATCGACGTCACTTATGTGCAGGGAAGCGTCGAAAAGGTCGACACAGCGCTCCGCGCTCTAGAAATCGTCGATGCCAGTGGTCGGACACAAAGCCTTTCTTATGACCGCTTGGTCGTAGCCTGCGGCAGCAGGCTGTTCCGGCCAAACATCCCCGGCTTGGCTCAATTTAGCTTCGGCGTCGACCAGCTTGACGACGCAGTAACGCTCGACAAGCACTTACAAAGCTTAGCGCACCGGCCCGCATCGAAAGCGCGCGACACAGTCGTTGTCGCCGGGGCGGGTTTCACCGGTATCGAAGTCGCGACAGAAATGCCGGCGCGACTGCGCGCAATTCTCGGTGTAACTGCCAAGCCTCGCGTAGTTATCATTGAACGGAACAATGTGGTTGTGCCAGACCTCGGCTCAAGCGCTCGTCCCGTCGTTGAAGAAGCGCTACGCAAGCAAGGGTTGGAAGTCAGGCTTGGCGCCGGTGTAACCTCGGTAGATAAAGCCGGCGTCAGTCTTTCTAACGGCGAACGCATCGAGAGCGAGACCGTGGTTTGGGCGGCCGGCATGCGCGCCTCCCCACTGACAGCGCGGTTTCCGGCCGAGCGGGATGGCTTGGGCCGGCTTATCGTCGACCAAGACCTTCGCATCCCTTCACTAGCCGGCGTGTTTGCGACTGGCGACGCAGCGAAAGCGGCGAGCGACAATATCGGCAATTACGCCCTGATGTCGTGCCAACACGCGACGCGCATGGGCGCCTTTGCCGGCAACAACGCCGCCGCAGAGCTGCTGGGCGTTCCCACCAAGCCATATCACCAGAAGGCATACGTCACTTGTCTCGACCTTGGAGATGCGGGTGCACTCTTCACGCGAGGCTGGGACCGGAAGGTCGAGATGGTGGGTGAGCAGGCGAAGAAGACCAAACAAGAGATCAACACCGTCTGGATTTATCCGCCGAAGGCTGAACGTGCCGCCGCGCTCGCGTCGGCCGACCCGGAACGTGTCACCGACCTTTAACCCCCCGCACGGACTGACCTTCTCACGCAAGAAACCCGCGATCAACGCCAACATCACCAAAGGAATTCTCGAATATGAATCAGATGATCCGCAGCACTCGACAAGAGACAAACAAGAGCCGGGACACCAACGCGATTAGATCAAAGCCTGACGAATTGGTTCCATCACGCTACGCCGTGCAGGTCGGCGAGATCCAGGTCCTAGTAATCAGTGATGGGGTGCTGCCGCTCCCAACCTCCATGTTGGCACATAACGCCGAGCCGGCAGTCCGAGCAGCCTGGCTCGACGACATGTTCCTGCCGCGCGACGCGTTCGATTGGGCCCTGAACGCGGTCTTAATGCGCAGCGGCGAGCAAACCATACTCGTCGACGCCGGACTCGGACTGGATCCGGACTTGCACCTGCCGCGGGCTGGCCAATTGGTCCGACGACTAGAGTCTGCAGGCATTGACCTCTCCTCCGTGACCGATATTGTGCTTACCCACATGCACATGGATCATGTTGGCGGGCTGCTCGTCGACGGGGTTAAGGAACGACTGCGAAAGGACCTGCGGATTCACGTAGCGGCCGCGGAGGTCAAATTCTGGCAGTCGCCCGATTTCTCCCGCACCGCCATGCCCGAGGGATTTCCAGATGCGCTTCGGTCCGCGGCGAAGCGGTTTATAAAAGAATACGGGAGCACTCTCCAAATATTCGAAGAGCAGCATGAGGTGGCGCCGGGAGTGACTGTCCAGCGTACCGGCGGCCATACTCCCGGGCACAGCGTAATTCGCTTGTCGTCCAAAGGCGATCGGCTGACATTCGCCGGCGACGCCGTGTTCGCGGTCGGATTCGAACAGCCCGGCTGGCACAACGGCTTCGAACACGATCCCGAAGAGGCAGCCCGCGTTCGGATCAATCTTTTGCGGGAACTGGCAGCGACCGGCGAACAGTTGGTCGCCACTCATCTACCATTCCCGTCCGTCGGTCGGGTGGCCGTTGCCGGCGAAGCCTTCCGCTGGGTGCCAGCGTTCTGGGACTACTGACGCTTGTCAACTTAGGCCAAGCTTGGGCGCGAGGTCTGTTTGTCCAGGAACTCGCGCCAAATAGCATTATCGCTTCTTGCAATCCGACCAACTGTAGTCGTTCCGTAATCGATATTATGTGATCAAGATGCCGATGCACTTGCTCGGAAAGTACATTGTCGTAACAAAACCAGAGTGACATTCTTAGATCACCTCGACCATTCGCGCTCCGCAGGACCGAAACCGTGCAGCGCGTCTCATGCAGACAGATTCGCGCGTATCCGAGGCGCGAGGCCTGCTAGGCCGCTCTATGGATCTTTCGCCGAAGGTTTCGATTTTGCAGATTTAAGGGCTGCCAAGGCACTACTCAACGAACTGCCAAAGAAAGCAATCTTGCTAGAGCGGAACTTCCGTCGTAGTAGACAATCGATCAACCAACATCATTCTATCGCTGAGATTTCTCTAACAGCACCATCATGCGGAGGGCGGCGCTTTTTGGCGTCGGAAATAAGATTTCATGACCAAAACGGCACCTCTAAACGCAACTCGAAGTCCGGGTGCGAGCCCGTCGGATGGCGCACGCGTCGACTCCTTACTCCCGGTTCCCATCCCGCATACCAACGCGCGTTTGGCTCGTGGAATTCGCGCTGGAAGATGGGTCTTCGCCACAGGACAGGCAGGGACGGACTACGTAAGCGGTATTGCACCGGCGGTCGTGCGTGCCGAGCATCCGCTAAACGGCGAAAGCCAATACAAACGGGAAGCCCGGTTGATATACCGGAATATTAAAGAGGTGCTAGCCGAAGTCGGAGCCGAGATCACGGATGCTGTACGAGTAGATCAGTATTATACGACCGAGCGAGCGATGCATCCTTATCACGAGGTGCGTCACGAGGTATTCGGTTCGCAGATTCCGCCCTCTACTTCTAACTTGCACCGGAAGTTTTCGCGTTCCAATCAGACGATCGAAATCCAGCTAATCGCCGCCGTGCCGGGTACGGGCCTCTCCGTGAAGCATGAGACATTTAAACCGAGCTACGACATCTCCCCTGTCTCCGGCTACAGCCCGGCGCTCAGTGCAGGCGACTTTCGCTTTGTTCCCGGACAGACTGGCGAAGCTTTAAAGGATGGTGAAGGCCCTTTAGATCCTCAAGTCCGCCATCCGCGCTCGCCGTGGCGGCAATGGCCGATCAAGCTTGAAACAGATTTTATCGTGACGCGAAAGCTAAGGCCCTGCCTGCAAGGAGCCGGGGCAGATCTCAGCGGCGTCGTTAAAGCGCAGGTCTACTTGAGCGATCGCGAAGATGTCCCTGGTTTCAACGAAACCTGGCTGTCTTTCTTCGGAGGTCACCCTCCTGCCACTACCATTATTCCAACAGCCAGCCCTGGCTTCGGTATCAATGCGCTGCGAATCGAAATTAACACCATTTCGCTTGCGCTCGGAGGAGACACCAAGCGCGAGGTTATTAAGGGGCCCGAAGATCCAGCTTTCGATGGTTACGTGTCAGCGATTAAATGCGGTGACCTTCTGTTGCTGTCGGGATTGTTCGGATTGAAGAATGGACGACTTGTAGATGAGGCGCGGATCGACGAACGACAGCCATTCTATGGAATCCCGATCAAGGCAGAACTTCGCGCGATCATTGAACAGGCGGACGCAATCTGCCGCGCGGCCGGGACTACATTGCGCAACGCGGTTCGGATTCAGCAATTCCATACAGATTTAGCCGATTTGCCGGCCGCGATAGAAGTATGGGATGAGGCCATGAACGAAGCCCCGCTTCCTCTTTCACCAATCGAGGTCGCCTGGCTCCCTATCCCCGGTGCTCGGGTACAAGTTGATCTTTGGGTCTACGTACCGAACTGACAGAAGGGATTGCATTCTTTTTCCGCCGGCGGGCAGGAAATCCCTCGACGCTGTCGTCCAAGCGATCGCTCGGAGCAAGACGCCAGACTTACTTATCCGTTCGTCGCACACCCGCCATATCGACGATCTGCCCATACAAAGCCATATCCTTTTTAATAACTTCGACAGCTTGTTCGGGAGAGGTCGCAACTGACTCAATGCCCAGACTCCCGAAAGTGGTGAGGACATCTCGATTACCCGAAATTTCTTGAAGAGCTTTGGCCAACCGGCCCCTCACCTCACTAGGGACACCTCCTGTAACCGCGTAGCCATTCCATCCGATATATTCGAAGCCCGGGATAGTTTCGGCAACGGTTGGAACGTTTGGAAGTTGGGGCATGCGTTGCAGCGTTGAAACCGCCAGTGCCCTGACGCTACCGCTTTTCACGGGCTCAATAAGATCAGACGAATTTCCGAAATGCATGTCCACCGATCCAGACAGGAGCGCTTCCAATGCGCCCTGCCCTCCAGTGAAGGGCACGTGCACCATGTCAAGCTTTTCTACCCCTGCCAGATAGGCAGCCGCCAGATGATTATTGCCACCTGGGCCGCCGCTCGAATAACTAATTTTTCCAGGATGAGATCGCGCATACTCGATAAACTGCGAAAGCGATGAGTATGGAGAGTCTTTAGCCACGACCAAGACCATACCATTCGTGCCGGTAACACTAACCGGCACGAGATCTTTTAGCGGCATATAGGACACGTCCCGCATGAGCGGCAGGACCGTAAATAACGTACTCCCGACAAAGAGTATTGTGTATCCATCTTGCGGAGAATGAACGGCATAATCCACGCCGATCGCCCCTCCTGCGCCTGGCTTATCCTCCACGACAAAACTTTGGTGCAAAGTGCTTTCGAGCTGGTGGGCAGTAACGCGCGCCATTGTATCTGTTACGCCGCCCGCGCCGTAGGGCACTACAACCTTGACGGTTCGGCTAGGCCATTCCTGCGCATTGACACTTTGGCTCGCCGTAACAATTGCTAGGAAAGCCCAAGCAGTTAGGACATTTTTTTTGAAGACTCTCAACTAAGCCATTCCCATCAAATCCATTGGATAACCGAAGAGGCGATATACGAATATACGATCGCGTTTCTTTATCTCCATCTCCCTTGCCAAAACCAGTTAAAGGGAGATCAAAACAATTATTTGCCACCGCAACTCGACGCCCGCCGCTTTCAGCATGCCCCACTGATAATTCTCAGTGCAACGATAATTATTGAACAAGCATTGAGTAAAATATCAGCAACGCAGAAGCTCGGCGCGTTCGATCAATTTGTCGGACTTTAAAAATTGGAAACACTCACGTTGTCTTATTTGTCGGCTGCCCATCGTAGATGCAATCACCTGTCCTGCCGCAGCAATTCCGTAATCGTCATTATGCGAGCAAACGTGTCGAACCGACTTACTATAAAAGTACGATTTCCTGGCAAGTCGCGTCTAGAATAAAAGCAGCGCGAGCTCCCAACTCGCCACCCGAACCCACTGTTCTCGCGCGGATTTTGGATAGTTGTTTCCGACTTGTCCCGGTCCGCGCGACGCCGGATCTGATAGGTCAGCCATCACATTAGCCTACCAGCAGCCGATGACGCTTGAGATGGTCCCTCGTAACGGATTTGATCGTAAACAGTGTTGCACTAACCGCAGTCTTCGCAGACATTTCGACATGCGCAGTAACTTTTCTATTGTCGTCGGTTTACCGCGTTAAGAGTTCAGAAGTTGAAACCCCAGTCCGACCCAGAAAACCCACGCTCTATCGCAATCCTTGCATTGTGCTTTGGAGCAGCAACCTTCGAAGGAGTAGATATCCAGTCGATGGGCTTCGCCGGGCCCCAGCTTATGCCAGCCTTCGGTATCGATCCCGCTCAATTCGGGCTCGCAGCTAGCGCAAGCCTCGCCGGCCTGGTGGTTGGCGGGGCCGTCGGCGGCCGGCTTGCAGATTATGTCGGTCATGCCCGGATACTGCTTTTTTCCATGACTGTGCTCGGTATCTTTTCGTTGGCCACCCCGTTTTGCAGCATCTTCCCATTACTCGTTCTTGTTCGTTTTTTCGTTGGTTTGGGGTTGGGAGGAGCAATACCTACGCTCATTGCTATAAGCGCGAACGTGAGTCCTGGTAGACAAGGCATTGCAACGGCCCTCATGTATTGCGGCTTTCCGCTAGGCGGCGCGTTGTTAGGGTGGCTAACGCTGCTGGCGCTTGGCCTCGAGAATTGGCGCCTTGTATTTTATTTTGGCGGAGCTGGGCCACTCCTGTTAGCTGGAGCGACGATGGTCGTTCTTCGACTTGGAGCGAGTCACGACGCCGGGATAAAAGCGCCAGTCGCTCCCACCCTGCCTCTTCGACAAGCTCTATTCGGCGACGGACGGGCGGTACCGACTGCGCTACTTGGCGTAGCTTTTTTCTTCACCCTCCTTGTTCTGTACGTCTTGTTGAATTGGCTGCCAATCCTCGTTGTTAGGCAAGGCTTCGTCAGATCTCAGGGCGTGATGGCGGGAACGCTTCTGACTTCCGGCGGCTTCTTAGGCATTCTACTGATTGGCTTCTTAATTCGAGAGAGTCGCGGCAAAACCCTCGCGGTTCTCCTCTATACTATACTTGCATTAGCTCTTGTCTCGCTCGCCCACGCTGCGTCTTTTCAGATTTTGTTGTTATCGTCTTTTGTTACCGGGCTCTCGAATTTTGGCGCTCAGCTACTCCTCTACGTAAGCGCCGTGGGCTTCTATCCGAAAACTATACATGGCGCAGGCTTAGGCTACTCCGCCACGATGGGCCGCATTGGTGCTGTAATCGGGCCAATGATAACCGGCTGGATGATCAAAGAGGGTGTCGGGGCGGATTTGATAATTATCGCCGTCATTCCAGGCCTGGCGATAGCACTGCTTGCCTTTCTTCTTCTCCCCCGGTCTGGCCGATCGAAGGTCGAGTGCTGAAAAACCTGATACCCTATTTAAATAAGGCGCGATCACGGGCGCGAGGCTAGGCGCACCGCTTTGGATGGCGGACAGATAGCCTCGGACGTGACGTAGCGTTCGCGCCCCGTAATTTTTCTGGTGAGCCCATCACAATTGTGGAAACCGAGCGAGAAGCGAGGCTAGCGTTGGAGGAAAATGAAAATAAGTACAAATACCTGTTTCAGTTTGTACCGATCCCGCTTGTGCGGCTGGATCGTACCGAACTCGCCGGTGTTTTTAGGACGATGGCTGCCAGCGGCGTTCGCGATTTTTCTGCCCATATAGACGCGCATCCGGGATTTGTCAGGGATGCAATGCACTCGATCAAGATTGTTGAGACCAATCGTCAGGCATTACAGTTGCTAGGCGCGCACGATCCATCTGAAATACACGGATCGGTGGCGCGACTTTGGTCGGAATCCCCCGAGGTATTCGTTCGCTCGATGAGAGCGCGCTACGAAGGAGCGCTGCGCTTCGAAAGCGAAATCAAAATAAGAACCCTAGACGGCCGTATCCGCAACATTCTTTATGTCACGGACTTCCCTGAAGGATTTAGTAACGAGGCATTAGGGCTCGCTTGCCTTTTCGATATCACGGATCGCGTTCAGGCACAGGAGATGTTGCATAGGGTACAATCGGAATTCGCCCACGCCGCTCGCATCTCTTTGTTAGGCGAATTGACTGCCTCGATCGCACATGAGGTTAATCAACCACTCGCTTCGATTTCAGCCGCCGGCGAGGCTTCGCTGCGCTGGCTCAACCGACCGCAACCCGAATTGTCGGAGTGTCGTCAACTTATCGATCACATGATTGCCGACGCGCAGAGAGCAGCAGGAATTATCGCGCGCATCCGATCCATGGCGACGCCGATTCCGTCAGACCGCGAGCCGCTCGCCCTTGTTCAAGCGATCAAAGAAGCTCTCTCGTTCCTGCAGCATGAAATCAAAAAGAACCGCGTCCAAACGGAACTCGATTTCGAAGTGGAAAGCGTGACGGTGAACGCCGATCGCATTCAATTGCAACAAGTCGTCGTCAATCTTGTTGTCAACGCGATTCAAGCGATGAGCGATCCCGAGATCCAGCATCGCAGGCTCGTTATTCGAGTTGCGTCGACGGATGACAACAAAGCGCGCATCGAGATTGAAGACAGTGGTCGCGGGATTCCGCCTGAAAAGACTGGAAGCCTATTTGAAAGCTTTTACACGACGAAACCCGGAGGTCTCGGTATCGGTCTTCCGATAAGCCGCTCGATCATCGAGGCGCACGGCGGACAATTAATCGCGGCTAACCGCCTCGATGGTTCGGGCGCAGTTTTCCGCTTCACCCTGCCCTTGGGCAAATCCAAATCAACTTCGAAAGACCCCGCATGAACGGCCCATCAGACTCCTGCGGTCGTGCCGGTCGATAAAAGGTCGCCGGACGACTGAGCGTTAAGATAGACCGAGGGCTTCGGCCATTTTGACGAGATCGGCGAGGGAGCGAGCGGCCATTTTATGCATCGCAGAGCCACGATGAATCTTGACGGTGACTTCGCTGAGTTTGAGGGCGTTGGCCACCTGCTTATTCATCATGCCCGCTGTGACCAATCTCATGACCTGTTGCTCCCGCGGGGAGAGGGTCGCGTAGCGCTCCCTGAGCTCGGCATCCGCAGCCTCTAACGACAGACGGGATCGATCTCGATCGAGCGCGGCCGTGACCGCATCCAGCATATCTTGTTCTCGAAACGGCTTGGTTAGGAAATCTACCGCACCGGCCTTCATGCCACGCACCGACATCGGAATATCGCCGTGACCTGTCATAATGACGACCGGCGACCGTATTCCGTGGTCCGCCAGTCTTGCCTGGAAGTCGAGGCCGTTCATGCCGGGCAAGCGTACGTCCAGAAGAAGACAAGTCGGCCCCGTCGGCATTGGAGCCTTTAGAAAATCGCCAACGGAAGCATAGTCGCTTGCTTGCAGGCCGCTGGCACGAAATAGACTCCGGAGGGAAAAGCGCAGTGATTCATCGTCGTCGATAATATGAATCGTTCCCCGTTCGCTCATGCGCAGCACCTTACTTCAGACCTTAGTGGTCCTAGATAAGGAGCGTGAGATCTAGGAAAGCCCGCTGTTCTGGACGCTTTGCATTTCATTTCTTGAATCCGACAGACCTGCTCGACCCACGATCTTCATTGTGTCGACGAAGCAGATTTACCAAGCCGTCCTCAATGCGCGGGCCTCGTTAGGGACCGGCAGAGGCCTGCCGGTCCGACGATAGGAACCGGCGCTCGGGCATTTGGCAACCATACTGATGGATGGTTCTTGAGAAGGTCGTGCCCATCTTTCGAAAACGTGGGCCAGCGCCAATTAGGCTGCGACCGGCCGTCCAAGTTCAGCGATAATTTGATGCACGAGATGCACGACGATTGAGCCCTCGCCAACGGCCGCGGCGACGCGCTTGACGTTGCCGGACCGCGCGTCGCCCACGGCGAAGACGCCTGGAAGGCTCGTTTCCAGCATATGCGGCGGACGTTGAAGAGGCCAAGCCGACGAAGACCGCGCCAAGAGAAGATCATGGCCGGTTAGAATAAATCCCTTCGCGTCCAACGCGACGCAATCGGACAACCAGGGGGTTTGGGGTGAAGCACCAGTCATGACGAAGACGTGTCGTATGGCCTCGGTGCTCATATTGCCTGTTGCCTTGTCCTGCCAGGCGACCTGCTCCAGATGATCGTCACCGATGAGCGCCCTAATCTCGCTAAGGTAGCGCACTTCGATGTTTGGATTTTCCTCGATGCGCTGAACAAGATAATGCGACATCGTCGCGGCCAGGTTCGGCCCTCTCACAAGCATCCGCACGCCGGCCGTGTTCTGCGCGAGAAACACGGCGGCCTGCCCCGCGGAATTGCCGCCGCCGATGACGATCACGCGTTCGCCAAAACAGGCCTGCGCCTCCATGTAGGTGGCGTTATAGTAGATGCCCTTTCCGGTGAACGCTTCAAGATTTGCGAGATCTGGCTTGTTGTATTGAGCGCCGGTCGCCAGCACGACGGACCTTCCGGAGAACTCGCGACCATCATCGAGGAAAATCGTGTAGGGACGATCTTCGCATTTCAGTCGAGTCACGCCGCGCGCGACCATGATTTGTGCGCCAAATTTCTCGGACTGCGCGATCGCTCGCGCGGCCAACTCGTGGCCCGAAAGCCCTGTTGGAAAACCGAGATAATTCTCAATCTTGGAACTTGCACCGGCCTGGCCTCCCGGCGCGGCCTTTTCGATAACAAGCACGTTCAACCCTTCCGAGGCTGCGTACACGGCAGCGGCCAAACCAGCCGGCCCTGCGCCGACCACGATGACGTCGCGCACCGCATCGTCGATATTTTGGTTAAGCCCCAACGTCTCGGCCAATTCATTTACGGAAGGATTCCGCAGAACGTTGGCGTTGTTGCAGATCACCAGAGGGACATCGCCGATGTCGGCGCCGAAACCGGCAAGAATCGTGGCCGCGGCCGGATCATGGGCCACGTCAAAATAAGCGAAGGGGTGTCCGTCCCGGCCGAGGAATTCACGAAGAGCGAGGGTACTCGCCGAAGTCATCGAGCCGACGACCACGACGTTGCCGTGTCCCGCGCTGCGCAATGACGCTCGTCGGTCGAGAAACGCACCCATGAAGATGTCGCTCAACTCTGCATCCCTTGCGATCAGGACGCGAAGTTCCTTAGCGCCGAGTTCGAGCAACTGTCCCGCCTCGACGACTTGGCATCGGTAAATGGAGCGTCGGCCGGAAATCATCAAAAGCTCACCGGAGAATTGGCCGGGATTCCAGGTCGTAACGACTCGGTCCTCACCGCCCACGACCGCGACAATTTTTATTTTTCCCTTGACGACAATGAACACCGGCGGCGTTTCGTCGCCCGGCTCATACAATATGTCATCGACCTCGACCGACCGGAGCGTCCCGAAGGGGCGAATTCGTGCGATCTGTTCATCCGTCAAAATGGGTGCATAGGCCATCGCGCAGACTCCATCCGGCTAAATCGGGCTTTTTGCGAGACTCCCACCGCCGAGCCACCGGCTCAGAGCCTCGACGGTTCAGATCGTTCGCGTGAACATTTCGAGCTGATGGCCCTTCAAATATTCCTCGACGAAAGGCGGATGGATATTGCGAAACAAACCATGTTGTGCGGGGACGACGTCAACGATCTTTGCAATCATCTCCTGCGGATCAAGGCGGCCCTTCTCGTTTCCGATGAGGCCGTTGACTATTTCGCGCATCGTGTCGCGTTTGGTGAAATTCACGCCATCATCCAGCCAGCGAAACGCGTTTTCGGCCATCGCCTCGTTGAAGCCTGTCAGGTACGCGCCGGGATTGACAGTCTGCACTTGGATGCCGAAAGGAGCGAGTTCGGGTTGCATCGCTTCAGCGATGGCTTCGATAGCGTGTTTGGTCGCGGCATAAGCGGCAAATCCCGGCGGGCTAAAAAGACTGCCCATCGAAGAAATGAAGACGACCTTGCCCCTTGTACCGGCATCGATCCACTTCTTGACGACCATTTGGGTAAAAGCGAGTGGCGCGAAAACATTGACTTCGAAGTTATGGCGCACGAGTTCCACAGGAATCTCGGCAATCGGGCCGCCTTCGCCGATGCCGGCGTTGTTCACGAGGATGTCGAAGTCGAAGCTACTCGCGTGATGGATGTCGTAAGCGTCAAGCAAATCCAGCTTTTCAACACGAAGGGCAAGATCGAGCGCCTTGGCTTTGGCTCGCAGAGCCGTGACTTGCGGCCAAGTATGCGCTGCGGCGATCACGTGATGGCCTTTTTGCGCAAGGCCAAGGGCAGCGCCCTCTCCCAGTCCGGATCCAGCACCCGTTATCAAAATCGTCTTGCTCATGTTTCTCTCCAGGGGGGCGTGATGAGTTGAGGACTTGATTAGAAGTTACAGGCCGCGACGCCCGCTTCGGCGATCGCGAGGTCCTGAGCGACTTGACCGCCTGAAACACCAAGCGCACCCAAAAGAGTTCCACCCGAAGACTTAAGTGGTATTCCGCCGGCAAAAGTGACCAGGCCGCCGTTCGTGCTCTCAAGACCATGGGCCTGGGCTTCGGGCTTGCTGAATTCCCAGATGGCCTGCGTCTCCATCTCGAACAGCACCGACGTCTTGGCTTTCTTCATCGCGACGTCGATCGAGCCGAGCCAGGCCCCATCCATTCGCGCGAGGGATTTCACATGGCCGCCCCCGTCGAGCACCACGATCGTCGCGGCGATGCCGATCTCGAATGCTTTTGCCATTGCCGCGGCGACGCAGGCTCGCGCCATATCGTAGGTGAGGGTCATGGTCTTCTCCGGCAGCGAAACTTGGTTCAGCTTTTTTTTGCGAGCACGTCGGCTAGGCCATTTGGAAAAATAGCCTCCGCGACGAGAATCACGTCGATCGCTTCACGAAGCCGGCTAATCTTGCCGTCGATCGCTTCGAGGTGCCCGAAGAACTGCTGCTCGATGTATTTTCCGGTGATGCCGGATTTGTGATGGATATGGTACTCGGCAAATACCTGATCCGGCGTCGCGAGATGCACCTTCACTTTCTCAAACGAAAATCCGGGATACAGCTGATCGTGAAGGAATTTCAGAAACTTTGTGATTTCTTCGGGGCCTGTGAGCACCGGCGGCATTCCGATCGATGCAAGGTAAGGAAGCCCCAACGTTCCTTTTTGGGAAAACAGTGCGCCAGATTCCTCGGCGGCACCTTCGATGTAGGCCAGCATTAGTTCTTTAGCGTTCTTCATGACGAGTCTCCGTTCTTCAAATCACGTCTCTGCTTAACGTGATGCGAAGCTCGCATGTCGTGGTTATTAGAAACATCAGATTGTCGACTGAGCCACCTATACCTGAGGATGAACTCGCTTTGAGCTTGCCATTGATCGGCACTCAACAAGCAGAGTGCTCTTTGCGATTACGAGACCATTAATTCGCGATCGAATCGCCGCGCTAACAGCGAGCCAGCGTTCGCGCAAACCGTTGGGGAAAGTTCAGGTGGCCAGTGGCGATGCGTGAGCGGGCAAACGCACCCGAAACCGGGCACCGCCGTCGAGACGATTGCCAGCCTCGATGATCCCACCATGATTCTCCACGATGGAACGACAAATCGGAAGTCCCATGCCCATTCCGTTCGGTTTGCTCGTGACGAAGCTTTGAAATAACCGCGGAAGCATCTCCGGCGAGATTCCCGGCCCGGTGTCCTCTACGTCAATTACAACATCGGCTTTCTCGAGGAACGTACAGATGCGCAACCCCCGCCCGATCGAATTAGATCCAACCATAGCCTGAATGGCGTTCATGGAGAGATTTACAACGATTTGCTGAAGTTGAATGCGATCGCCTAAGACCTCGGGCAGATCAGAAGCCAGGTGGAGCTTAGATTGCACCGAATGGACCTCAAGCTCATGGCGAAGAAAGAGTACTGCTTCTTTAACAATCGAGTTGAAAGAAAGAGCTTGGAATTCGATCCCTTTGCTGACGGCCATAGAGCGAATGCGGTCGATGATCCCTGCGGCGCGTTCGACTTCGGATACGGTTCGCTCCGCAAGTAATTTGATTTCGTCGAGCTCAGGAGGTTGGCGGCGCAACCATAACAAGCTTGCTTCCGTGTTAGACTGGATGGCGGTGAGAGGCTGACTGACCTCGTGGGCTATGGAAGCTGCGAGTTCACCCAGAACCGAAATTCGAGCGGCGTGGGCCATCTCTTCCTGGAGGCGCGCGAGCATCTCCTGCGCATTTATTCGATCCGTGATGTCAATCAGGCCGACAAAGCTAATGTTCGGCTCGCCCGTCACGGGGCCGAAGGCGGCGAAGAAAAGAGCGTCAATAAGAGTGCCATCGTAGGTCCGCCTTTTGACTTGGGCGTTGAAACCGAGCTTTCCCGAATAGTGGGCGGCGATGGTTTGACGCAGAATGTCAGGCGACTCGGTCCAGTGACGTCCAACCGGTCCAAGTAGCTCATCGACCGATTGAGCCCGATAAAACTTTACGGCTTCCCGATTGGCTTCGACAATTTGCATAGCGTTCGAAATTTTCTCGAAGACATCCGGATTGTTCCTTAAGTATTGCGCGAAATCGATGACGCCCTTCGCGCGACCTTCCTCGATGTAAGGCCAAGCCGCACGAGTATCTACATGCAGGAGAGCCACAGGAAGGAACTCGAAGAATTCGCGGAATCTTCGGTCGCTTTGTTCGCGCGCTTTCTTTTCGATCTTGGCCTGCGTGACGTCAACGAAGCCGGCCAGCAGAACGGCAGGCTCTGATGGGTCTGGAGGGGGCGTGATCGTCAGTTGGCTGTCGATGCGTCGACCATCTTGGGTCCGCAAGATCAGCTCTGTCGAGAAGCTGGCATCGCCCTTGGCGAGCGCGACAATCATTGCCGACAGCTTATCAAGGCTCTCCTCTGGCCAGAATGCTTCAAGAGTGTTCGGGAGAACTTCCCTCTTTCCGTTGCCAAGCAACGATATGCCTTGTTCATTGATGTCCAGTATAGGAATCTGTCCCAGCATTTCCTTGAGTAAGGTTGTGTTCGAACCGAGGTATTCAACGGCCTTGGTTCCGAAACGCTCAATGAGCACGCCCGCTTGACCTTTAACCTTGGAAAACTCCAGCTCCATAAACGTTACGGCCGAGGTCTGAAACAGGTTCTCATATTGTCGTCGAGCGCGCGCTAACGCTTCTTCAGTTCGTCTCGCCTCAAGGACGTCGCGCCCTGTCTCAACGATGTCACGCGGGTCGCCGTTTTGGTCCCTTCGCATCGACCACTTAGCTTGAACAACAACCTCGGCGCCGCTTCTATTAACGCGCTTGAATTCGCCGCGCCAGACGCCCGTTTGATTGACCTTCTCTAAGATCGACGGCAGTGGCTGAGATGGCAAGCATCGAACGATACTTTGAATCCGCCGACCCACGACTTCATCTCGTTTCCAGCCATAGATACGCTCGGCTTCGTGATTCCAAGCGGTAATGTGAAAATCGAGGCCAAAGGCAATGACGCTTTCGTCCACCAGGTTCTCAACGTCGCTCTGGCAGGACTGCGTCACGCCATCGCCGCTAGAGCTTGGCCGTCGATCGGAGCCTTTGGTCATTTTAAGAAACTCTCGACACTCCGGAACGATCCGAGCCTTCGGCTATCGCCCGATTGACGCATTCGATGAGTTCGTTCGACTTGAAAGGTTTGCGCAGCAGGCAAAATGCGCCGGCCGCCATTGCCTGCTTGTGCAGCCGCTCGTCCGCGCGTGCCGTAATCATGATGACAGGAACATCGCAATTTAGCTCGGTAAGTCGCTGCTTTAGGTCGATGCCGCTAAGGCCGGGCATCTGAATATCGGATATAATGCAGCAAGGGCCAACGTAGCCAAGGCAATCAAGAAATTCTTCCGCAGATCGATACGCCTTCGCAATAAATCCTGTCGCCCGTGTAAGTGCAGCAAGAGACGACCGCGTCGCCTCATCGTCTTCGACAATACAGATAATTCTTTGGTCCACGCCAAGATCCTCGCCGAATATGCTTATACGAACGCCCGAACGCCGAAGGAGCGATCGAGCTGTGGTACGGGACCACATTCCGTATTTCTCGCGCCGAGCCGACCGGCGATCCTGACAAGATCGGGCAAGGTCCTCGTACCCAATTTGCGCATAAGGGAAGCACGGTGAATCTTCACCGTAATTTCGCTGAGCTTAAGAATTCCAGCAATTTGCTTGTTCATTTTTCCGGCGGTGACCAGCGGAAATATTTGTCTCTCGCGCGCCGAGAGCGTTTCGACCTTCTCTCGTAGACCGGCGAGTGACGCTTCGACCGCGCCCTGCTCGCGATCGCGAGAGATCGCTTCCGCCAGTGACTCCAGCAAATCTCGTTGTTTGATGGGCTTGGTCAGAAAATTCACGGCGCCGGCCTTCATGCCCTGAACCGACATTTGGATGTCGCCGTAGCCCGTCATGAGAACGACTGGGTGCATAATGCCGAGAGGTCGTAATGAGGCCTGAAAATCCAGCCCATTCGCTCCAGGTAAACGCACGTCAAGAAGTAGACATGACGGCACACGCTCACGGCTACTCGCCAGAAACTGACTAGCCGACTCGTGAAGCCTGACCTTGTAGCCGACGGCGCGGATAAGGCTCCCCAGACCTTCCCTCAAGGGTTCGTCATCATCGATGACGTGAACCAACCCCAAGCTTCCGGCATCAAATCCCGAAGCATCGATTTTAACGGTGTTCATGACGCTCATTGTGGCCATCGCCTTCGCTTCCAAACGTGACTTTATTGACCTGATGCAGGGGGCGGCGGGACTGGAACTGCGATGTCGGATGCCATCCGCCACTGATCGCGATCCTTGACCCACTCGACAATCATGAGGAACGACTTTGGCGTCCCCGACTGTCCGGCGTAAGCCACCGAGATTTGTAATGGGACGTAGCTTTGCATGACGTCGCGACTGAGCCGAACGACCCTCAGGCGGCTATAATCGGGAGTCATGACGAACGTGCCGCTCTGGAATAGATCGTTAATATGATCGACCACGATATCGGCGCCCCAAAATCCCGCCCAATTGCCTTCTTCGGGCGTCTTGGTCTTCGCGACAAAAAGGGCATTCGGTGACTGCCATACCGTCTGCTTCACAGCGGCGATGTCGTGCGCGTTCTCCGCATCGATGAGCTTTCGATAGAGCGCGCTGATTTCCGCTTTCGCTGTCGCATCGTCTGCGCCCGTCCCTGTCGCGCCGGCCGGGAGAGCGGCTAATCCCCATGTCAGCACGCAGGCTGCAGCGATTCGCGCGGCGCTTTTGATATTCATAGGGGGCCTCCTCTCGATTGAGCTCGCCGTCGTCTTTCATCACGACACCGGAACGTAGAGCATCGGCACGGAGAGCCTTTCGAACAACCGCCCATACATACGGGGCTCTAACCCATAGGTATGAGAAACGTGGCTACCGACGATGTAGCCGTCATTCGCGTCGTGCTCAAACCAATCGACGCTCCCGCGATAACCATTAGGTATACGAAGGCCGGACTCAAATCTGATGGCTCGGCAACGAAAGCAAAAATAACTTCCCATCGCGGCCGCCCTCGAAGGTGGCTTTCCATTTGCTTTGTTCGAAGGAGAAGCGCGATGAAGGTCCTCTTCATAATCTCAAATTCTGAAACGGCGTTCTGGTTGTCAGAAGTAACTCATCCCTATTGGCATCTGACCGAGCGCGGCGTTGCGGTTGACTTTGCAAGCCCCAAAGGCGGTAAGGTCTTGTACGACCCATACAGTGATCCTTATTTCAAGGATTCTACCGAGCCAGACGACCTCGTCAGCAAGGGCTTTCTTTCGGACAAGAATCTGGTCGCGAAGCTCGATACGACCCTGAAACTGTCCGAGGTCGATCTCAACGACTATGACGCTGTGCACGTCGCCGGCGGACGAGGCGCGACTTTTGACCTCTATCCCAGCAAAGAAGTCGGCGATGCGCTCGAACATTTTTGGGCCAAGGGTCAGGTCGTAGGCGCGATCTGCCACGGGGCGATCGCGCTCGGAAATATTCCAGATCGTATCCGCGGTCGGCACACTACCGGCTACACGCTCGAGGGCGATCAGGAACTGCAAAAGATGTTCGGCAGCGGCTTCGTCATCCCACACTATCCGCAGACGGTGCTTGAAGAAGCCGGATCGGCGTATGCCCGCGTCGGGGCCAACGACCCCTATGTCATCCGCGACGGCAAGCTGCTGACGGGTCAAAACCAGCAGTCAGCATCGGAATACGCGCTGGTTCTGCTCCACATGATGACCGGCCAAAGCCCTGTCGCCGCAAGCTAACGCTGTCCCCCTCGACCCTTCTTCCGCCATCGCGATCTCAGTGGTGGCGGAAGACCAGCTTTCTAGGAGGTATGCATGCTTTTCCATGTCTTGATCACCGTTGACATGCCGCACAACGTTGACGCCGAAAAGATAAAGCAGCTCGGCGAGCGCGAACACGAAAGGGCGGCGGAATTGCAACACGAAGGCAAATGGCTACATTTATGGCGCGTCGCGGGCAAATGGTCGAACGTCAGCATATTCAAAGTTGACGACCCCGCAGAGCTCCACAGCATTTTGGAGTCGTTGCCGCTCTACCCGTTCATGGATATCGAGGTGACTGCGCTGTGTCGGCATCCGGGCGCTTTATCCTCGGAAGAATGATGGCAAGTCATGGGTGCGCTCACAACGGTAAAGCGTTTCTATACCCTGCTGGCGACGGGTAATCTTGCCGCGGCTCTCCAACTGCTCGACCCTGCGATCGAATGGACTGAGGCCGAGCGCACACCTTACTACGCGGGCACGATGCGGGGCGTTGATGCCGTGGTCGCAGGTCTCTTCAAGCCTCTGGCGAATGATTTCGCAGATTTCGCGACTACCCCGAGTGAATTTGTCGCCGATAAAAGCCGCGTCGTGTCTATCGGCCGTTATACCGGGGTAGCGACGACGACAAACAAAGCGCTGTCGGTTCCTTTTGTCCACCTTTGGACCGTTGAGAACGACCAGCTACGTAAGTTCCGGCAATTCACGGATTCCGGCGTTTGGATCGAAGCTCTGACGAGGTGAGATCGAGGTCTCGCCAATCGCATATCGACGCGAATTATGCTCGCAGGTTCTGAGCTGCATCAACAATGGAGACGAAGATGACTCTTGAAAGAAAACAAGCTCCCGCTCTGAAATTCCTCTCGATCCTTGGTAAGCCCGATGCCGACGTCGTAAAGGAAGTCGCGGTCGAGGACGTTGTGTGGACGTTTCCCGGCGAAAGCATCATATCTGGTGAAGCGCGCGGCATTGATGCCATTCTCATGCGCGCAAAAACAATCGCGAGCCACAAAGTTAAAGTGGAAGTCATTCGAACGATATACGGCTTTAGCGGTGTCGCCGTTCTCCTTCACAACACCGCGCAGGAAAACGGTAAAGCTCTCGACGAGCATCTCGCGGCGGTCTTTGCCTTCCGCGGTGACAAGATAGAGCGGCTCGACACGCATCTGTCCGACGTGCCGATGGTCAAAGCTTTTTTCGGATAACTGACAGAGCGGGGAAGTTCGCCACCAGGCACGTTCGGCCGGCAGCGCTGACCGCTGCGGCCACGTGTGGAAGATGAAAAGAGCCGGTCGTCGCCCCGACGACTTAAAGCGTATCGATCACGCCACCATCGACACGGACGGATGCGCCGGTGGTAGCAGACGCAAGCGGTGAGGCAAGATAAGTAACGATATTGGCTACTTCCTCAGCGGTTGCCGCCCGTCTCAAGATCGAACTCGGTCGTAATTTCTGAACGAAGGCAGCCGCAACCTCCTCAATCGGCTTGCCGCTTTTCTTCACGTCGTCGGCAAGCATAGCTTCTACGCCTTCCGACAGTGTTGGGCCGGGCAGCACGGAATTGACCGTTACCCCGGTGCCGGCCATGCGCTTAGCCAGTCCCCTCGCGACAGCCACGTCCGCCGTCTTGCTGACGCCGTAATGAATCATCTCAGGTGGAATGTTGAAGGCGGACTCCGATCCGAGAAAGATTACCCGGCCCCAGCCCGATTTCTCCATGCCTGGTAGGTAAGCGCGTGCCAACCGCACGCCCGACATGACATTTACCTGCCAATGCCGATCCCATATTTCATCGGTGGCTTCGAAGAAGTCGACGGGCTGAAAGATCCCGGCGTTATTGATGAGGATGTCCGCAGCAGGCACGGCTTCCACGACGCGAGCGCAGCCTTTAGCGGTCCCGACATCCGCCGCGACACCCATGATCGTCGCTGCGGCGGCCTTTGCACGAAGCCGCTGAACTGCAGCCTCGACCTTAGCCGGAGTGCGACCGTTTATCACGACCTTCGCGCCAGAGAGGGCGAATTGTTCGGCGATCGCATATCCGATGCCTTCTGTTGAGCCTGTCACGATCGCGGCCTTGCCAGTCAGATCAATCAACACGAAATTTTCCTTTGCGCTTTCCGTCACCGATCAGTCAGGGATGTGCCGCACGATGAACTTTAGTCTCGGGACGTTTCGGCGCCCAATGAGCAGACTAGCAATCTTCACCGCGTGCGTCTTGCCAGTCGAGAATATGATCGGCTAATCGAGCGAATCTGATCATGGTTTCTGATTCGCTGCCCGTTTGACCGGCATCCGAAAATGATGGCATCGCATTAGACGCTAATGTCGGATCCAGCGCGCCGGCTCAATTCCGCCCGTATTGTCCTTGAGTCACTTGGACTGAACGCCGCCCGGAAAAATGCATTAATGACATTGGTTATAAAGCCTTCACATCCGGCGCGGTCGCGATGAGTGCGGACGCCGAGACGAGCAGCATCGGGGACGCGGCCGCCGCGAATGGGAGCTCGACCTTTTCCGAGTATCAGAAGTTCGTCGTCGCGCTGCTGGCGTTCCTGCAGTTCTCGATCGTGATGGACTTCATGATCATCTCGCCGCTCGGCGCCATTATCATGCCAGACCTCGCCATCGGGCCGCAGCGGTTTGGCGAGATCGTGTCCGCCTACGCCTTCAGTGCCGGATTCTCCGGGCTGCTGGCCGCTGGTTTCGCCGATAAGTTCGACCGCAAGCGTTTCCTGTTGTTCTTCTACGTGGGCTTCATTCTGGGAACGGCACTGTGCGCCCTCGCGCCGAATTATCCGGCGCTCCTGCTCGCGCGCATCGTGACCGGCATATTCGGTGGCGTCATCGGCTCGATCGTGCTGGCGATCGCGACCGACCTGTTTCCGTTGCAGATGCGCGGCCGCGTTATGGGGGTCGTGCAGACGGCGTTTTCCGCAAGCCAAGTCCTGGGCGTTCCAGCGGGGATCTATCTCGCTAACATATGGAGCTGGCACGTAGCCTTCATGGCACTCGTCGTGGTAGCGACCCCGATCGGCTTCGTTATCCTATTGTTCATGAGGCCGGTTTCGGCGCATCTCGCGCTCAAGCAAGAGACCAGCCCGTGGGCGCATCTGGTCGACACTGTCGTGGTGCCGAAACATCTGCTTGCGTTTGCTGCCACCGCACTCCTGGTAACCGGCGGCTATATGCTCATGCCATTCGGCAGCGTCTATACGGTGAACAATCTCGGCATTCCGCTCGCCGAATTGCCGACCGTCTATTTTGCCTCTGGCTTTTTCACGATCCTGACAGGCCCCGTGGTCGGTCGCGCCAGTGACGCCTTCGGCAAATTCAACACCTTCATCTTCGGCTGCGCGTTATCGATCCTCATGGTGCTAATCTACACCCACCTCGGCCACGTCTCGCTGTTCGTCGTCATTGCCGTCAGCGTACTGATGTTCGTCGGCATATTCTCGCGCATCATCCCGTCGCAGGCGCTAATGTCGGCAATACCGGAGCCCGCGAAACGCGGCTCATTCAACGCGATCAACGCGTCGATGCAGCAAATGGCGGGCGGCGTGGCCTCCGTTGTCGCTGGCATGCTCGTCGTGCAGGCCCCCGACGGCAGTCTGAAGCATTTCGATTGGCTGGGCTACGTTGTCGTCGCGACGACACTGCTGTCGCTCTATCTGATGTATTTCATCCAGCGCGCGGTAACCCAAGCGGCGCGCTGACAAACGGCCTGCTAGCAAGAGGCTTATTCAATTCACTGCACATCGAGGATCGGCACGACTCTCTTTCACTTCAGGCGCGCAAAGGCCCTGAAAGTTAAAGGAACAAGGATCGGCGGGGAACGAACCGGTTGGCAGTCAGTCCGATGGTGGTTGATCACAGATTTCAGCGTCGCGCTCATGGCTGCACCGGTTGCAGCACGGACTTGCCTCGAATGAAATCAGAGGCCTTCTCCGCCATCATCAGCACGCAGGCATTGATATGCGCGGAGACGAGGTCGGGCATCGCGGATGCGTCTACCACCCGTAACCGCTCGGTACCGTGCACACGGAATTGGGGATCGACGACGGCACCGGGCCCGGTTCCCATAGCGCAGGTCGAGGCCGGATGGTTCGCGGTCGCCGCGACATTACGAATCCAATAGTCGATTTCCGCGTCTGCCTGGATTTCCGGTCCGGACGACAATTCGACGCCACGAAAGCGCTTCAACGGCGGCTGAGCAGCGACCTCACGCGCGATTTTGAAGCCTTGGCGGAGCGTCGGCAGATCGTTCGGCGCTGTAAAGAAATTCGTCACGATCTTCACCTTGTCGTGCGGATTGTTTGAGCGCAGCAGCACTTCACCACGACTGTCGGGATGCAACAGCGCGGGCCTAATACCGTAACCGTCGGCATAAGGCTTCTTCCAGCCGGGGAACCACAACGACGCGCTTGGCGGCGCACCGCGAAACATGAACTCGACATCAGGCACCGAAAGTTCAGGCCGCGTCTTGATGAAGGCGTGCAAGCCGCCGGGAACCACCGTTGCCGGACCGGTGCCGAACATCCAGGCGCGCATCATGTGAGCGCCATCTTGTCGAGACGCATATTATCGCGAAATTCACTGCCATCGATGCGAGCGTACGTCATCAGCACAGCAAGGTGATCCTGCAGATTTCGTCCGACCGGCAGATCGATAATCGGCTCTATATCGACGGAGCGCAGATGATCGGCCGGACCGATCCCGGACAACATCAAGAGCTGCGGCGAGTTGAAGGCGCCGCCGCAGAGGACAACTTCGCGCGCCGCATGCGCCGTGGCACGTTGGCCATTGCGGACGAACTCAATGCCGGTAGCGCGGGTTCGCTGCATAACGACGCGAGTGACATGAGCACGCGTCTCTACCGTGAGATTCCTTCGCGACATCGCCGGATGTAGATACCCGACCGCTGCCGAGCAACGCTTGCCGTTACGGATCGTATATTGGCTCCGACCAAAACCCACCGCCGAACTGCCATTGTAGTCCTCGGTGACCGGCAGGCCGACCAGGCGCGCGGCATCAATCCATGCGGCAAATATCGGATCCGTGGTCGTTGCCCATTGCACGCCGATATTACCGGACTTGCCGCGAAACACGCTATCGCCGTCCTGCCAGCTTTCGACGCGCTTAAAATAGGGCAGAACATCTGCATAGGACCAGCCACGCGCACCCTTTTGTGCCCAGCGGTCATAGTCGGCCGGATCGCCGCGCGTAAAAGCCATCACATTGATCGATGATGAGCCGCCTAGCACTTTACCGCGCATTTCCTCGACACGGCGGCCGTTCAGGTTCGGGTCGGGTTCGGATTGATAGCCCCAATCATGCATCTTGTATTCATGCAGTTTGCCGAGCCCGATCGGAATGTGGATCAACGGATTGAAGTCGCTGCCGCCGGCTTCGACAAGGAGCACCCTCGCGCTCAGATCTTCCGACAAGCGGTTGGCAAGGACGCAGCCGGCAGAACCGCCGCCAACAACAATGTAGTCGTAACTGTCGTCTGCCATGACCAATGCTTGTGCTCCCGTATTTGAATCAGTTCGTCGAGCTCCCAATTAGTTGACAGCGCGGAAATGTATCTGGACTACACTCAGACCCTGCTAAACAAATAAACGAAAAGCTCGGCCGAGACGGGAGGCGGGACGACTATTGTTCAGCGTTAGGATATTTGACTTGCGACTTGCAATCCTTCGAACATGGAAGTGCGGATAAGAAACTCATATGATTTTGCCGGATCCGCGGCAGTAGCGTGCATTTCGTCCAGCCGCTTCCGACGCTTGACCGAGTCCTGCTCTTCTAGCACCCGCTTATTTTGGATTGTCATTGACTGAAGAAAAGCTTTGGCCACATACCGGCGTTGACGGTCGTAGAGGTCGAGCAAATCCTCAGAAGCACCATCAAGCACGCGAACAAGCGTTCCGGCGAGGCTAACTGCATCGTGAATGCCGAAATTCATCCCCATCCCGCCAAGAGGGTTATTGACGTGCGCCGCGTCACCTGCAAGCAACGCGCGTCCCCGTCGATAGGTCTCAGCGACACGTTGGTGCACCGTATAGAGATTGGTATGAACGATCGAATACGGATCGTCCGTGGGAATGAAACCGTGCAACCGTTTCCCGGCGTTATTGAAGTCGAGCAAGTCTTCGGTGCTCATCTCCGGCGAAGTTGGGAAGACAACTCTCCAAAGGCCGGGAGGTCCTAAACCCGGTACTTTGAAAACTGCGCACCACTCTCGCGGATCGGAGACGTAGCAACTATAAGCAAACCCCTTTTTCTCGAAGTCACTGGTTGTCGTGATTACCAGGAAGCGCTCTTGGTACGTGAACCCAGCGAAATCGATATCTTGCGACTTGCGCACGACGCTCCGGCCACCGTCGGCCCCAATTACGTAAGCTCCGGTGTGGATCGAACCATCGGTGGTTAGGACCCTGGCGCCAGACTTCGACTGCTCGACTTCCGCGACCGTCTCACCGTAACGGATTGTGAAAAGGGATTCAGTCGCGAGCAATTGCGTCAGAACCGTCACTAACTTGTGTTGCTCGCACTGCAGACGGTACGGATACCGAGTAATCTTTGCGAGAACCCCGAGATCGAATTCAGCAACAATACCCTCATCACGGCCGCGGAACTGCCACTGCGGACATACTATGCCGAGGTCGTGAAGTCTTTTGGTCACGCCGCTGGATTCAAACATTTCCATAGTCGGCGGATGAAACGTCGCGGCGCGTGGGTCGTCATAGATCTTCGAGCGGCTCTCCAGGACGGTCACCGGAATGCCAGCCTTGACTAGGAACAAGGCAGCAGTGAGCCCCGTAGGGCCAGCGCCAACTATGATGACCCGTGGATCCGCCATTAAAGACTAGAACTCCTCGAGGATACGGCCGCAGCCGTATATCTTGTCTTCGATGCCACACCCGCGTAGCGCGTCCCAATAGGTAATCACATTCATGGCCAGCACCGGCTTATTGAGCCAAAGCTCGGCCTCCGCGGCAACCACTGCATTAGCCAAATTCGTGCCAACTTGCAGGATAGCGTCAATGTCGTCGCCGTCGATCTCGCGCAGCACTTTCCGCAATTGCGGCGGTTGGACTTGCGCAATAGCAAACGGCGATGCGCACTTCATGCCGATCAATCGCACGATATCGAAACCTGCTTCCGCCAGATAAGCTCGCACCGTCTCGTCACCTTTCGGCTGATGGGGTGTGAGTACGGCGATCCGTTTAGCGCCGAACTTATGCAACGCAGCGACCGCTGCCGTCGAACCCATCGCAACAGGAACGCCCGCGCGGTCGGAAAGCTCTTTACGCAACGCGTCGGCTCCGGCAACACCACCGGTGAAGGCTTCGATTGCGACTCCCATGATGACGGCATCAGGTGCGCAGGTCATGACCTGATCGATGGCCGGCCCTATACCGTCGCGCATGGCCTGGACATGCGCGAGAAAGCCTTGCTCGCTAGCCTGTATGGGACGCTCTTTGATCGTTAAACGCGCGACATGATTCGTCACGCCACGAGGCCGGAGGCTTTCGCATTCCGGTCCGACAATCGTGTTGGTCGATGGGACAACAATACCGATCTTCTTACGATAACCAAGTGCATCCACTGCTATCTCTCCCTGCCAGAACAGACCGTTGCTGACGGCGCTTAGCTTCGGCTCTCTCAATTCTTATTGCTCTGTCCCGCATCGACGTCGATGACCGTGCCGCTGAGATAGGAGGCGCGGGGCGAAGCCATTACCAAAGCTAAATCTGCAATCTCCGAAGGCTCGGCCAATCGACCGAACGGCAGCGTGGCAAGACTCTCGCGCCAGCGCTCCTCATCGCCGACGTTGTCCAGGGATTTCTTGCGCAGCAGAGTTTCGATCCTGTCAGTACGGGTTGCCGCCGGATTGATTCCGACGACCCGCACGTTCCAATCGACACTCTTCGCACCCACAGCTTTGGTGAGCGCGATCAATCCAGCATTGCCAACTGCTCCGCAGACATAGTCCCAGCGCGGCTCTTGGCCGGCCATACCGATGATGTTTATGATGACACCGCTCCCTTGACGCTTCATCGCCTCGAGATAAAGCTTAGTGAGATGGATGTAGCCAAAGACCTTAAGCTGCCATGCCTCAATCCAGCGATCGAGGCTGACGTCGAACAAATTCCCACCAGGAATGGCGCCCGCATTGTTTATCAACACGTCGATCGCGGGGTGAGCAGCGAACAGCCGATCACGGTCGGCAGATAGGCCCAGATCTCCAACGAAAATCGCCGGCTCTGAACCGCTTGCCCTTAGTGTATCGGCTGAGACTGCGAGACGTGCTGCATCACGTCCCGTTATTATGACTTGAGCGCCCTCGCGCGCGAAGAGCTCTGCACACGCCAAGCCAATGCCTTTAGACGCGCCTGTAATAAGAACCGATTGGCCCTTGAGCTCAAGATCCATATCAAATCACTTCCGGGGCTGGTGAAGCCGCTGCGTACCAGTCAGCCAACTCGCTGCCGGTAAAAAAGCCAACATCGGCAGCGGCCGTGAGCAGGTCGAGCATAATATCGAGTTCGTGAATACGATGGGGTACCGAGATCAGATGCGGATGCAAGCCGACTGCAAGCACAATCGCACTGTCGCTGCACTCCCGCTCGAAGCGTCTCAGCGTGAATTCGAGCCGGCTCGCCATTTCTCCGGTCGCATGCCGTTCGATTGCATAGATAATCGAGTCATTGATCTCGAGATTATATGGCATCGCAATTAAAGGACGCGTCGTCGTACGCATCCATGCCGGGCGATCGTCGATGACCCAGTCACAGACATAATCAATGCCAACGCGTCTTAGAATATCAGCAGTGTTGTTCGTCTCGCGCAGACCCGGCGATAACCAACCACGCACAGGTTTGCCCGTAAAAGCTGCGATCTTGTCGAGGCAAGCGCGAATAAGCGACTCTTCGCCGTCGTCGGCGTGGTTTATTGCCTTCTGATGCATTCCGTGGCCGATAAATTCCCAACCAGCTTTTTTCATCGCTGAGGCGGCCTGGGGATATGCATCGATGACGCCAGCGTTAAAGCTCGTTGATGCTGGAATGTCGCGCTCTGCAAAAGCCTTTAGAATGCGCGGCAGGCCCGCGCGCATGCCATAATCCGCCCAGGAGAAATTCGGGACGTCGGGTACCGTCTCACGACCGTGGGGTGGAGTGACGATTGTGCGCGGCATTGGCTGATCGAATTGCCAGTGTTCAACGTTGACAACGAGATGAACCAGGATGCGCTTACCTCTCAGCGGCGGAAGCGGCGGCCGTTCGGAAGATAGCTGGAAAGGTATTCGCGGGTTGCTCATTTGCCCTCTCGCCTCAGGTCGCAACTTCGACGTTCACCAATAACCATTCGCTGCTTTCGGTATAAGCTTATACTAAAGCGTGGCCCTGCATCACGGCACCGCTCCTGCCTTGGCACCACTGGCGCTGATCGTTGCCGGCACGCGAGAATGCCAATCCGTTTCCGCCTGCAGTGTCATCCCGAGACCCAGCAGAAACGCGTCATCCCCTGGCCGTCCGATGAATTGCAGCCCGACCGGAAGGCCACGCCGATCAAAACCGACAGGGACGGCCAAAGCGGGCAGCCTTAAATAATTGACGAAGCGGGTGAAGCGGCTGAGAGCGTAGAGCGTCCGCGCCCTGAAATCGGGAGACGCAGGATCGACCTCCGTCACACGCGGCGTCCTAATCGGCATAACAGGAAGCAACATCACATCAGCATCGCCAAATTGCTTAGCGAGGAACTGTTCGCAAAGTCCCTCCCGAATCTCCAGGGCTAAGCTCAATTGGTCGCTACTAACCACAAGACCTTTCTCAAGACGCTGGCGCAAGGCCGCATCAATTCGGTCATCACTCAGTCGCACCCTGTGAGTTCGCGCCGCCTCAGCCTGCATCACCAAAAGGCAATTCTTGTCTGCTTCGTCCGGAAACCCTTTACGGGAGACAATGCGCAGACCTGACTGTCTCAGAATGCCGATCGCGGCGCGACAAATCTCAGCGATCTCAGGATCGCTTTGATCGAATGCGTCCTGAAGCACCACGCCCGAAGCTACCGCTGATGGGCAAGAGACAGTTTCTTCCGTCAGGGCCGTCCATAACAACGCCAGGTCGGCGGCGCCGCGCGCCATGAGACCGATGGTATCGAGGCTTGGCGCCAGTGGCATCGTGCCTTCGACAGGTATCCGGCCCCAGCTCGGCTTCAAGCCGCTTACCCCGCAGCAATGGGCTGGGATCCGCACCGAACCGCCGGTGTCAGAACCGAGCGCGCCATAGCAACATCCTGCGGCGACGAGCGCAGCGGAGCCGCTTGAAGAGCCTCCCGGGACATAATCAGCATGCCAGGGATTAAGGACGTTGCCGCGATTAGGGTTTATGCCAGACGGCTCATAGGCGAGTTCGGTCATCTCCGCGGTGCCAATGAGCGAAGCCCCGGCGCCATCAAAGCGAGAAATGACGGGAGCTGCGTCCATCCTCAATATCAAAGGCTGAGCGCACCCCCAAGTTTGCTCCGTCCGACCGGTAGCGATCATGTCTTTCGCAACATAAGGCATGCCGCCGAGCACTCTGGCACTGTGCGGAAGCGGAGGGCAAATGCTTACGACTGCGTTCAGTTGGCGGCCTATTTGTTCCAATCGCTCCCGGCATGTTGCTACGGCGGTCCCACGTTCGCGCTCGGGCAGTGATGACCAATCAGGAAGACGCGCGGGCTTTGTCATGGCTGCGTAGAACATCGGACTTGTCGACCAGCGTTGGTGTTTCAAGACCGCTTTTAAAATTCTTCGAGCAAGCGCCCAAGCCCAGGGATCTTGTCCATGATCTTATTATGCCGCAGCGCATGCCAATAGGTTGCCGTATTGATCGCGATGACTGGCTTGCCAAGCCAGAGCTCGGCGGCCGCGGCAAGGCGAACCATGCTGAGATTGGTTCCCACTTGGATGATGGCATCGACATCGCGACCGTCACCGTGCAATTCGACCAACTTATCCCGCAGAACATCCGGCGTGACTTCCGCAATAGCGGTCCAGCTCTTGCATTCGAGATAAATGTCCCGAACGACATCGAACCCAGATTCCTCGAAATAGCGACGCACTTCGGCGTTGGCGACCTGGTAGTAGGGCGACATGAAGGCGATGCGTTTGACGCCGCCATAAGCCTTCAACGCGGCAGTGGACGAGTGTGAACCGATGCTGATCCCAACTCCGGCAGCGGTCTCGACTTTGGCTTGGAAAGCGTCTGCGCCGGCAGTCCCACCGAAGAACGTCACCGCGGACATGCCCATGACCAGATAATCTGGTTCACAAGTCATGGCACTATTGACGGCGTCGAGCACATTCCCGCCAATGACATGAGCGCCTGCCATGAATGACTCATTACTGACAGCTTTATTGTTGGGCGTGAATATTCCTCGATAGTGGTTGGTCACTCCCGCTGGCCGCATCAATTCAAAATCTGGCTGCACCACCGTGTTAGTGGACGGCCCGATGACACCGAATTTGCATCGCCAGCCGAGTACATCTCGCATTTTGAAATTGCTCCTCCTAGACTCGCAATGACTGAGTCTCGCGACAGTGTGCGAGAGCACGAAAGGGACCGTCAAGATCGACCTAGGCAAAAGCGCGCCCATATCGCGTGCACCGCCTGACTAAATCCTTATCGCGACAACGAAGACTGCCTATTATAACAATCTTACAATCGAGATTAGCGGCGCAACTCCCAGTGCATACAAATGACACATGAGACAGATCGTGTAATTGTTGTTGGCGGTGGACCTGTCGGGTTGACTGCCGCACTCGCGCTGGTTCGCCGTGGTATCCCAACTGTGCTTCTCGCGGCGGAGCCGCAGCTCGTCAAGGAGTTACGCGGCTCAACCTTCCATCCGGCGACGCTTGATTTGCTTGATGAATTCGACGTGGTGACTCGGATGATCGAAGTCGGCCTGAAGGCACCGACCTGGCAATTTCGTGACCGCGAAACCGGCCCGGTCGCGACCTTCGATCTTTCGGCTCTCACGCAAGATACAAACCATCCCTATCGCGTCCAATGTGAGCAATGGAAATTGATGCAATTCTTGGAAGCGGAATTGCACAAGCAAGCCTCAGCTGACATCCGATTCGGGCACCGCGCCATCGCCGTGAGACAACGCGAAGACAGCGTTACGGTCACCGCACGCGTCGGCCCCGAAGATGTCCTCATCACTGGGCGGTACGTCATAGCCGCGGATGGGGCTCGCAGCACCATTAGACAATCGCTGGACATCGCGTTCGAGGGTTTTACCTATCCTGAACTATTTCTGATCGCCTCGACCGATTTTCCTTTCGAAGACACGCTCAACGATATCGCTTTCGTGAATTACATTGCCGATCCGCAGGAATGGCTTGTGCTTTTGCGCGTCCCCGGACTCTGGCGCGTCCTGGTGCCGGCGGCAGAAAACTCAGATCGCGCCGCGCTCCTCTCCGACGGCTCGCTGCAAAGAGTTTTACAGCGCGTGGTTCGGCGGGACGAGCCTTACAACATCGCCCACCGCTCGATTTATCACGTCCATCAAAAGGTGGCGAAGAGCTTCCGGCATGGCAGCGTCTTGTTGGCCGGCGATGCCGCACACATCAATAACCCGCTTGGCGGCATGGGCATGAACGGCGGCATCCAAGACGCCTTCAACCTGGCCGACAAACTTCGACAGATCTGGGCTGACGGCGACGACCGTTCGCTCGACCGTTACGACCGGCAGCGCCGCACCGTGGCGATCGAGGCCGTGCAGGCGCAAACGCACCGCAACCGCCAGATCATCAGTGAACGCGATCCGGCCGTCCGCAAGAAATCGCTTGATGAAATGCGCCGCACCGCTGAAGACAAAATCGCAGCGCGGGACTATATGTTGAAATCCTCAATGATCGCGAGCATGCGGCGCGCGGCCGAGATTGAATGATGATCATCGAGGCAACGACGTGATGACAGTCCAATGACCGGCCGCGATGATTTGGCGATCTACCGCGCTCAGGGTTTTGGTAACGCGGTTGGAATGGGCGCAAGGCCGGCTCTCTGTATCGTCGATTTTACCAACGGGTTCGTCGATCCGGCCATCTTTGGCGGCGGTAACATTCCTGCGGCCGTGGCCAACACCGTCGGATTGTTGGCAGCGGCGCGGCGATGCGCACTACCAGTCGCATTTTCTCGGGTGGTTTACGCCGACGATGGCAGCGACAACTGCGCCTTTGTTCGCAAAGTACCTGCCCTAGCAACGCTGACCGAACACGCATCGGCGGGGCAGATCGTTTCGGAATTTAAGCCGCTCTCCTCAGAGACGATCATCCGGAAAACTCAGCCCTCTGTCTTTTTTGGCACCGATTATGCCGAGCAGTTACGTAAGATGAATGTCGACACGGTTATCATTACTGGCTGTACGACTTCGGGCTGCGTACGCGCCACAGTCGTCGATGCTATGAGTTATGACTTTCGTACAATCGTTGCTTCCGACTGCGTAGGCGACCGATCGCTGCAAGCACACGATGCCAATCTGTTCGACATTGCGCAGAAATACGCCGACCTCATGGAGTCGGTAGCCATCATCTCGGCGCTGCGTGTACCAGCCGCAACGGCTTAGAATGCATCACGCATGAGTTTTGTAATGTTCTTCGCTTTCCCAATACTCCGGAAAGCCAACGACATGCTGCAATTCGGCAAATGAAATGCTCGGCGGTTCCTGCGCTGTCGAGCCAGGCTTCAGCGCGATGAGCGTCGCCTGCATTGCAGCAACCGCAGCTGACAACAACATCACCGGATAAAGTGCGAGTTTATAGCCGATTTCCTGCAGTTTGGCAGGTGGCAAGACGGGGGTTTTACCGCCCGGAACCATATTTGCCATGCACGGCTTTTTCATGCTCTGACAGAATCTCAGCATCTCGTCCTCAGACTCGGGCGCTTCGAGAAAGATGATATCGGCGCCCGCTTCCTCGAAATCACGGCAACGCTCGATAGCGGCTTCAAGGCCATGAACCGCACGTGCGTCGGTACGTGCCAAGATCAGAATGTCCGCGTCGGCCTTCGCGTCTACCGCTGCCTTAACTTTCGCGCGCGCTTCGTCACCGGAAATCACCTGTTTGCCCCGCGTATGGCCGCATTTTTTCGGGCTGACCTGATCCTCAATCATGACCGCAGCAGCTCCGGCGCGGGCATATTCGACAACGGTGCGCTTTACGTTCAAAGCATTGCCATACCCGGTGTCACCGTCGCCGATCAGAGGAATTTTAGTCACCGCACAGCAATTGCGCACACTGTCGAGCATCTCAGCGAATGAGATCAAGCCTGTATCGGGCATACCGAGACGCGCCGCCGAAACGGCAAAACCGCTCATGAAGGTGACATCAAATCCTGCTGCGGCTACGAGCTTCGCTGAGAGCGCATCGAAGCAACCTGGCATAATGGAGATATGCGGTTCGGCAAGAAGTTCACGCAGTCTCTGGGGTGCTGACATGAATATGGCCTCACGCATTTATATGGACGCACCATTGGTAGCGCGCCCTTCGGGCCACTAACAAGACCGTTCGCAGTTCTAATTGTTTTTCTGAATGCCTAAGTACTTGACCACGTCGGCGAATGTCTCATGCTCCTGCTGAAACATCGACGCGATCTGGTCTCCGGTCATTCCGCCAGGAACAATGCCGAGACCGGCCAGGCGCTGCGCGATCTCGGGCTTTTTGACGAGCGCCGTGATCTCATTCCTCAGCGCATCGACGATGTATGCAGGCGTACCGGCCGGCGCCAAAAAACCATTCCAAGAAACGGCTTCAAAGCCCGGCACGGTTTCGGCAACCGCGGGGAGATCGGGCACAGCAGCAAGCCTCTGCGGTGTACTAACTGCAATAAGGCGGATCTGATCGTTGTTAACCAGGGGCAACAGTGAAGAGGCATTGCCAAAATAAACGTCGGTCACACCGCCCATCAAATCGGAAATCGCCTGGGGCTCAGCGCGCGCTGGGACCATGACCAGGTCAACGCCGGTCTCCTTGAATAATCGCACAGGGGAGAAATGGCTGAGATTTTGTGTTCCGGCTGTCGAAAAGTTGAGCTTTCCAGGATTGGCTTTCGCATAAGTCAGAAACTCGCGCAGATTAGTCGCCGGTAGGCTACGCTTAATCGCCATGACCTGAGCACCGGTACCTACATTGGTGATCGGCACCAATTGTTTGACAGGATCAAATTCAAGATTTTCGACCTGCGATGTCAGCGTGATCATCGATGAGGCACAAAACAAAAGCGTGTACCCGTCAGGCTGCGCTTGCACGACCTCTCTGACGCCGATTACGCCGCCAGGGCTGGGGCGATTCTCAACGATAAAATTCTGCCCGAATTTTTGCGACAGATCCTGCGCAGCCAGCCGCGCCATCATGTCGGTATTTCCACCGGCGCCGAAGGGCACAACGATCGTGACCGGGCGTGTAGGCCAATCGCCAGCGCGCGCGGACTGGCACCATGAGATTATTGCCAAAAGAGCACAGCAGAGAATTTGCAGCACAATTCGACGGGGCATGATTATCACCACTTTTCCTGACGGAGTGATGACAGGCAAGATCAATGCCGAGTGCGCACTCCAACCTGCAAATATCTATTTATTGCGAAGTCAACGGACTGATTGAAGATTCAGATAAGTTTCTAAATCGGCAACCCGACAAATTGGAAATAAATACTGCTTTGATCGCGATTCAGATCTCTGGACAGATGGCACGCATTCCTTGGCTTGCTTCGGCAAAGATCTTGGAGCTGCCGATTACAAACCCTCCTCGCCGGCCGCCCCGAGTTAGGTATTTTGACGGAACCGCGGGTCTGTCAGCACACGATTGAGTTAAGTTTCCCGCAGCACTGCGTTCGGTCGCCTATCCGATGGCACAGATATTGCTGCAACAACTATGGTGCGCGGGGTGAACTAATGCCCACGAAACTACGCCTTGATCAGGTTAGCATGGCGTTTCATACGGCGAATGGCGCCTTTGCGGCGCTGGCGCCCGTAGCATTGACCATCGAGCAAGGTCGCTTTGTCAGCATAATCGGCCCGTCAGGCTGCGGAAAGAGCACCATCTTCAACATCATAGCGGGACTTCAGGAACCGAGTGGTGGCCAGGTGTTGATCGACGGCACCGCTGCAACCGGAACGATAGGCCGCGTGGGATACATGTTGCAAAAGGATCTGCTGCTGCCGTGGCGCACGGTACTCGATAATGTCGTTCTAGGTATGGAAATCCAAGGTGTGCCGCTACACGCCGCGCGCGAACGGGCGCTTCCACTGCTGCATCGCTACGGATTATCCGGCTTCGAATACCTTTATCCCAATGCGCTCTCTGGCGGCATGCGCCAGCGCGCCGCATTACTGCGCACGTTGCTATTCGACACCGATATTATCTTGCTTGACGAACCTTTTGGCGCCCTCGATGCCCAAACCAAATTGCAGATGCAGGAGTGGCTGCTCGGGCTGTGGTCGGACTTCGGCAAGACCGTCGTCTTTGTTACCCATGATATCGAGGAAGCTATTTATCTCTCCGACGAAGTCCACGTCATGGCAACTCGGCCGGGACGAATTGTTGAAACCATCGCCGTACCAATCGCGCGGCCCCGCGCCCGCAACGCAACCTTGACGCCGGAGTTCGTTGCCATCAAGCAACGGTGCCTGACATTGCTGACCGCTGGTGCCGATCTCGGTGAGGCCGCATGACGGTGCAGGAAACATCCCGGGTTGGTAGCGCGCTCAAGCTTCCACATGCGGAACAAGAAAAAATCACCCGTCGACAAAAGCCGGCGCGTCGCCTGCCGGCGCAGAAGGATTGGCCGCTTTGGGCCATCTTCACTGCTCAGATCGGTATCTTCATTGGGCTGACTGCCCTGTGGCAACTGGCAGCCGATACCGGCGTGATCGACGGCTTTTTCTGGTCGCGACCAAGCGCCATCTATGCAACGCTGGTTAAATTCTTCAGCGATGGCGATGCCTGGATCGACATCAGCTTCACCTTCAGAGCGACGATCATAGGTTTCTTGATCGGCACAATTTTCGGCTCGTTGCTCGGCCTCTCGTTCTGGTGGTCGCGCAACTACGCTGCGATTGTGCAGCCCTACGTCATTTGCTTCGAAACGCTGCCGAAGCTCGCCTTGGCGCCGCTCGTCATCCTCGTATTCGGCCTCGGTCTTGCCTCCAAGATTGCAATCGCCGCCGCGCTGACACTCGTGGTGTCGACATTGACGACCTATGCCGGGGTCAAAGCGGTCGACCCCGACCAGGAGCGGCTGTTCTATTCGCTCGGCGCCAGCCGCTATCAGGTATTCCGAAAGCTTGTCGTGCCGTTCTGCTTGCCGTGGACGATTTCGGTGCTGCGGATCAATATCGGTCTCGCATTGACCGGTGCCGTCGTCGGCGAATTCATCGCCGCGGAGCATGGCCTTGGGCGCCAGATTCTTTATGCCGGCCAAACCTACGACATCGCACTGGTCTGGGTCGCGGTGCTTGTGCTTTCGACACTCGCCGTCTTCATGTACGCCGCAGTGTCGTGGCTTGAGAGCTTACTGCGCAAGGGCGTCAGACAATAACGCCGTTGTAATAGGAGGTTTTGTTATGAACACACGCAAATACAGCCGCCGGACGCTTTTGAGTTCGTCCGCCTTCGCCTGCGCAGCGATCATTGCGCGGCCTTACGTCGCCAGGGCCGAGACCAAGGAAGTGTTGATCGCCGAGCCGGTCCACGGGACCGGCTATCTGCCGCTCTATATCGGGATGGCCAAAAACCTATTCGACGACGTTAAGGTCAGAATCGTCACCATCGAAACCGGCTCGGGACACACCAATGCAGTGCTGTCCGGACAAGCGTTTGCCTTTATCGGCGGTCCGGAGCACTGCGCATTTGCCAAGGTAAAAGGCGCGGAGTTGCGTTGTGTCGTCAATTGCGTGGATCGCGGTAACGTCTATTTCTGCGCCGCCTCCGATACGCAGCCGAGCAATCAGGACTGGCCGAGCTACGTTAAAGGCAAGACTATCGCCACCAGCGCCTTCGGTGGGACGCCAAACTCGATCACGCGCTATCTTCTAAAGAAATGGGGCCTCGATCCGACAAAAGACGTCACGCTCGTCGAGACGGCCAATTCCGCCATTCTACCGGTCGTAAAGAATAAGCAAGCACAGATCGGTTGCTCTACCGAGCCGTTCATCACGCAGGGCATACGCAGCGGCGCGTGGGGAGAACCTTTCATCAACATACCGAAGGAGCTTGGCCCATACGCCTACTCCACGTTCAACATTCGTCTCGATTCCATCCAAAAAACACCCGATCTCGTCGACGGTTTCGTGCGCGGCATGATGAAGTCACTAAAATTTGTGCAGGAAAATCACGACGAAACCGCCGAACTCGCCCAGAAACAATTTCCGACTATGGCGATCGACGATCTTAAAGCCACACTTGCCCGATCGTTTGCCGATGAAATGTGGAGCAAGGATGGCATGGTCAGCCGGGCCGCCTGGGACACCGCCAAGTCCGTGGTCATGACCGCCGGTATTCTCAAAACTGATGTCGGCTACGACGATATCATTGATATGAGTTTTGTCAAAAAAGCAGCAGCTAATTTGTAATCCCATATCATATCCTTGCACAACGGCAAAGGTGTAGCGCGGGTTCAGCTACAATGAATGCCGCCTTCATTCGATTAATAAAACGCCGGCATGACATCATAGGACGGCCCCCCGAGTAAAAGGAACCATCGCCATGTCCGAAGAACCGATCTGGAACAAGTTTCTCACTGAGCGCGACAAGTCAGTTTTCGGAACGTCAGGCTATGGAGCACGGGGTGGTTTCGGCAAACGTCCGGCGCTCCTCATCATCGACGTGAACTGGGCATTCTGCGGCGACCGCCCAGAGCCGATCCTTGAATCAATCAAACGCTGGCGCAATTCTTGCGGCGAGGATGCGTGGGTCGCTCTGCCCTATATCCGCTCGCTACTCGACAAATGCCACGATAAAGGTGTGCCCGTGCTCTACACTACCGGAGTGCGTCGCGAAGATAACTGGGATTCCGGCTCGTGGTCTTGGAAAAATTCGCGCAGCGAAGAGGATCGCCAGACTATTGTCACCAATCTCGATGGCAACGAGATCGTCGCGCCAATCGCACCGGGCCCGAAGGACGTCGTGATCCTCAAGCAGAAGCCGTCAGGCTTCTTTGGCACCAACCTCGCGAGCTACCTAACGCTACTGCGGTGCGACAGCTTGATCGTCACCGGCACGACGACGTCAGGCTGCGTGCGCGCTACTGTTCTTGATGCGTTTAGCCTGAACTACCGCATCGCTCTCGCGGAAGAAGGCTGCTTCGACCGCTCGGAAGCAAGCCACGCAATTAATCTCTGCGACATGAACGCAAAATATGCCGATGTGGTGAAAACCGCCGAAGTGCTCGGCTTCCTCGATACGCTGCAAAGCGGCATGTACGACCTTCCGTCTGGCAACAAATCGAACGCCGCGGCGAAAGCCGCTCACTGAACGAGCTGACCCCCTTGGGTAACGAGCGGGGCGCTTCAGAAGCCCGAATTGTTCTTCAAGTTTTTCGAGGCCGATGCCCGTACTCGAAGTAACGGCCATTTGGACAGGCGAAGCGCAGACACCTCTGCGAGGACCATCGGAACGAGTTAGCGGCGTCATTGTCGGGTATCGCCTCGCGTCGCTGACAATCGAACCTGTTCCGTAATGCGTCATTGTGCGACTCTCGACGTGGGAAATGCGTGTTTCACAACGACGCCAGGAATGGCAGTTTTCGAGAGTAACTTGCTAGGAAAGTACAATTTCTTGGCAAGTTCAGAACTGGAGGAAAAATGAATATTCCTGATCGCGTTGCCCGATTGAGACCAAAAAGAACTGCTCCTAGCAAGTTGATAACCGCAAAACGCTATTTGCTTTTATGAAGCTGCGAGTCGCGCCAAGCTAGAACTAAGGGCGTCGGCCGCCTCGTCCTGGCCTCAGTTACATCTCGATGAGGACAATCCAGCTGTCGCTGTCCTAAAGGAAAACTCCCCGTTAGCGCCTATTTCCGTTTCCGAGAAAGAGGAGGAAAAGGAAAAAGCTCGGTTGCAAGCCGAGCTTTACCCTGGACTTCCATTTTGCTCGATTTGCCCGACAGAATCCCATGGGGCGTGATATGCACCTCTTACGCCCTTTGGCGGTTAGCTGCGCTGAGAAGTGTCTTGCATGGGCAACAACGTTCTAGCTATCGGGTAGCCGTATAGGCGTGTCTATGAATACTCTGCTGACGCTGTTCAATACGGATCGTTTCAACGAATACAGCCGCGATGGCTTTTGGCGAGACGACACTTTCTATGACCTTGTGCGCGGTTGGGCGCAGACCGCGCCGAATCGAGTAGCAGTGCGTAGCGCGAGCGGAGACCTCTCCTACGGCCAATTGATTGAATTGGTGGACGCTTTCGCCAGCGACCTGGACAATGCCGGCCTTGCGCAAGGCCAGCGTGTTGCGGTGTGGCTACCGAGCCGGGCGGAAACCATCGTCGCTCTGCTGGCCTGTAGCCGCAACGGATATGTCTGTTGCCCGTCGCTCCACCGCGATCACACCGTCAGCGATATCGTCGATCTTATAAAGCGGATGCGAGCGGCCGCAGTAGTGGCCGAACCGGGCTACGGCGCTGACGCAGACAAGCACGATTTTTTCGCGTGTCTTGGCGGCATCGAGACAGTGCGCAGAACATATCGTCTGGAAAAAGGGTCGGCCAACCGCGCAAATGTAATTGTCGCGCCCGGCGGCAAAGTCGCGCCGGTGCCCAAGAGCAACCCCAACACGATCCTCTATCTCGCATTCACCTCCGGCACGACCGGCGTGCCGAAAGGGGTGATGCACAGCGACAATACGCTCCTCGCCAATGCGCGAACACTCGCGGCCGACTGGGCTATCAACAAAAGCTCCGTCGTCTATTCACTAAGTCCGCTCAGCCATAATCTCGGCTTCGGCGCCATGATCATGGCGCTGGGCATGGGCGGACAGATCGTCATTCACGATCTTCCGCGCGGCGCAAGCCTAGTCGACCGGCTGATCGAGACTGGCACAACCTTCCTCGTCGGCGTACCCACCCATGCGATTGATCTTTTGACGGAAGTTAAGGCCCGAAACCTTTCCGGGATCGGCAAGCTGCAAGGCTTTCGTATTTCCGGCGCTCAAGCGCCACGGGAACTTGTCGCCGAGTTGATAGCGCGCGGCATCACTCCGCAGAGCGGGTACGGCATGACCGAGACATGCTCGCATCAATATACCCTTCCGAATGATGATCCGAGCTTAATCGTAGAAAGCTGCGGCCGCTCCTGCGCGGGTTATGAAATCCGAATTTTTGATCGTGAAGATCCTAGCCGCGAATTGAAGCCCGGTGAGATAGGACAGATCGGCGGGCGCGGTGCGAGCTTGATGCTTGGCTATTTTGACGATCAAAAAGCGACGGAAGAGTCCTTCAATCGCGATGGCTGGTTCATGACCGGTGACCTCGGCTGGGTTGATGAGAACGGCTATCTCCGCATCACCGGCCGCAAGAAGGATGTGATCATTCGCGGCGGTCACAACATCTATCCCGCGAAAATCGAGGCGCTCGCCGCGACCCATGACGCCATTCAACGCGTTGCGGCCGTGCCGGTGCTGGACAAGCGCTTCGGCGAACGCGTTTGCCTGGCGGTCATGGTGCGTCCCGGAAAATCGCTCGAGGCGCAGGAAATCCTCAAACATCTTGATAACGTTGGCCTGTCAAAATACGACATGCCGGAGTTCTTCCTGCACGTCGATGAAATCCCCCTGACCGCGAGCGGCAAGATACGCAAGCGCGACCTGATCGACTGGATTGCGGAAGGCCGCGTGTCTCCGAAAGAAGTGCGCTTGCAGGACAAAGCCGGATGAGTGACGACTCCGCCCAGGCTCTCGCACGGTTGCGGGAAGAAATCGCAGGGCCACCGTTTCATGACGTGCTGCGGCCGGAGGCGATCGATGCCAACTCCGAACTCGGAACAGTCACCATTAGGCTTTCTTTCCATGAAAAACTCGGACGCGGCAAAGGCGACAAAGCGTTTCATGGCGGCGTGATCGCGTCTCTTATCGATCTCGCCGGCCACGCCGCGGTTGCGGTGAAGATCGGCCGCATGGCGCCGACGATCGACCTGCGTATCGATTATATGCGCCCTGGCAACGGCTATGCGCTGATTGCGCACGCCAAACTACTCAAGGCCGGCAGGACTATAGCGCGTGTTGATATCGAGGTGCGCGATACGCAGGACAGGATCGTCGCGCTCGGTCGAGGCACGTTCAGCACGGTCTGAGAAGGCTTTCTCAAGCCTTTCGCTTGTCGAGGATCGCCTTGATCATCTGAGGACGGATGGGAATCTGTGTGATCAATCCCTCACCGCCGAGCGCATCGTCCACCGCCGACGCAATCACCGCGCCTACCGCGGCGACGCCGCCCTCACCGGCGCCCTTGATGCCAAGCGGATTACAGGTGCTCGGCGCATCTTCCAGTATCATCACATCGACCGACGGCATTTCATGCGCGGTCGGCACCAGATAGTCGGCCAAGGTAACTGAGAGCGGCTGGCCGCGTTCGTCATATTGGAATTCTTCAAACAGCGCCCCGCCAAGTCCTTGAGCGAAGCCGCCGACCAGTTGACCTCGCACCAGCATCGGATTGATGGCGCGGCCGATATCGAAGGCAATCAACATTTTCTCGATTGTCACGCCGCCGGTGCCTGGGTCGAGCTTCACGAGTGCGAGCTGGGCACCGTAGGGATAGGTCATGTGATCCGTGGTGAACCACCCGTCGGACGCGAGACCGGGCTCACGATCGCCGCGGGTGGATGACACCGGCCGCAAATGATGCGCCAACTGGCCGAGGTCGATGGTCGCGCCGCTGCCGTCGGTTCGCAACACGACACCATCAACAATAGTCAGGTCCCCCGCATCGGCCTGAAACAACTGCGCAGCCATGTCGAGCGCCTTGGCGCGGACCTTTTCGGCGGCGACCATCGTCGCATTTGCCGTCATGACCGTGGCACGCGTCGCGTGCGCACCGATACCGTATTCGATCCGGTCGGTGCGACCGTGAACAACGCGGACACTGCGATAATCGACGCCGAGCGTCTGCGCCGCAACTTGCGCGATGACGGTTTCGAACCCCTGCCCGACCGACGCGCCGCCGGTTATGACCTCGACTTCGCCACTGGTATGCACATTCACACGCGCACCATCGACAGGACCGAGGCCGCTTTTCTCGACATACATCGCAAGGCCGAGGCCGACGATTTCGCCTGCCGCACGCCGCTTTTTCACATTCGCTTCGAGTTGGTCCCATTGGAAACCCGCAAGCGCTTTATCGAGGAGTTCTTCATAGCGGCCCGAGTCGAGTACCACCTCGTCGCCTAGCGCGACCAGCGGCCGCTCATAAGGCATCTCCGCGGGCGCAATAAGATTGCGCCGGCGCACCTCGACCCGCGACAGACCGAGTTGCTTGGCGACTTTGTCCAGCAGACGCTCGCGGACGAAATTTGTCTCGTAGCGTCCGGGCGAGCGATATGTCGCCGCCGGCGTCTTATTGGTCAGGCGAAAATGCGCGGCGACCCGAAAATGCGGCAACCGATATGGCCCCGGCAAAATCCCGCAGGCTGTATCGGCAACCCGGGTGCCGTGGGTGCGGATATAGGCGCCCTGATCGTGAAAAAAATCGTCGTCGATGCCGAGGAGACATCCATCCTTGTCGACGGCGGCACGGATATGATGGTGCTGCTGGCGCGAATGATTGGCCGCGATCATGTGCTCGCGGCGGTCTTCGAGCCATTTTACCGGGCGGCGCAGGCGCATGGCCGCGACCAAAACCAGAATATCCTCAGGATAAATCTCGCCGCGGACGCCGAAACCGCCGCCGACATGTCCCTCATAGAGGTGAACACCGCCGGTGCTCCGGTTGAGCATGCGCGCAAGCGACTCACGATTCTTATGCGGCACTTTTGCAGCGCCGTGTAATTCGAGGACATCGCGCGCCGCGTCATAGCGCCCAATAGCGCCGCGCGTTTCAAGCGGCACGCCGGAATGACGGCCGACCGATAAATCCATTTCGATGATATGCGCCGCCTGTTTGAAAGCCTGCGCCACATCGCCATAGCCTTGCTTGCAGATCGTCGCCTCTGTCGTCAGGCCATGAGCAAAGTCGGCCGCCGGCAATGTGGCGTCGACGACTGCTGCGATCTCTTCGATGTCGAGTTCAACAAGGTCGGCGGCATCCTCGGCGATATAAGGATCGGTCGCAAACACTGCTGCAACCGGCTCGCCCGCGTAACGCACGACGCTTTTGGCCAATACAGGCTGACGAAATGGCGCAAGCTTTTCGTTGGGGCCTTCACGAAAGTCGATCGGTGGGAGATCCGCGATGTCGGCGGCCGTCCATATGGCGATCACGCCCTTAACGGCGCGCGCCGCCGTCGTGTCAACTCCTTTGAGTTCACCGTGCGCATAAGGTGAACGGACGATGCGCATATATAACTGATGAGGAAATGCGACGTCGCCAGCAAAACGGCCTTGTCCTGTGACAAGTGGCCGATCTTCCACTCGTGTGACCGAGACGCCGATCCATTCTCTGGGCTTGGCGGTCACGCCTACGCTCTCATCACCGCCGCCGCGGCCCTTACGGCTTTGATGATGTTTTCGTAGCCGGTGCAGCGGCAGAGATTCGACGAGAGAACATCGACGATCTCTTCGTCGCTGAGATTAGGCTTCTTTTCAAGCACACCGATCGCAAGCATCAAGAATCCTGGTGTACAGAAGCCGCATTGCAGCGCGTGATGCTGCATGAACGCCTCCTGCATCGGATGCAGTTTTTCGCCCTCCGCCAGCCCTTCCACTGTACGGATGCGTCGCCCGTCCGCCTGCACCGCGAACATCAGACAAGAGCGCATCGGTTCGTCATCGATCAAAACAGTACATGCACCGCATACACCGTGCTCGCAGCCGATATGCGTACCGGTTTGTCCGCAATCGTCCCGGATCACGTCAACCAGCGTGCGACGGGGCTCAACTGTCGCGGTGTAGTCCGTACCGTTGATATTCAGCGTAATATCACGGCGCTCGCTCATGCCGCCGCCTCAAGCGCTCGCTCAACGAGCGTGCGCACCAAGCCGCGCCGATAATCGGCGGTATTATTCAAATCCTCGATCGGATCGCATGCCGCGGCTGCTGCCTCCGCTGCTTTGACGAAGCTAACATTTCCGGGCGTTGCATTCGCGAGTACTGCCTCCGCGCTAGGCATACGTCGCGCATGCGCCTCCGCGCCGCCAATAGCGACACGAGGCTCAACGATTTTGCCATTTTCAATGCGATAAGCGACAAGCGCCATGGTTATCGCGAAATCACCCTTGCGCCGGCTGAATTCAATAAAGCCGGTGCGCGTGCCCGCCGCCAGCATCGGAAGTTCGCAGCAGACCAGCAATTCGTCGTCTTCGAGAGATGTCGTCATAATGCCACGGTAAAACTCGGCAGCCGCGACGCGGCGTGTTCCGCGCCCGCTTTGTAAGACCGCGACGCCGTCGAGCGCCGCCATGACACAACACCATTCCGATGCCGGATCTGCATTGGCAACGCTGCCACAAAACGTACCGCGCGTGCGGATTGGGTAATGCGCGATGTTCCCAACAACATTGCGCAGCAACGCACCCGTCACGCCCGGCACGTCGTCGCTGTCGAACGCGTTATGGCGCACGCAGGCGCCGATTTTGAGCGTTTCGTTCACGACCTGCAGCGTCGCAAGTTCTGCGATCTCGTTGATGTCGATGAGATGAGCCGGCTGCGCCATGCGGAAAGCCATCGTCGGCACCAGACTCTGTCCACCGGCGAGCACGCGTCCATCATGCGGCGCGAATTCAGCCAAAAGCGCCACCGCCTCGCCGACTGAGCGAGGTGCATGATAACTGAACCGAGCAGGCTTCATCCGCTGTGCACTTATTGCTACAGTTTCCGAAAGTGAGTTTACATACTTCACAAGCGCCGTAAAGAAAGGTTTGAACGGCATTTATTGCGAGCAGGCATCCGGCTTTCATTGCGCACCGCAGCCGGCTGTAATAAAAATGGGATGATTTCTTTCGATCGGAGCCGTTGCATGCGCGCCGCTATCGTCAACGAATTCGGCCCGATCGCAAGCCACACTGTCGGCGATCTGCCGGATCCCGTCCCGCACGCCGGCGAACTCCTCGTCACGATCAAGGCAACGGCTGTAAATTTCGTCGATAGCCTCGTGGTCACTGGCAAGTACCAGTTCTTGCCGCAACGCCCTTTTGCACCCGGCAAGATGCCGGTTGGAAAGGTCACCGCGCTCGGAGCGAATGTTACCGGCTTCAAGATCGGCGACCGCGTACTGACGATGGCCGAGCAAGGCGGTTATGCGCAAAAGGTCGCCGTCGAAGCCAAGCAATGTTTCAAGCTGCCGGCCTCGATGAGTTTCGGTGAAGCCGCGTCGATGGCGCTAGTTTATGACACCTCATGGTTTGCTCTCCGCGAGCGAGCGCGCATTCAACCTGGGGACAGCGTGCTGGTGCTGGGCGCGACTGGCGGTGTCGGCTTTGCCTCGGTGCAACTCGCCAAAGCGATGGGGGCGACTGTACTCGCTGGCGTATCAAGTGCCGCTAAGGCGGCTGCCGTACTCGCCGCGGGCGCAAGTGATTTCATCGACTTGTCTCAGCCGGATCTGTGCGACTCGCTGCGTGAGCAGGTCTTCACAAAAAACGACGGCAAAGGAGTCGATATCGTCATTGATCCCGTCGGCGGTGATGCGTTCGACGCCGCGCTCCGAGCACTCGCTTGGCGTGGCCGGCTCGTCGTTATCGGATTTGCTTCCGGCCGCATCCCGGAAGTGAAGGCAAACTATCTGTTAGTAAAAAATATCGAGGTGACCGGCTTACAGGTCAGCGACTACCGCAAGCGCATGCCGGAAATGATGTCCGAATGCATGCGCGAGATTTTTACGCTTTACGAACACGGCAAGCTCAAGCCCGCGCCATTCCAGAGCCGGCCGCTCGATGCCTTCTCGACTTCCTTACAGGAAATTGTCGACAGACGCGCCAGCGGCCGTATCGTGCTGGAGCCCAACCCCTGATGCGTCGGAGAACCCGATGACTTTTCGCTACGACGAGATCGGTAATAGGCTCAAAGCCTATCGGCTGGGCTCCAGCTTGAGCGCTGACGAGATCGCCGGCCAGCTCGGCATCTCTCGGACTGCGCTTTACCGCTTCGAGAAGGGTGAACTCGCCAAGATCGAGACACTCGAGCGGCTTGCCGAACTGCTCGGCGTATCGATCCCAACGCTGCTCGGCGTCGGCATTGAGTATATTCCTTCCGCCGTAAGTTATTTCGAACGCTTGCGGCAAATCGAAGAAACCAGCGACCAGATTATGGTGCTGTCAGGTCCGATCTCGCTGCTGCTTGCTTCGGACAATTTTCTACCCACCCTTCAGGACGTGCTGACCGAAAACGTGACGAGAAGCGTTGCCAACCGCGAACGCGCGCTCAGCGACATTCCGAAACTGATGGAGATTTTGCGCGCGCGAAAAGTCACCTATCGCCAACGCCGGCCTACCATCGTCAACCTAATGTCGGCCATGGAGATCAAACGATTCCTACATCACGGGCTGATCGGCCGCAGCGGCCTGCCGGAAGTCACGGTCGAGCAGCGGAAGCTTCTTGCACGCCAGGAAATCGAACATTTCGTGGAGCTTTTGGAGAACCCGCCGATCGGGGTCCAGATCGGCATCGTCACCGACACGCTTCCGCACACCGGCTTTCAGATCTTTCGTCAGCCGGATCGAAAGATCCTTGTGCTGAGTCCGTTCCGGCTCGGCGGCGAGCCGAATATCCGCGTTGGCGTCGCGATGATCACCTCAGCTTCTGACGCGCTCGCTTTTCACGAAACCTCGATCAACGAAATGTGGGGCCGTGCCTTGAAGGGCCAAGCCGCCGCCAATTTGGTACGCCATCTTCTGACGAGCATGCGTCTTCCTCCCGACGAGGACTTAGTCGCGCCGAGCCGACAGCAAAAAGGCGGTGCGCGCAATAAGTCGCGCGCCTTGATGTAATGACTGGCGACGAACGCCGTGAGGATATGTGAAGGTTTTCGGCACATCGACCGGACGCGTTGAAGACCGCGCGCTCTTGCGCGGCAACGCACGCTTTGTCGCCGATATCCGTCTCCCCGGTACGCTGAGCGCCGCCTTTGCACGCAGTCCGCACGCGCATGCCCGCATCGTCGCCGTGAAAAAGGACGCTGCGCTTGCGTTGGCCGGCGCCGTTTCTGTGATCACCGCCGACGATCTCAAAGATCTAACGACGACAAATCGGCTCGTTGTCGCCCTTCCTGACAAGACGTATAAACAGCAACGCGACCGCTTTATCCTCGCCGAAGGCGAGACCGTGCATGTCGGCGAAGCCATCGCAATGGTCGTCGCGTCGGACGCCTACATTGCCGAAGATGCCGCGAACCTCATCGAGATCGACTACGACGTGTTGCCTGCGGCGTCGGACTGCCGCGCTGCACTCGAAGCCGGCGCACCTCCGGCGCATAGCGACGCCAAGCACAATCTCGCAGCCAGTTTCGCCAGCGCCTACGGCGACATAGACGGCGCTTTCGCGCGCGCATCTCACGTCGTTGAGGATAGCTTTTGGACGCATCGGGGCGTCGCGCATTCGATGGAATGCCGCGGTTGCGTGGCGGCTTACGACGCTTTTGAAGACAAACTCACCTTGTGGAGCTCGACGCAGACACCGCTCGTCGCTGCCCGCCTGCTCGCCGATCTATTCGGCCGAGAGGAGTCGAATATCCGCGTGGTTGCTCCCGATGTCGGCGGCGGTTTTGGACCGAAGCTCGTGTTTTATCCCGAGGAGGCCGCAGTCACAGCGGCCGCGCTGAAGCTCGGTCAGCCGGTCAAGTGGATCGAGGATCGCCGCGAGCATTTTATTGCGACCACGCAAGAGCGTGACCAATACTGGACAGCGTCACTCGCGCTGACCGCGGACGGTAAGATTCTCGGACTTCGCGGTACTCTTATCCACGATCATGGCGCCTACACCGCCCGCGGGCTCACGGTTCCGCAAGGCGCCGTTGCCGCGCTGTCGCTTGCCTACGACGTGCCCGCTTTCGCTATGGACGTCAGAGTAGCGCTGACCAACAAAGTTCCAGTGACGCCGATCCGCGGCGCTGGCCAGCCGCAAGGCATATTTGTGATGGAGCGCCTCCTCGATCGCGCTGCCGAAAAATTGAATCTCGATCGCACGGAAATCCGCCGCCGCAATCTCGTCCCTGCGGAAGCGATGCCGTTCAAGAAAGGCTTCGTAACGCGCGGTGGCGTACCCGTCGTGCTTGATTCCGGCGATTATCCCGCCTGCCAAGCCGATGCTTTGAGAAAGTCGCAATGGGCCGACTTCCCGCGCCGGCGGCGGGAAGCACGTGCGCAAGGACGGTATCTTGGGATCGGCTTGGCAAATTTCGTGGAGGCCACCGGTCGCGGACCTTTCGAACAAGCTCAGGTTCGGGTGACAGCTTCCGGCAAGATTGAAGTCGCGACCGGCGCTGCAGCGATGGGCCAAAGCACCAAGACCATGATCGCGCAGATCGTTGCCGAGCAGTTAGGCGGAGACATCAGCAGCGTTATCGTTACCGCAGGCGACTCCGGTAAAGTGTCGATGGGCTTCGGTGGCTTTAACAGCCGCCAAACCGTGATGGCCGGTTCTTCGGCTCATGTCGCCGCGGTAAAGGTGCGAGAGAAAGCGCTCCTAGTCGCCAGCCACTTGCTCGAAGCTGACGCGTCGGACCTCGATATTGATGGCGACCATGTGGTGGTAAAGGGCGCGCCGGGCCTGAAAGTTTCGCTTGGAAGTGTCGCGCGCGCAATTGCAGGGTCGCCGGGTTTTGTCCTTCCAGGTGGCTTGTCTCCCGGTCTGGAGGCAACTGAAAATGTCATTATCGACACTATGACCTATGGTAACGGCAGTGCCGTCGCGGAAGTCGAGGTCGATGTCGACACAGCCGCTGTGAAAGTAACACGCATCACCTTCATTCATGATGCGGGGCGGCTGATTAATCCCACCATTGTCGAAGGCCAAGTCGTCGGCGCCATCGCACATGGCGTCGGCAACACGCTCTATGAGTGGATGGCTTATGACGACGATGCGCAGCCACTGACAACCACTCTTGCCGATTATCTGCTGATTACCGCCTCCGAGATGCCCGAACTTGTGCTTGGTCATCGCGAGACACCGACAACACTCAACCCGCTCGGCGTCAAGGGTATCGGGGAGTCCGGCGTCATGCCGATACCCGCCGCCATCGTCTCGGCCATCGAAGATGCGCTGTCGCCTTTCGGCATTAAGCTCAATCAATTTCCAGTTCGGCCGCGCGACTTGTTCGAAATGATCAGCGCCGCCAAATGCAAGCTGCGAAAGAATAAGCAATGAAACTGAAAAAACATAGCCGCTATAATTATTCCCCTATCACCGAGCGGCAGGATTTCACTTGGCCGGACGGCAAGCGCCTCGCCTTTTATGTCGCGCTAAATGTCGAACATTTCAGCTTTGGCGAAGGTCTCGGCCACACCCCGACTGCGCCCGGTCCGCAACCGGATGTGCGCAATTTCGGCTGGCGCGATTATGGCCTTCGCGTCGGCATTTGGCGCATCTTCGATTTAATGGATCAGCTCAAACTGCCAATGTGTCACCTCCTCAACGCATCGGTCTGCGAAGAGATGCCGCAAATCCCCGCACGCATTCGTCAACGCGCCGATGAAGTGGTCGGTCACGGCTACACGAATTCAGAGCGTCAATCCGACATGGACGCGGGCACCGAAGCCGACATGATCCGCAGCGCGACGAAGACGCTCGCGAAGCATTGCGGAGAACGGCCATACGGCTGGATGGGGCCGTGGATCGCAGAGACAGCGGTGACACCCGACCTCTTGCAGGAGAATGGCTACACCTTCTTGATGGATTGGCCGGCCGATGATCAGCCGTTCTGGATGAAGACGCGTGCGGGACGGATCATGTCCGTACCCTACCCGATCGAAATCAACGACACGCCAACGATGCTGAGCCGTGCCCAGCCGGCGACGGACTTTTATCGCATGATCCTCGACCAGTTCGAGGAAATGCTGCGCCTGTCGGAAAAGCAGTCATTGGTCTTCGGCATTTCGATGCATACGTTCTGCACCGGACAGCCTTTTCGCTTGCATCAAGTACGGCAGGCTTTGCAGGCGCTGATGAAACATCCCGGCTTCGAGACAGTCTGGGTAACGACCCCAGGCAGGATCGTCGACTATGCAGCTAAGCTTCCGGCTGCGTGCGTTCCTTAAAAGATCAAACCTGAATCTGCGGCCCGCCGCCGAGCACAGCGAAAACATGCTGCGCAATCGCGAGCAGGCGGCCGTCAGCATAGAGTGAACCGATCAACTGAATACCGACCGGCATGCCACTGGGCCCCGCGTGAGTCGGCAACGTGATCGCCGGCGTGCGCAACTGCGTCCAGATACTCTGGAAGCGATGATCACCGGTATTCGCAAGGCCGCGCGGCGCTTCCCCATTCACCGTTGGCGTCAGCATGACGTCAATATCGGAAAACAGGTCGGCGACACGTCGGCGACAGGTTTCGACGCATTTAAGCGCATCGATGTAGTGTGCACGGGGAATAGAAAGTCCGTTCCGAATGGCTTTAACGAGCGCAAAGCTGATCTGCTCGCGCTGCGTTTCCCACTCCCAAGCCATGCTGCGCGCGCGTTCGAAATCATTGATGATTTCGCGTGTCTTAGGCAGTTCCTCGCACGGCGCGGGCAAGGAAACGTCGCGCACGTGAAAGCCTGCTTTCTCTAACCGGCGCGCGGCATCTTCAATCGCATCGCGCGTTGAGTCTTCTGCATCATCCCATGCATAGGTGCGGCAAAGTCCAATGCGTATCGGAGAATCGTCGTCGACCCACGCGATCGGTTCACTGTTGGTGAGCACGCGTGCGAATAGTGCTGCGTCTTCGACCGTGCGCACCATCAGGCCTACTGTGTCGAGACTTTCTGCGGCAGGCTTGACGCCCTGCGGATTGATCAGGCCAAAACTTGGCTTGTAGCCAACGATGCCACAAAACGAAGACGGTCGGAGCACCGAGCCGCCCGTCTGGGTCCCAAAACCGAACGGAATCATGAAATCGGCGACCGCTGCGCCGGAACCACTCGACGAACCGCCCGGCGTCCGTTCAGGATCATACGGATTGGTCGTCTCCGCCGGCGTCGGGCCCGCAAACTCGCACGTCACAGTCTTGCCGAATATCAGCGCACCGGCCGCCCGCAACAGCGCGACACAAGAAGCATCCGAGCGCGTGTGGTAGTCGCGATAAATGGGCGAGCCCATTTCCGTCGGCATGTCTGCGGTTTCGATGACGTCCTTCACGCCCACAGGTACGCCATGAAGCGGGCCACGCCTCGTGCGCGCATCGAGCGCTTTTGCCTCGCGCAGCGCGAGTTCGGGATCAATGAAAGAGAACGCCTTCACGACGGGTTCGCGCGCTTCGAGGCGCGCAAGACAATCGCGCACGACCTGCTCGCAGGTTGCCGCACCCGAAACAATTTTTAGCGCAATTTCAGTGGCGGAGAGGACGTTGAGGGAGGCAGCCATCGTGCAGGTTTTTGGGACCCTTCCTCCGTAGCAAAGCGCTCATGCAACGCTGGAGTTAGCCCACCGAGGTTTATCAGTATTTGCACAAATACCAAATTGTTGACGATGTCCCAATAAATATACAAAATAGAAAAAGGGTCGAGGACGCAATGGACGCAGTTTTGGCGCGATATTCCTTCGTGACATGTGTCCTAAGTGGCCTTGTGATGACATACCTGTCGTCGTCACTGCCCGCGTTGGCCGATGGTTGGCCCGCGCACCCGGTTCGCATCATTGTACCGTTCGGTGCCGGCGGTGCCGGTGACACACTTGCGCGCGTTGTTGCGCAGCACCTCTCGGAAACCCTCGGTCAGCCGTTTGTCGTCGAGGATCGGCCTGGTGCCGGCGGCATTGTCGGCATCCAGCAGGTGGCTGCCGCCGCCCCGGATGGATACATGATCGGCATTTCGAACCTTTCGACGATGTCGCTTGTTCCGATCATCAATCCAGAGGCCAAGTACGATCCACTCGCTGACTTCAAGCACATCGCCTATATCGGCGGCTCGCCGGTCGTTCTTGCCGCCAATCCCGCGACCGGCATCAAAACTTTCAAGGATTTTGTTGCGTATGCGCGTGCACCGGGCCGGAGCTTCACCTTTTCGTCGTCCGGAGTGGGGTCGGACGGCCATTTGATGGGGATCGCCATCGCCGAAGCTCTGCATTTAAAGGCCGAGCACGTGCCTTACAAATCCACGACGGAAGCGTTGACCGACGTTGTCGCCGGCCAAGTCCCGTTCTCGACTTTGACGCTCTCCTCGACGTCGGGTTTCCTGCAGGCGAAGACGCTTATCGGTATTGCAATCACCTCGCAGGACCGCCTCGCGGAGTTTCCCGATCTCCCAACATTCAAAGAACTCGATCATCCGGAACTTCTCGACAACACTTGGTTCGCTTTTTCCGGACCGGCAAAGCTCCCGGAAGACGTTGTGGTCAAATTGAACAAAGCAGTCTCGGACGCGGTCAGCATGCCGGACGTACGCGAGCGCTTTGCGCATGATGGATTTCTGGCGCAGCCAATGAGTCCTCGGGACTTCACAAATTTCGTCAGCGCCGAAAACGCCAAGTGGAAAGTCATCATTCAGGAGGCCGGCCTGGCTGAAAAGCCGCAGTAACTCCGTGCGGAGCGCTGCGTTGTCAGAACTCAACCATTAGACGCGCCACAGGCATCAATTTTGCAGGTGGAGGCATTGAATGTGGATACCTTGAATGACAGGTGCCCTGAATAACGAGGACGGAGATTGAAATGAAGTCTTGCGCTGTTGCCGTTGCCGGCGTTGTCCTGGCCGGCGTCATCCCGGCGTTGTTCATGTTGGCCGCTCCAACGCATAGTTTTGCGCAGAGCTACCCGGATCGGCCAGTTCATTTGATCATTCCATATGGTCCGGGCGGCATTGTGGACTTTGCTGGACGAACGCTGGCGCAGAAAGTCGGCGTTGCGTTGCATCAGACAATCGTCCCCGACAATCGGCCCGGGGCCGGCGGGATCGTCGGTGTTGACTACGTCTCCCGCGCCGAACCGAACGGCTACGACATCGCCATTATGGATCCTGCAATCGTCATCAATTCAACGCTGCAGAAGTCGCTGCCTTACGATCTATTCAAGAATCTTACGACGGTATCGACCGTAAGCTCGTCCCCTGAAGTGCTGGTGGTCGCGCCGCAACTCGGCATAAAGAGCTACGCAGAGCTCGTCGCTTATGGAAAAGCCAATCCGGGTAAGCTCAATTATGCCTCTGCGGGTATTGGCACGACCCCGCATCTCGGCGCGGAAATGTGGAAAGCCGGTACCGGCATCGATGCCATCCACGTCCCCTACAAGGGAATCGGCGCATCGTTTATCGATATGATGGACAACAAGGTTCAGATGGCCTTTTCCAGTATCGCAGGTGCACTGCCCTTCACCAGCGATAGCCGCGTCATTCCACTCGCCACGACCGGCAAAACCCGATCTCCGGTTTATCCAAATCTGCCGACCGTCGCGGAAGCCGGTCTCCCTGGATATGAGGTCGATCTGTGGCTGGCGCTCTACGCCGCAAGCGGCACGCCTCCTGACGTGGTTGAAACCCTCAACAAAGCCGTAGCTGCTGCTTTGCAGGACGAAGAGCTCAAACAGTCGTTCGCGAAATTCGGCCTGACTCCGCACGGAATGAACGTCGCAGATAGCAACGCCTTCACGAAGTCCCAATATCTAAAATGGAAAAAGGTTATCGAGGACGGACACATCTCCGCGGAATAGCCTTTGGTTGTAACACCTATGAAACGCACGCTCGTTGCCACTGGAGAGGAAAGCAGAGTTTCTTAACGAGTTTACAGTCGGATAGGAATACAGTTTTATAGAGAGTCGAAAAATGGAAAGGAAAATCAGATTTTATGGCGAGACGAGACCCGGAAAGAAAATGTCTATTTCTTAGCAAGCCGCAACACTTGCCCCAGAAAGGTGTTTCCTAGAAAGGACGACGCTAAACGATTTTGCATCGAGGTCCCCCGAATTTTATTTGGACGCGTTGCATGACCCTCGATGACTGATTCCGATAGGAGCATGTGCCGGAAGCAACTCTGCCGTTGATCTATTTCTTGCTGTTGAACTCTGCTTTGGCCTTCATTTGTCCAAGCTCAGTACTGAGCTTCGCCACGGTAGACTTAAATTCAGCAACTTCGGCTTGAGCAAGGGCAAGATCGTGATCGACCTTAGTTATCTTATCTTGGGTCTCATGAGCCAGCTTCACCAACGCCTGTTGTAAGAACTCGACGTTTGCCTGCAGACATCCTGTCCGGCGATCCATTTGCTTTTCGGCGGTGCAAACTTCCAGACCGCGAATGTCCTGCCCCATCGCAGGAGCTATGTGCGCCCCGACAATTATGCTAAGAACCGTTGTAAGCTGGCGGATAAGAATTATTGCCTCCATGGTAGTGAGCAAACCACCTTCAATAATTTTGGCGCTCGGTGCTCATCTGATAGATTCAGCCGCCCCTCCACACAATCAGAAATGTCGAATGACGCGCTTTTATCAACCTGACTTGAGCGAGAATATTGACAGTCCGTTCGTGCGTGACGGTTCTAATAAACTAATTCGTCGCACGTACTGGCTAGACATGAACGATCGAACTCTCGTCATGGTGATGGTCAATGGCATTGGCGCGCACCTCACCAATGACGAGAAGCGGGCACATCTAACGGACTTACGTCGAGGGCATTTGATCGATCAGGTCTGTATTCAGGAGATATTGCCCCCTGAAAAATAAAGCTCGGTCCGTTCCTAAATCACTCCGACGGCACAACGACTGAGAATTGGCTGGAAAATTACGAAAACCTAGCGAATTACCTAACTCCAAAAGTCAGATTTTCTATTAAGTCCTACAACTGAATCGGGTCCCTCGCAGTTCTGTAAGCCGTTTGTCAGCGCGCCACTTGGGCTACCGCCCGCTGAATGAGATACATCAGATAGAGCGACAGCAGCGTCGTTCCGACGACAACGTAGCCCAGCCAATCGAAATGCTTCAAGCTGCCGTCGGGGATGCTTGCTCGCCGGCTTTTTATCAGACGCACGGCTACCGACCCTCATCCACTGAGCGTTCGTGTGATGGCGATTACGAACGTCGCCAACCCGTTACGAAAGGATCGGGATTAGGCGAGCGATCAAAGTCACAGTATGCATACGCTCTTGCAATCCTAACGCCGCTCAGTCCTTGCTGCAGTCAGGCACCACGACTATTGTGTAGCTTCAACTTCGGAGACGGGAAATGCCTACAGGTACAGTGAAGTGGTTTAATCCGACAAAAGGATACGGGTTCATTCAGCCTTCGGGTGGTGGTGGTGGCGGGAAAGATGTATTCGTTCACATTTCAGCCGTCGAGCGCGCGGGCCTTAGTTCCTTGAATGACGGACAGGCAGTCGAATACGAGCTCGAGAGCAATCGCGGAAAAGAGTCTGCAGTAGATTTGAGAGTAAAATAGCCAAGTTTATCCCGCCAGATGTAAATGTCTGCTGCATTTTCCACTCTGTGGCCGACTCATGCCCTATTGTCAGCCAGGCGACCGGCAAGGGTCGTTTACGACGAACCCGAACGATCTCTAACCAGACTCGAATCTGGCTATGCTTTGACTTCAAACTCGCCGTTGATCTCAACCGCCATACCGCGGGGCAAATTCACCTGGCCGACCGCAGAGCGGGCATGACTGCCGTATTCAGGACCAAAGAGCTCAAAGTAGAGATCGGATGCGCCGTCAATGACCGACGGCATATCGGGAAAGTCCGGCGTGCAGTTGACCATTCCGAAAAGCCGAATGACTCGCTGAATGCGGTCGAGGTCGCCAACCTCACCCTTCAATGTGGCGAGGATCGTCAGCGCCGCTACGCGGGCAGTATGCTTGCCCTCCTCCAGCGTCATATCCGCACCGAGTTTTCCCCTCGGACGATGCGGCATCCCAGGATGGTGCGCACCGTGTCCCGAAACAAAGATGATATTGCCGACGCGGACACAACCGCGGCGGTTCGGGTTCGGGAATGTGTGCGGCTCGGGGAGTGTCAATCCCATTGCCTTCAACTTGTCTTCGATGAGGCCCATGTCAAAACTCACATATGTTTCAGGTCGGAGGTTTACCGCGGCGGGCAATTAGGTCGCCACTATGCGGCAACGAATGCCGCGGGAGTCGACAGAGCCTGAAATCGGATCCCAAGGTCCATCGTAGCTAATGGCAGCATTGATATTGACGTCGAATGCACCGCTGCCGGGAAGCATGCTGCCCGGTCGCCACCACCCCATGCCGGTACTGACGACTCCCTCGGGCGTCGCGTCGCTGATTTTCACTTTCAATCTGCAAGAGCCGCGTGCGCCAGGCGTTTCGATCCGCACCCATTGATCGTCACTGAGCGCGAATGCTTGAGCCGTTGCCGGGTGGACCAGAATCCGCGGATCAGGCGAAATCTTCTTCGCCCAAGGCTGATCGCGAAACCGCGAATGATGGTAAGTCTTCTCTCGGTCCCCCGTCAGCAATGTCAGCGGAAAATCCGACTTTATGGAAGGATCGGCGGCTTCGCGCGCCGGCGTCACATGGTTGGGCAGCGGGTCGCCGCCAATGCTTGCGATGGCCTCAGAATAAAGCTCGACTTTGCCGGTCGGCGTAAGGAATTTCGCGAAGTTTTCGAGCTCGTAAGGATAAGTGGCAAAACCGTCGCGTCGCAACGCCTCGAGCGTAATACCGCTGTCGCCGAGCAGATATTCGATGAAAGCGTCTTCGGTCTCCCAGGGAGGGAAATTACGGCTCACTGCCCCACGCTCAGCCATTTTTTCGAACAAAGCTCGCGCGATTTCGAGATCATTACGCGCCTCGCCGCGCGGCGGCACGGCCGCCTGAGTCATTGTGATGAGCGGGCCGCCGGGCTGAAGCCGGATATCATCTTCCTCGAGTGCCGTGGTCTTAGGCACGACGATGTCAGCAAGTTCGGCGGTCGGCGTCATGGTGTCGCTTGCGACCAAAAAGAAGTCCAGCGATCGCAGCGCTTCGACGGTCTTCGGCGTGTTCGGATAAGTGATGACGATATTGGCGCCGCTCGCATACATGGCGCGCACAGGATAAGGCTTTCCGGACAAGATCGCGTCGATAACGCTCGGGTTATGGCAGGCAGTCTGCCAGCCGCGCGGCCCCGCCCAAAGCGGGAATTTGTCTGTGCCGATGGTTTGTTCCTCGATCGCCTTCGGCAACCGAAATTTCGGATCGTGCACGACTTGCAAATTATCCAGAAAGCCTTTCGGCTTCTTGACACGGCGATTGCCGCCACGGCGATCCACATTGCCGCTGATCGCGACGAGGCAATGAAACGCCCGGAACGTCTGCACGCCTGCACTGAACGCATCGATCCCGTGGCCACTGACGAAAGTCGAGGGACCGTCGGCATAGAGACGAATGGCTGCAATGATATCTTCAGCCGGGACACCCGTAAGGCTTTCGGCACGATCGAGCGGAAATTCAGCCGCTCGTTGCCGCAAAGCATCGAAACCATGCGTGTATGTCTCGACGAATGTATTGTCGTAGAGGCTCTCCTCGATCATGAAATTGATCATTGCGAGCGCAAGAGCCGCGTCGGTGCCCGGATGAGGCCGCAACCACACGTCAGCTATTTTGACCGTAGGCGTCCGCTTGGGGTCGATCACTACGATCCGACCACCGCGCGCCTTCAACTGTTTAAGATTGATCCACTCGATGGGATCGGCCTCGTAGGAATTGCGCCCGACCACCAGCGCACAGCGAGTGTTCGCGATGTCTTCGCCGCGCGTGATATCGAGCCCGGTTGCGCGGCTACTGACAGCGCGGCAGCCACCACAAAGATCCTGGTTGATCATCCAGTTCGGCGAGCCGAGCGAGCGTAGCAACATAACCACCGGCACTCCACGCGCAACGTTGGCGTTGTTACAAGCACCGACCAGCGACAGCGGACCGTATTCGCGCCGCACGCTCGCGAAACGATCCGCGGCCTCCACCATCGCCTCTTCCCAAGAGATGCGTTGCCACTGCCCGGCCCCGCGATCGCCGACGCGGCGTAGAGGATGCAGCAGGCGGCCCTCGGCATAAGTCAGCCCGGTCGGCCCCTTAAGGCCCTTGATGCAGAAAGCGCCCTTCGACAGCGGATGAACCGGATTTGGCTTAATGCCTTCGATCACACCGTCGCGAACGTGAACAAGCGAACCACAATGCACCGCGCATTCGCTGCAAGTGCTGGGGATGATTTTCAGTTCGCCGGGGGAACTCTCGACGCGAGGCGGTTGCATATCAGTCGTCACTTCCGGGTTGCAGCAGCTTATCTCCCGGTGCGCGATGCCGCCAAGCCATATACCATCAGCATACTCACGAAACTGCTTAGTCGCCACAACCGATGAGACACTATGCTATTACCTGCCACGAACACGCGCGTGCTGTTGGCCGCAAAAAAAGGAACTGGCACAATATCTGCTTTCAAAAATGGCTGATCAACCCTGCTCATGCGTTTCGCGAGGATTAGGACATCAGACTATGCAGAATTTGCGCCTCGTCCGTTTCGTCTTGGCTCTCGCCGCTGCTGGAGCCTGCATCCCAGCTCATGCCGAGAGCGATTACCCCACCGAAACCGTGCGCATGATTGTCGGCTTTCCGCCGGCCGGCGGCGCCGATCTAATAGCACGCATCGTATCGGATCGTTTAAGTGCGGCATTCAAAAAGCCGGTCGTCGTCATCAACAGGCCGGGCGCGGGCAGCAGCGTTGCTGCCGCCTTCGTCGCTAAAGAGGCAGCAGACGGTTACACGGTCTTGTTGGCGACATCGAGCTTCACAATCAATCCTAATCTCTACACCAGCGTGAACTACGATCCGATCAAGGACTTCATCCCGATCGCCGCCGCGGGAAACTCGCCCTTCGGCATCGTGGTCAAAGCTGACAGTCCAATCGACTCGTTCGCAAAGCTCATTCAGACAGCCAAAGAAAAACCCACCGCACTCAGCTATTCTAGTGGCGGCATCGGCAGTATGGGTAATCTCGCCGCCGAGCTGTTGAAAAGCCGTACCGGCATCAATCTCATGCACGTACCGTACAAGGGGCTCGCACCGGCCATCGACGGCCTGCTCGCCGGCGACGTAGACATGACGTTCTCCGATATGGCGTCTTCATTGCCATTCATCAAAGCCGGCACACTAAGGGTATTGGCGGTTACGCCATCGACTCGGCTGCCCTGGGTGCCGAGCGCTCCAACAATCGCAGAGTCGGGTGTTGAGGGATATAACATTCAATTATGGAACGGCATTCTCGTGCCGGCTGGCACGCCTGCCGACATCGTCAACAAACTTCACTCGGCTATCGTCGATATTTTTAAGAATCCAGATCCAACTCTAATGGCGCGTTATGACACGATCGGCGAAACTCTGCCTGCGGTCGAAAGCCGTCAGGCGTTCGAGAAATTCATCGGTGACGATCTCGTGCTTTGGAAGAAGACCATCTCCGACGCGCATATTACGGCGAGCAATTAGACAGCGAAAAGCACGATCAGCCGACAGCTACGGTGATCTACCTACGCCACGAATATCCTCGCTGTCGGGCCCGGCAACACCGCCTGCACACGAACGCCTTTGTCGGACAATTCGAGTTTCTGAGATTGGCTGAATGCAAGAACGAAAGCCTTCGTACCACCGTAAACGCTGGCCCGATCGAGACGGCAGAAGCGAGTTTGATAACGGTACCGTTGCCGCGGTTAGCGAAGCCCGGAATCGCCCGGGCCGCGGAAAAGCATTTTTCGGACAAGTGATCGGGACACAATCGCATCGCATAAAACATCATTATGCTAGCTGAGTGCTCACGACTCAGATTTCCAGCTTTATAACTGCATAGGAAATACGTCTTTTTAGACAGTCCCGGTAGCTAAATTCTTCGCAATTCCCCGCCCGCAAAAACGCCGGTCTAGAGATACTAGGAGCGACAATTGCCTCGCTACTAATGAGCATCTTTCGTAAGCGCTCTTCCCCAGAGTTCATCTTGTTGTATCAGGAGCTTGCCGAAGTCTGATGGTGGCCCTGACTTAGTTTCAGCGCCTGCTGAAAGAAACTTTGCTTGTATCGTTGGGTCGTTAGTCGAATCATTGAGTGCCGTATTTATTCGCTCAAGTATTTCCTCAGGCGTGCCCGCGGGAGCCATCAGCCCGAACCAGGCCCCGGACTCAAAGCCACGTAGCGCGATGCCACCTTCGCCGAAAGTTGGAACATCTGGAAGCTGCATCATTCGTTTAGTTCCGGTGACCGCAAGTACTTTTAATTTATCGTTGTGCGACGCGCTGATAGCGGCTGGCCCAGCGGAAAAAACTCCAGATATGATTCCCGCCATCGCATTAGTCATCGCATCGGCGACGCCTTTATAGCCAACCAAACGCGGATGAATGTCCGCTGCCTCGGTGAACGATATAGCAGCCAGATATGGCGTGGTGCCGATCCCAGCATGCCCTACTAAGATGCCATCAGGATTGGCCTTCGTTAACTTAATAAAGTCTGCGACGCTGGCGGCGGGCAATAAGGACGATGTGATGAGCGAAAACGGTGACGCCGCGACCCAGCCTACCGGTTCAAAGTCTTTGAGGGGATTAACACCGAAATCGGCGGTGACATGTGGCGAAGCGATAAACGTCATATCGGCAAACAATAAGGTGTAGCCGTCTGGGCCTCCATGTATCGTGTTACGCGCCGCCATTGCTCCGTTGGCGCCGGGCACATTTTCAACGACAAATGGTTCGCCGAGCCTCTGTTCAAGACCTGCGGCCACAATACGAGCAAGCGGGTCAGGGCCGCCGCCAGGAGGAAATGCAACAATGATTTTTACGGGCCGACTTGGAAAGCTCGCCGCCTGCGCGGCTTGAACTATTAGCGCCGTAAACATCAACGAAACCAATGCGCTTAGCAATCTGATCGAATTCATGTCGCAATGCTCCACAAACCGAAAGCTCGGCAGATCCGGGCCTCGACGGCCCGGTAATCATGCCGATGATCGACCAAACAGACTTGCTAAGAAAGAGCTATTTCTTAGCAAGTCAGCACGTCACATTTCGTCGAGTGGCACGGCGTGCCCGTCAAATCGGTGAAGACTGGCTTCAAGCACGCGGTCGCGCTAGCAAAGCTTTGGGGCAGGGTGACGCCACACACGCTTCGGCATACCGCAGCGACGTGGCTAATGCAGCGAGGGGTACCGATCTGGCAGGCAGCTGGGTATCTCGGCATGGCAGCGCAAACGTTGGAACGGACCTACGGCCACCACCACCCCGATTTTATGCGCGGCGCCGCCGAGGCAATTACAACGAAACAACCTGCGAACATACCGGGACGATCGGCTAACGTTTTATTGGTCAATTCATTGGTCGAGCCGAAAAGCGATCAGCGCAAAAGTCAAAAAAGCCAATGATTTCATGGTGGGCCCGGGAGGACTCGAACCTCCAACCAAGCGGTTATGAGCCGCTAGCTCTAACCATTGAGCTACGGGCCCGCGCCGGCCAACACGCGCGCGATGATGTGCGGCCGGGCGAGATATTTATCATAGCAGAGATTTCTGTCAGTGCTTTTCGTCAGTCTTGCCGGCTGAGTAAGAACACCGCCTGCTCGCCGAACAAATTCCAGAACCACCACGGCATTTTCAACCGTATGCGGCCGCCCCAAGCATTGAGCGCCACCGCCTGCTCCATCTTGGCGCCGACGGCGTGGCACAATTGGCGGAAGTCTTTGATGCTGCAGAAGTGGATGTTCGGCGTCTCCCACCAGGCATAAGGCAAATTGTCGGTATGCGGCATGTGACCGCCAAAGGCGATTTGCAGCCGGATGCGCCAATGGCCGAAATTCGGAAACGACACGATGCCGTAGCGACCGATGCGCAACATGTGTTCGAGCACGACACGGGGCTGGCGCGTCGCTTGCAACGTCTGCGACAGGATCACGAAGTCGAAGCCGTCATCGGGATAATCTTCGAGATCGGTGTCGGCGTCGCCTTGCACCACGGCAAGTCCCTTGGCAACGCATTCGTTGACGCCCTCGCGCGACAATTCAATGCCGCGGCCGTCAACGCCGCGTGTTTCCAGAAGCCGAAGAAGTTCACCGTCGCCGCAACCGACGTCGAGCACACGCGCGCCGGGCTGTACCATGCCGGCGACGACCAGCAAGTCTATACGCGAACCGCCCGGCCCGCGTGCGGCACCCGCCATGGTGAGATCGTATTTGAGACGCGACAGCATGGTTATCTTAATCGCTATCTGGCCGGCAGGCCGCGCGCTTTGGCAGCGCCTTCGAGGAAGCCGCGCACGATCGCGAATAGTTCCGGCTCGTCGAGCAAGAACGCGTCGTGGCCTTTGTCGGTCGTGACTTCGGCGAAAGAGACGCGCGCGCCGGCGGCATTGAGCGCATGGACGATGCCGCGCGATTCCGATGTCGGAAACAGCCAATCGCTGGTGAAGGAAATAATGCAGAAGCGCGTCGGCGTGCCGCGGAACGCTTCCGCCACGACTCCATCATAGTCGCCGGCGATGTCGAAGTAGTCCATCGCACGGGTGAGATAGAGATAGGAATTGGCGTCGAACCGCTCAACGAACGTGATGCCTTGATAACGCAGATAAGACTCGACCTGAAAGTCGGCGTCGAAGGAAAACGTCGCCTTGTCGCGGTCCTGAAAACGGCGGCCGAATTTGCGATGTAACGCCGCGTCAGACAGATAAGTAATGTGTGCGCCCATGCGCGCAACCGCGAGCCCGCGCCGCGGATTGGTGCCCTCGGCGAGATAGCGGCCGCCCCGCCACTCCGGATCTGCCATCACTGCCTGGCGGCCGACTTCGTGGAACGCGATGTTCTGTGCCGAATGGCGCGTGGCCGCCGCGATCGGCAGCGAAGCGAACACGCGCTCGGGATAGCTCGCCGCCCATTGCAGCGCCTGCATGCCGCCCATCGAGCCGCCCACCACCGCGAACAGCGTATCGACGCCAAGACGATCGAGCAGCATCGCTTGTGCGCGCACCATGTCGCGCACGGTGATGACCGGAAAATCGAGGCCCCAAGGCATGCCGGTCGCGGGATTGGCCGACGCAGGACCTGAACTGCCCAAGCAGCCGCCGACGACATTCGCGCAGATCACGAAATAACGCTCGGTATCGACGGGCCGTCCGGGGCCGACCATCGTCTCCCACCAACCTGGCTTGCCGGTCACCGGATGATCGTTGAAGACATGTTGATCGCCGGTCAGCGCATGGCAGACCAGAATTGCGTTCGACTTGTCGGCGTTGAGCGCGCCATAGGTCTGATAGGCAATCTGCATCGGCGCAAAGTCGACGCCGGCATCGAGCTTGAGCGGCTCTTTGACGCCGAATTGCGCGATCAGCGAATGCGGATTGTCCGCTTCGCGCGTACGGTCGGCAAGGTCGAGCGTGGCGCTCAGATCGGCCATCGGTCTTCAAATCCCGGAACGCCGCGCTTCCCGGCGTGGCGGCCGCTAAAAGAGCGGCCAAAGGGGCGTAAATAGGCCGCCTAGGCGGGGAGTCAATGTTTTCTTTGCTTTCGGCCTTAACGGCACCTAACAATCGCCCCCGGATTGCCGGACCAAAACATGCCAAAAGCGCCTCTTCCCAAGAACGCGTCGCTCAACGATTTGCGGCGCGAGATCGACCGCATCGACGAAGCTATGCATGCGCTGCTGCTTGAGCGCAGCGAAATCATCGACACTTTAATCTCGGTCAAAAAGACCGAAGAGACCGGCTCAGCTTTTCGCCCCGCGCGCGAAGCCGACATGATGCGTCGGTTAGTGGCGCGGCATCGCGGCACCCTGCCGCTCGAGACTGCCGAAAGCATTTGGCGAGTTATCATCTCGACCTTCACTTATGTGCAGGCGCCGTTCTCAGTGCATGCCGATCTTTCCGCAGGCGACGCGCTGATGCGCGATTCCGCGCGATTTCATTTTGGCTTCACACCGCCCTTCGTGCCGCATATGGGCGCCGCGACCGTCGTCGAAGCCGTCACCGAATCCAAAGGCGACCTTGGCCTCATCCCCGCTTTTGCCACTGCAGGTTCCGGTCCCTGGTGGGCGGCGCTGGAATTCACCACGGCGCCCAAGATCATCGCTCGGCTGCCCTTTGTCGAACGCGCCAATCATCCGGCTGCCATGCCGGTCTTTGTGGTGTCGCGGGTCGCTGCCGACGCCATGGTGACCGAAACGGAAGTCTGGAGCTTGCGGGTCTCCGGCTGGAAAGCGGCAGCGATCAATGCCATTGCGGCGCTTGCCGATGTAGTCGCTGTTCCCGACAGCGCCTTCGACGGCGCAGCCCTCCTGATATCGGCCGAGAAAGGCCGAATTGGCGCGGTCACCGACGCCCTCCTCAAGGTTGGAGCCTCGATCCGTTCCTCAGCCCTCGTCGGCGGCCACGCAACCCGCTATACGATGCCGGCGAAAGCTTGAGCGGCCCGCCCCCAGGTAGGCAGCAAACAAAACCAAAGACTGAAGCGAAGAGATAATGACTGTCACGCGTCCCAAGCCCCGTCCCGGCGTGCTCGATATCGAGGCCTATGTTCCTGGCAAGAGCGGCGCACCGAATGTCGCCAAAGTGTTCAAGCTGTCGTCGAACGAGACGCCGCTTGGACCGAGCCCGCGCGCCGTCGCGGCTTACAAAGCCTGTGCCGAACGGCTGGAGGATTATCCCGACGGCTCTGCTGTCGAACTACGCGAAGCGATCGGACGAACATTCGGGCTCGATCCCGATCGCATCGTCTGCGGCTCGGGCTCCGACGATCTGCTGCATCTCCTGGCGAACGCTTATCTCGTCGACGGCGACGAGGCGATCCATACGACGCACGGCTTTCTGATTTATCCGATCGTGACGCTCGGCACCGGTGCGAAGCCTGTAGTGGCGCCGGAGAAGAATTTCACCGCCGATGTCGATGCCATTCTTGAGCGGGTGACTCCGAAAACCAAAATCGTCTTCCTCGCCAATCCAAATAATCCAACTGGCACCTGCCTTTCCTTCGATGAAGTGAAGCGGCTGCATCGCGGCCTGCCGCCGCATGTGCTGCTCGTGCTCGACGCCGCTTACGCCGAATATGTCCAGCGCAACGATTTTGAAGCCGGTATCGAGCTCGTCGCCACGTCCGAGAATGTCGTGATGTGCCGAACGTTTTCGAAGATCCACGGGCTTGCCGCGCTGCGGCTCGGCTGGATGTTTGCGCCGGCGCATATCGTCGACGCGGTCAACCGCATCCGCGGTCCGTTCAATCTAACATCGCCGGCGATCGCTGCCGGAATCGCCGCGATCGAAGATATGGAGCACCAGGAGCGCTCGCGCGAACACAATACGCGCTGGCGCGAATGGCTGACGGCTGAGATCGGCAAGCTTGGACTGAAGGTGACGCCGAGCGTCGCCAATTTTATCCTGATCCATTTCCCGGAAACCAAAGGCCGCACCGCCAAGGACACGGACGCGTTCCTCACTGCGCGCGGTCTGATCCTGCGGCAGACCACGGCCTACAAGCTACCGAACGCACTGCGCATGACAGTCGGCGGCGAGGAAGCCAATCGTCTGGTCGTGGCAGCGCTGAAGGACTTCCTGGCCAAACCCGCGTGACGCCGTGACCGGACCCGCACCGCTGTTCAATCGCCTGGCGCTGATCGGTGTCGGCCTGATCGGGGGCTCGATCGCGCGCGCCGCGCGCGGGCTCGGCCTTGTCGAGACTATCGTCGCGACATCGCGTGCACAGCCGACGCGACAGCGGATTGAGCAGCTTGGCATTGCCGATCATGTGGTCGAGACGGCCGCGGAAGCGGTGGCAGACGCCGACCTCGTGATCGTCTCCGTTCCGATCGGCGCGATGGGCGCGGTAGCGCGCGAGATCGGCCCGCATCTCAAGCCCGGCGCCACTATCTCGGATGTCGGCTCGGTCAAAGGCGCGGTGTTGCGCGATATGGGTCCGCATCTGCCGCCTGGCGTGCATTTCATTCCCGGACATCCGGTCGCCGGCACCGAACATTCCGGACCCGATGCCGGCTTCGCCGAGCTTTTCGTCAATCGCTGGTGCATCCTCACGCCACCGAAGAATGCCGACCCGGCCGCGATTGAACGCCTGTCACAATTCTGGAAAGCGTTCGGCGCCAATGTCGAGATCATGTCGGCAGAGCATCACGATCTGGTGCTTGCCGTGACCAGCCATGTGCCGCATCTGATCGCCTACAACATCGTCGGCACGGCGTTCGACCTGCGGCTCGTGACCGAATCCGAAATCCTCAAATATTCGGCGAGCGGCTTTCGCGATTTCACCCGCATCGCGGCGTCGGATCCGACGATGTGGCGTGACATTTTTCTGCACAACAAAGATGCCGTGCTTGATGTGCTCGGCCGCTTCAACAAAGATCTCAAAACACTGACGGATGCCGTGCAACGCGGCGACGGCGACGGCCTGTACAATGTCTTCGCCGACCGGCGTGCGATCCGCCGCGGCATGATCCAACTCGATCTCGGTACCGCAGCGCCGGACTTCCAGAATGCGGATGGCAAGCCGAAGGCCGATCCGATGCCGCGGCCTTATTCCAGCGATGACTGATTTTAAAGTTTAAGCGCGCGCATTGACCGACAGCGCTTCGCCGACGGCTTGCCGCAACACCGCAAGCGTGAAGGGTTTGGCGATAACATCGTGGATCAGCGCCTCAAGGCCATGGGCGCGTTCGCGCTGATCGGCATAGCCGGTCATCAGAAGAATCGTAAGTTTGGGAAAATCGCGCGCCGTCGCTAATGCGAGCGCGATGCCGTCCATGAGTGGCATACGGATGTCGGTGAGAAGAAGATCGAACTGACCCGCTTCCCGCTGGATGATGTCGAGCGCTTCGCCGCCATCGCAGGCGGTCTTGACCTCATGGCCCACGCTGGAAAGGGCGCGAGCGCACATCGCACGCAGCGCTTCTTCGTCTTCGGCGATCAGAATGCGAGCCATCAGCGATTTCCGTTGGTCAGGTCATAACGGTTAAGGAAACGGACCAGTACGTCATGTGCGTCCGGCGGAGGCGATGCGAGCCGGGTGCGGAATGCGACCCCTTCGCCCGGCGGCAGCGTGGGACGCGGGGGCGCTGCATTCCACGAATAAATCTCCTGCCGCGCGGCATTGCGCACGGCGAAACGCAAATGCGGCACGTCAGCCATTTTGCGCGTGTCGTTCACAATGGCGCCTTCAACGACAAGGATCGGCACACCTTCGTGCTGCTCGGTCGAGGTGGTGAGTCCATCGAAGTTGAGCCCGCGCAAATTTACCGGCAGACCGATCATGCCGTAGAACGACGCCGTCTGCGGCATCAGCCGCACGAAATCCGCGCGCCAACCGACGATGATTGCATCGAGCATAATGAACACAAGGATTAGGGACTGCAGCTGTGTCAGCGGCCAGCGCAGCAGCCGAGTCGATGCGGTGCGAAGCGTCATGCGTCGCGCAGCAACACTTTCGACATTCTCGGGCGGTTCGTCATCAGACGCGGAGTGAACATCCATATCGGACATCACCGCATCTTCAACTCCATCAAGATCGGCTGGCACGGTCGGCGGCGAGTCCACCTCAGGGGCCTCGGCGACCGGAGTTTCGTCTGGAAATGCTTCGTCCCTCAGGCCGGTATCTGAGCTTTCAGCCGCCGCGGGGAAGTCATCACCCGGCTCCTGCACCACCTGCGCGTCGCCGGACTTTTCGATTTCGTCCCTGGGCACAACTTCGGAGGGCTCTGGTGGCCGGCCCGGTTCGAACTCAGCCGAAGCCACTTCGGCGACCGCCTCGACGGCGCGGCGGACCGGCGCCAATTCCGCAGCGGCGGCGGCGAGCTTGTCAGCATGGGACAATTCGGCGAGCCAGACCGTGCGGCACCGCACGCAGCGCACCCGGCGTCCGTTCGGCCGCAGGGTTGCCACGTCGACATCGTAAGATGTTGCGCAGTTTGGGCAGACGATCAGCATCGATGCATGGCTAAGCGAATCAGGAGCGTGGCGCCTTGCTGGGAAGCCTAACAGCCCATCTGTTAACGGATTGGAAACCAAGCCGTGACGCCAAAAAACGCGCGGAAAACTGGGCGAGCGCGGGAAGCCCGGCGCGCTGCCGAATGCTAGGTTTGCCGGAAGGACGAATCAGGCGGCGGGATGGTCGAAAGGCTAAGCCACAACCAAAGCCATGAAACCAAAACTGTGCAACACCCCGGCACCATGAACGCCGACACAAGGCGGAGAGCCGCGTGATCCGATTTGAAAATGTCGGTTTGCGCTATGGGCTCGGCCCGGAGGTTCTGCGCGACCTCAATTTCGGCATCGACAGCCATTCCTTCCAATTCCTCACCGGGCCCTCCGGCGCCGGCAAGACCTCACTCCTTCGCCTGTTGTTCCTGACGCTGCGGCCGACCCGCGGCCTTATCTCTATGTTCGACCACGACACCGCGAGCCTGAACAAAGATGGTCGAGCAACTTTGCGCCGCCGCATCGGCATCGTGTTCCAAGATTTCCGGCTGCTCGACCATCTCACCACCTACGAGAATGTATCGCTGCCGCTGCGTGTCTTCGGCAAAGACGAAGCCACCTATCGCGCTGAAGTCGTCGAACTCTTGCACTGGGTCGGACTGGGCGAGCGCATCGACGCTCTGCCGCCGATCCTGTCCGGCGGTGAGAAGCAGCGCGCCGCTATTGCGCGCGCGGTCATTGCGCGGCCGCAGCTTCTTCTTGCCGACGAACCTACCGGAAACGTCGATCCCAATCTTGGTCAGCGCTTGCTGCGGCTTTTCATCGAGCTCAACAAATCGGGGACCGCCGTTGTTATCGCTACTCACGACATCGCGTTGATGGACGAATACGACGCCCGCCGTCTCGTCCTGCATGAGGGACGCCTACATGTCTATGATTGATCCCGCCGACGTCTTGGCAGAGGCAGGGCCGGACCCGATGCCGGAGCCGTGGGACAATCGCCGCACGGCGACGATGAGTTTACCGCTGCGTCCGGCGCAATCGACGATCGTTCCGGGCGACTCGCTGACCGGCCGCTCGCTCGCGGCCGTCGTCGCGATCATGACGTTTCTCGCCGCGCTGACCACCGGCGCGGTGATCATGGTCGTCAACGCCGCCACCGACTGGCAGTCCGATGTCGGCCGCGAGGTCACGATCCAGGTCCGGCCGGTATCGGGACGCAACATCGAGAACGATGTGAATGCTGCGGTCGCCATAGCGCGCGCCAGCAACGGCATCGCCGACGTGCGCGCTTACACCAAAGAGGAATCCGAGAAGCTTGTCGAACCCTGGCTTGGCTCTGGGCTCGCGCTCGGCGACCTGCCGATTCCGCGGATGATCGTGATCAAGCTTGCTCCCGGCCCGGCGCCGGATTTCGTCGGACTGCGCAAAACGCTCGCCACGCAGGTGCCAAGCGCAACGCTTGATGATCATCGCGGCTGGATCGACCGCATGCGCACCATGGCGACCGCGGCCGTCGCTGCGGGTCTTGGCATTCTAGTTCTGGTCGTCGCCGTGACCATTCTATCGGTTACTTTCGCGACCCGGGGCGCGATGGCGACCAACCGGCCCATCGTCGAAGTGCTGCATTATGTCGGCGCGACGGACGGCTTCATTGCCGGACAATTCCAGCGCCATTTCCTGATGCTGGGCCTCAAAGGCGGCCTGATCGGTGGTGGCGGGGCACTGCTCTTGTTCGGCATAATCACCGCGGTCGACGCCTGGCTCGCTGGCACGGCCAGTGGCGATGAAGCAGCAGCGCTGTTCGGCAATCCATCGATTGGACTGGCGGGCTTCGGCGCGATCTTCGGCCAGATACTGCTGATGGCGGCGGTCACCGCGCTGACTTCACGGCACACCGTCAATGAGACGCTCAAAAGCATCGATTGACGCATGACGACAAAAATTGAGCACCGGTCCGCAAAGCGAACTATAATTCGAACTGCTTTACTGGCCAATTCACTCGATCGGGTATTGACGCGAGGGGACGCGCGGCAATGCAGAACCTAAGGACCGCGGTTCGCGCCCGCCGCATGAGGTCGGTCGGCTGGAAGCTGGCTGTCCTCTGCGTCGTCCTGCTTGTCGTCGGTTTCGGCTTCTTTCTTTCGCTCCTACCGAGCGAAGAGGTCGCGGTCGATCAGAAGGCCGACGGCATTGTCGTCCTTACCGGCGGCACGTCGCGCGTTCCCGATGCGCTCGAACTGCTCGCTTCCGGCAAAGGAAAACGGCTCTTGATTACGGGCGTCTTTCTCGGCACCACGCTCGGCGACATCAAGCGACAGGTGGTCAACTATGATCGTTTGTTGTCGTGCTGCGTCGATCTCGACTATTCGGCGCTGAACACACTCGGCAATGCAGTTCAGGCGCGCCTTTGGGCTGAACAGAACGGCTTCAAAACGCTGATCGTCGTCACCTCCGCCTATCACATGCCGCGCGCACTTGCCGAATTGGCGCATCAGCTTCCCGATGCAACTTTGATTCCCTACCCGGTCGTCACCGACCGCTTACGTATCGAGCCGTGGTGGTCGAACGGCGAAACGACAAGACTGGTGCTGTCGGAATATCTCAAATACCTTGCCGCCAAGGTCCGCATGCGCTTCGACGCCTTTGCGCGCGCGAACCCGGCGCTTGCACACAGCGTCGCCTGATCGCAATAGCGGCGTCTCCTACAAGAAGTGCTCTAACAGGTTGTCCGTGTCATCAAATTTTCTGATTGTTGTTCGGTCGCTTGCGTTCAGCGTGTTGTTTTGCGCGAACTTGATCGTATACTTTATCGGCTCGCTGCCGACGTTATTGTTGCCTCGCCGCTTCGCTCGCGCCTGCATTCGTTCTTGCGCCTTTGTCACACTATGGCTGCTACGTGTTATCTGCGGCGTTCGCTCGGAATTTCGCGGCATCGAAAAACTTCCGAAGACAGCCTGCATCGTTGCCTGCAAGCATCAATCGGCATGGGAGACATTCGCGCTCTATACGGTGCTCCACGATCCGATCTTCATCCTCAAGCGCGAACTGATGTGGATGCCATTCTTCGGATGGTACACATGGAAAGCCGGCTATATCGGCGTCGACCGCGGCGCCGGCGTGGCGGCACTCAACCAAATGACGGCACACGCGCAAGCGGCACTGGCCCGCGGCGATCAACTCGTTATTTTCCCGGAAGGCACGCGCCGGCCACCGGGCGCCGAACCGGACTACAAGCCTGGAACCTTTTATCTCTACGGCAAAACCAAAGTGCCCTGTGTCCCAGTGGCACTTAATTCCGGCCTGCATTGGCCGCGGCGCTCGTTCTTGCGTCCACCGGGAACGATCATTGCCGAAATTCTCGACCCGATTCCGCCCGGTCTTAATAGGGCGACGTTCTCAGCCCGCCTACAGGACGCGATCGAAGATGCGACGGCGCGGCTCGGTCGCGAGTGACTGGCTCTAGCGCGGCGCCTCGACCTCGGCCAATTGTCCTCCGCCAAGACCTTTAGCGATCAGATGCAGATCGCTCTCGCGATAGCCGAGATCTTCGAGCGCGCGGACGGTTTCGATCACATAGTCGCGATTATTGCCGGATTGGCCGTGGCCTTGCCGCACGTGATGCAGGCTTTCGGCGAGCGTCAGCCGGCCGGCATATTGCACATGGCTGCGGTCGACGGTGTAGCACAGCGCCCGCACGCGCCGGCGGGCGGGGTCCTCAAGCTCGATCCGCCGCACAGTTTCGACATAGACGGATGTCACCTGCTCGCGTGCACGCAGATAGTGCACGGTTTCGGCCCGCGCTTTGGCGGCGACGCGATAGGCAATACCACGGCACATGCCGCCACGATCGAGCCCCAATACTAGCCCAGGCCGTTCAGGTGTGCCGCGATGAACAAAGGAAAATACACAGAGCGAGCGGCGCAGGCCGATCAACCGGGCGGGAACCCGTTCCAGATAGCTAAACCCCGGCCGCCACATTAGCGAACCGTAGCCGAAGACCCAAAGATCTCCGGTTTCCTGTTCGACCGTCGTATTCATCGATCCTCGTTGACTGCTACTGTCTATCTGATTCCAAAGTCCGCGAACGACGTTCCGTTCGCCTAACAGGATGAGATTGGCGGCACAATGGCCGGCGATTCTCCACTCAGCATGATGCGCCCCGCGCCGCGGCGCTCGCCGCGTGCGACAGCGCCGCGGCGGCCACTGCGGCGATGTCTCATCATCGCCGCCATCATAATTGTGGTCGCAATCGGCTGGTGCGGGTCGTGGTATTTCGCTGCGGGCATCGCCGACCGTGCCGAACGCGGCTGGATCGAGCGCGAGGCGGAGCTCGGCCGCGTCTATGCCTGCGGTAGCCAAAGCATCGGTGGATTTCCCTTTAGTATCGTCAGCCGCTGCGTCGGAGCGGCTGCGACTTTCTCCGGCAACAAGCCGCCATTCGATGTCCGCGCTGCCGGCGTGACGTTTTCGGCGCAGGTGTTCCGCCCAACGCTTTTGAATGGCGAAATCCAAGGACCAGTGACGCTGGCGAATCCAGGCGAGTCGCCGATCTTCACCGCCAATTGGACAAATGCGCGTTTGACGCTACTTGGGTTACCATCCGAGCCCGAACGCGTTGCCGTGTCGCTCGACAAGCCTCGGCTTGATCGCCTCACGCCGCCCGGCGCCGGCATGATATTTCAGGCCGACACCGTCAGTTTCGACGGCAGCATTGTGCAGGGTTCGGCGCACAGCAATCCGGTGATCGAAGCGGTCGGTCATTTTACCGGGGCGACTGCACCGACCACACATCCGCTTCTTGCCCAACCGCTGCAAGGCGACATCGACGCAGTCATGCGTGGATTTAAGGATTTCGCGCCGAAACCCTGGCCGGTGCTGTTTCGTGAAATGCAGGCGGCAGGTGGCGGCATCGATATCAGATCGGTGCGAATCGAACGACCCGACGCCATCATCGTTGGCAACGGCACACTCACGGTGAACGAGCAGGGCAAACTCGACGGCCAAATCGATGTCGCGGTCGCCGGCATCGACAATATCGTCCCGCTTCTCGACCTCGATCAAGTGATCGGCCAGAGCATCGACCGGTTCACCGGCGGCAGCGGCTCAGCGGCGGCAGGACTCGGTGCGCTCGATCAATTGGTGCCGGGTTTGAGCGGCGTCGTTCGTCAGGGCGCCAGCGCCGGGCTGATCAGCAACATCAAGAAAATGGGCAAGCCGACCGAGATCGACAAAAAGCCCGCGATTACACTGCCGCTGCGCGTCGGGGATGGGGTGATCTATCTTGGCGTCATCCCGATCGGCGCGCTGCCGGCGCTATTCTGACGCGGCTTTTGCGCCCCGCTCGGCGTGCCAACCGACGCGTGCATCAGGCACTGAATCGACAGAAGCGAAGTACGGCTTGATGTCAAGAAGCGGCGTATTGTCGACGCAATCGAGACCGATCACGGTGAGCGTTGTCCCTTCGACGCGAAGGAGCCGTGCCACCGAGACCGCGATCGGATTAGGCCGCGCCGGCGAGCGCAGCGCGAAAGTGCCGCGATGCTCGGCGTAATGCTGCGGCGATTGCAGCACGAGATCGCGTCGCGCTTTGTCCATCCAGTAGAGCAGAAGGACATGACTGGCCGTCTCAAGTCCGCTCAAGCCCTCTGCCCACCGAGGGTCGAGTTCGATGGTGCAGACCGCATCCGAGCCGCGCGCGTTCTTCGGACAATCCCGCGTCCGCTTCCAGGGCGTGCGAAGGCGGCCGATGAAATAGAGCGATGCGTCGAACTGTGGCGGGAGATCGGCTTGAACTTCGCCTGCGCGCAGCCCTGCTGGGTCGCTTAATAGGGCGTCGTCCGCGTTGTTATCGGGCTTAGGCGTTTGCACCATCGGTTCAAATTGGCATAGGCCTTGAGGCGTTGCCAACGAAGACGACCAGCGCCTTTCGGCTGCCGTTCTCATCCGGCCCACTGAGTATGGGATAAATCCCATTTTTCTTGCATTGCCACATTTAATCATATAAAGATATCCTTATATCGAGTTTAAGGCGAGTACGCATGACGGATTTTGAGCCCCTTACCTTCCCCGGCCTGACTGCGACCTTAAAAGCCGGCGGCGAATCCACGCGGCTTCGTATCCTGGTGCTGCTGGCCGAGGCCGAACTCACGGTATCCGACCTCACGGAGATTCTGCGCCAATCTCAGCCGCGGCTATCGCGGCATTTGCGGCTTCTTGCCGAAGCGCGATTGGTCGAACGTTTCCGCGAGGGTTCCTGGGCTTTCTTCCGTCTTGCCGACCGCGGCAGCGGCGCCGACATCGCGCGGATGGCGATCGCGCGGCTCGATCCAGACGACCCGGTGATTGACCGCGACCGCGAGCGGCTTGCCGGCGTGCGCGCCGCCCGTGTCGAAGACGCCCAGAATTATTTCCGCAGTCATGCCGCCGAGTGGGATCGCATTCGCAAACTGCATATCGCCGACACCGCGGTCGAAGACGCGATCCGCACCGCGCTCGCCGACAAGCCGATCCGCTCGCTTCTCGATCTCGGCACCGGCACCGGCCGGATGCTGGAACTGTTCGCGCCCGATATCGAGCGCGGCCTCGGCCTCGATCTCACGCTCGACATGCTGGCGCTCGCACGTGCACGGCTCGACCGCGCCGGACTCAAACATTGCACCGTGCGCCAGGGCGACATTTACGACCTTGCGCTGCCGCGTGATTCCTTCGACGTCGTCATCATCCATCAAGTGCTGCACTTCCTCGATGACAGTGCGCGCGCCATCCGTGAGGCCGCGCGTGTGCTGCGTCCGGGAGGTCGTCTTCTGGTCGTTGACTTCGCGCCGCATGATCTTGAATTCCTGCGCGAGGAACATGCGCATCGCCGTCTCGGCTTCGCCAATGAGACGGTGACGCAATGGCTTGAAGCAGCGGGTCTCGATGTGTTGCGGCAGCAAACGTTTCCGCCTGGTCCAGAGGGTAAGATCGCGGTGTCGCTGTGGCTTGCCCGCGATCCGCGCATCGTGGTCGCCGCGCCGGCGGCACGCGAGGTGGCGTGATGCACAACGAAGTAACCGACGCGGCGCGTCCGAGCCGTTTTACGGCGAACGGCAATCAGCGCCGCTTGCACGTATCGTTCGAGTTCTTTCCACCAAAAACGGCGGAGATGGAGCAGTCGCTGTGGGAGTCGATCCGCCGACTCGCGCCGCTGAAGCCGAATTTTGTCTCCGTCACCTATGGCGCCGGTGGCTCGACGCGCGAGCGCACCCACGCCACGGTGAAACGTATCCTTGCTGAAACCCTGCTCACACCGGCGGCGCATTTGACTTGTGTCGGCGCCACACGCGCCGATGTCGACGATGTGATCGCGGGTTATGCCGAAGCCGGTGTGCGACACATCGTGGCGCTACGCGGCGATCCCGTCAGCGGCGTCGGCGAACGCTACGCGCCGCATCCGGGCGGCTACAGCAATGCAGCCGATCTGGTCTCGGGCATCAAGCGCACCGCCGCCGGTATTGAGGTCTCGGTCTCTGCCTATCCGGAAAAACACCCCGATAGCCCTTCGGTGCAGGCCGATATCGACATGCTCAAGGCTAAGGTCGACGCCGGCGCTACACGGGCGATGACGCAATTCTTCTTCGAGAACGGTCTTTATTTCCGTTATCTCGACCGCGTCCGTGCCGCTGGCATTAATATGCCGATCGTTCCTGGCATCTTGCCGGTACAGAATTTCAAGCAGACCCGAAACTTCGCTGCGCGCACCGGCGCAAGCATTCCGGACTGGCTCGCCAAACGCTTCGACGGACTCGATGACGATCCGTCAACGCGGAAGTTGATCGCCGCCGCGGTCGCCGCCGAACAAGTGATCGACTTGGTCGATCACGGCGTCACTGATTTCCATTTTTATACTATGAACCGGGCCGATCTGGTCTACGCGATCTGCCATCTGCTCGGGCTACGGCCGGATCAAGCCTCGGCGACCGCATCTGTTCAGGCGGAAAAGGAGCGTGCGTAAGCGCCATGAATAAATCGCTGCCTCGCTCGCGTTCTGAAACCGCGCTGCGTCGGCTCGCCGCCGAGCGCATCTTGGTGCTCGACGGCGCCATGGGCACGATGATCCAGGCGTTGCATCTCGACGAGGAGAAATTTCGCGGCGCGCGTTTCGACGCCTGGAACCGCGAAGTGCGCGGCAATAACGATCTCCTCAACATCACCCAGCCGGACGCGATCCGCGCCATTCATCTCGCATATTTTCGTGCCGGCGCCGACATCGTCTCGACCAATACGTTTTCGTCGACCCGCATCGCGCAAGCCGACTACGGCATGGTGGAAATCGCCTACGAACTGAATGTTGAGGGCGCGCGGCTTGCCCACGAAGCCGCCGACGCTGCACAGAAAGAAGACGGCCACGAACGCTTCGTCGCCGGCGCGCTCGGTCCGACCAATCGCACCGCCTCGATCTCACCGGATGTGCTCAATCCGAGCTTTCGCTCCGTGACTTTCGATGAATTGCGGGTCGCCTACACCGAACAGGTGCGCGGCTTGCTTGACGGCGGTGTCGACGCGCTCTTGATCGAAACTATTTTCGACACCCTCAATGCTAAAGCGGCGCTCTGTGCGATCGCCGACGAACTTGCCGCGCGCGGTCTCGATCTTCCGATCATGATCTCCGGCACCATCACCGATAAATCCGGCCGCCTCCTCTCCGGCCAGACGCCGGAAGCGTTCTGGAACTCGATCGCCCACGCCGCTCCGATCTCGGTCGGATTGAATTGCGCGCTCGGTGCCAAAGAAATGCGCGCGCATATCGCCGAGCTGGCGCGCGTCGCCGATACCCTGATCTGCGCCTATCCTAATGCTGGACTGCCCAATGAATTTGGCGGCTACGACGAAAGCCCGGACATGATGGCGGGGCTGCTCGGCGAATTCGCCGGCGCCGGTCTCGTCAATATCGTCGGCGGTTGCTGCGGCACCACGCCGGATCATATCCGCGCCATGGCCCGCGCGGTTGCCGGCAAGATGCCGCGCGTTGTTCCGACCGTCACGCCGCGCCTGCGGCTCTCAGGCCTCGAAGCCTTCACGCTGACGCCGCAGATCCCGTTCGTAAATGTCGGCGAGCGCACCAACGTCACCGGCTCGGCGCGCTTCCGCAAGCTCGTCACCGCCGGCGACTATCCCGCGGCTCTTGCTGTGGCGCGCGATCAAGTCGAGAACGGTGCGCAAATCATCGACGTCAATATGGATGAGGGCCTCCTCGATTCAGAGAAGGCCATGACCACATTCCTCAATCTGGTCGCGGCCGAGCCGGACATCGCCCGCGTGCCGGTGATGATCGACTCGTCGAAATTTTCGGTCATCGAAGCCGGATTGAAATGCGTTCAAGGCAAATCGGTCGTCAATTCGATCTCGCTCAAGGAGGGTGAGGAGGCTTTCATCCACCACGCCGAGATTGTGCGCAGTCACGGCGCGGCGGTCGTCGTCATGGCCTTCGACGAGAACGGCCAGGCCGACACGCTGGAAAAGAAATGCGCGATCTCGAAGCGCGCTTACGACATTCTGGTCGAGCGTGTTGGCTTCCCGCCGCAGGATATTATTTTTGATCCCAACATCTTCGCCGTCGCCACCGGTATGGAGGAGCATAACGGTTACGGTGTCGCCTTTATCGAAGGAGCGCGCTGGATCAGAGAGAACCTGCCGCTCGCGCATATCTCGGGCGGCGTCTCAAATCTGTCGTTCTCGTTCCGCGGCAATGAAGCGGTGCGCGAAGCGATGCATTCAGTGTTCCTCTATCACGCCATCAAAGCCGGCATGGATATGGGCATCGTCAATGCCGGTCAGATGGCGGTCTATGACGATCTCGATCCGGAATTGCGCGAAGCATGCGAAGACGTCGTGCTCAATCGCCGCTCCGATGCGGCGGAGCGATTGCTGGAGCTCGCCAAGCGTCATCACGGCCACGGCAAAGAAAAGAAAGAGGCCGATCTCGCCTGGCGCGAATGGCCGGTAGAGAAGCGACTATCCCATGCGCTGGTGCATGGTCTCACCGATTTTATCGAAGTCGACGTTGAGGAAGCGCGCCTCAACGCGCCGCGCCCGCTGGCCGTGATCGAAGGCCCGCTAATGGATGCCATGAATACCGTCGGCGACCTGTTCGGATCCGGCCGCATGTTCCTGCCGCAAGTAGTGAAGTCGGCACGGGTGATGAAACAGGCTGTCGCCTATCTGATGCCTTACATGGAACAAGACAAGGACGGCCGCGAACACAAATCGTCAAACGGCAAGATCGTGCTCGCCACCGTGAAAGGCGACGTGCATGACATTGGCAAGAACATTGTCGGCGTCGTGCTTCAGTGCAACAATTATGACGTGGTCGATCTCGGCGTCATGGTGCCGGCAGAAAAAATCCTGCAGGCGGCGATCGAAGAGCAAGCCGACATCGTCGGCCTTTCTGGGTTGATCACGCCGTCGCTCGACGAAATGTGCCATGTCGCGGCGGAAATGGAGCGGCAGGGCTTCGAGGTGCCGCTTCTCATTGGCGGCGCCACCACAAGCCGCGTCCATACCGCGGTGAAAATCCATCCCAATTACCGGCGCGGCCAAGCCGTCTATGTCAACGATGCAAGCCGCGCCGTCGGCGTAGTCGCTTCGCTGTTGTCGCATGAAAAGAGGACGCGTACGATTGCCGATGTGCGCGCCGAATATACCCGTATCGCCGCGGCGCATGCCCGCGGCGAGGAAAACAAACAACGGCTGCCACTAGCCCGCGCGCGCGCCAACGCTTTGAAGCTCGATTGGTCAGGCACGTATCGGCCCACCGTTCCGCGCTGGTTCGGCACGCGAAGCCTCGATAATGTGCCGATCGCCGAACTTGTCGATTACATCGACTGGTCGCCGTTTTTCGCGACCTGGGATCTTACCGGAAAATATCCGGCGATCCTCAATGACGCGACTTACGGCGAGGCGGCGCGCAGTCTCTTCGCCGATGCGCAAAACATGCTGCGCCAGATGATCGACGAACGCTGGGTCCGTGCCCATGCCGTGATCGGCTTCTGGCCGGCGAATAGCGAAGGCGACGACATTCTTCTGTTTGCCGACGAGACGCGTGGCACGCCGGTTGCGACATTGCATACGCTGCGCCAGCAGCTTGCTCGCCGCGAAGGCCGCGCCAATGTCGCGCTTGCGGACTTCATCGCGCCACGCACAAGCGGACTTTCCGACTATGTCGGTGCCTTCGCGGTGACCGCTGGGATCGGCGAGGAGGCAATCGTCGAACGCTTCAAGCGCGCCAATGACGACTACTCTGCAATTATGGCCAAGGCTCTCGCTGACCGCTTGGCCGAAGCGCTCGCCGAACGCATGCATCAGCGCGTGCGCAAGGAATTCTGGGGCTATGCGTCCGACGAGACGCTCGGTAGCCGCGAATTGATCGCGGAAACTTATCGCGGTATCCGCCCGGCGCCCGGCTATCCGGCCCAGCCCGATCACACCGAGAAAGGAACGCTGTTTGAATTGCTCGGCGGCGAGCCGGCAACCGGCATGAAGCTCACTGAGAGCTTCGCGATGTGGCCCGGCGCCTCGGTGTGCGGCCTCTATTTCAGCCATCCTGACAGCTATTATTTCGGCGTCGGCAAGATCGAACGCGATCAGGTCGAGGATTACGCGCTGCGCAAAGGCAAGCCTCTTGCCGAGATGGAAAAATGGCTGGCACCGATCCTCAATTACGATCCGCTGGCACTCGCGCGCACCGCGGCGGAATAGGATTTAGGCGCCTATCTTCTCTTTGATCGCTTGCTCCACGAACAGCGCGGCTTCCAATGTCTGCCGATCACGGCCGAAGCGACCGACGATCTGAATCCCCAGCGGCAGTCCGTTCTCGCTCAGGCCCGGAACGTTGACGCAAGGCAAGCCCATCAGCGTCCACAGCCGATTGAACATCGGATTGCCGGTTGTCTCGAAGCCGTGCGGCGCAACGCCGGGCGCCGAAGGCGTCAGCAAGACATCGTAGTCGGCGATTGCGTCGGCAAGCACCCGTCGCGCACGGCTGCCCATGCGGCGCGCGACGTCATACGCCTCAGTCGTGATCGAAGCCGCGCGGTCGAGTACCTCGCGCAGCCGGTAATCGATCTTGTCGCGGTGACGGTCGTATTCGAAGGTTTCCGCGCAAAATGTCTCGAAATCCTGGATCGTGATCTGTGCGGCGAAAGCCTCTTCCATCATCGGCGGCAGCGTCAGTTCGGAGACTTTCGCACCGGCGCTTTCCGCAATCCGCGCGGCGGTTTCGACTGCCTTCTGCATCGCCAGACTCGCTTGCGGCCATAGATGCGTGCGCGTGAGCGCGATGTGCGGCGCTGACGGCGCGGCTTTGTCGACCCGCAGATCGCGGCCGAGAACAGCGCCGGCGGCAAACGCGACATCGGCGACACCGGCGCCGAACAGGCCTGCTGTGTCGAGATGCCAAGACACGTCTTTGACGCCGACCATCGGGATCAAGCGGTAGGACGGTTTGAAACCCGCAGTACCGCAGAATGCCGCCGGCCGGATCACCGAACCTGCGGTCTGAGTGCCGAAAGCAAGCGGCACCATGCCGGCAGCGACGGCCGCCGCCGAGCCGGCCGACGAGCCGCCAGGCGTATGTTCAAGGTTAAGCGGATTACGCGTCACCGACGGCACTTGCGACGCCATTTCCGTCGTTACTGCTTTGCCGATGACGATGCCGCCGTTGCGGCGCGTCAGCGCCACTGCGGTGGAATCTGCACGCGGCCGGTAGCCCGCATAGATCGGCGAGCCGTATTGGGTCGGGAAATCGGCGGTGTCGAAAATATCTTTGAATGCCACCGGCAGGCCGCGCAGCGGTGACGATGCCAAGCCGGGCGCTTCGGCGGCGCGGCGCGCGCCGTCGAGATCGAGCACGACAAAAGCACGGACATCGATTTCGCGCGCGGCAATCGCCTCGGCGCAAAGCTCGATGACGGCTCGTGGCGTGAGCTCACCAGATTCGATACGACGGGCAAGATCGAGCGCTGACAGCATCAGGCGCGCTCGCTTGTGTTTTTTGCTTTGAGAACCATCCGTGACCCTCCCCACGCGCGATGAGGCCCGAAAGGCGCGCCCGGATCAAGGGGTCATGGTTAATGCATCGCTTACGCGACATGCATCGTCATGCTTGAACAATCCTTAAAGGAATCCGCTGCATTGTCGCGGCATGACGCGCGGAGTTCGTTGGTATCTCGTCAGCTCCCTCGTCCTCGTCGCCCTGATCGCGCTCGCCGGCTGCAGCCACTACATGCTAGCCGAACGCGAGCCTTGGCGGCACGAGGCGGAGATCGCCTGTCTCAATTCCGGCGCCGTGAAAGACTCGCCCGCGCGGGTGCGCATCTCGGCAGTCAATGGCGCCGGCGCTTGCGGTATCGATTACCCGATCAAGGTCTCCGCACTCGGCGGCGACGGTCCGCCACTCGCCTATGACGATGACGTGGCTCGCCCGCCGGGCGCGATCCCGAATGGAGCGATGCCGCAACAATGGCCGGGCGGGTCGCCCGCGACACGGCAACCGGCGTCTGTTCAAACCGGTCCAGTTCGGTCGAGCGCAATTCAGTCCAGCGTCCTGCCGCCGGTGCCGGGCGCACCGCAATCGCCTTATTCCACTTATTCGGCAACGACATCGGCCTATCCGACGGCACCGCGACCCGCGCTGGCGGCGTCACCGGTCTATTCGGCAGAGCAAGCCGGCCAGCCGCTCTCGCTTACGCCGCCGGGACTGTCGGAGCCTGACGACGATGAAGACGTCGGCATTCCTGGTGGACCGCCGCATCCCTACTATGGTGGGCCTTCAACCACGGCGCCGGCGCCACCGTCCTATCCACCGCCGCGCAATGGACCGCCGCCACTCGGTCCGCCTGCAGCGCCGATGATGACTGCGTCGGTCCAAGTCTCGCCGCCGGCCACACTCGCCTGCCCGATCGTCTCCGCGCTCGATCAATGGATCGGCAATGCCGTGCAGCCCGCGGCACAGCGCTGGTTCCGCCAACCCGTCGTCGAGATCAAACAGATTTCCGCCTATTCCTGCCGTGGCATGAACGGCAATCCGAACGCGCACATTTCAGAACACGCTTTCGGCAATGCACTCGATGTCGCCGAGTTCGATCTCGCCGACGGCCACAAGGTCAGCGTGCAATACGGCTGGCACGGCTCACCCGAGGAGCAAGGCTTTCTGCACGATGTGCAATCCGCGGCTTGCGACGAATTCACGACGGTGCTGGCGCCGGGCGCCAATGTCTATCACTACAATCACATCCACGTCGATTTGATGCGCCATTACAATAGCCGCCACATCTGCGAGCCGACGGCGATCCCCGGTGAAGTCGCGGCCGCAAAGGCACGATCACAATACGCGCAGCATAACGGCGAGCATTATCGCGATCCGAGTATCACCGGCTCAATCAAGAAAGTCGCACACCGCCTCGGCTTCTCCAGCGAAGACGACGATCACATGCCGGATGCCACACCGGGCGACGACTGATCGCCGCGCGGGCCTAATTGCCGCTCACCTGCATCTGCTGCAGTACCGCCGCCGTCGGCCAACAATCGACTTTCAGACCGCTCTTTTTCTGATACGCGCCGAGCGCAGCACGCGTGAGCATACCGGCCTTGCCGTCGATCTTGTCGTGGTAATAGCCGCGGGCGGTGAGGATCTGTTGCATATTGTCGAGAGCGGCGGTCGGCAATTGCGCGACCTTGCCCCAAGGCGTCTCGAAGGTCGCGGTCTGTGGTCCTGGATCCGCGATGCGGTCAGCGAGATGGCCGACAAACAGCACATAAAGATCGGAGAAATTATATTCTTTGATGACGAAATAATTTTTGGTGGCCAGGAACGACGGCCCGTAAAGACCGGCTACCTGCAACAGCGACGCCGGCTCGTTGCGCTGATCTGCCAGCACCGTGCGGCCGTAGGCTGGCACGTAACCCTGTTTGAGCCATTCGCCGAGGGGCAACGTGTGATCAGGCGTGCCGATGGTGCAATCGACGCTCGCCGGTGGACGCACCTCATAGGCCCAATGCAGATCGGGCTGCCAGCCTTTATCGCGTAATTGTTTGGCCGCAGACGCGAGTGCATCCGGCACCGAGGTCCAGATATTGGCGTGGCCATCGCCATCGAAATCGACGGCATATTTCAGATAATCCGACGGCATGAATTGCGTGAGCCCCATGGCGCCGGCCCAGGAGCTTTTCATCGCTGCGAGCGAAACATCGCCACGCTCAAGAATTTTGAGCGCCAGAAGAAATTCCTGCTGGAATTTTTCCTTGCGCTTACCGAGATAGGCTTGCGTTGCCAGCACACGGACGGCGCTCTTGGTATCTGCGGCGCGGCCGAAATCGGTTTCGCGGCCGAAAATGGCGAGGACGACTGAAGGCGGCACGCCGAACTGCTTTTCGATCGCATTAAGCGGCGCACGATATTGGTCGTAGAGCTTGCGGCCTTGCGCGGCGAGACGATCGATCGCCGGTTCTTTGATGTAATCGGCCGGCGTCTGCACGAATTCCGGCTGTCCCGCTTGCGGCCTTTCCGGGCGGCTTGGCAAGACGAGATCAGGCAATGCCAGATCGGGCTCGAGCCCCTGCGTCGCGGCATCGAACGTCGCGCGTGAAACGCCGAGCGCTTGCGCCTGCGGCCACAGTGACTGCAAAAAGCTTTGGAAAGCGGGATCGGCAAACGACGAGGACACGGGCGCCAGTAGAAGTGCAATGGCCGAAACAAGTCCGGCCATGACGCGACGGAGTTTCATCGCACCGCCAGGATGAACAGCCGCGGGAAACGCAACAGCACCTTGCCGTCGTAACGCGGCTTATAGGCGGCGACGCATTTTTCCGTATAGGCGGCTAGAAATTTTTCCCTGTCGGCTGCGCTCAGCGGCGACAAGAACGGCTGCAGCGAAGAGCCCTTGAACCATTCGGTGATTCCCGCCGGGCTCGCCATCACGTGATTGTAGACCGTGTGCCAGATGTCGAGATGTGACGAGACGGGTTTGAGGAGATCGTAGAACTCCTCGACCGACGGCAGATCCTCACGCGGCGCCGCCTTGATCTCGGGATGATCCTTCCAAGGCCCGCTTTCACCGACTTCTTTCTGAAAGCGCAGCGCCGGTTCACGGGTGTTGTCCGGCATCTGGATCGCCAGCACGCCACCTTCCGGCATGCTTTCAAGAAGCCGGCGCATGATGGCCGGATGGTCGGGCAGCCACTGCATCACGGCATTGCCGAAAATCAGATCAGTGCCGGGCTCGGGCGTCCAGGTCGCGATATCGGCCTCGATGAATTTGCAACTGGGCAACCGCTCGCGCGCCTTGCGTAGCATGTCGGGTGACGAATCAAGCCCAACGACTTCGCTGTGCGGAAAGCGCTCGACCAGGAGTTCGGTCGAATTACCCGGCCCACAGCCGAGGTCGACAACACGCCGCGGCCGCTGCAATGGCACTTGCGCAACGAGATCGCGCGGCGGCCGGGTGCGTTCGTCTTCGAATTTGAGATATTGACGGGCGCTCCAGTCTTCCATCGCGCAAGCCCTCTATTCGGCACGGACGGCCGTTCCATAGCATCGGACATGCGGGTGGTAAAACCCGCATGTTTGATGATGCACAGAGAGGGAGCGTTCGGCGTTCTGAAGGCCGTCTAGTGCTGCTCGCCGCGTTCGGCAGGCGCTTTGTGATTCATGAACGCCACGGCGCCGATATCACTCTGCCGGGGCGAGTCATTTTGACGCTGCGGCCGGTGATTGCCGCGGCCATTGCGATTATGCTTTGCAGCGCCGCGGCGCGAGTTGGATCGAGGCTCGTTTCTTGGCTCGTTTCTTGGCTCGTTTCTTGGCTCGTTCCTTGACTCATTCCTTGGCTTTTGGCTTGGCGTCCCCGAAGCGGCGCGATGCGGCTGCGAACGCCGGTCGCTGACCGGAAGCTCCATTCGGATCAGCTTCTCGATATCGCGCAGGTAAGCATTTTCCTCAGCATCGCAAAGTGAAATCGCGACGCCTTCCGCGCCGGCCCGCGCGGTCCTGCCGATACGATGCACATACGTCTCGGCCACGTTGGGCAGATCGAAGTTCACCACATGACTGACGCCGTCGACATCGATGCCCCGTGCGGCAATGTCGGTGGCGACAAGCGCCTTGATCTTGCCGGCGCGAAATGCCGCCAATACCCGCTCGCGCTGGCCTTGCGATTTATTGCCGTGAATGGCTTCGGCAGAAATTCCGGCCTGCACGAGCCGCCGCGTCACCTTGTCGGCGCCGTGCTTGGTGCGGGTGAAGACCAATGCGCGGTCGACACCTTCCTGCTGCAACACATCGACCAGAATTGCCGGCTTCGCCGCGCGATCGACTTTGATGACGCGCTGGTCGATACGTTCCGCGGTGGTCGCGACCGGCGTCACTTCCACTCGCGCCGGATCGCGCAGCATATGTGCCGCAAGTTCGGCGATAGCGCGCGGCATGGTCGCCGAAAACATCAGCGTCTGGCGCTGCTGCGGCAGCTTCGCCACGATTTTGCGGATGTCGTTGATGAAACCCATGTCGAGCATGCGATCGGCTTCATCGAGCACGAAACACTCGACATCATTCAGACGAAGCGCGTTGCCTTTGATGAGATCGAGAAGCCGCCCGGGCGTGGCGACGAGGATGTCCACGCCATTAAGGAGCGAGCGCACCTGGGCGCCCATCGAGACGCCACCGATGGCCAAAGCTGAGCGGAGCCGCAAATGACGTCCGTAAGTGCGGAAGCTATCGAGAATTTGCCCCGACAACTCGCGGGTCGGACTGAGTACTAGAACACGACACATCCTACGCTCAGGCGTCCGTGGCGTTGCCGCAAGCCGATGCAGAATCGGCAGCGCGAAGGCCGCGGTCTTGCCGGTGCCGGTCTGGGCAATGCCGATTACATCACGGCCCGAGAGCGCGATAGGGACAGTCTGCGCCTGGATCGGCGTTGGCACGAGATACTTTTCTTCGGCGAGCGCCTGGTTAATACGTGCATTGAGCCCGAATTCTTGAAAACCGGAGGTTTGCGACGCCGAATTCGGCAAGCTTGGCTTCTGTGAAAAGCTTGAATTCGGTGAGAGGTTTGAATTTTGCGAATCGATCAAAGTCGAGACTTTCTATGTATGCGCAGGCGTGGCCGCGATTCGAAGAATCACGACCCGCATGGCGGGGAAACCCGGACATCCCCGCGCGATCTGGGCTGTCAATGAAGGGAAAAAGTGCGAGCCGGAAGCCGTTAAAGCCAAAAGCTTACGAAAGCTAAAAACCGAATGACGGGAATTCCGTACACGCGGCTCGCTGCGGGCTATGAAGCCCGTTCACTATCTGAACTATCGGTGTGTTCGTTTCAAGGCGAATTTTTTGACGCCGGTTAACTGCGGCGCTTCGCCATGCGCACGGGCGCTTCGGCGAGCTTAGACTTCGACGCCGTCTTCGAGGTACCCGTCTTCGCGGCGGGTTCGCCACCCTTAGCGGCAACTTCGGCCTCTTTCGCCAAGCGAAGCGCCTTCAATCGGGCCATCTGTTCGCGGACTGCCACGGTGTTGGTTTGATACTCGACCATCGCCTTGGCACCCTCTTTCGCGCGTTCTTCTTTCTTAAAACTGGCCTCGGCGCGGCTTTTGGCGGTTGTAGCGCGGATCTCATCGGCTCTGGTTGTCAAGAAAATCTCCGTTTTGCGGACGCGTTTTCACGCAAATCCCACGTCCAACATATAAGCATGATTATCCGAAATGGAACCCCGCGGCCTCCCGAAGACCAGGTTTTATCTGGAAAACTTCTTATATTTGATGCGCTGCGGGATGATCGTATCGATGCCGAGACGGCGCATCTTGTCTTTCTCGTAATCCTGGAAATTACCCTCAAACCATTCGACATGGCTGTCGCCCTCGAAGGCGAGGATGTGGGTGGCAATACGGTCGAGGAACCAGCGATCGTGGCTTATGATCACGGCGCAGCCAGCGAAATCCTCCAGCGCCTCTTCCAGCGCCCGCAGCGTGTCGACATCGAGATCGTTAGTTGGCTCGTCGAGCAACAAGACATTCGCTCCCGACTTGAGCATTTTGGCGAGATGCACGCGGTTGCGCTCGCCGCCTGACAGCGCGCCGACTTTCTTCTGCTGATCGGCGCCCTTGAAGTTGAAGGCCGAGCAGTAGCCGCGTGAATTCACTTCGCGCTTGCCCAGCATAAGCTGGTCCAGCCCGCCGGAAATTTCCTCCCACACCGTCTTCTTTCCATCGAGCGAGTCGCGCGATTGATCGACATAGCCGAGATGCACCGACTCGCCGATTTTGATGGTGCCCTCGTCGGGCTTCTCCTGCTCCGCGATCATGCGGAACAGTGTCGTCTTGCCGGCACCGTTCGGACCGATAATGCCAACAATGCCGCCAGCCGGCAGACTGAAGGTCAGATCGTCGATCAGGAGATTGTCGCCGAAGCCCTTTTTCAGATCCGTGAAGTCGATGACATTCTGGCCGAGACGTTCGGCGACCGGAATGACGATCTGCGCGGTTTGGGTATGCTTCTCGCCGGCTTTTTTGAGGAGCTCCTCGTATCGTTCATACCGAGCCTTGGATTTGGCCTGACGCGCGCGCGGTGACGCCTTGATCCACTCCTGCTCGCGGGCGAGCGTGCGCTGGTGCGCATCTTCTTCCCGACCTTCTTGCTCGAGCCTCTTCTGCTTCTGCACCAGCCACGACGAATAATTGCCCTCGTAGGGCATGCCCTTGCCGCGGTCGAGTTCGAGAATCCAGCTGGTGACATTATCGAGGAAGTAGCGATCGTGGGTAACGATCAAGATGGCGCCGGGATAATTACGCAAGTGGCCCTCAAGCCAGGACACCGACTCCGCGTCGAGATGGTTGGTCGGCTCGTCGAGAAGGAGAAGCTCAGGCTGCTCGAGAAGTAAACGGCACAGCGCCACGCGGCGGCGCTCGCCACCGGACAGCTTCGCGACGTCGGCGTCATCGGGCGGGCAGCGTAGCGCGTCCATCGCCAGGTCGACCTTGGAATCGAGATCCCACAGGCCCTGGGTTTCGATCTGGTCCTGGAGCTTGGTCATCTCGTCAGCGGTCTCGTCGGAATAATTGACCGCAAGCTCGTTGTAGCGGTCGACGATTGCCTTCTGCGCCGCCACGCCGATCATGACGTTCTCGCGGACGCTTTTGTCTGCATCGAGCTGCGGCTCTTGCTGCAGATAGCCGACGCGCGCGCCCTCTGCCACCCAGCCCTCACCGGTATAGTCAGTGTCGAGCCCAGCCATGATACGAAGAAGCGTCGATTTTCCGGCGCCGTTGACGCCCAGCACCCCGATCTTGGCGTCGGGGTAAAACGACAAATGGATGTCCTGGAGGATCTTCCGGTTGCCCGGATAGACCTTGGACAAACCCTCCATGTGGTAGATGAACTGACGGGCCATTACTGCCCTATCCTTTATGCTGAGGCACGGGGGGACCAGTATGCGGGTGAATTGCCCGTGATTTAGGGTGAAGTCGAGGCAAGGGCAAGTTTGCGCCCAGGAGTTGTACAGACTCGCAAATTCAGCAATGTTCCCGATTTGCAAGTTTCGATCGTGCATTGGGGGAGCAAATGGACGCGCGTCCAGACTCGTCGGAAAACCGGCCTGACCGCGAAACCCACAACTTAAATGACGCGGCGACCCCGGATGCCGCAACCAAAGATTATTTCAAAATCATAGAAACGCTCGGCACAAGCGATCTCGCCAGTCATATCCTTCAAGACGCCTCGCAATTCTCGGAAGCGCCTAGCGATAATCCCAAAGCACCGGCTGGCGTCGACTATCTTGCACTCCTTTGCGCGGCGCTCGTCGTCGGCCGGCGCTCGCCGGAAGGACGCTACTCGCCGAAATGGCTTTACAGCTGGTTTCTTGAACAATCTTCGAGAGAAAAATTAGAGGATTTTCTCAGCAGTCGCGCAAACCAAACTCGGACGTTGCCGGCCATCGTACTGCCGACGGCAACAGCCGTGCTCGAGCGTGCGAGGAGTATTGCTGAGAAAACTGAGGTCCGGAAAAGCTTCAGTTCGCGTCACCTTATTGCCGCCCTGACAATCGGTATCGAGCCAGAAATACGCGACACACTTCGGCGCCAAACCGGCGTCGATATCTCGGGATTTAGATCACACCTTCTCAATTACATTGCGGAACAGCGCCCAGGTGAGTTGACACTTTGGCAGCCCGTTTTGGCTGCATCCGAGGCTGGCCGATCCGCTTCGGATTTTACCGCCGATGCCGTCAATTCTCTCGGAATTGATCCGCTTGGCATTGGACGTGATGTCACTGCTTTCGCCGAACTGATCTGCCTGGAACAGGCAACGCCACCCCTCTCGATTTGCCTTTTTGGCGCCTGGGGTTCCGGCAAATCGACTTTTATGGAAGCCTTGCAGCGTGAAATTCGCGATCTAATCTCGCGCGAACGGGAACACGCCAAGCAGCAATCCACAGCACAGTCCGTTGCCGATGATCCTCGTTTTGTCGACAATATTGTGCAAATCAAATTCAACGCTTGGCACTATGCCGATGCCGATTTGTGGGCAAGTTTGACTGCCGTTTTCTTCGATCAACTACGCCGCGGCGGCTGTGATGGTGACCAATCGGCTGACTATCAAGCCCTCATTGGCAATGTCGCAGAGCGAGTCCGCAGTCTGGAAGCAAATGCACAACTTGCGGAGAAGCAACTGGATGAGGCTAAACATAGCTCAGAAGCGGCGCACAAAGCTCTGGATTCGGCTGAGAGAAAATTGGCGGCAAGTGATTTGGAGCTAACGTCGGACTTATTGCAAAAGCAACTTGATCAACTGCGTAAGGAAGATTCCAAAAAGCTCAAGACGTTGGGGCGCAATCTCGATCGGGAAGACATAGCAACGGACGCCAAATCATTTCAGGTTGCCGTGTTGGAAGCCTCGACCATTCCCGGGAAAATTGCGCTCATTGCTCGCGTCCTCGCTGGTGGACGATTGTCAACTTATCTCGCCATGACGGCAATAGTGGCGGTCGCGCTATTCAGTTTCACCGACATCACTTCAGGCTATTTGTACCCTTGGGCAGAGAAACTGATCGGGTGCCTCGGCGGGCTGGGTTTCGGCTTTGCCGCCCTGCGCCAAGCACTAAGTATTGCCGAGCCAGTGTTGAATGGCGCCTTCAAATACGCCAAGGCTGCGGAAGAGGCACGGGAAAAACTTACCAAAGAGGTCGAAGAGAAGCGCAAGACCACGATAGAAACCGCTGACAAATTGGCTCAGGCGGCACGCGACCTCGCGAACGCGCGTGCACCACTACTCGAATACGGAAAGGGAGTGACCGCTGACGCGCCAGCTACCATTCTGCGCTATTTCCTATTCGAGGACACGGACATTCGCGATTACGATAAACACGTAGGCATCATCAGCCGGGCACGGCGATCCTTCGAGCAGCTCGACGCCATCGTCAAATCCGCCAAGAATGTGCAGCGCGACGGAATCCCTATCGCACAAGTGCCGGATCGCATCGTTCTCTATATCGATGACCTTGACCGTTGCACTCACGATCAGGTTTACGCAGTTCTCCAGGCGATCCATTTGCTGCTGGCATTTGAACTGTTCGTCGTTGTCGTAGGCGTCGATCTTAAATGGATCGAGGGTGCAGTCGCCAAACACTTCGAGGGAGATGCAGCGAGAGGCATCGATCCGGCGGCAATCGATCCTACAGACGTGGAAATGCGCCGACGCAAGCACGCAATCGATTATCTCGAAAAAATATTCCAGATTCCATTCTGGCTGCGGAATTTGTCGGTCGGCGACGAGGACATGCAGGAGGCCACAGGCACAACGCAAATCGACGGCACTTATCAAGCGTATGTCCGCGAACTACTCAAGAAAAACATGGAACCCGGCCCTCTTCCCCGGAGGCGGGCGGAACAATTGCCGACGCCGGGGCAAGTCTCAGTACCGGGCACGGCGCAGAGGTCGGAGCCCCTACTGCCGCCACCTCCGGTCGCGCCTCCGGCGCTAACTGCAATGCGGTTGAAGAAGGAGGAAATCGAGTTTCTTGCAGACCGCGAAATCGGAAAAATCGCGGGCAAAAGCCCGCGTGCGGTCAAACGTCTGATCAACGTCTATCGGCTTCTGCGGGCAGGAATGTCGGGCTTGGAACTGGACGAATTTCTCGGCGAGACACACCAACGACCGCTTTATCCGATTGCGGTGTTACTTACTGCGATTGAAGGTAGCCTACCGGCTGAGGTCGCCGACGAATTCCGTAACGAACTAGCGAGCCTCGATCCGGGACGAAGTTTGACGGAGGTCTGGTTATGGAGGATCGATGATGATCACAAGGAAGCCGCATCGAACTCCGGCATCAAAGCCGATATGAACCTCGCGGAAGTTTCGTCGCGGGATGAGGACAGCCGTCGTAAGAAGGCCGAAGCAGGACTTAAAGACCTCGGGCCGGCCATTAAACGCGTGGCGGAACTGACGGGCCCACGAGGCGGGACTGTCGGCGAATATCTGCACATGGCGCGAACGGTGCGCCGGTACTCCTTCAACCGATATTACTGACGCCCCACCAGCTGGCCGGCGGTAAACCGGTTCCACTTTAACCACGGCAAAGATTCATAAACGCTGATCACATTTGCGGCGCTACGCCGCCGAAATCGAAACAAATTTTAATGTTTTTTGCCGGATCATCCGCGTCAAACGCGCGTTTGAAAAATGAAGGGCCGTGTCCTCGGGCGGACCTTCCGGAAAAGCCCTATCGGAGCGTTCCATGTTGCGTGATTTCACCAAGGCTCTCCGCGAGGTATGGCGTCTGTCCGTCCCCGGCGGCGGCAGTTATCGGCCGGATCTATACTATATGCGCGGCCCCGGCCCAAAGTGGCACGCCAAATACGGCAATCTCTATCCGCGCTCGCAGGCCCGCGCTGGCGAGAGCGGAACGGCGCTGTCTCACCTCGCCGACCGCCGCGCCTAAAGCCGCACGCACCGCCGCGTTTCTTGCCCGCTTGTCTTGCGAAAGCCGTTGTGAGACGGCTAGCGCATAACAACGCCCGGGTTGGGAGTGAAATTATGGCGATGCGCTGTGCAATCCTTGATGACTTTCAAAACGTCGTGCTTAAGCTCGGCGATTGGGACAAGCTCAAGGGCGAGGTCGAGTTCAAGGCTTTTACCGAACATCTCGGAGGACCCGATAAGGTCGCCGCAGCGCTACAAGACTTCGAAATCATCGTCGCCATGCGCGAACGCACGCCCTTTCCGAAAGCCGTGATCGATGCGCTGCCGAAACTGAAGCTTCTGATCACCACCGGCGCACGCAATGCCTCGATCGATGTTGAGGCAGCGAAAGCACGCGGCATCACCGTGTGCGGCACCGGCTCGCTCGGCAATCCGACCTCGGGCATCGCCATCGGACTGATGCTCGAACTTACCCGTCATATCGGCTTCGAAAACGCGCGCATGCATAGCGGCGGCGCTTGGCAGGTCACCATCGGGCCCGATCTCGAAGGCATGACTCTCGGTGTGCTCGGTCTCGGAAAGCTCGGCCAGCGCACCGCCGCCATTGCCAAAGCGTTCGGCATGAATGTCATTGCTTGGAGTCAAAACCTGACGCCGGAAAAATGCCAGGAGGCCGGCGTCGGCTATGTCAACAAGGACGATTTGTTCCGCCAATCCGATTTCATCAGCATCCATATCGTGCTGTCGCAACGCAGTCGCGGCATCGTCAGCGTCCATGAATTCGGACTGATGAAACCATCCGCCTTCCTCATCAACACCTCGCGCGGACCGATCGTCGATGAAGCGGCGATGATCACCGCATTGCGCGACAAGAAAATCGCCGGTGCCGGCCTTGATGTTTTCGACGTCGAACCGCTGCCGCTTGATCATCCCTTGCGCAAAATGGACAATGTCGTGCTCACGCCCCATCTCGGCTACGTGACGGTGCAGGGCTATCGGCACTATTTCAATGGCGTGATCGACGACATCCGCGGCTTCCTTGACGGTAAGCCAGTACGGCTGCTGACTTAAATTCTGCCAGCAGGCCAGGTGCGAATTGCGCCGTGGATCAGGCGCCGAACCACTCCGGATGCTGCGTCAGCGCGACAACGCCACAAGCGAACGACAGCACGCAGATGGTCCAGAGCAAAAGCGTGACATAACGGTCATCGGTCATGCGCAATCCGTAGCAATTGGTATGCCAAGCGAGCGGTAACGAGCTTGCGGCGTTTGGAAGAAAACGGCCGCCATAATTCGTTAACCACGCGTTAGGGTTAACGTTCTATTGCTGACCGACCCGCAGCGTGGCGTTCTACGCCGCGACTTTGTCGTGAATTTTACAGCGGTTGCCAGCGATGGAGATGCGTTCGCCTCGATCCCGCTCTCTCCGCCCGCTCGGCGCGGCGGCAATCGCCACAATTATCGCCTTCGGCACCAGCGGCTGCCAGACCACGCAATCGACCGACACTACCGGCTCCATCACGCTCGCTCAAAGCGATCGTCCTGAAGCGGACTGGCGGCACGATATCGATGCCTATGGTCAAAAGTATCGAGCCAATCCTGCGGATGCGGCGGCCGCCGTGCGTTATGCGCAAGCCTTGCGGGCCACCGGTCAACGGGCGCAGGCTGTCGCGATCCTCGAACAGGTTTCCATGCAGAACCCACGCAACAAGGTGGTGCTCGGCGAGTATGGCCGGGCGCTGGCGGAATCGGGCCAGTACGAACAGGCGCTCGAAGTATTCGACCGCGCTCACACCCCAGAGCAGCCGGATTGGCATATTCTCTCGGCGAAGGGTGCCGTACTCGATCAGATGGGCCGGCACGAGGAAGCGCAGCGGCATTATCTCACCGCGCTCAAGATGGCGCCGGACGAACCGTCGATCCTGTCCAATCTCGGGCTGTCTTACGCGCTGTCGAAAGATCTTAAAAATGCCGAGGTAACACTTCGGCGTGCCGCGGCGCATCCGCCGGTTGACGCCCGGGTGCGGCAGAACCTTGCGCTGGTTGTCGGTTTGCAAGGCCGCTATGCCGAGGCCGAAGACATCGCGCGCACCGATCTGCCGCCGGATCAGGCGGCCGCCAATGTCGCCTATCTGAAACAGATGTTGGCGCGCAAAGACGATGGCAAACCCAATGCGCCACCGGCGACAAAAACAGTGCGCGTCACGCAGGGATCGAGCTGAGATTAGATTGCGTTTGAGCGCAGGCAACCGCGCTAGTGCAGCGCCATCACGCGGATCGCGGCCGGGCCGAGAATAACCACGAACAATACCGGCAAGAAGAACACAATCATCGGCACGGTGAGTTTCGGCGGCAGACCAGCAGCCTTCTTCTCAGCTTCCGACATGCGCATGTCGCGATTTTCCTGCGCTAGAACCCGCAGCGTAGTGGCAAGCGGCGTGCCGTAACGTTCCGACTGCTGCAAGGCGAGGCAGACGGCCTTGACCCCCTCAAGTCCGGTACGCTGCGCCAGGTTTTCATAGGCCTGACGGCGGTCCGGCAGGAATGACAATTCCGCCGTGGTCAGTGTGAACTCTTCGGCGAGCGCCACCGATTGCGTGCCGACTTCCTCGGCGACGCGGCGGAACGCCGCCTCGATCGACATGCCGGACTCGACGCAGATCAGCAGGAGATCTAGCGCATCGGGAAAGGCGCGCTTGATCGACGTTTGCCGTTTCGCGATCTTGTTCTTCAAGAACAGGTTGGGGCTGTACATGCCGAGATAGGCAGAGCCGATACACATCCCGACCTTGACCATCGGCGGATAGTCAAGGTCGATGATAAAGAAGATATAGACCAGCGAGCCGACCAGCATGATGATCGGCATCGCCATACGGAAAAACAGATACGTCACATAAGGCGCTTGGCCGCGATACCCGGCCTGTACCAGCATCGCGCGCGCCTGCTCCTGGCCGACCCACTTCGAGAGATTGAAGTTGTCGACCGCGCGTTTCATATACATTCTTGGCGATTGCCGAAGCGCGACCTTGCTATTCGCAACGCGTTCACGTTCGCGCTGACGCATCTTCTCGCGCTCAAGGGCCACGGCCTTCATGCGCTTGCCAAGCGTATCGGTCGCGAGAAGCGGCATCGCCAGCGTCAGTACCGTCGCGCCCGCAGCCACCGCCGCGAACATCATCGTCAGCGTCTGTATGTTGAAATGCTCGAGGACGAGATCAATCACGGATCGCCACCATCAGAAATCGAAATTGATCATCTTGCGCATCACCATGATGCCGATGAACATCCAGGTGCCGCAAGCGGCCATCATCAGCCGGCCCATCGGTTCGATCCAAAGAAGCTCGATATAAGCGGGACTGCTCAGCCACACGAGACCCATAACCGCGATCGGCAGCGCGCCGATGATGCTGGCGGAAGCCTTGGCTTCCATCGACATTGCCTGGATCTTTGCCTTCATTTTCTTTCGGTCGCGTAGCACGCGCGACAGATTGCCCAGCGCTTCGGAAAGATTACCGCCCGACTTCTGCTGAATGGAAATGACGATGCCGAAGAAATTAGCCTCGGGGACCGGCATGTTCTCATAGAGCTTGAGACACGCCTCGCCAATCGGCATGCCGATCGTCTGGGTCTCAACAATGGACCGAAACTCGCCGCGAACGGGTTCGACCGTATCCACAGCGATCAATTTTAGGCTGTCGAGGAGCGGCAGGCCGGCCTTGATGCCGCGCACGATGACGTCGACGGCGTCGGGAAAGAGGTTGAGGAATTTCCCCTCGCGCCGATTCTTGAGAAAGCCCAACAACCAGAACGGCAATCCAGCGCCGGCAGCGAAACCGAAGCCGAGCGCCGGCAGCAATCCGGCGCCAACGATCATGAGGAGAACGAACGAGCCGATCCCGAGCCCGGCCGCCGTCACGACGAACCGCTGTTTCGACCAGTTCAGCCCCGCCTGAGTGAGCCGTATCGAGAGCGGCACCCGCTTGGCCCTTTTGCGCTTTTCCTCGATTTCCTTGAGCGTGCCTTCAACTTGCTCACGGCGCGAGCGTTGCGACGTCCGCGCCGCTACCGGCCGCGACGCCATCGGTTGCGAACGCGCGACGCTGGCCACGCGACGCTCGGCTTTCCGCTCGCCGGAGAGGATCGGATAGACGAACACCCATGCGACGCCGCCGATCGCGATCGCCACCAGAAAAAACAAGCCGTATGTGTTCATCGCCGCCTATCCCTAAGATCAGGCATTGATTGCCTCGTTGACGGCCTCAGCCGCATCGAGCGCCGCGGCGAGGCGGTCTTGTTCGCCGTAGTAGCGCGCGCGTTCCCAGAACTTCGGACGGCCGATACCGGTCGACCGGTGCTTGCCGATAAGGTTGCCGTTGGCGTCTTCACCGATGATGTCATAGAGGAAAATGTCCTGGGTGATGATGACGTCGCCTTCGAGCCCCAGCACTTCCGTGATGTGGGTGATGCGGCGCGAGCCGTCGCGCAGACGCGCTGCTTGCACGATGACATCGACGGCGGCGCAGATCATCTCGCGGATGGTGCGCGACGGCAGCGAGAAGCCGCCCATCGTGATCATCGATTCGAGACGCGACAGCGCCTCGCGCGGCGTGTTGGCATGCAGCGTTCCCATCGAGCCGTCGTGACCGGTGTTCATTGCCTGCAGCAAGTCGAACGCTTCGGGTCCGCGGACTTCGCCGACAATGATGCGTTCCGGACGCATACGCAGGCAGTTTCTCACCAGATCGCGCATGGTGATCTGCCCCTCACCTTCGAGGTTCGGCGGCCGTGTTTCCAGCCGCACCACATGGGGCTGCTGCAATTGCAATTCGGCGGCGTCTTCGCAGGTGATAATGCGCTCGTCGTCGTCGATATAGCGCGTCAAACAGTTGAGTAGCGTCGTCTTACCGGAACCGGTGCCGCCAGAAATCAGTGTATTGGCGCGACAGCGACCGATGATCTTGAGGATTTCCGCGCCCTCGGGCGAGATCGAGCTATAGCGGACAAGCTGCTCCAGCGTCAGCTTGTCCTTCTTGAATTTGCGGATGGTGAGCGCCGGACCGTCAATCGCAAGCGGCGGCACGATAGCGTTGACACGCGAACCGTCCGGTAAACGCGCGTCGCAGATCGGTGACGATTCATCGACGCGCCGGCCGACCTGGCTGACGATACGCTGGCAGATATTGAGCAGTTGCTGATTGTCGCGGAAGCGAATGCCGGTCTTCTGAATCTTGCCAGCGACTTCGATATAAACCGTGCCCGAGCCGTTGACCATGATGTCGGCGATTTCATCGCGCGCCAACAGCGGCTCGAGCGGGCCGTAGCCGAGAACGTCGTTGCAGATGTCGTCGAGCAGGTCTTCCTGCTCTGAGATCGACATCACGATGTTCTTGATCGCGATGATCTCGTTGACGATGTCGCGGATTTCTTCCCGCGCGGAGTCCGCATCGAGCTTAGCGAGTTGAGCGAGGTCGATCGCTTCGATCAAAGCGCCGAAGATCGTACCTTTGACCTCATAATAGGATTCCGAGCGCCGCCCATCGACCGCCGAGGGAACTTGCTGAGGCGGATTGGGCACCCCTCCGACATTCGGCTTGCTGGTCGGAGCGCCGATGATGGGAGCTGCAAGACCTTGCGATGGAAACGGAGTGCGCCCTCCGCTTCCCGGCGCGGCGGCGGGTGGCGGCGGCGCTGCGGGCGCAGGCGGTGGCGCAACGCGCGCGGCTTGCGCTTGGGCGCCTGCGGGGGCGCTGCCGGAAGTAGGACGCTTGCCAAACACTAACTCAACTCCAACTCGTTATCAGTCCCGTTGCAGCAATTTCTCGATCAGCGGCGACAGCAGCCCGGAGCGCTGCTTCTTCGGCTCCGCGCGTCCAGTCAGATGCTGCGCCAGCTGCCGGAAAATCTCGGCCGTACGGTGGCCCGACGAAATTTCGGCGACCATCTGTCCGTTGTTAGCAGCCGCACCGAATAATTGCGGCTCGAACGGAATGACGGCCATGGCCTCGTCGTCGAGCGCCTTGGCGAAGTCCGCCGCCTTGATCTCGGGCCGTTTCGGAATGCCGACTTGATTGAGGCAGTAACGCGGCCAGCGATCATTCGGACGCGAGACCTTGAGAAAATCGTAAATGTTCTTTGCATTACGCAGATTGGCGAGATCGGGCGTAGCGACAATCAAAATTTCGTCCGCGCCGATCAGCGTCTGCTTGGTCCAACCGGTCCACTGATGCGGCACGTCGAGCACGAGGCAGGGCACCGTCGTGCGGAGCGTATCGAAAATCGCTTCGAATGCGTCGGCGCCGAAGTCGTAGACGCGATCGAGCGTTGCCGGCGCCGCAAGAAGATTGAGATGATCGGTGCATTTTGCCAGCAGCCGGTCGATGAAAGCGGTATCGATACGGTCGGGTGAAAATACCGCTTCAGCAATGCCCTGTGCTGGATCCTGGTTGAAATCGAGACCGGCAGTGCCGAAGGCGAGATCGAGATCGGTCACGACCGAATCGAGCTTGAGATCGTTGGCGATCGAGAAGGCGATATTGTGCGCGATGGTCGACGCACCGACACCGCCTTTGGCGCCGACGACAGCGATGATGCGTCCGACCGGCTTGGCATCGGGCGCCGAGAACAGTCCACACACCGCGCGCACGATCTGCAGCACATCGACCGGTGCAATCAGGTAATCGCTGACGCCGCGCCGTACCAACTCGCGATACAATGTCACATCGTTCATTCGACCGATGACAATGACGCGTGTGCCGGCGTCGCAGTATTCCGAGAGTTTATCGAGCGCGCCGAGAATATCGTCGTTGCGGTTTTCCGATTCCAAGATGATGACGTTCGGCGTCGGCGAGCTCTGATAAGCCTCGATGGCCGCGGTCAATCCGCCCATTTGAATGCGCAGATGCGCTTTCGCCATGCGCCGATCCTCACCGGCCGCCTGGATGGCGGCTGCCGTATCGACGTTCTCGCAGAACGCTTGCACCGAGACGCGCGGCGCCGGCGCGATATGCTCATCGCGCACAGCGACGTCGACTGCGGGAACGTCCTCGTTTTGCGCTTGGCTTCCTAGCTTCATTGTCGTCGGGCACTCGTCACTGCATCATCCACTTACGTCATAGGTCTCGTCACCCGCCACCTCGCTATTTGGCGAGGTCGCTGATCTTGGCCGATTGGGCACTCGCCGCAGCTGAAGTCGAAGGATCGACGCCTGTGCGGTATTTCTCGACGATCACTGTGCGGCGCGGCGTATAGGCTGCGGTTTCCGCTCGCGGTTGCACGAGGTCAGCGGGATCGGCGACCATCGCCGCGAGATTGCGCTGCGTGGCGCAACCTTCGTTCCACCACGGCCGGTTTTCGAAATAATCTTTGTTCCAGGTCGGACCGATATCTTTCGGCCACGTGCCACAAGGACCAACTTGGGCGACGATTTTTGGATAGCTGATGCGCACGCTGGCGACAGTCGTGTGCACCGGATAGGTACGCACGATGATGCTCTGCGGCGGCATGCCGCTCGCGGCGAGGATCGCGGTGATCTCTCGCAGGGCGTCTGCCGAGGCCAGCTCGTTACCGCTCCCGACCGGGCGATCGACAGATATGCCGCCGGTCGCTTCGCGTTTCCAGGCAATCCCGAAAGCGAGGATTTGCGCACGCTGTGTCGGAGTGAGTTCGCCGCGATTGGAGCCGATGAAAACCTCGATGCCGCGATCGGATTCCTGCATCGTGATCGGATGACGCAAGCGGTAATCGTTCGGTGGATCAGGCAGGCCTGCCGCCTGCTGATCGGTGTTGCAGCCGCAGAGAAGCAGCGCGACACCCGCGGCCGTCGCTGCGCGAACAATCAAGCCTCGCGCTCGACCGGCGGCTAGGGAACGGATCTTTATCATCATCGTCTCCGGTGCCCGCTCAATCGAGGATAAAGCCGTATTTGCCGTGGTAGCTGTCGGCAGCCGGCTGCGGCGATGCGCCGACGCCATAGATTTTGTTGAGCCTGCCGAGCAGGAGTGCCTCCGGATCGCTCGGATCGGCAAAGCCATCATCCGGCCGCGACAAATCCTTCTGCGCCACCGCTCGCACGACATAAGGCGTCACCAGCACCATCAACTCGGTCTGCTGATTGATGTAGTCGCGGCTCTTGAACAGTTGCCCGAGGATCGGCAGTTCCATCAGGCCCGGCAGTCCGTTGATGTTCTGCTTGGTCGAATTCTGGATCATGCCGGCCATCGCCAGCGAGCCACCGGAAGGAATTTCGACCGTGGTCTCGGCGCGGCGGGTGCGGATCGACGGAATGGTCGCCGTGTTTGTCGTGCCCGGCTCCGGGATGGTGAGCGAATTCTGCGACGACAGGTCGGACACTTCCGTCATCACTTTGAGGCTGATGCGGCCCTCACTGAGCACGACCGGCGTGAAGTTAAGGCTGACGCCGAATTTCTTGAAATCGATCGAGGGCTGACAGGTTTGCGCGCTGCTGCCGGTCGTCGCCTGCGTGCAGCTAAAGCCATTGAGGACGGGAAACTCACCGCCCGCGACGAAGGTTGCCGATTCGCCTGAGATAGCCGTCAAATTCGGTTCGGCCAGCGTGTGGATGATGCCGGCCTGTTCCATAGCCTGCAATGTCGCGCTGACCGATTTGAAGCCGGCGGTAATGTTCGATTGGCTCAGCGATTGGCCAAGCGCCGTGAACGGGTTGGTATTGTTGAAGTTGACCACGGCCGTGCCGTAGTTAAACGAACCGGCGAGATTGATGCCGAGCTGCTTGATCACATCGCGCTCGACTTCGGCGACGGTCACTTTGAGCATGATCTGATCGCGACCGCGCACCACGATGGCATTCACGACCTTGTTGCCTTGGGACACGGTGTCGCTGCTACCGGCGCCGAGGAGACGCGTGGCGAGATCGAAGGCCTGCTGCGCCTCGGCTTGGCTCGACACCGATCCCGACAGCACGACGCCGTCACCAATGCCTTCGACCATGATGTCGGCATCGGGCAGAACTTGGCGGAGCGCCGTGCGGATGCTGTTGAGATCGCGGGTGACGGCGATATCGAAGCCGGAGATCTGCCGGCCTTCGGCATCGAAGAAGAACACATTGGTCTGGCCGACCGCAGTGCCGATGATATAGGCGCGGCGCGACGAGCGAACTACCGCATTGGCGATCTTCGGATCGGCAACCAGCACGTCCCGGATGTCGCGCGGCAGATCGACGACCACGGATTTGCTGACGCCAAGCGAAATCTGCTGCGATTCCGCGTCGCTCGCACTGACGTGAACGGTCTGTATCGGGGGCGGGTTATAAGCAACGTTGCCGGCGAGCGCCTGCGGGATCAGCCACGACATCAAACCTGCCGCGACGATCGGCATCATCAGCGCCAGAACCGGCATCCTTTTGGTCATGTCCGCCATCTTTCGTCCGCTCACTGGGATACCCCCGGAGTGCTGACCCCAAAGCGAACCATATTCACTGGCCCGCGCCGGTCCTTTTTGTTGCTGTCGTCGTCGCCGCTTTCGTCCCCAGTGTCCTGAATGCTGCGCAACGCGAGCGAGACGGTGCCCATCTGGCGGGCGACCGCGAGCGCTTCTGCTTGGTCTTCGGTCAGTTCAAGCGTCGCGGTCTTGCCCAATTGCGACTTGGTGCCATTGGGGCCGCCTTTGGAGTCGATTGCTTGATCGACGGCGAGCACCTTGATGTCGCGCAGAACTGTTTCGCTACTGAATTTCTCAACGCCGGTCGCCCGTTCCGCGGCTTTGTCATGCCGGGTCAGGACCACGTCGACATGATCTTCCGGCAGAATGAAGCCACCGGCGCCGGACTCGGGCGAGATTTCGAGCGCCACCGCGCGCTTACCCTTGGGCAGCACGGCGGCGAGGAAGCCCGAAGTCTTGGCCATCACGACATAGGGATCGCGGATCGGATCACCTGCGATCATGCCGACGCGCACGATGGCGCCGGTAAAGTCGGCAATCGCGTTCGGCCGATCGGCCTTTTTGATGAAGTTCGCATTCGCAGCAGCCGCAGGCCAAGTTTGCCAGCCGACATCCTGCGGCGTGATGACCTGCCCGCGATTGAGATCGTTCTTGGCGACAAGAACTTCCGTGGTCTCAAGTTGGGCGACCGGCGCAGCAGGAGGAGGCGGAGGAGGCGCCCTGCTGCCAGCCGCCAAAAAAGCCGCAATGCCGCCCGCTGCGACAGCGACTCCCAAGACCACGAGGCGCGCGGCTTTCATTACGCTTCACTTTCCAAGTACATTTGCCACGTGACGTTCCGGCCAAGCACGGCCATCCCGGCGAGATTTCATCAGCTAAACGTCAAGGCATGGTTAATGAGGCGTATCCAAATCGCGTTAATCTTTTGTTGACGCAAAGGATTTCGCCGCGCCGAGACGCGCTTCAAGATCGCCAGAACTGTTATGCGAAGAACGGCTGCCGCCTATAGGCCGAGCGCCGTCATCCATTGGGTCTGCGGATAGACAAGCAGCGCCGCAATCGCCAGCGCAATGCCATAAGGAACGCCGCCGCCATTGCGATGCAGACGTTCGGCCCAAACCTGGCCTGTCAACATCCGCGGCAGCGGCATGTGACGAAATTGCACGATCAGTAGGGTCAATGCACCACCGAGGATCGAAGCATAGACCAGATAGTCCATGAGATGACCGAAACCGAACCAAAGCGCGGTCGCCGCTGCGAGCTTGGCATCGCCGCCGCCGATCCAACCGCGAGCAAAGCAGATGAAAGCCACCAACAGCACGGTCGCCGAGGCGCCGACATGCCACAGGACTTCAATGCCGCTCATTCCGCTGAGTAAAGCGAGAACAACGAAGCCACCGATTAAGATGAGCGATACGCGATTCGCGATTGTCATCGTCAAGAGATCGCTCGACGCGGCAAAGGCCATGACCGCCGGAAACAATGTCAGACTGATCACTTCACTCAACATGACGCGAAACGCTCGACTAACTTCACTCGTGACGCTTTGCCACTTCCGTGGGTGTAACGCAGCATCGGTTGAGAGCGCGTTAGCGCCGGCTGCTAGAATAACGCAAAAATGAAAAGGCCCCGGTGGAACGCCGGAGCCCTCTCGTAGCAAAGAAAGAAAAGGACGCTTACTTGAGGGCGCTGGAGACGCTCGAAAACGTCGTGTTCAGCTTGGTGCCCAGGCCCTGAACAACGGCGATGATCGCAACCGAGATACCGGCAGCGATAAGGCCGTATTCAATAGCCGTGGCGCCCGACTCGTCCTTCACGAAACGCGACAAAATGGTCTTCATGATTTGGCTCCTTACGAAGATCCACACGTGGCTGTCTGAGCTGACCCAACGGCTTATCCACACCGTTTGGATCGTGGGGCGAACCTATCGGCGAGAGATTTCAACAGCGTTAAATCAATCGCAGAAACCCGCATAGCGCCGCGCTTTCCCGCTTGTAGTTAACATCGTATTGAAAACGTCGATGTCGTTATATGCGCTCAAGTTATCGGCGTCGCATCATACAAAGACACAATGAGGAATGTGAGCGCCGGTGAGGCGGCGCGCTTATTTTACGATCTGTACACCATAACGAGTTCCACGTTCTTGCTCGGCTACTTTTGATCCATTCGCGATTTGAATACACAACCGCATAACGCATGCTGACAAAGAGGAAACAGACCCTCATTTGCTGCATCGCTCTTACGAACATTGTTCACGGCGTTTTAATCGCGCGACTGGATACCTGTGACAGAAGAGAATTTCACACAACGGCCAGCCGCGAGCCGGCAGGCGATTAGGATCGCTTCATGCGTGACGAACTCATCGCCGCCCTGATCGGTTTCGGACAGACCTTCACCAAGAACATTCCGATCTCGATCGGCATGGCCATTGTGTTTACGGTCCTGACATCGTTCTGGGCGTGCAATCCCGGCAAGCCGTGGTGGCGCAAAAGCGATATTGTCACCGACCTGTGCTACTGGTTCTTTATTCCAGTCGTCACGCGTTTTCTGCGTATCGGCATGTTGATAGCCGGCGCCGCGCTATTGTTCGGGATCACCACCGCGCAGGGCTTGATCGATTTCTACGACAACGGTCATGGGCCCCTCGCAGCGCTGCCGCTTGGCGTGCAGATGATCATCTTTCTCATTGGCGAAGACATCATCCTCTATTGGACGCACCGGCTGTTCCATGGCCGGCGGATGTGGCGGTATCACGCCGTCCATCACTCTTCCGAGGAACTGGAATGGATCTCGGCGGCGCGCTTCCATCCAATCAATCTGTTCCTCGGCAGCGTCACCGCCGACGTAGCCATGCTGCTCCTCGGCATTTCGCCGAACGTGTTCGTCATATTGGGACCGCTGACGATTGCCCATTCAGCCTTCGTCCATGCCAATCTCGATTGGACGCTAGGCCCGTTCAAATACGTCATTGCCTCGCCGGTCTTCCACCGCTGGCATCACACCTCCCCGGACCGCGGCGGCGACAAGAATTTCGCGGCGACCTTTCCGGTGCTCGATCTGATGCTCGGCACCTTCTATATGCCGAAAGACGAACTGCCGGATCACTATGGCATCGCAGAGCGTGAGTTCCCTACGAGCTTCCACGGCCAGATCGCCTACCCCTTCACATTGAAGGAAGAGGCCGCAGTATTGCCGAATGCACCGGTTGTTAAGTAAACGCCATCGCCCCGACGTCGCGGAAGCTTGCCGCGCCGCGTTGGTTTGCACTTCGTTCACGAATTTGCAGTCAAGTGGAAGGGCCGGAGTTACGGTCTGTTAGTTATCGAATCCGCGTCGCGTATCGGAGAGTATCGATGACGAGGTTGAGCGCGCGAGGCCTGATGGCCTCCCAAACGCTGCGCGGGCTCGCCGCCGTCTTCCTCCTTGCGTTCGCCGCTTTGCCGGCGCGCGCCGACGAGGTTATCCCGGTCCAACTCGATCAGGCTCGCATCATCAAGCTTCCCGAACGCGCCACGACTGTCGTTATCGGCGATCCGCTGATTGCCGATCTGTCGCTGCAGCCCGGCGGGCTCGCGGTCATCACCGGCAAGGCTTATGGCGCTACCAATGTCATCGTCCTCGACCGTACCGGCGCGGTGTTGATGGAGCGTAATGTCGAGGTCAAAGGGCCGCCCGATCGTCTCGTCTACGTCTATCGGGGTGTCTCGCGCACCACATATAGCTGCACGCCGGACTGCGCGCCACGCGTCACGCTTGGCGACGATTACGACTTCTTCGACAAGAATCTCGCGCAGTCCACCAGCCGGTCGACGCAAGCTCTTGCTGCCGGTGCAAGCGGCGGTCACTGACGCGGTTTCACGGCGCAGCTACGCCGCCCGTCGACCTCGACAATTTTCTGAAAAAACTGCGCTGATGATAGTTAGCGGGATTTGAAATCCCGTTACCGGTTTTCCTCGCCTGCCGCAATGAATCGCCAACGCGGCGTTGCTATCCCTTGAGCTTGAGCGACTGCGCAACATCATCGGCCGAGGTATCAATGCTGAGCAAGCGCGTGCGTCAAAATCTCGATCGCGCATCATCGCTGGTCCGCTGCTTCCTGAGTGGACGCGACGCTGCGACGAGCCTGGAATTCGGCCTTCTTGCCGCGCCGTTTGTCGCGAGCCTCTTCGCGATCTTGCAAACGGCGTTGATCTTTTTCGCCGGACAGACCCTCGAGACTGCGGCCGCGACTTCTGCGCGTCTGATCATGACCGGCCAAGCGCAAACACAAGGCTGGAGCGCCTCCGATTTCAAAACGCAGGTATGCAATCAAATCCACGGCGTCTTCAGTTGCAACAGCGGTGTCTATGTGGACGTCGAAACCTATTCGTCGTTCTCCTCTGTCAATCTCGGGGTTCCGGTCACCAATGGCAGTTTCAACAGCGCGTCGCTTGGCTACAACCCCGGCGGCCCCGGCGATATCGTGATGCTGCGTCTTTATTATCAGTACCCGGTCTTTGTGAATCTGCTCGGATTCAACCTCAGCAATCTGAACGGCGGGCTGAATTTATTTGCAGCGACCGCGATATTCCGCAACGAACCTTATGCTTCGTCCTGACGCGCGGCTGGGAGAGCGAGCCATGAGCCCTGCATTGAAAACCAGCATGAACTTCCTCGGCGATTGCCGTGGTGTGTCAGCGGTGGAATTCGCGTTCCTAATGCCGGTGATGATGACGCTCTTTCTCGGCAGCGTCGAAACCACCCAAGGCATCGCCGTCAACCGGAAGGTCACGCTGACGACGCATGCGCTCGCCGACCTGGCGTCGCAATACACCGACGTTACCAACGCCGACATGTCGAACATCCTGGCAGCGGGTTCCGCGATCATCGCGCCCTACGCGTCTAGCAAGCTTCAGGAGACGGTCTCGGAAGTCGCGATCGACGCCAACGGTGTCGGCACGGTGGTGTGGAGCGACACGCTTGGCGGCACGGCGCTGTCAGTTGGAACTGTGGTCACCGTGCCGAGCGCGCTTGCGGCGCCAAATTCCTATCTGGTGCTGTCGCAGGTGCAATACAGCTACGCGCCGACTTACGGCTATGTTCTGACCGGAACGATCTCGCTGCACGATCAGATTTTCATGCGGCCGCGGCAGTCGAATACGATCTCGCGCACGGCGTCGTAAAAGTCGATTACTTCCCGTCCGGAATCGGCAGCGCCGTGGTCGACTTGATCTTTTCCATGGCGAAACGCGAGGTGACGTTCTTGAGCGGCACCGAAGCAATCAGCTTCTTGTAGAAAGCGTCATAGCCGGCAATGTCCGGCACCACGACACGCAACATGTAATCGACGTCGCCTGCCATCCGATAGAACTCCATCACCTCCGGCATGGCGGTGACGGTCTTGGCAAAGCGGTCGAGCCAATCCTGCGAATGGTCGCCGGTCTCGATCGAGACGAAGACACTGATCTTCAGCCCGATGCTCTCCTGATCGACCAATGCGACGCGGCGTTGGATGACACCTTCAGCTTCGAGCCGCTGGATGCGCTTCCAACAGGGCGTCGACGACAGCCCGACGCGCGAACCGACTTCGGCGACTGAAAGAGCGGCGTCTTCCTGCAAAACGGCAAGGATCTTACGGTCTATGGCATCCATTGGGATAATCTTTCATATATCCATTGAATGGCATAGTTATATAGAAAAATATTCTAAGGCAAGTGCGGACTAGGTCAAAGTCCCCTGCCCGGCGAGTAGGGCCTCGACTTCACGGCGGGTCGGGGCACCAGCCGAACCGCCGACCCGCGAGCATTTGATCCCGGCGACGGCGGCACCGAAGCGCATGGCCGCGACTTCGTCACGCCCCTCCGCGAGTCCCAAAATAAAACCGCCGTGAAAGCAGTCGCCGGCGCCCAGCGTATCGACCGCTTTGACCGAGAACACCGGCAGGCGACGAAGCTTCGGGCCTTCGAGATAGACGATGTCCTCAGGTCCATTGCTGACGGCAAGGAATGCGCTGGTATGACGGGCGATACGCCGTAAACCGTCGCCGAGATCGGCAACACCCGTCGTCTCTCGCAAACACTCCGAAGAAAAAATGAGGTGCGAAGCCAGACGGAACAGCGGATCGTCTTCCACTGTCGGGCGGTCACCGTCGATGACGATCGGCAGACCACGTTGCCGCGCCGCTTCACAGATCGGCTGCACAAAGGCGGGATAGCGATTGTCAGCCAAGACCGCGTCAGCCTTGGCGATTAGACCGGCTGGATCGGCCGGCGGTGTCGTTGCAATGCGCTCGTCGCGATAGGTCACGATGGTGCGATCGCCGCGGCTGTTGATGACGATCGCCGATAGTGCCGTGGCGAAACCATCGACCCGCTGGCAAGCGGTGCAGTCGATGTCTTCACGCGCAAGCGCGCGCAACACGCGGTCACCATTGTCGTCAACACCGGGCGGTCCACCCATTGGCCCGGCAAGCGCGGCACGGCCACCAAGCCGCGCGATCGCAACAGCAGCATTGGCGGCACATCCGCCATTGACCACGAAAAACCCATCGGCCTGCACCTTACCGTCGGGTTTCGGAAATTCTGCCACCCGGAATACTTCGTCGAGCACAATGATGCCGGCGCAAAGAATCCGCGGTGCGGAAATGGACACCGGTGTGCCTGCGGCAGGTTTACTAGCGGAGGACAGCCGCGCCCTCCTCGACGAAATCGCGAATGATATGATGCGCAATCGCGACCGGCGGCGGCGTGGTCAAACCTTGCGGGTGTGCGCGCTTGAGCATCGCTGCCATTTCATCGCGGGTGAACCAGCGCGCGTCCTCTAACTCCTCGCGATCGACCACGATCGTCTCGGACAATGCTTCGGCATGACAGCCGATCATGATCGATGACGGAAACGGCCATGGCTGCGAGGCAAAATAGGTCACGCGGCCGCAGGCGATGCCGGCCTCCTCCAGCACCTCTCGGCGCACTGCTTCCTCGATCGTTTCGCCGGGCTCGACAAAGCCGGCCAGGCACGACCACATCGTCGGCGCGAAACGGCGCGAGCGGCCGAGCACGGCACGGTCGCCGGCAATAACCAGCATGATGACAACCGGATCGGTACGCGGAAAATGCTCGGTGTGGCAGGACGGGCAGTCACGGCGCCATCCGGCCTGCACGACCTGGGTCGCTGCGCCGCAATTGGAGCAAAAGCGATGCCGCGCATGCCATCCGAGAAGCGCCTTGGCTTCGGCGAGCGGCGGGAGATGGACTTCGCCGACCAGACCTTGCACGGCGATCGAACGCAGATCGGTGATTTTCAGATCGTTGCGTGCTTTCAGCGCTTCGACCGTTTGCAGATCGAGGCCGAGGCCAAAGCGCGGCGCGCCGTCGATAGTGCCGAGAAAGATTTCTTCATACGCCGCGCCAAACGACTGGGCTTCTGCATATGAGAACAGCGGATCGTTGCGTTCGCCGAGAGCCTTAAGCACAACAAGTTCGCCGCCGATGACATAAAACCGGGTACGCGGATCGGCGCGAAATTCGCTTATCGCCTTATCGTCGCCACGCCGTTCGGCGGCGCGCTCAAGCGCGCTCGCGATATACCCGAGCTTCGGCTTTGGACCGAGATCGCTGCGGGGGAACACGGGTTGTCAGTTGTGCAGAGAAGCTAACTGCATCATGTCGCCGCTTTGCATGATCAATTGCACAGCTGCGGCGCGGAAAGTCATGACCCGGCTCCTTTGGCTTGCCCCTCAAGACGGTGTCGCCACGCTGGCGTGGCGAGTCCCATCTATTTTGTCGGCAATAGAAGCCGCGCCGGAACCGAGGTCAAGGTGCGCGCATCGCCCATGCGCGCGCCGTACGACCGCTCAGTAAAACGCGTCGTAGACCGTGTCCAAAACTTGGCCGGTGCTGACATCGACGAGTAGAAGGTCCGGCCCATAGCGGACCCATTCGGTGCCGGGCGGCGGCGGCGCGAGGCCAAGCGACGCCCAGTCGGCATACCAATAATCGCGCGCCAGGAAGAGCGGCGGCAGCGCCGCCCCGATAGCCCAGCGTCGATAACCCCAACCCTGCGGATAGATGAACGGGTTGACGTGCATCCGCTCAACCATCCGGCCGCGATAGGAGAATTGATGACCGGGCGGACCGCCCGGATGAGCAAAAGCGGTCGGGGGTGGACCGCCTGGATGGGCGAAACCCGGCGGGTGTCCACCGGGTGGCGGACCGCCAGGCACGATCGCCGGCCGCGCCGCCGGGGCACCGGGCGGATGCGGTGGCGCGCCGTGCGGTGGCCCTCCGCGATGTTCCTCTTCGTGATGTTCTTGGGCGAGCGCTAAATTCGGTAGCGCAAACGCAAACGCGGCGGCAATAGCAAGCACGCGCAGCATGGGCGATCCTTTTCGTGTGTGGAGATTCGCGGTGGCAAACTATCAAATCGCTGCGAAGAAGTAACCGGCACTCACGCAACGGCCCCAGCGGCCAATGCAGAGCGAGGTCCGGAAATAAGCCGCAATCCGGCAAGCTTGCTTTCCCTGGCTCTCCAGCCGATATAGGGCGTGGGAGGTTGGCGGTGGACGAGCCACTCGCCAACCGGGTCAGATCCGGAAGGAAGCAGCCCTAACGAGCGCGGTTCGGGTCGCTCGTCAGCCTCCCACCTTTTTGCTGAGCCTTTCGAACCTCACACCCTGCGCTGTGCGCAGCGAACCTCGAAGGGTGATGGCGCGTCCGTCATCCTTCGAGGCTCGGCCGCATTACGGCATCACCTCAGGATAACGTGTAGCCAATCTCGACAATGACTGACGCCGCCACATCTTCCTCCACCTATCGCGTGTTGGCGCGCAAATACCGTCCGGCCAGCTTCGACGATCTGATCGGCCAGGACGCGATGGTGCGCACCGTCTCCAACGCGTTCGAGACCGGACGGATTCCACAAGCCTGGATCCTGACCGGCGTGCGCGGCGTCGGCAAAACAACGACGGCACGGATTCTTGCGCGCGCGCTCAATTACGAACTGGCGGACGGTTCGATCACCGGGCCGACCATCAAAATGCCGACGCTCGGCATCCACTGCGAAGCGATCATGGAAAGCCGCCATCTCGATGTGATCGAGATGGACGCGGCTTCGCATAATAGCGTCGACGATGTGCGCCAGATCAACGATGCGGTGCGCTACGCGCCGGTATCGGCACGTTACAAGGTCTATATTCTCGACGAAGTGCATATGCTGTCCGGCGCCGCCTTCAACGCATTGTTGAAGACGCTGGAAGAGCCGCCACCGCACGCCAAATTCATTTTCGCCACCACCGAAATACGCAAAGTGCCGATCACGGTGCTGTCGCGCTGCCAGCGTTTCGATCTGCGCCGTGTCGATGCCGCGCTTTTGGTAAAACACCTGCAGGGCATCGCCGCCAAGGAAGCCATCGAAGCCGCCCCGGAAGCGCTCGGGCTGATCGCTCGCGCTGCCGAAGGCTCGGTGCGCGACTCACTTTCGCTGTTCGATCAGGCCATCGCGCATGCGGCCGGCAACGTGCGCGCCGAAGACGTACGGCAGATGCTCGGTCTTGCCGACCGCACGCGCGTGATCGATCTCTTTGAGGCGCTGATGCGCGCCGATGTCGCCGCAGCTTTAAAGGAATTGCGCGACCAGTATGACTCGGGCGCTGATCCGGCGATGGTACTCGGCGACCTTGCCGAGTTCACGCACTTCGTCACTCGGGTGAAAGTCGTCCCGGCGCTTGCGGACGATGTCTCGCTGACGGAGGCTGAGCGCGTCCGTGGGCGTGCCTTCGCCACTAAACTCTCGATGCGGATCCTCGCCCGCACCTGGCAAATGCTGCTCAAGGGCATCACCGAAGTCGAAGCGGCCGGACGGCCGGTCGACGCCGCGGAAATGGTGCTGGTTCGCATTGCTTATGCCGCAGATCTGCCGACGCCGGATGAAGTCGTCCGCTCGCTCAACGACAACCGCAGCAACGGCAACGGCGCAGGAATGTCCGGCGCAGCATCTGCACCTGCGAGTGGCGCGGGAATGCCGCGCGCTGAAGCGCGCTCGTCCCGCAGTCCGCTTGCGGCCGCGCCAGCGCCGGCTGCACCGCGTGACGAACCGATCGCACGCGGCAATGACAATGGCATGCCAGCCCGTGCCGTTCGCAGCTTCGAAGAACTGATCGCAATCGCCGGTGAAAAGCGCGATCTCGGCATCAAGAGCGCGCTGGAGCGCGACGTGAGGCTGGTGCGTTTCGAAGACGGCAAGCTTGAACTCGCGCTTGAGCCGAGCGCACGCCCGACTCTGACCGGCGAACTCTCAAAAAAACTGTCCGAGTGGACCGGCCGGCGCTGGATGGTCGCGGTGTCGACTGAAACCGGCGCGCCTTCGATGCGCGCTCAAGCCGATGCCCGCAAGGCCGAATTGAAAGACAATGTGCGCGCCGATCCCTTGGTGCAGGCGGTGTTGCAACGTTTTCCCGGCGCTGAGATCGTCGACGTACGGTCTCCCGGCGCGACATCCACCAGCCCGGACGATATGCCGGAAGAGCCAAGCGAGAGTGACGACGATGCCTGATTTTCTCGGCCTGATGAAACAGGCGAATGAATTGAAATCGAAAATGGAGGCAATGCAGGCCGAGCTCGACCGCATCGAGGTGGAGGGCGCGGCCGGCGGCGGCTTGGTCGCAGTTAAGATTTCCGGCAAGGGCGATCTGCGCGCCGCCACAATCGACGATTCACTGCTCAAGCCCGATCAGAAAGAAATCGTCGAAGACCTCCTTGTCGCCGCACATGCCGACGCCAAGCGCAAGCTTGAGACCGTGCTGCAAGACAAGATGCAGTCGTTGACCGGCGGCATGCCGCTGCCACCCGGCCTGAAATTGTTTTGATACCGGTCACGAGCCCGCTTAACTGAATGCCCACGATTTCTGCCGGTCCCGAGATCGAACGCCTGATTCAGCTCTTAGCCCGCCTGCCGGGGCTGGGGCCGCGCTCGGCGCGGCGCGCAGCCTTGTTTCTGATCAAGAAACGCGAGCTCCTGATGGCGCCGCTTACGGCGGCGCTGCAGACCGCGATCGAGAAAATCGAAGTCTGCCGCACCTGCGGCAATATAGATACGCAAAACCCCTGCACAGTGTGCACCGATCCCAAACGCGACGGCGCGATAATTGTCGTTATCGCTGACGTCGCCGATCTTTGGGCGTTGGAGCGAGCGCATGCGATCAACGCGCGCTATCACGTACTCGGCGGCACGCTGTCGCCACTCGATGGCGTCGGCCCCGATGACCTCACCATCGATGCGCTGGTGAAGCGCGCTTCCGACCCAGCGGTTAAAGAGGTGATCCTGGCGCTGTCTGCCACTGTCGACGGGCAAAGCACCGCACATTACATCACGGACCTTCTTCACGATGCGGATGTGAAGGTGACCCGACTCGCTCACGGTGTCCCGGTCGGCGGTGAACTTGATTATCTCGACGAAGGAACGCTCGCTGCGGCTATGCGCAGCCGTACGCCGTTTTAATCTGCCCGCAATTGCGTCAATGACTGCTTGTGAAGCAGCCATAAGCGGCTGGCCTCGAGAAAAAGCCCGCGAATTCTGGCCGGACGAAGTTGGCACGCCGCGTGCATAGTAATGCTCGGCGATCTCGGTCTCACTTACCGTGATAAATTGAGGTTGCTGGAGCCCCGGCATTCCCGGCACCGGGGCTCTATTATTTTGTGGACCCGCTTGTGATGGCGGAACTGCGGTGTGCGCCTTATAAGGCCCACATGAGCGACGACATCCCCTTCAACAAGACCTTCGACCTTCCTCCCGACACGGTGCGCGAGATCGCGCCTGGCGTCCGTGTTGTGGTCGCGAACAATCCCAGTCCGTTCACCTTCAAAGGCACGATGAGCTACATCATCGGCCGTGGCAAAGTGGCAATCCTCGATCCGGGACCGGATGACGATGCCCATGTCGCCGCGCTTCTCGATGCCGTGCGCAGCGAGACCGTCACGCATATCTTTGTCACTCACACCCACCGCGATCATTCGCCGGCGGTGCCCAAGATCAAGGCCGCGACCGGCGCAAAAGTTTTCGCGCAGGGCCCGCACCGGTTGGCGCGGCCGCTGCATATCGGCGAGACGCATCGGCTTGATGCCTCAGCCGATATGGATTTCCGGCCTGACATCGCCCTCCCCGATGGCGAGACGGTGCGCGGTGAAGGCTGGACGCTCGAAGCCATCACCACGCCCGGCCACACCGCCAATCACATGGCCTTTGCCTATAAAGAGGCCGATCTGATCTTTGCTGGCGATCATGTGATGGCTTGGTCGACCACCATCGTGGCGCCACCTGACGGAGCCATGAGCGATTACATGGCGTCGCTGCACAAGCTCGCAGCGCGCAGCGAACCGCTTTATCTCTCCGGCCATGGCGCGCCGATCCCGGAGGCGCCGCGTTACGTTGCCTATCTCATCCGACACCGGCAGGCGCGCGAAGCATCGCTCCTCCATCGTCTCGCCAAGGGCGCAGCCGATATCCCGACTTTGGTGAAGGCCGTCTATATCGGACTCGATCCGCGGCTCACTGGTGCGGCGGCGCTTTCAGTGCTCGCCCATATGGAAGATCTGGCGGCGCGCGGTGTGATCGTCACCGACGGAGTGCCGTCGATTAACGGCACTTATCGTTTAGCCGAAGCGCCTTTACCGGCGGCCTGACTCGGCGGCGCGGTTTTCTTTTCCGGCTGCGGCAAAGCCAAGACGTCATCGATGTCATCGATGAGATTGCGAACGCGGGCGGCATTGCTGCCGAGATCATTGCGGCCGTAGCGCGATGCTGAGCGCACATCGATGCGGGCGCCATCATTGGTCTGCCGGATGCGCACCACCACGTCATCGCGGAAACCGAGGATCGGCGTGCGCGCTATAGCTTCGATGACACCCTCACGGCCAAGCGGCTGCTTGGCGGGACGCGTTTCACCAACACGCAACGGCGCGACGACTACGGCCTGCGGCGGCCGCGAGGCAACGACACGCCATTTCCGCTTGGTAATGATTTTTATCGCCGCATCATAAGCTTCCTGCGGCGTCGAATTGGTGTCGTCCGGTTCGATGTCGGAATAGGCGGCATGCTGCTGCTCGGCGGCATAGAGACCGGCATAGACGACCGGATTGGCGTCACGCGGCCGCAAGCGGGCGATGGCGTCGAATTGCGGCGGATCAATCGGATCGGTGGTGATGTCGTAGATCGCCGGCAACCGAGTTGCTTTAAACCCGAGATAAGCGGGATAGGCGATCTGAGCGAGGCCGATAAGAACTGCCGTGGCGGCATAGCTGCCGCCGCCAAGCCCATCGCGCCAGATCGCAATGCCGGCGCCGAAGGCAAGCAGGATCGCGACGCAGGCCAGCACCAAAGCTCCGGCCAACGTCGAAAGCGCTGGCACGATATCGAGCGCACCAGAACGAACGATAATGACGGCGATGAAAGTGGCTGCGAGCGAAAACAGCGCGATGCGGCGCGCCCATATGGCAAGGCCGGAAACCGGTTGTTCGGTGAAGATGCGTCGTCGCATGGGATGGCTTTAAGCCCGCTGTTTGAGCGCGCTTCAAGCGGCGCCGTCAAGGCGTGACAATAGGCGGCGAAACGAGGTTAAAGCCGGACAAGGCGGCCAAAAATCTACGCGCCTCGGGCTATTCGTCGATCAGATCCTCTAATTCGATCTGAACGCTCTCACCGGGCGCGCAGCGATGGCCGAGGCCAGACGCCAAAAGCGCCCGCGCCTCCTCGGCGGTGGTCGCCTCAACGCACCATTCCTCAAGCCTAGTCACGACCATACGGGCATGGAACAGGCGCGGCACGGTGCGCGACTTGACCCGCCGGACACGCTCAGAATGCGTGTCTACCGGTAGTGCTCGTGCAGCGGAACTTTTCGCAGCCATGGTGTCTCACAAGCGAATCGATGTCAGCGTTAAGTGTAAGCATATGAGCACCTAGAACAAAGCCGAAACGGGGCATGTTGGTTCGCTTGTGGAACGGCAGTTCCCTGATATCGTTGGGCTTTAGTCCCCTTAACGCATGGCCCGATCCGAAGCGGCGGCGCTTTTCGGGGCATGCCTGCAGGATGGAGTGCGATCTTGGCCCCTCGCGCGTATTGGAAAGGCTATCTCAAACTCTCGCTCGTCTCTTGTCCGATCGCGCTTTATCCAGCGACTTCGGAGCGCGAGAAGATCAGCTTCCATCAGCTCAACAAAGAGACCGGCAACCGCATCCGCTACAAAAAAATCGACGCCGAGACCGGCGATGAAGTCGACAACGCCTCGATCATCAAAGGCTATGAGCTCGCCAAGGGCGAATATATCGAGCTCGCGCCGGAGGAGCTCGACGCGGTGGCGGTCGAGAGCAAGCGCATCATCGACATCGACGAATTCGTGCCGAAGAGCGAGATCGACGAACTTTATTTGCGCGATCCCTATTACATCGTGCCGGACGGCGACGTCGGCCAGCAAGCCTTTGCGGTGATCCGCGAGGCAATCCACAAAGAAGGAATGGTGGCGCTCGGCAAGATCGTATTTACCTCGCGCGAGCATATCATCGCGCTCGAAGCGCGCGGCAAGGGCATGATGGGCGTGACGCTGCGCTACCCTTACGAAGTGCGCAACCAGGACGAATATTTCGACGGGATCGAAGACGAGAAAATCCCAAAGGACATGCTCGACCTCGCCGTCCATATCGTCGAGACCAAAATCGGGCATTTCAAGCCGGCAGGGTTCAAGGACGACTACGAAGACGCACTCAAGGACCTTCTGCGCAAGAAGCAGAAGGGCGAGAAGATCGCGCCAGTGAAAGAACGAGCGCCTTCGAATGTCATCAATCTGATGGATGCTCTGCGGCAGAGCGTCAAAGCGGGAGGCAATCGGCCGCCGGCGAAGCGAAGCAAAAAGAGAGTCGAAGGCCAGCGCGAAATGCTGCTATCGATTCCCGGGAAAAAAGGCAAAACGGCAACTTCAAATAAAACAGCTGCTTCAAATAAAAAAGTCGCCAAATCTAGTTCAAGACACCGGAAAGCGGGCTGATGCCCGGCAAGCGGGTGCAATTGGACGATGAGACCTGGCACGCGCTCGATCTTCTAGGCCGCGATCAGATGAAGGACTTTCAGGAAATCGCGGATGAGGCGTTCCGCGACCTTCTCAAAAAGCACGGCCGCCCGTTGAGTCTTAAGGAAGCTCTGCGCAAAAGTGCAGGCGCCTCGGCGACGGTTCACCGTCTGCCGAGTGCCACAGCGAAGAAAAGCGCCAAGACCAAGCGCTAACGCTCATCCCGCGCTCGCGTTCACAACCCAAGCAGCTTTTTGCTGTTGCCGCCGGCAAGCGCCGCGATGGTCGAGGCATCGAAGCCTTCGACGCCGGCGATATGGCCGAGCGGATCGTATTCCGCCATGTCGTAAGGATAATCGGTGCCCATGACGACGTGATCGGCGCCGAAAACGCGCACGAGCTCTGCAAGCTGGTTTGGCGTGAACACGACAGTGTCGACATAAACGCGCTTGAGATAGCTGGTCGGCGGCTGCGGCAGATCGCCATGACTATCCGAACGCGCGCCCCAGGCGTGATCGATGCGGCCGGAATAAGCGCCGAGATAGCCGCCGCCATGAACGCTGAGAATCTTCAGCTTGGGGTGACGCTCCAGCACGCCGTCGAAAATCAGGTAATGCAGCGCGATCGTCGTTTCCAGCGGATTGCCGAGGACGTTGTTGAAGTAGAAACGCGTGAACCGCGATGCGTCGGTGAAGCCGTTGGGATGCAGCATCACCACGACGCCGAGTTCCTCAGCCTTCTTCCAGAACGGCGCGAAAGCCGGATCGGACAATTCCTTGCCGGCGATGGTGGTGAGGATTTCCACTCCGGTAAAGCCGAGCTCGCGCACACAGCGCTCAAGCTCCTTCACCGCTTCATTGCCGTCCGTCATCGGCACCGAGCCGAAGCCTTTGAAGCGGTCGGGCGCCTTGGCGCAGAAGGCAGCGATGCCATCATTGACCATGCGTGTCGCCGGCACGGCTATGTCGAGCGGCACGGTGTAATAACACTGCGGCGGCGGCGGCGCGATCATCTGTACGTCGATGCCCATGGCATCGAGATCGGCCAGACGATGTTCGGCGCTGGCGCGCTCGCGAATATCGGCTTCCTGTTTCTGGCCGAGCGCCTTGGTTTCGGCGTTGGCGAATTTGGAAAGCGGAATGGTAGACCAGTCGAGATGCGGCTCCACGAATTTCGCCGCCTCCGGAATCCCGACATGCGAATGAATGTCGATGGTGGTGCTTTTCGGCCGCACCTCGCGGCCGGGCTTACCGTGATGGCGCGCAGCAGTCGGAGCGTATTTATTCCATTGATCAGACATAACGTGTCCTTGTTATCGGCGTTTCCATAACCGGGAAAGCATAGCGGACGGTAAACTGCAATATGCCCGCGACGTGTACCGCAAATATCAGAATTTAAATGGCGGCACTCAAATAGCGACTTGCCGCCCGATCTCGACAACGCTGTCGTTAGGGAGTCGGAAATATTCCGTGACATGAGGCGCGTTGCGCACCATGGCGGCAAAGATCGCTTCCTGCCAAGCCGGCATGCCGGCGCCGTGTTCGCGGTGCAGGATGATTTCATGACCGACATAGTAAGTCACATCATCGAGCCGGACCTCGCAGCCCCTTTCGCAGGCCTGTTCTATGATAAGAGGAATATCCGGCCGCTGCATAAAACCGATATGGGCGGTCAACCGCCAGAAATTCTCGCCTTCGCGCGTAACGACGAGACGCTCGAGTACCGAAATTCGCGGCTTGGTTTCGATCACGATCGAAAGTACGACGACAAAGCGATGCAGCGCGCGATTGTGCTTCAAATGCCAGAGCATTACGGGCGGCACACCACTGCGGCTTCGCGTTAAGAAGATCGCCGTGCCCGGCACGCGCGGCAGATCATGCCCTTTCACATTGGCAAGAAATTCAGGCACCGGGATCGGCACCTGATAGAGCCGATGCGCCACCGCTTCGGTGCCGCGATGCCAGATCAGCATGATGCCGTAAACGAAGGCTGCAAGCAGAAGCGGAACGTATCCGCCGTCGAGAACCTTCATCGAATTGGCGGCGAAGAAGCCAGTATCGATCACCGCGAACAGACCAGCCAAGGCAGCGCTTGACCACAGCGGCCAATTCCAGATTTCGCGCATAGCGATGAACAGGAGAAAAGACGTCATCAACATGGTCAGCGATACGGCGATGCCGTAAGCCGCAGCAAGGTTGTCGGATTTACGAAACAACAGAGTGAGTACGATAGTGACGATCATTAAAAGCCAGTTGACAGTGCCGACATAAATCTGGCCGTAGCCCTTTTCCGACGTCTGGGTGATGTGCAGTCGCGGCAGCCAGCCAAGCTGGATCGCTTGGCGAGTCATGGAAAAGGCGCCGGTCACGATCGCTTGGCTGGCGATGATAGTCGCAATCGTCGCCAGCACGATCAGCGGCATCAATAGTGACTGCGGACAAAGCCGGTAGAACACATTGTTGGCGACAGGTTCGCCTGTCAGCGCCAGCGCCGACTGTCCGGCGTAATTCAGGACCAAGCACGGGAACACAATCACCGACCAAGCCAAGCGGATTGGCCGTTTGCCGAAATGCCCCATATCGGCATAAAGCGCCTCCGCGCCGGTGACACAGAGGAAAATGCCGCCAAGCAACAAGAAGCCGGGGAAGCCGCTGGTCGCGAGAAGACGCAGGCCGTAATAGGGATTGATGGCGACCAAGACATAGGGATCGCGTGCGATGCCCCAGACGCCGAGCGCACCGATCGAAACAAACCAGATCATCATGATCGGGCCGAACGCGGCACCGATACGCGAGGTGCCGAGTGGCTGCACCGCAAACAGCGCAAGCAAGATGACTACCGCGACCGGCACGACGTAATTGCTGAGCGCGGGCGTCGCGATGTCGAGCCCCTCAAGCGCAGACAGCACGGAAATCGCCGGCGTGATCGCGCCATCGCCATAGATCAAAGCAGCGCCAAGGAGACCGGTCAGCACAATTGCAGGACGCCGCGCCCGTTTGACGCCAAGAAGCGACATCAAAGCGAGAATGCCGCCCTCGCCGTCATTGTCGATGCTCATGGCGACGAGCACGTATTTGACCGACGTGATCAGGAACAGCGTCCAGATCAGAAGCGATAGAATGCCAAGGATACGGTCCGGCGTAACATCGCCGCCGAGAAAACCGAACACGGTCTTGAGTGTATAAAGTGGACTCGTGCCGATATCGCCGAACACAATGCCGAGCGCCGAGACGCTCATCAGCGCCAGACCGCCGCTCGCCACTGCACCCTCGTGATCGTCGCTGGATTGACCGGACTTCGCCGACGTCATCGGTCCATCTTTCAGCGCTGCGGTCCGCTGAGACTAAGTTCGCGTTCGGCGCGGAAGATGTTGCTGTATAGCGTCGCGATCCATTGCCGGCCGCTTGACGTCACGTTGAGGTAGCGGATCGCGGTCTGGATATGTGAGGAAATGCTGTTCCAGTAAAACTGCGGATAGAGATCGGTGAGATCGGCCGGCGAGGTATAGCCGAGTTGCTTGTTCATGCCGATTTCTTCGAATTCGTAATAAAGTGCATTGGCCTTTCGGAGATAATGCGGATCGCCGAGTTGACCGATCAGATCGGCGGCGCGCACCAGCATGCCTTCTTCATTGTCGTCTTCACTGCCGTCGTCAATGGTCGGGAAACGTGTGAATTCGATGGCGCGGGCAATGCGCTCGGCATCGAGCTGTTCGATCTTGGCAATGCGATCCATCACGAACAATTTCGAGCGATCAACGTGATACGGCATCAGCGCGGCGTCGGAGGCACCGCGCGGCAATTTGGTTTTGGTGCCCTTGGCGTCGATTACATAGCCATCGGAGCCATCGCCTTTAAGCACGCCGCGCACATAGCCAATGTCGTGCAATAGGCAAGCGACGAGAATATGCGCAAAGTCGCTCGGATAGGTCGGCGTCAACAACGCGCGGCCTTTCATGATGTCATAGCCAACGAGCGTGACCAGCATCGTGTGCTCGACATTGTGATAAAGCGCGTCGCTATTGCCGAGACATTCGATAGCAAGGCGCGCCACCGAAGGAATGAGCTCCGTCAGACCGGCATGGGTCGCGGCAAACCTGCGCTTGAGATGATCGGCGAGGAACGCACCAAGCGCTTCGGACGCCAATTCCGGAACGGTAATCAAGGCCACCCCCTACACACGTCCCCCTTACTATGGTGACGGCGAGTTCCATAATTTGCAATAAGGGACATGCGTTTTTGTTGTGCGGCCCCTCGCATCGGCATGCCGGAATTCCTTCCAAGCAGGCTTAAGTTCTTACCAAACCAATGATTGTGACGGGCAAACGAAAAGGCGCGGATTAGGCTCAAAACGGTGTCAAAATACCCCGAGATGCTGGCGTAAATCGACGCCATCATTCTTCAATGCGCCGGCGGTCGATACAATGGCGACACGGCCGGAATTGAGAATAACGATATCGTCGGCGATGTCGAAAACGAGCTTCGGGCTTTGCTCGACCAGAACGATCGAAAGGCCGCTTTCCTTCAGTTTACGAATCGTCGCCATGACCTCGGCAACGATTTGCGGCGCTAAGCCTTCCGACGGCTCGTCCATCAAGAGCACGCGCGGATTGGCCATTAATGCACGACCGATCGCAAGCATTTGTTGCTCGCCGCCGGACAGATACGCGGCGAGTTGGCCGCGCCGTTCGGCAAGCCGCGGAAACATGGCGAAAACCGTCGTCTCGGTCCATGGCACGTGACGGCTGGTGAAGCCGGTCTGCGCGGCGACCATCAGATTTTCGCGAACCGTAAGGCTTTTGAAGATACGGCGGCCTTGCGGCACTAGCGCGACGCCACGCGCGGCGATCATCTCGGGCGGCATCCGTGCCACCGGTGAGCCGAATACTTCGACGCTGCCCTTGCGCGGGGGCAATAAACCGACGCTGACGTTCATACAGGTCGATTTGCCGGCGCCGTTGCGGCCGAGAAGGCCAAGAAGCCGTCCTTCGCCGAGCGCAAATGACACCTTCTGCAGCACATGGCTGTCGCCGTAATAGGCGTCGATATCGGCAAGACTGAGCGCGCTATTCGCCAAGATAGACCTCCCGCGTCCGCGGATCGGCCACCACTTCGGCGCGCGTTCCTTCGACAATCACCTCGCCGAAATGCAAAAGCGTAATGCGATCGGCGAAGTCGAGCGCGACATCCATGTCGTGCTCGATCATGACGATGGTCACATCGCGCGGGATAGCATGCAGGAGCTTGCGTACATCCTGCCGCTCGTCGATCGAAAGCCCGGCGAAAGGTTCGTCGAGCAGCAAGACTTTGGGACTTTGCGCAAGCGCCATGGCGATCTCGACACGGCGCCGCTCGCCATATGAGGTCTCCGAAAGCGACCGCGTCGCAATGTGATCGAGGCCGACGCGGCTGAGCGCGGCGCGCGCCTGCGCCGTCAGATGACCCTGACGATAGAGCGTGATGAAAGGATTCCAGCGCAATGGCGACAACCCGAGCAACGCCAGAGTCACGTTGTGCTCGATGGTATTGCGGCCGAACAAAGTGATGATCTGATAGGTGCGCGCCATACCGAGATGCGTGCGTTTGCGGATCGGCAGGCGGGTGATGTCGTTGCCCAACAGCGCGACCGAGCCACTGTCGGGCGTCAGTTCCCCGGTGATGAGATTGAACAGTGTGGTCTTGCCGGCGCCGTTCGGTCCAATGATCAGCCGGCGCTCACCCGGTTCCACCGAGAGATTGACCTTGGTGGTGACGCGCAAGCCGCCGAACGACTTGTTTAGGTTGTTGATGACCAGCGCACTCATCGCCCGGCCTCCGCAGCGGGCGCTGTCGTCTTCTTGCGGCTCCCAGCGCGCCAGGCCGAGCGTGCAAGCCGCACTGCTCCGGGAACAAGACCCTCCGGCATGAACACGACGATGGCGACAAAGATAGCGCCAAGCATGAAATTCCAGCGCGTGACATAGGCGCTGACCACGTTTTTTACGATGACGACCAGCGCCGCACCGATGACAGGGCCAAGCAGCGTTGCGGCGCCGCCGGAAATCACCATCAGCAGACCTTCGGCCGAAGCCGTCAACGCGAGCGCCTGCGGGCTGATGAACTCGTTGTAGTAGACGAACAGAATACCGGACACCGCGGTGAGCAATCCGGAGAACATGAAAGCGCCGAAACGGATCATCCAGACATGGTAGCCGAGCGCGTTCATCCGTCGCGGCTGATCGCGGGTGCCGCAAAGCGCTGCGCCAAATGGCGAGCGCACGAAAATCGCCAAGGCGGCGACCGCTAACAGAAACACGATCAGCGAGGCATCATAAAAATTTGTCGCGGAAGAGAGCGAGATGCCGAAAGGCTTCGGCCGGCCTGGAACTGAAATTCCATTGTCACCATTGGTCAGGCTGATCCAGCGGTAAGCGACCCCCCAGATGATTTCACCAAGCGCAAGCGTGATCATGATGAAGCTGACGCCGGTGACCCGCAGCGCCAGCGCTGCGAAGACCGCCGTCGCCGCCATTGCCGCGACCAGCGCGGCGATGATCGCTACACCGTGGCCGAAGCCGCCGGCCACGAGATAGGCGGTAACGTAAGCGGCAACGCCGAACAGCCCGGCATGCCCCAGCGACACCAGCCCGGCATAACCGACCAGTACATTCAATCCGAGCGCAAAGATCGCATAAAGCAGAATCTGGCTCGCGATATTGACGTAATAGGTTTCGGTGATCACGAACGGTACCGCGATCAACGCTACGACGATCACGGCAATCGATAAGCCGCGTGCGATGCCTCGCGACATCACAGAACCTGCGTTCCGAATAGGCCTTGCGGTCGCAGCAGCAGCACAAGGACCATCGGCAGGAATAGTACGAAATAAGCGAGTTCTGGCAGAAGCGCCTGACCGAAATTGTAGATGAAGCCGACGATGATACTGCCGACAAACGAGCCCAAGAGGCTGCCGGTACCGCCAAGGATCACGACCACCAGGGCGAGCGGCAGCATGTCTTGATCGAGGCCGGGATACACGGACAAGATTGGCCCGCCGATCATGCCGGCAAAACCCGCAAGTCCAGCGCCGAGTGCGAAAACAATGGTGAACAGTTGCGACACACGGATGCCGACGACGCGCGCCATTTGTGGATCGTCGACGCCGGCTCGGATCATGGCGCCAAGCCGGGTGCGTTCGAGCATCAGCCATAGCGCGATCGCAAAAACCACGGCGATGCCAATGACGGCAAGCCGATAAAGCGGAAACACAGCACCGGCCGTGCGCAGAAATCCGGCTAACCCTGGCGGAGTCGCCACCGAGATCGGATCACCACCCCAGCCCATCAGACAAAGATCGGCGACCATAAAGGAGACGCCGAGTGTAACCAGCACTTGCGCCAATTGCTGACCCGCGAGCCGACGGAGCAACAGGCGCTCCATGAGCGCGCCGAGAATAGCGACCTCCAGCGCGCCCAACACCGCGGCGAGCCAGAAATTCAATGTGAAGCCGAGCGCGCCGGAAAGAAACGTGGTGCCGAGATAAGCGCCGAGCATGAACATCGAGCCATGCGTCAAATTGGGAATACGCATGAGCCCGAAGATCAGCGAGAAGCCCGCCGACAACAGGAACAATAGGCCACCGAACGTCACGCTGTTGACGGTGAGCAGCAGCCAGAATGTCATATCCGCTGACCTACGCTGTTCCGGCTGCCGTCACTGTTGCTATGGGACGTCCCTCACCACGCGTGTTTTAGCATTTGGTCAGCGCCGGATAGTCCCGCGAATAGACCGGATGGGCGAGGAATTCCTGTTCCGGCCACGTCCAGAACTGGCTGACATTCTCGTAAGTCTTGATTGTCTTGTTCCAAAGCTTGAGACCGTATTTCGCGCCCTCGGTCTGAATGCGCCGGACATAGAAATTGCCGACGACATTGCCTAAATGGTCGAACTTGATCGGACCGCGTGGCGTATCGGCAAGGGTCACAGCGCGAAGCGCCGCCGTAAATTTTTCCTTGTCGCTGGCATCGCCGCCGATCGCCTTGAGCCCGGCATCGACGACCATGCAATTGACGTAGAGGCCCGCGGCGTAGAAGCCCGGGATGACATCATAGTTCTTCATGATCTGATCGACGAAACGCTGATTTGATGCGTTCTCGAGATCGATCGTGTATGGGCAGCACGAGATCAGCCCGATCGCTTCCTCGCCAAAGCTCTTGAGCAGCGCGTCATCACCACCGGTTTCGCCGGTCACCACCGGATATTTCAGTCCGGCGCTGGCGTAAGCCTTCATGAAGCGCAGCGGATTCGATCCGGCAAAGCCCTGGCAAACGCCATCGCAATCGGCGATCTGCGCTACGTAAGGTGTGTAGTCCGGAGTGACCAGGGGCGGCCATAATTTGGCTGTCACGCAACCGCCCGCGGCTTGGAAGGTCGCCTGAAAGCCGCCCATCTGCTCGTAACCGAAGGCGAAATCCTCAGAGACAGTGACGATACGCTTGAGCTTCAATTCGGTCGCCGCGTAATGCCCCATCGGATGCATCGCCTGCGACGAACAGGCGGAAGCCCGGATCAAATATGGGTTGGGCGTGCGCTGAGTCAGATTGTCCGCCGCCGCCAAGCTCATGATCGGCATTTTTTGTTCTTTGATGTAATCGTTGATGGCCAAGAGCTCGAAAGCCGCGAGCGGGCCCAGGATGACATCGACTTTGTCGCGTTCGATAAGCTCTTGCGCCTTGGTCTTGGTGCCAGCCGGATTGCCGCCGGTATCGGCTGAAACGAAATCGACCTTGCGGCCGCCGAGCATGTAATTGTTTTCCTTCAGATAGGTCAGGACGCCCTGCTCCATCTGAATGCCGCCTTGCGCGAGCGGACCGGTCTTTACCGTGAGAAGGCCAAGTTTGAAAGGCGCGGCCTGCGCGATTGCAGGCGCGGGAAAATGTGTCAGCGCAGCAGCGGCGCCGGCGGCGGTCCCGGCCAGAAGCGCGCGGCGCGACAGTCTGTGCGCCGAAGCTTTGTGCGATTCGGCTTTCCCCGACATAAGTTTGCGAGACATTCCCAGTCCTCCCTCTGTTCTTTTCGTTCCGAGATGCCGCAAAGAAAGCGAACTCGGAATCTCATTCGTTAATGGCCATTCCTTTGGAACGACATCCCCGGGCAGTAAGCTCGTCTATTATCGCGCTGTTTTCAACACTTCTTCAGCGGCGGATAGTCGCGCGAATAAACCGGATGGGCGAGAAACTCCTGCTCCGGCCACGTCCAGAACTGGCTGACATTGTCGTAAGTCTTGACGATCGTGTTCCACAGCTTGAGCCCGTATTTCGCACCTTCAGTACCGCAGCGGCGGACACAGAATGTACCGACGACGTTGCCCAGATGATCGAACTTGATCGGCCCGCGGGGCGTATCGGGGAGGCTGACGGCGCGCAGCGCGGCCATGAATTTTTCCTTGTCGGCGGGATCAGCGCCGGCTTTGAGCGCCGCTTCCACCACCTGACAATTGACGTAGAGCCCGGAGGCATAGAAGCCCGGAATGGCGTTGAAGTTTTTCACCATGCCATCGATGAAGCGCGTGTTGGATTCGTTCTCGAGATCCAGCGAATAAGGGCAGCATGACGTGAGGCCCAGCGCCTCATCGCCGAAACTGCGCAACAAGGCGTCGTCGCCGCCGGTTTCGCCGGCCACGACCGGATATTTCAATCCAGCGCTGGCATAGGCCTTCATGAAGCGCAGCGGGTTCGAACCGGCAAAGCCCTGAGAGACACCGTCACAATCCGCGATCTGCGCAATGTAAGGCGTGTAGTCTGGTGTGACCAAAGGCGGCCACAGTTTGGCGGAGACGCAGCCGCCGTTGGCTTCGAACGCGGCCTGAAAGCCACCCATCTGTTCGTAGCCGAAGGAAAGATCTTCCACCACGCAAGCAACGCGCTTGAGCTTCATTTCGGTCGCCGCGTAATGCCCCATCGGCTGCATCGCCTGCGACGAGGTCGCGGAAGCACGCAGCAGATACGCGTTCGGCTGGCGTTGCGTCAGATTGTCGGCTGCTGCGAGACTGAGCGTCGGCGTTTTCTGCTGCTGGATATATTCGCTGATCGCGTAAAGCTCGAAGGCCGCGAGCGGACCCAAGACGACGTCGACTTTATCGCGCTCGATCAATTCCTGAACTTTGGTCTTGGCGCCGGCCGGCGCGCCACCGGTATCGCCAACGACCAGCTCGACCTTGCGGCCGGCCATCACGTTGTCCTTCTCCTTGAGAAAGGTCAGGACACCCTGCTCCATCTGATTGCCGCCCTGCGCCAGGGGCCCGGTCTTGACCGTGAGAAGTCCGATCTTGATCGACGCAGCTTGCGCGACGGCAGGCGACGGAAAACGACTGAATGTGGCGGCGGCTGCCGCAGTGCCGGCCAATAGCGCACGCCGGCTCACTCGACGAGACATGCACTTCCTCCCCGTTTTGGCGCCCGCGCTGTTCTTGCCGCGCTCGGGTCGCCGGACGTCCGTTCGGACGTTATCGCTTATACGATCATTTCTTGCGCGGCGGAATGACGGGCAGCAAGAGATAAGATTGCGCCTTGCCGCCGAAATGCAGAGCAGTGACGCCACCGAAAATTTCAGGAGGACGATCGCGCACGTCGTTGTGCAGGAATGGGCCGCAGCCCGTTAGTTCGTTCTTGAAATTCGAAAGCCGCCCGCCACTCGGCCCGTGATAAACATAGTCTTTGCCGCGTACGGTCAGCGCGATGCGATGCCCGGCCGGCACCACGATCGAGGTGGGCCAGATTTCGATATCGAGCTCAGCGACCTGTCCTGGCTTGAGCGGTTCCGGCTTTATGTGAGTGTGATAGGGCCGGTAAGGCTTGGAAAGCTTTTTGTCGAGCGTACGATGTGAAGCGCGCAGCCAGCCCTGCCCGATCGGCGTATGCGGATCGATAGCGCCTTGGAATACGATTTCGTCGAAATCAGGCGAGAAGACGCGCAGCACGGCAAAAATATCAGCGTCGGCCGTAGAGGACGACACGAACAATTTCAGCACCGATGGCCCGGTGATTTCGGTTTCATGCGCCACTGGCGGCGTGACGAAGGTCACGCCATCGCCCATCGCATCGAATTTGAGGGCTGATTTTTTCTTTGCTGCTTTAGCAGCGAGAGACCCATCGGCTGGATCGAGATAATAGCGCGTCCATTTGGTGCGCTTGAGCGGCCATTCTTTTTCGGTGCGTTCGACGAAACTGTCGACATGACGCACCTGGAGCTGCACCGGCGGCTGCTTGTCCCAGCCGTTTTTCTTACCGTGCAGGAAGTAATCGAAAAAGCGCAGCTGCAGCTCGCGGCCGTAATCGGTGTAGAAATGCGTCCAGTGCTCGATGCCATGCGCTTCGAGCCATTTCTGTTTCGACGCCGCACGCACGAAGCCCTCGAAATTGCCGCGCGGATGCAGCCCCTGCCCGCCCCAATTCGCCGTCGACAAAAACGGCACTTTCACTTTCGACCAGACCGGCGAGCGCGCACGGTGATAGTCATCGTCGAGCGGATGCGAAACGATATCGCCGCCGAAATTGCTGCGGTTCTGCGCGAGCTCGTCCTCCGACAAAAGTTCCGGACCGCAAACCAGCTCGCCGTGGACGCGGCTTCGCTTGCCACGCTCGCCCGCGCCGTACTGCACGGTCTTGACCTGCATGTCGTACCAATTTTCCCAGAACGTGCAGACGATGCCGCCGTGATGGGTCATGTCGCGATACCAGTCTGCGGCGCCTTCCCAGATGCACATCGCGGCGAGATGCGGCGGCTCAAGCGATGCCACATGCCACTGATTGATGCCGTAATAGGAAATGCCGTTGAGCCCCACTTTGCCGTTCGACCATGGCTGCACGCCGGCCCATTCGATGCAGTTATAAAAATCCTTGGTCTCACGCAGGGAAAAATGATCGATGATGCCCGGCGATACGCCGCAGCCGCGTGAATCGACCCGCACACAGGCATACTGATGCGGCACCCATTTCTCTGGATCGACCACTTCCCAGCTTTGATAGAGATTGCTTGATCCTGCGGTGACGTCGGGATGCTTTTCCACCATGCGCTGCCAGGCGCTCGGATAACCATCCTGGAAGGCAAGCCCTTTGGCATAAGGCCCGTAGGTCAAGAGGACCGGATAGCGGCCTGCAGTGGTCGGCCGGAATACGTCGGCACGCAGCACCAGACCATCATCCATGGTGATAGGCACGTCCCAATCGATATGCATGCCATCGCGCGTTTCACTGCGATGCTGATGGGTCTTGTGCCCAGGACCGGCAACCGCTCCCGCCATACGGGCTTCGCCTTCGACTGACGACATGCGTTTCCTCCAGATTATTTTTTATGCGAGAGCAGCAAGCTTAGCGCTTTTTGCGGCCGCGTTTCATCCCCGCCATTTTCTCCAGCACCGTGCAGACTGCGGCCGTGTCCTGCGCGCCGAGCCCGCTTTTGAGCGCCTTCACATAGATCGCCTCGCTCGCGTCAAACATCGGCGTGGGCACTTTGATCTTACGGGCAAAGCCGCCAATGACATCCATGTCCTTCTGCCAGACCGAAATCTTCATGGTTGCAGCGCTGTAATCGTCCTTCACCATCATCGGCGCGCGCAGTTCGAAGATCCGCGAATTGCCAGCGCCCGTTTTGATCAGATCGAAGATCAGTTTCGGCGGCAATCCGGACTTCATGCCGAGCACCATCGCCTCGGCGCTAGCCACATTGTGGATCGCGACCAAAAGATTGGCGACGTATTTCATGCGGCTACCATTGCCGAAGGCGCCGACATCGTGCACCGCGCGGGTGAAGCCGCCGAACATCGGCCGCAGCCTCTTGATCGCGGCACTGTCGCCGGACGCATAGACCACGAGATCCTTCACCGCTGCTTGCGCGCCGGTGCCGCTCATCGGGCAATCGAGCAGAAGATGACCGGCTTTGCGCAGCACAGCTTCCGCCTTGGTCTTGTCTTCGATGGTGAAGGTCGAGGCTTCGACGATGACACGGCGCGGAAGTTTTGCTTTTGCGATTGCGGCTGCGGTCTCGGCCAGCGCGCTCGGCTTCGGCAGACTGGTGATGACGGTCGAGGCTTTACGAGCGACATCGACGGCATCGGCAGCGATCTCGACACCGGCTTTGGCGAGAGCGCGTCGGCGCTCGGGATCGACGTCGTAACCGACAACGCGCCAGCCTGAGTCGACAAGATTTTTCGCGAACGAGCCGCCCATGATACCGAGCCCAACGACACCGACGACTTTGTTGCCCGAAGCCATGTTGCTCCTTTACCTCCCGTTTTTTTAAAAAGCCCGCGACGCTATGGCATTCAAAGGCGACCGCGCAAGCGCCTTTCTCAGGCACTCGCAATCGCCTATGGTCCGCGCGGCAAGAAACCAAGCCAAGAAGCTAAGCAAGGAAATAGGCAGGGAGCGTGTATGCGTATCGGCGTCGCCGGTATCGGCAAAATGGGAGCGGCAATCGCGGCGCGGCTGATCGAAGTCGGCCATGAGGTCGTGGTGTGGAATCGCACGGCCGACAAAGCCAAAGCCGTCGCCGGTGCGAGCGTCGCCGCAACACCGGCCGAACTCGCCGGAAAAGCCGAAACCGTCATCACCATTCTAACCGACGGCGCTGCCATCGACGCCGTCTATAACGGGCCGTCGGGTCTCCTCTCCAGTAATGTCGCCGGAAAGCTCTTTATCGAGATGAGCACCGTGCCGCCGAAAGTAGAGACTGCTCTGGCGCCGAAGGTCCAAGCCAAGGGCGCGCATTTTGTCGAGTGCCCGGTCGGCGGCTCTACTACGCCGGCACGGCAAGGCAAGCTTCTCGGCCTGATGGGCGCCGAGACCGCCGATGTGGAGCGCGCACGGCCGGTCCTCGAACAGCTTTGCCGCAAAGTCGAGCACTGCGGACCGATCGGCGCCGGCTCGTCGATGAAACTTGCCATCAACTTACCGCTGATGGTCGCGTGGCAGGCTTACGGCGAAGCTTTCGCTATTGCGCGCGATGTCGGCTGGGAACCGAAGCGTCTCCTTGAACTCTTCGTTGAAAGCAACGGCGCGAACAACGGCTTGAAGATGCGCGCCGACATGATCGTTGCGATGCTGGAAAATCGCGATCCGGGACCTACCACTTTCAATATCGCCGACGCGGTGAAAGATCTTCGGACCATGCTCGACACCGGGACCGCAAAAGGTGCCGACATGCCCGCAACGCGGGCAGCGCTCGCGGCTTTCGAAGAATCCAACAGCAAAGGTTTCGGCGGCGGCGATGGATCGCGCCAATCGGTCTATTGGGCCAATCGGGCCAAATCTTGAGCTCATCGTTCACCTTCACCCTAAAAACGGAGCCTCCATGTCGATCACGCTTGCGCAAGCTTCCACCATCGTCGATGTCGCGCTAAAAAAAGGCCGCGACTCCAATCTCGCGCCGCTCACCGTCGCCGTGCTCGATGCCGGCGGCCATCTCGTCGCGTTCAAGCGCGAGGACAAATCCGGCCTCCTGCGTTTCGACATCGCCTATGGCAAAGCCTGGGGCGCGCTCGGCATGGGCTTCGGCTCGCGTACGCTCTCGAGCCGCGCATCGAAGACGCCGCAGTTCTTCACTATGCTGGCGGCGGCAAGCGGCGGCCGGATGATTTCCAATCCCGGCGGTGTTCTGATCCGCGATAGCAGCGGCGGCATCATCGGGGCTTGCGGCATTTCCGGCGACACTTCGGACAAGGACGAGATGTGCGCCATGGCTGGCATCGAAGCGGCTGGGCTGAAGGGCGATCCGGGCACGGACTGAGGGGGAGGGCGATGAAGCTTTTTTCATTCTGGCGATCGCTTGCGACTTATCGGGTTCGTATTGCGCTTAATCTCAAAGGCATCACCCCTGACGAGGTCATCGACGTCAATCTGATGAAAGGCGCGCAGCGCGAAGATGCCTATCGTGCCGTCAATCCTATGATGGCGCTACCTGCTTTGGTCGATGGCGATGGGCCGGCGCTGTTCGAGTCGCTCGCCATCATCGAATATCTCGATGAGACGCATCCGAACCCACCGCTCCTGCCGCGCGACCCGCGCGGCCGCGCCCGCGTGCGCGGGATCGCCCAGCTTGTCGCCTGCGATTCCCATCCGCTGATTGTGCCGCGGGTACGCGAATATCTCGAGCATGAGTTCAAGCTTGACGAGGCGGCACGCAACAAATGGTGCCGGCACTGGCACACTGCGGCGCTGACCGCGCTTGAAGCCAACCTCAAAGACGGCCTCACCGGTAAATACGCGCACGGCGACAACGTCACGCTCGCCGACATCTGTCTCGCCAGTCAGGCCGCCGGTGCGAAATTCTTCAATGTCGATACTGCGCCGTTTCCGAATTTCGCGCGGATCACCACGGCGCTGTCGCAGATCGACGCCTTTGCGCGCGCGCATCCCTTAAAGCAGCCGGGCGCGCCGGCAGCGGTTTAAATTCGGCTACCACCACTTCGCGAAGTGATGAAGGGAACCGCGGCCACTACCAACGCCCAGCCGATCGGCCTCAGCGATCGCAACATTCACATAAGCTTTAGCCTCTCCGACCGCGTCGGCGAGCTTTTGCCCCTTTGCCAGACCGGCGGCGACCGCCGAAGCAAAGGTACAGCCGGTGCCGTGAGTATTTTTGGTCGCGATACGTGGCGCAGCAAAGCGTTCGCAGCCGTCGGGCGTGACCAGAAGATCGACGCTCTCCGAACCGGTGCCGTGACCACCCTTGAGCAGTACGGCTCTGACACCAAGCGTCAGCAGATTTTCCGCCTGAGCCTGCATCTCGCTTTCGTCGCGAGCAGGCGAAGCGCCGAGCAAGGCCGCCGCTTCCGGGATATTCGGCGTCAGCACGTCGACACGAGCGATCAGATCGCGCAGGGCGGACATCGCACCATCGCGCAGTAATTTTTCACCGGAACTTGCCGCCAACACCGGATCGAGCACGACATGGCGCGCGTTATGACGCTTCAGCCCTTCGCGCACCGCGCCGATCGCTTCGGCGTTACCGAGCATCCCGATCTTCACCGCGGTAATAGCGAAATCAGAAAATACCGCTTCGATCTGTTCGGCGATAAACTCGCTCGGCACTTGGTGGATGGCAGACACGCCTTTGGTGTTTTGCGCGGTGAGTGCGGTGATAACCGACGTGCCGTAAATGCCGAGTGCCGCAAAGGTTTTCAGGTCCGCCTGCACACCGGCACCGGCGCCAGAATCAGAACCAGCAATGGCTAACGCGACCGGTACGCTCATTGCCAATTTCGCAACCGTGTGAGCCGGTATTGATAGGCATCGCGAATACAGGCCTCACTGCCGAAGCAAGCCGCGCGTTGCTTCAGCCAAGCATTTTCTTGCTCCTTCAGCCGTGCCTGAGCTTGCGGGTCGCGATTGAGCTTACCCAAGAGCGCGTAAAACACGGCATCGAGTTGCCGATCCAAATAGGACAGTTCGCCATTGCGGCAAACTGCCTGCTCGTCCGGTTTAAGCGTGCCGCTGCAAGCAAAGCTTGGCGAGGCGGCGGTCGGCGCAATAGCCGCCACTTGAGGTGTGGGCGCCGGCTGGACCGGAGTTGACACCACAGGCTGAGCAGGCGTCTGACTTTTGATAAGCTCCTGCACCCGTGCACGCGCCATGCTGCCATAGGGCGTGTCGCCGAACTGGCGAATGAAATCGTTGAGCACGGCGACGCTCGCGGAATCCTTGGTGACCGACCAAGCGCGCTCGGCTGCAGAGACGGACGGTGCGGCAGGTGAAGACGCAACGGCAATGTTTTGCACCGCAGGGGTAACACTCGGCTGCACGGGAACCGCTTTTTGATCGGTCTTGTTGGTCAAAATTACCACGGTAACCACCAATGCAATCACGACGGCGCTCCCGGCAAGCCCATATATGCGCCACGACGAGGACCCTCGCGGCGTTGCGCTCACCAACGCGGTCGGAGTCGCGCTCGTTGCCGCCGGCTTAAGAGCATCTGCCTTGCCGGCAAAGAAGCGATCCAGCGCGCCGATCAAACCACGCAGGTGATGATCGAAATCTCTGCCGCCGTCGACGGTGACGGCGTGACGGAAAGCGAAGTCCTTAAGACTCTCTGGCAGGTCGCCGACTTCGGGCATTTTCATGCCGCCGACCAGCACCGGGATGATGGGAATACTGCGCTTGAGGGCCGTCTCCACCTCGATGCGAACAGGATCAGCTTCATTGTTGATCCGAGCGCGTCCGGCCTCGCCTTGGCCGAGCCAACGCGGGCCAACGACGACTAGCAGGACATCGACCGCAGTGAGCGCATCTGCGATCTGCGTACGAAAATCGATGCCGGGTTGAATGCTGTCGATATCGCGGAATACGGTCTCTTTGCCGTATTGCTGCGACAGCCGGTCGAAAATGCGGCCGGTAATATCTTGCGAATCTGAACGCCGATAGGAAATGGCAATTCTTGCCATGATCGCCCCAAAAAATCGGCTTTAACTTATCTGTTCAAACTCAAGCCAGCCAGAGTCCGGGCTCTAAGTCGCAGGTTCTTCATTTGCTCCGCTTCGCCAGCGCAGCGTCCACAACATTGCGAAGCGTATGTGCGGCAGCAGTCGGGTCCCGCGCAAGCGAAAGTGCGGAAATGACGGCCACGCCATCGGCGCCGGCCTCGATAACGGCGCCGGCATTGCCGGCATCGACGCCAGCAATGCCGCAGACCGGCAAACTGGGTACACGCCTATGCAGCGCGGCAATGATGTGCGCAAGACCCTGTGGACCAATTGGCGGTTTATTCTGCGCCTTCGAGAGCGTCGCATAGACGCCGCCGGAACCGACGTAATCAATCAGCGCCAGCGGCGCCGCGTCGGCGTCGGCGATCGATTTGATCGAGAAGCCGATCAATGCGTCATCGCCGAGCAATCGCCGCGCATCTTCGATCGCCATATCGTCCGGACCAAGATGGACGCCATCGGCCTCCGCGGCGAGCGCGACATCGATGCGATCATTGACCACGAAAGGCACACCGAGCGGCGCGAGCGCCTCTTTGATCGCTCTCGCCGTTTCCACCATAGCGCGCGTCTCGCTGATCTTGTCGCGCAATTGAATGAGTGTCGCGCCGCCTTCGGCACACAGCCGCGCGAGCTCGGCGAGGCCACGGCCGCCGGCGCGTTCCGGGTCGACAATAGCATTGAGGCGAAGATCGACTTTCGTCCGGCGACTTTGCATCAGGAAGCCCTGAGATGAGCGCGCAACTGAGCACGATCGAGATTATGCAGCGCATCGATGATGGCGATGGCGAAACTGCCAGGGCCATTTGCCTGCCGCGCCGCCATTTCACCAGCGATGCCGAAGGCAGCGAGTGCCGCGACGGTGGCTATGAAGGGATCGGTTTCGACGGCGAGCGCTGCGCAAACCAACGCCGAGCCGGCACAGCCCATGGCGGTGACCTGCCCCATTAGCGGATCGCCATTCGCGATACTCGTCCGCTGGCGTTCGCCGGTGACCGAGTCTACTTGGCCAGTGAGTGCCATGACAGTGCCATGCGCTTTAGCAAAATGCGCGGCCGCCTCATCACCGGCTTCGGCATCTGACAGCGCCGTAAATTCTTTGGCGTTGAGCCGCACTACCGCGGGCTTGCGGCCCAGGAGCGAACGCGCGAATTCGGCACGCGCCGGCGAGCGCTCAATAAAAACCGGATCGAGCAGCCATGGCACACCCTGTTCATGCGCCGAACCAACCGCCAATTCGATTGCCGATTTGCGATCGCGATCGAAGGTCCCGAGATTGACCAGAAGCGCGTGAGCGTCATCGACAAACGCGCCGATTTCCTCCGGCGCGATGGTCATCGAGGGGATGGCGCCGGCCGCGAGCAGCATATTCGCGGTATAGGCCTGCGCTACCGTATTGGTAATGCAATGGACCCGCGGGGCGCGGGCGCGGATGCGCGCCAGCACCTCGGCAATCGTATCGGCAAGCTCGGCCGGCGCATGCATGGTTATGGTCTTTCCCCAACGGGGTCGCAAGGATACTACGAACGGAATGACGAATGTATCGGGTTAATATAGGATGCGATTTCGGAGGCGCGTATGATCCCTTTTTTCGTGCAGATCAAATGTCAGCTCGGCAAGTCCTACGACGTCGCCAATAAGCTTGCCGACGCCGAGATCGCCTCGGAAATCTACTCCACTGCCGGCGAATTCGACCTGTTGGTGAAATTCTACGTCGATCCTGGAACCGATATCGGCCATTTCATCGCCGAGAAAGTGCAGATCATTCCAGGCATCGCCGATACGCGGACGATCATAACGTTCAAGGCATTCGGAGCGTCGTAGCCTCGGCCGCGACTTCGGCGACCGCGCGCTGACGCTCCTGCGCCAACTGCCGTTCACGCCAGATAACGAATAGACCGGCTGCGGCAATGATCGCGGAACCCGCGACGATCACCGGGGTCGGCGTTTCGCCGAACATCGCATAGCCGAGCAGAAGCGCCCAGATCATCGAGGTGTAATCGAAAGGCGCCACTACCGAAGCAGAGGCGCAGCGGTAGCTTTCGGTTAGAAAAATATGAGCGCTGCCGCCGAGCACGCCGATGCTGACAAGCACGAAGAATTCGAATGTGGTTGGGCTAATCCAGCCAAACGGCCAAGTCACGAGGCCGGCAAGCGCGCAGCTTAGCGAAAAATAAAACACGATCGACGACGTGCTTTCGCTTTGCGTGAGCCGGCGGGTCTGGATCACGGTTCCGGCATTAGTCAACGAACCCGCCAGCGCATAGATCACTCCGGCGAGGCTCGCGCCGCTCGCCATGGTCAGGGCGATCTCATCGCGAGAGAGATGCGGCGCCAGCACCACGAGCACACCGATGAAGCCAATAATGACCGCCGACCAGCGATAGATACGGACACGCTCTTTAAGAATGAGCGCCGCAAGGGCAACGCTGAACAGCGGCGAGGTAAACGAGATTGCGTTCGATTCAACGAGCGGTAGCCGTGCTAGCGCACCGAAATTGCAGAACATGCCGACAATGCTGAGCGCGCCGCGGCCGGCTTGGCCCAGCGGCCGCTCCGTCCGTACGACCGCGGCAAGCTCGCCGCGCCAGGCATAGACCGCCATCACCGGCAGGATCGCGAAGGCCGAACGGTAGAACACCACTTGACCGATTGGATAGCGCGCGCCGAGATAACGGATCAGCGCCGACATCACGGCGAAAAAAATCGCCGAGATCAGTTTGAGCAAAATGCCTTTGCCGATATTCATCGCCGCGAGACGTCTTAGTCTTTTTTCGGCGGCCGCGGCGGACCTTCGACCGGCGGCAGTGAAGCAACATAGGCGGCAATCGCGGCACGATCATCGGCACTGAGAGCCGCAGTGTTCTCGATTACCTCCGCCATCGATCCGCCCGCATAGTCTCCCGCCGGGGTCATGCCGTCGCTCAAAAAGCTCGCAATATCTTTTTCCGACCAGTGATCATCGCCACGCTGCAATCCGGCCGGCGTGATGTTCGGCACCCAGCCTTTGCCGTCAGGAGCCGGGCCGCCGGCAAAACGTTGGCTCGAAATGATACCGCCGAGAATATTGCGCGGGCTGTGGCATTCGGCGCAGTGGCCAGGTCCATTCACCAGATAAGCACCGCGATTCCATTGCGCCGATTTTGTCGGATCTGGCTCATATGGACCACCATGCAGAAACAAAAGCTTCCAGCCGCCCAGAAGGCGGCGGATGTTGAACGGAAACGACACATCATGGCGGCGTACTTTGCCCTGCACCGGCGGCAGGGTTTTCAGATACGCGAAGAGATCGCGCACGTCGTCAAGCTGCATGTGGCGGTACGACGTATAGGGAAAAGCCGGGTAGAGATTATTGCCGTGTTCGGATGTGCCGTTCCACATCGCAGTGACGAAATTCGCCTCGGTCCAATCACCGATTCCGTCTCTGGGATCGGGCGAAATGTTCGGAACGTAGAACGTGCCGAACGGAGAATTCAGCGCGAGCCCGCCGCCGAGCCGCGTGCGGTCAACTTTGCCGGCATCCTTTTCCGGCACGGCATGGCATGACGCGCAACCGCCAGCGTTGAACATGGTCTTGCCGTTGTCGAGATTGGGCGTGTGCGGCGGTAGCGCCGAGGCAGGGATGATCGCTGGAAGCGTCAGAATCCAGAACGCGGCCAGACCGACGATCGCGCCAGTGGCGACGATAAGCGCGACTGTCCGCAATCTCAGCATTCACGGTCTCCGGCATATCTGCGTCTCGGGACACATAACCAGTCCCACATAAAAAGCGAAGGGCGGGCTGCCGTGTTACGGCGCCCGCCCTTGAAACTCTAATTATGCAGCTCAGCCTTTCTTGATGCGATACATCTGGTGGCAGCCGCCGCAATCGTTCTTACCGATATCACCCATTGACGCTTTGAAACTGTCGAGATCTTTCACCGACTCGTCCGCGGCCTTCGCGTCCTCGCCGAATTTGGCGAACTTCGCCTTGAAGTCGGGCATGTTCTCCCAGATCTTCGGATCGGCCGAAGTATCGCCGCCGGTCTTGGAATTATCTGGGAATAGAGCGGGCATTTTTGCCGCAGCGTCCTGGAAGGTCGCGAAAATCTTATGCGCAGCCGCGAGATCGAACGGCGCCTCGCCCTTGATCATGGCGCCAGCGGTTTTGGCCGCTTCGCCATTCGACTTCATCAGCGCCTTGCGCGCGGCAATCGGATCCTGCTGGGCCGTAGCGGCACAAACGCCCATTGCTACAATGGCAATGGCTAGCACGGTTCGAATCATAGTCCCTCTCCTGGTTGATCCCGCCGACTAACACCCGCCCGGCTTCCTTATTCCGACGCCGGGCACTGGTAATCTACCGATTGAGATGGATCGTGGCGAGAACGAGCCTATTCCGCCGGATGCGACGAAGCCTGGTGCCCTTTGCCGCGCCATAGCCGCAGTCCAGCGATCCAGCGCGCCGCGACATAAAACACCGGAGTGAAGATCAGGCCGAACGCGGTCACTCCGATCATGCCGAAGAACACCGCCGTGCCCAACGCCTGACGCAATTCGGCGCCGGCGCCGATCGCCCAAACTAGCGGCGTCACGCCCAAGATGAAGGCGAAAGACGTCATCAGGATTGGGCGGAGACGGAGTCGCGTCGCTTCGACGGCCGCCTCCCAGCGGCTACGGCCCTCATCCTCAAGCTGCCGGGCGAATTCAATGATCAGAATCGCGTTCTTTGCCGCCAAGCCAATTAGCACCACGAAACCAACTTGAGTGAGAATGTTGTTGTCCTGACCACGGATGAGAACGCCGAAAATAGCCGCGACGAGACACATCGGCACGATCATGATTACCGCAAGCGGCAGCGTCAGGCTTTCATATTGCGCGGCCAGCACCAAAAAGACGAACACCACAGCGAGGATGAAAGCGAACATCGCCGTGCTGCCCGCTCTGATCTGCTGGTAGGCAAGCGTCGTCCATTCGGTGGAGAAACCTTCGGGCAGACTCTCGGCGGCAAGCTTATTCATGATGGCAATGGCTTGGCCCTGCGAGTAACCGGGCGCTGCGCCGCCGTCGAGCTCGGCCGCCGGAAAGAGATTGTAGTGCGGCACGCGATAGGGTCCGGAGATGTTGTCCACGGTGGTGAACGAGCCGAGCGGCACGGTATCGCCGCTAGAGTTGCGCACCCTTATCTTCAACACGTCGCTGATATCGCGACGATTCTCTTCACGCGCCTGCGCGGTGACGCGGAAAGTGCGGCCAAACAGATTGAAGTCATTGACGTAAGACGAGCCGATATAAATCTGCAGCGCATTGAACACGTCCTGCACATTGATACCGAGAAGCTGCGCCTTGACGCGGTCGATGTTAAGATAGACCTCGGGTGTCGACGTCTCGAACAAAGTGAAGGTTTGCGCGATACCGGGCGTCTGATTAGCCCGCGCCATTAGCCCTTCGGTGGCCGCACGCAACGCTGCCGGGCCCGCCCCAGCGCGATCCTCCACCATCATGCGAAAACCGCCAGCCGTGCCGATGCCGGTCACCGGCGGCGGCAGCACGGTGATCACGAACGCATCCTGAATGCCGGATAATTTGCGGAACAATTCGCGCTGAATCGCCGCCGCCGACTGGGTCGGATCCTTCCCGCGCTTTCGATAATCGTCAAGCACAAGGAACAGCGCGCCAGAATTGGGCGCGTTGGTGAACGTCGCGCCGGAAAAGCCGACGACGTTCACGGCGTGCACGACCCCCGGCACGCTACGCGCAACATCCAAGACTCGTTGTTGCACTGCGTCTGTACGGGCAAGCGATGCACCAGGCGGGAGTTGTACAACGACGATCATGTAGCCGCGGTCGACCTGTGGGATGAACCCAACAGGCGTGGTGCGGAAAGCATTCAGGCCGAGTCCAATCACGACGAGATAGATCGCAACCATCGTCACGACGCGACGCACCGTGCGCGACGCCAGCCATGAAATCCAGAGTGCGATTTTATCGAAGCCGTGGTTGAAATAGCCGAAGAACAAATGGATCGGCCGCTCCCACCACGTGTCGCGATGACTGTTATCGTGCGGTTTGAGAAGCAGCGCACACATCGCCGGCGAAAGCGTCAGCGACACGATCAGTGAAATGATGGTCGCACCGGCGATGGTCAGCGCGAACTGCCGGTAGAACTGCCCGGAAATGCCGGTGATGAAAACCGACGGTACGAACACTGCGCAGAGCACCAGAGCGATCGCGATCAGGGCCGAACCGACTTCATCCATACTCTTTCGCGCCGCATCTCGCGGCGACAGACCGATGGCAATATTGCGCTCGACATTTTCGACCACGACAATGGCATCGTCGACCACGATGCCGATTGCCAGTACGAGGCCGAACAGAGACAGATTGTTCAAGGAGAAACCGAACGCCGTCATGAAGAAGAAGTCGCCGATCAGCGACACTGGGATCGCCACCAGCGGAATGATCGCGGCGCGCCACGTCTGCAGGAACAGGACGACCACCAGCACGACGAGCACGATAGCTTCGCCGATGGTTTCGATGACCGCGTCGACCGATTGCTGAATAAACTGCGTCGGATTGTAGATGATGTCGTATTTAACGCCGCTCGGAAATCGCTTGGCTAATTGCACCATCAAATCCTGAACGCCCTTGGCCGTGTCGAGCGCATTTGAGCCCGGCCGCTGGAATATCGCGAGCGCGGCCGCAGGATCGTGATCGAGATAGGAGTTCGACGAATAATCGAGCGCTGCGAGCTTGATGTCGGCGACATCGCGGAGCCGCACCACCGCATTCCCAGTCTGCTTCACCACGATCGAGCCGAACTCGTTCGGATCGTTCAGCCGCCCCAGTGTTTGGACCGCGATCTGGAATGCGCCGGGCTTTTCGATCGGCGGCGCATTGAGCACGCCGGAAGCAACCTGGATGTTTTGTGCCTGCAAGGCGCTGGTGACGTCAGTCGCGGTTAGCCCGAGCGACTGCAGGCGATCCGGGTCGAGCCAGATGCGCATCGAATAATCGCGGCTGCCGAATACGGTGATCGAGCCGACGCCATCGACGCGGGTCAGCGGATCAGTAACCTCAAGCGTCGCGTAATTGGAGATGAACAGCGCGTCGCGCGATTTGTCCGGCGAATAAAGGTGCACGACCATCATCAGGTCGGGCGAACTCTTGGTCACCGTCACGCCGATATTGCGGACATCGGTCGGCAGGCGCGGATTGGCTATAGCGACGCGGTTCTGCACCTGAACCTGAGCGATATCGAGATTGGTGCCAAGATCGAATGTCACCTGGATCGAAAAGCGGCCGTCTGCGGTCGAATTCGAGGACATGTAGAGCATGTTCTCGACGCCGTTGATCTGCTCCTCGATTGGCGTGACCACCGTCGACGCGACAACATCGGCGCTGGCGCCGGGGTATTGGCCGGAGACGTTGATAACCGGCGGCGCGATCTCGGGATATTGCGCGACCGGCAGGCGCGAAAACGATACACCGCCGAGGATCACGAAAACGATCGAGACCACAGCGGCGAAGATCGGCCGGTCGATGAAAAAATGCGAGATGCGCATCTGATGAAATCAGCCGGACTTGGCTTGGTTGCCGGCGGCGTTCGGCGGCGGCGCGCCCTGTTGCTCGGCCTTTACTTTGACACCGGGCCGCGCGCGCATCAGCCCATTGACGATCACATGGTCGCTGGCGGCAAGCCCGTCTTTGATCACGCGAAGGCCGCCGTCGAGTTGCCCGAGCGTAACGTATTTTTGCGACACCATACCGGCATCGTCGACGACCAGCACATATTTGCGCACTTGTTCGGAGCCGATCGCGGCGTCGGGCACAAGAAGCGCGGTGTAAGGCGGAGAGCCCGGCACACGCAGGCGGCCGAACATACCGGGCGTAAAAATGCCGTCGTGATTGTCGAACAACGCACGGCCGCGAATCGTACCGGTGGACTGATTAATGACATTGTCGACGAAGTCGATCTTGCCGCTGTGGGCGAAATCTTTCTCGTCGATCAGTTTGAGCGCTACCGGCACATTGCCATTGAGCGCAGCAACTTCCTTGCTCGCCGTGGCGAAACGGACATAGCGCAAATAGGCCGCTTCGTCGAAAGTGAACTCGAAGCGGATCGGATCGACCGACACCACCGTGGCCAAGAGCGTCGTCGTCGTATTGCCGCCGGTGACCAGATTGCCGACCGCGACCCGCCGGTCGCCGATACGGCCGTCAATCGGCGACCGCAATTCGCTATAGGTGTCGAGGTCGAGTTCCGCGGAATGCACCATCGCCTCTTGCGCGGCAACGGCCGCCGCGGCGACGGCCTTGGCCTGAGTGCGCTGATCGAAGACCTGCTCGCTGATGGATCTGTTGGCGAGTAGTGGCTTACCGCGCTCGAGATCGGCGTCCGTGAAAGAGAGATTGGCGCGCGCCTGGGCAAGATTGGCGCGCATCTGCTCAAGCGCGATCTCGAACGGACGACGATCGATGGTGAAGAGCAGATCGCCCTGTTTCACCATTTGCCCGTCTTGGAAATGGATTTCGGACAGGTAACCAGACAGCCGGGAACGGATCTCGACTGAGTTCACCGCGGCAAAGCGGCCGACATATTCATCTTGATCGATAACCGTGCGCTGCACCGGGTTGGCCACGGTCACGGTCGGCGGCGGCGGGCCACCGCTCTGCTGCTGACCCTGGCCGCAACCGGCCAGAATCACCGATAGCGCAGTCGCCGCCGTCACGAAGACAGCGAGACGCGCCGCATTCACAAACGTCATGATTCACCCCTCGGACCTCTTGGGATCATAGGGAACGCCAAGGGTCAACCACACACCCGATCGCATCGAGGTGCTGCGGAACTCCGCCCTTTTCGCGGCAGCGACCGCTCCCCATATCTGCCCCCACTCCTTCAATCACCAAATAGCCCCTGCGTGATGAGGCTTAAACATCTGTAATCCCATGACAATAATACCCATTACTGACACTCTGCGGGCCCACTCTGGCGGCCCTATCCCGGAACCGATCCCTCCAGACGACCAAGCGCTGCTCGACGCCTATTCCCGCGCCGTCATCGACGTGGTCGACCATGTCGGCCCAGCCGTGGTCCGCCTTGCGGTCCAGACCGCCGGCGGGCCAGAAGGCACGCGTGGCGGTACCGGCTCCGGGGTCATCGTCGCCCCTGATGGACTGATCCTGACCAATAGCCACGTCGCCGGACGGAGTTCGGCGGGAGCCGCCTCCAGGATTGAGGTAACGACTGCCGATGGCCATGAGCTGCGTGCCCGGCTGGTCGGAGACGATCCTGACACCGACCTCGCGCTTCTGCGGGTCGACGAACCGGTCACGCTGTCCGCGGCTCCACTCGGTGATTCAAAACGCCTCAAACGTGGCCAACTCGTGATCGCCATCGGCAATCCGCTGGGCTTTGAATCGACGGTGACGACCGGCGTGGTTTCGGCGCTCGGCCGCTCATTGCGCTCACGCACAGGGCGCCTGATCGACGACGTGATCCAGACAGACGCCGCGCTCAATCCCGGCAATTCCGGCGGTCCACTGGTGTCGTCACGCAGAGAAGTGGTCGGCATCAATACGGCGGTCATCATGGGCGCACAGGGCATCTGCTTCGCCGTCGCAGCCAACACGGCGAGTTTCGTGCTCGGCGAATTGGTTCGCCATGGCCGGGTGCGGCGGGCGTTCATCGGCATCGCCGCGCAACAGAGCGTCATCCCGCCACGTCGCCAGCGCGCTGCAGGACTGACGCAAAAAAGCGCCGTGATGGTCAGCACCGTCGAGACGGACTCGGCCGCCGCACGCGCCGGCTTGAGATCCAACGACATGATTATCGGTATCGACGGCACGACCATTACCGGTGCCGACGATCTCGTGCGAGCGCTGACTGGCGACAAGATCGGCCGCGCCACGGCGCTCGATCTCATTCGTGGCACCGAGCGGCTGACGATTTCCGTGGTCCCGGACGAACGCAGGCCGGGCAAGCCGCAGCAGAGGTGACGATCCGTTGCCGCGCATGCTAGCAATCGCGGCCATGAGATCGATCTCCCGCTTGCTATTGCCGGTATTTCTAGCGCTCGCACCTATGGCCGCGTCCGCGCAGCTTGCTTGGCCGACGCATCCGCTACGGCTGATCGTGCCCTTCCCGGCCGGCGGCAGTGCGGACGTGCAGTCACGCGTCATCGCTCAAGGTCTATCGGAGGCGCTCGGCCAGCCGGTCGTCGTCGATAATCGTCCGGGCGCTGGGGGCAATGTCGCCGCTGCCGAGGCGTCGCGGGCACAGCCGGACGGCTACACACTGTTCATGGCGACCACCGGCACCAATGCCAGCAATGTGAGCCTTTACAAGGATCTCGGCTTCGATCCGGCCAAGGATTTCGCGCCGCTGACGCTGGTCACGCTCAACCCGCAACTCATCGTCGCCGCGCCGAAATATGGCGATATCGGTCTTGCCGAACTTGTCACAAAACTGAAGGCCGCCGGCACGTCGGCAAGCTTCGGCTCGTCGGGAATAGGCTCATCGACCCATATCGCCGGCGTGCTGTTCAATCGCATCACCGGCGCCGCCATGGTTCATGTCCCCTATCGCGGCCAGGGGCCGGCGCTCAACGATCTCTTGGCCAATCGCATCGATGTGATGTTTCCGCTGCTCGCGGATGTGTTCGCGTTCATTCAAGGCAAGCAGTTGAAAGCGTTCACGGTGATCAATGCGCAGCGTGCCAAGGCGCTGCCCGACGTTGCGACAACTGCCGAGCTCGGCTTTCCGAAAATAGTGCTGACGCCGATCTGGACCGCGCTTTACACCAATGCGGGCACGCCGAAGCCGGTGGTCGAGCGGCTCAATCACGAACTGGTCAAGATCATCACCGCGCCTGCTTTCATCAGCCGCTTCGAAGCGGCAGGCTACGAAATCAAATCGAGCACGCCTGACGAGCTTACCGGCTTTGCGGCGACCGAGACGCAGCGCTGGGGCACGATCATCAAGGACCTCAATATTCAGATGGAGTGACGGCCGCCGACGGCCGCGCGGGCACAGCGATGACCGAGAACATTCCGCACATGCCTGCAATCGTCGAAGGCCGCACCGTCGTCACCGCGGAGACGATCGAACGTCCGCCGGCCGAGCGTCCAACGCATGATACCGTCGAGGCTATCGGCGCCTGGCTGCTCGGCGATGCGCGGAGGATAACGTCCGGATTAGGCGCCGTGGACGAATACGCGTGGCGGCTCTGCGCAGCCGGGATCCCGCTTCTGCGCGTGAGCATCCATGTCGGCACGCTGCATCCGCAATATCTCGGTGCCGCCTTGATCTGGTGGCGCGATACCGGCCGCAGCATCCTAGTGATGATCAAGCACGAGATCACCGACTTGATCCCTTATGAGGTGAACCCGGTGCGGCGGGTACGCGAGGGCGGTGAGACGCTGCGCCGGCACCTCGACGTCCCCGATGACCAGTTCGATTTTGAAGTGCTGCACGAACTAAAAGAGCGCGGCGGCACGGATTACCTGGCGTTGCCCATTGGCGGCGTCTACGGACCGTCGTCATATATGGTGACTTATGTCGCCGATCGCCCTGGCGGATTTACCGACGCGCAGATTGCCGATCTGGAAAAGCTCAACCCGCGGCTTTCGGTGCTGATCGACATGCACAGCCAGCGGCATGTCGCCGAGAACGTGCTCAAAGCCTATCTCGGCTCGCACACCGGACCGCGCGTTTTGGCGGGACATATTAGGCGTGGTACTGGCGAAGCGGTACAGGCGGTGTTGTGGTCGTCCGATCTGCGAAGCTTCACGCGCCTGTCAGACCATGGGCCGCCCGACAAGGTCATCGCCATTCTCGACCGGGCCTTCGATGCTCAGGCTCACGCGATCTCCGGGCACGGCGGCGAGATCTTGAAATTCATCGGCGATGGATTGCTCGCGATCTTTCCAGTCGACAGTGAGGACGCAGCCAAGAAAGCGGCGGCCGGAGCAATGGCCGCAGCCGCCGAGGCCCTAGAAGCAGTGCATGCGCTCGATCACGAGCTTCCAGGCGAGCCGGCGCTGAAAATGGTGATCGCGCTGCATTACGGCACCGTTATCTACGGCAATATCGGCGCCGCCGACCGGCTCGACTTCACCGTCATCGGGCCGGCGGTCAATCTCCTGAGCCGGGTCGAGACGGTGGCAAAATCGCTCAACGTGCATCTCGCAGTCAGTGATGATTTCGCCCGGATCTATGGCCAGAAGCTGCATTCGCTCGGCGTGCATCAATTGCGCGGCCTCGATCAGCCGCACGAATTGTTCGCGCCTGCGGAAGCATAAATCAATTGCGCATAAGCGCGGCGATGGCGGCGGCCGTCAGTACAAGCCATGCCGCGATCAAGATCATGCCGCCGGTCGGGGCGGCAAACGGAAACAAACGATGGCCGGCAAACCCACGCATCGCGACGTCGCCTGAAAATAAAACAGCGCCGACGATCCAGGCGGCAAGCGTAATCAGCGCCAACGGCCGCCACAGCAAACTTTGTTGGATAGCAGCCGCACCACCGATAATCGCCGCGGCATGAAAGAGAAGCAGATAGGCGGCGCTGTCGAGACCGGCACCCGGGGCTACGTGTGCGCCAGCGGCAGCAAGAATGACGCCGCCAGCGCCCATCAAACCGGCGAGCGCAATAAAGATTGTCAAACTCATGATGGGGATTTGCTCTGCTTCGCGCCGCGCTGCATTTCGCGTTTCTTACCACCGGCCTCGGGAAAGACCCACATCGCCGCGACCATAAAGACCGCGGTGCCGATGACAAAATTTCCAAAGTCATGCCGGATCGGCGAACCGCTCCAGAAAGCGAGAACAAGCGCGACCAGAAGCGCAATCGCCGAAACGGCAGCTTTGACGTCGGTCGGCATTTCCGCCTCTTTTAGTTCGCGCCGACGGGAGCCGTAGCAGCTTCGTCAGGCCGCCGCGGCGTGCCGCGCAGATTCTTTTTCAAGAATCGCGTGTCGTAGCCATTCAGCAATGTGCCGATCAGTCCGCGATTGAGATCCGATGTACCAAACAGCCAATCGGCCATCGGAAAAGTCAGATTCATATTCACCTCCATCATTAGCCGCGCATTATGATGCGCGGTGTGATGGCGGCGCAACGTATTAACGAAGGGGCAATGCCGCACAAAGGCGTTCTCATCGACATGGCAGCAGAAATGCATGAACTCGTAGACCAGATACATGCCTGTCGTTGTCGAGATGAACAGCCATCCGATATTGGGCGAGAACAGCATGCCCAGCAGCGCCGCCGGCAGGATCGACATCAGGATAAACACGACCAGCGCGTAGGGCGGAAACAGCGTCACCCGCCAATCTTTCGGATCGCGGAAGCGCATTTCATCGTCAGTGAAAAACTGATGGTGGTTGAGCGTATGCCGCTCATAGATCGCGCGCAGGCCTTTGATATTGACCGGCCGGTGCATGATGAATCTGTGCACCGCCCATTCGAAGATATTCGTGAACAGAAAGGTCACTGGCACCGTCAGCCATTGCAGCGCTGTAACATCATGAATGTGCGCGACGTAGATGTAGAACGCCGCCGCGCCCATCGCGTAGATCATGACGACGTGGAAATAACCGTCATACCAGCCGAAAATACGCGAGCGGTATTCGTTACGGAAATCGATCTGGCGCTGGCGGATCATTGGCCCTCTCTCTGAAGTCTATTGTGCGTGCTGGCGCAGATAGGCGTCAATATCATCGCCGGTCAGCGTCCAGTCATTGTCCAGATTGGCGACCACATCTTTCATGTAAGGCGCGGACAGTACAACGGCGCGATTCTGATCGCCCAGATGATCGTAGAGGATCGCGAGCGCTAACTGCCGTGGGCTTTCGCCGTCATAGGTCCATTCGAAACCGAATTTGGTGAAGCGCTTGACTTCATAGTGCTCGGGCAGACGCGCGCCGTCGACGGTGACGATGATGCCGTCGATGGTGCGCTTGCCCTCATAGGTTTTCATGAGCACACCGGCGTGTGTTCCCGGATAATTGGTGAAAGGCTATCGCCGGAGGCCTGCCGGATCAAGGACACGTGCGTGGAATAGCCACTCCTGCTAATGTGAATTCAACAAAGCTACTGAAGTAGTTCGTCCGGGAGGATAGCCGTGCTCCGATTGTTTTGCGCTGCAGCAACTTTGTTTTTGACTGTCACGCCCGGGCTCGCTCAATCGCCACCGCCCGCCGCCGTTAAAAATCTCGCACCCACCGGCAAGCTCCGTGCGGCGATCAATGCCGGCAATGTCGTATTGGTTCAAAAAGATGCGGCCGGTCAGGTCCAGGGCGTAACCATCGATCTAGCGCATGAATTAGGGAAGCGCCTTGGCGTACCGGCCGATCTCATTGTCTATGAAACCGCGGGGAAAACGACCGATGCGGTGACGGCAGGGGCATGGGACGTTTGCTTCGTCGCCATCGAGCCAGCCCGCGCGAAGGTCATCGACTTCACCGCGCCCTATGTCGTGATCGAAGGCACCTACATGGTCGGAACCGATTCGCCGCTTAAAACGATCGACGAGGTCGATCACAACGGCGCACGCATCGCGGTCGCGAAAGGTTCGGCTTACGATCTATTTCTGACACGCACGATCCGACACGCTACCCTAGTGCGCTATCCGTCGCCGCCCCTAGCGTACGCCGGATTTGTCGCCGACAAACTCGACGCCGCAGCGGGAGTGAAACAGGCACTCACGCAATTCGCCAAGATCAACGCAAGCATGCGCGTCATGGATGGACATTTTCAGGAAATCAGAGAAGCGATGGGCATGCCAATCGGCCGCAGCGCCGGTCTGTCCTATTTGCGCAGCTTCGTCGAAGATATGAAATCGTCTGGGTTCGTCCGCAAATCGCTCGACCGCGCCGGCCAGACCGACGCACTGGTTGGACCGCCAGCCGGCAACGATTGAGTACCCAGCATTTACAGTCAGCGCCGATCCGTTATCGTGTCCATCTCAAATGGATCGAGTGAACGTGCCTTTTGAATTTGGGCTTTATACGTTCGGCGAACTCACACCCGCTCTGCAAAGCGGCAACGCGATCTCGACACAACAGCGCTTTACCGAGATTCTCGCCGCCGCGAGGCTTGCCGACGAAGCGGGCTTCGATGTGTTTGCGGTCGGCGAGCATCATCGGCTCGATATGCCCCTTGCGGCGAGCGCGATTGTGCTGGCGGCAATCGCGGCGCAGACTAAGAGCATTCGCCTTGCTAGCGCGGTGACGATCCTCAGCACCGCCGATCCAGTTCGGACCTTCGAGGATTTCGCCACCGTCGACGTCATTTCCGGCGGCCGCGCCGAAATCATTGCCGGTCGGGGCATATTTACTGAGTCCTTTCCGCTGTTCGGCTTCGATCTCGCGGATTACGACGAATTGTTCGCCGAGAAGCTTGATCTGTTGAGGGAGTTGAACGCAGCCGAGCGCGTGACGTGGCAGGGCCGCTTTCGCCCGCCGCTGAACGACGCAGCAATTGCGCCCCGGCCAGTGCAAGACCGGCTGCCGATCTGGATCGGCACCGGCGGCACCAAAGCAAGCGTCGAGCGCGCAGGCGCACTCGGCTTACCGCTCGCGCTTGCAAATATCAGCCTGCCGCCGGCGCAACTGGCGCCGGTGGCCAAGGTTTACCGACAGGCCGGAGCGGAAGCCGGACATGCGGCAGGCACGCTAAAAATCAGTATCGGCACGCATTTGCATGTTGCCGAGGACTCGCAAGCCGCGCGCGACGCGTTCTATCCGTATTATTCCGGTTACTTCCGCAATCACACGCCGTCCCAATATAAGGCGCGCGAGATCACGCGCGCCGACTATGACGCACTCGCTTCACCGCAAGGCGCGCTGTTTGTCGGCAGCCCGCAAGAGATCATCGACAAGATTCTCTACGAACACGACCTGTTCGGCCACCAGCGCTTTTTAGCGCAAATCGATATTGGCGGCCTGCCGTTTGGGAGCGTAGCGCGGGTGATCGAACTGATGGCAACAAAAGTCATACCGGTCGTGCGGCGCGCAATCGGTTAGCGCCTAGATCAATCAATCCACGCCGGCGCGGCCGATCGCAACATAACGGAATCCCGCGCGCTTCATTTCATCGGTGCGGTAGATATTGCGCAGATCGACGATTAACGGCTGCGTCATTATGGATTTCAGGCGAGCAAGATCGAGGGCGCGGAATTGCTCCCATTCGGTGGCGATGACGACCGCGTCGGCACCTTCCGCCGCCTCATAGGCGTTGCTGCAATAGGCCACCGCAGGCAATTGCGGCTTGGCCTGCTCCATGCCGGCCGGATCGTAGCCGCGCACTTTGGCGCCCAGATCAGTGAGCGCGGTGATCAAGGGGATCGCCGGCGAATCACGGGTGTCGTCGGTGTTCGGCTTGAAAGTCAGGCCGAGCACGGCGACGGTCTTGCCGCGCACCGAGCCGTCGAGGGCGGTGACTACCTTGCGCGCCATCGCTCGCTTGCGCTGATCGTTGACGGAGGCGACCGCCTCGACGATGCGCATCGGAACGCCGTAGTCCTGCGCTGTCTTCAGAAGCGCGCTGGTGTCTTTGGGGAAGCAGGAGCCGCCGAATCCCGGACCGGCATGCAAGAATTTAGCGCCAATACGGTTATCAAGCCCCATGCCGCGCGCCACTTCATTGACGTCGGCGCCGACCTCTTCGCACAAATCAGCAATCTCGTTGATGAAAGTAATCTTGGTGGCGAGAAAGGCGTTGGCCGCGTATTTGATCAGTTCGGCGGTACGGCGGCTGACATAAAGAAGCGGTAGCGCGTTCAGATAAAGCGGCCGGTAGATTTCGGCAAGAACGGTACGGGCGCGCACGTCATCGGAGCCGACCACGATGCGATCCGGATGTTTGAAGTCCTGGATCGCCGCGCCCTCGCGCAGAAACTCCGGATTGGATACGGCCTGGATCGCAGCATCCGTACGCTTCTCGCGCAGGATACGCTCGATCTCGTCGCCGGTGCCAACGGGCACGGTCGACTTAGTGACCACCACGGCGGTTGGCGACAAGTGCGGCGCGATCTCGCGCACGGCCTCATAAACATAAGTGAGGTCGGCATGACCGTCGCCGCGACGCGATGGCGTACCGACGGCGATGAAGACAGCCTCCGCTTCACCGATATGCGAAATGTCGCCGGCGAAATGGAGGCGACCCTGGGCCATGTTGGCTGCAACCAGATCGGCAAGACCGGGTTCGAAAATCGGGATCTCGCCGCGCTTGAGCGCGGCAACCTTGCTGGCATCCTTGTCGATGCAGGTCACCTGGTGACCGAAATCGGCAAAGCAGGCTCCGGAGACAAGGCCGACATATCCGGCGCCGATCATGGTCACGCGCATCGCAATCCTCTTCTCATTTCAAGCTTCCGTCGCGCTCGATCGCCGGCGCGACGCCTTCGAGTTGATCAGCCGTCGCGGCGGGAGCTTGTTTGGCGCCGCGCCGCATCAGCGCCAGCCAGCGCCGGCCAAACAGCACGCCGACCAGTCCGCCATAGACCACGCCGCCAATCACAGCCAATGCCGCCAGTTCCGATTCGTGGCGGAACCTGGACAGCGAGGATGACAGTGCCGTGACAACCGGGGCCGCGACTAAGAGAACGACCGCCAACACGATTCCCGCCACTGCGAGCTTGATCAGCGACGCCTTGAGTTCAGCATCCCAGGCGATGACGCGGGCGCGCACGGCGAAAATCAGCACCAGGATGAGATTGATCCAGGCGCCGATCGACGTTGCGAGCGCAAGGCCGACCTGGGCCAGCGGCATCATCAGTGCGACCTTGAAGATGATATTGACGCCGGTGCCGATCAGCGCCGCTTTCACAGGCGTCTTGGTGTCACCGCGCGCGAGAAACGGGGCTACCACGCTGCGGATCAGCACGAAGGGGACGAGCCCAATCGTATAGGCCATCAACGTCAGCGCCGAGGCTTGCGCATCGGCCGCGGTGAAGGCGCCATGCATGAACAGGCCGCGCATGATCGAACCTGGCACCACGAGGAAAGCGACCACGCAGGGCACGGCGAGCACGAGCGCGAATTCGATGGCGCGATTTTGCGCAAGGCGCGCCCCCTCGTCATCGCCGGCGGCGAGCCGGTGCGTCATCTCCGGCACCAGCACAGTGCCGACAGCGATGCCGATAACACCGATCGGCAACTGATCGATGCGGTCAGCGTAATAAAGCGCCGAGATCGCACCAGCGGAGAGGAAACTGGCGATAATGGTGTCGGCGAATAGCGCCATCTGTGTTCCAGCCGAACCGACGGTGGCTGGCAGGAGCGCGGCAAAAAAGCGCCGTACATCCTCGTCCCAGCGTAGCGCCCGAAACGATGTCATGACGCCCGCGTAAGACGCGGCACCGCCGACAAGAAGCACCTGCAGCACGCCCGAGATCAGCACGCCCCAGGCCGCTGCATGACCGGCGCTGGGAAACCAGAAAACGACGGCAAGCGTCGCCATCATGGTCACGTTGAGGAGGATCGGCGCCGCGGCCGCCGCCGCGAAGCGATGCATCGCATTGAGGATGCCGCTCCACAGCGTCACCAGCGTGATCAGCAACAAATATGGAAAGGTGATCCGCGTCAGCGACACCGCGAGCGCGAATTGCTGTGGCTCGCGCGAAAAGCCAGGCGCTAATACTTCGATCGCTTGCGGCGTGAAGACGAGCGCCAGCGCCAGCAGCACGATCTGCGACGCCAAGAGCAGCGTGAAGATCCGATCACCGAAAAGCGCCGCCGCCTCCGCGCCGCCTTGAGTACGGATGCGCGCATAAGACGGAATGAAAGCGGCGTTGAACGCACCCTCGGCGAAGATAGCGCGGAAATGGTTCGGTAGCCGGAAAGCGACAAAGAAAGCATCGGCGACCGGTCCGGCGCCGATGATTGCCGCCAGCATCACGTCGCGCAGAAACCCAGTCAGGCGCGACAGAAGCGTATAGCCGCCGACGGTGAGAATCTTGCCGATCATGGGCGTCTAAGTAGCATTCTCCGCTCGTCCCCGCGTCAGCGGGGACCCAGCGATCCACTGCAATGATGTAAATTCTGGCTTGGATCCCCGCTCTGGCCGCGGGAATGCGCGAAGCAAGTGGTCAGACCTTCAGCGCCCGGCGCGCCGCGTCAATGATCCGGTCCTGCACATCGGGCTCGAGATAGGCGTGCATCGGCAGGCTGATGACCTCGGCCGACAATTGTTCGCTGACCGGCACGCCGCCTTCGGCGATGGGGAAGTCGCGATAGGCCGGCTGGCGATGCAGCGGCTTGGTGTAATAGATCGCGGTCGGGATGCCCTCGGCCTTGAGCGCGGCGGCTAGCGCGTCACGCTTGCCGGGTTTGAGGCGGAGCGTGTACTGCGCCCAGACCGAGGTGGCTTCATTGCCGGTCTGCGGCACCGTCACGACATCGGCGAGACCCGCGGCATAGCGCACCGCCACGCGATTGCGCGCCGCGATCTCATCCGGGAAGATTTTCAGCTTTTCGATCAGCACCGCCGCCTGGATGGTGTCGAGACGGCCGGTGATGCCGATACGCACGGCTTCCGAGCGATCGACGCCTTCGCCATGCAAGCGAATACTTTTGATGCGGGCAGCCAGCGCATCGTCATCGGTGAAGACTGCGCCGCCGTCGCCGTAACAACCAAGCGGCTTCGCCGGAAAGAAGCTGGTTGAAGTCGCGGTCGCCAATGTACCGAGCTTCTTGCCGCGATAATCGGCGCCAAAGCTCTGCGCCGCATCGTCCAGAACTAAAAGTCCGTGCTGGGCGGCGATGGCATTGATGGCGTCGTGATCCGCCGGCAGACCGAACAGATCGACCGGGATGATAGCGCGCGGCCTCAGCCCTTGCTTCTTGGCCGTAGCAATCCCGCGCTCGCAGCTTGCCGGATCGAGATTGAAAGTGTCTGGCAGCACGTCGGCAATAATCGGCGTCGCGCCGAGAAGCGCCACCATCTCCGCGGTCGCGTGATAGGTGAAGGACGGACAGATCACCGCGTCGCCGCGGCCAATCTCCCAGGCCATCAATACGAGCAGCAGCGCGTCGGTGCCGCTGGCGCAGCCGATCGCATGGCGCGCGCCGCAGAACGCCGAAAGATCGGCCTCGAATGCGCGGACTTCCGGTCCTTGCACGAACTGGCAGTGCTCAAGCACGCGGGCGACGGCATCGTCGACCGCACGGCCGAGACGGCGGCGCTGTGCCGCGACGTCGATGAAGGGAATCGGTCGTTGTTCCACGCGCGTATGCTGGTTCATGATCTCGTGAGGTTTTGCTTAGCCGACGACGCGGCGCGGACCTTTGCGCTGCGGCAGCGCGGCCGGCGACGGGCGTCTATCCAGGCAGCGGATGGCGATTTCGAGACTGGCTAGCGCCTCTTCGCCGGTCACCGCCGGCGGTTGGCCGGTACGGATAGCACTGACGAAGGCGAGCAGTTCCGAGCGCAACGGCTCGGCGTAACCAACCGACAGATGCCGCATCGAATAGCTGCCGTCGGGCTGGAAGCCGAAGCATTCGGTGACCTGCAAGGTCAGAAGATCGGCAATGAGATATTTGTCGCGCGTGGCGATGTGGATATTGCGCGCTTTGAACGGCGTTAGCCAATTCGTATTGATATGAGCGAGCACGCCCGACTCGGTGCGGAACTGAAGCAGCGCGATATCCTCGCGCTCGGCAACCGCACTCGATGTCTGCGGCTGGATCTCGACGATTTCGGAATCGGTGAACCAGCGGATCAGATCGATGTCATGCACCGCGAGATCGATGACCACGCCGACATTCGACATGCGCGGCGGGAACGGTCCGACGCGGGTGATCGCAATCGAAAGGATGTTCTGATCCTTGATCGCGCGCTTCATCGACTGCACAGCCGGATTGAAGCGCTCGACGTGACCGACCATCAACGTGATACCGGCGCGGTGGGCGGCTGCAACGACGGCGCGGCTTTCCTCCACCGTCGAGGCGATCGGTTTCTCGACCAGAAGATGAATGCCGCGGTTGGCGCAGTCGATAGCGATGTCGTGATGCAGATGGGTCGGCGCGGCGATAGTGACAGCGTCCACGCCCTCACGGATCAGGGCTTCTGCGTCTGTGAAAGTGGGGCATTTGAGGATGCCGGCGACCTGATCGAGACGCTTACGGTCCGGATCGACGATGCCGACCAAAGTCACGCCCGGTAGTTCGGAGAGGACGCGGGCATGATTGCTGCCCATGACGCCAACGCCGATGACGCCCACACGTAAGGTGCCGTCAGCACCCATTTTCCGAGCCTCACGCATAACCCCGAACGCCCCTTGCTTACCCCAGTACGGCCGGCCCCTCGTCATTGTCCCTAGCACGGCCAGAGCCGGTTTGGCGACATACCGCAGTGCAAAAACCGAACACGAATTGATTCAATGGGTTACGCGACACCACGGCGGCACCCGACGTAAGCAATTGAAATAACGAGCGCTTTTTAACGGGAAAACCTTGTCACGAACGGCGGTAATCGTCCTCGATCCGGACGATATCATCCTCGCCCAGATAGCTGCCGGTCTGCACTTCAATGAGTTCGAGCTCGATTTTGCCGGGATTCTCCAGCCGGTGAGTGGAGCCGATCGGGATATAGGTCGACTCGTTCTCGTGGACGGTCCGTATCTCATCGCCGACCGTGACCCGGGCCGTGCCGTGGACCACGATCCAATGCTCGGAGCGATGATGATGCTTTTGCAGGGAGAGCCGTCCGCCCGGCTTCACTACAATCCGTTTGACCTGGAAGCGCTGGCCCTGATCGACGGAGCGATAAGAGCCCCAGGGCCGGTGCACTTGAAGATGCTCCTCGGTGACCGTCGGCGCGACTTCTTTGAGTTTCTGCACGAGGCGCCGCATGCCATCGCCGTCCTCGCGTTTGGCGACCAGAACCGCGTCGTCGGTCGTGACCACGACCAGGTTTTCTACACCGAACAGCGCTACGAGCCGCTTATCGGTCGTGGCGTAAGAACCGCGGGAGTCGACGAAGACGACCGAACCTTGGCTTGCATTGCCAAGTGCATCGCGGGCCGAGAGCTCCCAAACCGCTTGCCAGGAGCCGACGTCTGACCAGCCATAAGAGACCGGCATCACCGCAGCGCGCTTGGTGCGCTCCATCACGGCATAGTCGATCGACTTTGGCGTCGCCTGCCCGAAGGCTTGCGCATCGAGCGTAACAAAACCGAGATCCTTACCAGCGCTTTCGACTGCTGCAGTCACAGCCTTGATACTGTCCGGCTCGAAGCTTCCGTATTCCTGCATGAGATGGCCGGTGCGGAACATGAAGTTACCGGAGTTCCACAGATAGCCGTCTTTGACATAGCCCTCTGCGGTTTTCGCGTCGGGCTTTTCGACGAATTTGTCGATCGCGAAAATATCGGGGCCGATAGCCGCGCCGGCACGGATATAGCCATATTCGGTCGCCGGCCGCGTTGGCCGCACACCGAACGTCACAATGCGATCTTCGGCCGCGGCTTCCGCCGCCTGTCTGCACTTTTCAGTGAAGCCATCAGCGTCGGTGATGACGTGGTCGGCAGCGAGCGCGACCATCAAAGGGTCGCCGTCGCGCTTGATGGCAAAGATCGCACCGGCAGCAATCGCCGGACCGGAATCGCGCCGGATCGGCTCCAGCATGATGTCAGCTTGCGCGCCGATCGCGGCGAGTTGTTCGGCGACTAGGAAGCGATATTGCGCGTTGGTCACCACGACCGGGCGGCCAAACAGCGACGGCTCAGACACCCGTCGAATCGTATTCTGGAAGGTGGAAAGCGGGCCGAACAGCGGCAGGAATTGTTTGGGACGCCCCTCACGCGAAGCCGGCCACAGCCGCGTACCGGCACCGCCGCACATGATCAAAGGGATGATCTGTTTTGCCAAAATCTGCCTGCGCTCGATGAGACCCTAAAGCGCCAACCCCGGCGCGCGGCTCTTTTTCCTACACGATTCTGTAATTTTCCATAAATCCGGCCCGGAACGGCGGGGCGGGCTTATTTCTTTCGCAATACCCGGCCGGCAACCGCATCGAGCTTTTTGACAAGCTTAGGATCGCGGGCCTTCGGTGCCGTGATCAAAGCGCTGTCAAGCGCCCGGTCCGATCCGATCGGGCAAGGCTCGTGTTCGCGCGGGAAATCTTTGGCGAGCCGCGCCACCAGTCGCGTCGCCTTTTGCGCATTCGCCACCAGCATTTTGATGATGTCTTGCACGGTGACTGCATCGTGGTCCGGATGCCAACAATCGAAATCCGTCACCATGGCGACGGTCGCGTAGCAAATCTCGGCTTCACGCGCGAGCTTGGCTTCCGGCATGTTGGTCATGCCGATCACGGAGTAACCGAGATTTTTGTAGGTGAGGCTCTCGGCAAGCGTCGAGAATTGCGGCCCTTCCATACACACATAGATGCCGTCACGCACGACCGCGATGCCTTCCGCCATGGCCGCTTCGGCGAGATGAATACGCAGCCGCGGCGACACCGGATGCGCCATCGAGACATGCGCGACGCAGCCTTTGCCAAAGAACGAGCTTTCGCGCTTGTAGGTTCGATCGACGAATTGATCGATCAGTATGAAAGTGCCGGGCGGCAATTGCTCTTTGAAGGAGCCGCAAGCCGACAAAGAGATGAGATCGGTGACGCCAGCGCGTTTCAAGATGTCGATATTGGCGCGGTAGTTGATGTCAGAGGGTGAATGACGGTGCCCCTCGCTGTGGCGCGACAGAAAAACAATCGGCAGCCCGGCGATCTCGCCGATGCGCAGCGGCCCCGAAGCTTGTCCCCACGGACTCTTGATGGTCTTCGAGCGCACCTTTTCGAGGCCGGGAAGATCGTAGATGCCCGAACCGCCGATGATGCCGAGCACGGCTTTGGTCATGCGATGAGATTCCCCGCGTTTCGATTACGACAAATCAGAAGAAGGTTTCGCCGGGCGGAACGAAAAAATCAATGATGCAGGAGGATCAGCGAGATCGCCGGCACATAGGTAATGATCATCAGCGCAATGAAATTGAGCAGAAGAAACGGCAAGACGCCAACATAGATGCGGCTCAGTGGCGCCTCGAAGATCGCCTGCGACGTAAACAGGTTCAAGCCGAAGGGCGGCGTATACATGCCGAGTGATAAGTTGACCGCGACGATGATGCCGAAATGGATCGGATCGACGCCGGCGCCGCGCACGATCGGCAGCAGGAGCGGGGTGAGGATCAGGATCGCCGCCGGCGGCTCAAGGAAGCTTCCGGCGAGCAAGAGGCCGATATTGAGGATGAGCAGCAATTCCCATTTCGGCATATGCATCGCATTGATGCCGTCGACGATATGCTGCGGGATGCCACTGGTCGTGAGCAGCCAGGAATAGATGCCGGCTGAGGTCACGATCAGCAGAATCTGGGATATCAGATAGGACGACGCGAGCAGGATCCGCCAGAAGCCGGCGAGATCGACCTCACGATAAATGAACACGGTCACGGCAAGCGAATAGACCACCGCAACGCCGGCAGCCTCGGTCGGCGTGAAGACGCCGCCATAGATGCCGCCGAAGATCACGACGAGCGAACCGACCGCCCAACTCGCCTCCTTGCTGGTCTTCCACACCGTCGCCCAATGCGCGCGCGAACCGAGCGGCACCTGCTTAATCTTGGCATAGGCCATGACATAGGCGGCATCGACAAAGCCGATAAGCAGGCTCGGCAGGATACCGGCGGTGAATAGAAGCACCGCCGATTGTTCCGCCGAGACGGCATAGAGGATCATCGCGATAGAGGGCGGAATAACGACTGCGATGGCGCCCGACGAGGCGACGAGCCCCACAGCAAAGCGTTCGTTGTAGCCGCCTTCTTTCAGTGCCGGATAAAGCATCCGACCCATGGCGACCACAGTACCGACGGCAGTGTGCGACATGGCGCCGAACAATTCGGAGGCCGCAACAGTCGTCACCGCAAGTGAACCCGGCACGCGGCCGACCATGGCCATGACCATGGCGATGATGCGCCGCGCGATGCCGCCTTGCGCCATGATCTCGCCGGCAAGCACGAAGAAAGGCACGGCGAGCAGCGGGAAATTGTCCAAGCCCGCGAACATATAGGTCTGGATCGTTTCCGTCGGCACGTCGGAAACGGTGAGTACGGCGACGATGGAGGTCACCAGCAGGATCAGAAAGATCGGAAAGCCAAGGATCAGCAGAACGACCGGCAGTCCGAAAAAAACGAAATACCCCATCGCGGACGCCGTTAATGCGAGCCGCCGGCGCGCTCGGCACCGGGTTGCACGCGAGTCAGCAGCCGAAATCCAACCAAAAGTCCCATCAACGAATAGCCGATCGGGATCATAGCCTGGGGAATGGCAAGCGGAAAATTAGCCGCCTGGCTGCGTTCATCGAACGCGGCGAGCTGCGTGATCACCGGCCACGCAAACACGGTCACAGCCGCAGCGGTCGCGACCATCACTAGATCAGACAGGATGTGACAGAATTTGCGCTGGTTCGGCGACAGCATCGTCAGTACGACATCCATGCGGATTTGCCTTCCCTCCCAAGCAACCGCGACACAGCCGGTGAAAACACAGCCGACCATCAGGAACAGCATGATCTCCTCTGCCCACGGGATCGATACGGCAAAGAAGTAGCGTCCGATGATGTTGATGAAATTGATCACGACGCTCGCAATCAAACAAATAGCCGCAACGGCACGTGTGAACGCGAGCAACCCGTTGATGGCTTTGACGCACGTGTCGAGCATTCCCGATCCTTATTTTGTCCGTTCCGATGCAGCGGCGATCACTTGATAGGCTTGGTCCAAGAGCGGCTTGGTTTTCGCTACATCCTGCCCGACGCTCAACAAGATTTTAAGGAACTGTGCTTGCTCTTGCGGAGACAGACTGATGAGCTCGCCACCTGTATCCGTCCAAATTTTGCGCGATTTTTCAGTGATCTCGGCCGCCTGCGGATTAACCGTGACCGTTTCTCGCGCCGCAGTCTTGTCGATGACCTGTTGCAGATCGGGCGGCAACGTATCGTACCACTTCTTCGAGACTTCGATGATTGCGAAGATTGCCGGCTGACCGGTTTCGAGCGCGTATTTCGCCGCATCCTGATAGTGAAACGCGGTGAAGATTGCGGTCGAAGCGACGGCGCCGTCGATGGCGCCCTGTTGCAGGGCCGGCAGCACATCGCCCAAACTCATCGCCACAGGCGTTGCACCAAGCCGGTCGAATGACGTGCTCTGGAACGCCGAGGCAAAGATTCGAACCTTCTTGCCCTTGAAGTCGGCAAGCGTGCGAACCGGAGTCCTAAATGCGATGGCCGATGGATTGACCATCATCATTCCGGCGCCATGCAACCCTTTATCGGCGCCGAGGCCGAGCATCAATTTGAGGACCTCCGGATCAGCAGCGATACGCTGGCCTTGCGCCATCGAAGCGACCAAGCCGGGTGCCGCCATCACTTCGAAGCGTTCGTCGAGACCGACGAGGAATTCGGGCGGCACCACTTGGCATTGGATCGCACCGAACTGCACACCTTCGGTCTGACGCGGTATCGAACCTAATTGACTCGCCGGATAGACCTCGGTTTTGATGCGGCCGCCGGAGTCTTTCTCAAGTGCGGCGGCGTAGTTTTTAACGAGGGCGTGGATCTGGTCGTTGATCGTCGCCAATGAAATTTTCATCGTGTAGGTCTTGTCTTGCGCGCTCGCTGGCGATTGCGCCGCGCTCAAAAACAAAATCAAACTCCAGACAAGTGAAAGCGCGATGTTGACGTGCGTGAAACCACGACGTGCGAAGCCGCTCATCCAATCCCTCCCTCTGTTGGCCTAAGCCGCATGCCGCGTCGAGGCGGCAGCGACGTCCCCAAGGCCGAACCCGTACGATAGTACAATTCCTGGGAAACTGGGAATCGCGGAGCCTGTGATGGACTGCCGCATGGGCGCTGATGAAAAAAGCGGCAGGCGCTATAGCGGCCGGCCGGCCTCATCGGTGTGCAATTGACCGCCGTGAAAATTCGGCACGGCCTCACGTAAAACACCATAGACAGGCGCGCGCTCGCCGGCAGTGAGATCCTGCTGCAACCTAGCGACCCAAGTTTTGATCGTCGCAACTGGCGGGCAAACCGGCTTGGCGGCAACGACACCCTCGATTCCGATATCGGAGCTGCCCTCTTCGCTCGCGAACAGGATTTCGTTCAGCCGTTCACCGGGACGAATACCAGTGAAGACGATTTCGACATCGCGTCCCGGCTCAAGCCCGCTCAATCGGATCAACCGTTCGGCGAGATCGACGATCTTGATCGGCTGGCCCATATTGAGGACGTAGACCGACGTATCCGAATGCGCCGGACCAAGCGCATGGCTCGCGGCGGTAACGACAAGATCGCAAGCTTCGCGGATGGTCATGAAATAGCGCACCATGTCCGGATGCGTGACGGTCACCGGCCCGCCGGCTTCAATCTGCGCTTTGAATTTCGGTACCACCGAACCGTTCGACGCCAGCACATTGCCGAACCGCACCGCAATCATTCGCGTCTGCGGCTTGCTGCCATTTCCGGCGTGCTGCCCAGCCGCGTCCAAGGCCTGACAATACATTTCAGCGAGGCGCTTGGTGGCGCCTAGCACCGATACCGGATCGATCGCCTTGTCGGTCGAGATCATAACCATGGCGTCGGCGCCGGCATTGATCGCGGCGTCAGCGACGTTCACCGAGCCGAATACATTGGTCTTGATGCCCTCGTCCCAATCGCGCTCGAGGATGGGCACGTGTTTGAGCGCCGCGGCATGGAAGACGAGGTTCGGTTTGAACGCCGTGATCAGGCTGAATATCCGCTCGCGATCGCGGATATCCGCGATATGACCTTCGATGATCGTGCTGCTCGACTTTTCAGCCAGGCTTTCGAGAACCGCATGAAGTGCAGGCTCCGAATTCTCGATCACCAAGAGCCGCGCCGCGCTGAAATTCACCACGCGATTGCAAATCTCCGAGCCGATCGAACCGCCGCCGCCGGTAACCACAACAGTCTTGCCGCGAACGAAATCCTCAAGCCGCCGATAATCGATATGCACACTTGGCCGCAGCAGCAGATCTTCAACTGCCACCGGCGCTAGCTTCAGCGCCTCTTCGCCCGCAGCAAGCGAGGGCATGCGGCTTGTCGCGAGCCCGAGCCGGCGCGCTTCCATCAGCATCGTCTCAGGATGCAGTTCCGGGACCAGCGCACTCGGCGTCAACACCAGACGGGCGATACGCTGATCATCCGCTCGCAACGCCAGGACCGTCGATTCGAGTTCGGTGAGGAAACCGCGCACCGGTACGCCGCGCAGTTCCTGATCCTGATCAGCCGACGACGGCGAGAGAATTCCGACCGGAAGGACGTTGCGCACCGCGCCGCTTTCGATCGCGCGCAACAAGACTTCGGCGTCCGCCGCACGGCCGGCGATCAGTGTCGGCACTGCATCGGGACTTTTGCCCTGCTGCTCGGTGCGGGAGAGTCGGTACAGGCGATAAGCGATCCGCGGACCACCGAGGAAAGCCATCTGCAAGAACCAGTATAGCGCGATGGTGATCTTGCCGAAGAAGAACGTGCCGAACAGTCCCGGATAAAGCAGGACGTAATCCAGCACCAAAAGGGACACTGCCAGCACGGTGACCGCGCGGAAAATGTTGCGCAGATCCGGCAGCGATGCGAAGCGCCACTTCGCGAGATAAAGGTGGAAATACCAGTAAACAATACCGGCATAGACGACATAGCAAGGCAAAAAAACAGCAAGCCAGTGAAAGCGGATATTGAGCGCGTCACTGAAATTTTCGAAACGGATATAAAGCGTCGCAACAATCGCCAGCGCCGTGACCGTGAGATCATGGACGACAATCAGGACGCGCCGCGGATTGCGGAAGAATGCTTTCATGGCGCGATTATAGTCTGCCCGGTGCCGGAAGATGAAATGTCATGAGAAAAGAGCGTGAATGAGCACGTTGTGACAGGTCGTGATTGCGGCCGCAGTGGCGCGGGAGCCCTCTTCAAGCGCATTGCGTGAAGGCCCGCAACCCGGCCTGCCTGAACCCTGTACAGCCGGCTGTAACAAAGGATAGAAAGTGGCCCGCCACGCGGACGGGACTAAGGTTGCCGAGTAAGGACCCTGTAATGACTCACGCGTCCACTTTTCTGAAGGAAGTCACTGAAATCGCCGGCCGCATCGATCCGGCCCTGGTGGAGAGTCTCTGCGACGAACTCGCCGCTTTACGCGACCGTGACGGCCGCCTTTTCATCCTCGGCGTCGGCGGCAGCGCCGGCAATGCGGCACACGCGGTCAACGACTTCCGCAAATTATGCGGCATCGAGGCCTATGCACCGACCGACAATGTCTCAGAACTGACTGCGCGTACCAATGACGAAGGCTGGCCGACGGTATTTTCCGAGTGGCTCAAAGTGAGCCGGGCCAATGCCAAGGACGCGATCCTGATTTTATCGGTCGGCGGCGGCAATATGGAAAAGAACGTCAGCCCCAATATCGTGTCGGCGATCGCGCTCGCCAAGGAGCGTGGATTGCGCGTGCTAGGCATCGTCGGCCGTGACGGCGGCTACACCAAAAAGGCGGGCGATTGCGTCGTCATCGTTCCGACGGTGGAAGACAGCCGCGTGACGCCGCACGCCGAAGCGTTTCAGGCCGTCATCTGGCATTGCCTCGTGTCGCATCCGAAGCTGCAGAAGAACGCCACCAAATGGTGAAGGCCGTCTTCCTCGATCGCGACGGAGTGATCAACGCCAATCTGGAACGTAACGGCAAACCGGTAGCGCCGACATCGCTCGCCGAATTTCGCATCCTGCCGGGTGTTGCGGAGGCGGCGCGGCGCCTCAAAGAGGCTGGCTTTCTCCTTGTAATCGCGACTAATCAACCGGATGTGCGCAACGGCATCACGCCGAAGTCAGCCATGGATACGATGCACGAAGAAATCCGCAAAGCGATGCCGATCGACGACGTTATGATCTGTTTGCACAACGACGCCGACAATTGCGCCTGCCGCAAACCGAAGCCTGGTCTACTGCTCGACGCTGCCGCTAAGTACGGCATCGATCTCAAAGCGAGCTATTTCGTGGGCGATCGTTGGAAGGATGTCCATGCCGGCAAAGCCGCTGGCTGCCGCACGCTCTTTGTCGACTATGGCTATAAGCAGGATCAGCCGGCGGCTCCGGACTGGACGGTGAAATCCCTTGCCGAGGCCGCGGATATCATTATTTCCGCGCGATAGCGCTACGAGGCGCGTTTGCGGTGGCCGCTGCATCGCATTATGATAATGCGCTGTTACCCCAAGATCTAAAGGAGTGCAGGTAGTGTCTCTGATCGATGTGGAATCCAAGACCGCAAAGGTTGATTCGCGCAGACCCCTCGCCAAGGTCTTCGGCGAGGACGGATACAGCATCGACGTCAAACTATCAGATGACGAACTTGCCGAATTACGCCGCTTAACGACGGAGGCTTGGCTTAAAGTCATTCTCAAAGCGTCGCCGGACGAGGTCGACCGTTTTCGCGAACTCGGCATTGAAAATTATCACCGTCTCGCGCACCTGCTGGATCATGCGAATTTATGGACGACTCATGCGCGCACCTTCGACAAGGCGCAGGCGGACGTCATCGGCTCATTCGCCATGTTCGACATGTTGAGCCATGAGTTTCCCGAGAGTTCGATTATCGGCGCCATGCCGCCATATGGCGATCTCGGCCGCCCGCGCATCAACTGGCGCCTCGTTCGTCCCGGCGACGGCACCGACCTTGGACCGATCCACGCCGATTATTGGTTTGATGCCGTGCTCGATGGATGGCGCGACGAACCGGGACCCGACGTCAAATTGAAAATTTGGGTGCCGATTTTCTTGGAAGAGGGATCGACCGGGTTCGCCTATGCCCCCGGATCGCATCTGCGCCAATATCCATTTGAGCGCGTGCATATCGGCAACGGGCTCTACAAGCCCAATTTGGCAGAAGCTGAACTAGACCGGCCGCTGCAGACATTGCGGACGCCGCCCGGTACTGCGGTGTTGTTCAACTATAATCTCGTGCACCGCGGCGCAAATACCAGCCGGGCAACACAGACACGTGTGAGCATGGAATTGACCATGAACATTCCTCGCGATCGGCTTGCGGCCCTTTACGGGAATGTTGGCAGATATCATTGATCTCCTGTAGACCGCCGGCCACTGCGCATCTGCTCCCGAAAATCGCGACGAAAGACGGCCGAGCGCCGTCGTGACGCTCAACCGTGATATTTAGATAGCTCCAAACAATGCAAGATACGGATTTCAATCGTCGCGGCGAAGCGCTCTTGAAACGCGCCGACGAACTCGACGAGCTCGACCTCACATTATTCATGCCGTGCCGCGACGAGGAAGGTAACGTCTCCCGCGCGCTCCATGAACTCGTCGAAACGCTGAAGCTTTACCCGTTCTCTTACGAGATCATCGTCGTCGACGACGGATCGAAGGACGGTTCGGTCGGTGAGATCCGACAATTCATGGCGGAGCATCCGGACGTCAACATCGTGCTTAAGCAAAATACGCGGTCGCTCGGGGTATCCTATAATCTTACGGATGCCGCCGTTCTCGGGCGCGGCCGCCATTTTCAGTTTATCAGCAGCGCGTTTCAGAACCGGCGCGACTCGCTAACCAATGTCTTCAACGAGTTAGGAAACGCCGATCTGGTCGTTACCTATATCGACCCGGATAGGCGTCCCGGGCTGCGCCGCTGGCTGTCGCGCCAATATACCGGCCTCGTCAATCTGGTCAGCGGCTACAACCTGCCGCATTATCACGGCACGCCGCTTTACCGTCGGATCGACGTCGTGCGTTGGCACTCTTACCGCACCGTCGGTTTTTATGCGGATCTCATTACCCGGCTGCTCGATGAGGGCATCAGCTATATCGTCGTACCCACACCCGTTCATGAGCGTGAGAAGGGCAAATCTCGCGCCTTGCGTATCCGCAATCTCATCTCACTAGCGATCGGCTTTTCCGACATGATCCTGAGACGGTTTTCGAAGGACCGCATCCCGCCCCGCCGCTTAGAGCCACTTGGAAAGCCAAATCCAGGCGTCGGTCAGCGTGAGACCGAAGTCCGCGGACCGCAGCAAACCGCGACCAAATAGTGCGCCATCTTCTGGTACCCGGTGTGAACGATTTCGTCGTTCATGCTGAACATCATGACGTTGCTAAAATAGCGAGCCATCAGCGCGCGAAGATCGCTGCCAGTCTTGCAATTGATATGCCCGTCCTTGCTCTGAGGCGCGGCATGGACCTGCGATTCCAGCGACGGCGTGCCGATAATCAGCCGTCCATCGCTCTTTAAGCTCGCCACGATATTAGAAATAAAGGCGTCTTCTTGATCGGCGGAGATGTGTTCCAAAACGTCCATTGAATAGGCGGCATCGAAACGGTCCTGGACGGGAGCCTTCAGGATGTCATGCAGACGTAAATCGATCGGCCACCGGTCCGTGGCGCGTTCTTTCGCGTCGGCAATGAACTCCGGATCAAAGTCGATCGCGACAACCTGCTTGACCTCTTGAGCCACCAAGCGCGTCGCAAAGGCATCCGAGCAGCCGACCTCCAGCACCCGCTCGCTGCCGGACAACATCTTGGCAACGAACTTGTAGCGGGACAGCGTAAAGAGCAGGTGGCGCGGATCGTCATACCACGCCCATCCCGTCATCAATCCGAGACGGTCGACCCCGTGCTCGCGAAGGATATTGATCAGCTTGCGGTAATGCGGCTCGCCGCCGGCTTCGTTTGTCTCAGACATCTTTTAGTTTCTCATTGTCACTAATAGGTGTGCGTCACTTTTGTTCACGCGTGGGCAGCGGCGCCTATCGTCTCCGGATCCGGAGGCACGACACAGGTCAACCCATCCCTCCGACAACGTTGTGCGATCATTTCGGCGCTGCGGAAAGGCAACGCCATGAATACCGGAACATTCTTCGGAGCTTTGTCAGGAGCGAAAATCGGTTTCCCATCATAATGACGGCCGATCCGGTTCGGGTCCTCGTCGACGAAGAAAGTCACGCGATCCTTTAGCGCGCCATAAAGCGCCATTGCGGCAATCGCGGTGCCGAATATTCCAATGGGGCCGGATGCGGCGGCGCGCTCCGCCATCGAGACCACTTCTTCCAACCATTTGACCGCTGCGGTCACGACCCGAAGGCCGCGCTCAGGATCCCCTTGGCCGAGAGCATCGCCTGCGTCACCACGCCCGGCGAGCATCGTAATCTCTTTGAACGTGACTCCATTCGACATCGCCGCGACGCGAAGCCCCGAGCGCGCGGCCACATAGCCCAAGGAGGTTTGTGAGAAATGCATGAAGTGGTCGGCGACGAGAAGGTCGAACGGCGAAGTTTCGACGTCCGGAACCTGGACAAACAGAAACCCGTCGTCATCCAAGATCGCGGAAGACTCTAAAAGCGTGTCATGCGGCGACGGCACATGCTCAAGCGTGTGGACAAGCGATATCAGTGAAAACTGCTCATGGATGTCACGCAGCGGACCGACAAACAACCGATTGAACTTTGCGATCTTTTCCAGGTCCGCCAATGTCGCCGTGGAAAGCTCATTCCCGTAGAGATCCCAAGCGGGCAAGATCTCCGAAAAGCTCCGCAACGTCGCCCCATTACCGCAACCAATATCAAGCAACTTGCCGCGATCCGGCAACTTGGCATGGCTGACGACATAGTCCAGCAGCTTCTGGGATCGCGTTTTCGGCGCGCCGCCCTGGCTAAAAATCAGATGCTCGGATCCGCCGGACTGATGATAGATCTCGTAAGTGCTATAGATCTTGTCCGCTTCCTCGATCCATTTTGCATCGGCAAACTTTTGTATAGCGCCGCAGTTCGTACAGACGGCAAGATTGCCGCCACGCGGCCACGGCCTTGAGTCCGAAGTCGCGCGCGGCAACGAGGCGTAGCCCGGCACTGCTTTGAGGGCATCTGCATCGCAGATGCCGCAATGATTTACTGACGCCACTTTACTATGCCCGCTGCAATTGCCGAATGAAGGGATCGAAGACGGTATTCATCACCTCGAACGGATCGGGCGCATTGTAGCCGGTAAGCGCCGCAAACCGCGACGCATCTAGCGAGGTGAAGCGCGCTATCTCCTCGAGCGGAATTCCGTCCGAAATGGCACGCTCCGCGATGACGCGGGATTCATCGCGACCGATACGCTTTGCGAGGTAGCCGGCCGCCGCGGCATAACTGACATCGCTTGCACCCGACACCTGATATATTCCACCGCCGTTTTCCATGATCTTGATAATCGCGTTCGCCGCGTAATCCAGCGCTATCGGACAGAAGTGAAGATCGGAATATGCGCGCACAGTCGCATTCAAGTGCAACGCAATCAGCCAACTGCCGAAGTGCGACGTATTCGGCGCAAGCACTTTTGTCAAACGCACAACGGTATTAGACGGATGCGCTGCCAGGACGCGATCTTCCGCGAGGGCCTTATGCTTGCCGTACACGCTGGTCGGGGAATGCGGCGCCTCGGCCGGCATTTGCGGGCGGCGAAAATCAAACACGGCTGATGACGAGAGGTAGATAAGGCGGCCACCTTGCGCAGCCAATCGCCGCGCCAGAATTTCCGTTGCCTTAACGTTCACGTCATAGGCCGCTTCGGGATCGGCGCGACAGCGTGCAAAGCCATTGACCGCCGCGCAGACTATCGCTGTTTCGACATCTGCCAACGCAAAATCCTCAACGGCATCTGAGGCGAGGTCAAGGAAGCGAAAATCGCGTTGGGAGATTCTGCGCGTGGTTCCCTGGACGCAGCGGCCTGAGGCCTTGAGCAGGCGCACGATCGCCGCCCCAACCAAACCATCCGCACCGATTACAAGGACTGACATTCCGATCGCCTAGGTAGATGCTTACGGGCGAAGCCATTCGGCGTCTCGACGCCCGGCGATATGCATGATCGACATCTGATTGTTCTAGCGCGTTGGGATGGCCAGCGCCGATTTGCGAGGATGCGATCGATTTGTATTGGCGCTATCGATCAAGAACTTGCGCAACGCGTCGGTATCGGCCGGCGCCCACGGCGCAAACTCCGCATCGCCCTCCAGATACGGACCCATCGTAACTTCGTAAACGACGACGTAATCGCTCAGGGGCAGAACGGCATGAAACTGAGACACCGAGAGCCGATAGCTGAAGTTGCGCCCCGAACCGAACGGTCCCATCGCGATCACCTCTTCGACGGTTCCGGACTTGTCGAACAGGATGATATCGAGCGCGCCATCGATGATGTGAATCGACTCGGTCTTAACGCGGTGACGGTGCGGCCGAAACAAAACGTCCTTGCACATAACGATGACCATCTCGTGGATGGCATCGTCGGAATTCCGGTGCAAACACAACCGAGACCGGCGCAGGGGACTGTTTTCCGCGCGCTCCTTCAAAAAAGATACCCAATCATCACTGACAGAGATGACGGGTTTGTCGTTATGAAACACTTCACTCATGCGGCTCACTAGCACCGGGATAAATGGCGGGCAATGTCAGCTACGAGCCAACGCGCTACCGGCCAAAAAATTGTTTAATAGCCTCGATGACAAAATCCTGTTCGGCGTCGGAAAGCTTTTCGTGCGCGGGGATGCACAGGATTTCCTGGACGAGGCGAGCAGCGCGTGGCGAGGCGCCACGGAACTTGCCTTGGAATGCCGGCTGGTCGGCCATGATCAAAGGATGCTGGATACGGGTCTCGATACCGAGCCCCTCAAGATAATCTCGCAGGGCGTCGCGGTGACTTGTCCGGATCGGGTAGGTGTAGACAGCATCCAGATAGCCTGGCTTTGACGGAGGCAAATCGACGATGCCGGCAAGCTCGCGCGCATAGCGCGCCGCGAGCTGGCGGCGTCTTTCGACAACGGTGGGATGGCGATCAAGCCGCTTGAGGAGAAACGCTGCTTGCAGCGTATCCAGCCGGCAATTGTGGCTGAGCTCGCGACAATATTCGCGGTCGACCACGCCGCTGTGCCGCAACATATCCAACCGTTTCGCCACGTCGGGATCATCGGTGAGGACCATACCGGCATCGCCCAGCGCACCGAGGATCTTCATCGCGTTAAAGCTCAGACAGGCGAGATCGCCGAACCCGCCGCACGGCACGCCATCAAGCGTCGCGCCGAAGGCTTGTGCACCGTCTTCGATCAGGAGCAGACCGTGACGTTGTGCGATCGCCTTGATCGCCGCCATCGGCGCCAGATGCCCCGTGAAGTGCACCACCAAAATGGCTTTTGTCTTTGCCGTGATCAAAGGCTCGATGGCCGCCGGATCGAGATTGAGCGTCTCGTCGATGTCGGCAAATACTGGAGTCGCGCCATTGAGTAGAACCGCACTGCCGGTCGCCAACCACGACAGAGGCGTCGTAATGACCTCGTCGCCCGATCCTATATTGAGCACTTTCAAACCGAGAATGAGCGCATCCGTCCCGGTATTGACGCCTACGGCGTGACGCCGTCCGCAAAATTTCGCAACGCGGCGCTCGAGTTCGGCCACCTCCGGCCCGAGTACAATGCGTCCGTGATCGAGCACCGCGGTCATCGCGCCGATAAGTTCGGCGCGTTCGGCCTCATCCTTGACGCTCAGATCGAGAAAGCGAACCTTCACCGGTTGTTTGCTCGATGCGTTCGCCGAACGCTCAGCCAGTGTTTGCATCACTTTGTTGCCTGTTGAACGAGGAGCTTGTCCATGATGTTAGTCATTAACTGATTGCGTTATGCTGCGAACCTGCAAGACTGCGCCGGAAGACGGAACGAAGGACCGTCTTTGCAGAGCCGTCGTCGTTGCGTCAAGCCGACCGCGCGAACTTAAGGAAACACGTTGCCATCTATGCGGACATCTCAAGGCGGCCGTCACGTTTCACTGCCCGGTTATCGAACACTCGACGTTTGGTATGCGCGTTGGTCTTTTGGACTTTGGGCACGCACGCATTTCTCTGCCGATTCCTTTGAGCAAAAGATTGCCGTAGCAAAACGCCGAAAGCGAATGGAGGCCCTGCGTACGGACCTGGTAACGCTGCGCGCCGCGATTTTTGCAGTCGAATGGCAGTTCTGGGTCGTTCTCGGTTGCTCCCTTCTGGTCACAGCCGCCGTCAAATACAACATGCCGCTCTGGTATGGGGGTAGCGACCACTCCGATTATTATTGGTACGGCCGCTTTCTGCTCGGTGACAGCTATCGCGGCTACGCCGCCCCTGCAAATTGGCGAACGCCCGGAATGGGCTTGTTCTATATTCTTTCGGGCACCGTTCTATTCGATACGTGGCGCGGCTTTATTGCTCTGTCCGCGGCCTTTAGCGTTGCGATGCCGGTCTTGTATTACCTGATGGTGCGGCCGCATTCGCGAAATTTCGCGCTGATTGCCGGTCTTGCCATGATTGCGTCGATGATCCCTTATCTCTATGCAAATCTCGCCGGCTCCGACCACATCTATTATTTTTTCCATTCGCTGCTGCTGCTGCTCTGCGTGCGATATTTTCAGAAGCGCGTCCAGCGCAGCCCGGCTTTGTTGATCGCGATTGCCGTGACGGCGGCATGGACCTGCACGTTGCGCCCGGTCGGCGCCATGATTTTCTGGATTTTCATCGTGCTTGCTGTCGTCATTCGCCGGCGCGATTGGCGCCGGATTGCCGCCGCGTGCGGGGTCTATATCGTTCTGATGGGCGGCTGGATCCTGTGGGACCGCGCTTACGGCACCGACAACGGCATCACCGTGGGCTTGGGTTATCAGCAACTCGCGGACTTCTCTACGAGTGCCGAGCGGCGTCTAGGCGAAGCCTATTTCTCGCCACAGGGCTTGATCCATGCAGCAAGCGACGATGCCACCACCGGCTATGCGAGCAGCCAAGCCTTACGCTCATTGTTACGCAGCTATCTCACCGCTCATCAACGCGACTGGGGACGTCCGTCACTGTTTACGCCCCCGTCGCTGTTTGCGGACTACGCGGCCAAACCAAATGCTGCCGAAAATCTGCTGCAAGCAATCTTAAACGATCGCAACTATCTTTATTTCAGCTTCATCATCCGCACGGCCGAGGAAACACTCGGCCATGACGCCGGGCTAGCGCTCATCCATAACGTCGCTGGTGAACACGGCACGACCGGTCTCTATGGCGTGCTTCGGAATTTTTTGATTCACCCTACGCAGCTTTTGTTCGGTGTGACGCCAAATCTAAGTGGTCGCGCCGCGCTCGCATTCCTCTATTTCGCGAAGACTCGCGACAGCGAGCAGGAAACCGGAGGCCTATGGAACATTCCCGACCCGCTGCTCTCGCCTGAGCTCGGCCCGGGCAACGCTCTCATCCTCGGCACCTTCAAACGCTTTATCACCGACTATCCCCAATATTGGCCAAAGCCGTTTGCAGATCGCTTTCGCGGCAATCCCGATGCGCTGTATCGGCTGGTTTTGCAGGGCGACACCTATGCCGATTCGATCAACCTCGAAGGATTTCTGTATCAGTCGGTGAATTGGTACCTCGGACCCGCTATTACGGGACGCGCTTATGTCAGCGCGTTCCTCGAAGTGCTGGCGCACTACCCGAAACTTGCGGGGCTATTCTATGACAACGCACTGCATTTGACGCTTGGCCGCCGACTTGGCAACGCGACCCTCGGATTCGACAGGGCCACACTCGACCGAATGTCGGACCCCAATACCGAGACACTCGTCCAGGTGACCGAAGATCTGCCCAAGGGTCTGGCGAAGGAACTCACACCCGTCATTGTTGCCGACGAATTGATGAAGAACGCCGCGGCACTGAACATGCTCGTCTATCTGATCGCTCCAGTTTTCGTCTTCACCCTCATCGCGTCGCTGCCGTTTCTGCGCGATCCCCTGGTGTTTGGTCCCGTTTTGTTTTTAATCGCCGACTATGGATACGAGGTGGCCGCAATCGCCGTCTTCGGCATGGGCGGCGCCCAGCGTTATGACGCCAATTTCTATATGTTGCCGCTGATCATCAGCTGCATGCTGCTCGGACAGAGCGCGAGCCGATGGCGTAACCGCCGCAATCTGGCCGCTGATCAGCCTTCGATCCCGCGCACCGCGACATAGCCTGCCGCGGGCCCGGAATCACCGTTCGCCATGTTCTTGCCGGCGGCCATTATCCGCGACCAGCGCAGCCAGACCACTACGCCGGGCACACTGATCAAGGTGGTCAAAAGCCCGATCAGGATCGAGGCGGACAGCGACACGGCCGGCGGCACGCCGACAAGGCCGAACAGGCCAACCGTCGATCCCTCACGCACGCCCCAGCCGCCGAGCGACACTGGTAATGTCGTAATCAGCACGACCAATGGCGCCAGCACCATACAATCGGAAAACCTCAGAGCTACGCCGAGGCTCCGCACCAGGACGAACATGGTGAGAATATTGCTACCGATACCGATGATCGACAGCGCAACCAGACTCAAAGCCTGACGCGGCGAACGGCACACCGCGCGCAAATCCTCTGCCAGTGCAAACACGGCTCTGACGACGCGATAGTCCAACCAGCGCTCCGGCGGCCGTAAGAAAAGGCCGATACAAAGGCCTACCGCAACCGCCGCAACCAAGAAGGCAGCCAAGGCATAGCGGACGGATGCCGCGGCGACACGATCATCGGCGAAAGGTAGACTTGCGGCCACCAGCAGGAACAGACCCGTCAGCGCCGCCACCCGATCGAGAATAACCGAATTGATGCTGGCCGAGGCGCGCGTTCCGTCACGAGTCAGCACCCACATCCGCACCCCGTCACCGGCAACCCCCCCTGGCAACAGAACAGTGGCGAACTGGCCGATCCAGAAAATCTGCAAGGTGCGCGCAAGATCGATGGCGATGCCGAGATAACGCATCAGCAAATGCCAGCGTATAGCTGCGAGGACCGATTGCGCCAGGACGAGGGCGCCCGCGAGCAGCAGTGCCGGAGCCGCAACAGTCCGTAAATTAGCGAACACGTTGGCGGCTTCGAATTTATAAAGCAGCCATCCCAACGCGCCGACGGTGACGGCGAGCTTAAGCAGTATGAGTACGCGTTTCTTCATTGCCAGATTTGTTGAGCGAATCTATTGGGCGCGATTACTGTTTGGCAGGCTGCGGACTGGCCGGCGACGCGTCGTCGTTGAACAATCGGCCGATCTCTCTGACGAACGGTCGCCAACGATCGACCAGGATATGTAGGTCGGCAAGCAGCGTCTCTTTTTTGGCCGCAGGCATGTCGGCTGCCGGATCCGCCGCTTTGTGAAGGCTATTCTCCATGTCGGCCCAGAACATGGCGCCGCCGATGCGCGGCGCCTGAAGCCGATCGATCTCGGTTTTGATCGTAGCCCTGGTATATCCGACCGCGATCAGGACGAGCGCAACGACGATCGCACCCTTGGCAGCGAACAGAGCAAGCGACGGCAGCACGCGGACCGGTGCGGCAGCGGAGACCGGCGTCGTATCCACCTGATCGAAAGCGTCGGCGGCAGTCAGTTCGGTAACGAGGCTTTTCTTTTTAAGGTCGAGCGACTCGACGGCAGCCGGCAAAGTATCGGCGGTGGCATAGAGCCCGACCTGGGGCATGCTAGCGAGATAACGTCCGCCGCGGCGGCGAATGACCACGTCTAAGTCGTCCAAATCCTGGCGCGCCATTCGTTCCTCCCCTTATCCGTGCATCGCCGTCATTCGATGACGGGAGCCGGATTAACGATACGATCGACGGCACGCTGCACGCGCTTGCGGCCGATCCATTTGAAATACTGAGAACGCCGCCACGCTTCGGCCATAGCCAAGAGCCCAAAGGGGCGCATGCGGATGGTCATCCAGCCGAGCATCAGGACACCCGACAATAAAGGCACGCGACCGAGCAAGGACAGAATCTTGCGATCGCGTGAGCCAAAATCGAGAATATCGGCAATCGCGTCGGTCTCGGGATAGCCGTTGCTCCAGACGACCCACAACCGCGCAAAACCGAACCGCATGCGGCGATCGAACAGTTTCTGTTGTTCTTCCCGTACATCTTCGGGAAGCATCGCCAAAATCCACGCCCGTGCGGCGTCGAGAACGCGCAAACTGCTGCTGACCGAAAGCGCGCTTCGTGCCGAGAAGCTATTGGGATCCTTGTTATAGACGCCGAGTACCGTGGGATCGAAACAGAATCCATGGCGGAACGCCAACAACCGGTCCGTCAGCGTATCGCCGATTGAGCCCAGCTTCGGGTCGAAATAGCCAGCGTCGGCAAGAATCTGCCGATGATAAATCGTTGTCGTGCCGAGATACCAGAAATCGGTGCTGCGGATAGCGCGGCGAACATCGGCCGGCGACAGATAGCCTGCCGTCAATCGCGGCGCCGTCACCGGCCGCAAGCCGACGATCTGATTGTCGTCATCGACCAGCGCGACGCCGGAACAAAACAGCGCCGCGCTAGGGTTGGCGCGCAATGCGGCGTCGGCGCGACCATAGAGACCCGGTAGTACATAATCGTCAGACGAACCGAACAAGAGATATTCGCCGGTTGCGACGTCCAGACCCGAGCGGACCGCAGCGACAATGCCACGGTTCGACTGGTGCCGAATGAGACGGATCGAAGGATGGCGCCGCGCGATCGCTTCGATCACCGCCACACTGTCATCGGTCGATCCATCGTCGATGACGATGATTTCCTTGGCCGGCGGAGACTGATTGAGGAAGGCGCGGAGCGCGCGTGGGATGAGCTTGGCATGATTAAAGTTCGGCACGATCACCGACAGTGACATCGGCATAGCTGTGGGCATCGACGCCCCCGGCGGCGCCGAAGTCGCGGCGTTGATTCCGCCGTTTGATGCAGCTATCACACCGCCCGATGGATGGCGTGCTGGATCGGCCATTTTATTTTATCGTCGTCCTCTGGGGCGCGCGCTTTCGCGACTATTTTCTCGATTATTGCGTGCCAAGCCTATTGGCTCCGGGAAATCTTCCGGCGCTAGCGACGCGCCAGCAGAGCAAGATTCTGATCGCAACGACGCGCGCCGATTGGGCGGAACTCGAAGCGTCGCCGATTTTCGCAGCACTGCGCCGCTACGTGATCCCGACACTGATTGAGATTCCGCCCTGCCCGCCAGATCGCTCCGCCTACGACCATATGGGTCTCGGGCACAAACTCACCTGCGAAATGGCCTATCGCGACGCGGCTTATACGACGCTGCTGACACCCGACTGCATGCTGGCCGACGGCACCGTCGCGCGTCTGCAGCAGCTTGCACTGTCTGGCCACGATCTCGTCATCGCGCCCGCGGTTCGCTTCGGCGAGGAGCCGTTTTTTGCACAATTGAAGAGCCTGAATCTTCTTCCCGAAGGCCGCTGTAGCGAAACCGGTACGCCCCTTGCCATTCCGACCCGGCAGATGGTCCATGCCGCCGTCAATGCGCTGCACACCGAAATGTTCGCCTATGAATGGGACGCGCCAGGCTTCCTGCTTGTCGTGCCGACGGCATGGTGGCCGATTCCTGGCGAAAACGGCATTCTCGTACATAGCCTGACCTGGGCGCCGATGCTGCTCGACTATGGCGCGCTTGCCGACCACGATACATCGACCTTCGATCGCTGGACCTTCGACGGCGACTATCTGTTCAACAATTCCAAGAAACTGAAGAACATCCATGTCGTACAGGATTCCGACGAGTTGTTTCTGCTGAGCTGGGGGCCGATGGGCGTGCCGCCGGTCGTCAAGCACCATATTCCGCTGATCGGGAAACTTGCCGCCAAAGTCCAGTTCGGCGCCAATTATAAGAGCGCGTTCTTCGACCGTTTCAAACGCGGCATGTTCTTTCTGCCAGTACGCTGGCACGGGCAACCATTGAACGACAAATGGCTTGGCGTCGAAAAGCGCGCGATGGATGAAGTGCTGCGCTACACGACGCCGCCGGATCAGTCGTTGTTCTTTCAAGCCGCCGGCTTCGGTGAGAAGCTTAAACGCATCGGCGCCCGGGCTTTGACGACACTGTTCGTCGCGCTTCGCCCCGTTTTCATTCTGATCTATCACCGGCAAGCGGTATGGCGGCGGCTTCGCCAGCTTGCGCGCGGTGATAAGAATTCGCTACGGCAGTTGCTGTGGTATGTGCGGCTGTTCGGCTTCAATAAGTCTTGAAACCGTTCAGTCTGCCGCCGCGCTGACCTCGGTCATGTCGGGCGGCGCCGGATGCGCGCCGAGTAACTTGCCCTGCCAATTCTCCAGCCGGTCGATGCGGTTGTAATAAGTGTATTCGGGCGAGCGGCGAATCAGCACGCCATCACGAACTTCTTCATCGAACTCGTACTGTGCCCAGCCATTGCAGCTTTTGCAGAACGGCACTTTGTCCCACTGTCCGGTCTCGTGATAGTAGCGGACCTTGGCGAATTCTTCGCCCTGCCACACGTTCTTGACGCCGTCGGAGAAGGCGTTGCCGACATTGGTACTCTTGAAACTGTCGAGGCAGCAGATCGTCACCGTGCCATCGTTGTGTATCGGCATGGTCTTGTAGATCGCCGGACACGGCAGGCGCGCCTCTGGCTCCTTCATATCGGCGAAAGTGCCTTCGGCAAAGAGAAGGCCAAAGCGGACGCAATCGACAAGCCCGATCCAGCGTTCGAGAAACGCCTCTTGCTCGTGTCGGTTATCATCCTGAATGGTGAAGGAGACGCCGATGCGCGGTTTGCTCCTGTCGCCGCGCGCCGCAAGCATACGAAATACCGCGGCCTCGATCTTTTCGAGTTTGTCGACGCCACGGATTTTCTCGAGTGTCCCGCGGGTCACGGAGTCGAGGCTGAAGAAAATCGAGTCGACTCCGACTTCAACCATATATTCGGCGAGGCTGTCGTCGATTGTCAGCCCGTTGGTGTTCATCGCAATCGTCATGCCGCGCGATTTCATCTCAGCAAGCCGCTCGCGCAGGTTCGGAATGAGCGTCGGCTCGCCATAGATGCTCGGCTGGATGAGCGGCTTGCCCGGCGCCAGGTCGTCAAACACGATGCGCGCGGCATCGGCGTTCATGATGCCTTTGACCGAATCGATCGCGGCGTTGTCGTCAGAGCCCCAGACTGGGCACATCGGACAGCGCAAATTGCATTTGGTCGCGAAGTCGATCAGGACCCGCTCCGGCAGTTCACTGACGGGCCGCGGCTTCCAGTTCAGGGCCGGGTCGACCCATGATGCCTTGCTGTAGTCTTTCATCGCTGCACCGAATTCTCTTTGACTGTCCTATAACACGGGAAGCAGGCGGCCGCTAATCGACCGCCTATTCCGTTATTGCTTCACGGCAATTAGGGAAATGCCGTTTCCTTCTTCGTTCCAGATATCGAATTTGAAACCGAGCTGCTCAAAGAAACCACGGATTTCCGTCGCCGGCAGAAATAGCACGTGCTTGGGATAATAGGCGTTCCAATTGTTCACGGCGTGCCGCTGGAACGGCAGGTCCGGATTATAGAAGAGCTTCATGATGTGGTAGTAAAAGAAGCGCTGCAGATTATATTTGCCCTTCTTGATCTCGAGATAGGGAATATCCTCAGGGATATCGATCTCCTCCTTGATCTGGCCTAGCGCGATGCCGAGCTTGGTCAGCGGCTTGATCGCCTCGAAGCCTTCCTCCGGGCTCATCTCGGAAATGACCGAACGGATGTAGGCGTCGGTGAGATGCCGCACCGGCTTCTGCCGCTTGTAGATCCAGCTCACGAAACGGCCGCCCGGCTTGAGCATTTTGGCGAGACTACTGATCGCCTCTTTCATATCGATCGTGTAGTGCAGCACACCCGGGCAGAACACGAAATCGAACGAACCCGGAGGGAATGGCAGCGAATTGAGCTCAGCCTGCACTAAACCGACATTTTTGTTCAGTTTCTTATAATCTTCGCGCGCCTGCTCGATCGCCGATGACATGTCGACGCCGACATAATTGATGAGGTCGAAGACCGGACCAAAAAACGCGCGCCCGGCGACGCCGGAGCCGCAACCGACGTCGAGCACATTGGCGCCCAGCTTCACCTCACGCTGCACGATATCTTTGTAACCCGGAAACATCACGCGAAAGAGGTCAAGTTGAAACGCATCGCTCTCCTCGTTGTCGTAAGCGCCGGGCAATTTCCAATGCAGATCGTAAAAATCGGCCATATCATGCTGGACAGGCTTCATGAGTTGCTTCTGCCGCAGCACCTCGCCTGACATGACGTAGGACACGTTTTCCAGGGTGACTTCCCCGCCGTCTTTCGGCAGCGGCTTGCCCAGGATTTTTTCAATTGGATTAACAGCAGACGACATCTCTCATCCTTTCACCAGTTCCAACTCGCTCAATCGCATCGCACCACAAAGCTGCGGCGCGCTGTAATCCGTCTGCCGATAAATGGCAGCCATCATGCCGCCCGTCGCGGCCAATCGTGTCGATGTCCGGACCGGCAAAAATACCGGCAACCTTGTCGACGACCGCTCGTTGCGCCCCGCGAATCCGTTCGTTGGGATCGTTGCAACAGATCGTGCATTGGGCGACATAAATTGGCGCGTCAACCCCAGCGGCCCGAATAGCGCCGGCAACGGCCATGAAATTGCGCATCCATTCCTGCGCGTCGGCATCGCTATGACGCGCTTCGGCTTCCCCTTGCTGCCATAAGACGTGCGTGATCTGGATGCCGCAGGCTTTCAGCCGCTCCAGCGCCCACTGTAGACGCGGAAACATCATGCCGCTGGGCGCCCAATCCCGCGCATAGGTTCCGCCATGCGCGATCGGCACCAAAAGGACGCGGCGGTACATACCGCGATCGAGAAGCACGTCGCCTAGTCTTGTCAGCGGATTACTGCCATCGACGCTTGCGCCAAGCAGAGGGTCTTTAGCCGTGTAGCATCTGCCGTCGAAAAAATTGAAATTGTAGACCTCACCCCTGGCCTCGTAGCGGCCATGCGGATCGCATTCATTGGCGATATTCGACTGGCCGACGCCAAGAACGACAGCGGCATCGGAGCTCGGCGAAAACATCGCGGTGCTGACTTCCCGTCGTCCCGCCGTCTTGCGATAGCTCAGATGATAGCGATCGACCCGATCCAAATCCTGGCCGGACGCATACCAGAACGCGGTGCGTTTGAACGGCCGGCAGATCTCGAACTTGATCCGACGCCGGATATAGGCCCAGACCTCCGGATCGCCGCGCAAAACGCGCGTGAGACGCGGTTCGGCCGACTCTAACATCCTCGGCCCACCAAACTATGGGCGTGCCTCGGCGACAACCCGCAGCTTGCACAAACGGAGCGAGGCAGGTATCCCGTTGCGCACGCCTCACCACAATCGCAGAAATATTTCATCGGCTTCGCCAGCACGACGATTTTGCATGACCGGCATTTCCACCGACACTCGACCGTTTTGTTTCATCATCCCAGTGTGGGGCGCGTCTTATTGTCAGAAGATGGTCGATCGCTGTCTGCCGTCCTTGCTGGCTGCGAACAATTTTCCGCTGCTTAACGCCTCCGACGGACACCGATTTGTCATCGCCACCACCGCCGAGGACTGCCGACAGATCGAACATTTGCCGGTGATGGCGCGCATCAGTCGCCACGTCACCATCTCCTACATCGAAATTCCCACTCCGGAAGTAGCCGGCTATGCCGGCGTCATCCGCCATCTGTCGCGGTGTCTCAAGCTTCTGTTCGACGCCGCTTACGCCGACCGCTCCTATTGCAGCTTCGTCATGCCGGAACAGATTTTCTCGGACGGCGTCGTCGCGTCGATGCTGCGCTCGGTCGCGAATGGAGATCATCTGCTGCTTGCCACCGGCTTGCGGCAGGTCGAGGAAGACGTTCTGAGCGATCTTGCAAACCGCAACATTCTGACGAAGGACAGCGCGCTGTCGATGAACGCGGAAGCCTTGACGATTTCGCCGCGTCTCATCGCCGATCTTTGCGTCCGTTACCTGCATCCCGAAGCTATTGCTTATGCCGAAAGCGCACGATCCCCGATTGCCCGACCGCCGTTTCGTTTCTGGCTGCTTGGGAAAGAACGCGGACTGATCCTGCGCACCTTCTTCGCTCACCCGATCCTTATGGACTTTAGCGTCGTCCCGGCGGACCACACCCGCTGTCTTGAGCAAGGCGATTTCGAGAGCGACTATCTCGGTTACGCCTTCGCTGCGAGCGCCAGAAGCGGCAAAATCCGCGTCGTCACCGACTCCGACGAATGCATGATTTTGAGCCCTACACCTGGCTCCGTCGATCATACCCGTGACTGGCTCATGTTCCGGCGCATCGGCGCCCGCCTGATGCCGCGGCTCGCTTTGATCGCCGACATCCGCAATGCGACGTTGGCCTATGTGCGGAATTACAATGACCCGGTGCGGCTGGAGACTTTCCGCAACTCGGTGCGCTGGCACGCGGTCGATATCGACGACGCATGGCAGCGCGAAGAAGCGGACATCCAAGACATCGTTACGCAAGCCGCCGGTGATTATTATGCGGACCCGACACGCTTTCCCAGCCGCTTCCGAAGCAATCCGCGCTACTGGCTGATCGATGCATTTTCGCTTGCACAATATCTCTTGCGGTATGTCTATGCGCTGCAGCTTGTCTTTGCCGCATTGGCTGGCAACGCTGAGGAACGCTTGATTCTAAAGCTTCGGCTTTCAGCGCTTGCTTCGCGCTATTTCAGCCGCGGCAAGTAAGGGGACCGCGCTCAGGCGGACTTACGCATCTCACGAATGCCTTCGATTTTGCTCAGGCATCGCTCGATGTCACGGAACGGCAACCCGCTCAGATCGGATAGTTCGAGGTCCCACCATTTGGCGCGCAACAGCCGAGCGATGATGTCTTCGCTAAACCGGAAGCGTTTGATCGTCGCCGGCACACCCGCGACCATCGCATAGGGTGGAACGTCCTTGGTGACGACGGAGCTGGCCGCAATCACCGCACCATCCCCGATGGTCACGCCACCCAGCACATTGGCGTTATTGCCAATCCAGACATCGTTACCAATCGTCACCGTCTTGAACATGTCAGGCGTACGCGACAGCCGCGAGAGTGACTTATATTCCTCGACCCAGCCGTAGGTATCGTCGCGGTATTGAAACTCGCAATTACTCAACCAGTCAGTCGGATGGTTGAACGGATTGATTGAGGTGCGCGGTCCGACTGCGCAATAGGCGCCCATAATGCCTCTGGCGAAAAACACATTCTCGCCGAGCCCGGAATATTTGCCGATCGTAGAATCTGGACCGAGTTGCGCTTCGCGATTGAGGAAAAGCGGTCCGTTGAACGTTGATTTGAAGATCTTGGCGCCGGGATTAAGCCGCGCCACGTCGTGCAGATAAACCGGCTGCGCGGTATCGTTGATGTAGCTGTCGACATGGATTGCGGCGAACTTCATCGCACGCCGGCCGATGTCTTGATCGGCGAAAAACGATGTCGCGCGAAATGCAGCCAAAGCGCAAAGGAGTCATAGGGAGTCAGCCGCGCGTCAAACAAATCGTCAGGTTTGAACAGCCGCATCTCTGCGCCTTCATGCAACACATAGCGTGAGACTTCGGCTTCGGTCACCTTGATCTCGTAATAAGTGCGATAGCACTTCTTCTGCCCGACCTTGGCCAAGTCAAAATCAAGGCTGACGAATTCCTTCGCTGGCCGCGCTTCCATTTCCAATTCTTCGGCAAGCTCGCGATTGAGCGCTTGCACCGGATTCTCGCCCGAGCCCACCGCGCCACCGAAGCAACCCCAATGACCAGGATAAAAGATGCGCGGAATGTCATCGCGCAATTGCATCAGATAGCGGCCGTCTTCGACCGTGATGATCGCAGCGACAGCGTTGTCCCCCTGCAGTGGACAGTCGTCGGTCAGGAAATGTGTGGGCAGCATGGGCGTTGGCGCCGCAACTATCAGCGGGCGAAATGTTTCTCGACTTTGACGATTGCTTTGACGCAATCGGCCGCTTCCGAATTGCCGTAGTTCTCGTTGACATAGAGCATGAACGAGCGGTCGCGCGTAGCACGCGCGTTCGGAGTCTGAAAATCATCCGGCAGATACGACTTCAGCCACGGCCAGTCTGAAACCAGATAACGATAATGCGGATTAAGCCCGATGCCCTCGGCGATAACCGCATTGGCGAAATGCTCTTTGCTGCAGGAAATGCGGTCGGTGTCGACAAGAACCGGATAGACGAAGGGTGCGTCGTTCGGCGAATAGCCGTAAGGCTTGCAGATCTCGGCGCGATCCGTCAGCCGGCCAGTGAATTCGGCGAGGAAGGTCAGTCGCTTCAAGAGCGTATTCGACAAGCGCCGCAGCGAGGAAATGCCGATGCCGCAAGAAATTTCATCGGTGTGAAAATTCAGCGCTGGGAACAGGAACTGGTTTGGATTGCGGTCGTCGAAATCCGGTCGCCAAGACGGCTTGCCGCGATCGGCCATCGCCAAAGCGCGGTGATGCAGGTCGATATCGGTGGTAAAGACCACGCCGCCGGCGCCTCCGGTCATATGCGCCTTGCGATACATGGTCGAGAACGCAGCGATATCGCCGAAATTGCCGATCGGGCGACCTTTGACGCGTGCGCCGTGCGACTGACTGCAGTCCTCGATCACACGGATGCCGCGCGCATGTGCTTCCTTGACCACGCCGACGACATCGGCAGCGCGCCCGAGCGAATGAACCAGCATCACCGCACGCGTCTTCGGTGTGATGCGGGCGACGAATTGCTCAGGGCCCATATTGAAGGTGCCGGGCTCGCTATCGGCAACGCGTGGCACCAGCTGATTGAGGATGATCGACGAAAGCGTGCCCGGATCGGTCACAGGCGACACGATCACTTCGCTGCCCGGTGGCAGATCAAGCGCAGCGAGTGCGATGTAAAGCGACGCCGTGCCGGTCGCGACGGCATCGGCATAACCGCCGCCCATGAATTGCACAAAGGCGTCGGTATAGGCCTTCTCGAATTTGCCCTGATAGCCGGGATCGATCCGCTTTTCTTTGTAGTGCGCAATCACCTCTTGGATCAGCGCTTCTTCCGCATCGCCGAGCGCGAAACGCGCTGGCATGGGTTTGCTTCGCACCGGCTCGCCGCCATTGATGGCGAGCCTAATGGCATTCGGAATGGCGGCCGGCGCGCTCATTGCAGACCGACCCGAGCGGTGATTTCCGGCAAACCAAGCCCGTGCGCGTCGAGAATATCGTCATGGCTGCCGTAGCAGTGGATGAAGGCGTCCTGCAGCGTAAAGGTATCGAGCCGGCAGGTCGCGTCCGTCTCCCAGGCGAGTTCCTTCACCCGCATCGCAAGACTGCCATTCGGCGCGCATTCCTCGATGACAACCACGTGAGAGAAAGTCTTGAGGATTTTGGCCAAGCCCTCACGATCCAGCGGCTTGAGCGTGTGGACCGAAACGATCGCCGTGCTCTTGCCGGCCGCTTCGAAACGTTCGGCAAGCGCAAAGGCGCGCTTCATGATCGGTCCGTAGGAGAGGATGCAGACATCGCGCCCTTCACGCAGACGGCGTATCTTGCCGAACGCCCAGGGATCGAGCGCGGATTTCGACAAATCTGGCTCGCCGGCCTTGCCGAGCCGCAGATAGACCGGACCGTCTTCTTGCGCCACGCACCAGCGTGTTGCGGCTTCGACCTCATTCGGATCGCAGGGGGCAACGACTGAAAGGTTTGGAATGGCGCTCGCGATCGCAACGTCTTCCTGGGCGTGATGCGTGGCGCCGAGCGTCGAATAGGTCACGCCGCCACCGATGCCGACGATGGTGACGGGAAGATTCTGATAGCAGAGATCGTCACGCACCATCTCGAACGGGCGATAAAGCGTAAAGGTCGCGATCGTATAGGCGAAGGGACGCAGGCCGCGCTGCGCCATGCCAGCGACCATGCCGATCATGATCTGCTCAGATACGCCGGTATTGATGAAACGGCTTGGAAATTCGCTGCGAAACTTTGCGATCGAGCCGGCGGGGGAAATATCGGCGACGACCACGCATAGCCGCGGATCGGCTTTGCCCAATTCATAGAACACGTCGGCAAAGCGGTTTCTCACAGCGGCGCCTCGGCGAGTTCCTTGAGACCCTGCTGATATTCGTCCTTGTTGGGCGAGCGGTAATGCCAGATCGGCACATTCTCCATAAAGGAGATGCCCTTACCCTTGACGGTACGGCACACGACCAGCAACGGCCGACCGCCGCGACGGCCTAAGACCGCATCGTGCATGGCCGCTGCGTCATGGCCATCGACCTCTACCGCTTCCCAGCCGAAGGCCTCCGCTTTCGGCACCAGCGGATAGAAGGCTTGATGGCCTTCGCTCATCCGCTCGAGGCCGCCGAAATCGTTGTAGTCCATCAGCGCAATCAGATTATCGAGCTTGAGATTAGCCGCCATCATCATGGCTTCCCAAGTCGAACCTTCCTGGAATTCGCCGTCAGACAAGACGCAATAGATCAGGACGTCGGTCTTTTTGAGCTTCTCGGCATAGGCCTGGCCGGTCGCCATCCCAAGACCGTGGCCGAGCGAGCCGGTGGACGCAGCGACACCGGGCGTCTCGTAATCCGGATGGGCGCCGAGCCGACCGTCCGGCTTGCAATAACTATCGAGATCGGCTCGCGACAGCACGCCCTGCTCTTCAAGAACAACATACTGCACCATGCAGCCATGGCCCTTCGACATCAGAAAGACGTCGCGGAAATCGCCATTGGCCTCACGGCGCATTAGAGCGTTGTAGAGCACGTCGGTGATTTCCGTGCAGGAGAAAGCCGGCGCGATATGCAGTGCGCCGACCTGCTGCGAGATGTCGAGAATGCGACGGCGGTAGGTACGACAGCGCTGCCGCGCCGCCGCGACATCGAGGCTGTTGCGTCTCACCGCTGCAACGCTCGCGTCCATGCTTTAAGTCCTCAAGCCCGCAGGGTGTAGCCAGTCGGCCACGTCTTCAGTTCGTCAAAATATTTGCGACCCCAGGCGACCATTTCGGCTAAGCCTTCGTCCCAGCCGATTTGCGGCTCCCAGCCGATATCGCGCTTGATCGCTGAAGAATCGAGCCAATAGCGCGAGTCCTGACCGAGACGGTCGCCGGTCACCTCGCACAATTGATCGAACGGCACACCAAGCGCCTTGGCAGTGCGCTCGACAACTTCTCGGATGGAGGTCGGCAGCGCGGGACCGCAGTTATAGACGGTCCCGAGTGGCGCCTTTTCCGTGACCATATGGATCGCGCGACCAAGATCGCGCGCGTGGATGTAGGACTTCTCCGCGCGGCCGCCGCCATGCAGCGGCAGTTTCTCGCCCTTCAGTCCGCAGATCACAGCTTTCGGGATCACGCGATGCAACAACTGGCCGGGACAGTAAGCGTTCGACGGCCGGATGATATTCATCGGGAATTTGAGGAACTTGTGCACCGACATGAGATACATGTCGAAGGCCACTTTGGACGCAGCGTAAGGGCTCGACGGCTTGATCGGCTCATCTTCCGTGGTGGCGTGCTCCACCGAGCCGTACATTTCCGAAGTGCCGATCTGGATGAAGCGTTCGAGCCAGTCGCGCTTCATCAATTCTTCCGACAGCCGCGCCAGCGCCATCGAATTGGTTTCGAAGAAACGCCATGAATGCTTCCACGATACCGCGCCCTCGCCCTGCGCGGCGAAATTCACGATCACCTGCGGCTTCTTGCGATCGAGTAATTCGAGCAGCAGATCGAGTTCGTAGGTGACGTGATAGGCGTGATATTCGTAGTGCGGCCGTTTCTCGATATTCAGCGAGAACGGCTCGGGCCGCATCAGATTGCGGCCGATCCCCATTACCAATTCCGGATCGGCGTGGTCGAGCAGATAAAGCGCCGAATGAATTCCGAACGAACCACCGCCGCCCAATATCGCGTATCGCTTGCCCATGAAGTGTCCGCACGCCCTCTATTCGATGATCGTCCAGTCGTAGTCGCCGGTATAGCCAGCCTCGGCAAAAACCTTCAGCCAACCCTCTGGGAAATCGTGGAATTCCGCCGTGAGCACCCAGCTTTCGAAGACGTCCTTCTGCGCGGGCGTCAGATATGAGTCAACCTGAACGAACGCACGGCCGCAGCTTAAACGCTGGATTTCGCGCATCGCGGTGACGGCGCGCGGCCGCGGAAAATTATGGATGGTGTTGAGCGATAGCACGCAATCGAAAGAGCCGTCCGGGAACGGCAGTTTCTCTGCCGTGCCGAGATGAAGCCTGCCGATCACTTCGGGCGAGCAGTGCATCAAAGCGTAGAGCGAAACGTCGAGCCCGAAAGCCTCGAGGCCCGGGCATTCGGCAAGCAGCGCCTTGACCAGAAAGCCCTTGCCGCAACCGACATCGAGCACGCGCATGCCCGGCTTGAGGCCGTATTGCGCGATGATATCGCGCGCCACTAGATGCCAGCGGCCGTCGTCGCGATAGCCGCCATAGCCATATTCACGCGGGCCGTCCCAATACATTTCGCCATATTGCTTGGCGATGGCGATGACGGCCGGATCCTTGGCCTCGGCGCGCTTCTGGATATTGCGTTTGGTCTTCGGCAGAGCGCGAAGAAGATCGAGATGCGCCATCAGTTGAATTCCTGCCGCTGCGCGCGCGCCAAGCCGTCGTCGATGGCAGTGTAGTGAAATTCGGGAAAGGCGTCGGCGGTCGCGGCCGGATCGAACGGCCGGTAGCCATTATGCGGCATCGGTCCGGTTCGCGGCGAGGATTTGACGTCGACTTTATGCGGCGACAAAGCGACTGCCTTGTCGGCAAGCGCGCGGAAACTGGAAACCGTCCCCGTCGCGATATTAAGCACGCCGGAAGAACGATGATCGAGAACCAAGCGGACAAGCGTGGCGATGTCGTCGACATCGACGTGATCACGGCGCTCTTCACCCTCGCCGAACAGCACGATGGTCTCACCGCGATTGGCCTGCCGACGAAATTTGTTCGGCCCGTAGCCGTTATGCGGATCGCCGGCGCCGTAAACCAACGTCGGCCGCACGATTGCAAGCGGCGTCTTTCCCGCGGCAGCGAGCAGCATCTGCTCGCGGGCGAGGTGCATCGCGCCGTGCAAACTTGTCGGCGCGGCGGGCGACTCTTCGGTCAATGGCAACGGGCCGTCGGCATAGACCGCGTCCGAACTGACATAGACGAGATGCGCGACGGAGCGTTTCGCCAAGGTTCCACAAACCGCCGCGACCATCTTGATGTTCTCAAGAAGCATCGCGGGCGTCTTGCATGGCGCCTTGGCTGAAACGACGACTAGCGCATCGTCAGCATTGAGAAGGCTCGCGAGCTTATCACTGGCTTGCACGTCGAGAAGGTCAAGTTCCTTCCGTCCGAGGCCAAGCACGTTGCCATTTGCCTCGCCGAGTTTGTGAATAATCGCGCTACCGATGAAGCCGCCAGCGCCGAGAACGACGGCGCGTGCGGGCAAATGTGGCGTGGTGTTGTGATGATGCAGCATTGTTGATCAGGCGGCGGGCGCGAGCGGCGGCATGCCGAGGGTGTGATAGGTGAGACCGGCCGCGGCGCAGGCTTGACCGTCCAGCACGCGATAGGGATCGAGCACCGTCTTGCCCTTCATGGCCTTGGCGAGGTCGCCCGGACGGAGTTCACGATATTGCGGCCATGGCGTCGCGATGACGAGCACATCGGCGCCGCTTGCTGCGGCTAAAGGATCGGCCGCGCCTTTAGTCCATGGCGCGACGGAGGCCGGCACGACCGGATCGTGAACCTGCACCGATCGGCCGCGCAGATGCTCAAGAAACGCAAGCGACGGCGAATTCTTGATCGAATGTGTATTTTCTTTATAGGCGAGGCCCAGCACGGCGACGGTCGCATCGGCAGGCAGAGCGTGATCCTGCAACATCCGCCACGGCCAATCCTTGCGATGCAACGAATTGGCGAGCCAGGCTTTGACCACGCCGACATCGGTCTTCTTCGTTTCGCCAATCTGCACGATGGTACGCAAATCGCGCTCGAGATTGCCGCCGGCGATGCCGAGACCGGGGCTGAGATAAGCGCCCGGACCGATTCGCTTATCGAGCTTTAGGGCCGGCGCAATATCCGACCAATTGGCGCCAACGCGTTCGCAGACCTCGGCAAGCGTGTTCGCGACCGCAATCGAAGCGACCAGGCAGAAATTGATGCTGATCTTAGCAAGCTCGGCGCTTTCATACGCCATCGGCAGCAGCGGACAGCCGAACGACTCCAGAAATGTTTTCAACGCCGGCGCTATTGGCTGCCGTGGATCGGCGCAACCGACAATGAAACGTTCGGGCTTGGTGGCGCGTTCGATGGCGCGTCCAAACACCAGCGTTTCGACCTGGTAATAAAGCTGTGACGGCGGCAGCGTCAGCGCGCGGGTGTAGCCGGGCGGCACTTGGGAGAGGATGACCAGCAGGGCGTTTTTGCCGAGCACCGGCTTGACGCGCTCAACCATGACGCCAATCGGCGTCAGATCGCTTAGCGCCTGATCGTCGGTCGGCACGTCGACCGCGACATAAACGACATCGCAGGCACCGAGCGCAGCGACATCGGCGGAAAACACCAGATCGCTTTTATGCCGGGCGATGAGTTCGGGAAGATCCGGCTCGTTGACCGGAAGATCACCCTTCTGCAAACGACCGATCAATGCGGCGTCAGTGTCGAAAGCAATCGTGCGGAAGCCTTGCGCCGCGGCGGCGCTTGCCGAAACAAGGCCGAGATGAGTCATCCCGGCGTAGCCGATAACAGGCTTGGTCATGTGCGTGCTGCTTCGGTACCAAGCTTGTGCAATACGCGATTAAGCCAGACGTCGTTAGACAGATCGGTCGGCTTACGTTCGGCGCAGAGCTTCTTGAAATGCTCGTATTCAAGCGCCCAGGTCGGGTCGTCCTGGATCAACGTCACGGCTTGTTCCGGCGGACGACCGCTCGGCAGCACGCGCGTGCGATGGGTAAACTCAGATGGCCCCCATTTACACAGCGAGCCGATATGCGCGCTGCCGTATTCGGCGAACACATCGCAGGTGTAGTGGTTGCGCCAGCTCAGCAAAGTCATTTCGAATTCAAGCCGTGGCCGGTTGCTGGCCGATGCAAAAACGACGTGGTCCGGACTGCGGTTCTCGAACCTGTCGGCGGATACGATCGAGAATTGATCGCCGATATCGCCAAACCAGAACCGCGCGGTGTCGAGCACATGCGACCCGAGATCGTCGAGCACACCGGCACCCTGATCGCGCCAGTCGGAATTGCGGACGAGCCGTGCCGTGCCGTTGCCGTAAAACATGCGGCAGCGGTAGATTTTGCCGAGCGCGCCCGACTGGATGAGATCACGCATCCGGACGAAATGCGGCTCAAATCGATGATTGTAGGCGGTGTAGAGTACTGCGCCTGACGCACGCGCGTTTTTCTCAAGCTCCGCAAGAATCGCGTCATCTTCAGCGACCAGCGGTTTCTCAACGAGAGCATGCTTGCCATGGGCGACGAGATGATCGAGCAACGCGATCTTGGCCGAATCCGGAACACAAAGCAGTGCGGCATCGTATCGATCGAGCGCGACCTCGCGCAGATCGCGATAGTCGGCTTCCGTATTGTTCGGATCGACGGAACAGACAAAGTCGGTACCGGCAAAACGGCGCCGCTTATGGCCCTGAACGCCGAGCCCGACAACAACAACGCGCATCGTAGCTTTCGCCGGACTCAGGTATCGAACTTCACTTCGCGCTCGACAGCATCAAGCTTGCGGTGAACATCCTCGATATTGATCGGGATGTTGCCGTCCTTCTCGCACTCGCAGGCCGCAGCCATGCTGCCGATGACCGTAGCGGTGAGTTCGCATTTATTAGCGAGCATCGACAGCGTCGAATAGGCGAGAAGCGCGTCACCGGCGCCGACACCGTCGACCAGACGATCGACAAAACTGTCGACGACAAAGAACGAGTCGAGCGACTGGTGGTCGCCATGACGGCAGGTCAGCACGCCTTTGTCGCCGAGTTTGAGGATCAGTGTCTTACATTGCGCGGCGTCGTAGATGTCGGCAGCGAGCGGCCGGATGCCGGAGTCCTGATCGCCCAGCGCAAACCGCGCCTCGCGTTCGTTCGGCGTGATCAGATCGAAGCCGCGGAACTCGGTGATATTGCCCCAGCGGCTCGCCACCTGGCTATCCGCGACCTTGTACATGCCTTCCGGGATCGCATCCGTCATTGTCGGAATGGTGCGGCGGTTGAACATGCCGTGGCGGAAGTCGCTGAACACCAGCGCTTCGGCTTTCTCCGTGGCGACGGCCTTGGCCATTTTCAGCACGATCTCATCGGAGATCGACCGGTTGTCGAGCGTATCGACTTTCAAGAGCCGGTAGCCTCCGGAAATGATCGCGTTCTTGTTGGTGGTCGGCCGGGTCTTGTCGATCACCGGCTTACATTCGACACCGGCGTTGCCCATGCCCTCGAGCACGAAATCCTTCAACGCGTCTTCGCCGAGCACGGTCGAGAACACGACCTCGGCTCCGGCGGCCTTGAGATGCTCAGCGACAATGCCGGCGCCGCCGACGTAATCGACTTTGTGGTCGAACAGTACACTGATGGTCGGCGTTTTGGTCTGGCCGCCGATCATGCTCGCATAGGTGAAGGTGTCGACAATGGTATCCCCGACGACATGAACGCGCCGGCCGCCGAGATTGTCGAGCGTGCGCCGCAGGCTGCCGAAGGTGATGTTGGTCGACTCCATCAGCGTGATCAGCTTCTCGATCCGTAGCGACGGAGGCGCCGCCTCGATCATCTGGCTGGAGGAGAAGACGTGATCGCCAGGCGTGAAGATGATTTCACCGCCATAGCTGCGAATCACTTCGAGTTCATCTTGCGTCTTCAGCGGCAGTCCGCTCGCCTGATATTCGTAGCCCTTGGCGAAGATATCTGGCTTGATCAGCGCGAGGCTCTTCAGCGGCGTCGGCTCGGGATCGATGATGACGTAATCGACGATCTCGAATGCTGCGAGATTGAGGGCGCGCAATTCCTGCGGCACGTGCGGCCGGTACTTTCCCTTCGAAATATGGCGGTCGGCCGTGAGACTCGCTATCAGGATATTCGCTTTGCTCTTGGCGTAGAGCAGATGCCGCAAATGACCCGGATGCACCACGTCGAACACGCCGTGGCACATGATCACCTTGCGCTTGCGCGGCATATCGCCGATCAGCGCGGCGATCTCTTCCGCGGTCTTGACCTTGTGTTTGTAATGGCTGCCGAGAGATTCCACGATCTTAGGCCTCCCGCCCCAGATACTCGAACCACGTCTTGGTCGCGACTGCGATCGACTGCGGGTCCCACAACGGCGCGTCGCGCCACAATTCAATGTCTTCCATCATGCGATGCACGCCCTGATCGAATGGCACCACCGCTTTCCAGCCAAGATCGCGCTGGATCTTCCCAATTTCCGCCCAGGTGCAATCCGGTTCGCCTGGCCGCTTCGGTATATAAACCACCGAGCCACCGAGAAGGTCGACCAGACGATTGACGCTTTGCGGATCGCCGGCGCCGAGATTCCAAATCTCGCCGGTGAGTTCGCTTTCGGCCGCGAGTAGAAAGGCCGAGGCTACGTCAGTCACGAACAGAAAATCGCGCCGCTGCGTGCCATCGCCAATCACCGTGAACGGCTTGCCCGCGAGCTTTTGTTTAAAGAAGACACCAAATACCGCGCCATAAGCACCGGTGGTGCGCACCCTCGGGCCGTAGGCGTTGAAGATACGGACGGAGTTGACCGGCAGCCGGTAGACCTGGTGCCAGTGCAGCGCGGCGGTTTCACCGAGATATTTGCTTAAGCCGTAGGGATGCTCGGGCGCAATCGGATGATCCTCGCGCGTCGGCACGGCAGCAAGCCCATAGCAAGACGAGGAGGCGGCATAGACGAACTTCTTCACCTTTGCCGTTCGTGCGCATTCGAGAACGCGTACCGTGCCCTGGACGTTGGTCTCCATATAGTCGATCGGCCGCTCGATTGACGGCACGATATCACCGATGCCGGCAAAATGAATGACGATAGCCACATCGGCAAACAGGGCGCTCGATGGATCGAGGCGACGAATATCGCCGCGCTCGAATGTCAACCGCGAGTCGCCCGCGTGATGCGCAAGATTGGCCTCGCGACCGCCGACGAGACTGTCGATTACCCGCACGCGATAACCGCGCGAGAGCAAAAGATCGACCATGTGGCTCCCGATAAAACCGGCGCCACCGGTCACGACGGCAATACGCTCACTCATCACACTACTCGACGCTCTTTCTTAGATGACTAAGCGACTTGGAGGTTCTTCATGCGGCGCACATTGTAATAAATGTCGTCCGCCATGGAGTTCGGGAGCCGATCGGCCTTGAAGGCCTTACAAAGATCGCGCACGGCTTCCTCGATGGTGCGCTTGGGAGCATAGCCCAATACGCGGCGCACCTTGTCGGAGTTGATGTGATAGGAGCGCTTATCGTCGCTCGGCGTGGTGACGACTCCGATCTCGCCCTTCTCGGGAAACTCTTCCTGGACAATGCGCTTCACCAGTTGCGCAATATCCATGATCGACATGTTCTGATAGCCGACGTTGAAGATTTCGTTGGCGATCTTCTCATCCGGCGCATCGAGCAGCACCTGCACCGCATCGCAATAGTCGAGGATGTGGAGATTAGGCCGCAATTGCTCGCCGCCGAACACCGTGATCTTGCCGTTGTTGATGGCGTGGTTGGTCAGAATGTTGACCGAAAGGTCGAAGCGCTGGCGCGGCGCGTAACCGCACACCGTCGCCGGACGGAACACAACGCCGACGAAGTCCTTGTCGGTGTGCTTGAGCAGCAGCGGTTCGCACATGCCTTTGTATTTGTTGTAGAGCGTGAGCGGCACCAGCGGATGGTCTTCGGTGACGTTGGGCTGGTCGGACACGCCATAGACTGAGCTCGAGGAAGCGAAGACAAAGCGCTTCACACCGGCCTTCTTTGCGGCCTGCACCATCGGTTCGAAAGCGTCGAGATTGACCGAAGTCGAGAGGTTCTCGTCGAGTTCGAAGCTTGCATCGTTGGAGATGCAGGCGAGGCTGACAAAGGCGTCGTGACCCGGGATCGCTTGCGCAAGCTTCGCAGTATCGCGGATATCGCCGCGAATGACCTGCAGGTTCGGATTGCTCTTCGGCAGGAAATTATCGCCGTAATAGGAGATGTCGTAGCTCGTTACTTTGTAGCCGCGATCGAGCAGGCGCGGGATAAGAACCGAGCCGATATAACCGGCGCCACCGGTGACGAAAACACGCTGGAATTTGTTGGACATGATTTTCCTCCGAAAGATTTAAGACGCAGCCCGGCGCGCCGGCGTCGCAATGGCGAAGCCCGCGGCAGTCGCGTCCTTGTAGAACATTTTCACGGTTTCGAGCGAATAGCCGTCGAGATCTTTGCCCACCAAAGAGAGCTTGGCCAGCACGTCGTGGCTGACGGTGATGATGTGGCAGCCCATCTCGTCGGCCTGGAAGATGTTGAGGAGTTCGCGCGGGCTCGCCCAGAGCAATTCCGCCTTCGGCCGATTGGCGAGCGCACGCAAACAGTCCTGCATCATCGGTATAGGATCGCGGCCAGTATCGGCGACGCGGCCGGCAAACACCGACACGATCGCCGGCACGTTCGGCGCCAGGCGCTCAGCGACCTTCTCCACCTGCTGCACGGTCATGATGGCGGTGACATTGACGATGACGCCAGCATTGGCGAGCGTGGAGATCACCGGCCCGGTGAAAGCGCCTTTGGTCGTCGTGACCGGGATTTTCACATTCACATTCGGCGCCCAAGAGGCAATGACGTGGCCTTGCGCGATCATCTCGTCGAAATCGTCGGCAAACACCTCGAAGGAGATCGGCCGATCCGGAATCATTTTGACGAGCTTGCGGGCAAAGGCCTCGTAATCGTCGATGCCGGCTTTGCGCATCAAGGTCGGATTGGTCGTGAAACCCTTGATCAAAGGATTCTTGTAAAGCGCCGATATGCCGTCCAAATCGGCGCCATCGGCGAAAATCTTGACCTGTTTGACGATGTCCATCGCTTACTCCTGAGATGCGAGGAAAAAACGCGCGATCAGCGCGGCATTACTCTGCGGCCGCCACAACGGGCGGCGCGCTTAACGACCCTTCTCTGACCATTCGGCCGTGAACTTCGAGAACCTGCTCGACCGGACCGTCAGCAATCAGCCGGCCGTGATCAAGCAGGATCGCGCGATTGCAGATGCGCCGGATCAAATCTTGCGATTGCGAGGCGAGCACGACGATGCTCGAATGTTCGATCAAGGATTCAACCCGCTCGACTGCATGCATAGCGAAGCGCGCATCGCCGGCTCCGAACTCTTCGTCCAGTAGCAGGATTTCCGGCTCGACCGCGGTCGCGATAGCAAAGCCGAGACGCACCAGCATACCGGCCGAATAAGTTCGCGCCGGCAGTGATAGGTAATCGCTGAGTTCGCTGAACGCTTCGATCTCCGGCATTTTGCGCTCGATCTCGTCGCGGCTCATGCCGAGAAGAAGTCCGCAAGTAACGATATTCTCGTAACCGGTGTCATCGAGGTCGAGTCCCGGAGAGGTCGTGAATAGCGGCGACACACGCCCTTCGACTGTGATCGCGCCTTCACTCGGTTCGTAGATGCCGGCAAAAACCCGCAGCATTGTCGATTTACCGGCGCCGTTGTGGCCGACGATGCCGAGTTGGTCGCCGTGATTGACCGTCAGCGAGACATCGTCGAGCGCGCGCACGACCACTTGTTTGCTGCGTGCGCTTTGTTTTCGCAGCACGCCGCCAACGACACGGCCGAACAGCTCATTGCGCAGGCTCGGCTGAGTTCCGTAAATCGGGAACTCGGCCACAACATTTTTGAGCTCGATCCGCGCCACCGAATGCCTGCCCGTTAGATCCAATACACGATGCGCTGACGGAATTTCGTCAGCATTTGAACCGTCAGCGCCCAGCCGACAATCGTCATCGCGATCACGAAGAGCCAATGCGAAGCCTCAGGCGCCTTACCCAAAAGCGGCTCCCGCACGACGGCGATCAAATGATAGATCGGATTAAGCTCAGCGAGTATCGCCGTGTGCCCGGTCAACTGATCCGTCGACCAGAAAATCGGCGTCAGGAACAGCGCGATCTGCATCAAAGTGATGACCAGTTGCTGGATGTCACGAAAGCGCGCGCATAGCGCTCCTAGAAGCAGTGTGAGCCAGATCATGTTGAGGCAGAACAGCGCAAAGCCGGGAATGACGAGAAACGTATTCCACGAGATGCCAACGCCCGCGTAGATGCAGACCAGCACGAAAATAGTCAGATTGTGCAGGAACAGCACGACGTTGCGCCACACATTGGCGCAGGCAAGCAACGTGTAGGAAATCCGCAATTGCCGCAGCAGCGGCTCGGCGATCTGGAACGTGATGCAGCCATCGGTGCAAATCGTCGAGAACAAGACCCAGGTCACCATGCCGGAGGTGAGATAGGGCAGATATTCTTTGGGATCGCGGTGCCAGAGATTAGCCCAGACCATGCCTAGCGTAGTGACGAACAGCGCCAAGCCGACGGTCGTCCAGAATGGGCCGAACGCAGTCCGCCGATAGCGCCGCTTGGTCGCGCGCCAACCAAGGCGGCCCCAAACATCGAACGCGCGCAATCCGGCAATGATGTCGATCCACGCAACGCGATTGCGTGACAGCGCGGCGCTGCTTTGCGGAATGTGAAGCGCCGAGGCGTACTGGATGCTTGCCGACTGCATACTTGCTAAACTAATACCGCTCGAACTCACGTGAACCGATTTTTTCCAAGCTACCGCAGTCCGGGTGACTCACAGCCCCCGGCAGCCTACTCACACAACTGCGCATAATCACAGGCGGAACGGCACAGCCACCGTTCCCCGATCATGCGATCGGCGGCTTACGCCGCTACTACGAAGGTCTCGTCAAGAGCGACACGGACCTTGCGGCCCAAGAGCTCCAACAGAATGGTGACGCGCTCGCGATCGCCCATGCCTTCAAACAAACCGAGGCAATCGGTGAATACGCCTTCATTGACGCGCACTTTGTCACCTGGAGAAAACTGACGCCGCGCGAGCTGAATGAAGCCTTCCTTGTTCTCGCGGCTTTTCAGGCTGGCGATGATCGCGTTATCGACCGCTGCCGGTACGTCGCCGTTACAAACCAGCCGCGAGACGCCGATGGTCGACTGGATCGAGCGCCAGCGATGGATCGCACGATTGAAGCTGACGAAGAGATATGACGGATAGAGCGGCGCAGCGACGATTTCCGTGCGCCGTGCATGACGGCGGCGCTTGAGATAGCGCGGCAAATAAGTCGCGAAGCCTTGCCGGGCGAGATGCATCTGCGCCTTGGCCTCGGAGTGAACACGAACCTGCGCCACATGCCACGTCGATTCAGCGATAAGGCGTTCGGTATCCAGATGCTCGGTCATAGGCTGCTCTCGATCGACTTGGCTGGCTGCGGTTTTACGCCTTCAGGAAAGCGCGGCGGCGGCAGGACCAATTTCGGCGTCAAAATCCGATCCGGGGTGAACGCGGCGCTGGCAAGTGCCGCCAATTCGCCGGCCCGCTGCAGATCGGTAATCAAGATCGCATCGCAGCTTTCAGCCACTACCTCAAAGGACGGCACAACCGGAACTCCGATAAAATGCGATAGCTTCGACTTGTCGTCGACTACAGCCCCTACTTTCACGCCGGTGTCGAAGGCGCAGATCATCGCGATCTCCGCGAGATCGCAGACGCCGGCGAGCGCCACACACGTATAGCCACGTTCGGCGGCCATGCCGAAAACGACGCCACATTCCGCCTTGGCGCGGCGGAAGAAGCCAAAGGAAACCGACAAATATTCGACGGTGAGGCGGGATTTTTCCGCGAAGCCTTGGGGCGTTAGATAGTAGATGTAGCGGCGGGCCGGTGCGGCGTTGACCTTGACCAGCCCCTTTTTCACGCAGCGCCGCAAATAGGCGTTGACCAGCCCCAGCGCGATGCCGAGTTCCGACGCAAGGCGGCGCTGCGACTGGCCGCCGTCGCGCTCGACCGAACTCAGAAGGTCGAGCAGAATCCGCGCGTCCTCAACCTTGTCATTTTCAGCAGCGTCGAGCATAAGCTCCCCTCACCCGCCCCCAATCGCTATCGTGTTCATGGCGTGAACGTCAAGCCTTTCGTTCACAGCGTGAACAGCTTTTCAAGCCATTGTAATTGCTTGCGTAATCGTGGCGGCACAATTGGCCGAAACAAAGGCCTTTAAGACTTGGTTAAGGGGCCGCTTGCGGGATCGTCCGCCAGGGGTAGGGTAAGAGCCGATGGACAAGCCGACCGAAGACTTTGTCACGACCTATTTCCGGCGGTCGGTGGCGACGCTGGAACGCGCTGCCGCGGACGACAAGCTCCATCGGGCGCTCCGCACCACGGCTGACCTGATCGAAACCATTTTCCGGTCGGGCAATAAGCTGATGCTGGCCGGCAATGGCGGCAGCGCCGGTGACGCCCAGCATATCGCCGGTGAGTTCTTATCGCGGCTGAATTTCGACCGCGCACCGCTGCCGGCCGTCGCGCTTTCCACCGACACCTCGGTCCTGACCGCCATCGGCAACGACTATGGCTACGAGCAGGTTTTCGAACGCCAGGTCCGCGGGCTTGGCAAACGCGGCGATGGCCTGATTGTGCTGTCGACGTCCGGACGCTCGCCGAACATTCTGGCGGCGCTGCGTGCGGCGCGCGAACTCGACATCGTCACCATCGGCTTCGCCAGCGCCGATGGCGGCACCATGGCGCCACTTTGCGACGTCTGCTTGTTCGCGCCTTCAACGGAAACGCCACAAATTCAGCAGATCCATATTACTGCCGCGCACATTATCTGCACGCTGGTCGAGCAATCGCTGTTCGGTAAGCGGGACTGAGCCAGCGGCATGTCTGTTGTCGGCATGTCTGTTGTCGTCAGCGCGGCAATCGTGATCGTTGCCGCGATCTTATGCGCAGCGCTGATCGTCCTCATGCGCCCCTTGCTAGCGCGTTACGCGCTCGCCATTCCCAATGCTCGCTCCTCGCACGCAACGCCGACGCCGCAAGGCGGCGGCGCTGCCGTTGTTGTGGCGGCGATTGTTGTAGCGGGCAGCGCTATCGGGCTCATGAGCGTGGCGGGCGACGCCGCCTCACTTTTGCTCACGCTCCTTGGCGCAGTGATTGTAATAGCTGCCACTGGCGTGATGGCCGACCTTCATCGTGCTGGTGTCGTGCCTCGATTCGCGCTGCAGGCTTTGGCAGTGGCGATAGCTATCTATGCGCTACCGGTAGAATTTCACGTTCTGCCGTTTTTGCCGGTGTGGCTGGAACGCGTCGGTCTCGTGATCGGAACGCTGTGGTTCGTCAATTTGACGAATTTCATGGACGGCCTCGATCTGATGACTGCGGCAGAAGCCGTGCCGGTCACAATCGGCATCGCCATCATAGGGCTTCTCGGTGTCCTTCCGCTTTTCGCCGTCGCTCTTAGCCTCGCTTTATGCGGCGCCATGATCGGCTTCGGCTATTTCAATCGGCCGGTGGCGAAGCTTTTTCTCGGCGATATCGGCAGTCTGTCCGTTGGGCTGGTGCTGGCGTGGCTGCTCATTTTGCTCGCCGGGAGCGGCGGACATACCGCGGCAATCCTGCTGCCGCTTTATTATGTCGCCGACGCCACCATCACATTGCTGCGCCGGCTTATAAACCGCGAGCCGGTGTGGCAAGCACACCGGACTCATTTTTATCAGCGCGCCACCGACGGCGGTTACACGGTGATCGAAATCGTCGCGCGGGTCTTTGCTATCAATCTTGCGCTCGGGGTGCTTGCGACCGGGACAGTGATTGTCCCCGGCAGGACGACTGACATCATCGCGCTGATCGCCGGCATAGCCTTGGTCGCATGGCTCCTCACTGCTTTCGCGCGCGGCAAGAGCACGAGCTTAGCTCGTCGAGTCTCCTGACAACGAGAGTTGGTCGCGCAGCTTTTTCACGATCCCGCCGGCGACGCCGACACCGAAAACATAAAGCCAGCCCTCACCGAAATCGAACAGATGCGAGTTCACGGCCGACGAGACGATATTCTCGATGACGATGACGAGGCCGGCCCAGGCGACCCAGCCGCCGCGAATGAACAACGTGACATGCGCGACCCACATCGCAGTCAGCACCGCAGCGCCGAGATAACCAATCTGAATGGCAACGGCAAAAATCTGATTGTGCGGATTGACCGTGACGACGCCCGCGGCGCCGACTTCACCGGCTGTCGCGCGCTGAAATTCCGCGCCGATCGACCCTGTGCCATGCCCAAAGACCGGCGCGTCAGCCACGATAGCAATGGATTTGCGGATGAATTCAAAATGTAAACCGCCCGATGTCAAAGCATTGGAGGCAAAATAGCGCTGGAAATCCGTCACCGACTGCAGCGTGAAATCGCGCAGATGCGGTGAGCTGAACCAGAGTATCGGCGCGATAATCGCACCGACAACGCATGCCGCAGCGACACCTTTCGAGCCGCCCATCCGCCAGCCGAGCGCAGCTACCAGAAACGGCACCACCAGCAGGCTCGTGCGGCTGGTGATCACAAAGGCATTGTCAGCAAGAAACAACACGGCAAGGGCGGTCAGAATAAGCACAGTCCGCCAAGGAAGCCGCGCGCGGAAATCGGCCGCAGCGCCAAGCAACACAAAGCCGCACATCAGGAACTCGCCGGCCTGGAAAATATAATCCTTGACCGGCACGCCGTAGAAATTTCCATGCGTTTGTAGCGGCGGGATCAGCGCAAAGGCAAACGAGGTCAAAAGCAAAGCCGTCGCCGAAGCGAGGTAGCCGTAAAGTGCCGTCATGCCGCGATCCGAGCGGCGAAATTGTGCGAACAGAATCGGAATCGCTAGCAGGCGAATAAACCCTTCGAGGCCGGCGAAACGATCGTGCCAGGGCACATCAGCCCACAACATACCAAGCGCACCGAGAAGCCAGAGCAGCGCCGGAAGGCCACCAGCAGGACTCATCAGTTCGCGCCGCAACGCCTCGACGCTCAGCGTCGGCAGCACCGCGATGACCCAGAGTACGAGCAGAATGCTGGTTGCGGATGTCGACCAGGGCAGTGAGACGGCAACGCTGACCGCAAGCCAATCGGCAAATTGCACGAAATTCTGCCGAACATTGGTGGTCTGCATGGTCGCGGTTGTCATGACTTCGTGCGCTTGACTGAGAACGATATAGGCCGGTACGTAGCGGACCAACGGACCGGAGGCTGGAACCGTGCGCCCACCTGTCCTTAATACAATGAAACTTTGCGGGCCAGGACCGTCATGCGCTTCACGCAATCCGATATCACCACGCTTTATCAAAGCGAGGCTACCAAGCATGGCCTCGGAGGTACATCGACGATCCAGGATCAGCGCACGCGCGATTTAGAAATCGACGCTATTGCCTCTTATCTTTCCGCCGGACAGCGTGTTTTGGATGTCGGCTGCGGAAATGGCTACAGCGCCGCTGAGTTGGCTAAGCGATTTCCGCTGACCATCGAAGCATTCGATCTTTCGGAGCCGATGATCGAGCTTGCGCAACAACAAGTCATATCGCCGGCATCCAAAGTGACCTTCGGCGTCGGCGATATTCTGAAGTATCAAACGACGAAACCCTATAACGTCGTCTACAGCGAACGCTGCGTGCAAAACCTGCTGACATGGGACGATCAGAAGGTTGGCCTGACCAAGATAAGAGACGCGCTGGAGCCAGGCGGCGTCTACGTCATGGACGAATGTTTTTGGACCGGACTGAACAATCTGAACGAAGCGCGCGCCGAGCTCGACCTGCCGCCTATACCGGAAAGCTGGCACAACAATTTCTTCGATGAACAAAAGACGATCGAGTTCATGGACAGTATCGGCATGAAGCACGTTGGCCAGAACTGTTTCTTGAGCGGATATTATTTCGGTTCTCGCGTTCTACTACCGGGCATGTTGGCTGATCCGAAAAAGGCGAAATCGAATTCACGGCTGAATGATTATTTCTGCGCTCTGCCACCAGCCGGAGACTTTGCGCCGATGAAGATCGTCCTATTCGAGCGCCAGTGAATTAGGCTGCGCGAAACAAAAAGTACTATTTGCGCTGATCGAAGCGGCGATCGAAGATTTGCTCAGCAATGCGGTTCTTCAGCATTTCGATCGAGCCGCCGGCGATCATCCAGCCGCGCGTGCGGCGCAGGCAATATTCGACCAGTGTGTCGCGGCTATAGCCGAGCGCGCCCATGATCTGCACCGCTTCATTGGCGACATCGAATCCAGCCTGATTACACGCGGCCTTGGCGACCGCCGTTTCATAGGGCGAGGGCAGACCGCGATCGGCATTGGCCGCCGCGCGATAGAGCAACAATTGTGCGCTGTCGAGCTTGATTGCCATGTCGGCGAATTTCCATTGCAGGCCCTGGAATTCTGCGAGCGGCCGCCCGAATTGATGCCGTGTCGCGGCGTAATCGCGCGCCGCGTTGAAGGCGTAGCGGCCATAGGCCAGCGAGCGCGCGGTATTGCCGAGCCGCTCAACATTGAAGCCCGCCATCTGCTTCTTGAAACCACCAGGCCCGAGCAGAACGTTTTCAGCCGGCACGCGGCAGTCGGCGAAGGAAAGCTCGCACCATTCCTCGTCGCTCATAAAGGCGCGTGGCGCACCAACGGTGAAGCCGGGCGTGTCGCGCTCGATGAGAAGCGAACCGATACCGTTAAGTCCCAGGCCATAACGCACATAGACCAGAAAAATCTGCGCATCAGGACTGAAGGTGGAAAACACCTTGCTGCCGTTGACGACGTAGTGCGGACCGTCGGCACGGGCGCTGGTCGCGAGATCGGTCAGCGCCGAGCCCGCGTCCGGCTCCGTCATGCCGAGGCTCATCACCATTCGGCCGGCTAGAAGCTCGGCAAGCCAGCGGTTTTTTTGCTCGGCGGTGCCGTATTCGGCGAAAGTCCGTATCGGTCCGAAATTGCCAAACTGCACGACATCGGCGCTGCGCGGGCATTCAGCGGCAACTTCCATAATCGCGATCACCGCGTCGGTCAGCGTGCCACCCTGCCCGCCCTCTTCGGCCGACAACGTGATTCCCATTAGCCCCTGCTTCGCCATGAGCTTTGCGACGTCGAAGGGAAAGCGCGGCTCGTGTGCGCGGTTGAGCGCGCCCGGCGCCAAATGCTCGCGCGCAAAGCGCCGCACGGTTTCGGCGAATTGCTTTTGTTCGTCGGAGAAATCGAAATTCATCGACTGCAGGATACGCTAAATTCAATAATTACTCAGCTTTGACGCCGGTCTTCTTAATGACCGCAGACCATTTGGCCTCTTCGACCGCGATGTCATCAGCATAAGCCGCCGGCGTACTGGGCAAGGCCTCAGCTCCGTCCGTTGCAAAACGGTCACGGACATTCGCATCTGCAAGCGTCGCATTCAGTGCCGCATTGAGCTTGGCGATGATGTCAGGCGGCGTGCCGGCAGGCGCGACCAATCCGTAATGAAGGTCGGCGCTGTAACCGGGCAACGCCGCTTCCGCGACGGTCGGCAAGTCCGGGAATAACAAAGAGCGTTTAGCACCCGTTACGGCCAATGGCCGCAGCTGACCTTGTTTCGCCAGGCCGACAACGCTCGGCATCGGGCAGAACATCAACGGCACTTGCCCGGCCATGAGGTCGGTCAGCGCCGGCGCTACACCTTTATAAGGCACTGGATTTATCGACACGTTTGCCATCACGGCAAACAATTCGGCTGCCAGGAAAGTGCTGGCGCCATTGCCGGTCGAAGCAAAATCGACTTTGCCTGGCTGACTGCGGATAAACGCAATCAATTCCGCAATCGAGTGTACCGGGACCGAGGGGTTCACCAGAACCAAGCTTGGCGTCGCCGTGATCATGCCGATGGCGGCAAAATCCTTCTTCGGATCGTAACCGGCGTCCGGGTAGAGCGATGGATTGATCGTAAGCGTGCTGTTGGCCACCATGAGCGTATAGCCGTCGGGCGCGCTTCTCGCGGTGTCACGAGTCCCGATCGTGCTGCCGGCACCGCCGCGATTTTCGATCACCAGCGGCTGGCCGAGGCCGGTGCTCATCCCAGCGGAAATCAGCCGGGCAATCACATCGTTACCGCCGCCCGGAGGATAAGGCACGATCAGTTTGATCGGCCGTGACGGATAATCCGCTGCGATGACGGCAACCGCTCCGACGATGACGCTGAGAGCTGCGATCGCCGCTGCGACCAAGATTTTCTGCAAGCTTAATTTCCGCAACGTCACATTCCCCACCGTGCAGCGTCTATTTGGCCTCAATGCCGGCTGCACGGATGACGGCGGACCATTTCGTTTCTTCGTGGTCGATCACCGCGGCTTGATGCTCCGGCGTCCCGGGCTCAGGTTCGCCGCCCTCATTGATGATGCGCTGGCGCACATCGTCCATTGCCAGCGCCGCATTCAACTCCTTATTCAACCGCTCGACGATCGGCCGCGGCGTGCCGGCCGGCGCCAATAGCCCATAATTCAATGTCGCGTCAAAACCGGGCAGCCCTGACTCCGCAAGCGTCGGCAGGTTCGGCATCAGGGTCGAATGTCTGGCCGACGTCACGGCGAGCGCACGGACATAGCCGCCATCGAGAGCCGCGCGCGACACCGGGATCGGGTTGAAACCGACCTTGACGAAGCCACCCATCATATCGGTGATCAGCGGGTTAGAGCCCTTCTCGACGATCTGCTGGACATTCACGCCGGCCTGCTGCGCAAACAAGATCGAGGCGAGGTAGTTCACCGTGCCGGCGCCGGGGGTCCCGACCTGAAACGGCTCTTTCGACGCCTTCATCATCGCGATCAATTCGCCGACGGAATGCACCGGCAAGTCCTTATAGACCAGGAGCAGTGCCGGCGCCGACGCAATCAGTCCGATCGGCGCGAAATCCTTGCGCGGATCGTAGCCGACATTCTTGTAAAGATGCGGCCCGGTGGCGAGCGTCGACGTATAGCCGAGGATGATCGTGTAACCGTCGGGCGTAGCATGCGCGACTTCGCGGGTGCCGGCCGTGCCGCTGCCGCCCATATTGCCGTTTTCGATCACGATCTTCTGGCCGAGCGCGGCACTCATCTTGTCGGAAACCGAGCGCGCCATGATGTCATTGGTGCCGCCGGGCGGCAGCGGGATCATCAGCACGATCGGCCGGTTTGGATAGTCGTCGGCCGAAGCGAAATGAGATGCGCCAAGCGCCACGGCAATAAACATCGCACCGGCGACGGCTAGTCGGTTCACGGCGTCCTCCCTTTCGGGCCGAGTTTTTGTCGGCCTCTCTGACATAGCCTACAGGCCTGCGCGCCCCGATGTCATGCCGCAAAAGGGCGAGCGCCGCGCCATATCCGGCGTGGCAATTTGACCCGCTGCAATGCTCTAGGAAATCGAAGGCTAGCCGAGCGCGGCCGTGGCCGCCGACTGCGCCACGGGCACCACGTCATAATCATAGAGCTTGCGGCGGAATTCGGCATGCGCCGTGAGTTCGGCGTCGCGAACGCCGAGATCGCCATAAGCCGAGTCGTAACGCATCCCGTTCTCACGCGCTCCGCGCTGCACCTGGCCGACGCGCTCACGGCGCAGGCTTTCATAGACATGCAACGCTTCGGACGCGCGGTCTCGGCCGTATTGTTTGAGAATAACGGCGAGCGCCATGCCGTCCTCGATCGACTGATTGGCGCCTTGGCCGAGATGCGGCAGCATCGGATGTGCCGCATCGCCGAGAAGCGTAAGCCGCCCACGCGTCCAGACCGTCAACGGATCACGGTCATAAAGCGCCCAGCGGAAGGTCTGCTGCACTTCCTTGAGCAGCGCCCCAATTCGCGGATCCCAGCCGGCGAATTCCGCGCGCAATGCATCGGGATCGCCCGGCGCGGTCCAGGATTCTTTCATCTCCTGATCGGCCGGAACGAAGCCGACATAATTGATGATTTTGCCCGCGCGCAGCGGGAAGACCAGGAAATGCTTGCCCTTGCCGAGCCACATTTGCCACACGCCGGTCGGCCACTGCGGCACTTTTTCATGCGGAAGGGTGCCGCGGTAGGCGACCGACCCGGAGAACACCGGCGTCGACACCGGCGTCACGAAAGGACGCAGCGTCGAATGGATACCGTCGGCGGCGACGGCGATGTCGGCTTCTACGGTCTCGCCATTAGCAAAAGAAAGACGCACGCGATCGTCTGCTTCGGTAAAGCCGGTGCAACGATAACCGCAATGCACGACATCGCTTGGCAAGGCTTCCGATAAGAAAGTGATGAAGTCGGCGCGGTGCATGCCGAACGTCGCGTTCCAGCCCGAAGAGTCGGTGACACGAACCGGCGCGATCGGAGTGCCGTCGTGGCGGTAATACTGCGAGGTCGGACCGACGCGCGCCCCGTATTTCTCCATCGCCGGACCGAGCCCGACGCGCTGCAGATGCCGCGCGCTGTTCGGCGTGATGAATACGCCGGCGCCGATTTCGCCGAGCGCGGGCGCCTGTTCGTAAATGCTGACTTTGAAGCCATGAGCGATCAGCGCATTGGCGGTGAACAAACCGCCGATGCCGCCGCCAATGATCGCAATATGCAAGGGCGCCGCCATGATCGCGCTATTCTATACCGTTACTTGCCGGAGAAATGCTTATCAAGACCCTGCCAGCCTTCAAAATAATCGTGCTGCAGCTCCGACGATTCAATGGCATAGCGCGTGAGCCGCATCGCGTAGCGGCTTTCGAACATGAACGCCATTGTATTTTCGATCTTGTGCGGCTTGAGCTCCGCATTGGTCGCGCGTTCCCAAGTCTCAGCATCCGGGCCGTGCGCGGTCATGCAATTGTGCAGGCTGGCGCCGCCCGGCAAGAAGCCTTCGGCTTTGGCGTCGTAGGCCCCAAGCAGCAAGCCCATGAACTCGGTCATGACGTTGCGATGGAACCACGGCGGCCGGAACGTGTCTTCGCCGACCAGCCAACGCGGCGGGAAGATCACGAAGTCGATATTCGCGGTGCCGGGCACATCCGACGGCGCTGTCAGCACGCTATAGATCGACGGATCGGGATGATCGAAGCTCACGGTGCCGATCACCATGAAGCGCGCAAGATCATATTTGTACGGCGCGAAATTGCCATGCCAGGCAACGACATTGAGGGGCGAGTGATCCATCTCGGCGGCCCAGAGGTTACCCTGGAATTTCGACACCATCTCACATTTGCCCTTGGTGTCTTCGAAAGCAGCGACCGGCGCCAGAAAATCGCGCGCATTGGCGAGCCCGTTCGAGCCAAGCGGCCCGAGTTCCGGCAAGCGCAGATTCATGCCGTAGTTCTCGCAGATATAACCGCGCGATGGTCCATCCGGTAGTTCGACACGCAACCGCAGGCCGCGCGGAATGATCACGATCTCGCCGGGTGAGGCGTCGATCACGCCAAGCTCGGTGACAAAGCGCGCGCGGCCCTGCTGCGGCACGATCAGCATCTCGCCGTCGGCGTTATAGAAATAACGATCGGTCATCGAGCGGTTGGCGGCATAAATGTGTACTGCCATGCCGATCTGTGTCGCGACGTCGCCGTTGCCGCCAATCGTGACGATGCCTTGGACAAAATCGGTTGGCTCGCGCGGGATCGGAAGCGGGCTCCAACGCAATTGCGTCGGCGTCGCATCGGCGTCGTTGAACGGCGCGCTGCGCATCAGACCGTTCTCGGTCCGCGCATACGGCCGGTGCACCACAGAGGGCTGGATGCGATAAGTCCAGGTGCGGCGGTTTTCCGCGCGCGCCGTGGTAAACGACGTGCCGGAAATCAGTTCGGCATAAAGTCCGTGCGGCGGCCTTTGCGGCGAATTGCGCCCGACCGGCAACGCGCCGGCGACCGCCTCGGAAACGAAATTATTGCCGAAGCCCGGTTGGTAAGACAGCGCGGCATCGGCCCGTTGCTGGGCCGGCTTGAGACTGGTTTTTTGTGTCTCAGATACGCTTTGATCCATTGGCGAGACCTCCCGAACAAGCGTCGCCCATTGTGAGAATTGGTCGCGCCCGTAACTAATTATCCGACTTCTGAGGCTAATGCGCAAGTAGGCTAGAACGATTCCAAGGTTCCGGTTGGGCTGGGCTGCCACAATTCGCCTTACGCACTCCACAATCCGTTCAAAAAGCTGCCCCCTTGAACGGGCATCTCCGGAAGCAGTCGAGGGGAAATCTTTCATTAACCATGGCATGCGCCGCGCCGACGCGTGGCGGCAGTTTGAGTCCGTGAGGGGGATCAATGCGCTCACTGCTTGCGCTTGCGATCGTTCTGCTTTGCACGATCGACGCTGCACCGGAGCCCGAGTTTTCGTCGCTTATCGCCATGCGCTTCGCCGATGAGGGTTTCGAGAACCCGCCGGCACTGCTGATCGAATCGTCCACAGCGCGTGGCGACCGTCTTACGATGGCCGCGAATGAGCAAAAGACGAACGAGCAGAACACGGATGTGCAAAAGCCATCGTCTTTCGAATCCGCTTTCCGCGAAGATCGCGTCGCCGTCACCAAGGACCAGTCGCGTCCTTCCATCATCGAAGATTTGCATCCCGATCTGATGAACGGCCGTTTGGCGGTTGTCGCCTCCGCCGATCCGAATTTCGATGCCGCGATCGCCGCCGATGCGGACGAAGCCATCAATCAACCCACCCCGATTTCGATGAACGATCTCTGCGACGCTCTCTACACCTCGGCGGAGAGCAACGATCTTCCCGTTCCCTTCTTCGCCAATCTGATCTGGCAGGAAAGCCGGCTGAAAGCCGACGACGTCAGCAAAAAGGGTGCGCAGGGCATCGCGCAATTCATGCCCAAAGTGGCCGTGGAAAAAGGGCTCGCGGATCCGTTCGATCCGATGCAGGCCCTGCCCGCTTCCGCGCGTCTGCTGCGCGAGCTGCGGATGCAATTCGGCAATCTCGGTTTTGTAGCCGCCGCCTACAATGCCGGCCCACGCCGCGTCATGGATTGGTTGCTGCGCCGCGGCGACCTGCCGCGCGAGACGCGGAATTATGTCGTGCGTGTCACCGGACTTTCAGTCGATGCTTGGCGCCACATCCCCGTCGATGGTAATGCGCTGACATTTGTCGGCCGCCTGCCCTGCCGCAACAGGCCCGCTTACGCCGATGTCGAGCAGAAGCAATCGGAGCAGACACAGTCGGTGCAAGCCAAGCTTGATGAACTCGGATTGGACGAGCCGGCCGATAACGATGCGACAGTAGCTGACGACGAGCCGGTCGGCAGCATTGTGCACAAGCCGAGCAGTACAGCGGACCGTCACACACAGCACAAACACGAAAGCCGCAAAGAGAGCCGAGTCACGCACAGAGGCGGCCACGACCATCGCGCAGCGAAGCAAGAAGCGGCGCATAGGCCACGCGGCCCGCGCGACAAGAAAGCCGCCTAAGCGGCGGCTGCGCTCGGAGGCCCGCGCCGGATGGCGAGCGCAACGATCCGCTGCAGCAAATCCGGATACTCGATGCCGATATGCTTCGCCGCAGTGGCGAATTCTTCGCTTTCGGCGATTTCAGGATTGGGATTGGCCTCGAGGAAATAGGGTGTGCCATCGGCGGTGAGCCGGAAATCGATGCGCGCGTAGCCGTCTAATTCGAGCGTACGGTAAATGCGCTTGGCCATATTTTGAATACGGCTGGCTAGTTCTGGAGCGAGATCCTTCGCCAGCCCATGCTTGATGCCGCGGCGCTTTTGATAGTCGGCGTCGTGTTTGACCTTCTCGGTGGCGATAGGCCAATCACTGTCCGCCATTTTCTCGAAACGCAGTTCCCAGACTGGCAGCACGATCAGCCGCTCATTGCCGAGAATACCAACATAGATCTCGCGGCCCTCGATATATTGCTCGGCGATCGCCGGCGTGCCGATGCGTTCGTGAATAAAAGTCACGCGCTCGACGAGTTTTTCATCGGTATCGACGACCGAAGCTTGCGAGATACCCCAGGACGCGTCCTCATTCACGCTTTTGACGATCAGAGGCAACGCCAAACGCGACGGCCGTTTCACCTTGCGGCCTTTCGCAAAGACCACGAAGTCCGGCACCGGAATGCGGTGATAGTTGACTAGCGTTTTTGAAAGATCCTTGCCGCGCGCCAGCATCAGGCCGCGCGGATTGCAGCCGGTATAGGGCATGCGCGACAATTCCAGATAACTGGCGACATTCTGATCGTAAATCGCCTCGCCCTGAAACTGTTCGATGAGCGTGAACACGGCGTCGGGTTTGAAAGAGTCGATCGCCTCGCGGATCGGCCGCAGTTCGTCATGCACACCAAGTGGATGAACCTCGTGGCCGGCGGCGCGCAGCGTCGACACCACGTCGTATTCGGTCTTCCAATTGCTGATTTCTTGCTCGCTATGGCCTTTGGTCGATTCCGGAGGAACGAGATCCGGATGAACGAGCGCTAGGACGCGAAGCCGTTTCATAGCGCGATCCATTTTCGCCGCGACGTACCAAACAAAGCGTGCATGGTTTTGGCCGTCAGCAAGATCGTGAATTCCATGAGTAATTGCCGCTCGGGACCGACCGCGCGCAAATCGAGCTCACGGCAGCGCTGAATCATATCATCAAGCACTGCGTCGAAAGTAAGCTGATATTCACCTGTCCACTTCGAAACGAGCTCACGCACGGTCGCCCGGTTGCGCCGGATGAACAATGACGCGGCCTCGCGGCGTCGATATTTCGGATCGTCCGAAAACAGCCGCCGCAGATCGCGGTCGTAAGTTCGCGGCGTATCGACGATATAAAGCGAGCGTTTCTTTTTGTAGTAATCGCCGAGCGTTTGCGTGAGCGTATTCAGCGGATCGAGTTTCTCACGATTCACCAGCACCGGCCTTTTGCCGGCGATCTCCCCCATCAATTCGTCGACATATTCGAGTTTCTTGAGCGCCGGCCAGCCGGCGTAACGCGTCCGCCATTGCGAGCGCGGCCGCAGCCACACCGCGAAGGTCTCGGCGAAGTCCTCATCCGGATGGCTTTGCGCGTACCACAGACGCAAATGCTGGACGTGATTGCGGCTCGCCGGGTTCGGACGGTAGTAACGCGGATAGCGGCGCGACGACGGACCAAACAATTGCTGCCAGCGGCGGCGATGATGAAGCAGATAGGCATGCGTCACTACGTGTCCGCATTCGTGCCGGAGAATGCGCATGCAGTCGGTGACCGTGCCGCCCTCGACTTCGAACATCATTTTCTTTTCGAGCTGCATCAGCCGCGGGTGCGCCAAAAAGAATGGGATGGCGATACCGGGGGTATTCTCGGGAGAAAACCACTCGCTCGAAATCCAGGCATGCGGCCGCACCCGGATGCGGTGCTCGTCGAGTTCCTCATTGAGCGCACGCAGACACTTTTCGAGCCACGTGCCTTCGACAGTGACCTTGAGGTCCTTGAGACGGACCTCCAACAGTTCCTCATCAGATAAGGACGCCCAGGGGAACTTCCTTCGCGGCATAATACGCTCGACCCGTCACCACCCAACGATCCAATGGTGTCACGGGCAAGCTCAGCCGACAACAGACCAAGCACCGCCGATCAACCCTGCTCGGGCTTGATGTCGGCGGCGCGGATGACCCGCGTCCATTTGGCAACATCCTCGGCGATAAGCCGGCCGAAATCGGCGGGTGAGCCCGACAGGGTCACCGCGCTCAGATTAGCCACGCGGGCCTTGATTTGCGGGTCGGCAAGGCCTTCGTTGACCGTCTTGTTGAGAACGGCTGTTACCTCGTTCGGTGTATTTGCGGGAACGCCGAGGCCGATCCAGGCACTGGCCTCGTAGCCGGGCAAAGTTTCCTTCAGCGCCGGAACATCGGGCAAGAGGTCTAGACGCGTCGCCGTCGTCAAAGCGAGCGCCCGCAACTTCCCCGACCGGATTTGTTCGATCGACGAGGGCAGATTATCGAAGGCGGCCTGCACCTGCCCTGCCATCAGGTCGACCAACATCGGCCCCGACCCGCGATAGGGCACGTGCGTCATCTTGATGCCGGCCATCATCTTGAAGAGCTCACCGGCGAGATGGCCCGCGGTGCCGGTCCCGAACGAAGCCAAAGTGATTTGGTTGGGATTAGCCCGGGCATAAGCGATCAGTTCAGCGGCATTTTTGACCGGCAAGGACGGATGCACTTCGAGCACCAGTGGAAAGCGCGCAACGCCGGCGACTGGATCGATGTCGTGGATGAAGTCGTAATTGTGCTTTTCATAGAGCGCGACATTGATCGCATTGGTCGACGAGGCCATCAGCAGCGTATGGCCGTCGGCCGGCGCATGAACGACCGTCTCCGCCGCAAGCTGTGTGCTCGCGCCGGGCTTATTCTCGACGACGAACGGTTGATTGAGGCGCTGCGCCAGCCACTCGCCGAAGATACGCGCGCCGAGATCGGTCACGCCGCCGGGCGGAAAGCCGACGATCATGCGGACTGGGCGCGTCGGATAATCCGAGGCGGCGGCGAAGTGCGGCAGGGCCGACGCCGCGGCGGCGGCGCTGATGGATTGCAGAAACAGACGGCGCGGGAGCTTCATGATTGCTCCATTCGGCTCATGATTAACGCGACCTTTACGGCTGTGTGCCTTTGAGGCCATCGGTCCGGTTTAGGCGGGACTTCTTACGATCGCGTTCACGCCATTACGGGCGCAGTGTCCGTACTAGCCCTTACCCTTGCCCTATGAGAGTATCGCCGCCCTTCGTCGGGCTGGGCCGGATTCATGCAGGAAGGTATTGGTAAAGCGGTGCGCCGTAAGGAGGATTTGCGCCTCCTCACCGGCCGCGGCCGCTACAGTGACGACTACAATTTCCCCGGCCAGGCGTATAGCGCCGTGCATCGCGCGCCGCATGCGCATGCCTTGATCCGTGGGATCGATACGACCGCCGCACGCGCCGTCCCAGGCGTCATCGCGGTCCTCACCGGAGAGGACGCGCGCGCCGACGGGCTCAACAACATTCCTCACCTCGCTGCCCCCGGTACGGCGCCCGACATCGTGCTGCACAATCGCGACGGTTCGCCGGTGCCGGTTGCGCCGCATTACATGCTGCCGACCGACCGCGTGCGTCATGTCGGAACCGGCATCGCTTTTGTTATTGCCGAAAGCATCGCGGCCGCGAAAGACGCTGCCGAAAAGATCGTGGTCGAATACGAGCCGCTGCCTGTTGTCATCGATGCGAAAGACGCCGTCGCACCGGGTGCACCGCAGCTCTACGACGATATTCCGAATGTCTTGATCGATGCGGAGGTCGGCGATGCCAAAGCCGTCGCCGAGGCTTTTGCCAACGCCGCTTACGTCACGCGGCTTGACACCTGGATCAACCGCGTTACCGGCGTGCCGATGGAGCCGCGCTCCGCGGTCGGCATCTACGACAAAGACACCGGACGCTACACGCTCTATGCCGGCTCAGGCGGCATCGTGCGCCAGAAGCGCGAATTGGCGCGCATCCTCGGCGTGGAGCAGGACGTGGTCCGCGTCATTGCGCATGAGATTGGCGGCAATTTCGGTACGAAAAATAGTTTCTTTCCCGAATTTGCGATGGTCGCCTGGGGTTCACGGCGTATTGGGCGGCCGGTGAAATGGACCGCCGAACGTCATGAAGCGATGATCACCGACTATATGGGCCGCGATCTCACGGTGAGCGCAGAGCTCGCGCTCGATGCCGATGGCCGGTTCTTGGCGTTGCGCACGTCCAACCTCAGCAATGTCGGCTCGTACAGCGGATCTTATGTGCCGTTAGTCAAAGGTGTCGGCCTGGTCACGGCTGGCTATCGTATTCCGGTGTCGCATATCCATGCGCGCGCGGTGCTTTCGACCACGATGTCGACGACACCGTATCGCAGCGCCGGCCGGCCCGAGGTGATCTATGTCATCGAGCGATTGATCGACAAAGCAGCGCTTGAACACGGCTTCGATCGCGTCGCGCTGCGGCGGCGCAATCTTATTCCGCCGTCCGCGTTCCCTTACAAGAACCCGCAAGGCATCACCTACGACAACGGCACCTATCGCGAACTGATGGAGCGCGCGATGGACCTTGGCGATTGGAAGGGCTTCAAGAAGCGACGCGCCGAAGCGCGGAAGCGCAACAAGCTTCGCGGCATCGGGCTGTGCTGTTATCTCGAAACCACCGGCGGCTATCCGCGCGAGCGCGCCGATATCACGGTGCATCCGCAAGGCCGTGTCGATGTGGTCGTCGGCACGCTCTCAAGTGGGCAAAGCCACGAAACGACATTTGCGCAATGCGTCGCCGAATGGCTCGGCGTGCCATTCGACGATGTGCATGTGTTCGAGGCCGACACCGACATCGTCAAGGAGGGCGGCGGCTCGCATTCTGCACGCTCGATGCGGCTTGCCGGCATCGTCATGGGCAAGGCGTCGGACGCGATCATCGAGAAGGCCCGCAAGATCGCGGCCCATATGCTCGAGACCGATGCCGACGATATCGCCTTTGCCGATGGCCGCTTTGCGATCAAAGGCACCGATCGCTCGGTCGGAATTTTCGATGTCGCGGCAACCGCTGCCGAGGGCAAGAACCTGCCGGAGGATTTGGCGGGAACGCTCGATGCGACCTGCGATGAAACCACCTTGCAGCTTGGCTTCCCGTATGGCGCGCATGTCTGTGAGGTCGAGATCGACCGCGACACCGGCGCGCTCAAGCTTGTCAGCTATACCGCGATCGACGACGTCGGGCGCGCGGTCAATCCGATGGTGGTCGACGGCCAAACCCATGGTGGCGCCGCACAAGGCATCGGCCAGGCCCTATGGGAACTCTGCGCTTATGATGAGCAGGGTCAGTATTTGTCCGGCTCGTTCATGGACTATGTCATGCCGCGCGCCGATCTCCTGCCGTCCTTCATCACGGATATCAGCGAAGTGCTGACGCCGACCAACCGGCTCGGCGTCCGCGGCGCCGGCGAAGGGGGCACCACCGGTGCGCTCGGCGCCGTCGTCAATGCCGTGGTCGACGCACTCGCGGAATTTGGCGTCACCCATATGGACATGCCGACGACGCCGGAGAAAATCTGGCGGGCGATGCAATCGGCGAAGAGTTCAAACGGAAAAGCTCAGGGCGAATAACGAACGCCGAGCTTGAAAATGTGATCGTTGTTGTCAAAAGAATTGCCGCTGGTGAAGACTTTTTCAAATCGATAAGCCGGTACCACCGTCCATTTAGCATCAAGTGCGAATGCGATGCCCACTTCAGCGAGGAAGACTGCGTTCCTCCCATTACCGCCACCTTCTTTAAAGGTGACATCCGGGCCGACAAAATGAGCGTCTTCGACGTTCGAGTAATTCGCGCCGGCGCCCGCCCCGATGTACGGAATGCACCGGAGATCGGTACATCGTAAAAGGCATTCAACGTGACCGCATATTGGTCAACGTTGCCGCCGGATGTCAGCGTAAGCTTGTTCCCATTCAGAAACGGAAGCGCACCGTTCGTGTTCAACGGACTCACGCTCGACAACGTGTAATGTGCATAGCCACCTTCGACTTCGACACGCAATCCGTGCGGCAGCCGATAGCCAAGTCCAAAATCGAAGGTATAGCCTGGATCAAACGTGACCGTGTTGGTTCCTGGTCCGGTCACCACCACAAGAGCGCCAAGGCCGAGTCCAGGCGTACCATAGAACGTGGTCGATCTGCTCGAATCCATCCGCCAGATACCGCCGCCGCTGAGCTCAATATACCAGGGGCTTTGCGCGACGACGCTTTGCCCCGACGCGGCCGACCAGGAATTGCCTTGGGTCGCGGCGTACACGGGCGGAACGCTTTGGGCAGGGATATTTGGCGGTGGAGTCTGCGCAGCAGCGATCTGCGCCGTGCCAATGAGAATAAGACACACACCCGCAAGCAGTCGCACGGCATAACCTCAGGTCGCTCAGTTAAGCCGGCATGAGACGCTAGCACCCAAAACGGACAATCGCATGCAGGCCAAATTTCGCTGCACGCGCCCGCTCAAGATGCGCTATCTTGCTGAACCCACCCTCGCTTGAATCCCTAGCATAACGACCCAAAAATCACAACCATCGCGTGTCGTTCGCCGCCGATTTCGGTTAAGCCAAATCAATAACAACCGGAGCCATCATGACTGATATTTTGACCAAGCAAGACGGTCCGATCTTGCGCGTGACCTTGAACCAGCCGGACCGCGGCAACGCCGTAAGCGATGAGATGGTCGCCGAACTGACCGGCATCATCGCGGGCGCGGAGAAAACTTCGAGCGTCGTCGTGCTGCGCGGCGCGGGCGCAGACTTCTGCGTCGGCCGCGCGGTGATGGGTGCCGCGCCGACGAATAATCCGGATGCCTATGAGCGCCGCGCTTTCAGCGACGTGGTATTCGACTGCTACGGCGCGATGCGCAATGCGAAGGTGCCGATCATTGCCGTCATACAAGGCCGCGCGCTCGGCTTCGGCTGCGCTATCGCTGCGGCCTGCGATATTACGCTGGCGAGCGACAAGGCAGTCTTCCAGGTGCCGGAAATGGCGCACAACATCCTGCCGACCATGGTGATGTCGTCCTTTATCGACCGCCTGCCACGCAAAGCGATTAGTTATCTTGTCTACTCGACCGCAGAGATCACGCCGGAGCGTGCTTTGAGCTTTGGCATTGTCAGCGATGTCGTGCCGGCGGCTAAGCTCGATACCGCGGTGGAGACGCTGTGCGCCGCAATCCTCAAAGCACCGCGCCCGGCAATCTACGGCGTCAAAGAGTATGTAAAGACCGCGCCTGATATGGCGGTTTATGGCGCGGTGGAATTTGCGCGCAATCTGCATGCCACCGTGAATTCGTCAGGCGAGATGCGCAAAAAACACTAAAATAAACACTGAACAGAAGCTTTAGAAGAAACAAAAAAGGAGGACATCATGCAGGATCACTCGGTCACACGCCGCGTTGCGCTTGGCACAGCCGCCGCCGGACTGACCGCACTTGGCGGAATACAGGCTATGGCGCAGACGAACACACGCAAGACATTTATACTGATCCACGGCGCCTATCACGGCGGCTGGTGCTGGCGGCGCGTCGCCGACATTCTCGAAGGTCACGGCCACAAGGTCTACGCGCCATCGCTCACCGGCAATGGCGATCGCTCGCATCTGCTCAGCAAAGACATCAATCTCGACACCCAGATCACCGACATCGTCAACCTGGTGAATTGGGAAGATCTCAAAGACGTTTGTCTGGTGCCCCATTCCTTCGGCGGCTGGCCGGCGTCGGGCGCGCTGGAACAGATTCACGATCGTGTCGGCTCCATCGTCTGGCTCGACGCCTTCAAGCCGCATGATGGCGAGAAGGGCACCGACTACATTTCGGAATTCAGCCGCAAGGCCATGGAAGATTCGATGGCCAAAGGCGAGCCCGGCCGCAAACCGCCGTCGGCAAAAGCGTTTTCGCAGAACGAAAAGGACTACGCCTGGATCGATTCGAAATTATCGCAGCAGCCGAACGGGCCGGCGATGCAGGTCATCAAGCTCACCGGCAAGCGCGACGCCGTTGCGAAAAAGACCTACATCCGCGCGCCAAAATATCCGCAAGCCGCTTTCGACAGGGCGCTGGCGGAATGCAAGGCCGATACGAGCTGGCAGACCTTCGTCAACGACAATACCGGCCATGACGTGATGATCGACCAGCCGCAATGGGTGGCCGAGATTCTGCTGAAAGTCTCGTAAGCGCTTTTACAGCTGTCCGGCAAAAGCATCAGCGATGAACTGATGCGTGAGCGTATAAGTCTGCCGCGTCGCCGGCTCATTCCAACCGGCGATGCCCGGCACATCTGCGCCTTGGTCGGTGTAGGCGTGAATGACACCTGAGAAAGTCAGCATCTGCCACTTCGCGCCGGCGGCATCCATTTCCTTCTCGAAGGCGTCACGCTGCTCTTTCGGAGCAACCGGATCCGGCGCGCCGTGGGTGACAAGAAGATGCGCTTTTACCGCGCCCTTCTCTGCCGCTTTCACGGTGATCAGGTCGCCGTGAATCGAAACCGCGGCTGCGATATCAACGCCGTCGCGGGCCAGTTCCAACACATTGCCGCCGCCGAAGCAGAAGCCGACTGCAGCGACACGCCCGTTGGTCAGATTGCGCCGCGAGGTCTCGGCAAGCATGGCGTCATAGGCTGCGCGAATGCGCGCACGCTGCTCGATGGCATCTGCGCGCAAGGGATTTGCTAGTCCGGCACACTGGCCGAAATCCGCCGGACGCGTGCCGGCGCCATACATATCGGCGACAAAAACGATGTAGCGATCACCGGCGAGCAGTTTCGCGCGCTCGATCGCCTTGTCGGTCATGCCCAGCCAATTCGGCGCCATCAGCAGCGCCGGACGCTTGCCGGAGACTTTATCGTCATAGACCAGCGCACCTTCGGCGGTGAGCGATCCCATGGCGTATTTGATTTTCTCGGCGTGCATCAGCGTCTCCCCTTCACCTCGTGTCTGCGTCCGCATTTATATGCGCTGAACGCGATAAGGCGGCAAATCGCGCGCGAACATCGCAGCGGCGGCGCTAGATTAGTTACGTGTCGGGAGATGGACGGCCTTGACTAGGCCGCCAGCATTTTCTGCACTTCGTTGACGAGTTCGCGCAGATGGATCGGCTTCGACAGCACTTTGGCGTGCTTGGGCGCCGCGGAATCGGAATTGAGCGCAACCGCGGCGAAGCCAGTAATGAACATGATCTTGATATCGGGATCGAGTTCCGCAGCGCGGCGAGCGAGCTCGATGCCGTCCATTTCCGGCATCACAATATCGGTCAACAGCAATTCGAACGGCTCTTCACGGAGCCGCTGATATGCCGAAAGGCCGTTATCGTAGGAAATCACATCGAAGCCGGCATTCTGCAGCGCCTTGACCAGGAACCGGCGCATGTCGATGTCGTCTTCCGCTAGCAGGATTTTGGACATGGATGTTTTTGATCCGGCTTCCGCCGGCCCCCTTCATTCCATAAGCGGCATGGAGGGTAAATATGAGGTGAAAGGAAGCTCAATATCTGGGCGGTGCCCGTCTCCAAAGCTCCCCCAGGGGATAGTGAAGCCGCGGGACCGGGAGTCCTATAGACAAGGGCCGCAGCCACAAGCTACGCATTGATGTCGCGGAGAATGCCTCCCAGCCAGCCATGTCCGACATCGAAGGCGAATTCGATCCCCCGTTTGAGGTCATCGAGCCGGCGCAGTGTCGGGGGCCGCTCCTTTTCAATTCCCCCCACAGCGGACGCATCTATCCCCAGGCTTTCCTGGATACGTCACGGCTCGACCTGCAGACCCTGCGCCGATCGGAGGATAGTTTTGTCGGCGAGTTGGTCGAGGGCGTCGTGGCGCGCGGCCACCCGCTGGTGCGCGCGCATTTCCCGCGCTGCTATGTCGACGTCAATCGCGAACCTTACGAACTCGACCCGCGGATGTTCGACGGCCGATTGCCGTCCTTTGCCAATACCCGATCGATGCGGGTTGCCGGCGGGCTTGGCACAGTGGCGCGCGTTGTTGGCGACGCGCAGGAAATCTACGACCAGCGTATAGCGGTGACCGAAGCGCTGCGGCGGATCGACGGGCTCTACAAGCCTTATCACCGCGCTTTGCGGCGGCTGTTCATGCGACTCCAGCGCGATTTTGGCGCCGCCATCTTGGTCGATTGCCATTCCATGCCGTCGAGCACCGGCGGCCGCGACGAGCGCCCGCGCGCCGATCTCGTCCTTGGGGATCGCTACGGCACGAGCTGTGTCGGTGTCATCGCCGAGACGATCGAGCAATGCATGCGCGACTTCGGCTATGCGGTCAGTCGCAACAAGCCCTATGCTGGTGGCTTCATTACCGAGCATTACGGCAATCCGACTGCCGGGCTGCACGCGATCCAGCTTGAGATCAACCGCGCACTTTATATGGATGAGCGGCGCTATGAGCGCTCGGCCTCGTTTGGCAGGCTCGCCCAGGAATTTGAAATTCTGGCCGACCGCTTGGCCGAAATCCCGCTCGAGGAATTGCGGCCCTACCGCGCTGCAGCCGAATAGCGTCAAAACGAACGCCAGACCGTAATAGGCCGCTACTAAGAACTACTAAGAAAAAGGGCCGCTCACCTTGCGGGAGCGGCCCAAGTCTAGGGAGGAAACGCCCAAGGAGGGCGACGGTAACAAAAGGGAACCTCTCGTTACCGCACTGCAATAAGATACACTGCGGCGCACAAATTACAAGGGCCACTGACCTATCCGCCGGACAGTTTTCCCAAGGATTTGCCGCTGATTACGGTTCAACGACCTGAACCGCACCGGCGGAACAAAAATTACATAGTTATTTCAATTAGATAGAACCATGACAATTTATGCACAAATTTGTGGCGGGAGCCGCGAATGGGCATAATGCCGCTACTGCATAGCAGTTGTTCCCTACCGTGGCTGCCCTGCAACACCGATTGCCGCTGGTTGCCGATTAACGCGCTGTCCGATACTCGAAAGCGAAACCGCTGAGGCTCGCTATGACGGCCATTGATTTCTCCGCTTTCGTCGACGAGCTAGCCACTATTTCGGGCGAGACCATCCGCCCGTTTTTTCGCAGCGCACTCGGGGTGGAAAATAAGAGTCCCTCTGGTGGCTTCGATCCGGTGACGGCGGCCGACCGCGCCGCCGAGGCCGCTATGCGGACTCTGATCAAGCGGACCTTCCCGGAACATGGCGTGATCGGCGAGGAATTCGGTTCCGACCAACCAGACGCCGAATATGTCTGGGTGCTGGACCCGATCGACGGCACCAAATCCTTCATTTGCGGCATGCCGGTCTGGGGCACCTTGATAGCGCTGACGCGCCGCGGCGAGCCGATCTACGGGGTGATGCATCAGCCATTCACCCGCGAGCTTTTTTCCGGCGACGGGCGCGGCGCCCGCTATCGCGGCCCGGCCGGCGATCGCGAACTCCATGTGCGACCCTGCGCGTCGCTGAAGGAAGCCGTGCTGTGCACGACCAGTCCGCTGCTGATGCGCGAGCCGGACCGGCAACGTTTCGTCCGTGTCGAAGATGACGTGCGGCTGTCGCGCTATGGCGGCGATTGCTATGCCTATTGCGTGCTCGCCGCAGGACATATCGATCTCCTCATCGAGACCGAGCTAAAGCCGTACGATGTCCAGCCCCTGATCCCGATCATCGAGGGCGCCGGCGGCGTTATCACTACTTGGGAAAACGGCAAGGCGTATGACGGCGGCCGTATTGTCGCCGCGGGCGACAAGCGTGTACACGCGCAAGCGCTGGAACTGTTGAATAAGTAAGAACTCTAAACAATTAAGCTCCGCCTCAATAAAGCGGCGTACCCGGCACGAAAGCGTCGAACATCGCCCAGAATTGCGAGCGGAAGCGGTCCTGCTCCATAAGGATCTCATGCTGGGCGCCGACCACAACGAGATGCGAACCGGCGCGCAGCATGGTCGCGAAATCCTCAATCGCGGCGTTGGACACTATCGCGTCGTTGCCGCCGGCGACGATCAACATCGGCTGCCGGATGCGCGTCGGATATGAGCGTTCGCGCAAAGCCGCCATGGCGCGGAACGCCGAGTCCATCCAAGCCACTGTCGGCGCGCCGAGAGCGAGCATCGGCTCGGCCTCCAGGATCGCGGCGTTGCGCGCATAACGCACCGGATCCGAGGTGAGGATGTTTCCAACGAAGGGACGCGACTCGACGGTGCTGGTGTCCGAGCGCGGCACATACATTGAGCCGAAGCCTGCGAGCCGCAGAGTGCGGACAATGAGCGGCCCCATCCCTTTTGCGTAATCGACACCACCAAGCGCGATCAGCGGCGAGGTTAGTACCAGCCGGTCAAACCAGCGGCGGCCGCGAGAGGCAGCACGGATCAGAACGGTAGCGCCGGTGGAATGGCCCAGCGCGAAAATCGGCGGCGGGCAATCCGGCAACACGACCTCGCGCATGAAGGTTTCGAGATCGGTGTCGTATTGCGAAAAGTTGCGCACATAACCCTTCCGGCGATCGCTCAAGGCACGGTCGGAGAGACCTTGCCCGCGCCAATCCAACGTCGCGACAGCAAAGCCCCGCGCCCGCAGATCGCGCACGGTCTCGAAATATTTCTCGATCCATTCGCTGCGGCCCTGAAAAATACACACGGTGCCGCGGCGCCCGGCCGGCGGCAGCCAACGCGCAAAGCGAAGCGTCGCGCCATCGGGCGTTTTTAACGCGCCCGTGACGACGTTGTCGGGGACCGGGTTGGCGGGAATCGAAACGAGTTTCATTGAAGCGGAGATATCAAGCAGCGATCAAATTTTGCTGGCCGCTTATAGCAGTCCGGAACCGCGCGTCACGTCGAATAAATCGGCAGCCGCTTTTGTGCCGCCGATATTTTCACAACTAAATCAAATGTTTGAGACCTCTTGCGACCGTCAAAACCATTCCCATATCGGAACTGCGCAGGCCATCCGGCTGCGTATTCATAGGTTCGACCCGCTTGGGTGAACCACCCGCATGTCGCTCAAGGAGGATATGCCATGCGAACTTTCGATCTTGCTCCCCTCTATCGTTCCACCGTCGGCTTCGACCGGCTTTTTTCTCTGCTCGACCAAGGACTCGACGGCGCGGCGCCTGGTTATCCGCCGTACAATATTGAGCGGACCGGCGAAAATGCCTATCGCGTCTCGGTAGCGGTCGCCGGCTTCAATGAGCCGGAACTTTCGATCGTTGCCAAAGAGAACACGCTGACCATCCGTGGCGAGAAAACCGCCAAGGAGGACGAGAAGCGCGGTGAAGTGCTCTATCAGGGCATTGCCGCCCGCAGCTTCGAGCGCGTGTTCCAGCTTGCCGATTTCGTGCAAGTGAAGGGCGCGAGCCTCGAGAACGGCCTTCTGCATGTCGATCTCGTGCGCGAGATCCCAGAGGCAAAAAAGCCGCGGACGATTCCGATCGGCAAAGGCAAAGCTAATGGTTCGGAGAACGGCTCGACCGTAATCGAGAACCAGAAGGCAGCCTAATCGGCCTTTCGGATCTTCAGGACTAACAGAGGGCGCCCTGGAATTTCCGGGGCGCTTTTGTTTTTTGCGATTTGAATTTCGCCGAAACTTAGTCGTTCGCCCGATTGGCGGCCGGTCCTTTGACACCTGATGCCGTGCGTTCGGCAAAGGCCGGACGCGGCCTCGGCAAAGGCGGATTTTCGACAAGCGCCTGCATTGTCGAAACCGGCGTGTTTTCAATCGCTGAAGGCATAGAACCCGCCGGCAATACAATAAATGAAGCGGGCAGGTCTTCGGACGGTTCTTGGTAGGCCATACCAATGGAACTGTCGGCTTCACTGTCGGCGACCGGATAATTGCCGGGCCCGGACATCATGCGATTGGTATCACGGATCGCGCCGGAATGCGCATCGACGACAACACGCATCAAAGCGCCGGTGAAATCGGTTGCCCGCAGGACGTAAGTGGTCCCTTCACGCAAAGGCGGCGCCAGCGGCTCGAACCCCGCTCCGCGGACGATGCGCGTGATTTCGTAAGGTGGCACGAAGCCGGTCGAAGGCAGCGGCGGCAGTGGAGGCGAAGGATTCTCGGCAAAAGCCGGAACACCGGCCATTACCGACACGATCACAATAATCGCGCTACTCAACTGACCCACACGCACGAAGACAATCCCCTCTCCGTCCGTCGCATTATGATCTGACGCTAGGCAAAAGCGCAATCGGGGTGACAATCGGGCGCGGTCAAAATTTTTCGCAGAGGGTCACAAAGCGTTCGATGTCGTCCGCCTCGGTGGCAAATGATGTCACAAGCCGGATCAGCACATTGTCCGTGCCGATATCCAGGCTTTCGCTCGATCGCACATAATAAGCGGCGCCGGCCGCTTTGAGTTTCGCATCGAGCGCACGCGGAATAATCAGAAAGATTAGATTGGCTTCGACCGGCCAGACTGGCGAAAAGCCAATCGCGGTCAGCTTTTCCGCCAGCCGGTCGGCCATGGCGTTGGCGTGCCGCGCGAGATCAAGCCAGCAATCGTTTTCGAGATAGGCCAGGAATTGCGCGGCCATGAAGCGGTGCTTCGATAACAAGTGCCCGGCACGTTTGCGCCGTTCGCCGAAAAAGCGGGCACGATCGGGATCGAAAATCACCACCGCTTCGGCCGCCATGGCGCCGCCTTTGGTGGCGCCGAATGAGAGCACATCGATCCCGGACCGCCAGCTCAGCTCTGCCGGCGTGACGTTGAGCCGGACCAGCGCATTGGCGAACCGCGCACCGTCCATATGCACGGCAAGATCGCGCGCATGCGCGATTTCGCCCAAAGCCGCGATCTCGTCGGCGCGGTAGATCGTGCCGGCCTCACTCGCTTGGGTGATCGACAGTGCGGACGGGATCATCTGATGCGGGCTGTGCCCGCCATAACCGGCGAGCGCATGCTGAAGCAGGGCCGGCGTGATCTTGCCGTCTTCCCCGGACAGCCCGACGAGCTTCAATCCATTGCCGAAGGATTCCACCGCACCGCATTCATCGGTCAGGATATGAGACTCGGTATGGCAAAAGACGACGCCCCAGGGCGGCGACATCTGCGCCAAGGCCAGAGCATTGGCGGCCGTCCCGGTCGGAACCAGGAACACAGATGCCTCATGTTCGAAAATTTCGGCAACGCGCCGCTCAACATGCGCCGTCCAATCGTCATTGCCGTAGCCGCGGGCATAACCCGTGTTGGCGGCCACGATAGCGTCTAGAATGGCGGGCGCGATCGGCGCGGTATTGTCGCTGGCGAAATGCATCGGAAGGAACCTAACCGGGATCGCGCTTTGTGCAATTCCAACACCGCTCCGCCATTGCGAAAAATCGCGCTTCATGGTCCACTTGGAACAGATGGACATGCGCGAAAAGAGACGCTGGGCGGGCACCTAAAGCTTGTATAGGTGCCTGAAGTTTGCCATGTTCCGTTTAGGACAGCATTGCTGTCCCATTCCGGCCGCTGTGGCGAGGGCGGACCGGGCAGCGGCGACGTGAACTAGCAACCGACGGCCAGCGGCACGAAGGTTGCCTCCAAGAAAGTGGCTCGCCCTTGGGCGCGCGATCTGACCTTCTTCCCACGCAGTGGGAGGAACGTGGGGTGGTGCAGGGCTGGATACGCAAGGCGACCTCGATACGAGAGGCTCGAGGCTCCGTCAGGGAGTATGTGATGGGCGCGAGTGCGACCGTGAACGCGTCTGGTTTCGGGCTGTTCGATCCCGCGATGGAAAAGGATTCCTGCGGGGTCGGCTTCATTGCCGATATCAAAGGCCGCAAGTCGCACAAGATCGTCGAAGACGCGCTGACCATCCTGGTCAATCTTGAGCATCGCGGCGCCGTCGGCGCCGACCCGCGTGCCGGTGACGGCGCCGGCATCCTGATCCAGATGCCGCATAAGTTTATCGCCAAAAAGGCCGCCGAACTCGGCATCAAGCTACCGGCGCCCGGACACTACGCCGTCGGCGCGCTGTTCATGCCGCACGATGAGGCTTGGCGCCGCGAGATCATGGACACTTACGTCGCCGCCGCAACCGACGAAGGCATGACCGTGCTCGGCTGGCGTGACGTGCCGACCGACAACTCGACGCTCGGCGAAACGGTGAAGCCGACCGAGCCGGTGAACATGCAAGTGTTCCTCGGCCGCGGCAGCAAGATCACGTCGGAAGACGAGTTCGAACGCCGACTCTACATTCTGCGCAAAACCATTTCCGGCAAGCTCTATTCGACGCGCGAACGCCGCACGTCGAGTTATTATCCGGTTTCGATCTCCTGCCGCACGCTAATTTATAAGGGCATGTTCCTTGCCGATCAGCTCGGTGCCTATTATCCCGATCTGCACGACGCGGATTTCGAAAGCGCACTGGCGCTGGTCCACCAGCGCTTCTCCACCAACACGTTCCCGGCGTGGTCGCTCGCCCATCCGTATCGGATGGTCGCGCATAACGGCGAGATCAATACGCTGCGCGGCAACAACAACTGGATGGCGGCGCGGCAAGCGTCGGTGTCGTCGCCGCTGTTCGGCCAGGACATCAACAAGCTGTGGCCGATCTCCTACGAAGGCCAATCTGACACCGCCTGCTTCGATAATGCTTTGGAATTCCTGGTGCAGGGCGGCTACTCGCTCTCCCACGCCGTGATGATGATGATTCCCGAAGCCTGGGCGGGCAACCCCCTCATGAACGAGGAGCGGCGCGCCTTTTACGAATATAACGCGGCGCTGATGGAGCCGTGGGACGGCCCGGCGGCAATCGCGTTCACCAACGGCCGCCAGATCGGCGCCACGCTCGATCGCAACGGCTTGCGTCCGGCGCGTTATTTTCTCACCCGTGACGACCGCATCGTCATGGCGTCGGAAATGGGCGTCCTCCCTATCGAGGAAAAGGACATCGTCAAGAAATGGCGGCTGCAGCCTGGCAAGATGCTGCTTGTCGACCTCGACGAGGGCCGCCTCATTCCGGATGAAGAATTGAAGGCGACGCTGGCGAAGAAACATCCCTACAAGGAATGGCTCACCCGCACGCAGATCGTGCTGGAAGACCTTCAAGGCACCGCCACCGAAGCGCCGATCTCCAACCTGTCGCTGCTCGATCGTCAGCAGGCCTTCGGTTACACGCAGGAAGATCTCAAATTCCTGATGACGCCGATGGCTTCGACCGGTGAGGAAGCGGTCGGCTCCATGGGTAACGACACGCCGATTTCGGCGCTGTCGGACAAGCCAAAATCGCTGTTCACCTATTTCAAGCAGAACTTCGCGCAGGTCACCAACC
>DATBAD010000063.1:0-1672 GCA_036271715.1 Xanthobacteraceae bacterium
CGACCCGCCGCGGCTGGCTGTTCATGGCTTCCGTCGGCACTGGAGTTGCGCTGTGGGCTTCGACCTTCATCTCGATCCTGGCGCTCGATCCTTTGCTTGTCAGCGGATTTGAGCCGATTGCCACTGGCACGGTTCTGATCATCGCGGTCGTTGCCTGTTTCGTCGGCTTCGAAATCGGCAGCCGGCACTTTGTGCTCGCGCCGGAAGCCGGCGGTCTTGTCATGGGCATCGGAATCCTTGCCATGCACCTGATGGGGTTCAAAGGTTGGCATATCAAGGGCAGTTTGGAGTGGAACGCCTACGGCCTAATCATGACATTTGTGCTCGGGCTCGGCTTGAGCGCGCTCGCCGTCAACCGCGCCAACCGTCCAGTGACGCGCTGGTGCCGTCATGGTGCCGCCATCGTGCTCGCCTTCATGATATGTGTCATGCACTATTCGCTGACCGCTTCGGCTGCGGCCGTGCCGGACCTCTCGGTGATTCTGCCGGCTTACCTCGTGCCCGCCGATACGCTTGGCATCGCCGTGGTCGCGGCCGTTCTGCTCGTCATCGGCAACGGCTTTTCGACCTATATCATCGACCTGCGCTCACGAACGGAATCGGCCGACCGCATCCACCAACTGTCGTTCAACGATACCATGACGGGACTGCCCAACCGCATCGCCTTCAACGAGCGGCTCGCCTTCGACAGCGCCGAGGCCCACGAAAAGGCGCACAAGCTTGCCGCCTTCTCGATCGACCTCGACGGCTTCAAGAACGTCAACGACCTCTACGGTCATGGCGCCGGCGATCTGCTCCTGATTGACGTGGCCGAGCGCATGCGCAAGCAGCTTGCTCCGGGCGAATTCCTGGCGCGCCAAAGCGGCGACGAATTCCTGGCGCTGACGACGTCGGACAACCACCCGGGCGATGCGCATGCGTTTGCGGAGCGGGTCTCGCAGGCTTTTTCGGAGCCGTTCACGGTCCAGGGGTACGCCGTCTACCTTACCGCCTCGATCGGCTTCTCTATCTTTCCGACCGACACGCCCGAGCGCGACCAGTTGCTGAGCAACGCCAAGCTCGCGATGCATCGTGGCAAGAGCAAGAACTGCGGCTCGATCAGCATGTACAGCCGCGAAATGGACGACGGTGCCCGCAAGCGCCGCGCGCTCGCCCGCGATCTCGAACATGCGGCCGAACGTCAGGAACTGTTTTTGAACTATCAGCTTCAGATGTCGCTCAATGACGGCAAGATCTGCGGCGCCGAAGCCTTGATGCGATGGCAGCATCCCAAGCTCGGCATGGTTTCGCCGGCCGAATTCATTCCGCTCGCCGAGGAAACCGAAGCGATCATCGACATGGGCGAATGGGCGCTGCGCGCGGCCTGCCGCGACGCCGCCGAAGGCAAGATTCCCGGCAACATCGCGGTCAACCTCTCGCCGGTTCAGTTCGACCGCGACGACCTTGCCGAGATGATCCACGGCATTCTGCTTGAGACCGGTCTGCCGCCGTCTCGGCTGGAGGTCGAAGTCACGGAATCGACCATCATGTCGGACCAGAGTCGCGGACTGCATATCCTGCGCAAGCTGAAGGCGATGGGCATTTCGGTCGCGATGGACGATTTCGGCACCGGCTATTCGTCGCTGGCGACGCTGCACGCCTTCCCGTTCGACAAGATCAAGCTCGACCAGTC
>DATBAD010000064.1:0-79665 GCA_036271715.1 Xanthobacteraceae bacterium
AAGTCCATGAACCCAAGTCCATGAACCCAAGTCCATGAACCCAAGTCCATGAACCCAAGTCCATGAACCCAAGTCCATGAACCCAAGTCCATGAACCCAAGTCCATGCCTTGACACCGCGGTGAGGGCGGTATCTTTCGCCGCTTCGCATAAACGCCCGAACGGGGGCGAGCAGAACGTGGTCAAGTAGAACGTCGCAGTAAAACTTGGGGCGGATATCAAGAATATGACGGTTGCGTTCGTTTTCCCCGGCCAAGGCAGTCAGACTGTGGGTATGGGCAAGGCGTTGGCCGATGCCTTTGCGCCGGCACGTCAGGTCTTCGACGAAGTTGACGCCGCGCTTGGCGAAAAGCTGAGCGACATCATTTGGAACGGCCCCGCCGACAAACTCACTTTGACGGAAAATGCGCAGCCGGCGCTGATGGCGGTCTCGCTGGCTACGATGCGCGTGCTTGAACAGGAGGCCGGCATCGATCCGGCGCGTGATGCGGCTTTTGTCGCCGGCCACTCGCTCGGTGAATATTCGGCGCTCGCAGCCGCGCGCGCCTTCTCCGTCGCGGATGCCGCGAAGCTTTTACGCATCCGTGGGCGTGCGATGCAGAAGGCGGTTCCGGTTGGTATGGGTGCCATGGCGGCGCTGATCGGCATCGAACTCGATGACGTCAAACCGATCGCGGCGGAAGCCGCAAGTGTTGGCATTTGTACGGCGGCCAATGACAACGGCGGCGGCCAAGTGGTGCTGTCCGGCGAAAAGGCGGCAGTCGAACGCGCCGTCGAGATTGCCAAAACACGCGGCGTGAAGCGCGCGATGATGCTGCCGGTCTCCGCTCCCTTCCATTGTCCCATGATGCAACCCGCCGCCGACGCCATGGCGGAGGCGCTATCGTCGGTCACGATCAATGCACCGGTTGTGCCGCTTGTCGCCAATGTGCTGGCGCGGCAGATCACGCAGCCTGAAGACATCAAGCGCAGCCTGGTTCAACAAGTGACTGGCACTGTGCGTTGGCGCGAGTCCGTGGCGTTCATGGCGCAAGCGGGCGTGACGACATTTTATGAGATCGGCGCCGGCAAAGTGCTGACCGGCCTGATCAAACGGATTGCCGATGGCGCGACCGCGTCCGCGATCGGTACGCCCGACGACGTAGCGAGATTTAAAGCGGAGCGCGGCTAGGACCGCGCGAGAGGCAGACCAGATGTTCGAACTCAATGGCAAGACAGCCTTGGTGACCGGCGCCACCGGCAGCATCGGCGGCGCCATAGCCCGCACATTGCACGCTCAAGGCGCGACCGTCGCGCTGTCCGGAACCCGGCGTGAAAATCTCGACAGCTTCGCGGCGACGCTCGGCGAGCGCGTACATGTTCTTCCTGCCAATCTTGCCGATGCTGCGGCTGCCGACGCACTCGTGACTAAGGCCGAAGAGACGATGGGCCAGCTTGATATCCTGGTCGCCAATGCCGGGATCACGCGCGACAATCTTCTGGTCCAATTGCGCGACGAAGATTGGGATCAAGTCATTGCCGTGAATCTCTCAGCGACATTTCGACTAACCCGCGCCGCGGTCCGCGGCATGATGCGGAGGCGTTTCGGACGCGTGATCGCGATTACTTCGGTGGTGGGCGCGACCGGCAATCCCGGCCAGTCCAATTATGTTGCCGCCAAAGCCGGTATCGCCGGTATGATCAAGGCAGTGGCCGCGGAATATGCCAAGCGCGGGGTCACTGCGAACTGCGTAGCGCCGGGCTTCATCGTCACGCCCATGACCGAAAAGCTCAATGAAAAGCAGCGCGACATCATCGTCGGGAAAATCCCAGCGAGCCGCGCTGGCACGATCGAAGAGGTTGCGGCAGCGGTCGCGTTTTTGGCGTCGAACGAAGCCAGTTATGTGACCGGTCAGACGCTGCATGTGAACGGCGGAATGGCTATGATTTGAAGGCGATATGACCCGCATAGCGCGCCGCGCGCCGCGCTGGTCAATGCTTTTGAAGTGTGGTAACCGAACCAAAATCGGGCTTGGGGAGCCGGAATGCCGGAGAGCGGGGCGAATAGCCGCCTCTGATCGGTGTCGACCCAAATCAATTTGCCGATCCCCATCGGCAGGTTCGATTGAAAGCTTGTCGATGGAAGGCTTGGACGAATTTCGGAATTGATCGGATCGGGTCGCGTTGAAAGATGAGGTTGGAACGATGAGCAATATTGGCGAACGGGTTAAGAAAATCGTCGTTGAGCACCTCGGGGTCGAACCCGACAAGGTGACCGACAATGCGAGCTTCATCGACGATCTCGGCGCCGACAGCCTCGACACCGTCGAGCTAGTCATGGCCTTCGAGGAAGAATTCGGTTGCGAAATTCCCGATGATGCCGCCGAAACCATTCTCACGGTTGGTGACGCCGTCAAGTTTCTTGAAAAGAACGCTAAAAGCTGAAGAACAGCCAATCGGCGTCGGGCCCTGCGCTGCCATTGCCTGAATTCCGCGGGACGCTTTCGCATCTGCACCGCTACCGTGTGCGGGCGAAGCGCATACATATGAATTCGCGAATGGACGGGTTTAGTGCGTGTCACCATGCGCTTAAGCTTGGCGTCGATCGGGAGCGTTCATGATGAGACGAGTCGTTGTCACGGGTCTTGGTCTGGTAACTCCGCTGGCCTGCGGCGTCGATCAAACCTGGCAGCGGATTCTCGCTGGTCAAAGCGGCATCCGGCGCGTCGAAAAATTCGACGTCTCGGATCTCGCCTGCAAGATCGCCGGACAAGTTCCGCGTGGTGACGGCTCCGACGGCACTTTCGACGCCAACGCATGGATGGAGCCGAAGGAGCAGCGCAAGGTCGACGACTTTATTCTTTTTGCGATGTCGGCGGCGACCCAAGCGCTTAACGACGCCGATTGGCATCCGAAAGACTACGACGACCAGATCGTGACTGGCGTGTTGATCGGCTCGGGCATCGGCGGTGTCGAAGGTATCGCCGAAACGGCGCTGGTGCTGCGTGACCGTGGTCCGCGCCGTGTTTCGCCATTTTTCATTCCGGGTCGGCTTATTAATCTGGCGTCGGGCTATGTCTCGATCATGCATTCGCTCAAAGGCCCGAACCACGCGGTCGTCACCGCCTGTTCGACCGGCGCGCATGCGATCGGCGATGCTGGCCGGTTGATTGCACTCGGCGATGCCGACGTGATGGTAGCGGGCGGCACCGAGTCGCCCGTGAATCGCATCTCGATCGCCGGCTTCGCCGCCTGCCGCGCGTTGTCCACCGCATTCAACGACACACCGGAAAAAGCCTCGAGGCCTTATGACCGCGATCGCGACGGTTTCGTCATGGGCGAAGGCGCCGGCGCCGTCGTGCTCGAAGAATATGAGCACGCCAAACGCCGCGGCGCCCGCATCTACGCCGAGTTGGTCGGTTACGGTCTGTCGGGCGACGCCTATCACATCACCGCGCCCTCGGAAGACGGCGATGGCGCCTATCGCTGCATGACGGCAGCCATCAAGCGCGCCGGCATCACCGCGGCTGATATCGACTACATCAACGCTCACGGCACTTCGACGCCGCTCGGCGACGAGATCGAACTGAAGGCGGTGGAGCGGTTGGTCGGCAATGCCGCGGGCGATATCGCCATGTCATCGACCAAGTCGTCGATCGGTCACCTTCTCGGTGCGGCGGGAACAGTGGAAGCGATCTTCTGTTTGCTTGCCGTGCGCGACGGGATGGTGCCGCCCACCGTCAATCTCGATAATCCGTCAGTTGCCACCGCCATCGACCTCGTGCCGCACAAGGCACGCAAACGTGACATCAATGTCGTGCTGTCGAATTCGTTTGGCTTTGGTGGCACCAATGCTTCGCTCGTTTTCCGGCGGTTGGCGCAGTAGTCTTTGACGCAGTAGTTCTGCCAACACCGTTTCGCCATACTTGCTCCGCACTCGCTTGCGATCCACCGTCGTCCTTCTCGGTGTGTTAGGCTTCGTCTATTCGGCTCCACGCGACAGTTGAAAATGCGGTCTCCTGAACAACGGATAAGCGGCGGTGTCTGACTCTGATCGGCTGCCCAATGGTGGCGAACGCCCTGCGCCTCCCGCGCGGCCCGATGGGCCGCGTCCAGCAGCGAAGCCATCCGTACAGCCCACGCCTATAGCGGCGCCGAAGAGTGCGGTAACAAAGCCTCCTGCGGTCCAAACTTCTGCAGCCCAATCGACGACGCCAAATCTGGCAACCGCGCTTTTGGGTGCGGCCGCTGCGGAGACCGCAACGCCGGGGCTTAGGCCTCCAGCAGCTAAACCTCCTGTGAAGCCTGCGCTTACCGCGCGGCCCGCGAACAGCGGGGCGCAAAAGCCAGCGGCGGCACAACCACGTGCAGCAGCATCGGCGCGGCCGGTTACGCCCGCGCCTTCGGCTAAACCGGCAGCTGGGCCGATGGCCTCAAATCTCGACGAACCCAGACGGATTTCGCCGCGAAGTCCGCGCGTCGCTATTGAGCCGGATCAGGTCGATCTGCCTCCGAAGCGTTCGACAACGGCGCGGCATCCGCTGGTGATCATCGGCAATGCGATCATCAGCTTCTTTGTCCTTCTTGCTGTCGTTGCCGGAGTCGGACTTTACGCTGGCAAGCAGCGCTTCGAGGCGGCCGGGCCGCTCGCCGAGGATCGCGTCGTCAATATTCCGCACGGCTCCATGCGCGACATCGCTGACGTACTTGCCAATGAAGGCGTCATCGACCAGCCCTGGATTTTCATCGGTAGTGTGGTCGCGCTCAAGGCCCGCGAGGATCTCAAAGCCGGTGAATATCAGTTCAAGGCGCATTCAAGTATGCGCGACGTCGTTGCCACCATGGTCGAAGGCAAAGTGGTGGCGCATCAGATTAGCGTTCCCGAGGGACTAACCTCACAACAAATCGTCGCCCGGTTGACGCAGGACGATGTGCTCACCGGCGATGTCAAAGCCATTCCGCCCGAGGGAACCGTTCTGCCCGATACCTATAATTTCACGCGTGGTATCACCCGCCAGCAACTGGTCGAACGCATGGAGCAGGCGCAGGCGCGTCTCCTACGCGAAGTCTGGGACCGCCGCTCGCCGGACCTGCCGCTCAAGTCGCCCGACCAGCTCGTCGTGCTGGCGTCTTTGGTCGAGAAAGAAACCGGTAAGGCCGAGGAGCGGACGCGTGTCGCTGCCGTCTTTGTCAATCGGCTGAAACAGAAGATGAAGCTGCAGTCCGATCCGACCATCATCTATGGCTTGGTCGGTGGCAAAGGCACGCTCGGCCGGCCGATTATGAAAAGCGAGATCACTCAGCCGACGCCGTACAATACTTACGTAATTGAGGGATTGCCGCCGGGGCCGATCGCCAATCCGGGCCGCGCGTCGCTCGAAGCGGCGGCGAATCCGGCGCGGACTCGTGAACTCTATTTCGTCGCGGACGGCACCGGCGGTCACGCCTTCGCGGAAACTTACGAGCAGCATCAGAGAAATGTCGCGCGGTTGCGCTCGATGCAGAGCGATCAGAAAGATCAGGTGCCGCTCGACGATCAGGTGCTGGCCGATCCCGCGCCGGCACAGCCCGCGGCGGCTCCGGCCGCCGCCGGGCCTTCGGCTGCGCCACGCGCATCTGCCAAACCGCGCGTTCAACCGGTACAGCATTGAGCGGTGCAGTATCAGGGAGCGCCCTTGTGATGGCGGCGGTGCATCGCTAAGTTCGGCGCCCAATAATTTTGGATTGCTCCGGGACTTACGTTGATGGCGCTTTCAAGCATGACCGGATTCGCCCGCAGCCACGGTGTGTCCGGTCCTTACACCTGGGCCTGGGAAATCAAATCCGTCAACGGCAAGGGTCTCGATTTGCGGCTGCGCCTGCCGCCGGGATGGGACGCGATCGAGGTCCCGGTGCGCGCCGCTGCCGCGAAAGCCCTGGCGCGCGGATCGATTCAAGCCAATCTCACGATCGAGAGAGGTGGTGTGTCGCCAACCGTGCGCGTCAACACCGCCGTGCTCGATGCGGTGTTGTCGACGATCCGCCAGCTTGGCCCGAAGATCGACGCTTCGCCGCCCTCGCTCGACGGTCTCCTCGGTCTCAAAGGTGTCATCGAAATCGGCGAAGTCGAGGAAAGCGAAGACGAACGACGTAAAGCGGAAACGACTGCGACCGCTGGATTCAGCGAAGCTATCGGTGCGTTAGGCGAGATGCGACGGCACGAAGGCGCGGCGCTGTCCCGCGTACTCACAGCCCGGCTTCAGGATATCGCGACGCTCGCTGATCGCGCCGACAAGTCACCCGGCCGCAAGCCGGAAGCTATCCGCGCGCGGCTTGCAGAACAGATCGCGACACTGCTCGAGCAATCGGAACGCTTCGACCCGGACCGGCTACATCAGGAAGCGATCATGATCGCGACCAAGGCTGATGTCCGCGAAGAGCTCGACCGGCTCGCCGCCCACGTCGCGCAGGCGCGGCATATGATAGAGCAGGGCGGAGCCGTCGGCCGCCGTCTCGATTTTTTGGCGCAGGAATTCAATCGCGAAGCCAATACGCTCTGCGCCAAAGCCAACGATGTCGAGTTGACGAATATCGGACTAGAGCTCAAAGCCGCGGTCGAGCAATTCCGCGAGCAAGTGCAGAACGTCGAATAGGGGCTTCGATGGCGCGCGCGACGGGGCATCGGAAGAAGACGGCAAAGAAAATTGCGCGGCGCGGTTTGATGTTCGTGCTGTCGTCGCCGTCGGGCGCCGGCAAGACGACGTTGTCGCGGATGCTACTACGCGCCGATCGCGGCGTCAGACTGTCGATCTCGGTCACTACCCGGCCAAAACGGCGCGGTGAGGTCAACGGCCGCGATTATCATTTCATCGGTCGCGGCCGCTTCGACGCGATGGTGGATGATGGCGAATTGTTGGAATGGGCTGATGTGTTCGGTCATCGCTACGGCACGCCGCGGGGCCCGGTCGAACAGGCCTTGCAACGAGGCCTCGACGTTTTGTTCGATATCGATTGGCAGGGTACGCAGCAACTCCGCGAGAAAGCGCGTGACGACCTTGTCAGCGTCTTCATCCTGCCGCCGACTGCGCCGGAGCTGGAGCGGCGGCTCACAAGCCGGGCGCAGGACACGCAAGCCGTCATCGCTTCACGTATGTCCAAGGCTTCCGGCGAGATGAGCCATTGGCCGGAATATGACTATGTCATCGTCAATCGCGATAAGGCGCAGGCCTTCACGGAAGTGAAGTCGATCCTCGCCGCCGAGCGGCTCAAGCGCGAGCGGCAAAAGGGCTTGTCCGACTTCGTGCGCGGGTTGCAGGCGAAACTCTAGGCCGCTGCGGCTTCATGGCCGCTCATGGCGCATGCGCAGCAGCCCGAGCGGAGGCTGGCCGGAGTGCTGATGGCTTTGCGGAGAGCGGCCGTCCAAGCAATCAGTCGGTAAACGTTCGAACGACCCGAAAGCTGATGAAGGGCTGCGGTTTTGCTTGTGGTCCTGAAAGCCGCGCCGCCGAGCGTAACACCTGTGGCGGGCTTCCGATCGAGCCACCGCGGCGGACGCGCAGATTGCAATCGGGAGAGGCCCAAGCGCTACCGTCTGTAGGAGGGTTGGTATAGTAATTGTCATGCCAGCAATCCTGCGTCCACTCCGATACATTACCGTGCATCTGGAAGAGTCCCCATGGATTGGGCAGAAATGAATCGACCGGGACCGATTGGCCGCGCATCTCGCCGTGAACGCCGTCGTCGCCGTAGGTGTAGCTGCCGTTATAGTTGGCTTGCTCGGTTGTGATCGAAGACCCCCACCAGAATGGGGTCGTCGTCCCGGCGCGAGCCGCATATTCGCGTTCAGCTTCGGTCGGAAGCCGATATGGCTTTCCGGTCTTGCGTGATAGCCATGCCAAATATGCGTTGGCGTCGTTCCACGACACATTAATCACCGGTCGCTTGCCGCGACCCCAACCTTGATCGGCTGGCGAATAGCTGTTGCAGCCGCCATCGGCGACGCATGCGTCCCACTCGTCAAAGGTGACTGAGAAGCGGCCAAACGCGAACTTGTGCCCGATCGTGATCTGGTGTTGCGGACCCTCGCTGGCCGCGCGGAGGAGTTCAGTGGTCGGCGAGCCCATATCGAACGAGCCTGAGGTGATAACCGTCATCACCGGGCAGGTTTCACATTCCTTGAAGCTGTCGTTCGGTTGAAGGGCGCGTTCGCGGGCGGGCGTTAGCAATTCGACCTTGACCGGTGAAAGCTTACCGGGTGTGGGCGCCGATACGGGCAACTGTTGGATTGGCGCCGGGCCCGGTGGCTGTTGGGCTGGAGATGGCGCGGCAGATAACGGCGATGGCGCCGTCGTCGGCGCGCCAGCGGCTGGCGGATTTACGGATGACGCCTTGGCGCTCACCTCGGCGGGTGACCGCGGTGAGCAGCAATCCTTTTGTTGCCAAAGCCTCCAACCGAATGCACCGCCGACAACAACGGCGATCGCGATCGCGGCGGCGCCGACCAGCGACCAAGTCATGCGGCGCCGTGGCACCAACTCCTCGAGCGCGTGCACGATCGCATCGGCATCGGCGTTGAAACGCGTGTGACGCAATTCGAGCGAATGGCGGCGCGCCAGTGACTTTAGGTCATCGGACAGTTTGTCTTCCGGCGGCATGACAGCGCCGTCAACCAGCACTGGGATCACGGCAATATCGCGATTGAGCGCCGAGGCGAGTTCGATGCGTACATAGTCTGCGGCGCTGTCAAGCCGGCGCTTGCCCATTTGGTCGTGAGCGTCGAGCCAACGCGGACCGATGATGGCCAGCAGCACTTGGCATTGCGCTACTTGGATATCGAGTTGCTTGGCGAAATCCATGCCGGGCTTCATGGCGTCGACATCCATGAACAGAGCGCGACGGGAGTACTTCAATGCAAGGTAATCGAATAATCGCCCCGCAACGCCCGGTGTGTCGTCACGACGGTAATTGATGAAGATGCGCGCCATGATTAACATCTACCACGGAAGGTGCGTGGAGAACCTCCATAAGTTGCTTCGTCCTCAAAGGACACGCTCAAACGTTCTGCGCGAGGTGAATCCGGCCGATATCCCGATCGAGCAGCGGACCAAATTCGAGGTTGCCACAAATCTCACTACCGCCAGGACGCTCGGATTAAAGATCCTCGAATCTTTCCTAGCGCTCGCCGAGGGATTTATGAGTACACGTCCTAGACTTTAGCCTTGAGCCACAAGTACCGTGCGGCCGAGCACGCGTCCGGCGCGTAAATCGTCGAGCGCGGCCTGGGCCTGCTGCAACGGGCGTTCGCGCGTAGGGATCGGCACGATATTCTTCGCGCGCACGAGATCAATCAGCGCGCGGGCGTCGGCGAGCGTGCCGGTAATCGTGCCTTCGATCGTCATGGCCTTGATCGGGATCATCGCTGCAGGCAGTGAAAAGCTGCCGCCGAGCAGACCCGTCACCGTGACCTTGCCGCCGCGGGCGAGGAGGCCGGTGGCGAATTGAAGCGATTTGTCCGAGCCAACGAAATCGCACACGGCCAAGAGACCGCCGGTCGCCGCCATGATCGCTTTGCGCGCCTGCGGATCGGCAGGATCGAAAGCCTGCGCGGCGCCGGCCGCGAGCGCTGCCTTGCGTTTCTCGGCATCGATGTCGGCGACAAAAATGGGCACCGAAAACATCGTGCGTGCGAGCGCCAGTCCCATCATGCCGACGCCGCCCAGTCCGATTAGCAAGATCGGACCACGTTCAGCGCGTGTCACAAGCGTCTTGAGCGCGCCATAGGCGGTCAAACCCGAACACATCAGCGTGGCGGCAAAGCTTATCGGCAGCGCTGCATAGTCCAGGAGATAGCGCGCGTGCGGCACCAGAATATGCGAGGCAAACCCGCCATCGACGGCGACGCCGATATGCCGTGCGTCGGAGCAAAGATTCTCCTCGCCGGCAAAGCACGCCGCGCAACGGCCGCAGCCGATCCAGGGATAGACCGCGACGCGGCTGCCAACGATCGCGGAGTCGCAATCTTCGCCGACACTCTCGACGATGCCGGCGATCTCATGGCCGAGGGTAAATGGCAGAGCGCGACCAGTCGTAATATCGAGGCGCTTGTCGCCACCGAGCTGGAAATAACCGTCTTGAATATGCAAGTCGGAATGGCAGACGCCACAGCATTGTACGCGCAGGAGCACTTCCCTGCCGCGCGGTGCGGGACAATCAATAATCGTCTCGCAGAGTGGCTGCTCATAGGCGACCAGCGACTGACGGCGCATTTTCGTCATTACACTCTCGTCATGCAAAACTCCGGCGCGGATCATCGTAAGCCATTGCCGCGGATCACGGCGAGAGCGTGCGCCAGTCCGACAAACCCGCTGACGCAAATATTCTCGGCACGTGCGGTAGGGTCGAGTTCGGCGGCCGCGATCAAGGCGGCGGCATCGACGCCAAGCGAGCGCAAGCTTTGCCGCAGCATTTTCCGCCGCTGACCGAATGCTGCAGCGGTGACGGTTTCGAGCGAATGCCGGTCGCAAGGCAGCGGTTCCGCGCGTGGCACGAACTCGACCAAAGACGATGTAACTTTCGGCGGCGGAACGAACGCCGACGGGTTGATGTCGAACAGGATGCGCGTTTCGCAGCGCCACTGTGCCAGCACCGAGAGCCGGCCGTAGGTCTTGCTGCCCGCCGGCGCCACGATGCGTTCGGCAACCTCGCGCTGAAACATCAGGATGGCGGCATCGAACCATGGCGGCCAAGGTTCGGTAATGAGCCAATCGATGAGCAGGGCGGTCGCGATGTTGTAGGGGAGATTGGCAACGATGCGTGCGGGGCCAGAGCCGATATGCGGCCGCGGATCGAAGCCTAGCGCATCTGCCGCCACGATATCGAGCCGGCCTGGATAATGTGCGGCGATTTCGTCGAGGGCCGCGATAGCGCGTTCGTCGCGCTCGATTGCGATGACGCGCGTGGCACCGAGTGAAAGTAGCGCGCGCGTGAGGCCGCCCGGACCTGGGCCGACTTCCAGCACTGTGACACCATCAAGGGGTCCCGCGGCGCGGGCGATCCGCCCGGTCAGGTTGAGGTCGAGCAAAAAGTTCTGGCCGAGCGATTTTTTTGCAGCCAGGCCGTGACGGCGGATTACCTCGCGTAGCGGCGGCAAAGTATCCGGCGCGGTGCTCACGATGCAGACAGCGGGACGGCGCGCGGTGTAGCGGGTCTCACAGATTCGGCAAGCCGTGCCGCCAAACGCAATGCCGCGATCAAACTTGTTGGATCGGCTTTGCCGGTGCCGGCAATGTCGAAAGCGGTGCCATGATCGGGCGAGGTCCGCACGAAGGGCAGGCCGAGCGTTACGTTGACGGCATGGTCGAAGGCGAGTGTCTTAATCGGGATCAGCGCCTGATCGTGATACATGCAGAGCGCCGCGTCATAGGTCGCGCGCGCGCCGCCGTGAAACATCGTATCCGCCGGCAGTGGGCCCTTGGCGTCGATCCCTTCGGCGATGAGCCGTGCAATAGCGGGTGCCACGATCGCGCCGTCCTCTTCGCCTAACGCACCGGCTTCGCCGGCATGTGGATTAAGCCCCGCGACGGCCAAGCGCGGCCGGGTTAGGCCGAACCGGCTTTTTAGATCGCGCGCGACGATGCGCCCGGTTTCGACAATGAGTTCGCTGGTCAGTTGCTTGAAGATGTCGCGAAGCGGCAGGTGAATGGTCACCGGAACCACCGCGAGTTCGGGCGACCACAGCATCATCACCGGGCGCAACGCTTGGCCGGTCGCTTCCTGCAGCAGTTTCGCGAGGAACTCAGTATGGCCCGGCTCGGCGAAGCCCCAGTCATAGAGCACGTTCTTGGCGATGGGATTGGTGACGACGGCGGCGGTCGTACCGGCGATGACATCCGCGACCGCGCGCCGGATAGCGGCGACGGCTGCGGGCGCGCTCGATCGGTCCGGACGACCAGGCTCTGCGGTGACGGTCATGTCGATGGGCAGAACCGGCAATGCCGCGGGAAATCGCGCCACTGCCTCGGCAGCTGTCACAGGCGCGACCGGAACATCGAGACCGAGCCGTTTCGCCCGCCGTAACAGAAAATCGGGATCGCCGATCAGATAGAACGGCGGCAGCTCAAGCTCGGCGCGGCGCTGCCAGACCGCAAGCGCAAGATCGGGCCCGATACCGGCTGGTTCACCGAGCGTCAGAGCTAAAGGTTGCACGACTTTTTTCTACCGACCTTGTCCGGACGAGCAAAATGTCCGGCCATAAAAGCACGCTTCTCGGCGCGTTTGAATGTGGCTTACTTCGTTTTCGGCGCGTTTTTCGGCGGCTCGGTCTGACTCGTCTTATATTCGATCATGGCCGACTTGCGCAGTTCGGCGAGATAGCGCCGCGCCCTGGCGCCGAATTTCTTTTCGAAAATCTCCTCGCGCATTTTCTTGGTTTCCGGCGTTTCGTTTTTTGTTTCTTTCCTGCTGCATACTGCGAACATCTGAATGCCTTCGGCAGTCTGCTCGGGCGGCGTCAAATGACCGACGCCGGCCTTCTCGAGGATGTCTCGAAGCTCTTGCGGTAAATCGAGTGAGGATTTCACGACCTGATCGCGCACCGCGGCGTCGGGAAGTCCGCGCACGAAGGCGATGCCGTCATCGCAACTGTTGAAACGGGCGCGTAGCGCGTCGGCATCTCGCTTGCGGGCTTCGAACGCCGCTTCCGGCGATCCCCGCTGTACCACCAGAAGAACCGGACGTAGCGTATAGTCGTAACCTGTCTGCGTCGTCGTATTGCCACTGTCGTTTTTGTGCAGTTGAAGTTGCGCTTCAATATCGCTGTCCGGAATTTCCAGGCTCGCTTTGTAGCGTCCACGGATCAGATTGCCCCAGATCATCTGCGCCTTGAGCTTTTGTTTCAGTGTATCGGGGCTGGCACCGCCGCTGGTCAGCATTTGCTCGAGCTTCTCGCCGTCGACGCCCATATTGTGCGCGACGGTATTGAACTGATCGTTGACGTCTGCCGCTCCCGGATCGACCGAAAAACGCTTGCCTTCCCGGATTTCAAGGATCTCGTCGATCAGGCTATTGATCACCTCCTGTCGTGCGGGCGCCTTGCGTGTGCTCATCTCGATGAATTTGGCGCGATGGTCGATATCGAGCTGGGTAATCGGCTGGCCATCCACCATCACGACGACTTCTTGCGCGCGCGCGCGGCCGGCCGAGCCGAAGGCAACAACCGTGGCAAGCGTGGCCGTCAAAAATGCGCGCGACAGAAGTGCGCGGCTGTGGGTAGGGGCGTGGAACTGCGGCATGGATCTTCGCTTCATGGCTCGATCAACTGTAAAACGGTATGAGACCATAGGCTCGCGGCAAAATTTAGAAACTGGGTCCAACGGGCGACAAAACGTCCGGGCCGAGGGTGCGCAGGCTGAACTGCAGCATAAAGGAGTCGCTGCGTACCGGGTTCGTCGTGCCGATATAAGTGTAACCGCTGAGCCAGTTTGCCGACAACATGAAGCAGTCGTCGATATAACCGACGCCGAGGCGGGTCTGGTTGAACTGGTCGTTGACGATGTCATAGCGCATCGAACCGAGCACCAGCCAATTCTCGTTCAGCTTGTACGACGCTCCGGCCAACAGACCCTCGCGGCGCGTTAATAGGCCGAGCAGCGGCTGCGCGGCGTAGTCGCCGTAGAGAAGTTGCAGCGTCCAGCGGTCGAAATTCGCTCGGCTCTCAAGCTCGATGCGCTGGGGCGTAAAAGTCGCCTGGTCGAAGCGCCCGCGTGCGGTGAACGAATAAATCTGGTTCGGCTGATAGGTGACCCGCCCGACGTAGTCGGACACGGTCTTGTCGAGGCCGCTGTCGAGACCGGTATTGGTGATGTCACCCTGTGAGAACGAGTTCTGGCCGAACAGTTCATAGGACTGGCCGAACAACACATTGAGCGAGCCGGCGCGGTTGACCTGCGCGGTATATTGGATGCCGACATTGGCGCGGCTGCCGCCTTCGACGCGGTCCCAGCCGGAATATTTGTCGATCGCGAAAAGGTTGCTGTCGTCGAAAACAAGGCTTTGCGCATCTTCGTTGGGGAATTTGCCGATATCGGTTTCGTTGGGACGCAAGATGACCTGGGCAATCGGCTCGATCGTTTGCGTGCCCCATGGCTGGATGTCGACGAACGGATAACGGTATTCAGCGCCGACCGCAGGCATTGCGCGGGCAAGGGTGCTTTGGCCGGTGGAAATGAAATTTCCTACATTGCCCTGACTGTCGACTTCGACCGACGCGAAGTCGCCGCGCACTTCGGCAAACGGCGTGATCATCTGGCCGTTGTCGGTGACGATGGTGCGGCGCCAGTCGCTCTGTGCGGAGAAGCGTGAATAGGTGCCGGGAATGGCGCGCAGCAGGCAACTGCCCTGGGCTGCGGTGTCGGCGCTGGCGCAGGTGCCGTTCGCCGACGCAGTCTGCGTCACCGCGTTGAATTCCGCCTGCTGACGCGTGAGGCTGGTGAAGTTGACCTTGTAGCTAAGTTCGCCGCCGATTACCTGCTGTTTGAGCACATTCGAATAATCCAGAACCGGAGCGATGACCGGGAGCTGCGCCTGATTGTCGACCTCGGAGAAGCCGTAATAATACATCGAGCGCAGATCGAAATAGCTGCGTTCGCCGGCTCCGCTCAGATAGACCTGCGATACGGCTTCAGCAATCGCGCCGACCTGAAACGGATCGAATTTGCTGGAGATTTGTTTGAACTGATAGTCGGATATGTACTGGCTGTCGGTCGCAAGGAAGCCGGTCCAGCCCCACACCCATTTGTCGGTGATCGCGAATTGGCCTGCGGTCTGGATGGCGCCGCGGAAGTGATCGGCGGTCGGGCTGTTGATGCCGTCGCGGGCAGCGAAATAGCTCGGGTCTTGCTGGAACAGACCCGAGGCTCGGATTGAGTAGGCGCCGTTGAGCAGGCGCTGCCGCCACTCGCCTTCCAGCACCGGGCCTTGTTTGGTGGTGACATTGGTGCCGAGTGTGAGGTCATAATTAGGCGCCAGCGCCCAGAAATATTTCATCTCCGCCGCGTAGCCGAGTTGCGAGCTCTGCGCGAAACTCGGGAACAGAAAGCCGCTTTTTCTTTTGACCGTCGGATCTGGCGTCGACATGAACGGCACGTAGGCCAGCGGGACGCCGAAGAACTCGATGCGGGCGTCCTCGAAATAGAGCATCTTCTCGCCCTCATCGTGGATGATGCGGGCGGCCTGCACCTGCCACAATGGCGGCTTTTTCGGATCGTCCTTACACGGTTCGCACGCCGTATAGACGCCGCTTTGCAGTACCGTGTAATTGCCTTGGGCGCGGTCGGCGCGTGCGGCGGCAAAGCGGGTGTCGTCGGCGGTTTCGAGCCGCAGCGAGTCGACAAAGCCGTCGCGATAATCGTCGGTGAGATCGATGACCTGGCCGTAGGTTATCTTGCCGTCCGGTTCGGTGAGCCGGACATTGCCCTGGGCGCGCAGCCGCTTGGTCTTCTGGTCATAGATGACCTCGTCGGCCTCGATGGTCGCACCACCGTAATAGATTTGCACATTGCCGACCGCGGCCACCGAATTGTTGGTGTAGTCGTATTTGATCTCGGTCGCCTGAACGAGCATCGGCGCGTTCGGCTGCTGCGTCGGCGGCGGCTTTTTCGCCGGCGGCCGCGGCGGGAAATGCATGAGATTGCCGCTCTCCTGCGCCGGTGTGCGGTCGGAGGTTTGTGCGGCTGCTTGAGTGACAAAGCCAAACGCCAACACGCCCGCCACCAATGCGGCGAGCGTCTTTACATTCACGCGAACGCTATTCTTGCGGCCGGGAGGAAGATGGCCGCGCGTACTCGCCACTAGCCGTCCTCCTGGTACAACAACGCAACAAAACCGGTAAGGCTGCCAATCACGACGGGGATCCAGGCAGCCGCGATCGGCGACATGAGCTCCGACTTGCTCATGTCTTCGGTGATCTTTGAGAGCACGAAGAGCAGGAAGCCGGCCGTAATGCCGCTCAACACCATTTTCTGCACGCCGCCCATGCGGAAGAAACGCAGGCTCACTGACGCGGCGAGAAGCACCATGGCGGCGAGCAGGAACGGCCGCGCCAAGAGTTCCTGATATTGCAGCCGATAGCCGGCGGCCATCAGGCCGGCGCGCTCGGCGAGATCGATATAGTTTGGCAATTGCCAGAACGGCACCGTTTCCGGCGTCGCGAAACTCTCGCGTACTTGTTCGAGCGTGAGATTGGTGGGAAGCCGATATGAATCTTCCAGATCCGGCGCCTTGCCGCTGGCATAGATGCGGGCGTCGTCGAGCTGCCAATAGCCCTGCTCCAAGGATGCGTTTTTGGCTTCGATGCGATCCTGGAAATGACCGGCGCCGTCGAAGGTGTAGATGGTGACGCCGCCAAGCAGGGCACCTTGCTCGCGGCTTGAATTGGCATTGATGATGGCGGAGCCGTCGGGGCTCTTTTGGCGCACCCAGAAGCCGGTGGTGTTGAACGTCAAAGCCGAAAGATTTTCACCTAGCATTTCGGCTTCGAGGCGCTTGGAGCGTTCATGCAGCACCGCGGCAACCGGATTGTAGATCGTGGTGGCGACGACACCAAAGGCAAAGGCCGCGATCACCGCCGGCGCCACAAATTGCCAAGCGGAAATACCGGCGGCGCGCGCGACGACGAGCTCCAGCCGCCGCGACAGCGCCAGATAGCAGGACATCGCACCGACCAGCACCGAGAACGGCATAATGCGCTCGGTCAGTTGCGGCACCCGGAAGATTGAAATTTTGGCGAGGATCATCGCCGTCGCATTCGGCCAGTCGGCGCCGCGGCGCATCAGTTCGACATAATCGATCATGGCTGCCAGCGCGACGACGCCAATAAACGAGCCGACCAGCGAGCTTAAGAACCGCATCCCGAAATAGCGCGACAGCGTGCCGGTGATGATCATCGTTCGCTCCTCACGCCTGCGTCGCGCGCGAGATGCGCTCGGTGACCGCGGTGGCGAACTTGGACACGGCGGCTGCCGGCTCCACTGTGCGCCCGCGCGAGATCTGCCAAAGTCCGACGATGATCACCCCGAACAGCGCGACATACTGAAACACGAGGATACCCGGCACCCGTACGCCGACGATGACGCTGACAAATCCGATCAGACGAAGAAGCGACACTGCGCCGATCATGCCGAGCAAAGCGAGCGTGCGGCTTTGCCGGGTGGTCTGCGGCGGGCCGAGGAACATATAAGCGAGGATCGTAAATGCGATCGGATAGATCGGCGTCGCTAGCCGGTCATGCAGTTCGGAGCGGTATTGGTCCGGCTGCGTTGCATAAAGCGTGTCATCCGCCCTCGGCCAGAGCAGGTCCCAGATGTATTGTTCGCGCACCGTGTAGGTGACGTTTTGCGTGCCGCCGGTGAATTGCGACAGGTCGAACGGATATTTATCGAAAGTCACGATACGTGGATCGCGCTGACCGGCGTCGAAGCGCTGGATGCTGCCGCCTTCGAGGACCAGGAACGAGGCTTTGTCGGTTTTGACGATCTCGCCCTGTTCGGCGAGATAGGTCGAATGCTGGTTGGGATCGCGGCGGTCGTCGACGAAAATGCCGACCAGAAGACCGTTCTGTCTACGATCGGCGATATGGAAAGTCAGATTGCCGCCGACCGTGGTGAAGCGGCCGGGCTGCACGATATTGGTCAGGATATCGGCACGCACTTGTGCGCCCCAGTCGCGCAGCGCGCGCAAGCTCCGTGGCGAGACATAGGCCGCGATCACGGCGACCAGGAGCGATACCACCACTGCCGCTGAGAGGAACGGCCATAACAGCCGCCACGGCGACACGCCGGCTGCATTCATCACGATGATTTCGGAATCGCCGCTGAGCTTGTTGATGACATGCGCCGCCGCCATCACCAGCGCGATCGGCGCGATCATCATGATCAGAAGCGGCACGATCATTCCAGTGATGCCGACAAAGACCAACAGCGTCTGCCGTTGGCTGGTGATCAAGTCGAAGTCGCGCATGGCCTGGGTGAACCAGATCACGACGGTTAAGCTGATCAAGATGATCAGGAACGCGCCCATGGTGGCGCGAAACATATAGCGACCGATCGACCCCATATCGGACTGCACATCCCCGCTGACGGCTCTGGCCAGACTACCGCTTAGCGGCCCCCCGCAGCGGTATCTTCAAGAGCCAGTCCCCACGTGGTTATTTCATGCGTCCACAAAATGGCTAGGCCAAGGCAATCCACAGGGTCAAAGCTATTGAACATGCACACTAAAGTGTTAATACGCCCGTTTGAATAAAGAGCCCACAAACCCTAGTGGTTTCAAGGCCCCAACAGGTGTTCAAGAGGGGCTTTGCAGGCACCTTTGGCTGGGCGCATAAGGTGAGTTCCGCAGGCTTGTTCTGGCCCCGTTCCGGCACCGGCCGCTCGTTAAAGGATTGATCCATGCCTGCCGCCCTCAAATTTGGCTTCACCGGTTTCGCGCGCCCCAACGGGGTTCTTGTTGTGTTCTGCGGCGAGAACCTGCAAATGGGACCTGCGACCCAGCGCGTGGTTGGATCGGTCGGTGACCTTTTGCGGCGGGCGGCTGCCGCCGACCGGTTTACCGGGAAGCTGGCGTCGAGCCTCGACATTGTCGCGCCGACCGGACTCGATGTTCCGCGGCTGGTGGTGATCGGGATCGGCAAGGAAGCAGAACTCAAGCCGCGGGACATTGTCCGGCTCGGTGGGGTTGCGACCGGAAAAATCCCGTCCGCGAGCGCCAGTGCCACGATTTTCGCCGAGTTCCCGTCTGGAGCGTTCAAACCCACGCAAGTCGGAGCCCTCGCGCTCGGCGCGCGGCTGCGCAGCTATTCCTTCGACCTTTACAAGACCAAGCAGAAGGAGGGCGAGGAACGGCCGAAAAAGGCCGAAATCAATTTCGCCTGTTCCAATGCGGCGTCGGCCGAGAAGGTTTGGGGCAGTAGCGGAGCGATCGCCGACGGCGTGGTACTCGCACGCGATCTTATTAATGAACCGGCGAATGTCCTTTATCCGACGGAGTTCGCGCGGCGCGCGTCTGCGCTCGGCAAGCTCGGCGTCAATGTCGAGGTTCTCGACGTCGCGGCGATGAAGAAACTCGGCATGGGTGCACTTCTTGGCGTCGGCCAAGGGTCCGTCCATGAATCGAAAGTTGTCATCATGCGCTGGAATGGCGGCAAGCGCGGCACCGATCCGATCGCTTTCATCGGCAAGGGCGTCTGCTTCGATAGCGGCGGACTTTCGATCAAGCCGGCGGGCGGCATGGAGGATATGAAAGGCGATATGGCTGGTGCGGCCTGTGTCGTCGGGCTGATGCACGCGCTCGCTGCGCGCAAAGCCAAAGTCAACGTCATCGGCGCCATCGGCCTTGTCGAAAACATGCCCGACGGTAAAGCGCAGCGGCCCGGTGACATCGTTACGACGATGTCGGGACAAACCATCGAGATCATCAATACCGATGCCGAAGGCCGTCTCGTGCTGGCCGATGTGCTGCATTACATCAACAAACGCTTCAAACCGAAATTCATGATCAATCTGGCGACCCTCACCGGCGCCATCATGGTCGCGCTCGGTCAGGAATATGCCGGCATGTTCTGCAACGACGACAAGCTTGCGCAGCGGCTAAGCGAGGCGGGCGAGGAAACCGGCGAGCGGGTTTGGCGCATGCCGCTCGGTCCTGAATACGACAAGATGATCGACTCGAAATTCGCCGACATGAAAAACACCGGCGGGCGTTGGGGCGGAGCCATCACGGCCGCGCAATTGCTGCAGCGTTTTGTCGGCAAGACGCCGTGGGCGCATCTCGACATTGCAGGAACAGCGTTGAGCTCGCCGCAGACCGACATCAACAAAAGCTGGAGTTCCGGTTGGGGCGTGCGGCTCCTCGAACGGCTGGTCGAGGATCACTACGAGCGGTGAGATGACCGAAGTCCTGTTCTATCACCTCAAGGGACAATCTCCGGAACAGGTGCTGCCGGCGCTGTTGCAGAAATCTCTCGAGCGCGGCTGGCGGGTGGTGGTCCAGGCCTCGTCGGACGAACGTGTCGAGGCGCTTGATGCCCACCTATGGACGTGGCGCGACGACTCGTTTCTTCCCCATGGCACATGGCGCGATTCCGAAGCCGCCGAGCAGCCAATCGTGCTTACTTCCGACGACAAGAATCCTAACCGCGCCACCGTCCGCTTCCTGGTCGACGGCACAGCTATGGCCGAGGACGCGGCCGGCTATGAGCGTATTGTGCTTCTTTTCAACGGCGACGATCCGGATGCCGTCGACATCGCCCGGCAGCGCTGGAGCGAGGCAAAAGCGGCAGGTTTTGAGGTCACCTATTGGCAGGCCGATGAGAAGGGCAGATGGCAGCGTCAAGCATAGCTAGCCTGCACGGATATTGGTGAAAGAAATAGATATATCTAATTGATGTAGCTATTATTTTTCTGTCTTAATCATAGAGACGGCTGACCGGTTCAAACATCGGTTTGGCGCACTATATTCTTTGCTCCGCCGCAAATTTGAATGCTATAGTCAGTTCCATGAATAAGAGTTCAGTAAAAAAGAAACGGGCCGCCAAGGCCAGCCGAACGAGTGCGGTGCGTAAGTCGCCCAGTCGCGCTGCTGCAGCACGTAAAACTTCTGCGAAGCCGAGTTCGAGGCAGCGCGCGAGGAAGCCGGAAGCCGTGAAAGGCTCGGCTAAGGCTCTGAACATCATCAAAGCTGTCAGCGCGAAAGCGATCGGTGCCGCGAAGCCGATAGTCGCGCCGCCTGAACCCGCTCCAGTGCCGATCACCGTGGCGCAAGTGACAGCGCTCGTCCCGACGCTGCAGGCCCACAGGTTCGAGGTCGGCCAGACTGTCTTTTACACGTCGAGCCCGATCAGCCGTCCGGGAGCTTCCGGAAGCTACAAGGTCGTACGGCTACTTCCGTCGGATGGCGACGATTATCAATACCGGATCAAGAATCCGGGTGAAGCTTTCGAGCGCGTCGCCAAAGAAAGCCAGCTCGAAGTCGAGCCCTGACGGAACCGGCCGCGCGGCTGGCTGTCGCTTGCGGCGTCGTTCCGCCATAGTTCGCTGCCTAAAAGTGGCCGCTGTATCGAAGCGAAATCATCTGGGGTGGGTTGATGCTCGGCGTCGAGACCGACATCGCACAGTCGATGTTGGCGCAGTCAACGTTGGCGCAATCAGCATTGGCGAGTTCTGCCGTGCGGCTTTGGATCGCAGCGGGCGCGGCCGCGCTGTTGGTCTTCGTCTGTGCTTTGGCGGTTCGTTGGGCTCCGACGCGCACCGTCGGCCGCGTCGGCATCACTGTGGGCGGTGCGTGTCTTGGCGCGATCCTGGCATGGGCGTTTCTGGCAGGTACAAGTAACGGCGATGTGGGCGCCGAGCGCCGTGCGCTGCAAATCCGCGCTACCGGGCTGAATGCGCAAGCGCTGGCATCGGGATCGCCGCTCGCTTGTCTCGACGGGTTTGCCGGCGAGACGGTCGAGGCAGCCTGTGAAAAAGCTTTGTTCGCGACGCCGGCAAACGTCGCCGCGGCGACGTCCTACACTGCTGCGCGGCTGACCTTGCTCGCTGACCTTGCTGCTTACAATCAAAACAACGGCGCTGCTCTTGATGGCCTGTTAGCGCCGCTGCAGCGTGCGCTCGAAGCCGACCGCTTTGGATTTGTCGCGCACGCTTTAGCAGCGCGCGATGGCTGCACCAGCGAGAACTGCAGGACGCTTTCGCTGCTTCGCAATCCGGGCCGCGTGCGCGCAAATCTCAGCGGACAGACGCTCGATCACTATCTCGACCATTACGCCACGATATGGAGTGCCGACGTACCGGTGGCGGATGCCTCGTCCGCTCAGCCGGCTGCCGGTCAGGTAGGAACCGCGGGCCGCAAAGTCGTGGTCGACATCGACTTTCCGACCGCGGCCTCGATCCCGCCGGTGAGCATCATGAGTGCCGAACCAAAGGGGCCGATCGTTCCCGGTGCGACGGCTGCGGCGGCAGTCGCCGGCGCTGCCGATGCAAACGCTCAAGGGTCTCAGCTTGCGGCGCCACCGAAGCAGTTGCGCAAGCCGGCTAAGCCAGCCGCCCCGGCTCAAGCGGCCGCGCAGCCTGCGCCGGCTCCCGCAGCAAGCGCAGCATCACCAAATCCTGTCGAACCGGTATGGTCGCCGGGCGCAACGCTCGCTTCGCCGGGACCGGATGCCGGCGCGTCGCATCCGCAATGAGTTGAGCACATGGTCGCCGCTGGCCCATACTGACGGCCTGAGACCATGTTCAAATCCGTCCTCATAGCTAATCGCGGCGAAATCGCCTGTCGCATCGCGCGCAGCGCCAAACGTCTCGGCATGCGTACGATTGCCGTCTACTCCTCGGCCGACGCTCACGCACTGCATGTGCGGTTATGTGATGAGGCGTATTTCATCGGCGAAGCGCCGCCGCGCGAAAGCTATCTCTCCATCGAACGTCTGATCGAAGCGGTCAAAGCGTCGCGCGCCGAATGCGTTCATCCCGGTTACGGCTTTCTGTCGGAGAATGCCGACTTCGCCGAGGCCTGTGCGCAAGCGGGCGCGGTGTTCGTCGGACCGCCCGCTGCTGCCATCCGCGCGATGGGATTGAAGGACAGCGCCAAAGCCTTGATGGAGAAAGCCGGCGTGCCGGTCGTGCCCGGCTATCACGGCGAGCGGCAAGACGCGAAATTCCTCAAAGAGAAGGCCTACGAGATCGGCTACCCGATGCTGATCAAGCCGGCTGCTGGTGGTGGCGGCCGCGGCATGCGCCGGATCGACAAGCACGCCGATTTCGAGACGGCATTGGAAGGCTCTGTTCGCGAGGCCCAATCGGCCTTCGGCTCGGGCCGGGTGCTTCTCGAGAAATACGTGGCGTCGCCGCGCCATATTGAAATTCAGGTTCTTGCCGACGGGCACGGCAATACGCTTCACCTCGGCGAGCGCGATTGCTCGCTGCAACGCCGCCATCAGAAAGTCATCGAAGAAGCGCCAGCGCCGGGTATGACGCCGGATTTGCGCGCACAAATCGGCGCTGCCGCTGTGGCTGCGGCGAAAGCGGTTAGGTACAGCGGCGCCGGTACCGTGGAGTTCGTCGCCGACGGCACTGGCGCGCTACGCGCCGACGCAATCTGGTTCATCGAAATGAACACGCGGCTTCAGGTCGAGCATCCGGTCACAGAAGCCATCACCGGGCTCGATCTTGTCGAATGGCAATTTCGCGTAGCGTCGGGAGAGAAGCTTCCCTTCAGTCAAAACGATATCCACATCGATGGCCATGCCGTCGAAGCGCGGCTTTATGCAGAAGACCCTGAGCACGATTTCCTGCCCTCGACCGGCAAGATCGTTGCGTTGGACCTGCCAAGCGACATCCGCGTCGATAGCGGCGTCGAAGCGGGTGGCGAAGTCACACCATTTTACGATGCGATGATCGCGAAATTGATCGCGCATGCGCCGACGCGCGGGGAGGCGCTCGATCGGCTCGCTGTCGCGCTCGACTACACGCTTATCGCTGGTCCGCACAGCAATCTCGCGTTCCTGAGCCATCTGTGCCGTGCCGATGCACTGCGCCAGGGCAAAGTCGATACCGGCTTTATCGGCCGCAATCTGGACGCGCTTGGCGCCGTGCCGCAGCCGGAAGATTTTGCCGCCGCGGCGGCCGGTGTGGCGCATCTCCTCGAGACCAATGATAACGAAGAGGCCAATGACGCCGGCACGGATGCCGGTTCACCTTGGGCGGCGCGTGATGGCTTCCAATTGGGCGGCGTCCGGACGCTCTCATTTCCAGTGCGCGTCGATGGGGAGGACGCCGACGCCAGTGTCACTTATTGCAGGGATGGCGCGCAGGTCGCCGTCGGTGGCGTTGCGGCGGCCGATGACGTCAAAGTGTTCGTTGCCGCGGATGAAGCATTCGTGCTGCGCGCTGGGCGGCAAACCCGCGTCCGCCTTAAAGATGTCGCCGTTGCCGTCGTAGGTGCTGGCGACAGCGATGGAATCATCAAAGCGCCAATGCATGGGCGGGTGCTGGAGCTTTTGGCGCGTCCCGGTGAAGCCGTTACTGCTGGTCAGCGGCTGGCGGTGATCGAGGCGATGAAGATGGAACATACGCTGCGCGCACCATTCGCGGGCACGGTGACGCAGGTTCCTGTGGGCATCGGCACGCAAGTTGTGGAAGGCGCCCCGATCATGCTGATCGAACCGGAGCAGGAAGCAGTAAAGTAAGTTCATGTCCCTCCATCTCATCAAGCTCGCCGTCGGCTGTGACTCGGTTCGCGACCTCCAGGACTGGATCAAGGAAAGGCTCAAAGCCAAGCGCAAAGCGGGCGAGAAGCCGGAGCGTATCCACACCACCCGCATGGTTCCCAAGCGCGCCGACGAATTGATCGACGGCGGCTCGCTCTATTGGGTGATCCGCGGCGAAATCATGTGCCGCGAAAACATTCGCGCGGTGCGGCCCTTCGTCGATAAGGAAGGCATCGGCCGCTGCCACATCGTGCTCGACGGCAAGCCGGTGCTGGTCGAGCCGCGTCCCTTTCGTGCTTTCCAGGGCTGGCGCTATCTCACCGTTAAGGATGCACCGCGCGACCTCGACAAAGTGGTGAAGGGCGCCGCGGCTATGCCGGAGAAGTTGCGGCGCGAGCTTCGCGAACTCGGCCTGATGTGAGTGGGATGCCACCCGTTGTGGCGCCCGTCGCAGACTCTATCTTCGGATAATGGCTTCTCCTTGGATAATCACGTAAAGTCCGCGGCGACTGACATCACGCCGCGGAGTGAACGGGAATGATTATCGGAAGCGAGAAGGATCTCACGCCAGCCGTTCTTGATGAATATGCGCGCATCAAAAATCCGCGGCTACGCGAGATCATGGCGTCGTTCATTAAGCATCTGCACGCCTTTGCGCGCGACGTGCGGCTGAACGAGCAGGAATTCCATGCCGCGATGGGTTACCTCGTGCAAATCGGCAAGCAGTCGAACGAGACCCACAATGAAGCGGTGCTGATGGCAGGTTCGCTCGGGTTTTCTTCGCTGATTTGCCTGCTCAACAATGGCGATAACGGCAAGACCGAAACCGACGCCAGCATGCTGGGGCCGTTTTGGCGTCTGGATTCACCGCGCACCAAGAACGGCGACACGATCGTGCGTTCGGCGACACCGGGTCCGGAACTGTTCGTCGACGCCGCGTTCACCGATCCCGATGGCAAGCCGATCGAAGGCGCCGAGGTCGACATTTGGCAATCTTCGCCGGACGGCTTTTACGAAAATCAGGACCCCGTGCAGGCCGACATGAACCTGCGCGGTAAATTTCTCACCGACAAAGACGGCCACATCAATTTCCACAGCGTCAAGCCAGCGGGCTATCCGATCCCGATTGATGGGCCGGTGGGCGAGCTCTTGCGTACAGCGGGACGGCACAATATGCGTCCGTCGCATTTGCATTTCCTGGCCTACAAACCAGGCTTCAAAACGTTGATCTCGCAGATCTACGACCCGGAAGACAAAAACGTCGAAACCGACGTGCAGTTCGGCGTCACCCGGCATCTAATTGCCGACTATGTGCGGCACAATGAAGCGTGCAATGCCGATCCCGGCGTCAAAGCGCCGTGGTATTCGCTCAAACACACTTTTGTCATGGAGAAGGGTGACGCGCGCTTGCCGCGTCCGCCGATCAGCGGCAAGGCACAAGGCGAACGCCCGGCCATTCCGCATCTCGAACGGGTCTGACGTTTTCCTTCAGGGAAAACGATAAGGGGGAGGAAAACATGAAACGCAGAACAGTTCTCAAAGGCTTGGCCGCAACCGCTGCCGGCGGACTACTGGCCCGGCCGGCTATCGCTGCCGATGTGCCGTTGAAGATCGGTTGCAGCCTACCGCTCACCGGCGCCGGCTTCGCCGAGGTCGGCAAGCTCCTGACCGGCGCGCTCAAAGTCTATACCCAGCAGCACGGCGACACCGTCGCCGGCCGCAAGATCGAGTTCATTATCCGCGACGACGCCGGTGTTGCCGACAATGCGCGCCGCATCGTCCAGGATATGATCGTCAACGACAAAGTCGACATCGTCGGCATGGGGATCACGCCGACGACGCTCGCCGTTGCCCAACTGGTCACGGAAGCAAAGGTCGCCACGCTGTCGATGAGTTCGGGCGCCTCGATCACCACGACCAAGTCGCCGTATTTCGTGCGCGCCGGTTTCATCATCGCGCCGCAGTCTTGGATCATGGCCGAATGGGCGATCAAGAACGGCAGCAAGCGCGTCGTCACACTCGTCAACGAGTGGGCCCCCGGCGTCGAGGCGGAAACCTCGTTCAAGACGCGATGGACCCAAGTCGGTGGCGAGATCATTGAATCGCTGCGCGTGCCGCTCGCCAGCCCCGATTTCGCGCCGGCGCTGCAGCGCATCCTCGATCTCAAGCCGGACACAGCTTTCATCTACTTTCCGGGTCCGTTGGCGCCGGTGTTTACCCGGCAATTCGCCGAGAAGGGCCTAGGCCAATCCGGCATCAAACTAATCGGCCCGGGCGATCTCTGTGACGATGATACCCTCGACGCGGCCGGCGATCAGATGATTGGGCTGATCACTGCCGGCTATTATTCGGCGACACACGATACTCCGCTCAACAAAACCTATGTCGCCGACTTCCAAAAGCAGACCGGCATTCGCGCCGACTTTACTTCGCTTGGTGCCTATGACGGCCTGCACCTAGTCTATGAGGCGCTCAAGAAAACCGGCGGCGATTCGAATGGCGACAAGCTCATCGCGGCGATGAAGGGCATGGCCTGGGAAAGTCCGCGTGGCCCGATCTCAATCGACCCGGATACCCGCGACATCGTCAGCAACATCTATATCCGCAAGGTCGAGAAGATCGACGGCCACCTTTGGGCCAAGGAGTTCGAGACGTTCCCGAACGTCAAGGATCCGCTGAAGGTAGCGGCGAAGTAATTCGCCGCAATCGAGTTACACGCCGATATTGTCGATCAATCGCGTCTTGCCGATCTTCGCTGCGACGAGGAGCCGGATCGGTTCGACTTTCGCTGCGACCAACGGCGCGAGCGTGTCGGCATTGCGCGCCTCAATATAGTCGAGCGCGAAGCCGGCGCGCGTGATCGCCTTGCCTCCAGCCGCCAGTACATTGGCAACAGGTTTGCCCGCGCGGATCGCGGCGGCGCATTCCTTGAGCGTGCGATTAAGAATAGGAGCGGTGTCGCGCTCGGCCGGCGACAAATAAATGTTGCGCGAGGATAGCGCTAAGCCGTCTTTTTCCCGTACCGTCGGCACGCCGACAACGCGAGTGCGGAGCACGAGATCGCGCGCCATCTGCGTGACGACTTTGAGTTGCTGATAATCTTTCTCGCCGAACAAAGCGAAGTCGGCTTCGCACTGGATGAACAACTTCGCTACCACGGTCGCGACTCCGGCGAAAAAATGCGGCCGGAAAGCATCCTCCAGTCCGGCCTTAGCCGGCCCCTCAGGCATGATCCTTGTGGCAAAGCCTTCCGGGTACATGGTCTCGACCGACGGTGCCCAGACCAGATCGGCTTTCATCTTTGCAAGCGCAGCAAGGTCTGACGCAAAGGTCTGCGGATAGGTGCTTAAGTCCTCGGTCGGCGCGAACTGCGTCGGATTAACAAAGATCGAGACGATCACGCGATCAGCTCGCCTTTGTGCGACTCGGATCAAGGCCAGATGGCCTGCATGCAGCGCGCCCATGGTCGGCACCAGCGCGAGGGTCTTGCCGCGTTTGTGGAACTCGCCGACCGCGCGTTTGAGCGGCGATAACGTTTTGATGACGCGTGGGCGGTTTATGGAATTCTTGCGGTTCATGAGTTGCAGCGCGGGCACAGTGGGCGCGTTTTCGTTAAGCCGGTCGCGGAGTTAATGATTAACCTGACAGCCGCCGTGTTATAGCTTGACCCGACGTGTTGCAGCCTTGAGAAGTGACGGCAACGCGGGGGTTGCGTCTCTCATGTTGATGCAGGCGGACGTCGGCAAGCCGTTTTCGGCACATGTCATCGTCCTTGGTAACGAAAAAGGCGGATCGGGCAAGTCGACCACCGCCATGCATGTCGCCGTCGCGCTGTTGCAGGCCGGCCAGCGCGTCGCAACGATTGATCTCGACTCCCGTCAGAAAAGCTTCACCCACTATATCGAGAACCGCCGCGCCTGGGCGGCGCGGGCCGGCATCAAGCTCAAAGTGCCAATGCATTTCTGTGTCGCGCGCGGCTTCGGCGTTCGGCTCGATGAGATCGAATCCCAGGAGTTCTCTGCCTTTGCCGATGCGTTGAGCGCGGTCGAGCAGAGCCACGACTTCGTGGTCATCGATACGCCCGGCTCGGATTCTTATCTGATGCGGCTCGCGCATTCGATGGCAGACACGCTGATCACGCCCCTGAACGATAGCTTCGTCGATTTCGACGTGCTCGGCGTGATCGATCAGAACACCTTCGAAGTGGCGGGAGTCAGCCATTATGCCGAGATGGTGCGCGAGGCGCGCCGTCAACGCCGGCTGGTTGATGGCGGCCTCACTGACTGGGTCGTGGTGCGCAACCGGCTCTCGACGCTCGGCTCGCGTAACCGGCGTCTGGTCGGCGAGGGGGTTGCGGGCCTCGCCAAACAGCTCGGGTTCCGCCCGATCGATGGTTTTGCCGAACGCGTCGTCTATCGCGAATTCTTCCCGCGTGGGCTCACCGCGCTGGATGAACTGAATGAGGACACGCTCGGTGCGCGCCCCAATCACTCACATGTCACCGCGCGCGATGAAGTCCGGGGTCTGATCGATGCGCTCCGGCTGCCGATCGACGAGCGCGGCAAGCGCCGCGCCGCGGCCCGCGCCGAATGGATCGCGGCGGCGCAAAAGCCGCTCGATACCCATGGTCTTCTCGCTGACTGAGGCGAGTCTAGGCGGCCATTGCGACTCCCGCCGTCGCGCGCCACTTTATGCGCGATGAATCAAAACCGGACCGACCGCGCGCCGCTGGCTCATACCGATGCGGCAGGTGAGACCAGCCCCGCGCCGGCGACCTCGTCGCGGGCGGACATCGACGTCTTCCTCAATAAGGTCAAAGAGCTTGGTCCCGCCGCCACCGTCCAGGGCCAGCGCGGCCGGCTGATCTTCGCGCTCGATGCGACCATGAGCCGGCAGCCGACCTGGGATCAGGCCTGCAAGCTTCAAGGCGACATGTTCCGCGAGGCCGGCGCTGTCGGCGGCCTCGATGTCCAGCTTGTCTATTATCGCGGGCTGGCCGAATGCCGCTCCTCACCTTGGGTCGCCGAGCCTACGCGCCTCGGCGCGCTGATGTCGCGGATCGAATGCCATGGTGGCCACACCCAGATCGGCAAAGTGCTGACGCATGCGCGGCGCGAGACCGAGGCACGCAAGGTTGCCGCTTTGGTTTTCATCGGCGATGCGATGGAGGAGGCTCTTGACGATCTGTGCTTGCGCGCCGGTGAACTCGGCTTGCGCAACGTCAAGGCCTTCATGTTCCAGGAAGGCTACGATCCGATTTGCGAGCAGGCCTTCCGCGAGATCGCGCGGCTGACGGGCGGCGCTTTCTGCCGTTTCGCCCCGGGTGCTGCGCACGAACTCGCCGAGCTTCTGCGAGCTGCCGCCGCTTATGCCGCCGGCGGGATGAAGGCGCTGGCAAATCTCAAAGCGCGCAACAATGCGAGCGCGACACGATTGCTTGAGCAGATGAAATAGTCATGCCGGAAATCCTGCTCGGCGCCGTCATCCTTGTGCTCGGCCTGTGGGCCGTCAACTCCTTTTCCAAAGCCGATCCGAAACAGGCCGCGCGGCTGCTCCGGGCGCTGGGCGGCGTCGCAACACTTTTGTTCGCCGCCTTCCTGCTGTTCCGAGGCGAGATTAGTGTCGCGGTGCCGGTTGGCGTGTTCGGCCTCGGCCTTCTCGGCTGGGTTTCATTGTGGCCGGCGGCGTTCGGCGCTCGTACGCAACGTTCCGGCGGCAAGGTCTCGCGCGTGCGCACGAGCCTTCTCGAAATGGAACTCGAGCACGATACCGGTGCCATGCGCGGCCAGGTGTTAAGCGGACACTTTGCCGGCGTCTCGCTGGAGGCGCTTGATCGAGCCACGCTGCTTAGCCTGTTCGCCGAGGCCGACGACGACAGCCGTCAGTTACTGACAACTTATCTTGACCGCCGGGAGCCCGGCTGGCGTGAAAACGCGCAAGGTAATGCGGGTGCGGGGAGTGGGGCGGGCGGCCCGTCGCGGGGCGGCAAAATGACTGAAGAGGAGGCTTATCAGATCCTTGGCATTCAGCCCGGGGCGAGCGCGGACGAGATCTCCCGAGCCCACCGCTCCCTCATGAAGAAATTGCATCCCGACCAAGGGGGCACGACGTATCTTGCGGCCCGCGTCAACGAGGCCAAGGACGTTCTGCTTCGACGCCATCGCTGAGGTACTCCGTACTAACCTCGCGTGGGCCTCTCGACTCCGCCTGACGAACCCTGTTTCTTCGCGTCCCGTTTGCCGGGATCGTTAGTCTTTGAGCGCCATGCACTCGAAATCGCTGCGCTTAAGCTGCTTGCAAGCAGCCTCGGCGGTGGCGCGATCGAAGCCGGCGAAACGCGCGCGGTAATAGGCCTTTTCGCCTTTAAGGATGCGTTCGGTGAACGGATCCTTCGCCACGAGCGCGGCATGCACTTTGGTCTGCGCCGCGCTTAGGTGTTGTTTGGCATCGCCCTCGTCTTCGAAAGCGCCGATCTGAATGATCCAGCCGCCGTGAGCGTGGATGCGCGCCGCCGGCATGCTGCTTTCCGGCTTCGCGTCTGCTGCCGCGGACATCATCGGCTCGGGGGGGGCGGGTTCATGCATCCCCGGCATGGTCAAAGCGGGCTCGGACTTCACCGGCTCGGCTCTGGCCGGCTCAGGAAATTGCACAACGGCTGCGCGCTCGGCTACCGGATCCGCTGCAGCGACGACGGCCTGACGCGGCTCTTGGCGCGCTTCTCGACGCAACTCTTGGCGCGGCAGTTCCGCGACAGGAGCTGGTTGCGGCGCTGACGGCAGCGGCAACACGACAGGGGTCGACGGAGAGAGTTGCGCGGCAGCAACTTGTTGCGGTGCTTGTTGAATCACTTGCTGCGGTGCTTGCGACGGCACCAGCGAGGGCATCGGCGCGAGGCCGGCGTTCTGCACCGGCGCGGTGCGATAGGAAATCGTCTTTACAGCGACGGGGCGGATCGGCTCGTTTGCCGACGCGACTCTGACCGGGACGCTCGCCGTCGCGGTGGGCTCTGCACGCGACGAAGCCGCCGTGAGCGTCGTCGTCATCGACGACTTGCCGAAAGCGTAAGGCTGCGCGCCTTCTTCGCGGGAGGCGTCGGCGAGCATCGGCGCGGTGCGGCGGGCCGAGGCTTCCTTGAAATGGTCGGACAGCAATTCGCGCATATGCGCGTCACGCTCGCCGGCCGACGGACCGCCCATGACGACACCGACCAGGAAGCGCCCGTCGCGATGCACCGAGGTCAGGATGTTGAAACCGGAAGCTCGGGTAAAACCGGTCTTGATGCCGTCGAGGCCGTCAATCTTGCCGAGCAGGTGGTTGTGATTGCGCATCGCTGCGCCGTGATAGACGAAGGACTCGGTCGAGAAATATTTGTAATAGCGCGGGAAGCGATCCTGGATGGCGCGGCCGAGCAGCGCCTGGTCGCGCGCGGTGGTGATCTGGTCGTCGTCGGGCAGACCCGAGGCGTTGACATAGGTCGTGCGCGACATGCCGAGCGCGCGGGCCTTCTGGGTCATTAATTTCGCGAAGCTTGGTTCGTCACCGCCGAGATTTTCGGCGACGGTGACAGCGGCGTCGTTGGCGGATTTGGTGACGATGCCCTTGATCGCGTCTTCGACCGCGATGGTCTGGCCGGGCTTCAAATTGAGCTTGGTCGGATCCTGTTCCGAAGCGTGTTCGGAGACTTTGAACTGGGTATCGAGTTTGATTTTTCCGACTTCAAGCCGTTCGAAGAGCAGGTAAAGCGTCATCACCTTGGTCAGCGAAGCCGGATGGCGCGGCGCGTCGGCATTCGAGGCTTCGAGAATCGTGCCGCTATTGCCGTCGACAAGGATCGACGACGCCGGCGGCGAATATTCCTCGCTGTGATGATGGCGCCCGCTGGAGGCGTAATGACGATGGCGGGCGAAGGCCGCATCGTCGGTGATTGTCAGAGCCGCAGTTCCCGCAGCGAGGCCTAACACGCTGTAGCGAAGCCCCGCCCGGAAGCGGGCTCCAGAACTCACTCGTGACATTACACCCGTCCCCTGATTTTTGTCTTCCGGACTTCCACGGGCACTGCAGCCTGTTCGCGACTGTCGGCGCGGAAGAATGCTGCCGGTGTCGTCGGATTCGCCAAAGAGTCACCGTTGCAGCACGGTCAAGCACGTTAGGCGAACGCCCTTGCCAAACGGTTAAGTCCCCGATGCGCTGCAATTTTGGGCATTTTGCTACTAGCTGTTGCAGCGAATTGTGCAGTGCACTATATTAGTCTCAACGCCGTACGCGGCCTTTTCAACGCAACCGGCCGAAACCAGCCCAATCGAAGCCCCCAGCTCGCCTAAAAGGGAACTCGTCATGACACCAGAGGATATGCAGAAATTCGGCCAGGACAGCATGGCTAACGCGATGTCGTCGTTCGGCGCTTGGTCCAAAAGCGCGCAAGCGATTGCCGCCGAGGTTGTGGATTATTCGAAGAAGTCGATCGAAGGCTCGGCCGCAGCGTTCGAGAGCCTGATGGGCGCGAAGAGCGTCGAGAAGGCCATGGAAATCCAGACCAGCTATCTGAAGACCTCATATGAGGGCTTTGTCGCCGAAGCGACCAAGCTTGGCGAACTTTATAGCGACTTCGCCAAGGAAGCCTATAAGCCGTTCGAGGGCGTTATCGCCAAAGCTTCATCTTCGATGAAGTAACTTCGTCGTCGATGAAGTAAGGCCGGTTTTCGGCCTTTCTTGAACATGTGCCCAAGCGCGCAAGCCGCGCTTGGTTGACAGCTTTTATATTGCTTCCAATCTCACTTTTCGGGCCGGACCATGCGCTTATAAAGCGCGCGGCTTTTTGATTTCGAAAAAAACAGAGTGCGATCGGGCCCGTTGACGCCTTGCACTCTCGATTTGGCACGGTACTCGCACTACCTTTATGATGCTGGCCCGAAGAGTCATCGGACCGTCGTGGACGGATTACCGTTCGCAGCGTTCTGGGGAGTGGGCGGGTCCGAAAGTTACACGAGCCAATGACGCCGATTGAAGTTATCACCCGAATGACGCCGGTTCGACTGGCGGACGATGATCGTAAGCGCAAGGGCGAGGGCGGCCCCGGCACTTCGGTCATTACCAAGACACGGCCGCAAACCAAGCGACCGAACCTTTACCGGGTGCTGCTGCTCAACGACGACTACACGCCGATGGAATTCGTCGTGCACGTGCTCGAGCGCTTCTTCAACAAAGACCAAGAGTCAGCGCACCGTATCATGATGCATGTGCATCAGCATGGCATCGGCGAATGCGGCATCTTCACCTACGAGGTCGCCGAAACCAAAGTGACGCAGGTGATGGACTTTGCCCGTAAACACCAGCATCCTTTGCAATGCATCATGGAGAAGAAGTGAGTCTCTTGAAAATAAGGCTTTGAAATAACACTTGAAATAAGGCTTGGGGGAATACGTCCAATACAAACGATGAGACAGTAGAAAATGCCCACGTTCTCGCGCAGCCTAGAACAGTCGCTTCACCGGGCGCTCGCTCTTGCCAATGAGCGTCATCACGAATACGCGACGCTTGAACATCTTCTGCTCGCGTTGATCGAAGACCAGGACGCCGCGGCCGTGATGCGGGCCTGCAATGTCGATCTGGAAAAGCTGCGCCGCAGCCTCATCGCTTACCTCGAATCCGAACTCGACAATCTCGTCACCGATGGCGGCGAAGACTCCAAGCCAACTGCCGGCTTCCAGCGCGTTATCCAGCGCGCGGTGATCCACGTTCAGTCGTCAGGCCGCGAGGAAGTGACCGGAGCCAACGTACTGGTCGCGATTTTTGCCGAGCGCGAGAGCCACGCCGCTTACTTCCTGCAGGAGCAGGATATGACCCGTTACGACGCGGTCAATTACATCAGCCACGGCATCGCCAAGCGGCCCGGCATGACGGAAGCGCGCCCGGTCCGTGGCTCCGACGAAGATGCCGACCCCAAATCCGGCGATGAGCCGAAGAAGAAGGGCGACGCGCTCGACGCCTACTGCGTCAACCTCAACAAGAAGTCGCGCGAGGGCAAGATCGATCCGTTGATCGGCCGCGAAAGCGAGATTAACCGCACGATTCAGGTTCTTTGCCGCCGGCAGAAGAATAATCCGCTTTTCGTCGGCGAAGCCGGCGTCGGCAAGACCGCGATCGCTGAAGGTCTCGCCCGCCGTATCGTGCATGGCGAAGTGCCGGAAGTGTTGCGTAACGCCACCGTATTCGCCCTCGACATGGGTACGTTGCTCGCCGGCACGCGCTATCGCGGCGATTTCGAAGAACGGCTCAAGCAGGTGATCAAGGAGCTCGAGGCTTATCCCGGCGCGATCTTGTTCATTGACGAAATCCATACCGTAATCGGCGCCGGCGCGACCTCCGGCGGTGCGATGGATGCGTCGAACTTGCTCAAGCCGGCACTGGCGTCTGGCACCGTGCGCTGCATGGGCTCGACGACCTACAAGGAATACCGGCAGTATTTCGAGAAGGACCGCGCTTTGGTCCGCCGCTTCCAGAAGATCGACGTCAACGAACCGACGATCCCGGATGCGATCGAAATCCTCAAAGGGCTCAAGCCTTATTTCGAGGAGTATCACAAGCTCAAATACACCAACGACGCCATCAAGGCGGCGGTGGAACTGTCGTCGCGCTACATCCACGACCGCAAACTGCCGGACAAGGCGATCGATGTGATCGACGAATCCGGGGCGGCGCAGATGCTGCTGCCCGAAGGCAAGCGTAAGCGCACCATCGGCATCAAGGAGATCGAGACCACGATCGCCACGATGGCGCGCATTCCCCCGAAGGCAGTCTCCAAAGACGATGCCGAGGTGCTGCGGAACCTGCAGGAGACGCTCCAGCGCGTGGTCTACGGCCAGGACAAAGCGATCGAGGCGCTCTCGGCTTCGATCAAGCTTGCCCGCGCTGGTCTGCGCGAGCCGGAAAAGCCGATCGGTTGTTATCTGTTCTCCGGACCGACCGGCGTCGGCAAGACCGAAGTAGCGAAACAGTTATCCGCTACGCTTGGCGTCGAACTGATCCGCTTCGACATGTCGGAATATATGGAACGCCACACCATTTCCCGGTTGATCGGCGCGCCGCCCGGCTATGTCGGTTTCGATCAAGGTGGCCTCCTGACCGACAGCGTCGATCAGCATCCGCATTGCGTCCTTCTCCTCGACGAAATCGAGAAGGCGCATCCGGATTTGTTCAACGTGCTTCTGCAGATCATGGACCACGGCAAGCTCACCGATCACAACGGCAAGCAAGTCGACTTCCGTAATGTGATCCTGATCATGACCACCAATGCCGGCGCCGCCGACATGGCACGTGCCGCGTTCGGCTTCACCCGGTCGAAGCGGGAAGGCGAGGATATGGAAGCGATCAACCGGCTGTTCGCGCCGGAATTCCGCAACCGTCTCGACTCCATCATCACCTTCGCTCACCTATCGCCGGACGTCATTTCGATGGTGGTCGAGAAGTTCGTGCTGCAGCTTGAGGCGCAACTGGCTGACCGCCAGGTGACCATCGAGCTGACCGACGAAGCCACACAATGGCTCATTGCGAATGGCTATGATGAGCTGATGGGCGCGCGGCCGATGGCCCGCGTGATCCAGGAGCACATCAAAAAGGCGCTTGCCGACGAGGTGCTGTTCGGCAAATTGAAGTCAGGCGGCCATGTCCGCGTCATCGTCGTCAAAGACGAGAACGGCAAAGCGAGCCTGTCGTTCGACTACCCGGACGGGCCGGTGAAGCCGCGACCGGAGAAGTTGCCGGAGCCGCGCCGCGCCAAGGCGAAGCGCCGCTCTTCACCGCGGAAGAAGCCACCGAGCTCCGGCGGCGACGAGCCGCCGCGCCGCGGCACAGTGCCGAAGGTGCCGCTCGTCAAAGCCTGAGATTCAGAACTGAAAATAAAAGAACCGGCGGGCCAAAAACCCGCCGGTTCTGTTTTTCGAAAATTGAGACGTGATAAAATTACCACCCGTCACTGCAGGCGAAGGCCTGCTGCGCAACCACGGTCATCACGGTAGTCGTTCCAATGGCGAGAGCAAAAACCACCGCCGCAATCGCCAAAAGCCGTTTCATGACCTCACCTCGTCATTCGATGATCTAAAAGTGCCACGGCGTCGGCAAGCCCTCTGTGATTGCCATCACAAAAGGGCGGGTTTTGGCTCAAGCGAGAGATTGCCGGTATTTTCGCAATTTGCTGCCAAACCAGATCGCCAACAGCGGCAGTCCCATGGCAGCGCCAAGAAACAGCGGCGCCGCGCCGAACCGGTCGACAACAGGTGCGCCTACTGCGACGCCGACAGTCTGGCCGATATAAAGCGCAGACGAGAACAGCGCGACAGCAGTACCCCGGGCTTCCGGTGTCATCAGCGTGGCGTTGGTCTGCAGCGTGTTGTGCAGCATGTAAAAGCCGAGCCCGATCGCGATCGTGCCTAAAGGCGCCAGCCACCAGACTGGTCCAAGCGCGATCACGACATAGGCTGCTGCGAGGATGAATGAGCCTATGATCGCAATGCGGATTTGGCCGAGAAAGCGTACCAACACTTTGACGAGGCCGGCATAGATCAATCCGCCGATGCCGAAGCAGCCCACGGCGAGGCCGACCAGCGCAAACGTCAATCCGAAGCGGAGATGCAAATAGGCGCCGATATAGGCGAACGTGCCCCACATTAGGCCGAACTCGAAAAACGACGCGATAAGAACAATGCGCGCGAACGGGTTCGACAGCACTGCCGTATATTCGCCGATGAAGCCGCGCGCGCCGGTGCCGCGGCCTTGCGTCTTGCGTGTCGCAGGATTGACGGCGAGCTCGAACGCCAATCCGGCCGAGGCCAGCGCGAGCATTCCGGCGAGAATGAAGAAGACGGCGCGCCAGCCAAAGAAGTCGCCAAGCACGCCGCCGGCAGCCTGGCCGAACAGCTGGCCGAGAATCTGGCCGGTAAGATAGCGCGCCAGGATCGGCTGCAGCCGGTCGCGCGGCGTCACGTCGCCGACATAGGCCATCGAGATCGGAATGATCCAACCGCCGGCAAGCCCGGTGGCAAGCCGCGCGATGGCAAGTTGCGACAGTGTCGATGCGGCGCCGCAAAGCGCCACTAAAACGGCGGCGATGGCGCACATCACGGCGACCGTCCGGTATTTGCCGAAGCGATCGCCGATCGGCCCAATGACAAGCTGGACGGTACCGTGGGTCACCGCATAGGTTGTGATGACCATCGCGGCGCGGCCGACGGTGGTGTGCAGGTCGGCCGCGATCTGCGGCAACAGCGAATCCATCACCCGCACTTGCGCTTGGCTGGCGAAGCCCGCGACCGCGAGCAGCACGATCGAGCGAATAGGGTCGGCCGGGCGTTCAAGCGGTGTCGGGGAATAAAGCACTGGCGAATTCGCGAGGGTTGACTGTCGGGGGAAGCGTTGACAAGTCAACGCAGTGCGGGGTTTCTACCCCGCGAAACGCCGGATGCGAAATGATCGAAAACAGATACCAGCCAAGCGAAGTTGAGGGCCGAATCTATAAGGCTTGGGAGGATGCCTGCGCTTTCCGTGCCGGGCGACCCGAGCGCGCCAAGGCCGAGCCCTATTGCATCGTCATTCCGCCGCCAAACGTCACCGGGTCGCTGCATATGGGGCATGCGCTCAACAACACGCTTCAAGACATTCTCTGCCGCTTTGAGCGTATGCGCGGCAAAGATGTGCTGTGGCAGCCTGGCACCGATCATGCCGGTATCGCCACCCAGGCGGTTGTCGAACGTCAATTGATGGAGCGGCAGGAGCCGAATAGCCGGGCGATGGGCCGCGAGGCTTTCATCAAGCGCGTCTGGGAATGGAAGGCGGAATCCGGCGGTACCATCATCAGCCAGCTCAAGCGGCTGGGCGCCTCATGCGACTGGTCGCGCGAACGTTTCACCATGGATGAGGGCCTCTCGCGCGCCGTGCTCAAAGTGTTCGTCGCGCTCTATCGCGAAGGCCTCATCTATAAAGACAAGCGGCTGGTCAATTGGGACCCGAAGCTGAAGACCGCTATCTCCGATCTCGAAGTGCAGCAGGTCGAGAGCAAGGGCCATCTCTGGCACATCAAATATCCGATCGAAGGCTCGGACGAATTCATTATCGTGGCGACGACACGGCCGGAGACGATGCTCGGCGACGTCGCGGTCGCGGTGCATCCGGAAAACAAAAAACTGAAACATCTGATCGGCAAGCACGCGATCCTGCCATTGGTCGGCCGGCGTATTCCGATCATTGGTGACGATTACGCCGATCCGGAAAAAGGCTCGGGCGCGGTCAAGATCACGCCGGCGCATGACTTCAACGACTTCGAGGTCGGCAAGCGGCACGATCTGCCGCTGATCAATGTGTTCGATGACGAAGCGCGTCTGACGCTAAAGGACAACGAAGCTTTTCTGAAAGATGCCAAGCCCGAGAGTGACATTGTCGATGCCCTTGACGGCAAGTCGCGGGAAGCTGCGCGAAAGCTGATCGTCGAACAGCTCGAAACACGTGGGCTGATGGAGAAGATCGAGCCGACATCACATGTCGTGCCGCATGGCGATCGCTCCGGCGCGGTGCTCGAGCCATTTCTCACAGATCAATGGTATGTCGACGCCAAGACGCTCGCTGAGCCCGCGATTGCGGCAGTTCGCGAAGGGCGCACGAAGTTTATTCCGCAGCAGTGGGACGCGACCTTCTTCAACTGGATGGACAACATCCAGCCCTGGTGCATTTCACGCCAAATCTGGTGGGGCCATCAGATTCCAGCCTGGTACGGACCGGACGGCAAGGTGTTTGTCGCTGAGACCGAAGACGATGCGGTCGCCGATGCGCTGGCGCATTACACTGACATCGAGGAGATCACGGTCGAGGAAGGCCACGATATCGCCGCCGATCCGGAACGCCGTGCGCTCTTTGCCCGCGACTACATCAAGCGCGACGAGGATGTGCTCGACACGTGGTTCTCTTCGGCGCTGTGGCCGTTCTCGACTTTAGGCTGGCCGGACCAGACGCCGGAGCTGAAGCGCTTTTATCCGACCTCCACGTTGGTCACCGGCTTCGACATCATCTTCTTCTGGGTCGCCCGCATGATGATGATGGGATTGCACTTCGAGAAAGAAGTGCCATTCCACGAGGTCTATATCCATGCGCTGGTCCGCGACGCCTCCGGCGCCAAAATGTCGAAGTCGAAAGGCAACGTCATCGATCCGCTGGAGTTGATCGGCGAATACGGTGCCGACGCCTTGCGTTTCACGCTAGCCGCTATGGCGGCGATGGGGCGTGACATCAAGCTCTCCTCGCAGCGTGTCGAAGGCTACCGCAATTTCGCGACCAAGCTCTGGAATGCCGCGCGTTTTGCCGAGATCAACGGTTGCGTGCGCGATCCCGACTTCAGTCCGCGGCAAGCGAAGGAAACACTCAACCGTTGGATCGCGCACGAGACGGCAAAGGCCGGCCGCGAAGTGACGGAAGCGATCGAGGCTTACAAATTCAACGATGCCGCCAATGCCGTCTATCGTTTCGTCTGGAATGTCTATTGCGATTGGTATCTGGAACTGATCAAGCCGATCCTTACCGGGCAAGACGGCGCCGCCAAAAACGAAACACGTGCGGCCACGGCCTGGACGCTCGACGAGATCTTAAAGCTCCTCCATCCCTTCATGCCTTTCGTAACCGAAGAACTGTGGCAGGTGACTGCAGAGCAGGGGCCGAAGCGCGATCATCTGTTGGCGCTTGACGCGTGGCCAGAACATGACGGACTCGATGATGCGACGGCCGAAGCTGAAATCGGTTGGGTGGTCGATCTCGTCACCGCGATTCGCTCCGCGCGCGTTGAGATGAATATCCCCGCCGCAACCGCGCTGCCCTTAGTGCTAGCCGGCGCGTCACCGCAAACAGTTAGCCGTGCCAAACAATGGTCAGAGATCGTGCAACGTCTGGCGCGGGTCGGCGAGATTTCGTTCGCCGATACAGTGCCGCAAGGCTCGGTGCAGTTGGTGGTACGCGGCGAGGTCGCCGCTTTGCCGCTTAAAGGCGTCATCGATCTTGCCGCCGAGCGCGTTCGCCTCGACAAGGAAATGGTCAGGGCGGAGGCTGACATCGCCCGCGTTGATGCGAAGCTCGGCAATCCCAATTTCGTCGCCCGTGCGCCCGAAGAGGTCGTCGAGGAAGAAAAAGAAAAGCGCGAAGAGGCACAGGCGCGCAAAGCCAAGATCGCCGAGGCGCTGGAACGCTTGAAGGGCGCGGCCTGAGCTTTCGAATTTTCCGGGAGTTGCGTATGCGAATCTTTCTGGCCGGTGCGACCGGTGTCATCGGCGTGCCGCTGGTGGCGCTTCTCAAGGAAGCCGGATACGAAGTCACAGGCACGACTCGCTCGGCGGCGAAAGCTGACCAGTTGAAAGCCGCCGGTGTCGTTCCGGTCGTCGTTGATGTCTTCGATGCCAAGGCGCTGACCGATGCCGTAGTCGCGGCGCGGCCGCAAATCGTCATCCATCAATTGACTGATCTGCCGGATGTGATTGACCCAGCGACCATCGCCGATGTGCTCTCACGCAACAGCCGGCTGCGCATCGAAGGCACCGCCAATCTCATTGTCGGCGCGCGTGCGGCAGGTGCGAAACGGTTGATCGCGCAGAGTATCGCTTTTGCTTACGCACCGGGTCCTGAGCCGCACAGGGAGACCGATCCGATTGCTTCGCCGGAAGGCGATGCGCCCGGCGCGGTTTCCGCGCGTGGCGTGCGAGCGTTGGAAGACGCTGTCCTCAATGCGCCCGGCCTTGAGGGAATTGTGTTGCGCTACGGCCGGCTCTATGGCGCCGGCACCTGGAATACGCCGAACGCGCGGGCGCCGCTCCATGTCGATGCGGCGGCGCAGGCAGCCGTACTGGCGATCGGTCATGGTGTGGCCGGCATCTACAACATTGCCGAAGACGATGGCGCGGTGACCCCCGATAAAGCTCGCCGGGAATTGGGCTTCGATCCGGCGTTCAGGCGCGCGGTTTAAGTTTTATCTAGGCTTTTTCGGAAACGGCTTGCTCAAGAACCGCGAATCTTTCTCGCCATAACGCCACGGCTTCTCGACCGCTTTGGTGAGGCCAATACGCGGGCCGGTGACGACCTCGACCTTGCCCTCGCGTGCGAAAAGTTCGAACGGCGGCGCGGTAAGGTCCATGCCATTCTGCTTCCGCGTAATACCCAGCGCCTGGCAGAGCCGGCCGGGACCGGAGCAGAGGAGTCGCTCATTGCCGGGCTCTTGGCTTAGCCCACGCCGTCGGCGCATGGCCGCCAGCCCCTCCGTCGGCTCGATGGCCCGGATCAGGACGGCGCTGGCTGAGCCTGTCTTTTCGCAGACGAAGTTCACGCACCAATGGATACCGTAGGAGCGGTAGACATAGACGAAGCCAGGCGGCCCGAACATGATCGCATTCCGCTCAGTCGAGCCGTTGTAACTGTGCGCTGCGGGATCGGTCTGGTGATAGGCCTCGACCTCCACCAGCCGGCCGCCGACGCCGTCAAACAAAAGGGTGACCCCGATCAGATCGGGCGCGACCTCATGGACGCTGCGGTTGAAAAAGCTCTTGGTCAGGCGCTTTGGCACGCTGCATGGTCGCGCGGCGATGGTTGTTGGTAAACCGGTTGTAAAGCTCGGGCCGTTTTGAGCTGGAATCTGTGGCGCGCCGGCAACAGCCTTAGAACATTTCAACAGAACACAATCTGGCCACGCCCAAAGCCGCTTTTTGGCCATAGGATTTATTGAAATCGGGAGGACGGCAGGCCCGCCGGGGGGGCTTGGCCGTTGTGTGATGCCGGTTCGCGTATCTGAGCCGGTTGGGGGAGGGGCGAGGGGCCGGTTTGGGCCTGCTTTTGTAGTATGGACGCGAAAACAAATTTGAAATCGCGGCTGCCAAGCCGCCACGCCACTGAAGGCGCCGATCGTGCCCCGCACCGCGCATTTTATTACGCGATGGGGCTCACGACCGAACAGATTCACCAACCGTTCGTCGGTGTCGCAACCTGCTGGAACGAAGCTGCACCCTGCAATATCGCGCTGATGCGCCAGGCACAGGCGGTGAAGCTCGGTGTTGCCGCCCGTGGCGGCACGCCGCGGGAATTCTGCACCATCACCGTGACCGACGGCATCGCCATGGGCCATGCCGGCATGAAGGCGTCACTGCCGTCACGCGAAGTCATCGCCGACTCAGTCGAATTGTCGGTGCGCGGCCATTCCTACGACGCCCTGATCGGCGTCGCCGGCTGCGACAAGTCCCAACCCGGCATGATGATGGCGATGTGCCGCCTCAATGTGCCGTCGATCTATATCTATGGCGGCTCGATCCTGCCCGGGACCTTCAAGGGCAAGCCGGTCACCATCCAGGACGTCTATGAGGCGGTCGGCAAGCATTCGATCGGCGCCATGTCGGATGCCGACCTTGATGTGCTGGAGCAGAACGCTTGTCCGTCGGCTGGCGCCTGCGGCGCGCAATTCACCGCCAACACGATGGCGACGATCTCGGAAGCGATTGGCCTGGCGCTGCCTTACTCGGCCGGTGCGCCGGCGCCGTATGAGATCCGTGACAAGTTCTGCGTGCTGGCCGGCGAGATGATCATGGATCTGATCGCCAAGAATCTGCGGCCGCGCGACATCGTCACCCGCAAGGCGCTGGAAAATGCAGCGGCCGTGGTCGCTGCCAGCGGCGGTTCGACCAATGCAGCACTGCATCTGCCGGCGATCGCCAACGAATGCGGCATCAAATTCGATCTCTTCGATGTCGCCGAAATCCTGAAAAAGACACCGTATATCGCGGATTTGAAACCGGGCGGCCGCTATGTCGCCAAAGACATGTTTGAAGCTGGTGGCGTTCCGTTGCTGATGAAGACGCTGCTCGACCATGGCTATCTCCATGGCGACTGCATCACGGTAACCGGCCGCACCATTGCTGAGAACCTCAAATCGGTGAAGTGGAACGACGATCAAGCGGTCATCTATCCGGCCAATAAGCCGATCATGGCGACCGGCGGGGTCGTCGGTTTGAAAGGCAATCTCGCGCCGGACGGCGCGATCGTGAAAGTGGCCGGCCTGGCGCATCAGCAGTTCTCAGGTCCGGCACGCTGCTTCGACGGCGAGGAGGCCTGTTTCGAAGCGGTGAAGCACAAAAAGTACAAAGAAGGCGACGTGCTGGTCATCCGCTACGAAGGCCCGAAGGGCGGCCCCGGTATGCGGGAAATGCTCTCGACCACGGCGGCGCTCTACGGTCAGGGAATGGGCGACAAAGTTGCGTTGATCACCGACGGCCGGTTCTCCGGCGCTACCCGCGGCTTCTGTGTCGGCCATGTCGGCCCGGAAGCGCAGGTCGGCGGCCCGATCGGACTCGTCCGCGACGGCGACATCATCAAGATCGATGCGGAAAAAGGCACGATCGACGTCGAGGTGACCCAGGAAGAATTCGCCAAACGGGCGAAGGACTGGAAGCCCCGGCCTGAAGAATACACCAGCGGCTATATCTGGAAATACGCCCAGCAGGTTGGACCGGCGCGCACGGGCGCGCTCACCCATCCGGGCGCTGCGGTCGAGAAGGAGTGCTATGCGGATATCTGATCGCATAGCGCGGCTCGCGAACGCTAGCGCCGCAGCCGGCATGATCGGCGGGCTGTGGCTTGGCCTGAGCGTCGGTTCGCAACTGGCGCCGGAGCCCGCTTACGCGTTCGACGGCACGACCTCGCCTTCAACTGCGGCGCTGTCGCCGAGTGACGGCCTGCGTCCGGGTTCGCACACGCCGGCGACTGGCGAACAGGCGAAGACGCTGACAGCCTTGCAATATGCCGCTGACCAAGGCCAGCCGGTCGCGCAATGGAAGCTCGGGCACATGTATGCCGAGGGCGATGGCGTGCCGCATGACGATCTGCGCGCCTTCGACTATTTCAGCCGCATCGCCAACACGCATCCGGATGAATCGCCGGGCACGCCGCAGGCACGCTTTGTCTCCAACGCTTTCGTCGCGCTCGGGCACTATTATCTGACCGGTATTCCGAATTCGAAGGTCATCGCCGATCGCGCGCGGGCGCGAGACATGTTCGGCTATGCGGCGACTTATTTCGGCGATGCCGATGCGCAATTCGAGCTTGGCCGGCTCTATCTCAACGACATGCCGAGCGACCCGCACCAGGCGGCACGCTGGTTCCAACTGGCCGCGACCAAGGGCCATTGCCGCGCGGAAGCAGCGCTTGGCGACATGCTGTTCCAGGGCAAAACAATGCCGCGGCAGGCCGCGCGCGGCCTGATGTGGCTCACCCTCGGCAAGGATTGCGCCGGCACCGATGAGACTTGGGTGAAGCCGGTTTATGATAGTGCGTTCCAGCACGCCAGCGACGACGAGCGCGCTATGGCGCTTGTTTATCTGGAAGATTGGCTGAAAGGCCGGCACGACTGATTGCGCCGCGTGGCGGCCAACGGTGCTTAGAACTTATACGCCGTACGAAATCCACCCCAGTGCTTGCCGAAGACGCGGATCGGTGCATCGACTTCGCGCATCACGATGGTGACGCCGTTGCCCATGTCACGCGGATAGACCTGCAGCAGATAGGGCCGCACATTGCGGCCGGCGGCGAGGCCGGCGCGATCGTCGAAAATCCTGCGATTGCGTGAATTCACGACATTCCACAATTTTTCGCTCAGCCGCTGCGGATGCGAATATTTGCGGTTATGGACCGGCAAATAAGCATTGCGATCGACCGCGGCGCAGAAGATCATCCGCGTGTCGCTTGTCAGCAATGGCTCCTGGACCTCGGGCAACACCTCGTCGAGGACCGATAAGAACCGTGTCTGATATTGCACCGGGTCGGTACCCTCGATGGCGACATAGTCGTTGTCGAAGAGGTCGTCCGCGCTGAGCTTTCCTGAGTTGATCAGGCTCTCGAACCGGCGCGACACATCGTTTGCTGCATCGATGGCGCGCGCGATGATCTCACGATTTTCCTCACGGATGGATGCGAGCTTTTGCTCGAGTGCGGCGCGGATTGCCGCGTCCATATCCAGAAATTCAAGATGCAGACCGAGCGGTGTCAGGTTGGCGACACGCGCGCGCACTATGCCGATGCCGGTGAGATTGATTTCGACGATGCGGTCCGGCAATGGCATCTTGTCATCGAGCCGCACGAGCGCGCCGCCTTCGGAAAGATCGGCAGTATGGCCGCGCAATGTGCCGGACGAGGATTTCAGTGCGACGGCGATCTCACACGGAAACCGGTCATAGCGCCGCCGGTCGCCGGCTTCGCTTTGGCGAAGGAAGACCGTCATGCGCATTTTTAGTTTTTCGGCGAGCGTGATCACGTCGCGGCCGCGCTGCTCGACCGATTTGCCGTATGCATTGGCGCCGGTCGCGGCATCGCCGATTTCGGTAGCGCCTTGAGTTACCGTGTCGGCAAAGCGCAGCGTATCGCTCGCATTGCGGGCGACCGTCGACGTCGCGCCGTTCTGCTGCTCGACAGCCGCTGCGACGGCGGAGAACAGCGGCCGCATCACCTTGATAGTGCTGTCGATCCGCTGCACCGCCTCAAAACACGAGGCGGCGTCGTGTTGCAGCACCTGGATCTTCTGCGAAATCTCTTCGGTTGCAACTTGCGTCTCGTGCGATAGCTTTTTCACTTCGGCGGCGACCACCGCGAAGCCGCGGCCTGCCTCGCCGGCGCGCGCCGCCTCGATCGCGGCGTTAAGCGCGAGCAAATTGGTTTGCCGCGCGACAGTCGCGATCAGGCTCACGACGTGGCCGATCTCGGCCGTCGATTTTCGCAAGCCCTCGACACTGCGCCCGGCGAGCGAGGCGGAATTATTGGCGTCGCCGGTCAATTCATCCGCCCGAGACACTTGGTGTCCGATCGCCTCCGAGGACTGAGCGAGTTCTTCGATGGCAGACGCAAGCTGCGACAGATCGCGGCTCGAGGCGCTGGCCTGCAGAACGAGATTGGTGGTCTTCTGCGTAATCTGGTCGGTTGCCGCGGCGGACTGTTCGGACTCGCGGCACATGACGTCGCAAGCGCGGTGCACTTCGCGGATCATCGCGCCAAGGTCGGCTTCTAGGAGATTGATGGTTTCACGGAAGCCGGCGTTGTCCGCCGATGGTGCGGGCAAGGGGGCGGGCGCCGTCGCGGGAGCCTCCGATAGCGGCTGCGGCGGTGCCGGGCGTTCACTTCCCTTGAAAACAGGCCACCGCATCTTTGAGCCGATAGTCAGACGGGCGGCAGCCTGGACGCTTATGGTAAATTTTCGATTAGCCGCCGCCTTGGCAGGCCGCTATTTGGCGGCGATATCGAGATCGACCCAGACCGGCACATGATCGGACGGCTTTTCCCAAGTCCGCACATGGCGGTCGATGCCGGCTCCGCTCAGGGCATCGGCAGCGATCGGCGACAGCAACAGATGGTCGATGCGGATGCCGTTGTTCTTCCGCCAGGCGCCGGCCTGATAGTCCCAAAAGGTGTAAAGGCCGGCATCGTCACTGGTCGCGCGGATCGCATCCGTCAAGCCGAGATTGACCAGCGCGCGGTATTCGTCGCGCGTCTGCGGCAGGAATAGCGCGTCATTGGTCCAGATCTGCGGATTGCGCGCATCGGCCGTGGTCGGGATCACGTTGTAGTCGCCGGCGAGGACGAGCGGCTCTTCAAGCGCCAGCCGCTCCCGCGCATAGCGCGACAGCCGCTTCATCCAGCCGAGCTTGTAAGTGTATTTCTCGGTATTGGGCGGATTGCCGTTGGGCATATAGAGGCTAGCGACCCGCAGCACGCCCGTCGCGGTGGAAAAGACGCCCTCGATGAAACGGGCGTGATCGTCCTGGTCGTCGCCAGGCAATCCGATCTTTACGTCGTCGAAGGGCAACTTGGAAAGGAGCGCGACGCCGTTGAAGGTTTTTTGCCCGTGCACCGCAACGTTATAGCCGGCGCTCTCGAACTCAAGCCGCGGGAACGCATCGTCGACGCATTTGATCTCCTGGAAACAAACGATATCGGGCTGGCGCTCCTTGAGCCATACCAGCGCGGACTCAAGCCGTTGCTTGATCGAATTGACGTTCCAGGTGGCTATTCTCACGATGGGGAGTTTATAGCGCGAAACTTGTGCCGCAGCCGCAGGACGCTGTGGCCTGTGGATTATTGATTTTAAACGATGAGCCGATCAGGTCGTCGACAAAGTCGATCTCGGAACCCGCCATGTAATTGAGCGAGACCGGATCGATCAGCACCGTGGCGCCGGCCTTCTCAATGACGACATCATCGTCGGCGCGGCTCTTTTCGGTGTCGAATTTGTATTGGAAACCGGAGCAGCCGCCGCCTTCGACCGACACGCGCAGCATGGTTCCCTGCGGCTCGCGCCCCAGGATTTCGCCGATCTTCCTTGCCGCCCGGTCTGTGACGATGACGTCAACCGTCATATTCGTCTCCGCTTAGAGCCCGATTTTCGGGCTGCGCTGTCGAAACAGCCAATTTCGCTGTAGAAATCAGGCTGATTCCAGCGTTGTCGATAGATAGTTAAGTGCGGGTCTGTTCAAGGTCAATCGGCGTCCTCGGTACCTATGCACGCTGCCACGCCACATGTGCCTTACGCCTGCGATCCGCAAAAGAGCCGCGGCAGGCTTCATGTCGAGCCCGAAAGCCGGACGCGGAGTGCTTTTCGCCGTGACTGCGACCGCATCATCCATTCGACAGCGTTCCGCCGCCTCAAGCACAAGACGCAAGTCTTCGTTTTCGACGAAGGCGATCATTACCGCACCCGGCTCACGCATACGCTCGAAGTCACCCAAGTGGCGCGCGCATTGGCGCGGCGGCTGCGGCTTGATGAAGATCTCGCCGAAGCCTTGTCGCTGGCGCATGATCTCGGTCATCCACCCTTCGGCCATGCCGGGGAGCGTGCACTCGACGCTTGCATGTCCGATTTCGGTGGCTTCGATCACAATGCGCAGACGCTCCACATCGTCACCGCGCTGGAGCGGCGCTATCCGCGCTTTGACGGTTTGAACCTCACCTGGGAAACGCTTGAGGGTTTGGTCAAGCATAACGGGCCTCTTGTCGGTCGCAACGGGGCGCCGCTCGAACGCTATCGCGCTCATGGCGTGCCGGGTACGATCCTCAATTATTCGCGACGGCAAGATTTGCAATTGTGGAGCTACGCCAGCGTCGAAGCGCAGATCGCCGCCGTCGCCGACGATATCGCCTATGACGCTCACGATATCGATGATGGACTGCGTGCTGGACTATTCACATTCGATGAGATCGAAGCCGTGCCGCTTCCCGGGCAAATTATTTCTGATGTCCGCGCGATCTATCCCGAACTGGATGAAGATCATCTGGCGCATGAACTCATCCGCCAACTCATCGGCTTCCTGATCGACGATGTGGTGACCGAAACCAGCCGGCGTCTTGCGTCGCTCGCACCGAAATCGCCGGATGACGTGCGCGGTGCAGCAGCGCCGGTGGTGGGACTCTCCCCGGCGGTCGCGGAGGGCGATGGCGTGATCAAAAGCTTTCTGGAAAAACGCATGTACCGGCACGCGCGGGTGATGCAGGTGATGGATCAGGCCGCCCTTGTGTTGCGCGATCTGTTCGCCCGTTATCGTGCCCATCCAGACGACCTGCCCGAGGAATGGACGCAGGGTTTTGCCGCGCTCGACGAAGCCAGCCGTGCCCGCCGTATCGCCGATTTCATCGCCGGCATGACAGACCGCTTTGCGCTTGCCGAGCATCAGCGGCTCTTTGACGTGACCCCCGAATTGCGTTAGGCGGGCGGCACAGCATCCAATAGATCATTCTTACTAAGTTCATGGCCGCCAACAACATCTTTGCTGAAATGCTTGCGCATGTGCGCGGCGCGATCGAAGCGCTGATCGACGACGGCCTATTGCCGGCGGGCATTGATCATGCGCGCGTCACCGTCGAACCGCCGCGCGACCCGACTCATGGCGATATGGCGACCAATGCTGCGATGGTGCTCGCCAAGGACGCCGGCAAAAAGCCGCGCGACCTCGCCGAGGCGATTGCATCCAAGCTCCGTGACGATCCGCTCATCAACAAAGTCGATATCGCCGGACCGGGCTTCATCAATCTGACCCTGATGCCGGTGGCCTGGATCGAAGCACTCCGCAATGCGATCAGGCTCGGCACCGACTATGGCCGCAGCGACATCGGTGGCGAAGCGCGGGTCAATGTCGAATATGTCTCGGCCAATCCGACCGGTCCGATGCATGTGGGGCACGGGCGAGGCGCGGTATACGGTGACGCGCTAGCAAGCCTGCTCGCCTTTACTGGTTTCAACGTTACTCGGGAATATTACATCAACGACGCGGGTGCCCAGGTCGATGTACTCGCGCGTTCCACTTTCCTGCGTTATCGCGAAGCGCTTGGCGAGAATATCGACGGAATTCCCGAAGGTCTTTATCCAGGTGATTATCTGAAGCCTGTAGGTGCTGCGCTCGCCGCCGAATATGGCGAAACGTTGAAGACGAAGTCGGAAGCCGAATGGCTATCGATCGTACGTGCCAAGGCCATCGACATGATGATGGCGACAATCCAGAACGACCTCGCCGCTCTAAATATCAAGCATGATATTTTCTTTCACGAGAGTTCCTTGATCTCGCTGGGACATGACAAGGTCGCCGACACCATCGAGGCTTTGCGTCGCCTAGGCTACGTGTATGAGGGAAAACTACCGCCACCCAAGGGCGCCCCAGTTGAGGATTGGGAGGATCGCGAACAAACATTGTTCAAATCAACCGAGTTCGGCGACGATATAGACCGTCCGCTAAAGAAATCAGACGGTAGCTACACATATTTTGCGACCGACATTGCCTATCACAAAGATAAAATTGATCGCGAATTTGAGAATCTAATCGATGTTTGGGGTGCCGATCATGCCGGTTACATCAAACGCATGAAAGCCGCAGTCGCGGCGCTGACGCGTCTCAGCAACGCTCCGCAGCCGGGGTTCCATCCGAAAGTCGTGCAAGAAGTCAAAGTCGTTCAGCTCGTGAAGTTACTGCGCGCCGGCGAGCCGGTGAAAATGTCGAAGCGGTCAGGGGAGTTCGTCACGCTCCGTGAAGTGGTGGACGAGGTCGGCCGCGACGCCGTCCGCTTCATGATGCTGTTCCGCAAGAACGATGCGCCGCTCGATTTCGACCTCGCCAAGGTCGTGGAACAATCGCGCGACAACCCTGTATTCTACGTCCAATACGGCCATGCCCGCGCGCAGTCGATTTTCCGCAATGCGCGCGCGGCGTTCCCGGATTTGCCGGAGGCGGTCGCCAAACTGAGCCACGAAGCCAATCTTGATCGGCTCTCGGACCCGGCGGAACTCGCGCTGGTGCGACGGATTGCCCTGTATCCCCGAATCGTCGAGGCTGCCTCCTTAGCGCACGAGCCGCACCGAATTGCGTTCTATCTGTTCGACTTAGCGAGCGAATTTCATGCGCTTTATACGCTCGGCAATACCGCGCCTCATTTACGCTTCATTATCCAGAATGATCGACAAATGACGGAGGCAAGACTTGTGCTTGTGCAAGGGGTTGCCACCGTGCTCGCGTCGGGGCTCGCGTTACTCGGGGTCGGGGCGCCCGACGAGATGCGGTAATCCCGCCGTCGTCGCGCCGTGAAAAGCCCCGTTTGTAAGGCCCAATATCTGTTGGCCCGGTACCTGCTGGCTTAAGTAACGCGTAACCGCCGGAATCATGGCGACATCTATGGCCGAGAAGAATTTTCGCTCTTATCGCAGTCACGACCCGTCGATGCGCGGTGGCGAACGCTATGCGGCGGAGGTGCCGACGGATGATCCGCTTGCCGAATTGGCGCGGCTGATCGGCCAGAGCGATCCGGTCGACGAATATGCACCGGCTGGGCATGTCGGTGCGCCGGCTTATGAGCCGGAAGCAGCGTCCGATTGGTCTGCGGACGATCATTACGTTCAAACCGAAGCGAGGGTTGAGGAAGCCTATCGGGAAGATCCGAGTCCGGCTTTCGATCCGCGGTACGACGGGCGTCTGGAGACACCACGAGCGGCGCGGCAAGAATTTGCACCCGAGCCGCGGCAAGACTACCGACCGGATCAATATGCGCCGCCGTCCGCCGATATTGCTGCTTATCCGGCTCCTCCGGTCGCGCGCGACGCCGATTACGAAGCGCCGCTAAGTCAGTTTTTTTCGAGCCAAGGGTCTCAACCCCGCGTGCCGTCGCCGCGCACGAGCGGCGTGCGCGATGATGCGCGCGCCTACGCTCCTGAACCGCAACTGCCAACGCGCCAAGCGGCACCGAGCAGCCAGCCGGTGGCTACGGTTCCGCCTCAGGCTGCGCACAGCGATAATTTTCAAGACGATCACCAGCAGGACGATCGTTATCAATATGACGATCAGGACTACGACGGCGCAGACGATCACGCCTATGAGTCCGATGCTTATGAGGAGGAAGAGACTCCGAAGCGGCGTCGCGGCTTGGTGATGATCGCAGCCGCTCTTGGTCTTGTCGTTCTTGGCACGGCCGGAGCCTTCGCCTATCGCAGCATGTTCGGCGGCTCGATGCTGCCGTCATTGCCGCCGATCATCAAAGCCGACACCGGCCCGAACAAGATCATCCCAAATGCCGGCAGTGCGCAAAGCGCCGCGCAAACCGGCACCGGCGGATCGAGCGAGAAGCTTGTTTCGCGCGAGGAGAAGCCGGTCGACGTTCCCGTGCCGGTGAACACCGCGCCGCGTGTGGTCTCAACCATTCCGGTTTTCCCGGCTCCGGATTCGCAAGCGCCGGGAAGCATGCCGTCGATGACGCCCGGCATGACCTCGCCAGTGATGCCGACGCCGGTCACGCGGCCGCCCGCCAATATGTCGGCGGCGCCATTACCGACCGCGGCCGCTGCGGTACCAGCAGCCCCGGTAGCCGCGGCTGAGCCGAAGAAGATTCATACCGTCTCCATTCGCCCCGATCAGATGAATGGCAACGGTCCACCGGCGGCCGCGCCTGTGCAGATGCCACCGCCAACACGAGCGGCAACTCCGCCACGCCAGGTCCAACAACAGGCGATGGCGCAGCCGGCTCCTGCTGCGTCGCGCCCGAGCGCAAATGCGCCCCTCTCGATCGTGCCGAACCAGGGCGAGGCACCGGCGGCACCGCCGCGAACCAGGACGGCCGTCGCGCAGCCAACATCGCTAAGCCCCGCGCCGGCTGCTGCCGCACCTTCGGCCGGTGGCGGCTATTCGGTGCAGGTCACGTCGCAGCGGAGCGAAGCCGACGCGCAGAGTGCGTTCCGGGCGCTCAGCGCCAAATTCCCAGGCCAACTCGGCAACCAGCAGCCGATCATTCGCCGCGCCGATCTCGGCGAAAAAGGCACCTTCTTCCGCGCCTTGGTCGGCCCTTACGCCTCAATGGAGCAGGCTGCGGGCATCTGTTCAAGCATGAAGGCGGCCGGCGGCTCCTGCATCGTCCAAAGGAATTAAGCGGCCAATCCTTGACCCTCGCCTCTGGCGCGGGCACACGGCCGACATGCGTGCTTTTATCACCGGCCTTTCCGGACCCGAATTAACGGCGGAGGAGCGGCAGTTCCTCAAAGACGCCGCGCCTTGGGGACTGATCGTCTTCAAGCGCAATGTGACGGATCCGGACGGGCTGCGCCGCCTGATCGATGATTTCCGCGATGTCGTGGGCTGGCAGGCCCCGGTACTGATCGATCAGGAAGGCGGCCGGGTCCAACGTCTGGGACCGCCACATTGGCCAAGCTACCCGCCCGGCGCGGCCTATAGCGCCATCTACGACCGCGATCCCCATATGGGGCTCGCGACCGCTAAGCTCGGCGCCAGACTGATTGCGGCTGATCTCCATGCTGTCGGCATTGATGTCGATTGTCTGCCATTGGCCGATGTGCCGGTGGCCGAGGCGGATCCGATTATCGGCGATCGGGCTTATGGCACGGTTCCTGACAAGGTCGCGGCCATCGCCGGCGCCATTGCCGAGGGGCTTTTAGAGGGCGGCGTTCTCCCGGTTCTCAAACATATCCCCGGCCATGGCCGGGCTACAGCCGACAGCCATGAGAAGCTGCCGGTGGTCGAAACCGACCGGAACACGCTTGAAGCCACCGATTTTGCCGCTTTTCGGTCGCTCAATGCGTTGCCGCTGGGGATGACTGCGCATGTTGTGTTCACAGCCCTCGACCCGGGGGCTCCGGCAACCACTTCGATCACTATAGTGAAGGACGTGATTCGTGATTCGATTGGGTTTCGGGGTCTGTTGATGAGTGACGATGTGTCCATGGGTGCCTTGTCGGGCACGCTGGCGGAACGTGCCCAGGCTGCGCTCGCCGCCGGCTGCGACATGGTGCTTCATTGCAACGGCCGGATGTCGGAGATGCTGGCTGTGGCTGAAGCGACGCCTGAGCTTGCCGGCGAGGCCGGGCGGCGCGCGGAAGCCGCGCTTGCGGCGCGAAAAGCGCCGGAGCCATTCCGCTTCAATGCGCCGATGGATGCGTTTTTGAAATTGATGGCCGGCGTCTGGCAGCCCCCGCAGACGTTCGCATGAATCCGGTGTCCGCATGAATGCTGAAATGACCGATGTCGAATTTGAAAGTGTCGCCGAGCGGGCTTCCGATGAGCCGGCGCTGGTGGTTGACGTCGAAGGCTTTGAAGGCCCGCTCGATCTATTGTTGACGCTGGCCCGCCAGCAGAAGGTCGATCTCACCAAGATTTCTATTCTCGCGCTCGCCGACCAGTATCTCTCCTTCATCGAAGCGGCGCGCAAAATGCGGCTGGAGATCGCCGCCGATTATCTCGTGATGGCAGCGTGGCTCGCCTATCTGAAATCGCGGCTGCTCCTACCAGAGCAGCACGCACCGGAAGGCGGTGCGAGCGCCGAGGATATGGCCAATGCGCTGGCCGGCCGGCTGCGCCGCCTCGAAGCCATCCGCCAGGCCGCGGAGCAATTGATGGGCCGGCCGCAACTCGGCCGCGACGTATTTGCACGTGGCCTGCCGGAACCGATCGAAGAAATCAAAAAGCCGGAATGGACGGCGACGCTCTACGATCTGCTGTCGGCCTATGCGACCCGGCGGCAGACCAAGGCGCGGTCTTTCGTGCGTTTGCCGACCCGCAATGTGTGGTCGCTTGCCGAAGCGCGCGAGACGCTGGAACGTATGGTCGGCCAATCCTTCGATTGGAGTCCGCTCGACCAATATCTCATCAAATACCTGGTCGAGCCGGCGATGATTCCGACGGTGTTGGCGTCTACTTTTGCTGCGGTGCTCGAGCTGGTGCGCGAGGGACATATGGAGGCCAATCAGCAAGGATCGTTTGCGCCGCTTTATCTGCGAAGGAAACAGCCAACGGGCGGCGGCGATCCGCTCCCGAGTGGGCCGCCCGCAGCAGCAGGAAATGCGTAAGAGGGAGACGGAGAGTATGGCGAAATTTGCAGAGATGCGCGTGATCATCGGCGACAAGGACAAAGACGAGGAGGATGTCGTGGCAGAGCGCGCGGATCGCGCGGAAGAGCTACGCATTCTCGAAGCGCTCTTGTTCGCCGCCGAAGCGCCTCTCGACGAAAAAGACATGGCAAAACGCCTGCCCGCCAGTGCCGACGTGCGTGCTCTGCTTGAGCAATTGCAGAAGGAATACGAGCCGCGCGGCGTCAATCTCGTGCGTGTCGGCGGCAAATGGACGATGCGCACCGCGAGCGATCTCGCTTGGCTGTTGACGAATGAATCCGTGGTGTCGCGCAAACTATCGCGCGCCGCGATCGAGACGCTCGCCATTGTCGCCTATCATCAGCCGGTGACCCGCGCCGAGGTCGAGGAAATTCGCGGCGTCAGCACGTCGAAAGGCACGCTCGACGTACTCCTCGAAACCGGCTGGGTACGGCTGCGCGGCCGCCGCAAGGCGCCGGGCCGTCCGGTGACATACGGCACCAACGACGTCTTCCTGGCGCATTTCGGTCTTGATGCGCTGACCGATCTGCCGGGGCTCGACGAATTGAAGGGCGCCGGCCTGGTCGACGGCTCGCTGTCCGGTGACTTCTCAGTGCCGGTTCCGTCCGACGATCCGGCGTTGCGCGAGGATGAGGAGCCGCTCGAGCCGGACGATCTCGACCTCGGTCTTGCGCCTGCGGCAGAGCACCGCGAGGAATAAAATCGGCCGAATATCGGTCTTAACCAGCGTCGGGGGGATTGGCCTGTTAAGCCTGCGGCTTAGCGGCCGTCCCGTTGCGCTTGTTTTTGCGTGCCCCGACGCCTAGTTTCCAGTTAAAATCGGTACAAAGTCGCTGGCGTAATTGTACGGCGGACGGAGGTTTTTATGGGCTCTTTGAGCATTTGGCACTGGTTGATCGTCGGCGCCGTACTCCTGCTGGTCTTCGGCGGGCGTGGGAAGGTGTCGGACCTGATGGGGGACGTCGCCAAGGGCATCAAGTCCTTCAAGAAGGGCCTGTCCGAAGACGAAACCGCGGAAGCCCCTCCCAAGACGGAGCCGATGCGGACCATCGACCATCAGGCTGATGCCGCACTGAAGCGGCGCGCCGAGTCCGAGAGTAAGGTCTGACCGTTCGGCTCTGACGCTCTTCGCTGATCGGTCGCGGCTGACTTCGACCGGCGGCCACTCGTGCTAATGCGGCCGGAAAGTTGTCATGTTCGACATCAGTTGGACCGAATTTCTTCTCATCGGCATTGTTGCGCTGGTCGTGATCGGGCCTAAGGAGCTGCCCGGCGTCATGCGCTCGCTCGGGCAGTGGACGCGCAAAATCCGCGGCATGGCCACGGAATTCCAGAACCAGTTCCAAGAAGCAATGCGCGAAGCCGAAATGACCGACCTGAAGAAACAGGTCGACGACCTGGCGCAGGGCGTGACCAAGGACATCGCCAAACTCGATCCTTTGAAAGACGTGCGCGAGGACGTCGAGACGATCGGCAAGGACATTCAAAAGGATCTGGACAAGGATCTAAGCAAGTCGCTCGCCGACACAGAGTTTCCACTCAGCGAGGCGGCGACATCGGTCGAACACCAGCCGGCGGCTTCCACCGAACTAGCGATTGCTGAACCGGCGGACACTGCTGCCGCCGAGGCGCCACTCGATCTGCAAAGCCATACCGATGCTGCAGCGCCGCCGACCTCCTCCGAAACCCTGGTTGAAAATCACATGCCTGCCGGCGCAGGGCGCGCGGAATGAGCCCCAGCGACGACGAAGAGAAGGCGATCGAGGCGACCAAAGCGCCTCTGATGGAGCATTTGGTCGAGCTCCGTTCGCGGCTGATCAAGGCGATCCTGGCTTTTGCCATCGCGATGATCGGCTGCTTCTTCTTCGCCAAGCAAATCTACAACGTGCTGACCTGGCCCTATATCTGGGTTGCCGGTCCGGAGAATTCGAAATTCATCTACACCGGACTGCTCGAATATTTTGTCGTGCAATTGAAACTCGCCGCATTTGGTGGCTGCTTCATCGCCTTTCCGGTGATCGCGACGCAGATTTACATGTTCGTTGCGCCTGGGCTTTACCGCAATGAGAAGCAAGCCTTCTTGCCGTATCTGATCGCGACGCCGTTCTTCTTTCTGCTCGGCTCTATGGTCGTCTACATTGTGGTGTGGCCGATGCTGGCGCGCTTCTCGCTGAGCATGCAGCAAATGGGTGGCCCGGGGCAGGCGAGTATCGAGCTGTTGCCGAAGGTCGAGGACTATCTATCGTTGATGATGAAGCTGATGCTTGCTTTCGGCATCGCGTTTCAGCTTCCCGTCATCCTTACGCTCCTTGGCCGTGTCGGCATCATCACGTCGGATCAGCTCAAATCGAAGCGCCGCTATTTCATCGTCATCGCCTTTGTCATCGCCGCGGTGCTCACCCCACCCGATGTGTTGAGCCAGCTCTCCCTTGCTGTGCCCTTGATCGCGCTTTACGAGGGCTCGATCTGGTCGGTGCGCATGGTCGAGAAGCGCCTTGCAGCGGAGCGTGCCGCCGCGGCGGCCAAGCTCGCGGAATAAGTTACGCGTAGTATCCCCGTTTTTTCCTCATGCCCGGGCTTGACCCTGGCATCCACGTCTTTAGGCATGAGGCGCCAAAGGCGTAGATGGCCGGAACAAGTCCGGCCATGACGCTCAGAGAGCGACATCAATGCACGATATCCGCTGGATACGCGACAACCCGGACGCTTTCGATCGTGGCCTAGCGCGGCGCGGCTTGGCGAGCGAAGCGCAGCAGCTGATTGGGCTCGATGAAGAGCGGCGCAAAGCGATCCTGGCGCTTGAGACTGCGCAGGCCCGTCGCAACGGCGCGTCCAAGGAAATCGGAGAGGCCAAGAAGGCCAAGGACGAAACGCGCGCGCAAAGCCTGATGGCCGAGGTCACTGCGCTGAAGGAAAACATCCCGAAGATGGAAGCGGCGGAGAAGGCCGCGTCCAAAACGCTCGACGATGTCCTCGCGCAAATTCCCAATCTGCCGCTCGATGAAGTACCCGACGGCAAGGACGAACACGCTAACGTCGAGCATCATCGCTTCGGCGCCAAACGCGACTACGCCTTCACGCCGAAGCAGCATTTCGAGCTCGGCGAAGCGCTCGGTCAGATGGATTTCGAGACCGCGGCGAAATTATCCGGCGCGCGTTTTGTCGTTCTGAAAAAAGGTCTGGCGCGATTGGAGCGTGCGCTTGGTCAATTTATGCTCGATGTGCACACCAGCGAGCCGCACAATTATACCGAGATCGCACCACCACTTCTCGTTCGCGATGAAGTGATGTTCGGGACCGGCCAACTTCCAAAATTTCGGGACGACCAGTTCATTTCAGCGGAAATGAACTGGCGCAAGAAGCGCCTTGATGAAATTCTTACTCCGCTTAATGCGGAGATCGAAAATCGACACGCCAATCCAAAAACAACGGTTGATCGACTAATTGAAGAAGCAGAAACGGTTGAGGAGTTTTGGCTCATCCCAACCGCCGAAGTGCCCCTAACCAATCTCGTACGTGAATCCATCGTCGACGAAGCCGAACTGCCGATGCGGCTGACCGCCTGCACGCCGTGCTTCCGCGCTGAAGCTGGCGCCGCCGGAAGAGATACACGCGGCATGATCCGGCAGCATCAGTTCACAAAAGTCGAACTCGTCTCCATCACCACGCCGGAGCAATCGAAAGACGAGCATGAGCGCATGCTTAGCTGCGCCGAGGAAATCCTGCGCCGGCTCGAATTGCATTACCGGGTGATGACGCTCTCCACCGGCGACATGGGCTTTGCGTCACAAAAGACCTACGACATCGAAGTATGGCTGCCGGGACAGAACATGTTCCGCGAGATTTCGTCCTGCTCGATCTGCGGTGAATTCCAGGCGCGGCGTATGAATGCGCGTTATCGCACGAAAGAGGGCCGCGCTGTGCGCCATGTCCACACGCTCAACGGCTCCGGTGTTGCCGTCGGCCGCGCGATGATTGCGGTGATGGAGACCTATCAGCAGGACGACGGCTCGATTGCGGTGCCCGAGGTGTTGCAGCCTTATATGGGCGGGCTGAAAGTTATCCAAAAACAATGAACGCCAAAAAACCCATGCGCATTCTCGTCACCAATGACGACGGCATTCATTCGCCCGGCCTCGATATCTGCGCGCAGATTGCGCAGAAGCTTTCCGACGAAGTGTGGGTCGTCGCGCCGGAGCAGGATCAGTCCGGCGTCGCGCATTCATTGTCGCTGAACGATCCGCTGCGGCTACGTCAGGTCGACGACCGCCGTTACGCCGTTCGCGGCACGCCGACCGATTGCGTCATCATGGGCGCGCGGCATCTCCTCGACGGCAAAGAAATCGATCTCGTACTCTCGGGCGTCAATCGCGGCCGCAATGTCGGTGAGGACGTGATCTATTCCGGCACCATCGCCGGCGCGATGGAGGGCACTGTCCTCGGCATCCCGGCGGTGGCGCTGTCGCAATCTTATAATTCACGCAGCGGCCGGCCGCCGTTCTGGGAAACCGGTTTGCACTATGGGCCTGACATCATTCGCAAGGTGATGGCCAAAGGCTTCGACCGCGACGTGCTGATCAATGTCAATTTCCCGGACTGCCGGCCGGAAGAGGTCAAAAGCATCGCGGTCACCGGCTTGGGCCGGCGTCGGCAGGAGCGGCTGCATATCGACAAGCGCTTCGACGGCCGCGGCAATCCCTATTACTGGATCGCCTATGCCCGCCTGCACGCCGCAAAGGGCGAAGACGGCACCGACATCGCGGCGCTCGACGAGCACAGGATCACGGTGACGCCACTGAAGATCGACATCACCGACACGCCGACGATGACGGATTTGGCGACGCTGTTTCCGAAAGGCGCCTAAGGCGCGTTTTGGTCGGCGGCAGTCGGCACCGCGGCATCGATCGCCTGCTGCAGCGCTTCGATCTGAAACGGCTTCTGCAGCGCCGGACGCGTTTTATAAGCGTCGGGTACGCCGCCCTGGCCGTAGCCGCTGGCAAAGACAAAAGGCAAGCCGCGTTCATTGAGGATTTCAGCCACCGGCGTGATCGGCTTGCCGTTCACATTGACGTCGAGCAGAGCGACGTCGAATTCGCCCTTTTTGGCCAGTTCCAGCGCTTCATCGATGGTCCCGGCCTGGCCGGCAACGGTGTGACCGAGATCTTCCAGCATGCCTTCGAGCAGCATGCGGATCATCAATTCGTCCTCGACGACAAGCACGCGCTTACTGGCCTTGCCTGGTGACATATTCATCCCTTGCCGTGGTCCGCCGACCTGAGCGGAGCACGGAAGACTTGTCAATTGCATTAGATTAGTCCCCCGAAATAGATCGGTCCCGTTCGCCAAACGCGGCTTAAAGATTTTAGTTCCACGCTGGTTGTGGAAAGCTGTGCAGGCGCTTAGCGCCGCGTGATAGAACGCCAAAGACCCATCGCGAGGTGCGAGATTGACGGTGAGTGCGGAGCCGACAGCCGACGTCCAACGCATGGAATTTCAGCTGACGCTGCGCCGGCGCGGGATCAGCGATCAGGCTGTGTTGCGGGCCATGGACGAAGTGCCGCGCGAATATTTTGTCGCGGAAGGCCTCACGGCAAGCGCCTACGCCGACCAGGCGCTGCCAATTGCCTGCGGACAGACCATCAGCCAGCCCTTCGTTGTCGCTTATATGACTGAGCAACTCGATATCGAGTCGCACCACCGCGTGCTCGAGATCGGAACCGGCTCGGGCTATCAGGCAGCTGTGCTGTCGCGGCTCGCCCGTGAGGTGGTCAGCATCGAACGCTATCGGATGCTCGCCGAGGCCGCTCGCGCCCGTCTCAAGACCCTGAGCTTTGCCAACGTGACTGTGCTTACGGCCGACGGAATGGGCGGTGCCCCCGATCGTGCGCCGTTTGACCGAATTATGGTTACCGCCGCCGCGGAAATTTTACCGGAAGCATTGACCACGCAACTCGCGCCGCGCGGCAAGATGATCGTGCCGATTGGGCCGCGCGATGCGGTGCAGCACATCGTTAAGTTAACCAAGCAGGACGGTGATGAATTGCGTCGTGAGGATCTTATTGCGGTCCGCTTTGTGCCGCTTTTGCCGGGCCAAGCGCGCGAGCTTTGAGCATCGCAGTGTAGCAGAAAAGATACTTAACGGCGCGACGTGAATTGCGTCCGCGTACTTAAAGCCCTGTTTACCGCGATGTTGTTAATTCACTCGTCCTTTTGTTGCGTGCGGGCGAGTAACCATGAGCGCATCGCGTCGGCCGGCCCTTTGGCCGCAGATCGTTGCTATTTCGTTAATCGGTTTGGGGGCGGCTGCATGCAGCGCCGACTCCGGCCGTTTCAATGAAGGCTTTGGTTCCTCGGGCCCGCCTCCGGCGCGCAGCGATGTGACCGGTTCTATTCCGCAGACCGCGCCCGCAAGCCGCATCGAGAGCAGGCCGCTGCCGCATCTCGCCGCCGTCGACAACGGTTCGTCAGGCGGCGGTCGCGGCATGGGTTCTTATGCGCCGGGCGGCAGCGAAGTGACCGGTTCGATCAATCCGCCGCCACCTCCGCCGCCAGCTTGGACCTGGGAAGGCGGCACGCCGATCACGGTCGGTCCCGGCGATACGATAGAGTCGATTGCCCGCGCTCATGGCGTGCCGGCCTCGGCGATCATGCAGTCCAATAGTCTGTCCGGTCCGTCGGCGATCTATCCGGGCCAGCATCTGGTCATTCCGCGCTATCGGTCGTCTGCCGCCGCGGCGGTGCCACCGGCACCGCGCATGGTTGCGGCTCCGGCGGCCATTCCGGCGCCGGTCGGTCCGCCGCGTAGCGCGCTTGTCGCGCCAGCGGGCACCCATATCGTTGCGCCGGGAGAAACGCTCAACAGCATCGCGCGGCTCTACGGCAAGCCGGTCATGGTCATCGCCAAAGCGAACAATATCTTCCCGGGCACAATGGTCCGGGTCGGCGATCGTCTGGTCATTCCGGAAATGCGCGAGGCACCTCGCGCCGCCGCCGCACCCGCGACTGTCGTGGCAGCCGCTGCACCGCCGACCACGCAGAGTGTCGCCGCGATGGAATCTCCGCATAGCGCGCGCGTCGCGACGCCTACCGAGACGCCCGCAGCGGCCGAAGACAATGCAGTGAAGACCGCCGAACCTGCCGGCAATCTGCCCGGTTTCCGCTGGCCGGTCCGCGGCCGCATCATCGCCGCTTTCGGTCCGAAGCCGAACGGCTTGCAGAATGACGGCATCAATCTCGCGGTGCCGGAAGGCACGCCGGTGAAAGCTGCCGAAGACGGAGTCGTCGCTTATGCCGGCAGCGAGCTGAAGGGCTACGGCAATCTGGTGCTAGTGCGTCACGCCAACGGCTTCGTCACCGCTTACGCTAATGCCAGCGATATTCTGGTCAAGCGCGGCGATACGGTGAAACGCGGGCAGGTGATCGCGCATTCCGGTCAGAGCGGCAATGTCACGTCGCCGCAGCTTCACTTTGAGATTCGCAAGGGAGCGACGCCGGTCGATCCGTCGCAATATCTGAATGGCGCCTGACGGACAGCAACCGGACGATGACCGACAGGATTCGTTTTATCTGTCGGTGCTCTGCCGACCGTCTTCCGCCATTCGAACGCCCAAGCGCCCCGCCAAATCCTGGACATATTGCCAAGCGACACGGCCCGATCTCGCACCGCGTGTGGTCGCCCATTCCAGTGCTTCGCGGCGCAATTCCTCGCCCTGAAACGGAATGCGGTAGTGGCTGACATAGCCGTCGATCATCGCCAGATATTCGTCCTGGCTGCAGCGATGAAATCCGAGCCACAGCCCGAAGCGATCCGATAGCGACACTTTCTCTTCGACCGCCTCGCCGGGATTGATCGCCGTCGAACGTTCGTTCTCCACCATATCGCGCGCCAGCAAATGCCGCCGGTTCGAGGTGGCGTAGAAGATCACATTCTCCGGCCGGCCCTCGATGCCGCCTTCCAGCATCGTCTTGAGCGATTTGTACGAGGTGTCGTCGGCGTCGAACGACAGATCGTCGCAAAAGACGATGAAGCGCTGCGGTGCGTTGCGCAGGAGTGCCATCAGGTCCGGCAACGACTCGATATCCTCGCGATGGATTTCAATGAGCTTTAGACCAGCTTTCGGATGTTCGCCGCCAACCGATGCATGTGCGGCTTTGACCAGCGACGATTTGCCCATGCCGCGCGCGCCCCACAGGAGGGCGTTGTTGGCTGGCAGGCCGTGGGCAAAGCGCTCGGTGTTTTCGACCAGGAGGTCGCGCACGCGATCGATACCTTTGAGCATCGACATGCCGACACGGTTGATCCGGCGCACCGGCGCGAGCTGCCGTCCTTCTGGGTGCCAGATGAAGGCGTCGGCCTTATCGAAGCCAGCTACGGCCGGTGGCTGCGGCGCAAGGCGCTCCAGCGCATTGGCGATACGGGCGAGGAGTTCGGTATGGCCGTCGGCGCCATTCCGACGGGCGGAGCTAGCGGCCGCTGTCTTTGCCGTTTTGCTGGCTGTTTTCTTGGATACGCGCGGGTGAGATTTCGCCATTGATTGCACCGGGTTGCGCCGCATCCCTTAGCGGGGTGAGGCTAAGCCGGCAAGCGTGCGGCCGCCCACCCCGAGCGTTGCAATTAGGGGCGTGGCCGCTATAGTCCGCGCGATTTTGCGCGCGGAAACGGCCCCTCATCCCGGGCGGCGCGCCTTACTGCCACGCCCGGATTTCCTTTGGAGGATCAATGTTCGTTACGCCCGCATTCGCGCAAAGTAATCCCATAAGCGGCCTGTTCGGCGGTGACTCCGCCGGCATGATTACGTCGTTCATGCCACTCATTCTGATCATCGTGATTATGTATTTCCTGGTGTTGCGGCCGCAGCAGCAGAAGGTCAAACAGCACCAGGCGATGATCAAGGCGCTCCGCCGTGGCGACTCCGTGGTGACTAATGGCGGCTTGGTCGGCAAGGTCACTAAAGTGGTCGATGACGACCAGATCGAGGTCGAAATTGCCGACGGCGTGCGGGTGCGGCAGATGCGTTCGATGGTGTCCGACGTGCGCGCCAAGGGCGAGCCGGTGAAGGACGACCCGGCGAGCTAAGCGCGCCCCTCAAGAAACAGCGAAAGCGGAACTGCAAAGCCCATGTTGTTTTTCACGCGGTGGAAGGCGGCAGCCATTTTGTTCACGGCACTCGTGGTGTGCCTGTGCGCGGTGCCGAATTTCTTCTCTGAGAGCCGGGTCAGGACCTGGCCGGCCTGGGCGCAGCGCCATGTCGTTCTCGGGCTCGACCTGCAGGGTGGTTCGCATCTGTTGCTTCAGATCGACTCCGGCGCGGTGCGCAAAGAGCAATTGCAGGCGATTAATGACGACGTGTTGCGCGTTCTGCGAGCGGCTCGCGTTCCGTTCACGGGTCGCGCCATTCGCGGCAATGTCGTGGAAGTGCACATCACCCGCGACACCGACCTCGACAATGCGCTCGCCAAGCTGCGTGAGCTGTCGCAGCCGGTGCAAGGCTTCGCTGGCACTACCGGGCAACGCACCATCGACGTGGCCAATAACGGCGGCACCGTCACTTTGACACCGACTGACGCCGCCGTAACCGAACGTGTGCGTGGCGCTGTCGATCAATCGATCCAGATCATCGAAAGGCGCGTCAACGAGCTCGGCTTGGTCGAGCCGACGATTCAGCGCGAAGGCCTCGATCGCATTCTGGTGCAAGTGCCGGGATTGCAGGATCCGTCGCATCTGAAGGACCTACTTGGCAAAACCGCGAAACTCGATTTTCGTATGGTCGATCTGACCATGACGCCCGAGCAGGCTGCCGACGCGCGTCCAGCCGATTCCGAAATTCTCGACGGCGAAAAGGGCGAAAAATATCTGATCGAGAAGCGCGTGCTGGTGTCCGGCGCCGATCTCGTCGATGCCCAGCCGGGCTTCGATCAGCGCAGCAATGAGCCGATTGTCAGCTTCCGCTTCAATTCCTCCGGCGCGCGCAAATTCGCCGAGGCGACGCAAGCCAATGTCGGCAAGCCTTTCGCCATCGTGCTCGACAACAAAGTGATCTCGGCGCCGGTGATCCGCGAGCCTATCCTCGGCGGTTCGGGACAGATTTCCGGAAACTTCAATGTGCAGTCGGCGAACGATCTCGCGATCCTGCTGCGCGCGGGTGCGTTGCCCGCGCCATTGACGATCATCGAGGAACGCACGGTCGGTCCGGGTCTCGGTCAGGATTCGATCAATGCCGGTGAGCATGCGGCTTATGCCGGCGCGGCGCTGGTGATCATCTTCATGTTCGCGACCTACGGGCTGTTCGGCCTGTTCGCTAATATCGCGGTGGCCGTGAACGTCGCCATGATCTTCGGCGTCTTGTCGCTCTTGAGCGCCACGCTGACGCTGCCCGGCATCGCCGGCATAGTGCTCACGGTCGGCATCGCGGTCGACTCCAATGTGCTGATCTATGAGCGCATTCGCGAGGAAGTGCGGCATGGGCGAAGCGCCATCAATGCTATCGACGCTGGCTTTTCCCGCGCGCTCGCGACCATTCTCGACTCCAACATCACCACCTTCATCGCTGCGGCGGTCCTGTTCTATATCGGCACCGGACCGGTCCGCGGTTTCGCCGTGACGCTCGGCGTCGGCATCATCACGACGCTGTTTACGGCCTTCACCTTAACCCGTCTGATCGTGGCTTATTGGGTTCGCCTATGGCGTCCCAAAGTCGTGCCGATCTGATCGCTGGAAAGATTATCCGTGCGCCTTCTTCGCATCGTTCCTGACGATACTAAATTCGATTTTATGCGCTTCCGGCGCATCAGCTTTCCTATTTCGGCGTTGCTGTCGATCGTCGCGATCGCGCTTTTCTTCTTTCACGGCCTGAATTTCGGCATCGATTTCATCGGCGGCACGCTGATCGAGGTACAAACCAAATCCGGTCCGGCCGATCTCGCCAAGATGCGTTCGACCATCGGTGGCTTGCAGCTCGGCGATTTCCAATTGCAGCAGTTCGGTGCCCCCGATGACGTTTTGATCCGCATTTCCCAGCAGCCCGGCGGCGACGAAGCGCAGCAGGCCGCGGTGAAGAAGGTCCAAGCTGCGCTCGGCAGCGATGTCGACTACCGGCGCGTCGAAGTGGTTGGCCCGAGCGTGTCGAATGAGCTTCTCGCCTACGGCACCGTCGGCCTTATGCTCGCGATTATCGCGATCCTGATTTATCTCTGGTTCCGGTTTGAATGGCAGTTCGCGCTCGGCGCCATGATCGCCAACGTGCACGATCTGGTGCTGACCATCGGTTTTATGTCGCTGACCCATGTTGACTTCGACCTGACCAGCATCGCAGCGCTTCTTACCATCCTCGGCTATTCGCTGAACGACACGGTGGTGATCTACGATCGCATCCGCGAAATGCTGCGCCGTTATAAGCGCATGCCGATGCCGGACCTGCTCAACGCCTCGGTCAATGCGACGCTGTCGCGCTCGATTGTCACTCACGTCACCGTCGCGATGTCGTTGCTGGCTTTGTTGCTGTTCGGCGGCCAGGCAATCCACAGCTTCACTGCGACTATGATGTTCGGCGTTGTGCTGGTTGGCACCTATACGTCGGTGTTTATCGCCTCGCCGATCCTGATCTATCTCGGTGTAGGCTTGGGCCGCGCGGGTGGCGCCGAGGAGTCGGAATCGCCGCCGACGGCGCCCGAGGCCACGCCAGTTCCGGCCGGTCGTTCGACTCCGGCGCAGCGGTCCAAAGCCCGCCGCCGCTAGTGGCAGACGACGGGCCGCATCTGCCGCGTGCGGCGCCGATCGAGGCGCATGGCGGTGGTGGTTTCCGCTTTGCCGGCATGTCGCATCGTGGCTCGCTGCTTTGTTTCCCCGACGGCATCTGGGCTTGGCCGTTTGCCGCTGTCGGCGAATTGACTACCGCCGCATTCGCGCAGGTCTTGGACCGTGCCGAGGCTCTCGATTTCTTCATCCTTGGCACCGGCGACGCGCCGTGGATCGTGCCAGAGCGATTGCGGACGCGGTTTCGCGACGCTCACATCTCGCTCGACGCCATGATCACCGGGCCGGCGGTGCGCACCTATAACGTCATGCAGATGGAAGGGCGCCGTGTCGGCGCCGGCCTGATCGCGATCGAATGAGATAGTCTCGCGTCATGCAGGACGCTTTCGCCTATTGCACCGAGCTTGTCCGTCAGGCCGACCATGATCGCTATCTCGCGGCGCTGTTCGCACCGGAGGAGGCGCGTGGCGCGTTCGCGGCACTCTACGCGTTCAATGTCGAGATCGCGCGCGTGCGCGAATTGGCACGCGAGCCGCTGCCCGGCGAAATCCGACTGCAGTGGTGGACCGATGTGCTCAACGGCGAACGCCGCCAGGAGGCGGAAGCCAATCCTGTCGCGGCAGCGCTCCTGACCGCTGTGGAGCGCTATCGTCTTTCGGAAGGCACGCTCGCCGATCTGGTCGAAGCGCGGCGCTTCGATCTCTATGACGAGCCGATGCCGACGGTTGCCGATCTGGAAGCCTATACGGCAAGGACCTCATCGGGGCTGATAAACCTTGCCGCGCAAATCCTTGGCGCCGATGTCAGCGCGACGGCACGCCCTGCGGGTCTTGCTTACGGCCTAACCGGACTTGCCCGTACCTTTCCATTGCACGCCGCGCGGCGGCAATTGTTCGTGCCTGCCGATATTCTTGAACGCCACGACGCACATGCTCACGATATCTACGCTGGGCGTTCGACACCCGCGATCAACGCTGCACTCGCCGAACTGCGTACGCTTGCTCGCCGCCATCTTGCTACGGCTAAAGACATGATGCCGGCTGTGCCATCACAAGCGCTGCCGCCGTTTTTGTCCGTTGCTTTGGTACGTTCTTCGCTTGATCGGCTGGATAGCGGCGATGCTTTTGCGCCAACCGAATTGGCACCATGGCGGCGGCAGTGGCTGATCTGGCGCGCGGCGCGTAACCCGGCACGGATCGCGAGATAAAAAGAAGGGGAAGGCTGTCGATGTTCCGCATTGCCGTCGCTGATCTCGACTCGCCGTCGTATTTTGTCACCACGGCTGCGGTAGAATTCGGCTTCTTCAAGGAAGAGGGCGTCGCCGTTGAGCTCGAGCATATTTTCGGCGGCCGGGTCGGTCCGGAGCGGCTGCGCGACGGTACGCTGCATTTCTATGGCGGTCCGGCCTATGCCGCGACCCGCGCGTTCCCCGGCTGGAAAGGCGTCAAGCTTCTCTGTGCGCTCGCTCAATATTCGTATTGGTTCATGGCGGTCCGTACCGATCTTGATGTTGTGCGCGGCGATCTTGCTGTGTTGAAGGGACTGCGGATCGCAAGCTCAATGGAAGCGCCGGTCCTCGGCTTACGCTATCTCTTGGCCGAAGCGGGAATCGATCTCGAACGCGACAAGACACAGATCGTGTCGTCTCCCCACAGAACAGGTGAGTGGCGCGGCCGCAGCGGCTCCGATGCGCTCGAGCAGAATGTTGCGGAGGCGTTTTGGGGCAACGGCATGCGGGTCGCGATCGCGACCAAGCTCGGCGTTGGCAAATTGCACCTCGATCTGCGCCGCGGCGACGGTCCGCCCAGCGCGCGTTATTATAATTTCGCCGCGCTGACCACGACCGAGCGGATGATCGAAGAGCATCCCGAAGCGGCTGCTGGTGCGGTGCGTGCCATCGTCAAAGCGCAGAAGGCGCTCAAGGCCGATCCGTCACTCGCAGGAAAAATCGGTGAGCGGTTGTTTCCGCAGGAAGAAGCCTCGTTGATCGCTGGTCTGATCGCGCGCGACGCGCCATTCTACGACGCGCAAATCTCGCAGGAGGCCGTGAACGGCCTCAACGGCTTCGCAAAATTCAACGGTCTCGCCACCGAGCTGGTCCCTTATGATCGGCTGGTAGCGACGCAGTTTCGCGAGCTCTGGCGGGCTTAGAGGACAGCTAGAACGCGAACCGATCGCGCAGGTTTCGCCGCTCGGCCACGATTTGCCCGATGATGGCGCGTTCGTTCTCGTTCTTGATCAGCGGATCGATGAGATCGAGTTGGTTCATGGCAACGAGTTCGAGAATCTCGTTGCGTACGTCGCCTTGCGCATCGCGTGGCAGAGCTTCGACAATCTGCAAATGCTCGGGTTGCTGGGTGCCGAGAAAGTCCAGCAATTCGCCGTCTTTCGCGGCGCTCTCGACAAAAGCGTAGAGTCCGGTTCCGGCACGCCGATCCGGGTAAGGTACGATAGCAACGTCGCGCACCTGTGGATGCGTCCGCAATTTTTCCGCAATCTGCGGCGCTTCACGGATGAAACGCAGGCCGCGGCCTTCGCGGTCAGTGAAATTCAAACCACGCGTGATCGCGTAATAAAGCTTCTTTCCTGTCGCCATCCAGATGCGCGTTATCAGCGTCTTACGCGCCAGCACGCGGTGTTCGGCCGATGTCAGCGCGTCAGGCGCGTAGCGGCGTTTGTGCTTGAGGAGATGGCGTAAGTCTTCGTAGCGGGCGAGGCGGAAAAGAAATCCGCGCCGGCGGAAATAGGCTGCAAGCTGGAAGTCAGTGAGATAGGCGCGGCCGTTGGAATAAAGCCAGTTCTGCTCTTTGGCGAGGTCGTTATGCGTGATGCCGGCGCGATGGAGCGCCAGTAAAGCCTTCTTTGCCGAGCGGAAATATCCGACATCGCCATGAGGCTTGGCGATATGCAGCGGCACGCCTTCGATCCAGCCGCGGATCAAAAAGCGACGGCCCGAAGTGAGCAAAAGCGGTCCGACGCCGAGCGGCTGCGCGAGCACCAGCGTCTTCCGTTCGCGCCGGAACAGCGCATAAGCAATGGGCGCGGCCCACCACGGAATTTCGTCGAGCCGCCGAAGCACCGCTTCGACTTCTCCCGCGCCGCTTTGAAAACGGCCGCGCTCGATAGTCGAAAACACATCGCGTTTGAGGACAGTGCCGGAACGCCAGCGGTCGCCGAGATCTCTCAATCTGTTATTCATGCCCGGCTTCTAGCAGACTTGGCGTTATTCCGCTGCCGCCGGCAGCGTGCCTGTTTGCCAGGCTTCGAGGTCGTGGAGCGCGCGTCTGCACAGCGCATGCTTTTTGGCAACAGCCTTGGCTGGTCCACGCAATTTCTTACCGTCTGCATCGGTGGTTGGTACGCGCGTGAGCGGAGGAAATAGGCCAAAATTGATATTCATCGGTTGATACGAACGCGGCCCGGCATCGATCGTTTCGATATGTCCGCCGGTGATGTGGCCGAGCAGTGCGCCATGCGCTGAGGTCGGTGGCGGAAGAAAGGTGTTTTCGCCGAGCCGTTCGGCGGCCGCGAACCGTCCGGCAAGAAGACCGATCGCCGCCGATTCCACATAGCCTTCGCAGCCCGTGATCTGTCCAGCGAAGCGTAATCGGGGGTCGGCCTTCAAACGCAGCGTCGCATCAAGAAGCTTCGGCGAATTGATGAATGTGTTGCGATGGAGCCCGCCGAGCCTCGCGAACTCGGCATTGCCGAGGCCGGGAATAGTGCGGAAGATTCGCACCTGTTCGGCGTGTTTCAATTTGGTCTGAAAGCCGACCATGTTGAATAGTGAGCCGAGCTTGTTGTCCTGCCGCAGTTGCACGACCGCATATGGCTTCTGCTCAGGGTGGTTGGGATCGGTCAGGCCAAATGGTTTCATCGGACCGTGCCGCAGAGTTTCGTGGCCACGCTCTGCCATCACTTCGATCGGCAAGCAGCCGTCGAAATAAGGTGTTGCCGCTTCGAAATCGCGGAATGCAACTTTTTCTCCGGCAATTAATGCGTCGACGAACGCGTCGTATTGCGCGCGGGTCAAAGGACAATTGACGTAATCGGCACCCGACCCGCCAGGACCGGCTTTGTCATAGCGCGACTGGAACCAGGCGATGTCAAAATCAATTGAGTCGCGATGCACGATAGGAGCAATGGCGTCGAAGAACGACAGCGCATCCTCTCCGGTCAATGCGCGAATGGCATTCGCCAGCGCGGGCGAAGTCAACGGCCCGGTTGAAACGATTACGCTATCCCAGTCGGCAGGCGGTGTCGCAACCTCGCTGCGATCGATCGTGATCAGCGGCTCTGCTTCAAGTGCTGTGGTGATCGCGGCGGCAAATGCCTCGCGGTCGACGGCGAGCGCGCTGCCGGCGGGAAGTTTGTAGACATCAGCGGTCTGCATCACCAGCGAGCCAAGCTGCCGCATCTCAGCATGGAGGACTCCGATTGCGCTCGTTTCCGCATCGTCCGAGCGGAACGAGTTGGAACAGACGAGTTCCGCAAGCTGTGCGGTTTTATGCGCAGCCGTTGTCTGCTGCGGCCGCATTTCGTGCAGCACCACGGCGACGCCGCGGCGTGCCAACTGCCAAGCGGCTTCGGAGCCCGCCAATCCGCCGCCGACGATATGAATGGGACGCGTGCTATGCATTGCGCCGGAACCTAGGCTTCTCGCGCCAAACGGACAACAGGCCAGCAATAGTCTCGAGAGACAAGCCTTTGGAAAAGGCTAGGCCGTTGTAGGGTTAGTGTTACGGTACCGGTCGCCTGATCAATCCCTTGGCCGGGCAGTGGAGGGCGGCGCATGCTGGAAGTGCTCAAATCCCAGGCGGTCCGAACTGCGGCGACGGCGGGATTTGACGTCGAAATTCTGGCGATGGCGACCGCCAATCCGCCGCATATACTCAAACAGGCCGATGCCGCGGAGCGGGTCAAAAAGCTCTACCCGCATCTCAAGGGGCTGTTTCGACTGTTCGACAATACTGGGATCGAAACTCGCTACAACAGCGAGCCCGTCGACTGGTATCTGAGCACGCATACCTGGGAAGAGCGCACCGCGTCGTTCCAAAAGAATGCGCTCGATCTCTTGGCGCAGGTAACGCTCGCTGTGACCGATAAGGCGGGCGTTGCTGTCGATGCCATCGACATGATCATTACCAATACGGTCACCGGGCTCGCCATTCCAAGCCTCGACGCGAGGCTGTTCAACCGGCTTGGGCTTAATCCCACCATCGAGCGATTGCCGATGTTCGGTCTCGGCTGCGGCGCCGGCGTCGCCGGGCTCGCTCGTGCAGCACGGCTCGCGCAAGCCAAAGATGGCGCCCATGTGCTGTTTCTCACCGTCGATCTCTGCAGCCTGTGTTTGCGTATCAACGATCCGAGCCCGGCGATGTTCGTTTCCAGCGCTCTGTTCGGCGACGGCGCCGCGGGCGTGCTCGTTCACAACACGCGCGGTGGTGCGCGCGGCGGACCGCGCATTCTGGCGACCGGCGAGTGGTGCTGGCGCGAGACCGAATACATTATGGGCTGGGATATCAAAGACGATGGTTTTGGCGTCGTGCTCAGTCCGGAATTGCCGTCGCTGATGAGCGAGAAATTGGCACCGGCGCTGCAGGACTTTCTCGACCGAAATGGTTTCAAGCTGTCCGACTTCAACGGATTTCTGTTCCATCCCGGCGGCCGCAAGTTGATCGAGACGATGGAAGACGTGCTCGGGCTCGGACCTGACCAACTCAACCATTCGCGCGAAGTGCTGCGTCACTACGGTAATATGTCCTCGGCCACGGCGCTGTTCGTGCTCGACCGCGCGCTCAAAGCCGGAGCCCGTGGCCCGCATTTGCTTGCTGCGTTTGGCCCGGGCTTTTCCGCTTATTTCGTTGCTGCCGATCTGTGATGCCGTTTAGTTGGGGCACTGCACTCCTCGTCTATTTGACAGTGCAGCGGCTCGCGGAGCTGTGGTGGGCCAAACAAAACGAGCGTCAGCTCTTAGCAGAGGGCGGCATTGAATACGGCCGCTCGCATCTGCCGCTGATGATCCTGCTGCACGCGGCTTGGCTGGTGGGCTTGTGGGTCCTGGGATGGGGGCGGCCCGTCAATCCCATCTTTTTCGTGCTCTTCGTTATCCTGCAACTCGCCCGGTTCTGGGTCTTGTTCTCCCTCGGTGGCCGCTGGTCGATCCGCGTCATTGTGGTCCCAGGCGAAAAACTCGTGGCACGCGGGCCGTATCGTTGGATACGCCATCCCAATTATGCAGTGGTGATCGGCGAGATTGCGGCGGTGCCACTTGCCCTCGGTATGCCGCTCTACGCGCTGGTTTTCTCAATCCTGAACGCCATCGTGCTGGCGATCCGCGTCCGCGTGGAAAATGCAGCGCTCGGGGAGGCTGCAGATAAGCCCGGCTATGTTGGCTCAAAATGAGGGCTCTGCTATAGGCGGGCGTTGAATCGCGCTTATATCGAGGAAAACAAGGCTGCCAGCCGATGTCTGTTGATGCGGATACCGTCCGCCGTGTTGCGCGTTTGGCGCGGATCGCGGTCGCTGATGACGAGGTCGAAAACCTTAAGGGCGAGCTCAACGCCATTCTGGCCTTTGTCGAGCAGCTCTCGGAGGTCGATGTCGCGGGCGTTGAGCCGATGACTTCGGTGACGCCGATGGCGATGAAAATGCGCGAAGACAAAGTCACAGATGGCAACATTGCCGACGACGTGATCGCCAATGCGCCTGAGCACGAAAATCATTTCTTCCTGGTGCCGAAGGTGATCGAGTAATGTGCCTCGCTTGCGAACAAGATTCGATCTGGCTTGCTTATCTGGAAAGCCAAGGCTTGCTGAAGCCGGACGATCCGGATTCGGTCGAGAAATTCTTCGCCGATTTCCCAGTACAGGAATTACCAGGGCAGCCTGCGTGGGATGCGCCGACGCCTGAGGCTCCTGCCAGTGCCGCGCCCGGCAAGACTGCGCCCAAGCCGGCACCTGCCAATCCTTTTGCCTGCGACGATCCGAACGCTGAATGAGTGATCTGACTTCGCTCACGCTGGCGCAGGCGCGCGATGCGCTGCGCAAGAAAGAGTTTTCCGCAAGCGAGCTTGCCGACGCGCATCTTGCTGCCATGGAGAAGGCGCGCGCGCTGAATGCTTTCGTGCTTGAAACGCCGGACCACGCGCGAGCTATGGCGCTTGCCTCCGACGAGAGATTGGCAAAAGGCGAGGGCGGTCCTCTCGAAGGCGTGCCGCTTGGCATCAAGGATTTGTTCTGCACTAAGGGTGTGCGCACCACGGCCGGCTCGCACATCCTGGAAAATTTCGTTCCGACCTACGAATCCACCATCACTGCCAATCTTTGGCGCGATGGCGCGGTGTTTCTCGGCAAGCTCAACAATGACGAATTCGCCATGGGCTCGTCGAACGAGACGTCGTATTTCGGTCCGGTGGAGTCGCCGTGGCGAAGGCGCGGATCGGACGCCAAGCTGGTGCCCGGCGGCTCGTCCGGTGGTTCGGCAGCGGCTGTTGCGGCAAAGCTCTGCATCGCCGCAACGGGCACTGACACCGGCGGCTCGATCCGTCAGCCTGCGGCGTTTTGCGGCATCGTCGGACTAAAGCCGACCTATGGCCGTTGCTCGCGCTGGGGCATCGTTGCCTTTGCCTCATCGCTCGATCAGGCCGGACCATTCGCCCGCACTGTGCGCGATTGTGCGATTTTTCTTCACTCGATGGCCGGACACGATCCGAAGGACACGACGAGCGTCGATATTGCAGTGCCCGATTATGAGAAATCGGTCGGCGCTTCGGTCAAAGGCATGCGCATCGGCATCCCGAAGGAATACCGTATGCCGGGCATGGCGCCTGAGATCGAGACGCTCTGGCAGCAAGGCGCGCGATGGCTGAAAGATGCCGGCGCGGAGCTTGTCGACATTTCGCTGCCGATGACCAAATACGCGCTGCCGGCCTATTACATTGTTGCGCCCGCGGAAGCGTCGTCCAATCTCGCGCGCTATGACGGCGTTCGTTACGGGCTGCGCATGCCAGGCCGCGACATCGTCGATATGTATGAGCATACCCGTGCGGCGGGCTTCGGCAAAGAGGTGCGCCGCCGCGTCATGATCGGCACTTATGTCCTCTCAGCCGGTTATTACGACGCTTATTACTTGCAGGCGCAGAAGGTGCGCACACTGATAAAACGCGATTTCGAGAAATGTTTCGGCGAAGGCATCAACGCCATACTCACGCCGGCAACACCGTCAGCCGCTTTTGCCATCGGCGAGAAAGGCAGCGCCGATCCGATCGAGATGTATCTCAACGACGTGTTCACCGTGACGGTGAACATGGCTGGATTGCCGGGCATTTCAGTGCCGGGCGGCCTCGATGCTCAAGGGTTACCCCTCGGCCTGCAACTCATCGGCCGGCCGTTCGAGGAAGAAACGCTGTTCGCGCTCGGCGCGGTGATCGAAAAGGCCGCCGGCCATTTCAACCCTGAAGCTTGGTGGTGAGCTGCTGCGATCCGGTTATTGCTCGGCCGCCGGCGATGATATTTCAACAGTTTCGCGCCGCTGCCGTGGCAACGCTTCGGGGTGTTCTCGGCGTAGAAAGTCGATCAGCTTCTCGCGCAATTCGGCACAGAGATCGCCGGTATTGCTGGCAATATCGGCGCTGACCAGCGCGCGCACTTCGATCGAATCCGGGCGCGTATTCGTTACCTGTACGTTGATGAGTTTGCCGCGCAGTTGCGATTGCGCAACGAGTTCCGCGGCCTTCTCACGGATGCGGTCGACTGGCGCGGCATAATCGAGATAAAGAACGACTGTGCCGATATTCGCCGCAATTTTGCGTGTCCAATTGTAGAACGGCTGCTGGATGAAGAAATTCAACGGCACGATCAGCCGGCGCATGTCCCAGAGCCGGATCACGACATAAGTGGCGTTAATCTCTTCGATCCAGCCATATTCGTTCTGCACCGTGACGGCATCTTCAAGCCGAATCGGCTGCGTCACGGCGATCTGAATGCCGGCAAGCAAATTGCTGAGCACCGGCTGGGCCGCGAGGCCGAACACCACTCCGGCAACACCGGCCGAGGCGAACAAGCTCACGCCGTATTGGCGGACCGCGTCGAAGGTCATCAGCGCGAAGCCGAGCGTGATGAGAATGGTGATGGTATCAAGAACGCGGACGAGAACGCGGACCTGGGTAACGTGCTTACGCGCTAGAAGATTGTCTTCAGTATCGAAACGAAACTTAAGCAGATAAAGATCGGCCGCGATGTTCACCACCACGAGGATGATCCAGCCGAACACGCAAATCGTCGCCAGTCCGATCAAGCGGGCAAGAAAATGCGCGGTCTCGGCTTCCAGCGGTGCGGTCGGCAGCGCAATGGCAAAGGCGATGATCGTGAGCGCGATGCGGGTAGGATTTTTGGTCGCTTCGAGGATCGTCCGCAGATACGGCGGCCGCCCACGGAGCATCTTGCGCAGCGACAGAATGGCGGCGGCGTGGATAAGCCATGCGGCGGCAACTGCAATGACGAGTATCGTGAGCGATACCGCCCAGGCCGGTGCGAACGACAAAGCGTCGCGCAGTTCGGCTAATTTAATTCGAAGGTTTTGCGAAAAGTCTTGCCACATGCTTGCAACATAGGGTCTGCGAAATAGATCCGAAAACTCTTCAGATCGCCCGTCGTTTCATAGCCGGTTCTCGGCCGATTTCCACGCAAACTCTGGACAGTTCGGATGCAGAATGGCATCAACATGCGGTCGCTCGGCAACGGATATAAGCCATGAAGACCTTCCTGCTGCGGATGTTTACCTGGTGGAACAGCCAGACTTTCGGCACGCAGTGGTCGACTTGGCTTTACGGCGAGTTTGTCGGCGAGGACGAATTCGGCAATCGCTATTATCGGACTAAGGACGGCAAGATCGATCCAACGCTCGATATGGAGCGGCGCTGGGTGATTTATAACGGCGTTGCCGAGGCCACGGCCGTGCCGCCGGGCTGGCATGGCTGGCTGCATCACACCGTCGATGTGCCGCCGACACAGAGCAACGTAAAGCCGCACGCTTGGGAGAAGCCGCACCGGCCGAATATGACCGGCACCGCGGGAGCCTACCGGCCGACAGGGTCGACACTGGCCGAGGGCAGGCGGCCGAAAGCCACAGGCGATTACAAGGCCTGGAATCCAGGTAGCTAACGGCCTCCGATCCTAGTTTTGCCGCCTTCGACATGTTAACCCGGTCCCCGTCGGGGCGGAGCGTTAAGCCGCCTGCAAACGGGCCCACACGAATTTTCATGCTCCGAAAAGCCACGCTGTTGGTCGTGATTGGCGGTGCGCTGGCCGCGGCGCCTGCGGTTGGGCAGGTGATTTTCAACGATTCGCCGCCGCGCCCACCGGCCGATGTGCCAAATGGCGGGTTCCCGCCGCAGCCCCCTCCGGTTCAATATCCAGGCCAGCAGTACCCGGGACAGCAGCAATATCCGGCGCAACAGGCACCGCCGCCGCAATATCCAGCTCAGCAGCGCGCGCCGGCGCCGAGCCCGGCGGCACGTGCGCCTTCGGGCATGCCATCTGGGATCCAGGCCCAGCCTCTACCGCCGCCTCCGGGCGCCACGGTCGCACCTCCGAGCGCGCGGCCGGCGAATGCGCCACCGCCGCCGTCACCCACCGCGCCGACGCAAGGCGCGCGCAACACGCCGGCACCGGCAAATCCTCCGCCCGCCCAGCCGGCCGATACGGCGCCGCAGCCCGACGACACTGTGGTGACCGAGACGCCGACGCAAAAGATCGAGAATGCTCGCGCGGTATTCTCCGGACTCGACAAGATCACCGGCCGCACCATTTCGTTCGATGCCGCGATCGGCGAGACGGTGCAGTTCGGCGCGCTGCAAGTTACCGCGCGCGCTTGCTATACGCGGCCGCCGACCGAAGCGACCAATACGGACGCTTTTGTCGAAGTCGATGAAGTGACCCTGCAAGGCGAGATCAAGCGCATCTTCACCGGCTGGATGTTTGCCGCGAGCCCGGGCCTGCACGCCGTCGAGCATCCGATCTATGACGTGTGGCTGACGGATTGCACCGGTCCAGTCGGTGGTCCAGTTGCGGACTCCACGCCTACGCCGGCTCCCGCTGCAGTACCGCCCGCCGCAGGGGCGAAAGGCGTAAAGCCGACGACGCCTGCGCGGCAAGTTGCGCCAGCACGGCCACCGATTGCGCCGCCGCCACCGGCACAAGCGCCGGCCACCGACGACTAGACGCGCTTACTCTTCGCCCAAACGTTTGAGCGCGTCGGCGCCGGAGACCGCGCGCTTGAGCGGCAGTGCGCCGAAATCGGCTTCGCCGATCAACGCGGTGTCGAGGAGCTTGTGATAGGCCGGGCGCGGCACCTCGACAGCACCGAAGATGCGCAGATGGTCGGTCACGAACTGAGTATCGAGTAGCCGATAGTGCCCGGCCTTGAGCCGCGCCACGAGATGCACCAGCGCGATCTTCGAAGCGTCGCGTTGGGTGTGGAACATGCTCTCACCAAAGAATGCGCGGCCGAGACTGACGCCGTAAAGGCCGCCGACGAGTTCATCGCCGTTATACACTTCGACGGTGTGGCAATCGCCGCGCTCATAGAGCTTGCGATAGAGATTGCGGATGCGGACATTGATCCAGGTGCGAGCGCGGCCCGCCGCCGGTTGCGCGCAGCCCTCGATCACAGCATCGAAATTGCGATCGGCAACGACGGTGTAGTTCGTCGTGCGTACCGTGCGCGCCAGGCGCGCTGGCACGTGAAAGCGATCAAACGGAATGATGCCCCGGCGTTCCGGTTCGATCCAATAAAGCGCCGGATCGTCGGCGCTCTCCGCCATCGGGAAAATGCCGCAGGAATAGGCCTTGAGCAGCACTTCGGGCGTAATGTCGATGAGTGCGGACTCGCGGCTCGCCATAAGGTCTCGTTTACCCGGCTCCCTTGTTCCCATTCAAGAGGGCAACTCTGCCATTAACGCAGTGCAAAGCATACTGCATTGGATTTTCGGAGAGCTTGAACGCTTTCGCAGGCGATCGCGTTACTTCTCCGAGAGGTAAGGGGCGTTGGTCGATGGGGCTTGTTACGGATTAGGGGTACCGGGTCATGGGCACGATGCTAAACACCAGGCTGGGGTCTGGGTTGGAACAAGATGAACCCATTCACGTGCTTGTTGTGGAGGACGAGTTCCTTATCAGCGAGTGGGTGGCGCAGTCGCTGTCCGAACAGGGATTTGTCGTCCAGACTGCGAGCAATGCCGCCGACGCGCTCGAATGTCTGTCTTCGGAACCGGTGGATGTCTTGTTTACCGACATCAATCTCCCGGGCGGAATGGACGGCGCAGCGCTAGCGCGGCAGGCACGGCAGATGAGGCCGCATATTCCGGTGGTCTATGCCTCTGCTAGGGCGACACTGCTGCGCCAGGAAGCGCGGGTGCCGGGTTCGGTCATCTTGCCGAAGCCCTATGAGCCGGCGCTGCTCGGGCGCCTTCTTTCAGCGACACTTCGCGCAGCAGAAGCTCAGGTTCCAGTCTAAGCGGCGATCTATTCGAGCGTAGCGCCGCGGCCGAGAAATTCCTCGAGCCAGTGAATGTGGTACTGGCCGTCGATGATCTCTTTCTCAAGCGCCAATGCGCGGAACAGCGGCAACGTGGTTTCGACGCCGTCGACGACGAATTCATCGAGCGCGCGCTTGAGCCGCATCAAGCATTCGCCACGCGTCTTGCCATGCACGATCAGTTTGCCGACGAGCGAGTCGTAATAAGGCGGGATCGTGTAGCCGTGATAGACGGCAGAATCGACGCGCACGCCGGGGCCGCCAGGCGGATGATAGTGCACGATCTTCCCCGGCGAAGGCCGGAATGACACCGGGTTCTCGGCGTTGATCCGGCATTCGATGGCATGGCCGTGGAATTTCACATCGGCTTGGGTGAGCGGAATTTCGCCACCGGCAGCGACGCGAATTTGTTCCAGCACGAGATCAAAGTCGGTGATCATTTCCGTCACCGGATGCTCGACCTGGATGCGCGTGTTCATTTCGATGAAATAAAACTGGCCGTCCTCGTAGAGAAACTCGACGGTGCCGACGCCGAGATAGGCCATGTCGCGCATGGCCTTGGCCACCGTCTCGCCGATCTTGTCGCGCGCCTGGGTATTGAGCGCAGGCGAGGGGCCTTCCTCCCATACTTTCTGATGCCGGCGTTGTAGGGAGCAATCGCGCTCGCCCAGATGGATGGCGCGGCCCTTGCCGTCGCCGAGCACTTGAATCTCGATGTGGCGCGGCTTTTCCAGATATTTTTCAAGGTAGA
>DATBAD010000065.1:0-1610 GCA_036271715.1 Xanthobacteraceae bacterium
CTTGGCGCGACCCAGCGTACCGTGCCAGTAGATCGGCCAGGTCAGCTCGCTGCCAATATAGGTGTAGTTGAGCGTCCGGAAGCCCGGCGCCAGGACACCGGCATCCGCGAGCTGGTCGATCCAGCGCTTCCAATCATCGCCTCCCATCACCGCGACGGTAGCGGCGGCTTCGTCCTCACTGGCGGGCGCAACGGTGGTCTCGTAGACCTCGCCGGTTTCAGTGTTGAGTGTCTTGATTTCGACAGGCTTGCCGAGCGGCTTTATCGCCGAGCGGTAGGTCTTGCCGGTGTCCGGGTCGGTCCGGACCGGAGCGGCCATGCTGTAGACCAGCATGTCCAGTTGTCCGAACGTTTCACGCACGCGGTCGATGAAAGCCTTCTTCAGTTCATTGGAGAACGCGTCGCCCTCCAGCGTGACCGGAGATCGCCCGATTTTTTTAGCTTCGATCTCGAATGCGCGGTTGTTGTACCAGCCGGCGCTGCCTGTCCTGGTTGCAGTAGGCTCGCGCTCCAGTGACACGCCGATGGTCTCGGCGCCGCCGGCGAAGGTCGCAACAATGCGGCTCGCGAGGCCATACCCCGTTGAACAGCCCAGCACGGCGACGCGCTTCGGGCATTCCGGAATAGGGCCTTGGTGGAGACCATAAGCGATCTGCTCGCGGACGTTCTTGGCACAGCCGACAGGATGTGCCGTGGTGCAGATGAAGCCACGCACGCGCGGTTCGATAATCATGCCAACCCTACTTCAGATCGTTGCAAAGTCGCCATCCGCTGCTTGTCTGCCTCTTGTCGTCCAGCGCAAGAGGCAAAAACGAAAATCACGCATCCAACCGCTTGAACACCAGCGTGGCGTTGGTGCCGCCGAAGCCGAAGGAATTCGAAAGCACGGTGCCGAGTTTGGCATTGTCGATGCGCTTGCGCACAATCGGCATGTCGGCGAACACGGGATCGAGCTCGGTGATATGCGCGCTCTCGCAAATGAAACCGTTGTTCATCATCAACAGCGAGTAGATCGCCTCCTGCACACCGGTGGCGCCAAGCGAATGTCCGGTCAGCGCCTTGGTGGCGGAAATCGGCGGGCATTTTTCGCCGGTGCCGAACACCTTGCGGATCGCCTCCATTTCCGGCGGATCGCCGGCCGGCGTCGAGGTCGCGTGCGGATTGATGTAATCGACCCTGGTGTTGACGGTCGCCATCGCCATTTTCATGCAGCGCTCGGCCCCCTCGCCCGACGGCGCGACCATGTCGTAACCATCGGAGGTCGCGCCATAGCCGACGATCTCGCCATAGATTTTCGCGCCGCGGGCCTTGGCATGTTCGAGTTCTTCCAGCACCAGCACCCCGGCGCCGCCGGCAATGACAAACCCGTCGCGGCTGATGTCGTAGGGACGCGAGGCGGTCGCGGGCGTGGCATTGTATTTCGATGACATCGCGCCCATCGCGTCGAACAGCACCGACATCGACCAGTCAAGATCCTCGCAGCCGCCGGCGAAGATGATGTCCTGCTTGCCGATCTGGATCGTCTCATAGGCATTGCCGATGCAATGGTTCGACGTCGCGCAGGCTGACGAGATCGAATAGTTCACGCCCTTGATCTTGAACCAGGTGGCG
>DATBAD010000066.1:0-319934 GCA_036271715.1 Xanthobacteraceae bacterium
GTATCCTCCGCGTCATCGGACGCGGCTCTGTCCCCTTTCGAAGACAGCTCGCCTGACGGCGTTCCACCACGGCTCTCGCCAAAGAGACTCGTCATCCCTAAGGCTCAGCTTCAGGCCAGGGTTTCCTGGGACTTGGTCTGAACGGGCATTACCCGCCATCGCCTGTCCCAGTCCAGCGAAGCACCTCGCACCCCGGTCGTAGTGCCGGGAGACATGATGCCCAAGCCGCCCGAGAGCAGGGTGCAAGCCCGCCCGCGGGAACCGCACTCGCCCCGCTAGTCCGGGATGCCTCCCGGATAGCGTCCTAAACGGACGAGATGATTTCTGCATGTAATCATATCAGTGACCATTGTCAATATATCTGTGACGACCATTTCCCGTCATCCTGAGGTGCTCGACCGCAGGTCGAGCCTCGAAGGAGACGGCCGAAGCGCCCGGGCCGTTCACCCTTCGAGGGCTTGCTAACGCTCGCACCTCAGGGTGACGGATAAAGCCTCGGCAAAACGTAAGGAAAATTGGAGCGGGCGATGGGGATCGAACCCACGACACTCAGCTTGGGAAGCTGATGTTCTACCACTGAACTACGCCCGCGCTGCCGGCGAGAATACCAAGCGCCGCGGCGATGAGCAAAGCCGCTTTCTGTGACCGCTCTTACTTCAAGGTTTCAAGATACGCGATGAGATCATTGCGTGTTTTCGCTTCAGCAACCCCGGAAAACGGCATGAGATTGCCGGGCACGAAGGCCTGCGGGTCGTTCATATAAGCGTCGAGCGATTTTTCGTCCCAGACGACCTTGGAATTTTTCATCGCGCGGCTGTAGCGGAAGCCTTCGACCGATGCGACCGGGCGATTAAGGACGCCGCCGAGTTTCGGGCCGACGCCGTTTTGGTCCGGCGCGTGGCAGGGCGCGCAGGCCGCGAAAGCCTCCCTGCCCTTTTCAACATCCTGCGCCCTGGCCGCGCCGCTGAGAGCCCACAACGCCGCGACGACGGCAACAATCAAACGAACACTCATCGGCTGTCCAAACTCTTGCACGTTGCTCACGATCGAACACAAGCGCCTTCGATCACAGCATGCGCGGACGCGCGATATAGTCGTTGAGGTCGTCGCCGAGACGGAGCGCCAGCGCGCCGAGGAACGCCGTCGGATTGTAGCCGGAATTGTGCGGATAGACCGACGCGCCGACCACGAACAGGTTTTGCGCATCCCAATGCTGGAGATGCTGCGAGACCACGCTGGTCTTGGGATCGGCGCCCATCGGTGTGCCGCCGGTGACATGCGTGCTTTGGTATTGCCGCGTGTCGAACGGCGCTTTGCGCGGTGGCGCGGGACTCAAGATCGTCGCGTCCATCGCCTTGGCGATCTCTTCCATCTTGGTCGTGCAAAAGGCCGACATCTTCACGTCGTTGTCGCGCCAGTCGAAGGTGACCCGCACCAGCGGCTCGCCATGCGCATCCTGATAATCCGGATCGAGGCTCAGATAGTTGTCGCGATGCGGATAGCTCGAGCCTTGCGCCTGTAACGAGAATGATTTCGCGTACCAGTCGGCGCTGGCTTGCTTCCACTTGGTGCCCCAGAGCGGCGTGCCCGGCGGCAGCCGGCGATTGCCGATCGGGCGTCCATTGGTGAGATTGGCGCTGATGCCGGCGCCGCCGAGAAAGCCGAGCCCGGTGTGATCGAAATTGTCGTTGTTGAATTCGTCGATGGTGGTGCCGGTGCTGCCGCTCGCCAGGAACGGATTGACCCAGTGATCCTTGACGAACACGTTCATCGCCGAATTGGTTTGGTAGCAAAAGTTCTTGCCGACCACGCCTTCGCCGGTCGCCGGGTCATAGGCCTTGCCGATGCCGCCGAGCAGCAGGAATTTGGTGTTCGACATCGTGAAGGCGCCGAGCACCACCACGTCGGCGGGCTGCTCATATTCGGCGCCGGTAATCATGTCGACATAGCGCACGCCGGTGACGCGCTTGGTGTCCTTGTCGTAGTCGACACCGGTGACACGGCATTGCATGCGCAGTTCGAAGCCTTTGCGCTGCAAGAGCATTGGATAGAGCAGCGTTTCCGGCGCTGCCTTCGCCTGCGCTTCGCAAATGAATTTCTCGCAATGGCCGCAATACTGGCATTGCGCGAGCTTCATGCCGTCCGGATTGGTGTAGGCGCCGGATGAATTGCCCGACGGCGCAATGAAGGCTTTGTAGCCGAGCTTGTCGCAGGCGGCCTTGAAGATCAGTCCAGCTTCGGTCGACTCGACAGGCGGCTGCGGATACTCGTCGCGGCGCGGCGCTTCGAACGGATTGCCACCGGGAATGATCTTGCCCTTGATGTTGCCGGCCTTGCCCGAGATTCCATAAAGCTTCTCGAACAAATGGTGGAACGGCTCCATCTCGTTATAGGTGATGCCCCAATCCTGGATCTGCAATTCCGTAGGGATCGCTTGGGCGCCGTAACGGCTTTCAAAGCGCGTGCGCAAGGTCGGATCGTATTCCGCCCAGCGCCAGGTGAAGCCGTTCCAATGGCTCGCGGCTCCACCCATGCCTTCGCCGGGCAGGAATGCAGCCAGGCGTCGCGCCGGGACCGCTTCGTCTTTCGGGGAGTGACGAAAGGTGTAGGTCTCGACCGACCAGCTCTGCCCCAACCCGCCGCGGATATCCCAGCGCAATTCGTCGCGCTGATTGGGCAGTTTTGCTTCCGCCGCTTTGCGGCGATCGTAACCGCGCTCCAACAAGAGAACGTCGGTGCCTTTCGCAGTGAGCTGGCGTGCGACCAGAGCGGCGGTCAACCCACCGCCGACGATCACGACACTACGCTTATCGAGCTTCGTTGCCATGATCATCCCCCTCAACTGAAATCCGCGATCGACTTCGGATCCTTGGCGCCCGGAAAGGGTTTGCCGCGGAATTCCACCATGTCGCGCGTATGCGTTGCGGGGAGACCCGGATAACCGATCATGCGCCAAAACACTTTGTTTTGGTTGCCGCCATAGATCGGATCGGCGAAGCAGGCCTGAACGAACAGCGGATAAGCGAGTTCGTTGAACCATTCGCCGAGCGGCACACGCGCGTCTGTGACCTTGCCGCCCGCGAGATCGCGCAGAAACGCATCGGCATCGGCCGGGGCAAGCGCATCGAAAGTTTTGTTGAAGCGCGTCTGGCAGGCAGCGTTGCATGCGGCGACGCCGGCCTTGAAGAACTGCGCCGGCGTGAGCGGAAGCTGATAGCCGAATTGCGGCTTACCCTTCTTCCATGGGCCGTGCATGTAAAGGTTTTCGCCCTGCCCAAAGCCGCCGGCCAGTTGCCGGTCGACGAAAGTGGCAAGCCCGCAATCGACGCCGTTCGGCGTTAGACCGTCCGCCGGGCACATCACATTGACGAAGGCTTCGACGAACGCGGCCTCATCCGGACCAAGCGAGAGATAGCCGGCGGGCGGCGCAGCACTTACTGTCGGGGTTTGCGCCGACGCCGCATCAGGCTGAATCGCGACTGCGGTGGCCGCCACCGTTGCGCCCAACACACTCGGTGATAGCGGTGCGGTCGTCGCGACCGTTACGATCCGTTTGACGACATCGCGTCTATCAAACCGGACGGAATCGTCCTTTGCCATCGGCGTGTTTCTCCCCGTGCAAGCCGCCCGTTCGAACTGGGCTGTGTTGTCGCCGCGAGCATGACCGCTGCGATGCCAGTCGGCAAGGCGCTCTGCAGCGATTCGCTTTATGGGAAGTCCGAAGAAGAAACCTGACGGCGGAAGCGGCCTAAGCCGCGCAGACGGCGATCAGCATCTTTTCCATTTCGGCCGAGAGCCGGCTGCCATCTTGCGACAGCGATTTTGCCGAGGCGAGGATTTGCGCCGATGCCGAGGTGATGCCGCCGGCGGAGTCGTTGACCTCGGCGATATTGGCCGCGACATGCGCAGCGCTGCCGGTCGCCGCCTGAACATTGTCGGCGATCTCGCGCGTCGTCACCGCCTGCAATTCGACCGCGGAGGTGATGGCGGCGGCGATCTCGGCGATGCGGCTGATGGTGCCGCCGATTTCCTTGATGCTCATCACCGAATCCTGCGTCGCCGCTTGGACGCCGGCGATCTGCTGGCCGATCTCATGGGTCGCCTTCGAGGTCTGCGCCGCCAGCGCTTTGACCTCTTGCGCCACCACGGCAAAACCCTTGCCGGCATTGCCGGCGCGCGCTGCTTCGATGGTGGCATTGAGCGCGAGGAGATTGGTCTGCTCGGCAATCGCGGTGATGAGTTTCACCACATCGCCGATGCGGCCAGCGGCGCGTGTGAGTTCGGCGATGCGGCCGTCTGTCATCTCCGCCTGCATCACCGCCTCGCGGGCAATGCGGGTCGATTCCTGAACCTGACGGCTGATCTCGCCGACCGACGCGATCAATTGCTCGGTCGCGATCGACACCGTTTTCACATTCTCTGCAGCCTGGGTCGAGGCGGAGAGCACTTTGCCGGAAAGATCGCGTGTCGCGCCGGCCATCGCGCCGAGCGCTTCGGCCGCCGCTTCGAGTTCGGTCGACGACGACGATACCGAACGCACCACGCTTGCGACGGTGTTTTCGAAAGCGCCGGCGACTTCGTTGACGTCGGCGCGACGCTGCTCGTCCATTTTGCGCGCGGTCTCTTTTTCGGCGAGCTCGAGCTGGTCGATGCGGATCAGTTTTTCCTTGAACGCCTGCGCAGCACGCGCGTTCTCACCAACCTCATCGGCGCGGTTGAGGTAAGGCACCTCGACATTCTTGTTGCCATGCGCAAGCTCGCGCAGCACTTCGCCGATGCGGCGGATGGGCTTCGAAATGGCGAGCGCGCCGAACACCGCGACACCGCCAAGCACAGCGATGACAAACAGTCCGATGCCGAGATTGATGCGGCCGACATGATCACGTTCGAGATTGGCCTGCTCAGTGGCTTGATTGGCGGCGGCGATCAGGCGGTCGGTCACCTTCTCGACCACGCCGTTCATTTCCTTGCCAAGATCGTTGGCGCGCAGCACCTTCGAGACGGTGTCGCCATAATCCTTGGCCGCGGCAGCGAGGTCGCCGCTGACGCCGACATAATCCTTCGAGAGTTTCTCGAGTGCCTGGAACGCATCCCGATCGCTCTGATCGTCGCTCAGGCCGAGCGCGGCTTGGATATGAACCGACGCGGAGGCTGCCGCGGCGCGAAGCCGCTCCAGTGCGTGATCGACATCGCTCGGCGCGATGGCGAGACGCATCTCGCGCATTTCGAGCCGCATATTGCCGAGATCCTTGGCGGCGCGCAGCGCCTCGACCGCGGTAAGCTGCTTGCCGGCCGCCAGCGCGCGCTGCGCCGAGGCCCAGCGATCGCCGATCTGTTGCTCAACCAGCATGCCGGCGACCAGCACCACGCCGAGCGTGGCCCAGATCGCGAGCTTCGTGCGGATGGGAAGGTCGAAGCCCGGCATAGGTTCGGTCACCTGGATATGGCCGGCATAATTGCGGCAATTTGGTTAAGGCCGGGTAAAATTTGACCTTAAACGGCGCCACAAACTCAACAATAAGCGCTTGGAAATGCTCGCTATTCCGTGTTGAACGCCTGAAGCGATTCTACTTTTGGCGCGTTGCTAATGACGCGCGCGGCACTTTGTTCCGGCGCCCTTTATTCCGCGGCGATGGCGTGCATGGGCGGCGCGGCGAGATCGGCGAGGCATTTGGCCAAGGCTTCACCGTCCGGATCGACGAGTGCTGCCGTGCGGGCGCTGGCGATCGCATCGACCGCCTGATGCATCGGCCGCTCGCCCTTGAGCGCAGGCTCAATCACCTGTTCGACGATGGTGCGGTAATTGGCGCTGCCGCGCTTATGCGTATCGCCATAGCCTTTGATCAGATTGGCGCATTCGGCAATTTCGATTGCCAAGTCCGTGGACATCGCCCCGGCTTCCATGATGAGGCCGAGCCAGGCTTCGATCGCGCGCTGCTCTTCCCGATAGCGGAAGGTCTTGCGCCGATACGGGCGCAGGCCGGCAAGCGTATGAAAGCGCAGATAGCCGAGGATCGAGGCGGTATTGATGGACATCGCCCAATGGGCGCGGCCCAATGCCGGGAAGCGTTCAGCCAATTTCAGAATGCCGCGGGCGAGCCATGGCGGCAGCACCGAGCAGAACTCCTCGACGCCAGGCTTGAGGAATTCGGTGACGGTGAAAACCTGATCCGGCTTCACCGTCATGTCGCGAACGATGCGGCCGTAGCGTTCCGGATCGATCTTGGCCTGCGCGACGCGGATCACATCCTCATAGGACATGCGCACCGCGAGGTGCCGCGCCACAGCGGCGAGGAGCTTGCCGTTGGCGTGAGCGCGCGCATCGGCCTCTTGCACCGGCGCCAGACGATCGAGATAGAGCTTGGCGTAATCATTGTCCTGATAAGCGGCGAGCCGGCGCACGCCTTCGGTCATGATCACCCGCGCGACGACCGGAGTGCCGGCGATATTATTTTCCAGATCGGCAAGCGACGGCAACGCTTCGCGGAAACGCTTGGCCGGTACTGCCCGTTGCTGCGAGCCGTTAAGCGCCGCCTCATAGCCGGCGCGGAAGCCACGGAGATTGGCCTCCACGGCTTTGCCGTCGGAACGGATCGCCGCTTCAAAGGCTTCAGCGGGGATCGGCAAAGTGCCGGCGGCAGCGATTGCGCCGAGCATCACCGCATTGATCATGGCACCGCTTTGCTGCGCGATCGCCTCCAGATCGAGCAGCAAGGCTTGCTTGGAGTTCTTCTCAACCGCTGCCGTCAGGCGATTGGAGTCATAGCGGCCGTCGGCCATCGCCATCTTCTCGGTCACCAGATAAGAGCGGCTGGTTGAGGCGATGGTCACGGTGCGATCGGGCGTGACAAAGCCATTGGCGATGGCGCGGCCGGCTTCCATCAATTCGCTGGCGACGACCAGATCGACATCGCCGGCACCGGGCGCCAGCGCCAGGATCGGTCGTGCTTTCTCCGGAGCCGCGTCAGGCACGAACTCGATGTGATAGGTGGTCGCTCCGGTGCGCTGCGCCACGCCCGGAATGGACGTCGACTGCACCGGGAAATGCTGGCTTGCAACCGCGGCAATGATCCAGTCGGTCAGCACCCCGCCGCCCTCACCGCCGAGTGCAGCAATCAAGATCGTGATCGGGCGCGCGGTTGTTTGTTGCGAGCCGACGGCTTGCTGTCCGCTCACCTCTCGAGTTGAAGCGGGAGGAGTAGCTTTTTGCGAAACGGCAGAGAGCGGTAAAGCAAGGCCTTTTCCGCTGCTCATCCATGCAATGACCCGGCGCCGCAGTTCGCTTTTTTTGCGATCCCACCAGGTTGGATTGCTGACGACATCGGCGCGATAGAACGATGGACACAGCACGGCGGCATGCGCGACCTCGCCGCACAGTCCACAGCCGACACAGCTTTCGACGACGGCGGCGACCGGATCGCGGCGCAGCGGGTCCGGATTGGGCTTCACCGTGAGCGACGGGCAGCCGGACAAACGAATGCAGGAGTGATCGCCGGTGCAGATTTCGTCGTCGACGCCGTAACGCGCCTTCGCCACCCGTTGGCCGCGTTTGAGCTTCTCGGCATCCTCGGCGCGGATGCGGCGCTGGCGCGCCAGCATGCATTCGCCGTCGGCGATGATGACCTTGAGGCCGCGCTCGGCCGAGCGCATCGCCTCTTTCAAGGTCGCGGTCATTTTGCCGACGCTGTAGGTGTGCACGGTGCGCAGCCAATTGACGCCGAGCGAGCGTAGCGTCTTCTCGATACTGACGCCGGTGGTCGATCCCGCGCGATGCGATTTGCTCGACGGCAGATATTGCTGGCCGGTCGCTGAGGCGTAGCCGTTCTGCATCACGATCAGCACGCCGTCGCCATTGTTGAACATGTTGGAGGCGACACCGGTGATCAGACCGTTGTGCCAGAAGCCGCCATCGCCCATCACGGCGATTGGGCGCCTCTCCATGTTCGGTGTGACGGCCGCTGCGCTCGCGAGCGACATGCCGTAGCCGAGGATCGAATTGCCCAGTGAGAACGGCGCGAAGGTCGCAAAGGAATGGCAGCCGATATCGGCGCTGATATGCGTCGGCCCGACTTCGCGCTGCGCAAGCTTGATCGCAGCGAAGACCGGACGTTCGGGACAGCCGGTGCAGAAGTTCGGCGGCCGCGGCGGGATATCGCCGATCGCGGCCGTGACGGTGGGCGCATGCGCGAGCGCGCCATCGACGTCAGCCGCAATTTTATCGGCATCGATGCCGGGCGGTCGTGTCTGCGTCAGGAATGCGGCCAAGCCGTGCAAGAACACCGCCGCAGTGTAGTCGCCGCTTTTCGGCAAACAGCCTTTGCCGAACACCCGGGTCTGGATGTCGGCATGACGCAAGATCACATTGATCTGCTGCTCGACATAATCGGGCCAGCCTTCTTCGACCACCAGCACCGCACGCTTGCCGGCGCAGAAATCCTTCACCTCGTCCGGCACCAGCGGATAGGCGACATTGAGCACATAGATCGGAATGCGCGAGACGCCATAGAGATCGGCAAGATCGAGCCGCGCCAGCGCGCGCAGAAGCCCGTTGGTTAAACCGCCGAGCACGATGATGCCGACATCAGAGACATCACCCGGGATGAATTCGTTGAGCTTCTGCTCGCGAATAAATTTTTGTGCAGCAGGCAGCCGCTGTTCGACCTTCAGCCGCTCTTGCGTGAAGATCACCGGCGGATGCGCGAGCCGGCCGTATTCGAAACGCGGCGGTCCGGCGAGACGATGCCGGCCGCTATAGACGCCGCGCTTATTGTCCTTAGCGACGAACTCACCAGTGACATGGCAGGCGCGCACGCGCAGATCGAGCATCACCGGCGCGTGGCTCGCCTCGGACAGTTCGAAGCCTTTCTCCACCATATCCACGATGGTCGGCAGATCGGGCCGCGGATCGAGCAGCCAGATCGAGGATTTCAGCGCATAGGCGTAAGAGCGTTCCTGAATGACGCTCGCGCCTTCGCCGTAATCCTCGCCGAGCACGATCAGTGCGCCGCCAATCACGCCGGGCGAAGCGAGATTCGACAAAGCATCGGCCGCAACATTGGTGCCGACGATGGATTTCCAGGTCACCGCGCCGCGCAGGGGATAATTGATCGAGGCGCCGAGCATGGCGGCAGCCGCCGCTTCGTTGGTGCAAGTCTCGACATGGACGCCGAGATCGGCGAGCAGATCCTCGGCATCGACCATGACGTCGAGCAAATGCGACACCGGTGCGCCCTGATAGCCGCCGACATAGCTCACGCCCGACTGCAGCAGCGCCTTGGTGACCGCGAGAATGCCCTCGCCGCGGAACGTCTCGCCGGCGCCAAGCCGCAGCGCATCGACTTCTTTCTTGAACGAACGTTCCATCGAACTTTAGGCCGCGTTTTCAGCAGGCGGCGAAAATGCCGCGATTTTCGATCCTATATCGCGGCTTGGTGGAAAGGACCACTCCAGCTAGTGTGCGGCAGCACGCTTTGGGGGCGGCGCTGGGGAACAGTCGGGTCGCGATGTTAGCTCAGGACGAAGGCCGGATTCTCGTCGAAGGGGTGAACCACACCTATCGCCCGGCGCGCGGACGGCCCGTGCTGGCGCTACAGGACATTTCACTTGAAGTGCGGCCGCGGGAATTTTTAGCGCTGCTCGGACCGTCGGGCTGCGGGAAGTCGACGCTGCTTTATCTCATCGGCGGATTTCAACCGATCGAAGCCGGCCGCATCGTGGTCAAGGGCAAACCGGTCACCGCACCGGGCCCCGACCGCGGCATCGTGTTTCAACACTTCGCGCTGTTTCCCTGGAAAACCGTTCGCGACAATGTGCTTTACGGGCTGGAGCGGCAGGGCATGCCGCGCGCCGAGCGCGAGCAGCGGGCGCAGGCCTTTATCGATCTCGTCGGCTTGCGCGGCTTCGAGGACAGCTATCCGTCGCATTTGTCAGGCGGCATGAAGCAGCGCACCGCGATCGCGCGTACGCTCGCCTTCGATCCCGATATTTTGCTGATGGACGAGCCGTTCGGTGCTCTCGATGCGCAGACGCGCTCGCTGATGCAGACCGAACTCCTCAATATCTGGAAGCGCTCGCCGAAGACCGTGATCTTTGTCACCCATGACGTGCAGGAGGCCGTTTATCTCGCCGAACGCGTCGCGGTGATGTCGGCGCGGCCGGGCCAGATCAAAGCCATCGTCGAGACCAAATTCGAAAACCGCGATCCGAGCCTGTTCCGCACCAAGGAGTTCGTCGAGAAGGTCGACGAGTTATGGGGCCTGGTGCGCGACGAGGCGATCAAGGCGCAAGCGAGAACCTGATAGCTGCGTGACGATGCAGAACCTCACTCAAACCGCGACCCGCTATTTGCCGCTCCTTCTCATCGCAGTGGCTTGGGAGATTTGCGCGCGGTTCAACCTGGTCAACATCTCGGCCTTGCCGCCCTTAAGCAGCGTCGCGACCGCGTGGGTCGATCTCCTGCGCGACGGCGAACTCGTCGATAATGGCGGCGCGTCGCTCTATCGCGGCTTTGTCGGACTGATGCTCGCAATCATTGTCGGCGGCGGCCTCGGGCTGTGCATGGCGCGCTCGCGCATCCTCGACATGTTCATCAATCCGCTGGTCGAATTGTTCTATCCACTCCCGAAATCGGCGCTGATCCCGGTCACCGTCCTGTGGCTCGGCTTTGGCGACGGTTCGAAAATCCTGCTGATCTTTCTCGGCTGCATGATCCCGGTCACCGTCGGTGCCTATAACGGCGCGCGCAGTTCCGATCATGCGCTGATCTGGTCGGCACGCAGCATGGGCGCAAATCCGTTGCGCATGATGTGGGATGTCGTGATCCCGAGCGCGCTGCCGGAATTGCTCAATGGCGTGCGCACGGCGCTGGCACTGACCTTCATTCTCCTGGTCAGCTCCGAATTGATCGTGTCGCAAAAAGGCTTTGGCTATCTGATCGGCTTTCTCGGCTCGACCGGCTCCTATGAAGGCATGTATGCGGTGGTGTTGACCGTAGCCTTTCTCGGTTTCGCCGCCGACCGCTTCTATCAACTCCTGATGCAATGGCTGCTGCGATGGCGGGAGTAGAACAACAAACAACGCTTGCGCAGGCCGAGACCGATATTTCGGTCGACGCGTTGCGCCGCTTCGACGCCGTGTTCAAGACCGGCGCTGGCGTGTTCTCGATCCTCATCGTGCTAATCGGCTGGGAGCTATTTGCGCGCAGCGGCAAGGTGACGCCGTTTATGCTGCCGCCGTTTTCGGTCGTGCTGATGCGCATCTATAGCGATGCGCTCGGCGGCGAACTCTGGATCAATCTCGGGCTGACAATCTACCGCGCGATGGCCGGCTTCTTTATCGCCGCAGTTGGCGGCATCGTACTCGGCGCGCTGATGTCGCGCGTCCGGATCGTGAATTGGTTTTTCGATCCGATCATTTCGGTCGGCTTTCCAATGCCGAAAATCGCCTTCCTGCCGATCATCATGCTGTGGTTCGGCCTCTACGATTTTTCAAAAATCTCCATCATCGTGTTCGATGCGATCTTCCCTGTCGTGACGGCGACGCTCGCGGGCATTGCCAGTGTCGACAAGGTGCTGCTCTGGTCGGCGCGCAATATGGGCGCGAATGAGCGCGAGATCATGTGGCAGATCGTGCTGCCCGCGGCCTCGCCGCAAATCCTTACGGGACTGCAGGTAGCGCTGCCGATCGCACTCATCGTCGCCATCATCGCCGAAATGGCGATGGGCGGTTACGGACTAGGCGGCGCCATGATGACGGCGTCGCGTTACGCCAATTCTCCCGGCGTATTCGCCGGCATCGTCGAAATCGCGGTGGTTGGCTACGCGCTGATCAAGGCCATGGCGGTGATCCGCCGCCGGCTCCTGGCCTGGCATCAAGAGACTTCGGGAAATTAGTGCAACTTGATCCGCGGTTCGGTGCGCCGGGTGATGACGCGCGCGATGTCGTCGAGCGCCACTTTGAAGGTGCCGTGCAGCGCCCGTAAATGCATCTGATGGAGCGAACGATAGGCGAGCCGCGCGAATAGACCTTCGAGCTTCAGATCATTGAGGATCACGCCGAGCGTGGCGTACTCGCCGAGCGAGACCAGTGAACCGAAATCGCGATATTTGAACACCGGCAGCGGCACGCCGCGAAGCCGCGCCTTGATCGCCTTGACCATATAATCGGCCTGCTGACGCGCGGTTTGCGCCCGTGGCGGCAGCGGCTTGTCGGTTCCCGGCAAGACGCAATCGGCGCAGTCGCCGATAGCGAAGATGTTGGGATCACGCGTCGTTTGCAGCGTATCCGGGCGCACGACGAGACGATTGAGCCGGTCGCTTTCCAGCCCATCGATCTCGCGCAAAAAATCGGGTGCCTTGATGCCCGCTGCCCAGACGATCATTTCCGCGGGCACCACTTCACCGGTGTCGAGCACGACCTCGCCGGGGCGCACTTCCATCACCTTGGTGCCGGTGCGCATGGTGACGCCTAGCCGGCGCAGAACGTCCGCGGTTGCGGTTGCGATGCGCTCCGGCAGCGCCGGAAGGATGCGTGGCGCGGCTTCGATGAGATCGATCTTGATGTACATGTCGAAGTCGATGCGATCGAGATTGTATGAAGCGAGATCGCGCATCGCCATGTGCAGTTCGGCGGCCAGTTCGACGCCGGTGGCACCGGCGCCGATGATAGCGCAGTGCAACTGTCCCGGCCGCAACGGTTCATATTGCGCATTGGCGCGCAGGCAGGCGTTGATCAAGCGGCGATTGAATCGCGCCGCCTGATCCAGCGTATCGAGCGCGATGGCGTTTTCGGCGACGCCCGGCGTGCCGAAATCGTTGGAGATGCTACCGACGGCAATGACCAGCGTGTCATAGCCAAGGACCCGCGGCGGGATCACAGTCTGGCCGTCCTCGTCGACGCTCGCCGCGACATAGACCTGCTGCTTGGCGCGATTCAGCCCGATCATTTCGCCGATCCGATAGCGATAATGCCGGCGCCGGGCATGCGCTATCAGTTCGAGCGAATCGGTTTCGGAATCCATCGTGCCGGAGGCGATTTCGTGCAGCAGCGGCTTCCAGACATGGACGCGCAGCCGGTCGAGAAGCGTGATCGAGGCGCGGCGGCGCACCCAAGACGAGGCGCCAAGAAGCGATGTGAGATGCAAGCCGGCCGCGCCGCCGCCGATAACAAGCACGCGATGCAGGGAGGCATCCTGCGTCGAGACGGTTTCGGCAATGTCATCGAACGGCGGGTTTGGCATCGTCGACCAAAATCCAATTAGGGCCCGTCCGGCAATTCACCGTTATCATGTATGGCGACCCCGACCATGGGATCAATGGGTGCCTCCCAGGGCCGGCGGCTCAAAGTCCGCATCGTATCGGCATAGCCGGCTTGCCAACGCGCGCGAATTCCGGCGCTGGTGAAATCGATATCGCGCAGATGATCCTCATTGGCGAGCCGCGGCGCATTGAGGCAGACGACGTGCATGAACGTGCCGCAGCCATGTCCGGCCAGTTCGCGCACCTCGGGCGTGTCGCGCTGCGCCTCGGGCATCAGCCGGACCAGTTCGCGCACGATATGGCGCAGATGATGAATGTGCTTCTGGCGCATGATGTGGCTGTCGGCGCGGCTGGCAAATTGAATGTCCTTCTGCCGATTGAGCACCTGCCAAATCGACTCTGGCTCCGGTCCGGTGGCGTGCCACATCCGCACGGTGAAGACGACGGAGTCATGGCGCGGAATGTCGTCGAAAACCCTTTCGATGGGCGTGTTGGAATAGATGCCGCCGTCCCAGTAAGGATCGCCGTCGATGCGGATGGCTGGGAACGCCGGCGGCAGCGCTCCCGATGCCAGGACATGCTTGAGCGTGACCGGCATGTCGCGGCTGTCGAAATAATGCATCCGACCGGTGCGCACATTTACCGCGCCAACGGTCAGACGAGGTTTGCCGGAATTGAGACGGTCTAAATCGATCACCGCAGAAAGCGTCTCGTGAAGCGCCTCAACGGTGTAAAAACCGGCGCACTCCACTCCCACCGGGGCATGAAGGCCCCCCCATGCCAGCGCGCGATTGGGCATGAAGTAACCGGCAAGGCCGCTCAAGATCGTCATCGCGGGCGCGGCAAAACTGCCGTTCGGAAAGCCAAAAGGCGCGGTATCCCAAAGTCCCTTGCGCTCCATCCGGCGCCAAAATTCGACAAGCCGGTCGAGCCGATCCGCAGGCGCATTGCCGGCGACGATCGCGGCATTGATGGCGCCGATTGACGTGCCGATCACCCAATCAGGCTCGATGTCCGCTTCATGCAAAGCCTGAAACACGCCGCCCTGATAGGCGCCGAGCGCGCCGCCGCCTTGAAAAACCAGAACGGCTTGGCCCGGTAGTGTCGTCTTCCCGCTCGCCTCTTGCGCCGCTGTCATCGCAATGCCCCCACTGACACCGCTCGTTACCGGGCCTCCCGGTAAAATTGAAATGACACAACCGTGCTTGACGGCTTCGTGAACGTTGGGAGCACAGCCGCTGCGGCAAGGCGCAGGCTTGCGTCAAAGCGGGGTTTCCGCCCACTATCCCGCCACCAGCCAGACTTACGCGGCAGAGACACGACCGCGGCACCTTCGGAGGAAATCATGCGTAGCAAAGTCGTATGGGCGAGCCTTGTTTTAGAAACAAGCCTTGCTCTGTTTGCCCTCGGTACCGGCGCGGCAACAGCCGAACCGCTGAAAATCCGCGGCGCCTGGGTCGCTCCGCTCGCCAACATGGCTTCGGTCTGGCTGCAAAAGAAGGATCTCGCCGTCCATTTCGGCCAATCCTACGTGTTTGAAGCGGTCCGCTATGCCGGCACGCCGCCGATGATCACGGCGATCGCCAATAACGAGCTTGAGATCGGCAACCTCGCCTTCTCGACGCTGCCGATCGCCATCGGCAATGCCGGCCTCGACGACATCCGGGTGATTTCCGACGACTTCCAGGACGGCATCGAAGGCTATTCTTCGAACGACTTCGAAGTGCTGGCCGACGGACCGATCAAGAAGATCGAGGACCTCAAGGGCAAAGTGCTGGCGACCAATTCCATGGGCAGCGGCGTCGACGTCGCCATGCGGGCGATGCTGCGCAAGCACGGGCTCGAAGCCAATCGCGATTACACCATTGTCGAAGCGCCGTTCCCCGGCATGAAGGCGATGCTGTTGGAGAAAAAAGTCGACCTGATCACCGGCGTACTGCCGTTCAAGCTCGATCCGGAATTGAAGAAAGCCGCCACGGTGCTGTTCGACATGCGCCAGGCCATCGGCCCATCGCAATTCGTGATGTGGTCGGCGCGCAAGCCTTTCATCGACGCGCATCGCGCCGCGCTGGTGGATTTCCTGGAGGATTCACTGCGGATCGAGCGCTGGTATCTCGACCCGAAGAATCACGACGCGGTTGCCGAGATTGCCTCGCAACTGACCAAGCAGCCGGCTGAGCGCTTCGGCTGGCTCTTCACCAAGACCGACTACTATCGCGATCCCAATATGATGCCGAACCTCGACGCGCTGCAGAAGAACGTCGACATGACCAAGGAGCTCGGCTTCGTCAATGCGAGCTTGAACGTCAAGGCGCATTCCGATCTGAGCCTGATCGAAGAAGCGGGGAAGCGGCTGAAGTAACTTCTTCTCCTTCCCCGCGATAGCGGGGGAGGAAAGTAGCCCTAGCTCACCAACACATTAGTGAACTGCCACGGATCGCGCTTGTCGATGTCTTCCTTGAACAGGCCCGGCCGGTCCGTGATCGGCGTCCAGTCGGTATAAGTGCCGATCACCGGCCCGAGATAGGGCATCTGCACGTCCAGGCAGCGGCGGAAATCCATTTCGTCGGCTTCGACAATGCCGGCATTCGGATTTTCCAGCGCCCAGACCATGCCGGCGAGTACCGCCGAGGTGACCTGCAAGCCAGTCGCGTTCTGATAGGGCGCGATCCGCCGCGTCTCCTCGACCGAGAGCTGCGAGCCGTACCAGTAGGCATTCTTCTTGTGGCCATAGAGCAGCACACCGAGTTCGTCGATGCCGTCGGCGATCTCGTGTTCGTCGAGAATGTGGATCGCCGGCTGCCGCTTGCCGGCCTGACCGAACAATTCATGCAGCGACAGCACCGCGTCATTGCACGGGTGATAGGCGTAATGACAAGTCGGCCGGTACAGAACCTTGCGGCCCTGACGCAGCGTGAAATAGTCCGCGATCGAGATCGCCTCGTTATGCGTGACCAGGAAGCCGTATTGCGCTTTCGCCGTCGGCGTCCATGACCGCACGCGCGTATTGGCGCCGGGCTGGGTCAGATAGATCGCCGCCTGGCAGCCGATTTTGTGCTTGAAGCCGTTTTTCGGCAGCTTCTTCTCATGCGAGCCCCAGCCGAGCTCAGCCGGCTGCATACCCTCCGAGAGAAAGCCTTCGACGGACCAAGTGTTAACGAAAACTTCCTGCGGCTTCGGCTTGATCGCGCGCTGGGTGTCGCGTTCGGCAATATGGATGCCCTTGACGCCGACTTTTTTGGCGAACTTGCCCCATTCCTCACGCGTCTTCGGCTCCTTGAACTTCAAGCCGAGATCGGTCGCGACGTTCAGAAGCGCCTGTTTGACGAACCACGACACCATGCCGGGATTGGCGCCGCAGCAGGACACAGCCGTGGTGCCGCCGGGATTCTTGCGGCGCGCAGCGAGCACGACTTCGCGCAGCGCGTAATTCGAACGCGCCTCGGGACCGAGCTTGGAATCGTAATAAAAGCCGGGCCATGGCTCGGCGACGGTGTCGATATAGAGCGCGCCGAGTTCACGGCAGAATTCCATGATGTCAACCGAGGAGGTGTCGACCGAGAGGTTCACGCAGAAGCCCTGGCCCTCGCCTTCGGTCAACAATGGTTTGAGAAGCTTGCGGTAATTGTCGCGGGTAACCGCCTCATGGATGAAGCGGATGCCGCGCTCGTCGAGGAGCTTGCGGTCTTTGTCCTCGGGGTCGATGACCACGAAGCGGGATTTATCGTAGTCGAAATGACGTTCGATCAAAGGCAATACGCCTTTGCCGATCGAGCCGAAGCCGATCATGACAATGGGGCCGGTGATGCGGGCGTGAACGGGCCATTCGGTCATTGGTGCTAATCCTCCAACGGCAATGCGGGGTGATATCCGCGCGCGTGCGGAAACGGAAGGGACGCCACGGGCAATGTCCGTAGCGTCCCGGTTCTTCTGTTTTGTGACTAGGCCGCGAGCGCGCGGCGGGCGCGAACGCGTTCCGCACGGCGGTCTTTTGCCACCGCACGATCTTGACCGAGTTCCTGTTCCCGAACTTGCGCCACGAGCGTGGCGAGGTCAGGCGTCGGTGCAGCCCGGCCAGCCGCGCCGATCATGCCGCACGCACCGGAGAGCGCGCCGGACTTGAGCTCGAGCGCGAGCAAGCGGTCGCGGTCGAATTGCCCCGGCATCCACAAGGCTCCGGTCGCCACAGCCGAGAAACCGAAGCGGCTGTAATACGCCGCGTCGCCCACCAGCAAGATGGCGCCGTGACCGGCAAGGCGCGCACGTGCGATCGCCCGGCGCATCAGCGTCGTGCCGATGCGGCGATTGCGCTCGCCCGGATGCACTGCGAGCGGTCCGAGCAGAACCGCCGGCAGGCCCGGACCGGCCGTGACGTTCCACAGCCGGACGGTGCCGATGACATGACCGCGTTCGACCGCAACCAGCGACAGGCCCGCCGCCGGCAGACGCCCTTCACGCAGCCGCTCCGACGTTTTGGTGAAACGCACCGCTCCGTATGCCTGATCGAGCAGCATCTCGCGCGCCGCGACGTCAGCGAATTTCTCTTCCCGAATGGTCACCATGATCCGCTCCTATTGATCCGTTGCGCTGCGGCGGTAGCTCGTCCTTCCCTCCCCCGCGAAAGCGAGGGAGGGTCGGGCCGAACTTGCCGAAGCAAGGAAGGGTCAGATGTGGAAGGTGCGCAGCGGCGCGAAGCCGTTGAAGGCTACCGCTGCGTAGGTCGAGGTGTAGGCGCCGGTGCCCTCGATCAGCACCCGGTCGCCGATTTCGAGGCTGACCGGGAGCATGTAAGGCACCTTCTCGTACATCACGTCGGCCGAATCGCAGGTCGGACCGGCGAGCACGCACGGCGCCATCACGTCCCCGTCCCGCGGCGTGCGGATCGGGTAGCGGATCGACTCGTCCATCGTCTCGGCGAGACCGCCGAACTTGCCGATGTCGAGGTAGACCCAGCGGACTTCGTCTTCCTCGCTCTTCTTGGAGACGAGGACGACTTCCGCCTCGATCAGGCCGGCATTGCCGACCATGCCGCGTCCCGGCTCAATGATCGTTTCCGGAATGCGGTTGCCGAAGTGCTTGCGCAGCGCCTTGAAGATCGCCGTGCCGTAGGTCTTCACCGACGGAACGTTGCGCAGATATTTGGTCGGGAACCCGCCGCCCAAATTGACCATCGCAAGGTTGATACCGCGCTCTCCGCAGTCCTTGAACACGGCCGCCGCCGAAGCGAGCGCCCGGTCCCAGGCATGCTGGTTACGCTGCTGTGAGCCGACATGGAACGACACACCATGCGGTTCCAGGCCGAGCTTCATCGCATGCTCCAGCACGTCGACTGCCATCGCCGGCTCGCACCCGAATTTACGCGACAGCGGCCACTCCGCACCGACACAGTCGGAGAGGATGCGGCAGAAGACGCGCGCGCCGGGCGCCACGCGGGCGATTTTCTCGACCTCGGGCTTGCAATCGACCGCGAAGAGACGAACGCCGAGCGCAAACGCGCGCGCGATGTCACGCTCCTTCTTGATCGTGTTGCCGTAGGAGATGCGGTCCGCCGTGGCGCCGGCCGCGAATACCATCTCGATCTCGGCGACCGAGGCGGTGTCGAAGCAGGAGCCAAGCGAAACCAGAAGCGACAGCAGTTCCGGCGCCGGGTTCGCCTTCACGGCATAGAATACCCGGCTGTCCGGCAGAGCTTTGGCAAAGCCACGGTAGTTTTCACGAACGACGTCGAGATCGACGACAAGGCACGGCCCGTCATCGAGGCCCTCGTCGCGGCGGCGGCGCAAAAAGTCGCGGATGCGCTCGGTCATTGGTGCGCTCCTTTATCCAGGTTCAAGGGGCCGCGCGGCTTCACGCAACGGCCCAGCGTTGAAGTTCAGCCGCCTGCGCAGATGCGCAAACGACCGGCGTCAGCGGCTTCAAGCTTCACGAACCTGCCGTGCGTTGGGGACACGGGGACAGGGACGCGGCGCTCGTCGCCGAGATGCTGCCTTGGATTGGAGCGGGAGAGCCCGTTCCGCACGGCCGGCAAAGACAAAGATGGACAAGCCTCTTCGGTGTTGGCTTGTGGACAGCCAACGAGACCAAAAAAGCCCGCTCCGTCGTTGCTTTAAGCCGCGTCCCCCGTTGAGCGCGGGGTGCGCCGGTTTCGCCTCCGGCTGCCGATCACGTAGTGAGGTCCTAAACTTTCGAACCTCAGGCGACTGTCCGGCCTCTTGTCCGGATGCCTACCGATCGACACACGGCCACAGGCACGTGCGAATTAGGGCGAGCGGCAAATAGGACCAATAGAAATGCATTGCAAGAAAAATCGACATTGTTGGTGAAAAATTTTTGCACGCACGCGCGTCGGTGACTCTCCGAGCGTCGCGCGACGCCGCTGCGTGGTGCGCGCGAGCGCTCTGTGATAGTTGCCGCGCTCGTTTTTGTCTCACAATCGAACAGGTGCCGCGATGCCAAACGTGCCGATCACTTTCGCCTGCGGTCTCTACGACCGGATGCTGGCGCTCTACACCGGCGACATCAAACCTGAAGGCATCGATCTCAGCTTCAAGGTGATGGACAACCCGCGCCAGATCTTCGACCGCATGAACAACGGCCTTGAATTCGGCGCCTGCGAGATGTCGAGCTCGGAGTTCATCAGCCGCTTCGCCGCAAAGAAGCTGCCTTATGTGGCGCTGCCGGTGTTCGCCTCGCGGGTGTTCCGCCACGGCTTCATCACCGTGAACCGCAAATTCGTAAAGTCTGCGGCTGATCTGAACGGCAAGCGGATCGGCGTGCCGCTCTACACCCAGACCGCCGCCCTCTTCGTCCGCGGCGTGATGCAGCACGACCTCGGCGTCGACCTTTCGAGCATCGAATGGGTCCAAGGCGCGGTGAACGAGGCCGGCGCTTACGGCAATCCGTCGGTGATGCCGCTTCTGAAGCCGGCGAAGATCACGCCGAACCAGAGCAACAAGTCCCTCAGCGCGCTCCTCGAGAGCGGCGAGATCCAAGCCATTATCGGCTCGAACCTGCCTGAAGCGCTCAACCGCCATCCCGATGTGGTGCGGCTCTTTCCCGACTACCGCGCCAAGGAGAAGGACTATTTCAGCCGCACCGGCATCTTTCCGGTCATGCATCTGATCGTCATCCGCAACGACATTTATGAGCAGCATCCGGAGGTGGCGAAGGGCCTCTACAAGGCCTTCGTCGCGGCCAAAGACGTGGCGTGGCAGAAAATGCGCTACGCCGGCACGCTGCGTTACATGCTGCCCTGGCTGCCGGCTGACGTCGAAGAAATCGACACACTGTTCGACGGCGACTGCTGGCCCTATGGCGTCGAGCCGAACCGGCGGACGCTCGAAGCGCTGGTCACTTATATGTTCGAGCAGGGGCTGATCCCGGAGCAAATTCCGATCGAGAAGCTCTTCGTTCCGGTCGGCGCGTAGGTCAGAGGACGAGGCCGCGCGCTTACGCCGCCGCGGCGTGTAGCGCGCGTTCGACCATGACGCCGAGAAGCTTTTTGCGGTAAGCGCCGCCGGCGTGGATGTCATCGGGCGGATCAACTGCTGCAGAAGCCGCCGCTTCGGCGGCCGCGATCGTCGCGTCGTCGACCGGCTTGCCGTTGAGAACTTGCTCGACCGCAGTCAGCCGCAACGGCCGATCGGCAACGCCAAAGGCGCCGACGTGGATGCTGCGCGCGGTGCCGCCCTCCTCATCGTAGAACACGGCCGCAGCGGCGAGCGCGAAGTCGCCGCGCCGCCGGGCAAACTCCTGGAAGCCGAAGCGGCGCGTGCGCGGCCAGTGCGGCAGACGGAGAGCCGTGATGATCTCGTCCGGCTCCAGCGCGGTCATTAGCGGGCCTTGAAAGAAGTCCGCCGCCGCAATCGTCCGCACCCCGCTTTTACCGAGGACATCTACCTCCGCCTCGCAGGTCACGGCGATGCCTGGCAGTTCCGCGGCCGGGTCGGCATGGGCCAGACTGCCGCCGACCGTGCCGCGATTGCGGATTTGATAGTGAGCGACGTGTTCGACGGCCGCGACCAGGAGCGGATGCGCCGTCTTGAGCCGCGCATCCTCGAGAATGTCGCGCCAGCGTGTCATGGCGCCAAGCGTTACGCCGTCTTCGGTGATCTCGATCCGCCGCAGCTCGGCAATCTTCCGCAGATCGACCAGAAGCGAAGGCGACGCGACCCGGAACGCCAGCATCGGCACCAGGCTCTGACCGCCGGCGAGCAATTTCGCCTCGCCGCCATGCGCCGCGAGAAGTGCGACCGCTTCGTCGGCACTCGCAGGACAGGCATAGTCGAAAGGCGGAAGCTTCATCGGGCGTTCTTTTCGCGGCAGCTGGCTGGCGAAATAGTGCCCAATGCCGGCGACCCTGTCGCGCTGAAAATTTGCTGATAAGCTTCCTGGAAATGCAAAAGGCGCGGTCACGCGCCCGCTCCAAAACTGGAGGAACCCGATGCTGACCAAGACGCCCAAAACAGCACGCAACGGCAAAAATGGCGGCCGTGGAAACGGGCCCGGAAAAACCGGCAACGGCAAGAAGCAACCGCCGGTGACCGAACTACCGAAGATCACCATCCAGACCGACACGCGCGACATCCTTGCCCATGCAGCCAAGGAAAAATTGCCGAACGATTACTTCATCGTCGACGTCGACGCCCATGTTACCGAGACGGCGTTCTGGTCCGAGATCGTCGACCGCATGGACAGCGACGTCTATCGACAAATGGCGCGGGCCTTCAAAGATCGCGGCGCGGCGCCCGGCCTGCTCAACGCCACGCCCGGCCTCCTGCAACAAGACGTGTTCGGCCGCATTCCGCATCAACAGCGGCTCGCCGAAGCTGTGCCCGGCGGCCGGACGCATGCCCAGGTGACGCTGGTGCAGCGCGCCATGGATTCGATGGGCATCGACTACATGGTGGTATTCCCCACCCCGATGCTGGTGCTCGGCATGCATCCGCAGGTCGAGATGGAAGTCGTGATCGGCAACGCCTTCAATAAATGGCTGACCGAAGAAATCCTGCCGCAGGATCCGCGCATCAAGGCGATGCTCTATGTGCCGTTCAACGATCCGGAACAGAGCTTAAAGACGGTCGAGAAATATGCTGACACGCCGGGCGTGATCGGCTTCTCGGTCACCTCGACGCGGTTCCGCGCGGTCAATCACGACAGCTACATGCCGTTCTATGCGGCGGTGCAGTCGACCGGGAAGCCGCTCGCCTTCCATTCCGGCTTCCATTGGGGCGACCAGTCGATGCAGCAGTGCAACCGCTTCATCTCCATGCACTCGATCTCGTTCGTCTATTACAACCTCATTCATCTGACGAACTGGCTGGTTAACGGCATGCCGGAGCGCTTCCCAAAATTGAAGCTGCTCTGGATCGAGAGCGGGCTCGCCTGGGTTCCCTTCATCATGCAACGGCTCGATTCCGAATACATGATGCGGTCGTCGGAAGCGCCGCTGCTCAAGCGCCGGCCGAGCGAGTACATCCAGGACATGTATTTCACCAGCCAGCCGCTGGAACGTTCCAATTTGGAGCTTACCGAAGCCACCTTCAAAGCGATGAAGGCGGATACGCAGCTCCTCTTCGCCTCGGACTGGCCGCATTGGGATTTCGACCTGCCGAGCGCGATCACTACGTTGCCGTTCCTTGACGAGCAGGCCAAGCGCAACATCCTCGGACTGAACGCGGCGCGGCTGTTCAATCTCGAAGTGCCGAAGAGCAAGCTCGTCAAAGCCAAGAAGATGCCGGCAGGCCGCGTGCCGGTGACGGCTTAACACCGTGGCGAAAACCGCACGACGCCAGACAGTCAAACGGGGGCCCAAGCATGCGATCAAGCCGGTTGCCAAGCCCGCCCGCGCGGCGGCGCGAAGCCGCAAGCAGGTTTCAGATTTCTGCGCGCAGGCCCGTGATGCGCTCAGACGCGGCGAACCGGATGCGATTTCAGATCAGGCGCTGGCGCTGGTGTTAACTGCGGCAGTGAAAGTCTATGCCGCCAAAGTCGAGCGGCGCGGCCACGATGTCGCGCCCTTCCCGCGCCATGCCGTGACCGCGACGGAAACCGTGGTCGCCGCCTGCGGCATGATTCGCGCCGCCGACCTCAACATGTTCGATGTGGCGATTTGGTTTCATCGCCCGCCGGGAATCGAGTGACTGTAATTGAATGAAATGGATCGAGTGAAAGGAAGATGGCGATGGAAGAAGTCGCAGTCGGGAAACTGAACGACATCGCCGATGGCGATTATCGGATCTATGCGCTTGAGAATCTCGAAGTCGGCGTCTTTCGCGCCGGCAGCAAAGTGCTGGCGTATGAGAATGTCTGCCCGCATGCCGGCGGCCCGGTCTGCCAGGGCAAGATTTTCCATCAAGTCGAGGAAATGCTGACACCGGACAAGAAAAGTGCAGGTCTGCGCTTTGGCAAACAGCGCCACATCGTCTGCCCGTGGCACGGTTATGAATTCGACCTCGCCACCGGCTGCCATCCCGGCGACGCCTCAGTGCGGCTGACATCGGTGCCGGTCGCCGTGCGCAACGGGCAAATCTACGTCAGCGTTCCGGAGTGAAGGCCGCCGGTCTCACTTTTTTTCTTTTTTAACGTGGAAGTCCACTGGCAAGGTAAAGCTCAACCCGCGATCGGCGACCAAAGACGGTGGTGCCGGCACCGGGTCTGACCGCTGCAGCATATCGAGCGCCGCATGATCGAACGCTGGATCACCTGAACCTTTGACAATCTGCGACGAGAGAATGTGCCCGGTGCGGTCGAGAACGAAGCTCACGACCACTTGCGCGGCCTGCGTCACGCGTTCTTCCGGATAACGTTTGAACTTGTCGAAATGCGCGCTGAGTTCGTTTTGCCACGTGGCCCGATCGCGCGAAAGGCTGGTGCCGACGCCGATCGCCGGCGCGAGATTTCTCGGACCCTCGACGGCGTTTTCAACGCTTTGCATGGCGGTCGCTTCGGTGGCAATCGATTGCTCCGAGGCTTGCGCCGCTGCCGTCGGCGTTTGCAGTTCGTCCTTGACCGGCTTCTTGGAGTCGACGGGCGTCACGACCTGCATCGGATCATCGGTTTCAGTCGGCTTGTCTTTCGGCAAGTCCGTCTCTGTCACCACCTCCTTTTGCTCGGTCATCGCCGGCGACGCAGCCGATGCGTCCTTGGTCGGCCCAAGCGCCAGATTCTCCGTTTCGACCTGCGGCGCGGTGAGATCGACGCTGACTGCGAGGCCCGGCGCGCCGAGGTCGTCGCTGTCCGGGGTCATGAAATGCGCGACGGCAGCCGCAGTGCCGCCATGGATCGCGAGCGCACCAAGCGCGCCGATGATCCAGATCATCCGCGCCCGGCGCCGCAATCGCGCCTCATCGACGTGCGGTTCGGCGGCTTCCGTTGCCAAGCCGAGTGCTCCATCAAACGCATCATCGAATGTCGCGTCCAGCGCCATCACAGCTCGGCCCAATAGCGAATGAGATTGTGATAAAGGCTGCTCAGCCTGAGGACGTCAGGATCATTGCGGCCCAGTCTCTCGACCAGACTCTGGATCGTGTTGTCAAGATCGTAGATCATGCTGCGCGCGTGATCGTCACGGATCATACTTTGCAGCCAGAAGAACGACGCGACGCGGGTACCGCGCGTGATCGGCGTGACAGTATGCAGGCTGGTGCCGGGATAAAGCACAAGGTGACCTGCCGGCAGTTTTATCTGTTGCGCCCCGTAATGATCCTCGATCACCAGTTCGCCGCCGTCATATTCATCCGGTTCGGACAGGAACAATGTCACCGATAAATCAGTGCGGATGCGCAAGCCGGTCAAAACATCGCCGCGCACGGCATTGTCAACATGCACGCCGAACCGATGGCCGACGCCATAGCGGTTGAACAGCGGCGGGAAGATGTGTTTCGGAATCGCTGCCGAAACAAACTGCGGGTTGGCGGTCAGCGCTTTGATGACGCGCTCGCCGAGACGGCGCGACGTATCGCCGTTCGGCGGCAGTTGCTCGTTTTTCTTGATCTCAGCCGATTGCGCTCCCGCCGTCGATCGACCGTCCTCCCATGCAACAGCGTCCATGAGGTCGCGGAATTCCGCGACCTCTGTTTTGCTCAGCACATTGGCGACGCAGACCAGCATCCCGCGATCAGAACCTTCCCGTGAGCTGTCCGCCGACAACGCGTCCCGGCGCCTGAAGCACGAACGGCGCTCCGCTCTGATAGAAGCCGTCGTAATAGGTCTTGTTGGTGAGATTGTTGACGAAGACTTTCCACTCGTAATTCTTGGCAACATAGCCTTCGAGGAAAGCATCGAAGCGCCAGTAATCGGGAAGCACTGTGGGCGTAGCGGCGTTGCATATGAGCAGCGTGCCGCCACAGATCTGTGAGCGATATGTCGCCTGGCCGCCGATTTCGAGATCGTAGGGCAGCTTGTATTTGGTCAGCACGTTGAACGATTGATTGGCGATGAAGGCCAGCGGCTGACCTATATTGAGTGGCACCGCCGAGTGATCGACATGCGTCTTCATCAAGACGTAGCCGGTGTAGATGCTCCATTTGTCGGTGATGTTGCCTTCAGCACCGAGATCGATGCCCTGGACGTGATAAGCCGCGCTCGGCGTGATCGTTACTACGCCGGCGACGGTGCGTTGTTCGCGAGCATTGTCGACATCGGTGCGGAACAGCGCCGCGGTTGCCAATACATGGCGGTCGAACAGCTCCCATTTGTTTCCCACCTCCTGCGCCCGGCTTCGTTGTGGTGCAAAAATCTGATTGACCGTCGCGGTCGGGTTGACGGCGCCGTAAGTTGTCGACGTGCCGTCAAGCTCGGAGCCGACTGGTTCGGACGACGTGCCATAGGCCCAATACAGGCTCGTGATCGAGATGGGTTTGTAGACAGCGCCGAGATTGTAGTTCCACATCCCGTCTGAAGCTGAGATCTCGTTGGTCGCCTTCTTGGCAAAGATGTCGTATTGATCGAACCGCGCACCCGCGGTGAGGAAGATCGTGTCGCGGTAATTCGTGTTCTCCAGAATATAGCCGCTCTTGGTATCAACCCCGAGGTTAGTCGGCGTTCCTAATACAGTTGGTGTGAGGAACGGACCGAAAGCGGGCGGATTCAAAGCCGACGCCAAGATCGCGCCGTTGGCGAAAGCGCCGGGGCCGAGGGCCTCGGAAGCCAAGCCGGCGTAAGTATCGATACTTACTTTCTCGTGCTGGAATTCGGCGCCGGCAACCAGCGTGTGCTGTACCGGGCCGGTATCGAACTTGAACGTCGCAGCGCTTTGGTCGGCCTGCGTCGTCACGACCTGGTAGCGGCTTTGCGGATTAAGGCAAACCTGCCATGTGGCCGGATTTGGGTTTTTGAAGTTGGTGCCCCCTTGGGTTGAATTGCAGGCCCCGGGCGCAGTGCTGGTGCCCTGTTCCGGGATCGTGCCGACATAGTCGAGAATCGATCTTTCATCCCTGATCTTGTTGGTCCACGTGATCAGGTCGTTGACCTTGTATTCTGTATTGACCGTGCCGAAGTCTTGCTGCACCCGCTGGAAGTCGCGATTGACGAAGCCATAATAGGTGGCTTGCGGCACGCCCAACACCGTCACCGGGGCGCCGGAGACATTGTTGTAGGGAACGCCGAAGTCCGGAAGACCCCACATTTGGTTGTGGATGTAATTCGCGGTGAGGGTGAAAGAGTCGGTCGGTTTCCATTTCACCGCCGCCATTCCGCCGCCGCGATTATCGGTGGTGAAGTTTCGTTCCGCGACATCGGCGTTTTGAAACATGCCGTCAATGCGGAAGGAGAGCGTCGGGTTGATGACCTGGTTGACGTCGAGGGTGTAACGCCGCGTGGCGTCACTCGCGAATTGGGAATCGACGTTATAAAACGTTTTATCGCCGGCCTGTTTGGTGACGATGTTGATCGCGCCGCCGGTGGTGCCGCGGCCATCGACCGTCGAGGACGGGCCTTTGAGAATTTCAATCTGCTCGGTGAAGAAGTTTTCGCGGATGCTGACCGCCGGATCGCGGATGCCGTCGATAAAGACGTCGTTGCGCACATCGAAGCCGCGCACGAAGAAACGGTCGCCGAAGGCACTGCCGCCTTCGCCAGTACCGATGGTCACACCTGCGGTGGTGCGCGCGACTTCTTTCAAGCTGGTGGCGTCTTTGTCCTCGAGGAGTTCCTTGGTGAGGACCGTGACCGACCGCGGCGTATTGACGATCGCCTGCGGGAATTTCGGCGATGCAAGGTGGTCGACCTTATAAGGTGCTGACGGATCCGCATAAGGGTTGGCGTCCGGCGGCGCTTGCGTGGCGGGCGTTGCGCTCGCGGCATTCGCCGCGGCCTCTTGCTTGGCACGCGCCGCGCGGCGCATGGCATTACGGGCCTTTATTTGCTCGGCCGTGGGCTTCGTTGTTGTTTTCTTTTTCGCGACCGGCGCTTCCACTTGCACCGGCGCGAGCGGCTGTTGCTGCGCTTCCGCGGTTGAAATCGAAGCGACTGCCATCAAGCAGCCTACAGTGACCTTCCGCCCGGAAATGAGATCGAGCGCGTCGTCGCGCACCTGGCCCGGCCATCGTCCACGCAGCGTCAGCGGCAATCTGACAGCGGCATTCAAATCAACATTTACGCGCGCACGAGCGCTCTCGGCTAAACACGACATTAACTCGCCCCCTTACACTCACTTACGGATGAAATCTGTAGGGGACGGTGTTTAGGTCGGTCAAATAATTCCGCAGCGATTTCCGTAGGTTAGAATTACATTGGTCAAATCCTAAAGTGATTTAGATTGGAATTCGACTAATGAAAAGCAGGGCAACATTTTCGATAGGTTCTAAAACAGTCGCTGACTTATTCTGGCAGCGTAAAAAAACAGAACGACACGAAACGCTCTCGTAAAACGACGTTGCAAAGGAGTAACACCGAAGAAACAAAGCATCGCAGTAATGGCATACCGCCCTCTGCGAGTCGCATAGCTGGACATTAGCGCTGCTCACCGTCTTCGCCGCCGACGCTCGGCTCTTTCATCAGCGAAAAGATTTCATCAACGGTCGCGATCGCGACTTCCCGCACGCGCCCGGTATCGAGCGCGCCGCCGATCCGCACTTGCCGGACCACGGCGTGAATTTCGTCGCGGAAGTCGGAAAGAAAGCGCAGTGGGTCTTTTGACTCATTGGCCACGCGCGCGATCAATCCGGCGACCATGAGCTGGCACGCGATCATGCGTCCGTTGAGCTCTTCCATTTTTTCCCTGTCGACTGTTGCTTCGCTCGCCGTAACGAGTCTTTGGCGCACCAACAAGAAAAAAGCGCGCGTGGATGTCAGCCCCGCGCAGCCAAGAACGTTTCTAATCTAACGCTAGCGCTTCGTACTGATGATGTGAGGCGTTCAGGCGGCGCCGGAAAGCATGCCGTCGGCAAGCTTTTCCGCGATCATAATAGTGGGGATGTTGGTGTTGCCGCGCGAGATCGTCGGCATGATCGAGGCATCGATCACACGAAGATTGGCCATACCGTGGACGCGCCCGGCAGGATCCGTGACCGCCGCGCGATCGTCCACAGCGCCCATGCGGCAGGTCCCGACCGGATGGAAAGTGCCCGCGACGTTTTCGCGGACGTGATCGGCCAAGGCATCGTCGTCTGCGGCAAGCGTTGCGAGATCGACGCGGCGGTCGGCGAGCGTTGCAAAGATCGGTTCTGCAACAGCCGGCAACGCATCGATCAAGGCGGCGACAGCCGCGCTTTTGACCTTATTGGCTGTGGTGATGCGGTTGAGACGGCGCAGCCGATCATTGAACTTCACCGGGAAGGTCAGCGTTGTCATGGCGCGGACGGCGTCGTGCTGCAAAATCTCAACACAGCGGCGGAAGCCCATCATGAAGCGTTTGAGATCGAGGTCGTGGCCGGTGAAGTTGAACTCGACCTCGGGATAGACCGCCGGGTCCGCAGACGTCAGCGCGACGCGGCCGCGCGCCATCGGCTTGAGCAAAGACGGCGCGAGATTGGCGACCTGTTCCCCGAGCGGGCTCCATGACGTCTTGCATTGCACATTGAGATACATGTCCGCCGGCGGTGTGCCGGGAAGGCCCGACGAATACCGAAACGCCGTCATCGGATGCGGCTTGATGGCCGCCGCCTGCCGCATGCCGCGTTTCTGCAACAGACCGAGAAAGAGAATGGCGTGGTTCGATAGATTCTCGCCGACACCAGCCCGATCGCTGCGGACCTCGATCCCGAGTGCGCCCAGTGCCGCAGCCGGCCCGATCCCGGCCCGCATCAGAAACGCCGGGGAGTGAATGCCGCCGAGCGCGACAATGATCTCGCCCCCGTGAAAGTGTTTGCGTTCGCCATTGACCAGCACCTCGACACCGGTGGCGCGCCGGCCATCGAACAGAAGGCCGGTGACGGTTGTCTCGCTCATAATGGTGAGATTGGGCCGCCGCCGCACCGCCGCATCGAGATAACAAATTGCCGCTGAGCCTCGCTTCTCAGGCCAATTGCTCATCGGCACGCCGCCATAGCCGTCGCGGAAATCCGCATTCATGTCGGCGACAAACGCGATCTGCCGTTCCTGCGCATAAGCGTGGACCGCTTTCGACAGCGGCGCCCAGTCTTCCGTCTTGGTACGGCGGATTGGCACCGGTCCGTCCTTGCCATGCGCGGTGCCGTCGAAATCCCAGTCGCTTTCGAGCTTGCGGTAATAGGGGAGGACATCGTTCCAGCCCCAACCGGTTGCGCCGTGCGCGACCCATTCGGCGTAGTCGTCGGGCGTACCGCGATAGGCGACCATGCCCATGACGCTCGAGCCGCCGCCAAGAACGCGGCCCTGATAAAATCCAACCGGCGGCGAATTGTCCTTGCGCCGCCAATGCACTTTCAGGCCGGGCCAAAAATAAGCGTCGTTGTAATAAGACCGCGGATAGGAATCGAGCACGTCATCCGGCTCAGCGCCGGGGACAAGATCGCGGCCGGCCTCGAGCACCAGCACGTTCAGGCTTGAACGCGCCGACAACCGGTTCGCCAGCACGCAGCCGGATGCGCCTGCGCCGATAATGATGACGTCATACCCATCCGCCATAGCGTGCCCGCCCTCTATTCCGCCGTTCCCGGCACGATTGAACCTTATGGCTGCATGCTTTACTGGATCGGCGGCGCCCGGCAAGCGCGCTGGCAGGCCAGTCCGCAAACAAAGTTCAAAGATCAGTCTGGGACAGGAATTAATTCAGCTCCGCATCGTTCAGCTACGCACCGTTCAGCTATGTACTAGGGCCTTCATAATGACCAAGACGCTCCATGGCGTGATCGCCGCAGTTGCCACCGCCGTCGACGATAAAGGCGAGCCGGATTGCGCTCGCTCGACGGCTTTGGCGCGCTATCTGCTCGACAATGGCTGCGACGGGCTCAACGTGCTGGGCACGACGGGCGAAGCGACGTCGTTCTCGCTCGATCAGCGCCGTCGGGTCATGACCGCCTATGCCGACAAGGGCCTGCCGCTCGAGCGGATGATGGTTGGCACCGGCGCAGCCGCGATGGCGGACGCGATCGCGCTGACCAAGCACGCAGCCGAACTCGGCTTTGCTGGAGCGCTGGTCCTGCCGCCCTTCTATTATAAGGGCGTGCATGATGACGGGCTGGTCGCCTATATCGATGCCATTCTCAAAGCCAATACGGCGCGGCCAATTCCGCTCTATCTCTATCATTTCCCGGCACAATCCGGCCTGCCCTGGCACGTCGCACTGATCCGCCGTCTGCTCGATACATTTGGCGAAAGCATTGTCGGATTGAAGGATTCGTCCGGCGATATGGCCTATGCGCGCGAAGCCGCGGCGATCCTGCCACGCTTTAAGGTGTTCCCGTCGACCGAAGCGGCGCTTCCAGATGCACGCTCCGGCGGCCTCTTCGCCGGATGCATTTCCGCGACCGCCAATCTCAACCCCGATCTATGCGCGCGCGCCTATCGCACCGGCGACGCCGGCGCGCTCACCGAAGCGGTTGCGATCCGCAAATTGTTCGACGGCAGGCCTCTGGTTCCCGGCATCAAAGCGCTGCTCGCCCATATTCATGGCGATCCGCAATGGAGCCGGGTCGAACCGCCCTTATCACAGTTCCTGGCCGCCGACCGGGCGGCGGTGGTAGCCGGATATGACGCGGTTCGCGCCAAACGCGTCGCCTGACAGGAGGCGCACCCCGAGACAGCGTTGACGGGTGCGGCTCATCGCCTTATAAGCCGCGCTCTCATTCAGGATAGTTGATAGCCACCGATGGCCAATACCAAATCTGCCAAGAAGGCCGCACGCCAAGCCGTGCGCCGTACCGTCGTCAACAAAGCGCGCCGTTCGCAGGTCCGTTCCACTGTTCGCAAGGTGGAAGAGGCGATTGCTGCCGGTGATCGCGACACGGCGCTTGCTGCCATGGCCAATGCCGAGCCGGCGCTCGTTCGTGCAGCGCAAAAAAATATCGTGCATCGCAACGCAGCGCAGCGCAAAGTCTCGCGTCTCGCGCATCGCATCGCCAAGCTCGACAAAAAATAAAAATTTCGAGCGGCCGCGTCCGATAACCCTAGAATCGCTGGCATCGCACAGGGCAATCCAAAATTGTGGATTGCCATCAATCTGTTGTGCAACCGTCATATCAACAAGCAAGGTTGCAAATAGGGCTTAGTGTGTCCTTCTTTGCACGAATCGCTCGTGGTTCTTGTTTGCTCCGCGGCACGGTCGCGATGGCTACCCCAAAAATTTGATCAGAAAGAATTGTGTTTGATGAAAGACTTATCGCTCACGATGAGCGACGGGCTCGGACTCGGCACTGAATCGCTTGCTCTGACTCGTGTTTGTTCGAGACTCGTTTTTATTTCCTTCGTCCGACTGTCACACTGTTAAAGAAATGTGAATCGTCAAATTGACTCAATGCGTTGAACGACTGGTTTCGTACTGACGACCTTTTTGCTCCGGGCCTCGAGTCCTAAAACTCCGATCTCGCTCCGATTCTTTGCGGTTGCGGACCGCAAAACTGATGCTACGGTTTCCTTCCCTTCGGGCTTTCCGAAGTCCTTCAACAACGATCGTCCATGTGAACCCGCCTTGCTTGGGATGGGTGCGGGTAAGCTGTGTCTTCTGGGTGGGGTAGCGTTGTTGTCGGCTGAAGGGGAATGTGGGTGCGGAAGTCGGTTCAAAAATAGACTGATTGGGTCGCAGCTTCGACGTCACTTGGACGGCACGAAATGAAGTACGCGTTTAAAGCCGTCCACAGAACCGGGTTTGCGATAACCATCGAAACTGGGAGCGATGGAGGCGGGGCATGATAACAATAAAGCGTAGAGCAATTCTGGCGGCGTGCCTCACACCAAGCCTCAATCGGCCTGAGAGCTGTTGGGCGAAGGCGTCGTCTAGCGGCTAACGCCGTTCCTTACTCCGGTCTCCGCGCCATTTCGTCATCGGGCGCGCAACCGGCATCAAATTCGAAAATTTAAAGCCGTTGCGTCCGCGCGATCTCGGGGATCGAGATATCGAGCCTACGTGAGTGCGTTGCGCAGCCCGTTTAGACAAAAGACTGACGGAAAAACAGACACGATGAATACGGATCAAGAACGCTGGCGGCAGGTCAAAGAACGGTTGCGCGTCGAATTGGGCGACGATGTCTTCACCAGCTGGTTTGGGCGCATGGAGCTCGAAGCCGTGGAGAAGGGCGTCGTGCGCCTGTCGGTGCCGACCCGCTTCCTGCGCAATTGGATCGCCTCGCATTACAGCGAGCGCGTGCTGGCGCAGTGGCAGGAGCAGGAATCCGAGATCAACCGGCTCGAAGTGAGCGTGCGCTCGGCCACGATCAAGGTGGCGACCACCAAGCCGAAAATGCTCGACCCGTTGCTGTCACGCGACATGCGCGACGGCCATGCCGAAGGCATGAACGGGCGTCCGAGCGTGCCGTTCCTGTCGGTGCATGAAGCCCTTGGCGGCTCGCCGCTCGACCCGCGGCTGAATTTCGACAGCTTCGTCGTCGGCCGTTCGAACACGCTCGCGCATGCCGCGGCGAAACAGGTCGCGACCAGCCGGCATGGCGAGCAGCTGATGTTCAATCCGCTCTACATCCATGCCGCAGTCGGCCTGGGCAAGACGCATCTGTTGCAAGCCATCACCTGGGCCGGCAACAGCAGCGGCGACCGCAAAATGCTGTATCTGACCGCTGAACGGTTCATGTACGGCTTCGTCTCGGCGCTGCGCAGCCAGACCACACTCGCCTTCAAAGAGGCCGTCCGCGCCATCGACGTTCTGGTTATCGACGATCTGCAGTTCCTGCAGGGCCGCTCGACCCAGGCCGAGTTCTGCCACACCCTCAATGCGCTGATCGATGCCGGCCGGCAGGTCGTCATTGCCAGCGATCGGCCGCCCGCGGATCTGGAAAGCCTCGACGATCGCGTGCGTTCGCGGCTGGCCGGCGGGCTTGTCGTCGAAGTCGGTGGGCTCGGTGAAGAGTTGCGGCTCGAAATCCTCAAGAACCGGATCAATGCCGCTCGCCAGCATCATCCCTCGTTTGATGTTCCCATGCCGGTATTAGGTTTCATCGCCAAATCCGTCACCCATAACGGCCGCGACCTCGAAGGCGCCGTCAATCGCCTCTTGGCCCATAGCAAGCTGACCGGACAGCCGGTCACGCTCGAAATGGCCGAGCGCGAAATGCGCGACCTGATCCGTCCGGCCGAGCCGAAACGGGTGCGGATCGAGGACATCCAGCGCATCGTCGCCCGTCAGTACAATGTGAGCCGCGCCGACCTGTTGTCGTCCCGGCGCACCGCCAATGTGGTGCGCCCGCGCCAGGTGGCGATGTATCTGGCCAAGGTGCTGACGCTGCGCTCGCTGCCGGAAATCGGACGCCGTTTCGGCGGCCGCGATCACACCACCGTGCTGCACGCGGTGCGCAAGATCGAGAACCTGGCCAACATTGACACCTCCCTTGCTGAGGAGATCGAGGCCCTCAAACGCCAGCTGCAAGACTGAATGTAAAACTTGAAGTTCCTAGCTTGAAGATACTGGGCTGTGAAAAGGCCGGGAAAACCCCAGCTGCCGGCGGGCTCTGTTTCCCGCCGGACTTGCCGAAACCGTCCCGCCACGCCACTTTTGGCCTCCACGAAGTTCTGGCCCGGTCTTGTTAACCCGGTCTGTCAAACGGATAGCGCGATGAAGGTCACGGTAGAGCGTTCCGAATTGTTGAAATCGCTGGGCCACGTCCATCGCGTGGTCGAGCGCCGCAACACCATTCCGATCCTGGCCAATGTGCTGTTGCAGGCGGACAAATCGAAGCTCGCGCTCAAAGCCACCGATCTCGACGTCGAGATCACCGACTCGATCGCAGCTGAAGTCGGTCCTAGCGGGTCGACCACGGTGCCGGCGCATATGTTCTTCGACATCGTGCGCAAACTGCCGGAAGGCGCGCAGATCGTATTGGAGTCCTCAGGCGACCGTGCTGCTTTGACAATCCGCGCCGGCCGTTCGCGCTTTACGCTACAGACACTCCCGGAAAGCGACTTCCCCGATCTCGCGCCCGGCGAGATGACCCACAAATTCACGCTCAAGGCCGCCGACCTCAAGCGGCTGATCGACAAGACCCAGTTCGCCATCTCCACTGAGGAGACGCGCTACTATCTCAACGGCATCTATTTGCATGCAGCAGCCACCGGCAAGACGCAGACATTACGCGCGGTAGCGACCGACGGTCATCGTTTGGCGCAGGCTGAAATCGAGCTGCCGAAAGGCGCCGCCGGCATGCCCGGCATCATCGTGCCACGGAAGACCGTGAGCGAGGTGCAGCGACTGATGGAAGACGCCGACGCCGAAGTCGCCATCGAATTGTCGCCGGGCAAGATTCGCTTCACTGTAGGCCAGGCGATCCTGACCTCGAAGCTGATCGACGGCACGTTCCCCGATTATGGGCGGGTGATCCCAGCGAACAACGACAAGGAACTCATCGTCGACAAGAAGGAATTCGAAGCCGCCGTCGATCGCGTTTCGACGGTGTCGAGCGAACGCGGCCGCGCCGTGAAGCTCTCGATTAGCGGCGGCAAACTTTCGCTTTCAGTCACCAATCCGGATTCCGGCAGCGCCAATGAGGAGCTCGAGGTCGAATACGAATCCGACCCGATCGATATCGGTTTCAACTCGCGTTATCTGCTCGACATCGCGGCTCAGATCGAAAGCGAAGCCGCCGTGCTCAAGCTTGCGGACCCCGGCTCGCCGACTTTGATCCAGGACAAGGACTCCCACGGCGCGCTCTATGTGCTGATGCCGATGCGGGTTTAACCGCATGTGATGCTCCGCCCCTGCGGAGCATTAAGTACACATCGGCGCCGACAGTCCCTACTTAGTCCATTACATGCTGGATGATCCGCCTTCGCGGATGATGGCGCGTCATGACGGTCCTGCGGCTCACGCTGACAAATTTCCGCAATTATCACGCAGCCACACTTACCGTGGATGCGCCGACCGTCGTGCTGGTCGGACCGAATGGCGCCGGCAAGACCAATTTGATCGAGGCGATTTCGTTTTTTGCACCGGGCCGTGGTTTACGCCGCGCTACGCTTGAGGAAGTCGCTTTCGGCGAAGGCGAGGGCTCCGGTAACGGCGCTGGTAAAGTTTCTTGGGCAGTCGCAGCTGAGGTCGAAGGCGCACTGGGGCTTGCCACCCTCGGCACCGGCATCGAGCAGGCCGCCGACGAGACGGCCAATGCGCAACGCAAATATCGGATCGATCGCGAGCCGGTTAGCTCTGCGACGGCCTTTGCCGATCATATGCGGGTGCTGTGGCTGGTCCCGGCGATGGATCTTCTCTTTGTCGGGGCGCCGTCCGAACGGCGGCGCTTTCTCGATCGGCTGGTGCAAGCGGTGGACGCCGAACATTCAAGCCGGGTCAGCGCACTCGAGCGAGCGCTCCGCTCACGTAATCGGCTTCTTGAAGATCCGCGCCCCGATACGCAATGGCTTAATGCGATCGAGCACGAAACCGCGGAACTTGCGGTCGCGGTTGCCTCATTGCGCATCGAAACAGTGTCGCGGCTTGAAGGCGCACTGAAGAGCCGAACGGGCTCCGCTTTTCCACCAGCCGAATTGGCGCTCGACGGCTGGATGGAGCAGTTGATCCGGGCGCATCCCGCCGCCGAGATCGAGGAACGCTATCGTGCGATCCTGCGTGAAAATCGTCCTCGCGATGCCGCCGCAGGCCGCACGCTCGACGGTCCGCATCTGACCGACCTGAAAGTCATCTATGCGGCGAAGAACGTTCCAGCCGCCGATGCCTCGACCGGCGAACAGAAAGCGCTCCTGATCGGCCTTGTGCTTGCACATGCCAAACTGATCGCCGAAATGACCGGCCGCGCGCCGATCTTGCTGCTCGACGAGGTTGTGGCCCATCTCGATCCATCGCGCCGCGCGGCTTTGTTTGAAGAACTGAAAGCGCTCAATACCCAGGTTTGGATGACCGGCGCCGACCCCGCTCTTTTCGTCGAGGCGCCGGTTGAGACAGCCTTCATCGAGGTGCATTCCGGCCGTCTGCACCCAAAGCCGTCGGGAAAGTGACCGCGTAGCCGCCGTGGCTTTGTTCCAAACCACTGGAAAGATTTGCAAATCTGCATTGACCCGCGTTGTCTGTTTCGGAACAGACTGCCGCGGAGGGACTTGAGTCGGAGAGTGTTTGAAACAGGACAACGGCCCGTAAGAGGCCGCAAGAGGCAATGCCATGATGGAGCCAGCGGAAGACTTGATCGTCCGCAATTTGATCGAGGCGCTTGAGCGCCTGCATGAAGACCTTGACCGCATGGAAGTGTGGGCAGCGGTCCTCGGCTCCTTTGCCCGTCCAATACCGAGCTATCAGCAGAACGACCGCCATCTTCTCAATCCGCAGCGGAACCGTCCGTCGAGCGCGGCCCGGTAAGGCGCGCAGAGAGCCGTCATTACGGCACCGCGAGAGCGTTATCGGCTGCGGCCTTTTCGCGGCGCAATCGAGGCCTGAATTTCGGGCCCGCAAAACCTTGAAAAATCAAGTTCCGACAATATCTTAAACGGAACCGATTTGCCCTGTACGCGCCCCCTTTTTCGTGTACAAGAATCATCGATTCAGTTGCGTTTTTCGCGACCCGATTCGAACGCCAAAAAATCCGAAAGTTCCCCGATGGCCGAAGCCGCTCGCAAGCCTTCCGACCCGTCCGACTACGACGCTGAATCGATCAAAGTGCTCAAAGGTCTCGACGCCGTGCGCAAGCGGCCGGGCATGTATATCGGCGACACCGATGACGGCTCGGGCCTGCACCACATGGTCTACGAGGCCGTCGACAACGCCATCGACGAAGCGCTGGCCGGCTATGCCAAGGAAGTGACCGTCACGCTCAATCCCGACGGCTCCTGCACGGTGCGCGACGACGGCCGCGGCATTCCGACCGACATCCACAAAGGCGAGGGCGTTTCGGCGGCCGAGGTCATCATGACCCAGCTCCATGCCGGCGGAAAATTCGACCAGAACTCCTACAAGGTCTCCGGCGGCCTGCACGGCGTCGGCGTCTCCGTCGTCAACGCGCTCTCGACCTGGCTGAAGCTTCGCATCTGGCGCGACGGCCAAGAACACTTCATGGAATTCCGTGATGGCGAGCCGGTGGCCCCGCTCGCCGAGGTCGGCGCCGCGCGCGACAAGCGCGGCACGGAAGTCACCTTCCTGCCGTCGACAAAAACCTTCACGATGACGGAATTCGACTTCGCCACGCTGGAGCACCGGCTGCGCGAACTCGCCTTCCTGAATTCCGGCGTCACCATCACGCTCTCCGACATGCGCCACGCAGTCGAGAAGCGCGATACCATGCGTTACGAAGGCGGCGTCGAGGAATTCGTCAAATATCTCGACCGCAACAAGACGCCGCTGATCCCGCAGCCGATCGTGATCAAGGCCGAGCGCGACAACGTCATGGTCGATTGCGCCATGTGGTGGAACGACGGCTATCACGAGTCCGTCCTCTGCTTCACCAACAATATCCCGCAGCGCGATGGCGGCACGCATCTCGCGGGCTTCCGCGGCGCGCTCACGCGCCAAGTCACCGGCTATGCCGAGTCCGGCGGCATCGCGCGAAAGGAGAAGGTGGCCCTCACTGGCGACGATTGCCGCGAGGGCCTGACCGCCGTGCTCTCGATCAAAGTCGCCGATCCGAAATTCTCATCGCAGACCAAAGACAAACTCGTTTCGTCCGAAGTGCGCCCGGCGGTCGAAGGGATCATCAACGACATGCTCAAGGCCTGGCTCGAAGAGCATCCGTCGGAGGCCAAGACCGTCGTCGGCAAAGTGATCCAGGCCGCTGCGGCGCGTGAAGCCGCGCGCAAGGCCCGCGAAATGACGCGCAAAAGCGCGCTCGGCATCACATCGCTACCCGGCAAGCTCGCCGACTGCCAGGAGCGCGATCCGGCGAAATCCGAGCTCTTCATCGTCGAGGGCGATAGCGCCGGCGGGTCCGCCAAACAGGGCCGCAACCGCGCCTTCCAGGCCGTCTTGCCTCTCCGCGGCAAGATTCTGAACGTCGAACGCGCCCGTATGGACAAGATGCTGTCGTCCGAGCAGATCGGCACGCTGATCACCGCGCTCGGCACCGGCATCGGCACCGATGAATTCACCGTCGACAAGCTGCGTTATCACAAGGTCATCATCATGACCGATGCCGATGTCGACGGCGCCCATATCCGCACGCTGCTGCTGACGTTCTTCTACCGGCAGATGCGCGACCTGATCGATCGCGGCCATCTCTACATTGCCCAGCCGCCGCTCTACAAAATCGCGCGCGGCAAGTCCGAACAATATCTCAAGGACGAGCGGGCGCTGGAGGATTACCTGATCGACACCGGCCTTGAGGACACCACGCTGCGGCTGTCATCCGGCGAGGTGCTTGCGAGCAACGATCTGCGCGCGCTCGTCGAGAATGCGCGCAACGTCCGCAATCTGCTGCGGGGGCTGCACAGCCGCTACAATCGTCAGGTCGTCGAGCAGGCCGTGATCCTTGGCGTGCTGCATCAAGAGATTTTCGGCGATCCGCAAAAGGCGCTTGCTGCCGTGCCCTATATCGCCAAGCGGCTCGACGCGCTTGCCGAAGACACCGAACGCGGCTGGGAGGGCAGCTTCACCGAAGGCCAAGGCTTCCAGTTCGAGCGCACCGTGCGCGGCGTCAAAGAGGTCGCAGTGCTCGATCAGGCGCTGCTCGGCTCAGCGGATGCCCGCAAGCTCGACGAATTCGCGCCCTCGCTGCAGAAAGCATTCCCGCGGCCGACGCCTGCAACCTTGCGGCGGAAGGACGAAGAGATCGCGATTCACGGCCCGGTCGGCCTGTTCGAAGCCGTCACCGGCGCCGGACGCAAAGGCGTGTCGCTGCAGCGCTACAAAGGCCTGGGTGAGATGAACCCCAATCAACTCTGGGAGACCACGCTAGACACTAATGCCCGCACCATGCTGCAGGTGAGCGTCAAGGAAATCGACGAAGCCAACACCATCTTCGACGAATTGATGGGTGACAAAGTCGAACCACGCCGCATCTTCATCGAAGAGCACGCGCTGGCCGCGAGCGTGGATGTGTGATCTCCAATAGTCAGACGGCGAAACCGTCGATCTTGGCAAGAAACCGCTGCAGGATCGCGGACGTATTCGCCTTGTGATAGCCGACGGCCACATCAATGGTCGGCGCATCGCCCTGGAGCGGGCGGCTGACGACGGACCATCGTAAAAAATGCTCGGCCGACGCCGGCAGCAGCGCGACGCCGCGGGTTGAGGCGACCAGCGAAATCGCCATTGCGTAATTGTCGATCTCAAAGGCTGGGACGATAGTGAGTCCGCAACGCTTAAAATAATCGCGGATGACGGCGCGCAAAACACGTGGCGTGTTCGAGACGCCGATAAAGGTTTCGCGAGCGAGATCGCGCGGATCGATGGCGTCGCGCTGGGCAAGCGGATGATCGCTGGGCAGGATCGCAATCAACGGCTCTTTGGCGATGGTCCTGAAATCAAGATTGGAAATCTGTTCTGCACGGAGAATAGCAACGTCGAGTTTGCCATGCAGCAGTTCGTCGGCGAGCGTCGCAGAATGATCGCTTGAGACTCTGATTTCGATATTGGCCAATTCGTCGCGCAAGAGACCCGTGGCGCGCGGCAGCCATTCTGCTTCCTGACCGGTCAGCACGCCGATGGCGAAAATTGGCTTGGCGGGTTGCGCGGCGCGGCGCGCGCCTTCGATGGCGGCTTGCGCCTGGGTCAGTGCAAGGCGCGCGTGATCGAGAAAAACACGACCCGCTTCCGTCAACGCAACGCCGTGCGTGCTCCTGCTAAAGAGCGGCGTGCCGACTTCGTATTCGAGATCGCGGATCTGCCGGCTCAGCGACGGCTGCGCCGTATGCAGCCGCTTTGCGGCGGCGACCGTCAGGCTGCCCGCTTCGGCGACAGCGACGAAATAGCGGAGGTGACGGAGCTCCATTCCCATACCTTTCAGGTATGGGGTCAAACTTACAAAGTCTTTTTCCAAGCAGCTAGTCATCACCAGATCGAAAGAACTGAAGAGGCCCGCACGGGCCTCCATGCTCCTCTAGCAGGGGCTCTGCTTTGGAAGGACAGCGACAATGACTGCCCCGTCATCCTCATCACCGGAGCACTGACCGGCATCGGCCGCGCCACCGCGTTTACCTTTGCCCAAGGCGGTGCCACGGTCGTCGCCGCCGGCCGTCGCGAAACCGAGGGCAAGGCGCTTGAGGCCGAACTCCGCGCCTTCGGCCCGAACTCCGCCTTCATCAAGGCCGATGTCCGGTTCGAGGATGACGTCCGCCGTCTTGTCGATGAAACCGTCGCTCGCTTCGGCCGGCTGGATGTTGCCATCAATAACGCCGGCACCGAGGGCAAGCCGGGTCCGGTAACGGCGCAGACACCCGATAGCTATGCTGAGATGTTCGACACCAATGTGCTCGGCACGCTGTTGAGCCTCAAGCACGAACTCCGCGTGATGCAGAGCCAAGGCTCCGGCAGCATCGTCAATATTTCCTCGACCATGGGGGAGCGCGGCGCGGCGAACCTCTCGCTCTATGTCGCCGGCAAGCATGCAGTCGAAGGACTGACAAAATCCGCAGCGCTCGAGGCCGCGGCGTTCGGCGTGCGTGTCAACGCCGTCGCGCCCGGCCCGACCGACACCGCAATGCTCGATCGGCTGACCGGCACGCCCGACAAGAAGGCGCAGTTCTTCGCGGCCGTGCCGCTCAAGCGCGGCGCCCAGCCGCAAGAGATTGCCGACGCCGTCGTCTTTCTCGCTTCTGACAAGGCGTCGTTCATCACCGGACAGATTCTTCGCGTCAACGGCGGCAAAACCGCGACCTGATCGGACGCGAACGTAGCGCCAGTTTTTCGCATCGTCAGACATTGGAGAGCGACAATGAACGTCACCGTGCCTGGGCTTACGCATCAGACCGCCCCTACCCAATATGTCGAAGCCAATGGTGTCCGCTTCGCCTATCGCCGCTTCGGCAAGCTTGGCACCATTCCGCTCATCTTCAACATGCACTTCACGGGCACTATGGATTATTGGGATCCGGCGGTGACCAATGGTCTGGCCCCGACCCGCGAGGTCATTCTCTTCAACAATGCCGGCGTCGCTTCGAGTTCAGGCGAAGTCCCCACAAGCTTTCCTGAGATGGGCGCCAATGCCATCGCCGTCATCAAGGCCCTGGGTCTCACCCAAGTTGACGTTCTGGGATTCTCGATTGGCGGCATGGTCGCGCAGGAGATTGCCTATCAAGGCCAGGAACTCGTGCGTCGGCTGATCCTAGTCGGCACCGGTCCGCGCGGTGCCGACATGAGTACCAGCCGCTCGGCCGAATTATTTGCTCGCACCTATGACCCACCCGAACATCTCTGGCTGGATGTGCACTTCGCAACTTCGCCCTCAGGCCAAGCGGCCGGCGTCGCCTTCCTCAAGCGCAAATGGGAACGCAAGGACCGCGACCCGGAAATGAGTGCGGAAGGCATCGCCCATCAGCGCGAAGCCATGGGCAAGTACATCGCCCAATCCGAGCATGCTCTGGATTATCTCAAGGAGATCAGCCAGCCAACGCTGATCGTGCAGGGCAGTACGGACGTCATCATCGCCACCGCCAACTCATACACACTGCAGCAAAACCTGCCCAATGCTCAGCTGATCGTCTATCCGGACTCCAATCACGGTTCGCTGTTTCAATATCCGGAGCTCTTCGTCCGGCACGCGTCAACATTCCTCGACATGGATCGATGGGCTTGAAGCCCATCGCAGTTAAACTGGAGAACAATCATGCCTAATCTCTCGGGAAAAACGGCGCTCGTCACCGGCGCATCGCGCGGCATCGGACGCGCCACCGCCCTCGCGCTTGCTAAAGCCGGCGCGCAGGTCCTCGTTCACTTCGGCCGTGGCGCCAAAGAAGCGGACGAGGTGGTCGCTGCCATTCGCAAGAATGGCGGCCGTGCCGATGCAGTCTCTGCCGATCTCGGCGCACCGGATGGCCCGCACAAACTTGCGGCACAGGTTCGCAGCATTGTCGGCGATCGGCTGGATATCCTGGTCGCCAATGCCGGCGTGGCGAAGTCCGCGACCATTGAGGAAACCACGATCGAAGATTTCGATAAGCTGTTCGCCGTCAATGTCCGCGCGCCGTTCTTCCTGGTTCAGCAATTGCTGCCGATCCTGCAAGAGGGCAGCAGCATTGTGCTGGTGTCGTCGCTGGCGGCACACGCCGTCGTCGGCACGATTCCCGCTTATTCGGCAACCAAGGGCGCCATCGACACACTGGTCAAGCATTTCGCGTCAGCCTTCGGACCGCGCGGCATCCGGGTGAATGCGATTGCACCCGGTGTGGTGGGAACGGAGATGTCGAGTTTCACCAAGACCGATGCGGGGCGCGACTACGCACTGGGCCTGCAAGCGTTCAAGCGTATCGCCGAGCCCGAAGATCTCGCCGACGTTGTCGCCTTCCTCGCTTCCAATGATGCACGCTGGATCACCGGCGACACCGTGCATGTCGATGGCGGCTCGAAACTTTGAACGAATCGCCGCTAGTGCCCCGGCAGGACCACGACCTTGGGGTTTTGCGGCAGCGTCATTTTCGAGACGACCATCGACGGAATTTCGGCCGTCTCGACCGCCCATTGCTGCCGCGCGCGGTCGAGAAAGCGATCGAGCGTGGAGGTCCCGAAGAAATGCATCGGGATGACGATGCGGGCCTTCAGCGCCGTAAGTACATCCATCATGCCGTCGAGATCGAGCGTGTAGGAGCCGTCGACCGGCGCCATCACAATGTCGGGCCGGCCGACCTCGTCGATCTGCTGCTGGGTCAGCGTGTGATGCAGATGGCCGAGATGAGCGATGCAAAGGTCAGCAATCTCAAAGACGAAAATCGAATTGCCATAGCGTTCGGTGCCGCCTGACCAATTACGGATATTGGTCGGCACATTGCGCACCCGCACATCGCGATATTGCACGTCCCAATCGGCCGGCTTGTCCTCGCTCGGCCCCCAGCCGCGCAGCACATATTTGATCGCGGGGTCGGGATTGTCGGTGTAGTGCGTGTCATGCGCGTGATTCATCGTCGCGATGTCGGGCAGGACCGGCGGCCGCACATAGTCGTTGTAGTCGGTCGCGATGCGAACAAGCTGCGGGCTCTCGATCAGAAAGGTCGCATGGCCGATAAAGGTGATGCGCACCTGATCGGGCGCGAGCGCGGCCGGAATGATACGCGGCCGGTTCGCGGCGACGGGTCCGGGACAGCTTTCGAGCGCTTCGGGTTTGGCTTGCGCTTTGGGTGCCGGAGCGTCGGCAGACTGCGCAAATGCTGGAAGCGGCAGCAACCAGCACGCTGTGGCAACAACGATAGCCCCTCGGATCAGACCGAAAGCTTCATAGCGCCGCGCCATGCGATGACCCTGCTCCGCCACAGTCCGGCAAAGCCAAGGATACAAAGCTGCTTGGCGAAAAGCACTTCACGTTCCGCTAATTCAGTGTGAGCGAGCGGAACTTGGAGCGGAGACTAGAACGGACCTTGGATCAGTGCCGACTGGATCAGTGGCCAGTCGAGGTGATCGTGCCGCCTTCGGTGAGGACGAGCCATTGGCCGTCCTGGCGCTTGATCCCGCCGACGCGGCCGAGACCGGGGAGCACGCTGCCGGCGGCGACATCGAACATGCCGCCACCGCTGCTCTCCACCAAAGCGCGGCCGGAGCGCACGTCCTGCACGATCCAATTGGGCAGCACCCGGTCGGATGATTTTGCCAGCGCGGCCGCTGACGGCTGAGCCGAAGAGGCATCCGCCCGCGCAGCCGATATCGAGCCGGTAGTCTCCGGCGCAACCGCTGCATGCTGATCGATCCTGTCGAGACGATCGGCAATCTTGGCGAATTGTGAAGTCGAATTGCGCGCCGCGTTATCGAGGCTCGCTTTTATGGTCGAGAGCTCGGCGAGTTGCTGCTTCACGCTGCGCAGCGCATCGCTGGTATTTTCGGCAGCGGCAGTCGGCACCGCTGCTGACGGCTGCGGCGCGTAGACGAAATGAGCGAGACCGGTGCCCGAAACCGAACCGACAAATGAGCCGAAAGCCGCAGCGAAAGCGACAGTCGCGGCGAGCATTAAAAACCGGGTCGAAGGCGGCGCTTCCACTTTCGGCGCCGCAGCTTCAACATGCTCGACCGGTTCTTCGTCGAAAATGTCGTCATCTTCGCCGGCGTCTAGCCTGGGCGAAACCACGATCGGGAGATTCTTCAGATAGTCCGCCGAAGCCTTTTCAGATGCGCCGTTGCCTTGCGTCGCATCGATCTTCTCGCCGTCGCCAGAAGGCTGATTAGGGCTCTGATCCGCGCTCTGCGCCATGTCTCTGGTCTCCGGATGAAGTTGACCAGTCGTTAACCAAGTTTCGTTAGCAATTGGTTACCGGCGACGTGACGTTCACGCGTCAAACAGCGTTTGACTTAGTCGAGCAGACCGTTGTCGCGCGCGAGATCTTTCAGCGAAGTCTCGGGCCGAGCGCCGAGATGCTGAATCACTTCAGCCGCCGCTAATCCGCCGAGCCGCCCGCAAGTGCGATCGTCAGCACCACGCGTCAGCCCGCAGAGAAACCCTGCCGCAAACAAATCGCCGGCACCGGTAGTATCGACCACCCGATTGACCGGGAATGCTGGCACCGCTTCGGTGCCGTCAGGACCGATGACCAGACAGCCCTTCTCGCTCCGTGTCACCACCGCGATGTCGATATCGGCGCGCAACGCAGCGACCGCAGAATTAAAGTCGCTGGTCTGATAGAGGCTGCCGAGCTCGGCTTCGTTGGCGAAAATCATATCGACGGTCTTAGATCGCATCAGCTGCAGAAACTCGTCGCGCCAGCGATCGACACAGAAAGCATCCGACAGCGTCAGCGCCACTCTGCGATCGGCCTGATGCGCGATCTTGGCGGCTTTGACGAAGGCTTCCTTGGCGTGTTTCGGATCCCACAGATAGCCTTCGAGATAGGTAACGGCACTTGCCGCAATCATCTCTTCGTCGATGTCGTTCGGATGCAGGTCCTGCGCCGCGCCGAGAAAGGTGTTCATGGTGCGCTCGCCGTCCGGCGTCACCAGCACATAGCAGCGCCCTGTCGGCGGTCCGTCCGACGCCGGCGGCGTGGTAAAGGCCACACCGGCGGAGCGGATATCGTGCACGAAAGCATTGCCAAGGCCGTCCGCCTTGACCTTGCCGATGAAAGCCGCACGGGCGCCGAGCGATGCCAGGCCGACGATAGTGTTCGCCGCGGAGCCGCCCGAGGTTTCGACCGCCGGTCCCATCGCCTCATAGATCGCCTCGGCGCGCGGTGCATCGATCAACGCCATGCCGCCTTTGCGCATGCCCTGCGCGAGCAAAAAGTCGTCTTCGGCGCGGGCAATCACGTCGACAATGGCGTTGCCGATGCCGAGAACGTCGTAACGGGCGGATGCAGAGGCCATGGTGTTACACTCACGCTTGCCAAAACTGGCGCAAAGAGGGGCGCACTATAACGGCCGCCCCTTGCACGGCAAGCCGACGCCGTGCCATTTCACGCCCCACAAACCGCGCCGCCCGGGTGGGACGCGGTGGGACAGGGATGCGCTTTCAAGGTTGGCTTCCAGATGGCTTTCAAAGAACTCGTTTTCTCCGGCGTGCAGCCGACCGGCAATCTGCATCTCGGCAATTATCTTGGCGCCATCAAGCGCTTTGTCGAATTGCAGGACCGCTTCAACTGCATTTATTGCGTGGTCGATCTGCATGCCATCACGGTCTGGCAGGATCCGACCGAATTGCCGAAAACGATCCGCGAAGTTACCGCGGCGTTTCTCGCTTGTGGGATCGATCCCAAGAAGAACATCGTGTTCAATCAGAGTCAGGTGTCCGAGCACGCCGAGCTTGCCTGGGTATTCAATTGTGTCGCCCGCCTCGGCTGGCTCAACCGCATGACGCAGTTCAAAGAGAAGGCCGGTAAGGATCGCGAAAACGCGTCCGTCGGTCTTTATACTTATCCAACGCTGATGGCGGCTGACATTCTGGTCTATCGCGCCACCCATGTGCCGGTCGGCGAAGACCAGAAACAGCATCTCGAACTGTCGCGCGACGTCGCGCAGAAATTCAACAGCGACTTCGGCAGCTCAATCGCGAGCCACGGCTTCGGCGAGGCGTTCTTTCCACTGCCCGAGCCGGTCATTGCCGGCGAAGCGACCCGCGTAATGTCGCTCCGCGACGGATCGAAGAAGATGTCGAAATCGGATGCGTCCGATTATTCGCGCATCAATCTCACCGACGATGCCGACGCCATCGCGCAGAAGATCCGCAAGGCCAAGACCGATCCGGAGCCGCTGCCGAGCGAAGAAAAAGGCCTGGCGGCACGGCCGGAAGCCGACAACCTGGTCGGCATCTATGCCGCGCTTGCCGACACCACGCGCGCCGGCGTGCTGGCCCAATACGGCAACGCGCAATTCTCGACATTCAAGACCGCACTCGTCGATCTCGCGGTCGCCAAATTGAGCCCCATCGCAGGCGAGATGAAGCGGCTCGTGGCCGATCCGGCCACAATCGACGCGATCCTCGCGGACGGCTCGCAGCGCGCGCGGGCGATCGCGGGCGAAACCATGAAGGCGGTCAAGGACATCGTCGGTTTCGTCAGCTCTTAGGCCCGGCCGCCAAGGCTTGAACTTTCGCTGGAATTCGCCAGTTAAGGAGTAGCGTATTACAGTGAGTTTCGGGCCGTATTCGCGCTGGAAAGCGCAAACGGCGGAGAGACCGAAGCCGAGACACCCAAAGAGGATGCCATGTTCATCCAGACAGAAGTGACGCCGAATCCCGCGACCTTGAAGTTCCTGCCCGGCCGCGCAGTGCTGGAAAACGGCACGCTCGAGCTGCGCGACGCCGAACAGGCTGCGCAATCGCCGCTCGCCGAACGGCTGTTCGGCATCGCCGGCGTCAGCGGTGTGTTCTTCGGTTCCGATTTTATCACCGTGACCAAGAGCGCCGGCGAGTGGCAGCAGCTCAAGCCGATGATCCTCGGCGCCGTCATGGAACATTATATGTCGGGTGAGCCGCTCTTAGCGAAAAATGCTACCGCAGCGGGCGACGGCGATGAGTTCTTCGACGAAGCCGATGCCGAGACTGTGGCGACGATCAAGGAACTGATCGAAACTCGCGTGCGCCCGGCCGTCGCCAATGATGGCGGCGACATCACCTTCCGCGGTTTCAAGGAAGGCGTGGTTTATCTGAACATGAAGGGCTCCTGCGCCGGCTGCCCGTCATCGACGGCAACGTTGCAACACGGCATCCAGAATTTGTTGCGTCACTACGTTCCCGACGTCACCGAAGTCCGCCCCATGTAACGCCGGCGCGTCGCGCCGGAATCCGCACCTCTGATCTCCATGCGCGTCTTGGCCATCGACACGGCGCTGGCGTCCTGCTCCGCCGCGGTATTCGACACCGCGCATGGTGGCGTGGTCGCAAGCGAAAGCGTGCCCATGGTCCGCGGCCATGCCGAAGCGCTGATGCCGCTTGTCGCGCGGGTGATGCATACATCGGCTTTAAGCTTCCGCGATCTGGACCGCATCGTGGTAACGACGGGTCCCGGTAGCTTCACCGGCATGCGCGTCGGCATCGCCGCGGCGCGCGGCTTCGGCGTCGCCACCAAAATCCCGGTGATCGGTGTCTCGACGCTGTCGGCCTATGCCGCACCCTATCTCGGCGCCGACGATACGAGTCCCGTCATCGCCGCCATCGATGCCCGCCACGGTCATGTCTATCTGCAGGTCTTCGCGCCAGGCGGCCGCACTTTGGTTGCACCGCGAATTGCACCTTTGAGTGATGCCGTGCGCGCCGCCGCGAATACGGCCTCCTACATAACGGGGTCTGCCGCCACGGTTGTCGCTGATGCGTTGCCGGCATCGGCCCCGAAGCCGGTCGCCATCGATGCACGCGATGCTCCCGACATTGCCTGGATCGCGCAAATCGGCGCCGTGGTGCCGGAAGGACAATCGCCGCCGAAGCCGCAATATCTGCGCGCACCGGACGCACAGCCACAAAACGCGTCGCAACTGCCACGCCGATGATGACGTTATTCGCCCGCCTGTTCGGCCGCGGCAACGCTGCGTTTGCCGAAGCGCGCATCACCGATACTTCAGCGATTGCCACCATCCATGGCGCTTCGTTTCAGCGCGGCTGGGGCGAAGACGAAATTCGCGGGCTTATCGGCGAACGCAATGTCGTCGCCCATCGCGTCGCTGTTGGACGAAAGCTTGTAGGTTTCATTTTGTCACGGCTCGCGGCCGGTGAAGCGGAAATCCTGTCAGTTGCTATTACGCCGGCCTGGCGCGGCCGCGCGCTGGCCCGGCCGCTACTCGATTTGCATCTGCGCCGCCTTGCCGGACTAGGCGTCCGCACGGTGTTTCTCGAGGTCGACAACAACAACGCGCCGGCACGCGCGCTTTATAAACACGCCGGTTTTTTCGAAGTCGGCCAGCGCCAGGGTTATTACCAAAGCGGCGCGGCGGCGCTGGTGCTGCGGCGCGATCTCGGCTGACGCAGGCGTTGCAAGTGACTAGACTGCGCGCGGACCGATAAAAATCGGCCGACGTGAGAAGCCTTGGGAGGAACGTCATGACCGCACCGCGGATACCGCGCGTGCTGCTCGCGCTTGTTTTGATCTGCTTTGCTTCATTTGCCCGCGCCGACAACACGACCTTCCCCAATCACCCGATCAAAATATTGGTCGGCTTCGCCGCCGGAGGCGGCACCGATGTCGCGGCGCGGATCATGGCGCAGCAAATGGCGAAAGTGCTCGGCCAGACTATCGTGGTCGAGAACCGCGCCGGCGCCAGCGGCCTGGTCGCAGCGCAAGACCTCGCGAAATCCGATCCCGACGGCTACACGCTGATGATGGGGAGCCAAACGACCTGCGCGGTGGCGCCCGCGCTCTATCGTAAAGTAACGGTCGATCCACTGAAGGATTTTTCCGGCGTCGCTCTCACCAGTGCGTCGCCGCTGGTGCTGGTGGTCAATCCATCTTTTGCGGCGCATTCGGTGGCCGATGTGATCAAGATGGCCAAGGCCGAGCCGGGCAAAATCAATTTCGGCACCGGCGGCGTCGGCACCACCCCGCATATGGCGGCCGAACTGTTTCAGCACGATGCCGGCATCAAGCTCGTTCATGTCGCCTATCGCGGCGAAGCCGGCGCGATCAACGATCTTCTCGCCGGCCAAATCCCGCTGATGTTCGCCAACCTTTCCGCCGTCATGGGCCATGTGAAAGCCGGCACGTTGCGCGCGCTCGCCGTCACCAGCGCCCAGCGTTCTCCATCGGCACCGGAAATCCCGACGGTGGCGGAAAGCGCCTTGCGCGGTTTTGCCGTAGAGACCTGGTGGGGCATTCTGGCGCCGCCCGGCACGCCGCTCGACATCCGCATGAAACTTGCCACAGCGGCCCGGCAGGCAGTCGCCAGTGACGAGACCAAGCAGCGCTTTGCCGAACTCGGCATGACCACGATGATCAGTACCCCGGAGGAGCTCGACGCCTATATCAAGTCGGAAATCGCCACCTGGGGCACGGTGATCAAGGAGGCGAATATCCAGCCGCTCGATTAAAGCGCGGCATTTCCTTCGTCGCGAAATCCGGCTAAGTAAGGGGGCGTCGCGCGGCCAGCCGATGACACGGAGCCAGAGCTGAAAAGCATCGATTTTATAGTGGCTTACGTAGGCTCACAGCCACGGACAAAGGCTTGAGCCCAATCGGCACCGGCATGCGCGGATCGAAACGTCTCTACGTCAAATCCTTTGGTTGCCAAATGAACGTCTACGACTCGCGTCGTATGGCCGATACTTTGGCGCCTGAGGGCTATATAGAGACCGCCACGCCGGACGACGCCGATCTCATCATCCTCAACACCTGCCACATTCGCGAGAAGGCAGCCGAAAAGGTCTACTCGGAACTCGGCCGCTTGCGGGTCATGAAGAGCGAGGCCGCCGCCAACGGCCGACAGGTCACCGTCGCCGTGGCCGGCTGCGTCGCCCAGGCCGAGGGCAAAGAGATTATCCGCCGCGCACCCGCGGTCGATCTCGTCTTCGGTCCGCAGAATTATCACCGCCTGCCGGAACTGCTGGACCGCGCCGCGCGCGACGGCAAAGCCGTCGACACCGAATTTCCCGCTGACGATAAATTCGATCATCTCGCCGCACCGACTGCAGCAACCATTCGCGCGCGCGGCGTCACCACCTTTGTTACGGTGCAGGAAGGTTGCGATAAATTCTGCACCTTCTGTGTAGTGCCCTATACCCGCGGCGCCGAAATCTCGCGGCCGGTGCAGAAGATTATCACTGAGGTCGAGCAGCAGGCCACAGCTGGCGTTCGCGAGATCACGCTGATCGGCCAGAACGTTAACGCCTATCATGGCGAAGGGCCGGACGGACGAGCATGGCCGCTGGCGCGCCTGCTCGAACGCATTGCACAGATCGATGGCGTCGCGCGGCTGCGTTACACGACGAGTCACCCGCGTGACATGAATGACGACCTAATAGCCGTGCATCGCGATTTACGTGAGCTCATGCCGCAACTGCATCTGCCGGCGCAATCGGGATCCGATCGCATCCTCGCGGCCATGAACCGCCGCCATAGCCGCGCGGACTATCTCGACATCGTGCGCCGCTTGCGCGTAGCGCGACCCGATCTCGCAATGACGTCGGATTTCATCGTCGGATTTCCGGGCGAAACCGAAGCCGATTTCCAGGAAACGCTCGATCTCGTCGAGGGTGTCGGCTTTTCCGGCGCCTTCACCTTCAAATATTCGCCGCGGCCCGGCACCCCTGGCGCGGAAATGGACGAGCAGGTCGATGAAGAGATCAAGGATGAGCGTCTGCAACGGCTGCAGGCGGCAATCAACCGCGCCCAGGCCGCATTCAACCGAAGCTGCCTGCATCGCACTTTCGATGTGCTGTTCGAAAAGCCCGGCCGGCGCGACGGACAATTGACCGGCCGCTCACCCTATCTGCAGCCGGTGCAAGTTATCGCGCCAGCGTCTTTGCTGGGACACATCGCTGCCGTGACGATCGACGACGTCGGCGGCAACAGTCTGTTCGGAACGCTCGTCCAACCGATCACGGATTGGTCCCATGATCGGCCTCATGATCTTGGGCCCGCCGCCAATCTTGTCGCCGCAGGAGTCTGAATTGCCAGCACCCGCGCCTCCCACGACCGACGCCGTTTTTACTGCCCCGGGTGACACTACCCAGATCGTCCTGACCTTCGATGACAATCGCCTCGCTTCGTCACTGTTCGGCCAATACAGCCAGAACCTCGCTTTGATCGAGCGCAAGCTCGGCGTAGTCACCAATTCGCGCGGCAACGACGTCACCCTTGACGGCGCGCGCGAGGCGACCGATCAAGCGCGCCGCGTTCTGGAAAGCCTTTATCAACGGCTGCAACGCGGCGACGAACTATCGCAAGGCGACGTCGATGGCGCGATTCGTCTCGCGCTCTCGCAAGGCTCGCTGTTTGATTTCGATCCGAATACCGCGCCGGAAAGTTTCGAAGAGATCAATTTGCGCAAGCGCCGCATCCGCGCCCGCACAGCGGCCCAGGACGCTTATATCCGCGCGCTCAAACGCCACACCCTCGTTTTTGCAACCGGCCCCGCCGGCACCGGCAAAACCTGGCTTGCAGTTGCGCATGCCGCGCAACTCTTCGAACGTAAAGAGGTCGACCGTATCGTGCTGTCGCGGCCTGCGGTCGAAGCCGGCGAGCGGCTCGGCTTTCTGCCCGGCGACATGCGCGAGAAAGTCGATCCTTATCTGCGTCCGATCTACGATGCTTTATACGATCTAATGGATCCGCGCATCGTCGAGCGCGCGATGCAATCGACCGAAATCGAAATCGCGCCGCTCGCCTTCATGCGCGGCCGCACTCTGGCGAATGCCGCGATCATTCTCGACGAAGCGCAGAACACGACCACGATGCAGATGAAAATGCTGCTGACGCGGCTCGGCGAGAACAGCCGTATGATCGTCACCGGCGATCCGAGCCAAGTGGATTTGCCGCCCGGTCAGACCTCCGGCCTGGCGGACGCGGTGCGGCTCCTTGAAGGCGTCGAGGGCATCGCGGTTGCCAATTTCACCGCCGCCGACGTGGTGCGGCACGAACTCGTTGCGCGCATCGTCGCCGCTTACGAGCGCGACACGGTGAAGAAGCGCGAGCGGCGGGAATGAGCCGGGCCGTACGCCCCGCGATCGACATCGATATCATCGTCGCCAGCGCGCGCTGGAAAAACCCAAAAAAAGCGCAAGCGGTGCTGCGGCGCGCCGTCACACGCGCCGCAGCCGCAACGCTGTCAACATCGCCGGCCGAGCTTGCTATCGTTTTGAGTGATGATTCGGCGATACGCCTGCTCAACCGCGATTGGCGAGGCGTCGATGCCGCCACCAATGTCTTGTCGTTTCCAGCCACGAAGTCGAAACGGCCGGGCAGCGGCCATCTGGGCGATGTCATCCTCGCTCTCGAAACCATCACCCGCGAAGCCCGCAGCGAGGGCAAGCCGTTCGATCATCATCTCGCCCATCTTGGCGTGCACGGCTTTCTCCACCTCATCGGCTATGATCACGAGCACGACAGCGACGCGGAGGAGATGGAGCAGGCCGAGCGCGATATTTTACACGCCCTGGCCATTCCCGACCCTTATCGGGACGATCCCGTCGAGCGGCCAAAACCGCGGAAAACTGCTAAACTTAAGAACCCTAGAGGTAAGCGCCCGGCGCGACGCGCCGCGAAACGCAAAGCTTAAATAGAACCGCTAGTCCGGGACTCCGACGCGCGAATGTCATCATCATCTAACAACGAAGCGGCCGACGGCGAACATCGTGCGCTGCCGATGGTTATTGCCCAACCGGGCGAGGCGCCGGAGGGATGGCTCACCCGCGTCATGCGAATCCTGTTCGGCTGGAAAGCGGCCTCGACCCGCGCCGATCTCGAGCTTGTGCTGGCCGCCGAGCAGCAACCGCAATCGGGCTTCTCTCCCGAAGAAGCCGCGATGCTCAAGAATATCCTGACGCTGCGCGAGACGCGGATCGACAGCATTATGGTGCCGCGCGCGGACATCATCGCCGTGCAGCAGGACATCGCGCTTGGCGAACTCGTCAAAGTTTTTGAAAAAGCCGCTCACTCTCGGCTCGTCGTCTATAACGACACGCTCGATGATCCGACCGGCATGGTCCATATCCGCGACCTCGTCGCTTACATGGCGGTGCACTCCGCGACGACTGAGCCCACTGCGGGAAATACCTCTGCCGCTGACGGCGAGCCATCAACGGCCGCCTTGAATTTCGCCAAGATCGATTTGTCGGCGTCGCTGCTGTCCGCCAAGATCGTGCGCGATCTTATTTATGCGCCGCCTTCGATGCCGGCGCTCGATCTGCTCGCCAAAATGCAGGCGACACGCATTCATCTGGCGCTGATCATCGACGAATACGGCGGCAGCGACGGTCTTGTCTCGATTGAGGACCTGGTCGAGATCATCGTCGGTGACATCGCCGACGAGCATGACGAGAAAGAAGGCCCGACGGTCATCCGCCAGAATGACGGCTCCTTCGTCGCCAATGGGCGCGCCAGTCTTGACGAAGTGCGCGAAGCGATCGCCGACAAGCTCGGACACGAATTCGACGTCGGCGAAGGCGCGGACGAAGTCGACACCATCGGCGGCTATTTGGTCACCAAAGCCGGTCACGTGCCGGTGCGCGGCGAACTCGTTCCCGGACCGGAGCCATTCGAAGCCGAAGTCCTCGATGCCGATCCGCGGCGGGTCAAACGCGTCCGCATTTATCTGCGTAAGGATCGGCGTCCGCCCGGCAGCCGCGAAACGCCTGCGGCGCTGCGGCCGGCAATTGCTCGTCCGGCCACGACGCGCGATGACGCCAATCGCCCAAATCCAAACCCACCGCGCGCATCGTGACGCTCAAGGCCCTGGTTCACACGATCGTTCTGTCGTGGGGTTGGCGGCGGCGGCTGATCGCTTTCGTTGCCGGCGCGCTTTCAGCCTTGGCGATGGCACCGATCAACGCCTGGCCGATTTTGTTTCTGACATTTCCGGTTCTGGTCTGGCTGATCGATGGCGCCGGCGTCGGGCGTTTCGGCGGCTTGACCACCGCGGCTTGGACCGGATGGTGGTTCGGCTTCGGCTATTTTCTCGTGGGACTTTATTGGATCGGCTTCGCCTTTCTGGTCGACGCGCCAACCTTCGGCTGGCTGTTACCAATCGCCGTCATCGGCTTGCCGGCCGTCGCCGCCATTTACATCGCGCTTGGCGTCCTGTTGGCGCGGCTTCTCTGGACACGCGGCGCCACGCGCATTCTCACTCTTGCCGTAGCGCTGACCATTGCCGAATGGCTGCGCGGGCATCTCATCACCGGCTTTCCCTGGAACGCTTTCGGTTATGCGCTGACCACGCCATTGGCGCTCGCGCAAGCCGCATCACTGATCGGCATTTGGGGACTGACGTTCCTCACCATCGCCGCTGCTGCGTCACCGGCGACGCTTACCGACGACCCGAGTGAAACGCGGCGGCGCTGGCTTCCGCTCGCGCTCGGCGTTGGCGTCATCATTCTTTTCGGCGGTTACGGCACGCTACGGCTCATCCGCACACCGACCCAGCTCGTTAATGGCGTGCACCTGCGCATCATGCAGCCCAATCTGCAGCAGGACGTCCGTTTCAACTACGCCGCCAAAAACGAAGTGATGAAGCGTTACGTGGAACTGTCGGGCCGCGATTCCGGGAATCAAGGTGTCACGCATCTGATCTGGCCAGAATCGCCGTTTCCGTTTTTGTTGATGCGCGAGGCCGACGCGCTGGCGCAAATCCATGACCTCCTGCAGCCCAACGCCGTTCTGATCACCGGCGCCACGCGGCTTGCCGATCCCGAGAATTTCAGAGACTCCGGCGTCTACAATTCAATCTATGTCATCGATCACAGCGGCTCGCTTGCAGCGGTCTATGACAAAGTTCATCTGGTTCCGTTCGGAGAATATCTGCCGTTCGAAGAATTCCTCGAGCGTCTCGGTCTGCAAGAACTCACCGAGCAACGTGGCGGATTTCTCTCCGGCGACAGACACCGCCTGATCGCGGTCCCTGGCGCGCCGACCGCGCTGCCGTTGATTTGTTATGAGATCATTTTTCCCGGCGACGCGATGCCGGAGGGCGAACGGCCGGGCTGGATCGTCAACGTGACCAATGACGGCTGGTTCGGTATTTCGAGCGGCCCCTATCAGCATTTCCAGGAAGCACGCGTCACCGCGATCATGTTGGGCTTGCCGATGGCACGCGCCGCCAATACCGGCGTCTCCGCAGTCGTCGATCCGCTCGGACGAATCATCAAGTCGTTGCCGCTCGGTGTTGAAGGCGTGCTCGACGCGCCATTGCCGCGGCCGATTGCTTCGACCTTCTATGCCGAAGTCGGCGACGGACCGATCGCGATCATCATCGGCATTGCGTTCATCGTCGTCGTGCGGCGTCGGTTGAACACGAGCGAGACGAAGACTTAAATTTGCACACGGCTTTGTTTCACGCACTGCGACATCATTGCGGCGACCACAGGCTGTCCCCCGTCGACAGCGGCAACTGAGACGGGCAAAATGCTGAGATAAAGTGCCGCTCGCTTATCTATTGCCCTGCCGTTACACTGGTTACAGTTGTTACGGTTTTGCTATTTAAGCGATTGGGGCGAGGGACGGGGTATGTTGCCGAAGAAAGTACCAAATCCGACAGACAAACATGTCGGTAGCCGCGTGCGCATGCGGCGGATGATGTTGAGCATGAGTCAGGAAAAGCTTGGCGACGCATTGGACCTCACCTTTCAGCAAGTACAGAAGTACGAGAAGGGAACCAATCGCATCGGCGCCAGCCGTCTGCAGCAGATTGCACACATTCTCCAAGTGCCGGTTGAGTTTTTCTTTGAAGGCGCTCCGAGCGCGCAGACGATCGGCCGCGGCGAAGCAGGCGACGCGCCCTCACCGGCCTATGTTTCCGATTTTCTTGCCACCTCGGACGGGCTCGCTTTGACCAAGGCCTTTATGCGGATCGACGACGCCAAGCTGCGGCGGCGCATTGTCGATCTTGTTGAACATATCGCCGGCCGCGACAAACGCTGACGCGTTTTAGCTCAGACATGTTAGCTCAGACGTGCCCGCAGACCGCCCACGCACTGCCCACATCTTGACCGGGCAGGTGGACGCTGTAACAACCACGCTAGCTGCGGCTTCAAGGGGTTAGCGTCTTCGCGCAACCAAAACCGCAAGAATCGCCATGAGGGGAGTGTTTCGCTGTGTCACGCGCTAATTATCTGTTCACGAGCGAGTCGGTATCGGAAGGCCATCCGGATAAGGTTTCCGACCAGATCTCCGATGCCATTCTCGATGCCTTCATCGAGCGCGACATCAAGCTCGGCATCGCCGATGACAGCCTGGTCAACACCCGGCTGGGCTGCGAGACGCTCTGCACCACCAACAAGATCATCGTTGCCGGCGAAGGCCGCGGCCAGCTGTTTCGCAAGATCGGCGGATCGGCTGTCGTCGATCGCGAATTGATCACCGAGATCGCGCGCGGTGTGGTCAAGGATATCGGCTACGACCAGGACGGCTTCTCCTTTCATGGCGCCGATGTCGAGGTGCTGTTGCACGGCCAGTCGCCCGACATCGCCATGGGTGTCGACGCCAAGAAGAAGAAGGGCGAAGAGAACGAGGGCGCCGGCGACCAAGGCATGATGTTCGGCTATGCCTGCACCGAGAGCGAGGTCTACGAAAAAGGCTCGTTCATGCCGGCGCCGATCTTCTTTGCGCATAAGATTCTGAAAGTGCTGTCGGACAAGCGCCGCTCCGGGCAGATCTTCGATCTGCAGCCCGACGCCAAGAGCCAGGTGACAGTGCAATATGTCGACGGCAAGCCGATCGGCTGCACAAAGGTTGTCGTGTCGACGCAGCACAATGCCCAGACCCGCAACGGCAAGAAATATACGCCGAGCATGGTCCGCGATTTGATCGGCGACGCGGTTGCTTCCGCACTGCCGAAGGGCTGGATGCCGAAAAAGGAATCCGACTTCCTGGTCAACCCGACCGGCAACTTCGTGGTCGGCGGTCCGGACGGCGACTGCGGCCTGACCGGCCGCAAGATCATCGTCGACACCTATGGCGGTTACGCACCACATGGCGGCGGCGCCTTCTCCGGCAAGGACCCGACCAAAGTGGACCGTTCGGCGGCTTATGCGGCGCGTTATCTCGCTAAGAATGTCGTCGCGGCGGGCCTCGCCGAGCAGTGCACCATTCAGGTCGCCTATGCGATCGGCGTTGCCGACCCGATGTCGCTCTATGTCGACACCCATGGCACCGGCAAAGCCGATGAAAAGAAGCTCGCCAAGGCGCTGCAGGAAATCTTCCCGTTGCGCCCGACCAATATCCGCCGGTCGCTGAAGCTCAACCGTCCGATCTATAAGCGCACCGCGGCCTACGGCCATTTCGGCCGCGCGCCGGAGAAGGATGGTGGTTTCTCCTGGGAACGTACCGATCTCGTGGATCAGCTCAAGCGCGCTGTCCGCTGATCGCTGCGATTTAAAATTTATGCGATGGCCGGCCTCGCGCCGGCCATTTGCATTTTGGCTATAGTTTTCAGGAAAGCGTATGACCGCGCTTTGCCCGACAGCCAATGACGACAGAGTTCAACCAACCCCGCGCTTTTTTCGGCCGCCGCAAAGGCCACAAATTGCGGCCGCATCATGCGCAGCTGATCGACGAACTGTTGCCGAAGCTCGCGCTCGATCTGAAAACACCTGCGCCCGCCGATCTGCGTGCGCTATTCCTCGAGCCCGTCGACGATATCCAACTTGAGATCGGTTTCGGCGGCGGCGAATGGCTGGTCGCGCAGGCGCAAGAACAGCCACGGCGTGGCTTCATCGGCGTTGAGCCCTTCGTCAATGGCATGGCTAAGGCGCTCGCAGCCGTCGAAAGTCGCAGACTGAACAATGTTCGCCTGCATTTCGATGACGCCATAAGCTTGATTGCTTGGCTGCCCGAGCAATCGCTGGCGCGCATCGATTTGATCCATCCCGATCCTTGGCCGAAACGGCGGCATTGGAAGCGACGCTTCGTCCAGGATGAGATGGTCGCAAAGCTTGCGCGTATTCTGCGTCCCGGCGGGGAGTTTCGCTTTGTCACCGATATTGCCGACTATACCGCCTGGACGCTGCAGCGCCTGCTTCGCTCGCCGCACTTCGAATGGACAGCGGAGCGTGCCGACGACTGGCGCGTAGCTTGGCCTAGCTTCGCGGCGACGCGCTATCACGCCAAAGCCAAGCGCGAAGAGCGTGCGTCGAGCTTTTTGATTTTCCGGAGAGTTTGAAGCGATCAAGTATTCGGCCGCACCTGCCAGAAGCGCACGACGCGCTGTGCCGTCGACACTGATAGATGCTCATAATTGGCAAAGGCCGCATCCAGCGTCTGGGTCGATACTTTGCGGTCCGGATGCATGCCGATGATGGTTTTCACCGTCGCCCAGCCCATTCCGGCGGCCTTGCATAAGATCAGTATCGGATCGGGACGTTCACCAGCCATCAGCCGGTCGGCGACATTGATCGGAACCTTGGATAGCACTGCAAGTCCGGCGACGGTTTCCTCATATTTGCCGTCGGCGGCCATGTCGGCGAGGGCTGCTTCGTTCAATTGACCGTTCCGGTGCAAGCCGAGCACCACGCGTTGCGCCGCCGTGTAATCACGCGGCCCGACACGCGCGCCGACTTCCGTCGAGACTTTCTTCAGCACGCGGCGGATTTCGGCCTTTACGTCATCCGGCGCCGCGGCGAGCAGACGTTCGTGAACGATCGCAGTCGCGCGTGTCAGCAATTCGCGGAACAACTGCGGCGGAATATCGGGCCGTAAGCCTACTCTCTCAGCCAACAGCCCGTCGTTCTCGGCACGTTTGACCAAACGAAAGAAGCCGCTCTCGGAAATTCGCGCCGTGCGATTGGCGGCGACGGTGCGGGCCACTTCGCCGTCGCCACGCCGGACCAGAACGTCCGTCACCGCCTCGCCGAGATTTTTTCGGGTTGAGATCGCCTGCAGATGCGCCTGGCTTTTGGTGTAAGCGAGATCGATGAGCTCCGTCTCTTGCAGTGACGGCGCGAGCTTCAGCACCGGACCGGCGACCGCAATATCGTCATCGTTCGCAAGCGTGTGCAGCACATTGGTCGGCGCGTTGCGCACGGGCGCCAGACGATTGGCGAGCTCAGCGCGCGCTTTGGTTTCGATCTCGGCAATCAGGTGGCCGAAAACCTCGTCGAAGACGTCGACATGGTCGCTGTTGAAACTGCCCGAACCGGCGAGGAACAGTGCGGTAATGCGGCGCAATGCTTCGACGCGCTTGTGCCGCGCACCGTGCTGCAGGATCTGTTCGAGTTCCGGTAGCAGTGAAAGAGCAGCACCCATCGCAAGGCGTCGGTAACCGTGGCCAAAAAAACGGGATAGATGCCATTTTCGGCGCCGCCATGATTACCGGGCAGTGATTACCGATCCCTGAAAGGCCCTTGCCAAGACGCTGCCAAGACCTTGCCAAGCCCCTGCAAAGACCCTTGCAAAGACCTGAAAAACCGCTATGTTTCGCGTATCCGTTTTCGGATACCTCATATCGGTCGGTTAAACGAACGGTTTTGAGAGTGGGCCCTCCGGGACCCGCTCTTTTTTATTACCTGAGGGTCCGCTGAAGGCATCCAGGTCACGGTTGCGGGATCATTCACCCCGCGAAAGAGCATGGACGACAGAACGACCGGCATCGAGCTTGCGAATTTTGCCGACGAGCCGCGGCTTATCACCGAGCCCGGCCGCGCCGCGCGCGTGGCAGCGCTCGCCGCGCCAGTCCTGGCGTCGCTTGGTTTCCGGCTGGTGCGGGTGCGCGTATCAGCCTTTGCCGGTTGCACGGTGCAGATCATGGCGGAACAGCCGGACGGTACTATGAGCATCGAGGGCTGCGAGGCGGTGTCGCGGGCGCTGTCGCCGGTCTTCGACGTCGCCGATCCGATTGAAAGCGCGTATCGGCTCGAGATTTCGTCGCCGGGCATCGATCGGCCGCTGGTACGGCGCTCGGACTTCGAGCGTTACGCCGGCCACACCGCGCAAGTGGAAATGCAGGCGCTGATCGACGGACGGAAGCGTTTCCGCGGCGAGCTCGCCGGCGTCGAAAAAGATTCTGCGCGCCTTCGTCTCGAAGGCGGAGCTGAAAAGACCGAAGTGCTGCTGCCCATCGAAGACATGATGGACGCGAGACTGGTGCTAACCGATGAGCTCATTGCCGAGTCATTGCGCAAGAGCAAACAGAATCAACGCAAAGGAGACTGATCGATGGCGACTATAAGCGCCAATAAGCTCGAACTGCTGCAGATCGCGGACGCGGTCGCACGCGAAAAGTCGATCGACCGCAAGATCGTACTCGGTGCGATGGAAGACGCGATCGCGAAAGCGGCCCGCTCGCGCTACGGCAGCGAGACCGAAGTCCGCGCCGAGATTGATCCGAAGAGCGGCGAATTGCATCTGTCCCGCCACATGCTCGTGGTGGAGACGATGGAGAATTTCGCCACCCAGATCAGCCTGGAAGATGCCCGCCGGCGCCATCCCGCAGCCCAGGTCGGCGACACCATCGCCGATCCGCTGCCGCCGCTCGAATACGGCCGCATCGCTGCACAGTCGGCCAAGCAAGTCATCGTGCAGAAAGTGCGCGAGGCCGAGCGCGACCGGCAATACGACGAATACAAGGATCGCATCGGCGATATCGTCAACGGCATCGTCAAGCGCGTCGAATACGGCAACGTGGTCGTCGATCTCGGCCGTGGCGAAGCCATCGTGCGCCGCGACGAGATGTTGCCGCGCGAATTGTTCCGTAACGGCGACCGCATCCGTGCTTACATCTACGATGTGCGCCGCGAACAACGCGGCCCGCAGATCTTCTTGTCCCGCACCCACCCACAATTCATGGCGAAGCTGTTCACGCAGGAAGTGCCGGAAATCTATGACGGAATCGTCGAGGTCAAATCGGTGGCCCGCGACCCCGGCTCACGCGCAAAAATCGCCGTCACATCGCGGGATTCGTCTGTCGATCCGGTCGGCGCCTGCGTCGGTATGCGCGGTTCGCGCGTACAGGCCGTGGTCAACGAGTTGCAGGGCGAGAAGATCGACATCATCCCGTGGTCTTATGACATCGCGACCTTCGTGGTGAATGCGCTGGCGCCGGCGGAAGTCGCCAAGGTCGTGCTCGATGAAGAGCGCGAACGCATCGAAGTCGTGGTCCCCGACCAGCAATTGTCGCTCGCCATCGGCCGGCGCGGCCAGAATGTGCGTCTGGCATCGCAGCTTACCGGCTGGGACATCGACATCCTCACTGAACAAGAAGAGTCCGAACGCCGCCAGGCAGAGTTCGAAAAGCGCACCCGCATGTTCATCGACACGCTCAATGTCGACGAAGTGATCGGGCAATTGCTTGCGTCCGAAGGCTTCAACTCGGTCGAGGAACTGGCCATGGTCGAGGCCAATGAAGTCGCCGGCATCGAAGGCTTCGATGAGGATACCGCGAGCGAATTACAAAATCGCGCGCGCGAATATCTCGACCGCATCGAGGCTGAACTCGACGCCAAACGCCAAGAGCTCGGTGTTGAAGATGCGGTCAAGGATGTCGAGGGCGTTACCACCGCCATGCTGGTGAAGTTTGGCGAGAACGGCGTCAAGACCGTGGAAGACCTTGCCGGATGCGCCACTGACGATCTCGTCGGCTGGACCGAGCGCAAGGATGGTGAGTCGGTTCGCCAGCCCGGCATTCTCGACGGCTTCGAAATGTCGCGCGAGGAAGCCGAAATGCTGATCATGCGGGCGCGGCTCAAGGCCGGCTGGGTCACCGAGGCCGATCTCGCGCCGCCCCCGGCTGCCGAAGCTGAAGCGGCACCCGCCGAAGCCCAGGTTTAAAGGGGTGAGACGGACCGAGCATGCTTGCGGCCTCTGCCGACCTCGAATTGGACCACGGACCGCGTCTTAGCGAGCGCGAGCGTCTGTGCGTGGTGACACGCACAGTAAGGCCGATCGACGAGATGATCCGTTTCGTGGTCGATCCGAACGGCGAGGTGGTTTCCGACCTCAAAAGCAAGCTGCCCGGTCGCGGTGTCTGGGTGACGGCCACACGAGACACGCTTGAACAGGCGGTCAAACGCAAGGTTTTCGCCCGCGGCTTCAAGCGCGATGTCCGGCTGCCGGCAGACCTGGTCGCGCAGACCGAAGCGCTGTTGGCGCGAGCCGTCCTCGATGCGCTGGCCATTTCCGGCAAAGGCTCTTTTGCCTTAACCGGCTTTGCCAAGGTTGAATCAGCACTCGCCCATGACGATGTAGTGATCTTGCTGCATGCCGTGGAAGCGGCCGCCAACGGGGTCAAAAAGCTTGACGCCGCGGCGTTGGGGCGCCACCGGGGCCCGCCGGTCCTGGTTTCGCGAGCGCTAACAACGGCACAATTGGATTTGGCTTTAGGCCGGCCAAATGTGATACATGCAGCCCTGCTTGCCGGACCTTCGACGGACACGTTTTTAGCGCGTTTGCGGCGATGGACGCGGTTTCAGACCGGCAATCTGGGCGAAAACCGCAGCCAGAACCACTGACGCGCACGGAATTGGATACGAATGACCGAGACGACCAAAAATAGCGGCGAAAAGCTGAGCGTGACCCCGACCAAAACGCTGACCCTGAAGCGGACCGGCGTCGAGCAGGGCGTTGTGCGCCAAAGCTTTAGCCATGGCCGCAGCAAGCAAGTCGTCGTCGAGAAGGTCAAACGGCGTATTGGCCCCGGCGAAACTAAACCACCGGAGCCTGTGGCCGCGCCTCCTGTGGCCACTAAACGACCTGGAGCCGCCCCGGCGGCTAGACCCGCGTCGGCAGCTCCGAGCGCGGCGCCTGCGGCCTCGCCGAAATCATCGGGCGTTGTTCTGCGGACGCTCACCGACGACGAACGCAACGCCCGCGCTCAGGCACTCGCCGGCGCCCAAATCCGTGAACTCGAAGAGCGCGCGAACGCCGAAGAAGAGGCCAAAGCCCGCCGCACCCGTGAAGAAGGCGAACGCTCCGAACGCGCGGCCGCAGAAACGCGCAAACGCGAAGAAGACGATCGCCGCAAACACGACGAAGAAACCAAGCGCAAGGCCGACGAGGTCGCAAGAAAGCGCCTCGGCGATCCGCTGGTTTCAGCCAAGCCCGCCGCTCGTCCGGCGCAAGAAGCCGAGGAAGAAGAAGCGCCGCGGCGCCGTGGTGGCGTCGGCGCGGCCGCACGCCCCGCTGTGCGCCCGGTCCTTGCTCCGAAGCCGCAGCACGCCGGAGCCGACAAACGCCGCGGTCGCCTGACGGTCGTTACCGCTTTCAGCGCCGACGAAGAACGCGAGCGTTCCGCCGCAGCATTCAGGCGCCGCGAGCGCCGTAAAACCGGACACCGCGACGAAGAACCGAAGGAAAAGATCGCCCGCGAAGTAATTATTCCGGAGACGATCACGATCCAGGAACTCGCCAACCGCATGGCCGAGCGTGCGGTCGAGATCATTCGCATCCTGATGCAACAGGGTCATATGGCGAAGATCACCGATACGATCGACGCCGATACCGCACAATTGATCGCCGAAGAACTCGGCCACACCGTGCGCCGCGTTGCCGAGTCCGACGTCGAGGAAGGCATGTTCGACGCCCCGGACGATCCGGCGCAGATCGAACCGCGCGCTCCGGTCGTCACCATCATGGGTCACGTCGATCACGGCAAGACGTCGCTTCTTGACGCCATCCGCTCGACTGAAGTTGCCGCGGGTGAAGCCGGCGGCATCACCCAGCATATCGGCGCCTATCAGGTGACCTCGCCGTCCGGTGGACGCATTACCTTTATCGACACGCCGGGTCACGCCGCATTCACGGCGATGCGCGCCCGCGGCGCTAAGATCACCGACATCGTGATTCTCGTGGTTGCCGCAGACGACGGCGTCATGCCGCAGACGGTGGAAGCGATCCAGCACGCCAAAGCAGCGAAAGTTCCGATCATCGTCGCGGTCAACAAGATCGACAAAGCCGACGCCAAGCCGGAGCGCGTGCGCACCGAACTGCTGCAGCACGAGATCCAGGTCGAAACGCTCGGCGGCGACGTGCTCGAGCTCGAAGTGTCGGCGAAAGAGAAAACCAATCTCGACAAATTGCTCGACATCATCGCGCTGCAAGCCGAACTGCTCGAACTGAAAGCGAATCCACATCGCGCAGCCGAAGGCACCGTGATCGAAGCGCGGCTCGACCGCGGCCGTGGTCCGGTGGCGACCGTGCTGGTCCAGCGCGGCACCCTGAAACCCGGCGACATCGTCGTTGCCGGCTCGGAATGGGGCCGCGTGCGCGCTCTGATGTCGGATACCGGCCATTCCGTAGTCGCGGCCGGCCCGTCGATGCCGGTGGAGGTGCTCGGCTTCAATGGCACGCCGGAGGCCGGCGATCGGCTTGCGGTTGTTCCGACCGAAGCCCGCGCCCGCGAGATCACCGATTATCGCACCCGCCAGCGCCGCGATAAAATGGCGGCGCGGCAAACCGGCATGCGCGGCTCGCTCGAGCAGATGATGTCGCAGATCAAGACTTCGGGCCGCAAGGAATTCCCGCTGATCATCAAAGGCGACGTACAAGGCTCGATCGAAGCCATTGTCGGCGCGCTGGAGAAACTCGGCACCGATGAAGTGGTCGCGCGCGTCATCTATTCCGGCGCCGGCGGCATCACGGAATCCGACGTCACTTTGGCGGCCTCAGCGAACACTGCGGTGATCGGCTTCAATGTGCGTGCGCACAAGGAAGCGCGCGAAGCGGCTGAACAGGCCGGCATCGAAATCCGCTACTACGACATCATCTATAACTTGGTCGATGACGTGAAGAAGGCGATGTCGGGGCTTCTGCCACCGACGCTGCGCGAGACGATGCTCGGCAACGCCACCATTCTCGAAGTCTTCAAAGTGTCGAAGGTCGGCAATGTCGCCGGCTGCCGCGTCACTGACGGTACCGTAGAGCGCGGCGCCAATGTGCGCCTCATCCGTGACAATGTCGTCGTTCACCAAGGCAAGCTGTCGCAACTCAAGCGCTTCAAAGACGATGCACGCGAGGTCACGGCCGGCCAGGAATGCGGCATGGCCTTCGAGAATTATCATGATATGAAGGTCGGCGACGTTATTGAATGTTACCGCGTGGAGACGGTGCAGCGGACGCTGTGAGTCCAATTCTCACGTCTGCGGTTTTCTCCTCTTCGTGATTGCCCGGCTTGTCCGGGCAGTTTCGATCTTAAAGAGCAACGCCGACCTTAAAAGCAACGCATTGTGAAACGGGACGCGCGAGCCAAGCCGCCGCGCGTGAGATCATCGAAATGCCGCGTCATCATAACCGCGAACAATCCGCAGGCGGCGGCTCGCAACGGCAGTTGCGTGTCGGCGAATTGATCCGCCACGAGGTTGCCGACATGCTCACACGCGGCGACATCCACGACCCCGTAATCCAAGGCCACATGATCACGATTCCGGAAGTGCGGATGTCGCCCGATCTGCGGCTCGCGACGATCTATGTCATGCCGCTCGGCGGCAACGATGAAAAGCCGGTGCTTGAGGCGCTCGAACGCAACAAGCGCTATGTGCGCGGCGAGATCGCGCGGCGCGTTAACTTAAAATTTGCTCCCGAAATTCGATTCCGCCGCGACGAGCGATTCGAAGAAGCGGAACGGATCGAGAAGCTTTTGCGAACGCCTGTAGTCCAGCGCGACTTGGCAGACGACTTGGCAGACGATTCGGCGGACGAGGACGATCGATAATGGCGGAAAATGATTCGCTTGCGCTGGCGCTGACCGCTTCGGATGCGCCGAAAGAAGCGCCGGGCCAAAAGAAAGACCAGAAGAAAAAACAGAAGCGCGACGTCCATGGCTGGGTCGTGCTCGACAAGCCGGTCGGCATGACCTCGACGCATGCGGTCGCGGTGATCAAGCATCTGTTTTCGGCAAAGCGCGCCGGCCACGCCGGCACGCTCGATCCGTTAGCCTCGGGCTCGCTGCCGATCGCGCTCGGCGAAGCGACCAAAACGGTGCCGTTCGTGGTCGACAGCCGCAAGACTTATGTCTTTACCGTACGCTGGGGCGAGGAACGCGACACTGACGATGCCGAAGGCCGCGTCATTGCAACCAGCGACAGCCGCCCTGATGCGGCGGAGATCCAGGCGTTGCTGCCGCGCTTCACCGGCACCATCGAACAGGTACCACCGCGCTATTCGGCGATAAAGATCGCGGGCGAACGCGCCTATGATCTGGCCAGGGACGGGGAAATGGTGGAACTCGCGCCTCGCCCGGTCGACATTCATCGGCTGACGCTTCTCGACATGCCGGATCCGGATCACGCGGTGCTGGCCGCCGAATGCGGTAAAGGCACCTATGTCCGCTCGCTGGCTCGCGATTTCGGCCGTGTTTTAGGGGCTTTTGGCCATGTTTCGGCGCTTCGCCGCAGCCAGGTCGGCCCGTTCAGTGAAGCTGAGATGACCCCCCTGGAACAAGTCGAGGCTTTATGCCATAGAGCGGCCGCCGGTGAGGGACACCTTGCCGATATTCTTCTGCCGATCGAGACCGCGCTGGACGACATCCCGGCGCTGGCCGTGAGCCCGGCAGACGCGGCGCGGCTCCAAAGGGGCCAAGCCGTTTTGTTGCGCGGAAGGGATGCCTCCATTTTGCGCGGTATGGTCCAGGTCGCCTGTGGCGGCCAATTTGTTGCCATTGCCGAAGCAGAACGGGGCGAAATCTTACCTCGCCGCGTGTTCAATTTAACCGGCATCGCTGGTCGAGCCGAAAGACGAAAGGGTTGATGACGATGTCGATAACGACCGCGCGTAAAGCGGAACTGATTAAGGACTATGCCGCCAAAGCCGGCGATACCGGCTCGCCCGAAGTGCAGGTTGCGCTGCTATCGGAGCGGATCACCAATCTGACGGAACACTTCAAATCGCATGTGAAAGACAATCATTCGCGGCGCGGCTTGCTCAAGCTCGTGTCGCAACGGCGCCAGATTCTCGATTATCTGCGGCGCACGAACGATGGTCGTTACAAGGGTTTGATCGAACGGCTGGGTATCCGCCGTTAAATGCTAGCGCGCGGGAATGTCCCGCGTGTTTTTTCTGCGGCGCGCCAGAGGCGCCGTTGTTGCGGCAGCAGTGCCGCCATTTGAGTAGGCAGCTCAGCTGCCAAGATGTTGAGTCGGCGGCGAAGCCGCCAAATTAAACCGGCAGCAAAGGCTGCCGATCCGGGAACGAGCCAGTGCTTGTTCCGATCCGAAGAAGGTCCGAGAGCCATGGCAGGATCGCCAGTCGCTGAGGCATTGCAGCAAAGCTATGCCGTCAGTGTCTCGCCGTCTTGCTTATGGCTTTCGCGCTTTCGCGAAAACCATGAAAGACAATCGCTATGTTCGATATTCATAAAGTCCAGCTCGACTGGGGTGGCCGTCCACTAACGCTCGAAACAGGAAAGATCGCGCGTCAGGCCGATGGCGCCGTTGTCGCCACTTACGGCGAAACCACGGTCCTCGCCGCCGTCGTTGCGGCAAAGCAGCCGAAGGAAGGCATCGACTTCCTGCCGCTGACCGTGAACTACACCGAAAAATATTATGCAGCCGGTCGTATCCCCGGCGGCTATTTCAAGCGCGAACGCGGTCCGACAGAGAAGGACACGCTGACGTCGCGCCTGATTGATCGCCCGATTCGTCCGCTGTTCGCCGACGGCTGGCGCTGCGACACCCAGGTCACGATCACGGTGCTCTCGCACGATCAAGAGAACGATCCAGATATCGTCGCCATGGTTGCAGCCTCGGCGGCGTTGACGATTTCAGGTGCCCCTTTCATGGGCCCGATCGGCGGCGCGCGCGTCGGTTTCTCCAACGGGGAATACGTACTCAATCCGACGATCGACGAGATGAAAGACAGCCAGCTCGATCTCGTCATCGCCGGCACGCAGGACGCCGTCATGATGGTGGAGTCGGAAGCTAAAGAGCTTTCCGAGGAGATCATGCTCGGCGCGGTGATGTTCGGCCACCGGCATTTTCAGCCGGTCATCGAAGCCATCATCAAGCTTGCGGAAAAGGCGGCAAAAGAGCCGCGCGATTTGACCACCAATGATCATTCGGCGCTGGAGAAAGAGATTCTCGGCATGGCCGAGAAGGAGCTTCGCTCGGCCTATGCGATCGTGCGCAAGCAAGATCGTCAGGATGCCGTTGCCGCGGTCAAAAAGAAGGTGATGGGGCATTTCTTCCCGGAAGGCGCCGAGCCGAAGCACGACAAGCTGGCGGTTGCCGGCGTGTTCAAGGAGCTCGAGGCCAAGATCGTCCGCTGGAACATTCTCGACACCGGCAAGCGCATCGACGGACGTGATGTCAAAACCGTGCGTCCGATCGTTGCCGAAGTCGGCGTATTGCCGCGAGCCCACGGGTCCGCGCTCTTCACGCGCGGCGAAACGCAGGCGCTGGTGGTTGCGACACTGGGTACGTCGGAAGACGAGCAATTCATCGACGCACTGCAGGGAACATATAAAGAGACGTTCCTGTTGCACTATAACTTCCCGCCCTATTCGGTCGGCGAAACCGGCCGCATGGGCGCTCCGGGCCGACGCGAAATCGGCCATGGCAAGCTTGCCTGGCGCGCCATCCACCCGATGCTGCCGTCGAAGGAAGAGTTCCCCTACACGATCCGTATCGTGTCGGAGATCACCGAATCGAACGGCTCGTCCTCGATGGCAACGGTGTGCGGCTCTTCGCTCGCTTTGATGGACGCCGGCGTGCCGCTTAAGCGGCCGACTGCCGGCATCGCCATGGGCCTCATCCTTGAGGACAAGCGCTTCGCCGTACTCTCCGACATTCTCGGCGACGAGGACCATCTCGGCGACATGGATTTCAAAGTGGCGGGCACCGAGGGTGGCGTCACGTCGCTGCAGATGGACATTAAGATTGCCGGCATCACCGAAGAGATCATGAAGGTCGCTTTGGGCCAGGCCAAAGACGGCCGCCTGCACATTCTCGGTGAAATGGCGAAGGCCCTTAACACCGCCCGCGGCGAACTCGGTGAATACGCGCCGCGTATCGAGACCTTCAAGATCCCGGTCGACAAGATTCGCGAAGTGATCGGTTCCGGCGGCAAAGTGATCCGCGAGATCGTCGAGAAGACCGGCGCCAAGATCAATATCGAGGACGACGGCACCGTGAAGGTGGCGTCGGCCGACGGCGAGGCGATGAAGGCGGCGATCAACTGGATCAGGTCGATTGCCTCCGATCCGGAAGTGGGCCACATCTACGAGGGCACGGTCGTCAAAGTGATGGACTTCGGCGCCTTCGTGAATTTCTTCGGCGCACGGGACGGCCTCGTCCATATCAGCCAACTGGCGTCGCGCCGGGTGCAAAAGACTTCCGACGTCGTCAAGGAAGGCGACAAGGTGAAGGTAAAACTCCTCGGCTTCGACGATCGCGGCAAAGTGCGGCTGTCGATGAAGGTCGTCGACCAGGAAACTGGCGAAGACCTCGAAGGCAAGGAAGGCGAACAGCCGCGTGACGCAGCGGCCGGCGAATAACGCAAATCAAAAGCCAGAACGACAAAAGGCGGCCCTCGTGGCCGCCTTTATTTTTTAAGCAGAGATTTCTTAATCCGCGACGACGGCAGCGGCGGCCGGGGCCCCGCCGCGATCCGAACGGCGGAACACCAATAAGAGTGGCAGCACCGCCAAGGTCGCAATCATCAGAAGCTTATAATCGTCGATATAGGCGATGATCTGCGCCTGTTCGGTGATGACTGCATCGAGCGCGGCGCGGCCGGCGGCAGTTGCCGGATCCCAAAAATGCGCAATGTTCGGATTCTCGAAGCCGCGATTGATGTCGGTGACATGCGAGGCGATCGAAGCGTGATTGGCCTGCGTATTCCGGATCAACAGCGCATTGACCACCGAAATGCCGACACTTGAGCCGATATTGCGGAACAGACTATAGAGCCCGGCGCCTTCGGTGCGATCTTCGTTGGGCAGCGTCGACAGCGTTGCGGCGCTCAACGGCACGAACAAAAAGCCCAGGCCTGCGCCCTGCACCATGCTTACGCCGACGATCGTCCCCTGTGAGATATCCGGCGTCCATCCGGTCATCTGGTAGAACGACCATGCCGTCATGCTCAAGCCGACGGCGAGCAGCAGCCTCGTATCAACGCGACCAACCAAGCGGCCCACGATCAGCATCGAGGCCATGGTGCCGACGCCACGCGGGCCCATGATGATGCCGGCGGTGACCACCGGATAATTCATCAGCTCCTGCAGATAAGGCGGCTGCAGCGCCATCGAAGCGTAATAGGTCAGACCGACAACGACGATGAACAGCATGCCGGCGGAAAAATTGCGGTCGCGGAACAAAGAGGGCCGCACGAACGGCTTCTCCGCCGTGAACGTGTGGACGATGAACAGATAAAACGCGGCGGCCGCAATAACGGCTTCGAGGATGATCTCGCCGGAGCTGAACCAGTCTTTTTGCTCACCACGGTCGAGCATGATCTGGAAGGCGGCGAGCGTAAGACTCAACGTTCCGAAGCCGAACCAATCAAGTTTCGCGCCTTCCCGGCGCGGTGTTTCCGGCAGGAACCACATGATGCCGAGGAGATCGAGAAGACCGATCGGCAGATTGATATAAAATACGAAGCGCCAGCTGTAGTTCTGGGTGAGCCAACCGCCGAGCACGGGCCCTAGCACCGGCCCGATCATCACGCCGACGCCGAACAGGGCCATAGCGAAACCTTGGCGCTCACGCGGGTATGAGCCGAGCAGAACCGATTGCGACAGCGGCACCAGCGCCGCGCCGAACGCGCCTTGCATCACCCGGAACAGCACGATCTGGGTCAACGTCTCCGCCATGCCGCAAAACATCGAAGCGACTGTGAAGCCGATGATGGAGACCATAAACAGACGCTTGGTACCGAAACGACCCGCGAGGAAGCCGGTCGGTGGCGTCATGATCGCTGCGGCAACGATATAGGAGGTCAGTACCCAGGCGATCTGGTCTTGGCTCGCAGACACCGTGCCTTGCATGTACGGCAGAGCGACATTGGCGATGGTGGTGTCGAGCGCCTGCATCAGCGTGGCCAGGATCACGCAGCCCGTGATCAAGCCGCGATTGCTGCCATTTTCGGAAGCGCCGGCACTCATCGATTACACCGTGTGGCCGTTACCAGAAGCGCGGGAAGCCGCGGGCGTGGCCGGTGTCGACATCGACGATGGCGCTCATCCCGGCGCGCAGCGGCGGATTGTTTTTGCTTTGATCAGCATCGACGTGGACCCGCATCGGCACGCGTTGCACGACCTTCACCCAATTGCCGCTGGTGTTCTGTGCCGGCAACAGCGAGAACTCCTGCGCCGCCGCGGGGCTGACGCTTTCCACCGTACCGTGCCAAACCGCGTCAGGATAAGTGTCGACCGTGATCGTGGCCTTCTGACCCGGCCGCACATGGGTGACTTCGGTTTCTTTCGGATTCGCGGCGATCCAAACATGGTCGGTATCGACCAGATAGAAGGCCGTGGTCGATGCCGCGAGATATTTGCCCGGCGCGACGCTCGGCACATTGGTGACCGTGCCAGAGAAGGGCGCCTTGATCACCGTGTGATCGAGCTGGCGCTGCGCTTCTTCGACCTGCGCCTGGTCTTTCAGATATTGTGGATGCTGCGTGGTCTCAATGTCGGCATTGCCGCCAAGACGCGCCAGTTGCGTTGCGGCCTGTTGGCGCAGTGAAGCGAGCTTACTCTTGTCGTTGAGGAGCGTGTATTGCGCCTGGTCGAACATGGCCTGCGGTGTCGTTCCGCTGCGAAGCAAGGTCTGCGAACGATTGAAATTCGTCTGGTCGAGATCGACCTGCGCCTGCTGTGCGTCGGCGTCGCTGACCATGTGCTTGTAGTCTTGCTTCATCGAATCTACGGACAGCGCCGTCTGCGCGAGATTGGCCTTGGCGTTGTCGAGCGCGATCTGGAACTGGCGCGGATCGAGACGATAAAGCACTTGGCCTGTCGCAACGTGATCGTTGTCCTTGACGTCGACCTCTTGGACAATGCCGGCGATGTCCGTCGCAATGCCGACCTTCTCGGCATCGACATAGGCATCGTCGGTGCTCATGATCTTGCCGCCGGTGACATAGAAATAACCGGCCGCGATCAAAGCGATCGGCAGTAGCCCGAACAAAACCAGCCGTGTGGTGCGGCGGTTCAATCGTTTTGCCTTAGGCGTAGCGGTGCGCGTGGGCGAAGCCGGCATTGTCGGCGGCGACTGCCGCATATCCGGTCGCGTCTCTTGCCGCGTCTCTTGCCGCATCTCCTGCGCTTCGTCCTGCGCCGGTGGCACCGATTTGAGGGCGCGCTCAGCCATAGCTCTGCTCCTTCGCGACTGCAGTTGCCGCGTGTTTCTGCTGGATGGCCTGGCGTAAATTCTCTTTCACGGTGGCAAGTTGCGCGACCATGCATTCGACTGCTTCGCGGTCGACACCGACAAGCGCTGTCCCCATCAGCTCGTCACCGAGAACGCCAAGCTGCTCCAAAAGCGGCCGAGCGGCAGCGGTCAGATAAAGCCGCTTGGCGCGGCGGTCATTGGGGTCGGGCCGGCGTTCGATCAGGCCGTTCTCACAAAGCCGGTCGAGCAGCCGGGTCAAAGTGATCGGCTGCAGATCCAGCATTTCGGCGAGCTCGGACTGTTTCAGTCCCTCGAAGCGGTCGAGCCGTACCAGCACTACCCATTGCGCCCGGGTGATGCCGAACTGGCTCGCTTTCTGATCCGCATAGGTACGGAGCATGCGAGCTACGTCATTGAGAGAAAAAGCGAATTCTCGATTTAAGGAGCGCGGAAGCATGGTTGTCTGCCCGAATTGAAGCAGACGTAATATAAGCTTGCTTAGTAAATAGCGACCCGATTTTCGTGCAAGGCTGGCCTGCAATACGGCTGGTCGAGGCTTAGGGATCCTTAAACCAAACCAAGTTCGGCGAAGGCCGCCATGTGGTGTTCGGCCGAACTGGGGGCAAAGCAGCAGAAGACGACTTGCTGCAGACCGCGTGACACCGCGATTTCGGCAACCGCAGTACCGACGGCTATGCGTGCGGCACGGTCGGCAGGGAAACGATAGATGCCGGTCGAAATGGCGGGGAAGGCAATCGAAGCGAGCCGATGGTCGGCCGCGAGACCAATCGCAGCGCGATAGCAGGAGGCGAGCAATTCATCCTCGCCGGCTTCGCCGCCGTTCCAGACTGGCCCGACGGCGTGGATGACATGTTTAGCCGGCAATCGGTAGCCACGCGTGATCTTAACCGAACCGGTTTTACAGCCGTTGAGCATCCGGCACTCGGCGACCAGTTCCGGCCCTGCGGCGCGATGGATTGCGCCGTCGACTCCGCCCCCGCCAAGCAGGCTCGTATTCGCCGCATTGACGATGGCGTCGACCGGGAGGGTGGTGATGTCGGCAACGCAGATTTCGAGACGGGTCGCACCGATTTCAGCGGTCAGGGTGGGCGATGAACCTGTCATCCGATTATTTTAGCACAATCGGTTGCAGCGTCCCCTGCCCCGTTTCAAATCATGTTCAACTCATGCCCATTCCGCCCGCGCTTCGGTTTGCAGATCGACGGTGCTCTTGTTGCCGATATCGTCGAAATGCTCGTCCAGGAAACGCCGCGCCGCACGTTTGCCGCTGACATGCAACGCATCGAAAAACTCGTAATCGGTCGAGAGCTTGCCGAACGAATCGAAATGCGTGCCGAAGCGATCAAGCACAATGCGATGCACATTGATGCGCCGATACTGGCCCTCACCCAGCCCGCGCGGCAGCTTGCCGTCGTCGATGAGCCCCGTGATGAAATCGATGGTGCGGTATTCCCCGATCAGCGATGAGTTGAAGGTGATTTCGTTGATCCGGTTCATGATCTCGCTGGATGACATCGGCGTCTCCTCCCGCACCAGCGGATTGATCTGAACTACCAACACGTCTTCGGTCGATGTCGACCGGAAAAACGGAAATATCACCGGATTGCCGAGATAGCCGCCGTCCCAATAGGGCACGTCGTCGATCTCGACGGCGCGGAAAATCATCGGCAGGCAGGCCGACGCCATCACTGCTTCGGCGGTGATTTTCTCACGCGGAAAAATGCGAACGCGCCCAGTCTGTACATTGGTCGCGGAAATAAAAAGCTGCAAATTGGTATTGGCACGCAGTGCTTCGAAGTCGACGAAACTCTCAATCAGTTCCTTAAGCGGACTGATGTTCAGCGGATTGACGTCGTAGGGCGAGAGGTAACGCGACACTGCATTGAACCAGGCCTGCGCCGGCGAGCCTTCGAGCGGCGCGAATGACAGCAGCCGTTCCATCACCGCACGCTGCAGCGACGGCAAGCTGCCGGTGCTTGAGACTGCACGCCAGAAATCGGCCAGCCGCTTGCTCGCTTCTTCGCGGCCACCGCGGCCGAGCCCGTCTGCCAGCATAACGGCATTGACCGCACCCGCGGACGTACCGGAAATGCCCTCGATTACCAGCCTTTCGTCGCTGAGAAGCTGCTCCAGCACACCCCAGGTGAAGGCGCCATGGGCGCCACCGCCTTGCAGCGCCAGATTGATGTGCTTGACCTTCGAGTCAGTCTTCGGTGAGGCGGCGCTTGGCGCCGCGCTGTTTGGCAATAGCGACTTGAGAAAGCCAATCATGATAACCGTGCCGCCACCTTGCAGCGGCGGCAGCGATTACTCAGCTGTCCAGCCGCCGTCGATCGAGAGATTGGCGCCGGTGATCGACCGCGCCGCGTCCGAGCAAAGATAAACGGCAAGCGACGCGACCTCATCGACAGTGATGAATTCTTTGGTCGGCTGCGCCGCCAAAATGACATCGCGCTTAACCTGGTCTTCCGTCATGCCGCGCGCCTTGGCGGTATCGGGAATCTGCTTTTCCACCAGCGGCGTCCAGACATAGCCCGGGCTGATGCAGTTACAGGTAATACCGAACGTGGCGGTCTCAAGCGCCACCGTCTTAGTGAGGCCCGCCAAACCGTGCTTCGCGGTGACATAAGCGCTTTTGAAGGGTGACGCGACCAGCGAATGCGCCGAGGCCGTGTTGATGATTCGGCCCCATTTACGCTGCTTCATGCCCGCTACTGCCGAGCGAATGGTGTGAAAGGCCGAGACCAGATTGATCGCGATAATCAGATTCCATTGATCGACCGGAAATTCTTCGATCGGCGCGACATGCTGAATGCCGGCATTGTTAATCAGGACGTCGAGCGAGCCGAAGGTTTGTTCGCTGGTCTTGATCATATCGACGATCTGGTCGGGCTTGGTCATGTCGGCCGCCGAATAGATCGCCTTGACCTTGAAATCGTTCTCGATGCCGGCGCGTTCTTTCTCGATCGCGTCTTTGTCGCCGAAACCATTGATGGTGATATTGGCGCCCTGCGCGGCGAGTGCGCGCGCCATGGCGAGACCGATGCCCGAAGTCGAACCGGTTACGAGTGCGGACTTTCCTTGCAGCATAAGAACCCCCAAATGATTATCGACAGGTGATCTACAGACGAGTGATGTAGGGACAAGTGAGCTACGAAACCGGCCCCATTTGCGGGCCGGCTGAAATGTGAGACGCTTCCTGTTGCGGCGCAATATAAAAATACGTCGCACCGTAACGTTTTCGCGACCCGCAAGGAAAGCCGATAGGCTAAAACGAGGCTTCCCCAGCTGGATGTCCGCCTGTTAAGCCGGGATGAAATGACGAGGCGATGACATCTATGCCACGTGCTATTTTTCCAGCCCCCGATCACGATCATGCCCGCTGCGCCAGCACGGCGATTGCGCATGCCGAGGCGCAATGTGCGATGCGTGCGCAACGGCTGACCCCGATGCGGCGCCAGGTGCTGGAAACCTTGCTCGCGAGCCATCGTCCGCTCGGCGCCTATGAGATCATCGAGCGGCTCGCCGATAAAACCCGCCCGGCGCCGATCACGATTTATCGGGCGCTCGATTTCCTGCGCGAGAACGGCTTCGTTCACCGCATCGAAAGCCGCAACGCTTTTGTCGCCTGCGTGCACAATCACGGCAGCGACGATCTGGTCGTGTTTTTGATTTGCGAACGTTGCGGCGCGGTCGGTGAAGCGCCGGGCGCGGCCGCGGCGGAAGCTCTCAAAATATCGGCGCGCGCGGTGGGCTTCTCACCGAAGAGTCCGCTGGTTGAAATCGCCGGCATCTGTTCGCATTGCCGCGTCTGACACCAGCGCGGAATCGCATTTGTCAGTACAGCCCCCTTCGCCATCGTCGCGGCCGCTCGACACCTTTGCCGTCGCGGTGACGATCGGGCTTTGTCTGAGTTGGGGTTTCAACAATGTCGCGATCAAACTTGCGATTCATGACATTCCGCCACTTCTGCAATCGGCTTCACGCTCGGCGCTTGCCGCCACTGTCGTCGGACTTTGGGCGCTGGCGCGTCGCATTCCGCTGTTCAGGCGTGACGGAACGCTCAAGGCCGGACTCTTGGCCGGCGTGTTCTTCGCGCTTGAGTTTCTTCTGATCTATCGCGGGCTATTGTGGACGACGGCAACACGCGGCGTGTTGTTCCTCTATCTCGCACCGTTTTTTGTTGTGGCCGGATCGCGCTGGCTCATTCCCGGCGATCATTTCGACCGCTCGCAATGGACAGGACTGCTCCTCTCCTTCATCGGAATCGTCATCGCTTTCGGCCTGCCGACGCCGGCGCAGGATCCGCGCCAGTTCCTTGGCGATCTTATGTTGATGGGCGGAGCAGCGTCTTGGGCGGCAACGACGCTGATCATCAAAGCAAGCACGCTCAACCGGGTGAGCGCCGAGAAGACGATCCTCTATCAGCTTGTCGTATCGGCGCCGCTCCTCGGCCTCGGAGCCTGGATTTTCGGCGAGCATATCGACCACATCCCCTCGCCGGTGGCACTTGGGGCCTTCGCCTATCAGACGTTCTGGGTGGTCAGCGTGACGTTTACCATCTGGTTCGCGCTGGTAGTGCGCTATTCCGCCGCCCGGCTGTCGGTTTTCACCTTCCTGGCCCCGCTTTTTGGCGTGGCGGCGGGTCATTTTGTGCTTAACGACCCGCTAACCCCGGCTTTTGCCCTTGCCGTAGGCTTGGTTGCGGGTGGTCTCCTCCTCGTCAACCGGCCGCGGTAAGGCTATATGCAGGGGGCCGCGGGGCCGCAGCGGCACCTAATCGAGACTGCTTTAATCGCGCGAAGACTGACTTAAAGGCTTTCCCATGATGGAATTTTCCGGTCCCGCCGCAAGGCACCGCACCATTGCCGTGAAGGTCGGCAATGTCACCGTCGGCGGTGGCGCACCTGTCGTGGTGCAATCGATGACCAACACCGACACTGCCGATGTGGATGCGACGACCAAACAAGTCGCGGCGCTAGCCCGGGCCGGATCGGAACTCGTCCGTATCACCGTCGATCGCGATGAAGCAGCGGCTGCCGTGCCGCACATCAAAGAGCGGCTGCTGAAAATGAATGTCGACGTGCCGATCGTCGGCGATTTCCATTACATCGGGCACAAGCTCCTGGCCGATCACCCGGCTTGCGCCGAAGCGCTCGACAAATATCGCATCAATCCGGGCAATGTCGGCTTCAAGGAAAAGAAGGACCGGCAGTTCGGCGCCATCGTCGAAACCGCAATCCGCCACGACAAACCGGTACGTATCGGCGCCAACTGGGGCTCGCTCGACCAGGAGCTCCTGACCCATTTGATGGACGAGAATTCGCGTTCCAATACGCCGGTCGGTGCCCGGGATGTGACGCGCGAAGCGATGGTGCAGTCGGCCCTGCTGTCAGCCGAGCGCGCCGAGGAAATCGGCCTGCCCCGCTCCAAAATCATCATTTCCGGGAAAGTCTCGGCGGTGCAGGATCTGATCGGGGTCTATGGCGAATTGGCGCGGCGATCCGACTACGCATTGCATCTTGGCCTGACCGAAGCCGGCATGGGTTCGAAAGGTATCGTCGCTTCGTCGGCTGCGATGGGCACCCTGCTGCAGCAAGGCATCGGCGACACCATCCGCGTTTCGCTCACGCCGGAACCGAATGGCGACCGCACCCAGGAAGTGAGGGTAGCGCAAGAGTTGTTGCAGACCATGGGTCTGCGGACCTTCGTGCCGCTGGTTGCCGCTTGCCCGGGCTGCGGCCGCACCACCTCAACGACATTCCAGGAACTCGCGTCGAGCATTCAAGGCTTCATCCGCGAATCGATGCCGCAATGGAAAACCCGCTATCCCGGCGTTGAAGGCCTCAACGTCGCGGTGATGGGCTGCATCGTCAACGGCCCGGGCGAATCCAAGCATGCCGATATCGGCATCTCGCTGCCCGGCACCGGCGAGCAGCCGACAGCGCCCGTCTTCATTGACGGCAAGAAGGCAATGACGCTGCGCGGTCCGACGGTGTCCGCCGATTTCCAAAAGCTCGTTATCGACTACATCGAGCGGCGGTTTGGCTCCGCGGCAAATCGTACGGCGGCTGAATAATCCATTCATTCCTTGGGTTGCGTGCCGTTCTGACCTGCGACCCCGGGCGCGGGGCGGGCTGGAACGGGAATAAATGGTTGCCGAATTGGCACAGCTGCCGACAAAACGCGCTTATCCAACCCTCAGTGTCACGATGAACGCTCGACAGGCGGTGGCGGCGCACTGAAAATGCGTTAACCATGCCGCGTAAGGTCCATTCGGGCCGCCCGTAAGCATGGAAGGGGGCAATACAATGAAACGAGTTATCCTCGCAGCGCTGATGCTGGTCGCGCTTGTTGGGCTGAAGCCGCAAGCCGCACACGCTGCGGACGTTCCATGCAGCAACACCTTCATAAACATGCTTGCCCACGGCCAAGATTGTCGTCTGTGGTGGGGCGGCCTCGGCATTGGCATCGGCACCACGGTCGCTTCTTACTATGCGACCAAGAAGCACGGTTTCCCGGCCCATCGCCCGATGACCATTGGCGCTGCATACGGCCTCACGACCTTCGGCTGCGCAGTGGCCACGCCCTTCGTCGGTACATTCCTGCTCAACCGGCCACTGACGCCTCGTGAAATGTACACCGGCGTCGCCGATTGCGTCATACCGTTCATCGGTGGCTATATCGTCGACAATTATCTTCTCAAACACGACGCCTGGACCGACGGCGTGCCGGAAAAGAAGATGGCGCATAAATAAGTTTTGCCGGAAAGGCGCTCGACAAAAGCCGGCCTTCGAGGCCGGCTTTTTGCTGCGCGGCTTTTTGAGTTAGGCTGTTTCCAAACGAAGGGAGACGCCGGGGATGGACGCTAAAACTAGCGCTGCAGCTTCGCTGAGTGGCGCCGCGATTATCGCCGCGATCAAAGCGAGCGGCGTCGGCTTTATTCTCTCGGTGCCGGACATCACGACGAGCTCCGGCCTGCTGGCGCCGATCGCCAACGATAATGCGCTTCGTCTCATTCGCGTCTGCAAGGAAGACGAATGCGTCGGGATCGCCTCGGGTCTGTCTTATTCCGACAAGCGCGCTTTGATCCTGATCCAGCACACCGGCTTTCTCGATTCGATCAATGCGCTGCGCGGCATCGCTGTCGAATACAAACAGCCGATCTGCATGATGATTGGTCTATTGCAGCACGATCCGGAGGTGGTGCCGCGGGCTTCGCCGAGCTACGGCGTGCGCATCGTCGAGCCAATATTGGAAGCGATGGGGATCGCATATCACCGCATCAGCACGGATGCAGATGTCGGCAAAATCACACCGGCCATCGAGACCGCTTATCGCGACTCACAGCCCGTGGCATTTCTGATCGCGCGGTCACCATCATGATGAAGCGTACGGAATGCTTTCGCGTCTTGGCGCGGCATATCAAAAACGAGCCCGTAGTTTCGACCTATAGTTCAGCTTTCGAGTGGGACGCGATCAATCCACGCGATCTGAATTATCTCTCGATCGGTGCGATGGGCCTCGACACATCGCACGCGCTGGGACTCGCACTCGGCCGTCCAGACAAACGCGTCGTGGTTCTCCAAGGCGACGGGTCGCTCCTGATGAATCTCGGCAGCCTCACGACTATCGCAGCCGCTGCGCCTGAAAATCTGATCCACTTTGTTGCGCATAACGGCACGTATGAAGCGAACGGCAGCCACCCCCTGCCCGATCCCAAAATCGATTTTGCTGCGATGGCCCGGGCAGCCGGCTATGCCGCGGTCTTCGATTTCACGGATCTCGACGTCTTCACCCAGCAGGTCGCCCATGTGCTCGAGCAAGATGGGCCGGTATTTGCTACGTTGCGGGTCGAGCCGTCACAGCCGCTAACTTATGACTACAAGCGCATCTACGATCCGGCGAAGCGTCGCGCCTTTAAGGCTGCGTGGCAGGCGTAATCACGGCCGGAATTGCGGGCGCGTGAAAAGCCGACAGTGTCAGTGCTTTCTTTCCAGCCGCCGCAGCACTTCGTCGAGTTGATCGAGATTGCGATAACGGATCGAAAGCGTGCCGCCTTTGGCGCGGTCGTCGATCGTGACATCGAGGCCCAGCGCATCTGAAATGCGTTTTTCAAGCGCCAGAAGATTGGGATTCTTATCCGAGGTTGAAGGCGATTTGCGGCCGTTCGGCTTCGCCGTTTTCTGTCCCACCTCGCGCGCCATGGCCTCGACCTGGCGCACATTCAGTCCGCGTGCGACGATATCTTCGGCGAGCGCTTCGGCGTCGGGCTGACCGATCAGCATGCGGGCATGACCGGCGGTGAGCTTGCCTGTCTGAATGTAGACCTTCACCGACTCCGGGAGTTTGAGTAGCCGCAGCGTATTCGCGACATGGCTGCGGCTCTTACCGATGATCTTAGCAATCTCTTCCTGACCGTTGCCGAACTCTTCCATCAGTGCGTGGTAACCCTCGGCTTCCTCGAGCGGATTGAGATCGGCGCGCTGCACGTTTTCGATGATCGCGATCTGCAGCGCTTCGGCGTCGCTCGCCTCGATGATGACGACCGGGACTTCATGCAGTCCGGCGCGTTGCGCCGCGCGCCAACGGCGCTCGCCGGCGATGATCTCATAAGCGTCAGGCGTACCGCGCACCGGCCGCGCCACGATCGGCTGAATGATGCCGCGTTCACGCAAAGATGCAACAAGGTCATCCAGTTCCGTATTTGAAAACACTTTTCGCGGATTTCGTGCATTCGGCCGCAGCGCACCGGTCGGCACGCGGCGCTGACCGCGCGGACGTTCGGTGGATGTCTCGGCGGCGACCTCGCCGATCAGGGTCGCAAGTCCTCTGCCTAAGCGCGATCGCGAGTGTTCTTCCGCCATCGCCGTGTTCCCTAGATTATCAGTCACGCCGTGAGCCCGTTATTTGGTACCGCCGCTTGCGGCATTTTAGTTTGTTGTTTGCTCGACCTGTTCTCAAAAACTTCAACCAGCCAAGAGTTTTTTCTCGCGCTGGATGACTTCAGTGGCAAGGCGCAGATAGGCTTCGCTGCCGCTGCATTTGAGATCGTAGACGAGCACGGGTTTTCCATAAGACGGCGCTTCTGAAACCCGCACATTGCGCGGGATGACCGTGTCGTAAACTTTTGATCCCATGAATTCGCGGACGTCGGCGACGACCTGTCCCGAAAGATTGTTGCGTGCGTCGAACATGGTCAGCACGATGCCGTGAATTGTGAGATCGGGATTGAGCTGTTCGCGCACCGACTCGACGGTCTTGAGGAGTTGCGACAGACCTTCGAGGGCGAAGAACTCACATTGCAGCGGCACCAGGATGGCGCTGGCCGCAGCCATGGCGTTGACGGTGAGAAGATTGAGCGATGGCGGGCAGTCGACCAACACGTAGCTGAAATGCGTGCCGCCGATCGTGTTCAGCGGAGCGAGCGCGCTGCGCAAGCGGTAGGCGCGGTCGCGCGCCTGGCCGATCTCGAGTTCAAGTCCGGACAGGTCGAGCGTCGATGGCGCAAGATGCAGGCGCGGGACTGCGGTGGCGACAATGGCGTCGCGCAACGCCGCTTCGCCGGTGAGCACGTCATAGGTCGAATAACGGCGGCTGCGGCGATCGATACCGAGACCGGTTGAGGCATTGCCTTGCGGATCGAGATCGATGATCAGCACGTCTTCGCCAATGGCTGCGAGCGCGGTGCCGAGATTGATGGCGGTTGTCGTTTTGCCGACGCCGCCCTTTTGGTTGGCAACAGCCAGGATCCTCGCAGATTTTGTCTGTTGGAGATGCGGCGCGCGATCCGGCGGCACGAAGGGCACTACGCGGGAGGTGTCGTCAGTCGCGTCATTCATAGCATCCATCCCACCGGAATTACATCTAATAGTAGTAATTTACAACTTTAGAGTTTAGGCGCGGCCTTCTGGACGATAACGATCCGAGACCTCGGATCGGTCTGGCTGTGCGCAAAAGCCGATTGAATGTTCCAACATTTAGCGGCTTGGGTCAATTCGGTGTCCACATCTTGCCCCTTGGGAAAGAGGCCCAACGCGCCTCTTTTCAACAACGGATATGCCTCGGTGAGTAAATCTGGCAGCGGCGCCAGTGCTCGAGCCGTGACGACGTCGATGTGGCTAGGCGCGTGTTTGACGAAAGCGTCGATGCGTTCGCCGTGCACGGTAGCGGGCGCCGACGTCACCTTGATGGCTTCGCGAAGAAAAGACGCTTTTTTGCCGTTGCTTTCGACGAGGTGAATTTCGGTGCCGGCGACGTCCGCCAGAGCACAAGCGATCACGACACCCGGGAAGCCGGCGCCTGAGCCGAGATCGACCCAGGTCCGGGCCCGTGGCGCCAATGGAAGAAGCTGCAGGGAGTCGGCGACATGACGCGTCCAGACGATCGGTTCGGTCGATCGTGCAATCAGGTTCATGCGCTGCTGCCAATCGAGAAGAAGCGCGACTAAACGGTCGAGACGGGCTTCTGTTTCACGTGAAACAGGGGTCAGTGCGAGCGCTTCGGCACGATTTGCCGTCAGATCAATTGCCTGGCCTACGGCGGCCTCGCTCACGCCGCCCCGCGATCCGGCTTGCGATGCCGGCTCCGGATATGTGCGACCAGGAGGGTCAGAGTCGCCGGCGTGATGCCTTCAATCCGGCTGGCGTGACCAATGGTGCGCGGCCGATGCGTCTGCAGCTTGTGGCGGGCCTCATTCGAAAGCCCAGGCAGCGCTGCGTAATCCAGATCGTCTGCTAGCCCCAAAGCTTCGTCGCGGCGATAGGATTCAACATCGGCCGCCTGGCGGCTGAGATAGACGTCGTATTTGGCGTCGGTCTCAAGCTGCGAGACGATCTTGGCATCGAGATCCGCGAGCTGCGGCCAGAGGGGCACTAAGTCGGCAAGCGCGATATCCGGATAGGACAGAAGCTCAAATGCCGAGCGCCGCTGGCCGTCCTTACGGAGCGAAAGGCCATGCCGGCTGGCTTCTGTAGGAGTAACCGAAAGCTCACGCGCCATGGTACGAGCCTCATTGAGAGCCGCCATCTTGATATGATGCTTTGCGGCACGCTCGGCGCCGACACAGCCGAGCGCGATACCCTTATCCGTCAGGCGCTGGTCGGCATTATCGGCTCGCAGCGTCAGGCGATATTCCGCCCGGGACGTAAACATCCGATAGGGCTCGCTAACGCCCCGGGTAACCAAGTCGTCGATCATCACACCCAGATAGCCCTCGGCGCGATCAAAAATGATACTCTCGCCGTCTCCGGCACGTGCCGCCGCATTCAAACCCGCCACCAAGCCCTGTGCCGCAGCCTCTTCATAGCCTGTCGTGCCATTGATCTGGCCAGCCAGGAAAAGCCCCGTCAGACGCTTGGTTTCGAGCGTCGGCGCAAGCTCGCGCGGATCAACGTGGTCATATTCGATGGCATAGCCCGGCCGGACGATACGGGCATGCTCAAGCCCCGGAATAGAGGCAACGATAGCGGCCTGCACTTCCTCCGGCAGCGATGTGGATATGCCGTTCGGATAAACGGTGGTGTCGTCCAGGCCTTCGGGCTCGAGGAATATCTGATGCCCATCGCGCTCACCAAAGCGCACGATTTTGTCCTCGATCGAAGGGCAATACCGTGGACCGCGGCTGTGGATCTGGCCGGAATACATCGGCGACCGATGCACATTGGCGCGGATGACATCATGGGTCGCCGGCGTTGTGCGGGTGATGGCGCATTGGATCTGCTGGTTCTCGATGCGATCGGTCAGCATCGAAAAGGGCTCAGGCGGATCGTCGCCTGGCTGCATCTCGAGTGCCACCCAATCGATGGTCTTTCCATCGAGCCGTGGGGGGGTGCCGGTCTTCAAGCGGCCCAACGTGAAGCCAGCGCGCTCAAACGTGCTGGAAAGACCCATTGCAGGGGCCTCGCCGACCCGCCCGGCCGGTATTTTCAGCTCGCCGATATGGATTAGTCCGCGCAGGAACGTGCCTGTGGTCAGCACCACCGCGCCAGCGCCAAATCCCCGGCTGTCGGTCAAGCGAACCCCATCTACACGAGCATCGGCCACCACGAGGTCATCCACCTCGCCTTCGATAATTGTCAGATTGGGTATCGTCTGTAGCGCTACCTGCATTGCCGCCGCATAGAGCTTACGATCCGCCTGAGCACGCGGACCCCGGACGGCAGGGCCCTTACGGCGATTGAGAACCCGGAATTGAATCCCGCCGGCATCCGCCACACGGCCCATCAGGCCATCGAGCGCATCGACCTCGCGAACGAGATGACCTTTGCCAAGACCACCGATGGAGGGATTGCAGGACATCGCCCCGATGGTGGCGACGCGCTGGGTTACCAGGGCCGTTCGCGCACCCATGCGCGCGGCCGCTGCGGCCGCCTCACAACCGGCGTGGCCGCCGCCAACGACAATCACGTCGAAACGGCCGTCCATCAGAATTTCCTTGCAACGATGCCGTGCTTCTAAACGAAAGCGCCCGGAGTTTCACGTGAAACATTGCCGGCATTGGCGCGCGCGAGCACTATCTGATCACTTCCCAATACAGAAATCCCGGAAGATCACGTCCAGAATATCTTCAACGTCGACGCGCCCAGTCAGCCGTCCAAGAGCAGTCGCCGCCGAACGTAGTTCTTCCGCGATGAGCTCTTCGCGGCCTGCCTGGCCCGCTTCAACCAGCGCACGCTCGATCGCGACGCGCGCGCTTTCCAAGGCCACACGGTGACGAGCCCGCGTAACCATCGCTGACTCGGTTCCTGCAAAGAAACCGCGGGCATATTCGCTCACGCCACCAATGAGCTTCTCTATGCCCTCTCCAGAAACAGCAGAAATTAAATAATTGAATTCAAATTCACTAGTTCTATAAGCTCCAATATCGGATTTGTTTCCTATGGACCAGCGTTCGGTGGCAACCTCCAACGCACCTTTGCCCCCGTCAAATGGGCTGCCGGCCGAGACATCCTCGATCCACAGCACGAGATCGGCCGCGGTGGCCCGATCGCGAGCACGCTTCATGCCTTCCTGCTCAATCGGATCGGCACTGTCTCGAATGCCCGCAGTATCGAGAAGCGTGACCGGATAGCCATCGAGGTCGAGATGGACTTCGATCACATCGCGGGTCGTGCCTGGATAAGGCGAGACGATTGCCGCCTCACGCCGCGCCAAGCGATTGAATAGTGTGGATTTTCCGGCATTCGGCGGCCCAGCAATCGCGACGACCAAGCCATCGCGCAGGCGCTCGCCACGATGGGCATCGGCAAGCGATGCTGCAATTTCGTCGCGCAATTGCTGCGCAGCATAAACCGCCGGACCGATCAAATCTTCGGGCACATCGGCTTCGTCCGAAAAGTCGATCCGGGCCTCGACCAATGCCAAAGCCTCGATCAAGCGCTGCCGCCAAGCTTCCGCCCGATCGCCGATCAGCCCTTTGAGTTGCCGATAGGCGTGCCGCCGCTGCGCCGGCGTTTCTGCGGCGACGAGATCCGCGAGACCCTCGACCGCGGTGAGATCAAGCCGCCCATTCTCGAAGGCGCGGCGGGTAAACTCGCCGGCTTCTGCCATTCGGCACCCGTCTACGCCGTCGAGCGCATCGAGGACACCAGCAATGACGGAGGGCCCGCCATGGACCTGCAGCTCCGCGACATCCTCACCGGTCTCGCTGTGTGGCGCTGGAAACCACAGCGCCAGTGCTTCGTCGATCACGTCGCCGCTCGTCGGCTCGCGCAGACGCACCAGCGCGGCCCTACGCGGCTCAGGCAGCCGCCCAGCCAGCGCCTCAAGCGCAATGCCGGCGCGCGGACCCGATATCCGCACCACCGCGATCGCGGCCGGCGGCCGTCCTGAGGACAATGCGAAAATGGTGGAACGCTGCTGCATGAAATTGATGTTGGCGGCAAAAGCTTCGCGTCACGCGGGCTACTTGCTACGGTGCGTCCATGTCAACTTCATCCATGTCAACGCCACCGCAATCGTCGACTAGCCATCGCAATCGTCTCGCCGAAGAGACAAGCCCGTATCTTCTTCAGCACCAGCATAATCCCGTCGATTGGTGGCCTTGGGGTCCGGAAGCGCTTGCGGCTGCGAAGGCGGACAACAAGCCGATCTTGTTGTCGGTCGGTTACGCCGCCTGTCACTGGTGTCATGTGATGGCGCACGAGAGCTTCGAAGATGACGCCATCGCGCGCGTCATGAACGAACTCTTCGTCAACATCAAAGTCGATCGCGAAGAGCGGCCGGACATCGACCAAATCTACATGTCCGCGCTGCATCACCTTGGCGAGCAGGGCGGCTGGCCGCTCACGATGTTTCTCACGCCGAATGCCGAACCGATTTGGGGCGGCACTTATTTCCCGAACACCTCGCGCTACGGCAGACCGGGCTTTACCGATGTGCTCCGCGAAGTCGCGCGCCTCTTCAAAGAAGAGCCACAGAAGATAGAGCAGAGCCGCGCCGCACTGATGGAGCGGCTTGAGGCTACTGCGCAAAGCGGCGTCGGCGCGCGGATCGGTATCGACGGCTTGAACAACGCTGCGCGCCAACTCGGCGGCATCATCGATCCGGTCAATGGCGGCACGCGCGGCGCGCCCAAATTTCCGCAAGCCGCGCTCTTCGAACTGTTATGGCGTGCCGGTTCGCGCACCGGCGAAGCGCGCTATTTCGCTTCCGTCGAAATCACGCTCGATCATATCTGCGAGGGCGGCATCTACGATCATCTTGCCGGCGGCTTCTCCCGCTACTCGGTCGACGAGCGCTGGCTGGTGCCACATTTCGAGAAAATGCTCTACGACAACGCGCAGCTTCTTGAGTTGTTGGCGATCGCGCATCGGCGCACTGGCAAACCTCTCTATCGTCAGCGCGCCATGGAGACCGTCGCCTGGCTCACACGGGAGATGACCACGGCGGAAGGCGCTTTCTCTGCTTCGCTCGATGCCGACTCCGAAGGTGAGGAGGGCAAGTTCTATGTCTGGTCTTACGATGAGGTGATCCGCGCGCTTGGCCTCGAGGATGGCGAGTTCTTCGCGCGCCACTACGACGTGACCCCCGACGGCAATTTCGAAGGCCACAATATTCTCAATCGCCTCAAATCGCTCACGCGTACAGACGCGGAAGAGGTAAGGCTCACAGCGCTACGCGAAAAACTTCTTTTGGTCCGCAATCATCGCGTCCGGCCCGGCCTGGACGACAAAGTGCTCGCCGACTGGAACGGCATGATGATCACGGCGCTGACGAATGCCGGCCAGCTTTTCGGCGAACCATCGTGGCAAGCGATGGCCGTTCGCGCTTTCGACTTCGTCGCGCAGACCATGGCGCGTGGCGACCGGCTCGGCCATTCCTGGCGAGATGGCAAATTGAAATTTCCAGGACTGGCTTCCGACTTCGCCGCGATGATCCGCGCCGCACTGGCGTTATTCGAGGCGACTGGCGAACGCCGTTATTTCGACCAAGCCCTGTCTTGGCAACGTGCGCTCGATCGCGACTACGTCAACGCCGAAACCGGCACATATTTTCTCACTGCGGCAGACGCCGAGGGTCTCGTCATCCGCCCGGCGTCGACCGCGGACGAAGCGACGCCGAATCACAACGCGATTGCGGCGCAAAATCTCGTCCGCTTGGCTGTGCTCGTCGGCGACGACACGTGGCGGGAGAAAGCCGATCGCCTTATTGGCGCCATCGCGCCGGCGGCTTCGGAAAATCTCTACATGCACATGGCGCTTCTCAACGCCGTGGATTTTCGGCTCGGTGCGGCCGAGATCGTTGTTACCGGGCAGGGCGCAGCGGCTGACGCGCTTATCGCCGCTGCGCGACGTCAATCGCCACTCGACCGTATCGTCTTTCATGCCGCTTCAATCGAGGCGCTGCCGGCGACACATCCCGCCGCGGCCAAAGTTGCAGCTTCCACCGTTCCGCAAGCCTTTGTCTGTGTTGGTGAGACATGTTCGCTCCCCATCACGGATCCGGCCGGCCTCACTGCCGCGATCGAAAGCATGCGACATCGTTGACCGTCGCTTCGCCAAATTTCTGTGCTTAGTCGCTATTCGGGGCGTAGCACGGAGAGCAGACATGGCAATCGCGAAACGCCCTAGAATGCGCCCAGCCGCACGCCTCGAAATTCTCGCCGGCTTGATTTTAGCCGCAGCACTCACCGCGTCATCCGCCGCGCGTGCTGATGATTGGTGCGGCTACGCCACCAAAGACGGCGCCGTGATCGAATGCGGCTACACTACGATGGCGCAATGCGAGGGCGCCGTCGGCAAAGGCGGCATGTGCTTCGTCAATCCCGACATCGCGCTCAACAAAAAGAACGCGACGCACACAACGGTGCCAAAAGCCTCGCGTGGCTGACCCGCGCGGTGCCTTAGGTATTCATCGAGTCGAAGAACTCGCCGTTGTTCTTGGTGTTGCGCAGTTTGTCGAGCAGGAAGTCCATCGCATCCATGGTCCCCATCGGGTTGAGGATGCGGCGCAACACGTACATTTTCTTGAGCTGATCCGGCGGCACCAGGAGCTCTTCCTTGCGGGTGCCGGAGCGGGTGATGTCCATCGCCGGGAAGGTGCGCTTGTCGGCCACTTTGCGGTCGAGGATAAGTTCGGAATTACCGGTGCCCTTGAACTCTTCGAAGATCACTTCGTCCATGCGGCTGCCGGTATCGATCAGCGCGGTGGCGATAATGGTCAACGAACCGCCTTCCTCGATGTTACGCGCGGCGCCGAAGAAGCGCTTCGGGCGCTGCAATGCATTGGCGTCGACACCGCCGGTCAAAACCTTACCGGAGGAAGGAACAACGGTGTTGTAGGCGCGGCCGAGGCGGGTAATCGAATCGAGCAGGATCACGACGTCACGGCCATGTTCGACAAGCCGCTTCGCTTTTTCGATCACCATCTCGGCGACCTGAACATGGCGTACCGCCGGTTCGTCGAATGTCGAAGAGACGACCTCGCCTTTCACCGAGCGCTGCATGTCGGTGACTTCTTCCGGCCGCTCGTCGATCAGAAGCACGATCAGATAGCATTCCGGATGATTGTGGGTGATCGAGTGAGCGATGTTCTGCAGCAGCACCGTCTTGCCGGTGCGCGGCGGCGATACGATCAGCGCGCGCTGGCCTTTGCCGACCGGGGCGACGATGTCGATGACGCGGGCCGAGAGATCCTTCTTGGTCGGATCCTCGTATTCCATCTTCAGCCACTCGTCGGGATAGAGCGGCGTCAGATTGTCGAAATTGACTTTGTGGCGGGCCTTTTCCGGGTCCTCGAAATTGAGCGAGTTGACCTTGAGGAGAGCGAAATAACGCTCGCCTTCCTTGGGGCTGCGGATGTGACCGTCGAGGGTGTCACCGGTGCGCAGGCCGAAGCGGCGGATCTGCGAAGGCGAGACATAGATATCGTCGGGGCCTGGGAGGTAATTCGCCTCGGGCGACCGGAGAAAGCCGAAACCGTCGGGCAGCACTTCGACCACGCCCTCGCCGACAATATCGGTCTCGCGCGCCGAGAGTTGTTTAAGAATGCCGAACATCAGCTCCTGCTTGCGCATGGTCGAGGCGTTCTCGACCTGAAGCTCTTCGGCAAAGGAGACGAGCTCAGCCGGTGTTTTGGCTTTGAGCTCTTGGAGTTTCATTTCCTGCATTGAGGAACGTCCTATGGAAATTGGGCCAGCGCAGAAATCCACTTGCGGTGTCGCTGGCTGAAGAAGATCGCAGGTCAGACTGCCCAATCTCTCGCGAGACAATCTTTTGGGCGGTAAGGGGCTTGGAACCCCGAACCCGTTGCACAGGCGGCTCCAAATTTCTGGAGCCCAAACGCAACTGCATCCGCCTACGTTGGGTGGGATGGCCCGAAGATAGGAAAAGACCCGGCTCCAGGCAAGTGCCGGCGCGGAATTTACGCAAACACCGCGTTAGCAACGCCACAGAATCAAAACGGTTTCACCACAACAAGAATCACGATCAAAACCATCAAGATCGTCGGTACCTCGTTGATAATCCTATAGAATCTCTGCGAATGCTGGTTACGATCGGAGGCGAAATCCTTCACCCAATGGGCGAACAGTCCATGCAGTGCAGAAAGTGCCAACACCAGCAGGAATTTGGCGTGCAGCCAGCCCGACATGAACCATCCGTAGCGAGAATCAGGTCCATCCCAGGCGAGCCACAAGCCCAGCACCCAAACCGCAATCATTGCCGGATTGATGATGGCGCGGAGGAGCCGCCGCTCCATGACCTTGAAGGTCTCCGACTGCACCGAGCCCTTTTCGGCGACAGAGTGATAGACGAAGAGCCGCGGCAGATAGAGCATTCCCGCCATCCAAGCGATGACGGCGATGATGTGGAAGGCTTTGATCCAGGCGTAGAGCATCGCTGCCTCGGTTCGACTTAGCGCGCCATACCGCGCACGCGGGCAATCAAACGCTCAACATGCGCAATCGGGGTTTGCGGCACAACGCCGTGGCCAAGATTGAAAATAAACGGCCTGCTCACGAACGCCGCCATGATCGCATCGATGCTGCGGTCGAGTGCTTCACCTCCAGTAAGGAGCGCTAGCGGATCAAGATTTCCCTGCACCGGCCGCAGCTTCTGGATTTGATCACGCGCGAAACCGAGATCGATCATCCAATCAAGCCCGACAGCATTGACCGGCACGCCGGCCAAATAGGATTCAAGCTTTGTGCCGGCACCGCGAGGAAAGCCAATGATCTTCGCGCCGGGAACACGTTCGCGCACTTTGCGGACAATCTCCGCACACGGCGTCACAGACCATTTTTCAAATTCATCGGGCGGCAACATTCCAGCCCAGGTGTCAAAGATCTGCACGGCATCGACGCCCGCCTCAAGTTGTCGAATGAGATAATCCGCCGAGGTCTCCGCAAGCTGCGCGATCAGGTCAGCGAATGCGGCGGGATGGCGGAACGCGAATTCACGCGCCGGCGCCTGATCCGGCGTTCCGTGTCCTGCAACCATGTAGGTCGCCACTGTCCAAGGCGCTCCGCAAAACCCAAGGAACGTGCAGTCCACCGGTAATTGCGGCTTCACCCGAACGATCGTCTCATAGACCGGCGCTAAGACGCTGTGATCAAGCGATGATCGTAGCCGCTTGAACTTTTCCGGCTGATCCAACGCATCAAGCCGCGGTCCTTCACCAGTTTCGAAAGTGACGCGCTGTCCGAGCGCTTGCGGCACTACGAGAATGTCGGAGAACAGGATTGCCGCGTCAAAGCCAAAGCGGCGGATCGGCTGCAGCGTGATTTCCGCCGCAAGCTCCGGATTGAAGCAGAGATCGAGGAAACTTTCGGCCTTCTCCCGAATTGCTCTGTATTCCGGCAGATAGCGCCCAGCTTGGCGCATCAGCCAGATCGGAGGGATGGCGATCGTTTCGCCTTCGAGAACACGGAGGAGGGATTTGTTCACAGGCCTGTCCGTCTCCGCCTTCTGTCCCTCTTCAAATAGATTCTTAGAATCTGTTGTAGTGGTTGGACGGTTGATTGGACTCATAACATTTCGCCGCACAGTCCATCCACGGCTTACCCACATATCCTCATTTTCATTCTCGTCCAAGAAAAGCGATTGACTCGGGCCTTTGTGGCCGCGCGGCAGGCATTTGTCCGTGGCTCAAGCTCCATCATCCACATTTCACCATTGGTTCATCCTAGGGCCGATATCTCGCCGGCGGCCGGCACGAATGTGGATGACGGTGCGGTCTATCCCGTGCCCCTGCTTGCGCAAGGGGAAAAGCCATGGCCTTCTCCCCAGACAGCGTGAAGTTATCCAGGCACTTATCAAAAGTTTAGGCCATGCCGCAGACGGCCGGTTACTTCCATCTGCACCTGATTTCCGACGCGACCGGTGAAACCTTGATCACGGTCGCACGCGCGGTGGCTGCGCAATACGCCAAGATGATTCCCGTCGAGCATGTGCATCCTTTGGTCCGTAACCAAAAGCAGCTTGACCGCGTCCTCGCCGATATCGAGGAAACGCCGGGCATCGTGCTCTATACGTTGCTTGAGGAAGACCTGGTCCGGCGCCTCGAAGAGAAGTGCCGCGAGCTTGGCCTGCCATGCCTGTCGATCCTGGGCCCGGTTTTGCACCTGTTCCAGGCCTATCTCGGCGCCGAATCGACCCACAAGGTCGGTGCCCAACACACGCTCAACGCCGAATATTTTCGCCGCATCGATGCGCTGAATTACACGATGCTGCATGACGACGGCCAACTGACGGACGATCTCGAAGAAGCCGATGTTGTCTTGGTCGGTGTGTCGCGCACCTCGAAAACGCCGACGTCGATCTATTTGGCCAATCGCGGGGTGAAAACCGCCAATGTGCCTTTAGTGCCGGGTGTGCCGCTGCCGCCTCAGATCGAGCGGTTGAATCATCCGCTGGTGGTCGGCCTCTTCGCGACGCCGGAACGGATCGTACAGATCCGGCAAAACCGTCTTCTCGGCCTCAACGCCCATCGCGATGACGACCAGTATATCGACCGCCAGTCGGTCGCTGATGAGATTGCTGCCTCGCGGCGGCTTTGCGCCAAGAACAACTGGCCGCTGATCGATGTGAGCCGTCGTTCGATCGAGGAAACCGCTGCGGCAGTCCTTGCCCATCTCGGTGAGCGCCGGCGGAACAAGGCGTCGTGAGCGAACGTCGCTCAGCCTATACATGGCTGCCGGAAACGCCGCTGGTGCTCGCGTCGCGCAGCCGCATTCGGCAAACGCTCCTCGTGGCGGCCGGAATTCCCGTAGATATCTATCCCGCCGATATTGACGAGCGGGCGCTCGAAAGCCGCGCCGCGCAGCAATCGCCTGGTCACGTCGCCGCTTTGCTTGCCCGCGAAAAAGCTTCCGTTATCGCGCGGGCTCATCCTCACCGCTTCGTGCTCGGCGCCGACCAGGTGTTGGCTTTGGGCGATGAGCGTCTTTCCAAACCGGCAGATCGCACCGCGGCGCGGGCGCAACTCGCCAAACTCCGCGGCCGGACCCACGAATTGCATTCGGCCATCGCTTTTGTCGAAGACGCCACGGTTATCTTCGAACATGTCAGTGTCGCGCGGCTAACCATGCGGACATTCACCGATCGCTTCCTTGACGAATATCTCGAAGCCGCCGGTGACGATGTGTGCTTGAGCATCGGCGCCTATCAGCTTGAAGGTCTTGGCGTCCAATTATTCGAGCGCGTCGAGGGTGATTATTTCACCGTCTTAGGTTTGCCGCTCTTGGAAGCGCTCGCTTTCTTACGCCGTCACGGCTGTCTCGCGTCATGAGCGATAGCCGTCCCTTCGTGCTTTGCCTCACCGGCTCGCTCGGCATGGGCAAATCGACAGCGGCGAAATTCTTTGCCGAGGAAGGCGTGCCAGTGCACGATTCGGACGCCGCAGTCCACGCGCTCTATGAAAGCGAAGCGGTGCCTCCGGTGGAACAGGCCTTTCCGGGTTCGACCACCGCCGGCAAAATCGATCGAACGAAACTCGCGCCTATAGTGGTCAACAATCCGGCCGCGCTGGCCCGGCTTGAAGCCATTGTTCATCCGCTGGTGAGTGCGTCGCGTGAGAAATTCCTGGAGGCTGCGGAAGCACGCGGCGATCCGGTCGTGGTGTTCGACATTCCGCTCTTATTCGAAACCGGCGCGCAGCGCGGCTGCGATGCGGTCGCTGTCGTCTCGGCACCGGCGGAGATCCAGCGCCGGCGCGCCTTCGAGCGGCCGGGCATGAGCGAGGAGAAATTCGTAGCTCTCCTCGCCAAGCAGATGCCAGATGCGGAAAAACGCAAGCGCGCTGACTTCGTTATCGACAGCTCGCGAGACTTTGACCACACCAGGGCCCAAATTCGCGACATTCTAGGCAAGGTCGCTACAATGCCACGGCGGCGCGGGTGATTCGCTCAGCGAACACGGCAACCAGCTAATACGGCAAACCGAATTCAATGCGCGAAATCGTTTTCGATACCGAAACCACTGGGCTCGATCCCTATTCTGGCGATCGCATGGTCGAGATCGGCTGTATCGAACTTCTCAACCGCTTTCCTACCGGCAACACGTTCCATTGCTATTTCAATCCGGAACGCGACATGCCGGAGGCTGCTTTCAACGTGCACGGCTTGAGCATCGATTTCCTCAAGGACAAACCGCTGTTCGCCGATAAGGTCGAAGAGCTTGTCGCATTCATCGCCGATGCGCCGCTTGTCGCCCATAATGCGATGTTCGACCTCGGCTTCCTTAATGCCGAGCTGGATCGCGTCGGCCAAGCGGTCGTTGCACGCGAGCGTATGGTCGACACGTTGTTGATCGCGCGGCGCAAACATCCGGGCGCTTCCAATCGCCTGGACGATCTGTGCACACGCTATGCGATTGATAATTCCAAGCGTGTCAAACACGGCGCGTTACTCGACGCCGAACTCTTGGCCGAGATTTATGTCGAGTTGATCGAGGCGCGGCAGGCGCAGCTTGTTTTGGCGCAGGCCGCGGCGCCGCACCGGGCAGCCGGCGAGCCGATCCTACTGCGGACCCGGCCGACGCCGCTTACCGAACGGCTGTCAGTTGCGACGCGCGCTGCGCACCGCGCGTTCATCGCAAGCCTCGGCGAAAGCGCGATCTGGCGCGATTACGTCAGTTTGGATTGACTGGCGGGAACGCGGGCTGCGCTGCTTCCATGCGCTGCCGATAAAGTGTCACGAAATCGATGGGTTCGAGCAACAGCGGCGGAAATCCGCCGTTGCGCGTCGCCGTGGCGATGATTTCGCGCGCGAACGGAAACAGGATGCGCGGACATTCGATCATCACCGTCGGCTGCAGACTTTCTTGCGGAACATTTTCCAGGCGAAACAGCCCCGAATAAAGCAGTTCGAAGGCGAACAGCACCATGCTTGGTCCTTGGCCTTGTGACTCGGCCTTGCCCTCTAAACGCAGCGTCACTTCGATGTCGGTTTCGCTCATCGGCGTCGCTTCGACGCCGATATTGATATTGATGGCCGGCTGGTTCGCGTTCGCTCCCATTGACCGCGGCGCATTCGGATTTTCGAAGGACATGTCCTTCACATATTGGGTCAGCACGCCGACGCGCGGCACCAGCGACGGATCAATTTGCGGCTGCGGACCGCCGTTTGTGGTCGACATTCTGAACTCCGTCTGTACGCGCCAAATGCGGGGGCTTGGCTAACACAGAGGTAAGAACAGGCCAAGATACGTACCAAGACAGGTGCCAGAACCGGGCAAGAACGGACCAAGAGCGAAAACAAGGTCGGGTTGTCCGTCATAACGGACGTGAGGCCATCGATTTTCCGCCGGATTTGCCTAAAACGATGCCAGAGATGCCGCCTTCCAAGGTTGGCGCGGCGGTACTGATCGTCTAAAGTTCGGCGTCGGCATGCTAGGTCATGATTGGCAGCCCCTGGATGGCTTCCCCGGCGCGCCTACATAGAGCGGAGGAACCGGGCGTCCTCCGGCGGTTCGGACGATCCGAACCGCTTCAACCGTCCGCCAAGCGCGATGTCTTGAGAAATGCCCGACGTGTTCGACATCTACACCATTATCTTCTTGGCGCTGGCGGTGTTCATCTTCCTGCGGCTGCGCAGCGTTTTGGGCCAGCGGACCGGCCGGGAGAGGCCGCCTTACGATCCCTACGCAGCCCGCGACGCCGTACGCAGTCCGGCCGCCGATAAGGTCGTCACCCTTGCGCCGCGGCCAACCGCCGAACAGACGCCGCGATCCGCCGATGTCACGCCCCCGTCAGCCGACCGCTGGAAAGACGTTGCCGAGACCAATGCAAGCGTGAATACCGGGCTCGATGCGATCGCCGCTGCGGATCAGAGTTTCGACGCCAAGCACTTCATTACCGGTGCGCGCGCTGCCTATGAAATGGTTGTCACGGCATTCGCCAGCGGCGACCGGCGGCAATTGCGCGGGCTGCTTTCGCGCGAAGTTTTCGATGGTTTCGATGCCGCGATCACCGAGCGCGAACGCAAGAGTGAAACGGCGGAGACGCGTTTCGTTTCGATCGATGCCTCGACTGTCACGGCCGCGGAACTGCGCAATCGCATGGCGCAGGTCACCGTGCGCTTCGTTTCCAAGCTCGTATCGGTGACGCGTGATCGCGCCGGCGCCGTGATCGACGGCAGCGCCGACAAAGTGACCGACGTGACCGATGTGTGGACCTTTGCGCGCGATGTATCCTCGCGCGATCCGAACTGGAAAGTGATCGCGACCGAAGCCGGTCAGTAACATTCGTCATGGGACCGGTAGTTGTCATGGGACCGGTACCGCGTCGCATTTCGGTCCTCCCCGCCATTGCCGCCATTCTTCTTTGCGCTTGTCTCTCGGCGCACAGTCAAGAACAGACACCGATCAAATTTCCCGACACGCAATATGAGCCTGTCGACTGGACAGCGATCGACGGCTGGGACAATGACGACCATGCTGCGGCCTTCGCAACATTCCTCGGCAGTTGTCGTGTTCTTGATATCCAGCGCAAGCGTTCGCGCGATTACCTCCCGGCGATACCGGCGGCGCTGAAAGATATTTGTGCCCAGGCCCGCGCAGCGATCCCGCTGGATGATGCCGGCGCAAAAAAATTCTTCGAAGACAATTTCCGTCCCATCCGGATCAACAGGATCGGCGACACCGACGGTTTCTTGACCGGATATTACGAGCCGATCATCCAGGGCTCGCGCGTGCCAACCGGCGAATTCACCGCGCCGCTCTACCGCCGGCCGCCGAATCTCGTCGTGTCCGGCAAGCGCCGGCTCGGTGACGCTTTTCCGAGTAAAGGCGCGACGGTTGGCCGCCGCTTAGGCCGCCGCAAAATCGTGCCGTATTACACACGCGGCGAGATCGAAGATGGCGCACTCGACGGCTGGCATCTCGAAATCTGTTATCTGCACGACCAGGTCGACGTGTTGTTCGCGCAGATCCAAGGCTCGGCGCGCATCCGTCTCGAAGACGGCACGATCCTGCGTGTCAATTACGACTCGCATAATGGCTGGCCTTATGTGCCGGTCGGCCGCGCCATGGTCGAAGCCAAGCTCATGGGCAAAGACCAGGTGTCGATGCAAAGCATCCGTGATTGGATGGAAGCCAATCCGGATCAAGCGAAAGACATCCGGCGGCTGAACAAATCCTACGTCTTCTTCCGCATCACCGATCTGTCGACCGAGGATGAAGCGGTCGGCGGCGAAGGCGTACAGCTCGTTCCTGGCCGCTCGATCGCCGTCGATCGTGCGCTGCATGCTTACGGCACGCCGTTTTTCATTCAGGCCGATCTGCCGATCGCCGGCGATAAGGTGATGACGAAATTCGACCGGTTGGTCGTCGCCCAGGACACCGGCTCTGCGATCGTCGGTCCGGCGCGGGCGGATATTTATTTCGGCGCCGGCGACGAGGCCGCGCGCATTGCCGGACGGATCAAACATCCCGGCGATTTCGTGATGCTGCTGCCGCGCGAGCTCGATCCGATAGCGGCCGGGCGAGATACGCCGCTGCCGCCCGAACGGCCGAGCGCGTTCAGCTTCAGCACAAGCACGATGGAAGATCCGACTGCGGTCGATCCCGCGCCGGAGGAGGCCGGTGCGCATGATGTGCCGCAGCCGAAGTCTGTCGTTAAGCCGAAACCGAAAGCTCGGCCTCAGCGATGAGCCGTCGCACGCTGAGCGATGACGAAGAAGCGTTGTGGTCGAACGTTGCTCGCTCGATTACGCCGATGCGGCCGGCCAAAGCGAAACCGAAGTCCGAGTTGGCCGCGCCGAAATCAGCCAGCGCAAGATCATCGATGCGCGCAGCGCCGCGTATTGCTCCGGCGCTGCCGATAAAATCACCGCCGCTGGCGCCGCTTGACCGGCGCATGAAGCAGCGATTGGCACGCGGCCGCGATGCCATCGAGGCGCGCATCGACCTGCACGGTATGACGCAGAACGAAGCGCACGCGGCATTGTCGACTTTTTTGCACCGCGCTCAATCGGGCGGCAAAAAAATCGCGCTTGTCGTCACCGGCAAGGGCACGCGTCTGTCCGATGGCGCGAGTGAGCGCGGTGTGTTGCGGCGTCAAGTTCCGCTGTGGCTCACGCTGCCGGAATTTCGCAGTCTGATCGTCGGCTTCGAAGAGGCGCATGTCAGCCATGGCGGCCAGGGCGCACTTTACGTGCGGCTGCGGCGTGTCCGCTAATCCAGTTGTTAAGGTTAACAATTGGATTGCCGCACAATGGGCAAGAAATCGTCAAAAGAAACGGTCAAACTCTTTTGCGATAACGACTTTGCGTTCGGCTTGCCCTTAGTTCGGAGTAGTGCGTCATGTCCCAGACCATCGCCGCGCCGCTGAAGATGTCCGCGCGTATCGGCACTTCCGATCTGCAGATGATCGCTCAGGTCGAGAAATGGATGGCGGCGATTCGCGACATGAAGCGCGAGCCGCAGGCGGGCGAAGCGCCGTTTCGTGTGCGCCTGCGTCCGGTCGCCGCCGTTACAGAATAAATCGGCTCAGATCCGCATTCTTGGCGAGGTCGCCGACGTGTTTGTGTACGTAGGCGGCGTCGATTTTCACCGTCTCGCCGGAACGGTCCGGCGCGCCGAACGATACCTCGTCGAGCACGCGCTCCATCACGGTCTGTAATCGCCGCGCGCCGATATTTTCCACGCTGGCATTCACCGCCACCGCGATATCGGCCACGGCGTCGATGGAGTCTTCGGTGAATTCGAGCGTCAGACCTTCGGTCGCCATCAGCGCGATATATTGCTTGATCAGCGAGGCTTCCGGTTCGGTCAAAATGCGGCGGAGGTCGTCGCGCGCCAGCGGCTTCAATTCGACCCTGATCGGCAGCCGGCCTTGCAGTTCGGGCAGCAGATCGGACGGCTTGGAAATATGAAACGCACCCGATGCGATGAAGAGGATGTGGTCGGTTTTCACCGTGCCGTGCTTGGTGGCGACCGTAGTGCCCTCGATCAGCGGCAATAGATCGCGCTGCACGCCTTCACGTGACACATCGCCGCCGACGCGGCCGTCGCGCGCGCAGATTTTGTCGATCTCATCGAGGAAGACGATGCCGTTATTCTCGACCACCTTGATCGCTTCCTGGGTGAGCTGATCGGTGTCGAGCAATTTGTCGGATTCCTCGTTGATCAGGAGCTCGTAGGAATCATGCACGGTAACGCGGCGCGTCTTGGTGCGGCCGCCGCCGCCGAGCTTGCCGAAAATATCGCCGATCGAGATCGCGCCCATCTGCGCACCCGGCAGGCCGGGAATATCGAACATCGGCATGTTGCTGCCGGCGGCCTGCACTTCGATCTCGATTTCCTTGTCGTTGAGTTCACCGCTGCGAAGCTTTTTGCGGAATGCTTCCTTGGTCGAGGCGCTGGCATTGGCGCCGACCAGCGCATCGAGTACGCGATCTTCGGCCGCCTGCTGGGCGCGCGCCTCGACATCTTTGCGCTTTTTCTCGCGTGTCTGCGTGATCGCGACTTCGACCAGATCGCGCACGATTTGTTCGACATCGCGGCCGACATAGCCGACTTCGGTGAATTTCGTCGCTTCGACTTTCAGGAACGGCGCGCCGGCGAGCTTCGCCAGCCGGCGGGAGATTTCGGTTTTGCCGACGCCGGTCGGGCCGATCATCAGGATGTTTTTCGGTAGCACTTCCTCACGCAGCCGATCGTCGAGCCGCAGCCGGCGCCAGCGATTGCGCAGCGCGATGGCCACCGCACGTTTGGCATCGCCTTGGCCGACGATGAAACGGTCGAGTTCGGAAACGATTTCACGCGGGGAGAAGTCGGTCATGCGTTATGGACCATCAACGAATTCCTCTAGTGAACCGACGCTCCGCCCTGCCAAGCGCGGATAGCTTCGAACGGATAGATAAGCATGATGATGTTCAGTGTCAGGTTGTCGCGAATGACGTACCCTGCCAGAGCCTCCAGCAGAACCGCTGCCGTGACGATGGTCCAGACCGGAAGCCAATAGGCGAGACCGAAACCAAACATCATCGTCGAGGTATCGGAGATCGAATTGACGATGCTATCGCCGTAGTAATTGAGCGAGATGGTGCCAGCACGATAGCGATCAATGATGAGATTGGTGTTCTCCAACATCTCCCAGCTGCATTCGACTGCGACCGCAAGGATCAAGCGTGCCGCGATCGGCGCGCGCGGCAGCAATAGCCACGTGAGCCCGTAAAGGCCGAAGCCGTGGATGACGTGGGACAGTGAGTACCAGTCGAAAATCTGCTGCGAAGTTTCCGGGCTGGTACTGCCGCCGACCCATAATTTGATGGTGCCGCAGGTGCACATCGGGACACGGCCGATGGCGAATTCAAAGCCGGCCTGCACGGAGAGCATCGCGGCGATAATCAGAACCATCGCCCAGACTGGCGCACGCCGCGCCTTCTCCGCGAGAGTTGCGGCCCAAGTTGCAACCAATGTGAGAGAGTGAGCCATCATGGCGGATACTATTGTCGTGTCGGGAATTGACGCTCAGGCTTTCAGCATTTCGACCGTGAGATTGCGATTGGTGTAGACGCAAATATCGGCCGCGATATCGAGGGAGCGGCGTACGATCGCCTCCGCGTCGAGCGGACCGTCGGCGAGCGCACGCGCGGCGGCGAGAGCATAATTGCCACCGGAGCCGATGCCGACAATGCCGGCTTCCGGTTCGAGCACGTCGCCGGTCCCGGTGAGCACCAGCGAAACGTCTTTATCGGCGACGATCATCATGGCTTCGAGCCGGCGCAGGAAACGGTCGGTGCGCCAGTCTTTCGCAAGCTCGACCGCGGCACGGGTCAGCTGCCCGGGATATTGCTCGAGCTTCGATTCCAGGCGCTCGAACAGCGTAAAGGCATCGGCTGTGGCGCCGGCAAATCCGCCGATAACGGCTCCGCCACCCAGGCGGCGGACCTTCTTGGCATTGGCTTTGACGATGGTTTGGCCGATCGACACCTGGCCGTCGCCACCGACCGCGACCACGCCGCCTTTGCGGACGGTGAGGATGGTGGTGCCGTGCCAGAGGCTGGCATCTGCGGTTTGGGTAAATGACATATTCGGTAAGACCTTGCGCAATAAGACCCGCGCGAATCCGGAAAACCCTTGCTCCGGCATGATTTAGGGTCTGCCCGGCACCATTGCAAATGCGGTCATGCCAGTGGCGGCGTACAAAAAGCCCTGTTACAAGGCCCGCGTTCCCAGAGAACTCTCGTGCGCAAAGCTTCTCATGTGTAAGGCTTCTCATGCGTAAGGCTTCGGTCAAGCGGAAGACCAAGGAAACCGATGTTGAGATCGCCATCGATCTCGACGGTACCGGCGCGTCGTCAATCGCGACCGGGATCGGCTTCCTCGATCATATGCTCGACCTTTTGGCGCGGCATTCCCGCGTCGATATCAGCGTCAAAGCCAAGGGCGACCTGCATATCGACGCGCATCACACCACCGAAGATGTCGGCATTGCGCTCGGCCAGGCGTTAAAAGAGGCGCTTGGCGATATGAAGGGGATCACCCGCTATTCCGACGTCCATCTGCCGATGGACGAAGCGCTCACGCGTGTCGCGCTCGACATTTCTGGTCGGCCGTTTCTGGTGTTCAAGGTCGATTTCGGCCGCGCCAAAATCGGCGAGTTCGACACGGCACTTGTGCAGGAATGGTTCCAGGCCTTCGCGGTCAACGCCGCGGTGACGCTCCATGTCGCAACGCTTTACGGCTCGAACGATCATCATATCGCCGAGTCCTGCTTCAAAGGTCTGGCACGAGCGCTGCGGGCGGCTGTTGCCATCGATGCCCGGGCCGCCAATGAAGTGCCTTCGACCAAAGGGACGCTGGGCGGCTAAGACGAAGCTGAAGCACCGGTTTTCTTTAGCCGCGGCGCTTCCTAGATAATGGGCAGGCCAAGCTGGCTTCGCGTTTCTGAAAACCCGCAAACAAGATACCCCGAACAACGACAATGTCAGTCTTCACCGTCCACGAACCGCCGCTGCGATACGCCGACACGACGATCGATCCGCAGCGCTTTGTGTTTGTCCGCGACGGTTTCTATGTCTGGGCCTTCCTGCTGGCGCCGCTCTGGATGCTTCGGCGCCGGCTGTGGCTGGTGCTGGTCCTCTATCTCGTTATCTCGGGCGTGATCGAAACCGGACTGCGTTTTCTCGGCGCGTCAGCCTTTCTGATCACGCTGACTGCGATTTTGATTTCGTTTTTGGTCGGACTTGAAGCCGCCACCTTGCGGCGCTTCACGCTGCGCCGCCGCGGTTGGCGCAATGTTGGCGTGGTCAGCGGCGATAAGGTCGAAGATGCGGAATTGCGCTTTTTCGACACTTGGATTCGCCAAGGGGCAAATCGCGGGAGGGGCCCGGCGTCGCCGTCGGCATATCCACCGGCGTCGTCCGCCGGACAGTCTTCGCCGCCACCCGCGGGTTCTTCCGGAGTGATTGGGCTGTTTCCTGAGCCGGGGTCCTCGCGGTGAGTGTGGCTATCGTCGATTACGGCTCCGGCAATCTGCACTCCGCGGCCAAGGCGTTCGAGCGTGCGGCGCGCGAGTCCGGATTGGATCAGCCGATCGTCGTCACCCGCGATCCGGCCGTCGTTGCACGCGCCGACCGGGTGGTGCTGCCGGGTGTCGGCGCTTTCGCCGATTGCCGGCGCGGTCTCGATGACGTCGACGGCATGGTCGAAGCACTCGAGGAAACAGTGCGCGGCAAGGGCCGGCCGTTTTTCGGCATCTGCGTCGGCATGCAGCTTCTGGCCGAACGCGGCCGCGAATATGAAGTGAGCGATGGACTCGGTTGGATTCCCGGCGAGGTCGATCGCATCGCGCCCAGCGATCCGGATCTGAAAATTCCGCATATGGGCTGGAACACGCTCACGATCGATCATGCGCACCCGTTGTTCGAGGGTCTCACATTGGGATCGGAGGGGCGGCACGCTTATTTCGTGCATTCCTTTCACCTCAAGCCGTCGCAGCAGAGCGACCTCGTTGCCACTGCCGATTACGGCGGTGCGGTCACAGCGGCGGTCGGCCGCGACAATATCGTCGGCACGCAATTCCATCCTGAGAAGAGCCAGCGGCTCGGCCTCGCGCTGATTGCGAATTTCCTACGCTGGAGGCCGTGACGTGCCGGGCTGGGAAACCTTGTTGGTCGAGATCAATCGATGATTCTGTTTCCAGCTATCGATTTGAAGAATGGCGAAGCTGTGCGCCTGCGACAAGGTGATATGGCGCGCGCGACCGTGTTCAATCGCGATCCGGCGGCGCAGGCACGAAGCTTCGCGGAGCAGGGCTTCACCTATTTGCACTTGGTCGATCTCGACGGCGCTTTTGCCGGCAAGCCGATCAATGCGGCTGCGGTGGAAAACATCCTGAGTGCGGTGAAAATCCCGGTGCAACTCGGTGGCGGCATCCGCGACCGCGCCACCATCGATGGCTGGCTCAATAAAGGCATCAGTCGTGTGATCATCGGCACAGCGGCGGTCCGCGATCCGGCATTGGTCAAAGAAGCCGCGCGTGCGCATCCCGGCCGCGTCGCTGTCGGGCTCGATGCGCGCGACGGCAAAGTTGCCGTTGAAGGCTGGGCGGAAACCTCCGAACTCACCGCGCTCGATATCGCGCACCGCTTTGAAGACGCCGGCGTCGCTTCGATCGTCTACACCGACGTATCGCGCGACGGAATGCTCAAAGGCCTCAATCTCGACGCCACCATCGCACTCGCGGACAAAGTGTCTATTCCCGTTATTGCCTCGGGTGGTCTCGCTTCTCTGGAAGACGTGCGCTTGTTGCTGGAACCGCGCGCGAAAAGACTCGAAGGCGCTATTGCCGGTCGCGCGCTTTATGACGGGCGTATCGATGTCGAGAAAGCGCTGGCGATGCTGCATGCCGCGCGGACGGTGGACTGATGTTCAAGGTCCGCATCATCCCCTGTCTCGACGTTAAAGACGGCCGCGTCGTCAAGGGCATCAATTTCGTCAATCTGCGCGACGCCGGCGATCCAGTCGAATCCGCGATCGCTTATGACGAGGCGGGCGCTGACGAGCTGACATTTCTCGACATCACTGCAAGCCACGAGAATCGCGGCATTATGCTCGACGTGGTGCGGCGGACCGCCGAAGCCTGTTTCATGCCGCTGACTGTCGGCGGCGGCGTGCGCACTATCGAAGACATCCGTGCGTTGCTTACATCGGGCGCCGATAAGGTGTCGATCAATACCGCGGCCGTCGCACGACGCGCCTTCGTCAAAGAGGCCGCGGAAAAATTCGGCGACCAATGCATCGTGGTCGCGATCGATGCCAAAAGCGTGGCCACGCCCGGTGAGCCGCCGCGCTGGGAAATTTTCACCCATGGCGGCCGCAATCCGACCGGTATCGATGCAATCGACTATGCCCGTGAAGTTACTGCGCTCGGCGCCGGCGAAATCCTTTTGACTTCAATGGATCGCGACGGCACGCGGCGTGGCTTCGATATCGCGCTTACTCGCGCGATCGCCGATGCCGTGCCTATTCCAGTGATCGCTTCTGGCGGCGTCGGCAATCTCGACCATCTCGTCGATGGCATCCGCGACGGTCATGCCAGTGCGGTGCTCGCCGCCTCGATCTTTCATTTCGGCGAATATTCGGTGCGCCAGGCCAAAGATTTTATGGCGCATGCCGGGCTGCCGGTGCGGCTAGATCCTTAGCTCTGCATTTCAACCAAGCCGTCTGGCCCAGGCCAAAGCCTGCTCTAGCCGATCATTGCCCCAGAATAATTCGCCATCACTTGTCGTGAAACTTGGTGCGCCGAAAATATTGTACCGTGCCGCGTCTTCGGTCTGCGTGCGCAGACGGGCTTTGTTGTCATCGGCTTGCGCGGCCGCAAGGACCGGCTCTGCCACAACATTCAGGTCCGCGAGAACGGCGGCGAGCGTCGCCGGTTCGCTGATCGATCGTCCCTCGCCAAATTGAGCGCGAAAGACGTTGACACAAAAATCGTCACCCCAATCTTGGCCGAGTCCGATCAAGGCGACACGCGCCGCGAGAACGCTGTGCTGCGGAAAGGGATCGGGACGCTTGAGCGGCAGACCCTGATCGGCGCATTGCCGTTCGAGATCCCGCCACATATAGCGGCCCTTGGCCGGATAAAGATTGAACGGCGAGGTGTCCCAGCCTTGAGTCTTGAAAATCGGCCCGAGCAGGAATGGCCGGAAGGTTATCGCGACCTTCATATCGGCCGCGAGCGTGCGGATCCGCGCCGCAGCCAGATACGAATAGGTCGAGGCAAAATCGAACCAGAAGTCGACGGCCGGTTTGGTCATGCGCCGATATTAACGTCAAAACCCGATCGCGGCATGCCACCAGCGCAATGCGCTCTCCCCGCCCCAAGCCGGAGGTGCTAAGGAAAACACATGACCGCGTTCACGCTTCACGATCTCGAAAAGCGCATCCAGGCCCGCGCCCTGGAAAGCGCCGATGTTTCCTATACCCGCAAGCTCCTCGACCGCGGCGTCCTGCATTGCGCCAAGAAGCTCGGCGAGGAAGCGGTGGAAGCGGCCATCGCGGCGATTGGCGAAGATAAAAGCCACATGACCGGCGAGGCCGCTGACGTGCTCTATCATCTTCTGGTCGTTCTCCATGCCCGTGGCATCACGCTCGATGAGGTCGAGGCCGAGCTTGGCGCGCGCACCCGGCAATCCGGCCTCGACGAAAAGGCCTCGCGCAAAAGCGGGTAAGGCGGCCGAAGGTCCGGCATGGAACAGCGCACCGAAGACGACGTCTCGCCTTACCGTGTGTTCTCACGCGACGAATGGGCGACGCTTCGCGAAGACACGCCGATGACCCTCGATCCGGCCGAGGTCACACGGCTGCGTTCGATGCATGATCGTCTCGATATGACGGAGGTCGAAGAGATTTATCTGCCGCTATCGCGGTTGTTGTCGCTTTATGTCGGCACGACGCAAAAACTGTTTCGCGCGCAGCAGAGCTTCCTCGGCACCGAAGACGCCAAAATGCCCTACATTATCGGCGTCGGCGGTTCGGTAGCGGTCGGTAAATCGACCACCGCGCGTGTGTTGCAGGCGCTGCTGGCGCGCTGGCCTCATGTGCCGAAAGTCGATCTCATCACCACCGACGGCTTTCTCTTCCCCAATGCGGTGCTGGTTCGCGAAGGCCTGATGGAGAAGAAAGGCTTTCCCGAAAGCTATGACCTGCCGGCCTTGCTGCGCTTTCTCTCCGACATCAAAGCCGGCCGGCACCCGGTACGCGCGCCGGTCTATTCGCATCTGATCTATGACGTCATTCCGAACCAGTGGATCGAGATCGACCGGCCCGAGATTCTGATCGTCGAAGGCCTCAATGTGCTGCAGGCTGGCCGGCTGCCGAAGGATGGCACGGCCATTCCTTTCGTCTCCGACTTCTTCGATTTCTCGGTCTATCTTGACGCCGACGAAGATGTGCTCCTGTCGTGGTATGTCGCACGCTTTCTCGCGTTGCGCGTCACGTCGTTTGCGGATCCCAAATCCTATTTCCACCGTTACGCAAAGATCTCGGACGATGACGCGGTCGCGACCGCGACCTCGATCTGGAATCAGATCAATCTCCTGAACTTGCACGAAAATATCCTGCCAACGCGGCAGCGCGCCGATCTCATTCTGAAAAAGAGCAAAAGCCACCGGGTCGAGGAAGTGGCGCTGCGGCGCCTGTAGGATTTAAGCCGCGACCGCCGCTCTATGGGTGCCGGAGATCGCGGCTGCGAGCTGGTCGCGATCGAGCGGTTTCACCAGAAAATCGTCCATTCCGGCGGCAAGCGCCGCGTCGCGATCTTCCGGCGAGGCATTGGCCGTCAGCGCGATAATCTGTGTCGGCGTCGCCGTGATGTCGGCTTCGATGTCGCGGATACGGCGCGCGGCTTCGAGCCCGTCCATGCCCGGCATGTGCAGATCCATCAGCACGCGATCGAACGGCATGCCGGCCGTTCGCGCGGCAATCCAGCATTCGACGGCTGCGCTGCCAGTCCCAACCATGGTCGGACGATGGCCGAGCTTGGTGAGCATGGTACGCGTCAGCAGCGCATTGATCTCATTGTCTTCGGCCACCAGGATCGACAAGCCGCTGCCGGCGGGAAGTGGCCGTGCCGTCTCGATGGGATCGCCGGCGGGTATGCTTTCGAAGCCGTCGTCGCGAGAGAAGCGCGCAGCAAGCGAAGTCGCGCGCACCGGTTTGATCAGATAACCCGTGAAACCGCCGTCCTTGAGTGGTGCGAGCTCATGACGCATCGCCGGCGTCACCAGCACGATCCGGCGCGGAACCGTAGAGGTCAATCGCGCTAATGCTGCGCTCGGCGCGGTGCCAAGCGCGTGGTCGATCAACACGGCGCTCCATATCCGTTCCGGCAACAGCGCCGCGGCGACTTGGCCTTCGGGAACGATGGTCGTGCGTGCGCCCCAGCGCTGCAGCCGCCGCGCCAGCAATGACGCTTCGATCGCGGCCGGGGCGACGATCAAGACTTCTTCACCGGTCAAGTCCGGCACGATGAAAGCCGTGTCATCGGCATCCTCCGCGCGCGGCAGCGGGAGGCAAACATGGAAGCTCGAGCCCTCGGTCTCGTGGCTCTCGATGGAGATCGAGCCGGCCATGCGCTCGATAATGCGCGTCGAGATGGTCAGACCGAGCCCGATGCCGCCGAATTTGCGGGTCGAGCCGACATCGGCCTGTTCGAATTCGAGGAAGACACGCGCCTGATCTTCGGGCGCGATACCGATGCCGGTGTCGCGCACGGTGATGACAACGTCATTCGCCGCCGCGCCGGGCTCGATGATGATGGAGACGCCGCCACTCTCGGTGAATTTGATCGCGTTGCCGACGAGGTTGAACAGCACTTGGCGCAGCCGTGCCGCGTCGCCGACAACCCGTGCCGGCAGACGTTCGTCGACATAGCCGCAGATTTCGAGACCCCTGGCCTGAGCGCGCGGCCCCAAGAGCTCGACTGCTTCTTCGACAAAGGCGGCCAGCGCAAAAGGCCGCGGCGCGAGATCGAGCCGTCCGGATTCGATCTTGGCGAGATCGAGCAGCTCTTCGATGAACGACATCAAGGTGCCGCCCGAGGTCTTCATCGCGGTAAGATAGGTCGCCTGTTCGGAGGAGAGCGGCGTGTCGCTGAGGAGGTCGGCCATGCCGAGAATGCCGTTGAGCGGCGTGCGAATCTCATGCGACGCCATGGCAAGGAAACGCGTCTTCGCCCGGTTTGCTGCCTCGGCCTGATCACGGGCATCCGCCAGCGCCTGCTCCGCCAAGACCCGATCGGTCACATCGCGGCCGACGCTCTGCATTTCACTGCCGCGATCGGCGCGGACGGTCGCTTCGCGCCAGGCGATCCAGCGCGCGTCACCCGGCCCAGGCGCTGCGATTTTCTGATCGTGCACTGCCGTGCCGTCCGGCAGCACCGTCGTGTCACCTTGCTCTTCGACCGGCAGCGTGAACGCGGTGTGGAGGAGTTCTTCGCGGGCGCGGCCGGCCAAGGCGCAAAACGCGTCATTGGCAAAAGTGATGGTGCCGTCGGCGGAGCGGCGCACGATCACGTCGCCCTGCGCCTCGAAGAAGTTCTGCACCCGCTCCTGGGCTTCCTTGATTTCCCAATTGCGGTCTTCCGCCGCGTCGAGCCGGCCCTCGAGCTGGCGCAGCTCGCCTTTCATCTGGCGGACGCGGGAAATCATGAGTCCCAGCCCACCGCAGGCGGCGCCAAACATGGCTGCAACGCCGATGGCAAACGAATTGGGGTCGTAATGCCCCGCTTGTGACATCGTGCCGGACAGAAAGCCGAAGGCGACGGCAAACGACATCGAGGTGATCGCGGCGGCGCGGATCACCAATGAGAATAGCCGGCGGGTGAAGATGGCGGATCGTCCGAGTGTCGTGCGCGGCCGCATGGTTCCTGTCCCCGCCCGGCGCGGCTTCGTTCAGTCGGTAAGCGCCCGGATAGCGATGCGGTAATAACGATTTTCGCTCAGGAACCTTGCGCATTGCTTGCAATCCGCAGCTGCGTTTTGCCGCGGCGGCACTGCGATTGGTGGAACGGTTGACGCTTTGTTAAAATGATCCGGACGTATCGTCGATACGTATTCATTGCTGCGTAACAAAAACGGCCCGCCGGGAGATCGTGAATGGCTAAAACCGTAAGTTCCAAGCCCGCGCGGGCGAAAGCGACCGCGCGGAAAAAGCCCGAGCGGCCGTCGCGGGACGAGGCCGAAGCGGCGGTGCGCACGCTTCTGCTCTGGACCGGTGACGATCCGGATCGCGAGGGCTTGCGCGCCACGCCGGCGCGCGTCGTGCGCGCTTATGAGGAATGGTTCGCCGGCTATAACGACGATCCGGGCGAATATCTCAAACGCACCTTCGAAGAGACCGGCGGCTATGATGATGTCGTCGTGCTGCGCGATATCCGCTTTGAGTCGCATTGCGAGCATCATCTCGCGCCGATCATCGGCCGAGTGCATATCGGCTATCTGCCGCGCAATCGTGTCGTCGGCATTTCCAAACTGGCGCGGCTGGTCGAAGTGTTCGCGAAACGGCTGCAAATTCAGGAAAAGATGACGGCGCAAATCGCGTCATGCCTTGAATCGGTGCTCAAGCCGCACGGTGTCGCCGTGGTTACCGAAGCGACGCATCAATGTATGACGACGCGGGGCGTGCATAAGCCGGGCGTCACCATGGTGACTAGCCGCATGCTCGGCACCTTCCGCAGCGACGCCAAGACGCGGCAAGAATTCCTCTCCGCCATCGGCATGCGCGGCAGTCTTAATGTTACCAATGCCGCTGGGTAGCTTATTTTAGTTGGAACATGATCTTTTCGGAAAACCGGTATCCACTTTTCCGGATCATGCTCTAAGCCGCGCGTCTCACTTCATCACTGAGCGCACGATAGGACAGCGCTTCGGCAAGATGCACGCGGCCGACTTTGTCGAGGCCGTCGAGATCGGCGAGCGTGCGCGCCACCCGCAAGACGCGATGATAGCCACGGGCGGAAAGCCGCATCGCGTCGGCGGCTTCGCGTAACAGCGCCATGCCGCTCGCGTCAGGTTTAGCTACATCTTCCAGCACTGTGCCGGATACGACAGCATTGCTGCGGACATGCGGCAGGCCGATTGCGGCGTAACGCGCGACCTGACGCTCGCGCGCCGCGGCGACCCGCGCGGCTATTTCACGGCTGCCTTCGGCCGGTGGCGGCAGAATGAGATCGGCCGCGGTCACTGCCGGCACTTCGATATGCAGATCGATGCGGTCGAGCAGCGGGCCGGACATTCGTGTCTGATAATCGGCCTTGCAGCGCGTGTTGGGACCGCGGCGGCATGTAAAGCCCGGCTCGTCAGCTTTGCCACAACGGCAGGGATTCATTGCTCCAACCAGCATGAAGCGCGCCGGATACGTGGCACGATGATTGGCGCGCACAATTGCGACCTCGCCGGTTTCTAGCGGCTGCCGGAGCGAATCCAAAACTTGCGGCGCGAACTCCGGCAGTTCGTCGAGAAACAGCACGCCGTGATGCGCCAGTGAAATTTCACCCGGTCGCGCGTGCAGACCGCCACCGACCAGCGCCGGCATGCTGGCGGAATGATGCGGCGCACGGAACGGGCGCCGATTGGTCAGCGCGCCGCCTTTGATCTCACCCGCGATCGACGCCACCATCGAGACTTCCAGAAGCTCCGGCATTAGGTAGCAAACTCACCTAGGAAGCTCTCGGCCTATGCTGCCCGCCACGCTACTGTGGCGGCATGATCCGTTGGCTTCTCAGACAGGACGCGGCGAGCTTGGGTTTCGTGATCTGCGTCGCGTTTTTGATGGCTTGGCTTGTTTGGACGTTCCTATGAACGCCTTTGTCGTTTCCGGCCTCGTTAAGCGCCGCGCCCAATTGGCAGGCGACATCGAAAAGGCTCACGAGTCTTTGCGCCGGATGGTCATCGACTTAGAAAACCTCGATCAAACAATTCTGCAATTCGAGCCGGATTTTAAGGTCGAGACGATTCAGCCAAAAGCCTTTCGACCGCCGAAGGATTGGAGCAATCGCGGCCAGATGAGCCGGATTTGTCTAAGCATCTTACGGCAGGCGAGTGAGCCGCTTACGTGCCGTGACATTGCCCTGCAATTGCTCACTGAACGGGCTTTGAACCGCGAAGATCAAAAGCTCCTGCGGCTCATGACAAAGCGCGTCGGTGTTTCCCTACGCGGCCAAAGGGAAAACGGCGTTGTAAAATCCGATCAAGGACCAGGGCAATATATGTTGTGGGCGCTTGTTCGCTGACTAGACCACGGAAGTAGTAACTGAAGCTATCATGTCGATAGGAATTAGGATTCTGCCCGGTGTCCCTTCTGGGTTACCCCCGGTCCGATTAAATCCCATCGTCAAGATTACAGCCTCCGTTTGAAGGTCGGCGATTGTGCCCGAGTGCGTAGCACCATCTATCGTCGCTATTTTCAAATGAGGATCGTTCGGCTTGGCCTCCCGAATTTTCGACAATAGTGCTCTCACGTTTTGATTTGGCATTGCCTGATTTCTCCCTTCGTTCAACTTCGGGTCGAACTAGAGATTACAGCGCTGCCAATATCCTTTCCACTGCCGCGACACTGGATGCTTTAGAGCGGCATCGGCCATCGCCAGATAAAGCTCGCCGGTGCTCTTGCGCCGGTTATCCTCACGCCATGACATTTCGCTGGCGTAGGCATTGAGATACGGCCCGGCGATATGGTGGTGCGTTCCGATTTCCGCCCGGCGCAACCGGCTAAAAAAGCTTTCTGCTTGATTGGTGCAGGCGTCGTCGCTCGAATAGGCGACCGAGTGATTGATCCGCTTCGTGAGATACTTGGCATGAAGCGTGTCCCAGCACGACGCTTCGTCAGCATACACGACGCTCCCAGCCTTTACCCGTTCCTGAATTGCCGGGACCGCAAAGTCCTCGGAGCGGCAGACGAAAGGCAGCGTTGCGCCCTCCCGTTCCCGCATGATGACGACGCAGCGCCGCTTGCCAGATTGGTTTTTCCAGAGCCGCCGGTCACGGCGGTTCTCTTTATTGTTCGCTGGTTTGACGTAGCCGCCGAAATACGCACCATCGACTTCGACCTCGCCGGACACGGTACGGTCCTTCATTTCATCGGCGAGGGCTTCGCGAAGCTTGTGGCTGAGAACGAATGCCGTCTTGTACTGGCAATCGAGATCGCGGCTCAATTGAAGCGCGCTATGACCCTTCGCGCCGTTCACAAATATTGCGATTGCTAACAGATAGTCCCTGACAGGCAGTTTGCGGCTGGCGAAGATCGTGCCGGACGTGACGCTGAATTGGTGCGAACACGATTTGCATTTCCAAAGCTTCCGCGTGCGGTAGCTATAGAGGGCTGCACAGTGGCAGCGGGGGCAGTATGGCTCGCCTGCATTGTCAGACCAGCGGACCAATTTAAACGCATCGTAGGCTTCCTCATCGCTCATACGGGCCACAGTCGCTAACGAGAGCGACCGGGCGTGTGAGGAAAGGAGGAAGTGCTGTGTCATGGCGTTTATGCCATGACCATAGCGTATATGACATCATTGTCAACAGGAAAATGTCATATATGCTATGAACCATTCGCCGATGAAAGGATTCGTATGCCGCAGAAACAACTTTCCTGGGAGGATCGAGCCAAACGGCTTTTGAAGGCCGAATTGAAGCGGGCAGACGTGAGCTACAAAGAACTCGCCGAACGGCTCAAAAAACACAACCTTGATGAAACCGAAGCCTCTATCGCCAGCAAGCTAAGCCGAGGCACTTTCGCTGCGACTTTTTTCCTGGCGTCTCTTGCGGCAATCGGCTGCGAAGCCGTCAATATCGCGGACGTTTAATCAACGCCTAAGTCAGCCTTTTTATTGAGTTCGGTCCTAAGGGTGCGCCGCGCCACCAGAACGTCACTCACACGACCCCAGTACGACTTCATTGATTGCGGATCGTTGACGGCCGGGAGAACGGCATTCAGCGCAGACAGGGACTTCTTATAGGTGTCGACGGTTGCATTCGATTTGACGACTGGAGCGAGTTCATCGACCTCCGAATATTGCTGATTCAGGTTCTTTATCAGTTTGGCTCGATCATCCGCGTCTGATTTTCCAGAATCCATAATGCCGTTCGCCATTGCGGCAACTAGCGCGTCAAATTCGGCAGTTGTTTCGTTGAATGACTGCGCCAACTCGGCAATACGGTCGAAGCGGCTATGCTTGGATTCCTTCCATAGGTCCGCGCCAAAGCCCGCCACAAACGCCGCTAGGGCATAAAGCAACGCAAGCATACCCGCTGGCCGCGTCGCAACGTGCCACATGTCGACAAGATATTTCGGCGTCTTAATCGTCATTTCTTCGACTTATCTTGCCCAACCGGGGTCGCTGCTTTCACATCTGGAGCTTGCTTCACAGTGCTTTGCTCTTTCAGCCCAGTGCTCGCGCGAAGGGCCTCGGCTTGCTTGCACATCAACTGCCAGCGCGCGTAGCCCATCATCGTCAATTGCTCCAAAACCTCTTTCGCAACGTCGGCCGTGCATGCGTCGTTTGGCGGAGCTTGCGTGTTTTGGATCGTAATCTGTTGCGCTTGAGCCGCAGTCCAGACGACATCGGCGCCGAGAATGGTAAGCGCCAATAAGGCTTGCGCGACGAATGGGACAGCCTTGCGACATGTTAAGATCACCGTACCAGGCGAGCTTATGTCAACTGCCAGATCGGGTATGTAGTTCGGATCGGTCAGGAACGCAATTATATCGTCCCAACTCGTTGTTTTACTTACCGTTTTTTGCGCGTCGGCTTGGCCTGTTTCGGATAGTTCCGAAAGGGCGGCAATTGAATTGAAAAGCTGCTGCAGCCGGTAGTCATCAATCGTATTGAAATCGGCGCTGGTCACGTCGAACTTGGATGTGAAGCTGTCTTCAATGGAATAGGAGCCGTACGCCAATGAATAGATTTCCCCACGCGCTTCACGATCCAAAATCCTGACGGCATTTGGACTCGGAAAACGCCGCTGGAGTTCAACTGAACATTCGCCGCGCAGCGGCGTCGCCAGCCAACGCACACGGCGAGTCGGCACCGCGTCGCGCTCCCATAATTCAGGGAGCGTAGCCTCCTCGAAATTATCGTCCAACAATTCGCCGATCAGAACTTTCTCGAAAATTGAGCTTGGCGGGACAACAACCAAGTCTCCCTTTTTGGCGCGATCAAAAAACCCCATCAAAACACCGCGCGTCTGAGGCAGCCATTTCGGCGCGCGCCTGTTTCTGTAATCGCTTAATTGTCGGCTTGGCCGGGTATCGTCCTTACGACCGCCAGAATGCCAAACGTTGAGCGCCCGCGCCCGCAGCAGCTTGGCGTCCAAATCCGGCTGCTGTGCCATCCGAATTTTGGGGAGCAGATCGAGGCCGGGCAGTTCGGGGAAAATGCGTTGGTTCGTGACGAAATAAGAATAGAGCGCGTAGTTCTGGCCGGGGAAGACAATAAAAATCTCTTGCTCAGGGCGAACCACCCTGAACCGCAAATCCAGTGTTATTGCTGGACCGGCCATCCCCAAAGCAACGCCACGAACCCCGTCACACGGCGCCACTTTGTAGGATATTCGCCAAATTGCAAGCCAAAGATGTCCCACCGCATGGTTGCGGTCGAAATCCCCGAATCTTGGCAAGGCGCTCATTTCGAGAACCCCTCGGCCAAAGGCGCAAAAACCTCAATGGTTTCAGTGGTGAGTTTGCTACCTAATGCCGAGAAGCTCGGCGGGCGCAAGCGGCGGCAAAATGGAAGGTAGCCGTGCCGCCAGCATGGATTTGCCGGAGCCGGGCGGACCGACCATCAGCAGGTTATGGCCGCCTGCCGCGGCGACTTCGAGCGCGCGCTTGGCACTTTCCTGGCCCTTGATGTCGGCGAGGTCGAGCGTGGGTCCGGTGACATCGAGAATTTTCGGCTGCGGCCGCGACAGCACCTGCGTTCCCTTGAAGTGATTGGCGAGCTGAATGAGCGACGACGCGGCGATGATCTCGATCTCGGGGCTGGCCCAGGCCGCTTCCGGTCCGCAGGCCGCCGGACACATCAAGCCCTCGCCGCGCGCATTGGCGCCGATGGCGGCAGGAAGGACGCCCGCGACCGGCGCGATCGAGCCGTCGAGCCCGAGTTCGCCAAGCACCGTGAAACCGGAAAGCGCGTCATGCGGAATGGCGCCGATCGCCGCCATGAGCCCAAGCGCGATCGGCAGGTCATAATGACTGCCTTCCTTCGGCAGATCGGCGGGCGCGAGATTGATGGTGATGCGGCGCGCCGGCAGCGCCAGTCCCGAGGCAATCAGCGCCGAGCGCACCCGCTCGCGCGCTTCGGACACGGCCTTGTCCGGCAAACCGACAATGGCGAAGGCGGGTAAGCCCGGCGCAACCTGCACCTGGACGTCGACGGGCCGGACCTCGATGCCCTCGAAAGCGACGGTGGAGACGCGCTGAACCATCTCAGCCCCAGAAAGCAGGCGAAGCCGCAAAAATGCCCGCCGCGCCTACACGGGAGAGTAGCTCAATCGCCCCATGGCATCAAGAACATTTAGGGAACAGAGTCCGGGAGCTTTTACCGCTCCGCCGCTGCCAAGAGTTCATGCCGGGCGGCATCGAGGATTTCGTCGGATAGCGCCGTATCGTCAACAGCGCGGGACAGGATGACGGCGCCGACCAATTCGGCGAGCGCAGCGACGGCTCTGCGCCGCTTGATTGCCTTGGTGCGTCCCGGCACCGCTTTGGCAATCACCTCGATCAGCGGCTCCAGGCCCTCGGCGAAGGCGGTGCGCACGTCGCCGCCACAGCGCGCAGCGTCGCCGCTCAACGCGGCAAAGGCGCAGCCGGTGCCGGGATCGTCACGGTGCCGCGGTGAGAGATAATGCTTCAGCAGCGCCTCATACGGCTTGCCGGGAGCATCGGCGACGATCTTGCCCCAGTTGATGGCAGCGCGCGCCATGGCCCGGCGGCTCGCTTGGGCGACAAGATCGTCCTTCGAGCTGAAATGGCCATAAAAACCGCCATGGGTGAGGTTCGCCGCCTTCATGATGTCGGCGACGCCGATGCCGTCAAAACCCTTTTCGCGGAAGAGGTCACCGGCCGCATCGATGATGCGCTCGCGGTGTTCGGCAACTTTTTCACGGCTCACGCGCATAACGGCTCTTTCGGCACAGGGACTTCTTCGGGGACTCCCGCAGCGCGCCTCAGCCATGCGGGCGGGCCGGACGCTTGACAAATTATATGATGACCATCATCAATAGGCAACATCAATGATGATGATCATCATTTAATCGCAATTACCCGGAAATTTGCCGCTATGTCCACATCGCTCGCTGCCGCACTGTCTCGCCGCGACATCCACTATGGCTGGGTTGTCGTCGGTGTCACCTTCTTGACGCTGCTGGTCACTGCAGCCGCCATGGGCACGCCGGGCGTGCTGATCGTGCCGCTGGAAAAAGAATTCGGCTGGAGCGACGCGCAAATCTCATCGGCGCTGGCGCTGCGCATCATGCTGTTCGGTTTGTTTGGTCCGTTTGCTGCAGCCTTCATGAACCGCTTTGGCGTCCGCCGCGTCATCGTCGTCGCCATGCTGCTGATCATGGCCGGCCTGCTCTCCTCGTTGTTCATGACAAAGCTCTGGCAGCTCATTCTGCTGTGGGGTGTCGTTGTCGGCGTCGGCACCGGCCTGACCGCGATGGTGCTCGCCGCGACGGTGGCAACGCGCTGGTTCAATCACCGGCGCGGTCTGGTGATGGGCATGCTGGCTGCGAGCAACGCCACCGGACAGCTTGTGTTCCTGCCGCCGATCGCGGCGCTGACCACGCAATTTGGCTGGCGGGTCGCGCTCATTTTCGTCGCCGGCATGCTGGCAGTGGTCGGCGTTATCGCCTCAATCCTGATGCAAGATCGGCCGGTTGATCTGCAATTGCCGATCTATGGCGAAGACAAGATCACGCCGGCGCCTGCGCAAGGCATGGGCTTAGCGTCATTGCTGATGTCGCCGCTGCTCGTGCTCAAAGACGCAGCCAAAGTACCGATCTTCTGGGTGCTGTTCGCGACGTTCTTCGTTTGCGGCTGCAGCACCAACGGTCTGATCCAGACGCACTTCGTGACACTCTGCAACGATTACGGCTTGGCGGCCGTGACCGCGGCGAGCGTGCTCGCGATGATGGGCATCTTCGATCTGTTCGGCACCATCGGCTCCGGCTGGCTGTCGGATCGCTTCGACAATCGTTGGCTGCTGTTCTGGTATTACGGACTGCGCGGACTGTCGCTGCTCTATCTGCCCTTCACCGATTTCACTTTCTACGGCCTGTCGCTGTTCGCGATGTTCTACGGCCTCGACTGGATCGCGACCGTACCGCCGACGGTGAAGCTCACCGCCGATCGCTTCGGTCCGGAAAAGGCCGGCATGGTGTTCGGCTGGATCTTCGCCGGGCATCAGATCGGTGCGGCGAGCGCGGCTTTGACCGCGGGCCTCATTCGCACGGTCTATTCGACCTATCTGCCTGCGTTCTTCATCGCCGGCGCGCTGTGCCTGGTCGCCGCGCTGTTGGTGATGACGGTGCGCAAACCGGCGCCGCGCTTGGCGGCGTCGCCCGCACCGGCGCGCTGAACGGTTACTTCCGTTTCGCTTCGATGCAGTCCCAGATCAGCGCCGCGATATCGGCGCCGCCGAGCGCCTTCACCGAGCGGATGCCGGTCGGTGAGGTGACATTGATCTCGGTGAGATAGTCGCCGATCACGTCGATGCCGACGAACAGCAGCCCGCGTTCGCGCAGCGCCGGGCCGAGCCGCGCGCAGATTTCGCGTTCGCGTGGTGTGAGACCGGTCGCCTTCGGGATGCCGCCGCGCACCATATTGGAGCGCAGATCGTCCGGCGCGGGGATGCGGTTCACGGCGCCTGCAAATTCGCCGTCGACCAGAATGATGCGCTTGTCGCCTTCGCGCACCGCCGGCAGGAATTTCTGCACCACCCACTGTTCGCGGAACGTCACAGAGAACAAATCGTAGAGCGAACCGAAATTGAGGTCCTCGCGCGTCAGGCGAAAGACTGCCTCGCCGCCTTTGCCGTAAAGCGGCTTCATCACGATGTCGCCGTACTCGTCGCGGAACGCTTTGATCGCGTCGCGGTCGCGGGTGATCAGCGTCGGCGGCATCAGGTCGGCAAACTCGGTGACAAAGACTTTCTCGGGTGCATTGCGCACATGCGCCGGATCGTTGACCACAAGCGTCTTCGGATGGATACGCTCGAGAAAATGCGTCGAGGTGATGTAAGCGAGATCGAACGGCGGGTCTTGGCGCAGCAGCACGACGTCGAATGAATCAAGCGCCCTCGGCTGTCCGTCGCCGAGCGTGAAATGATCGCCGGGCTGGTCGCGCACACTCAGCGGCTGCACGTTCGCAAAGACCTTGCCGTCGCGCATCGCCAGCCGCTCCGGCGTGTAATAGGCGATGCGATGGCCGCGCGCCTGTGCTTCGAGAAGCAGCGCGAAGGTGGAATCGCCGCGAATATTGATCCGCTCGATCGGATCCATTTGTACCGCGACATTCAAAGTCATGAGCGTTTCCTTGGGCAATTCTTCGGGTGATCCGTCAGGCTCGCTGAAGCCCGGATACGGTGCGTCTTTTTAAGCGCGGCAGTCATAGCAGGAGGGGCGGGCATTGCGAACCGAGGGGCTCAACGGCTGGCGTCGAAGGCATTGACGATATGGCGTGGCATCTTGCCTGGCGCCACCACGATCACATCGAAGCGGATTGCCGCGCCTGCGTGTTGCGGATGCTGTGCGAGCCACATCTGGGCGGCGTCGATGATGCGGCGCTGGCTGCGCTCGGTCACTGCTTCCATTCCGGCGTCGATGCTCTCGCGCGCTTTCACTTCGACAAAGACCAATGTCTTTCGCCGGCCGGCGACAATGTCGATTTCGCCGAACGGCGTTTTCCAGCGCCGCGCCAGGATACGGTAGGCCTTGGCGATCAGCAGCATCGCTGCACGGCTCTCCGCCGATAGGCCGCGTTGAAATGCAGCGACACGTTGCGGCGCCGGAGCGCCGCGCGGTTTTCCTTTTGGGCTGAGCGGTTCAGCGCGTCGCGCCATTGTCCATCTCTTTAGCCAGCGCCAGTGCACGCTGATAGACGTCGCGGCGCGATGCGCCCGTCGCATCAGCGACTTCGGCAACAGCGTCCTTTAGTGACACCCGCGCCAGAGCCGCACGCAACAAGTCTTCAGTGTCGGCAATGCTCGTCGCCTGCGGCGCTGCCGGCGGCGCGATTACCAGAACGATTTCACCGCGCGGCTCATTGTCGGCGTAAGCCTGCGCCAGAGCGGCGAGGTCGCCGCGTTTCACCTCTTCGTGCAATTTGGTGAGTTCACGGCAGACGGCGGCTTCGCGATCGTTGCCCAAACCCACGGCGAGATCGGCGAGAGCCGCACCGAGGCGCGGCCCGGTCTCAAACAAAATCAGCGTTGCTGGGATGCGGCTGATTTCGGCGATGCGCGTGCGCCGCGCTGCTTCTTTCGGCGGCAAGAAACCCGCGAAATAAAACGCATCCGTCGGCAATGCCGAAAGCGTCAGGCCGGCGAGTACGGCGGAAGCGCCGGGGAGGGCGGTCACTGAATGCCCGGCCTCGGTGACAGCACGAACGAGTTTAAAGCCGGGATCGGAGACGAGTGGTGTGCCGGCGTCCGACACCAGTGCGACCGCCGCGCCATCTGCGAGGCGCTGTAGCAGCACCGGCCGCGCCTGGGCGGCATTGTGCTCATGATAAGGCGTCAGCGGCGTCGCGATGCCGTAGCGGTCGAGGAGCTTGCGGGTGACACGGGTGTCCTCGCAGGCGATCAGGTCGGCGCCGGCAAGCGCCTCAAGCGCCCGGATAGTGATATCGCCGAGATTGCCGATCGGGGTGGCGACGATATGGAGCCCCCGGGCGAGCTTCGGCGCGGCGATGGTCTGCCCCGCCACGAGGTAGGACTTTTCCGATGCCGCATGTGACTTTTCGCGTGCCATCACGCAAGCTTAGCGTGACTGCGGCGGGCCGTCATGATCAGGCCAAATTCTCTATCTTTTTCGCTTGGTTAATCATTCGCCGCCAATATGTCTGAATGGCGTAGCCTTAAATGGCGTCGATGCTCGGGGCGTCGTGGGGAGATTTCGCCGTGTCCGCGAAAGTGTATGGTCCGGCGCTTGCGGACATCGTGACCACGCGTTCGCTCACGCGCCGCCGTTCACTCGCGGGCCTTTTGGCAACCTCCGGCACGCTACTCGCCGCCTGTTCCAGTAATTCGCAATATCTATCCTCTTCACCCCAGCCGGGCGCGCCAGCGCAAGGCATGGTGATTGGGACCGGCCAGGTGAAGGCGGCGCTGATCCTGCCGCTATCAGCGCCCGGCAATGCCGGTATTGCCGGGCAGGCCATGCGCAACGCCGCCGAAATGGCGCTTGCCGAATTCAAAGACCCGAATCTCAGCCTGCTGGTCAAAGACGACGCCGGCACCGCGGAAGCAGCGCGGGCGGGCGCGCAGCAGGCGCTCGACGAAGGCGCCGAAATCATTATCGGGCCGCTGTTTGCACAGTCGGTCAGCTTTGTCGGTCAGGTGGCGCGTAGCCGCAATGTGCCGGTCATTGCGTTCTCGACAGACGCCAATGTCGCCGCGAACGGCGTTTATCTCTTGAGCTTCCTGCCGGAGTCGGATGTCGACCGCATCGTCCAATATGCAAGTTCGACCGGAAAGCGCTCTTATGCGGCGCTCATTCCCGACAACCCCTATGGCACAGTCGTCGAGGCGGCCTTCAAACAGTCGGTCGCCCGGCGTAGCGCCCAGATCGTGGTCCTGGAGCATTACCCGCACGACAAAGCCGCGATGGTGGCCCCGGCGCGCAATGTCGCCCAGGCCGCGGCTCGCGCCGATGTCCTGTTCATTCCCGACGGCGGCGATGCCGTGCCGGATGTAATCGCCACGCTGACCGCCGCTGGCATTAATCCTAAACGGCTGCAGCTCCTGGGCACCGGCCTCTGGGACGATCCGCGCATCTATGCGACGCCCGCGCTTGATGGCGGTTGGTTTGCCGCGCCGGATGGCGCCGGATACCGCAACTTCGCCACCCGCTATCGCGCCCGGTACAAACAGGACCCGGTGCGGACGGCGACGCTTGCTTATGACGCCGTCGCGTTGATCGCTGCTTTGGTGAAGACGCAAGGCGCGCAGCGCTTTTCGCCCCAGGTATTGACCAATTCATCGGGTTTTGCTGGGATCGACGGCCTGTTCCGCTTCCGTCCCGATGGCACGAACGAACGTGGCCTAGCAGTTTTAAAGGTTGCCACGGCAGGGCCGCAGGTCATTTCCCCCGCACCGAAAAGCTTCGGTGGAAGCCCTGCAGGATAGTAAGCCAGCTTACTAATTTCTCGGATCGCTGCGCGAATCATCAAGAAACCGCTGATTTTGCTGCGGACCGCAAAAGGTGACCCAAAGCGTCGTCTCCCGAATTAATAAGTCTGCTTATTAATTCTAGGCCGCCAAATCCGCTACTACTGCGTCCAAAATCGGGAAGCCAGGCGGCGTTACCTTCAGGCGTTTGTGCGGCGTCGTCTCGATCAGGCCATGCTCATGCAGCGCGGCGATCCGCACCGGATCGAGCGGCCGGCCTGAAACCGCCTCGTAGCGCGCAAGGTCGATACCCTCGGTCAACCGCAAGCCCATCAGCAGGAATTCGTCGGAACGTTCCTCGCGGGTGAGAACGTCATCAGTCACCAAGCCATGGCCGCGTTCTTCAACCGCCGCCAGCCAGGTTTCCGGACGCTTTTCGGTCGCCGTCGCATGCCGATCGCCGTCGATGTCGAGCCGGCCGTGGGCGCCAGGGCCGATCCCGGCATATTCATGGGCGCGCCAGTAGACCAGATTATGCCGGCACTCACCGCCGATCCGGGCGTGATTGGACACTTCGTAGGCCGGCAGGCCGTGCGCAGCGCAGATTTCCTGCGTCGTATCGAACAGCGCTCGCGCCGTATCCTCCTCAGGCAGGTGCAATTTGTGCGCAGCTTGAAGTGCAGCAAACGGCGTCTCGGGCTCGATGGTCAGCTGATAGAGCGAGAGATGCTCGCCGGCATGGCGGAGTGCTTCACGTAGTTCACTTGCCCAGGCATCCGGCGTTTGTCCTGGACGGGTATAGATCAAATCGAAGGAATAGCGGCCGAACACAGACTGCGCGACGCCGACTGCGTCGAGCGCTTCGCGCGCGGTGTGCAACCGGCCGAGTTCGCTAAGCGCGCGATCATCGAGCGCCTGGACGCCGAGCGATACGCGGTTCACGCCTGCGGTGCGATAGCCGCGAAAGCGCGTCGCCTCAACGCTGGTTGGGTTGGCCTCAAGCGTGATTTCAGCGTCCGGCGCCACCTGCCAATGGTGCGCGACGGCGTCGAGCACGGCAGCAATGGTCGAGGGCTGCATCAGCGAAGGCGTGCCGCCGCCAAAAAAGATCGTCGATACGATACGCCTCGGCGTGCGCGCGGCGGTCCTTTCGATTTCGGCGGCAAAGGCGCGTGCAAAGCGCGTCTCGTCGATCGCGGCATGGCGGACATGACTGTTGAAGTCGCAATAGGGGCACTTCGACAGACAAAACGGCCAATGAATATAGACGCCGAAATTGTCTTCGGTCTCGCTCTCGGCGTCGCGCGGGATTGTGGTTAGGTTTTGCTCCACGCCGCAGCCTTAGAGCAAAGCTGCGGCGAAGCCAAATTCAAAGACGCGCAAAATTTCAAATGGCGACTGTTTCAACAAATCAATCGCTGGCGGTGCTGTCGGCGACAGGCTTGCCGTTAACCAAGCCACTGTGTGACTGGAGTGACGCAGTTTTCTGATCGGTGTGAAACGAAACGGCAGCGACAACCACCAGAATGGCGAAGATAATGCTCAACGCTGCCAAAAAACGCCAATCCCGTTTGGTCGTTCTCAAGTTCCGTTCGCTCAGGTCACTCTCGTTCATGATTCTCTCCGGTGCTGTCGGCGAGAAAACGTGCGGTGGGGCCAGCAGTTCCGTGACGGAGCGATGACATCAAAAGGCGATAACCATCACGGCGTTAAGCAGGCTGCTGCAAGTTTAAGAAAGGCACGTGCGCGATGCGACAGGCCTTTGCCGCGCGGGGGCAGGCCGTGTTTCTCCTCGCTCGATAGTTCACCGAAAGTGCGGTCTTGGCCGTCGGGCAGGAACATCGGATCGTAGCCGAAGCCTTGATCGCCACGCGGCGGCCATATCAGCACGCCATCGACCTGCGCCTCGAAATCTTCGGTGTGGCCGTCCGGCCAAGCGACACAGAGCGCGGAGACGAAATGCGCGCGCCGGTGTTCCGGTGTCGTCGCGCCGCGCTCTTGCAGCTTCTCTTCAATTGTCTCCATGGCGCCGCAGAAATTCTTGTCCGGTCCGGCCCAGCGCGCTGAATAGATACCGGGGGCGCCGTCAAGCGCATCGACCACAACGCCGGAGTCGTCTGCGAAAGCCGGCAGTTTCGCTGCGTTCGCCGCGGCGTGCGCTTTGATGCGGGCGTTGTCGTGAAAGGTCAGCCCGGTCTCGTCCGGCTCCGGCAAGCCAAGCTCTCCAGCGGAGATGGCCTCGATGCCGTAAGGCGCGAGCAATTCACGCATTTCAACAAGTTTGCCGGCATTATGCGTGGCAATCACAAGACGACCGGTGATCCGCCGATGCGCGGTCTGCCCCGGATCGCCGCTCACATCACCGCCATTTTTTGTAGATCGACAAGCTTGGCGATGCCTTTGCGCGCCAGCGCCAACAACGCGGCGAATTGGTCTTCCGAGAACGGTGTCTTTTCCGCAGTCGCCTGGATCTCGACGATATTGCCTGAGCCGGTGAGCACGAAATTGGCGTCAGTGTCGGCCTGCGAATCCTCGGCGTAATCGAGATCGAGCACCGCGGTGCTGGAGCAGACGCCGCAGGAAATCGCGGCGATATGATCGCGCAGCACATCGCCCTCGACCATCTGCCGCGTCTTCATCCAGGCGAGACAATCATAGAGCGCGATCCAGGCGCCGGTGATCGAGGCGGTGCGGGTGCCGCCATCGGCCTGGATGACATCGCAGTCGATAGTGATCTGGCGCTCGCCGAGCGCTTTGAGATCGACAACCGAACGCAGGCTGCGGCCGATCAGACGTTGGATCTCGACAGTGCGGCCATTCTGCTTTCCGGCAGAGGCCTCGCGCCGCGTGCGTTCGAGGGTAGCGCGCGGCAGCATGCCATATTCCGCCGTGATCCAGCCGCGCGCCTGGCCTTTCAGCCAAGGCGGCAGCCGATCTTCCAGCGTGGCGGTGACCAGCACATGGGTGTCGCCGAATTTCACAAAGCAGGAGCCTTCTGCGTATTTCACCACGCCGCGCTCGAGCGAGACAGGACGTAACTCGTCTGGTTGTCGGCGGCTTGGTCGCATGAAGGTCTCCCGGTTGCCGAAACAAAATCGGCTGCGGCACTCTTAGGCGGTCCGCTAGGGCGGCGACAAGCCCGATGGGGGCGGCTTTTGTGCCGATTGCCAGCACTGCCAGCGAGCCGCTAGGCTTCCGCCGCAATAGGCCGGGAGCAACGCACTATGGGTTCGCAAGCACAGACACAAGAAACGACACAGGCATTGGCCGGATTCGCGGCGACGCTGCGTTACGACACGCTGCCTGCGAGCGCGCGCGAGCACGCCAAGAACCTGTTCCTCGACGCGCTCGCTTGCGCGGTCGCCGGTCATCAAGGCGAAGAGACCGGCCAGATGGCAGCGCTCGCTTCGGCGCTGGCGCAAGGAGCGGAGTCGAGCATCATCGGCGGCGGCCATTTGTCGCTTGCCGGCGCGACCATCCTGAACGGCTTCCTCATCACCGCGGTGACGATGTGCGACGTGCATCGTTCGACCATGACCCACATCACGCCGGAGATTGTGCCGCCGGCACTGGCGATCGCCGAACGCGATAATCTCTCCGGCCGCGATCTCCTGGTCGCGATCGCCGCGGGCTGCGAAATCGCGACCCGCATCGGCATCGGCCTGGATTATCCCGTGTTTCGCGGCCGCGGCTGGCATGGGCCGGGAATCCTTGGCCCGTTCGGCGCTGCTGCCGCCGTCGGTTCGCTTCTGAAGGTCGATGCCGAAACCATGGCGCGCGCCTTCGGACTTGCCGGCAGCCAGGCTGCAGGCACCTTCGCTGCCTGGGGCACGCCGACAGTGAAATTTCATCAATGCCGCGGCGCGCTGTCGGGATTGATGGCGGCGTTACTCGCGCAGCAGAATTTCGTCGCCACGCGCGAATTCCTCACCGCCAAGGATGGCGGCCTTTACAACACTTATGTCCCTGGCGGTTTGCCGGAACGCGCCACCGCCGATCTCGGCAAACGCTTTGAGCTCGAACAGATTGCGCTTCGGCTATGGCCGTCGGCGACCGTCATCCAGGGGTTAATCACGGCTTTGTTCGATCTGATGCAGCGGAACAAGATCGATGTCGCGCATGTGCGCAAGGTCCGCGTCGGTGTGAGTAAGCCGGCTTTCGAAGCCCATGGCGGCTTCGGTACCTACAAAGCGAAGTTCGAGGCGCTTCTGTCGGCGCATTACACGGTCGCCGCCATTTTGTACGATCATGCGCTGACCTTGGCGCAGTTCGAGCCGCAGCGTTACGACGATCCGAAGTTGCGCAGCTTTGCTGCCGATAAAGTCGAGGTTTACGCCGATCCTTCACTCAACGGATCGCAGGCCCAGGTGGACGTCGATATGGACAACGGCACGACATTGTCAGCACGTTGCGAGCATCCGCTCGGCGGCCCGGAAAACCCGCTGTCGCGGACGCAGATTGAAGACAAGTTCAAGAGCTACGCCGCTGGTGTCCTGCCGCAGAGCGCTATTGCCGACGTTCTCGGCGCAGTCGATCGGCTGGAGGATTTCGGCTCGGTGCGCAAACTGATGACGCTTCTTCGTGCCGCGCCGCGTGCGATGGCGGCGGCGGAGTGATACGTTTCGGCTTAGGTTGACGAGCGAGGGACTGGTCCTTGGCCAGCCATGACTTTCCGATCAGCGGCAATATTGGCGTCAGCCACCAAGGCTTAGCGCAGCTCAACGAGCGCTCGCGCGAAATCTTCCGGCTGATCGTCGAAAGCTATCTTGCCACCGGCGAGCCGGTCGGCTCGCGCAATCTGTCGCGCATCCTGCCGATGACCTTGTCGCCGGCGTCGGTGCGCAATGTGATGTCGGATCTTGAGCAGCTCGGGCTGGTTTATGCGCCGCACACCTCTGCCGGCCGTCTGCCGACCGAATTAGGACTGCGCTTTTTCGTCGATGCGCTGATGCAGATCGGCGACCTCACCGAGCGCGATCGTCAAGCCATCGAGGCGCAAGTTGCCGCGTCGGGACAAGGCAAATCGCTGGAAGCGGTGCTGACCGAGGCCTCGGGGCTTCTTTCAGGACTGAGCCGTGCCGCCGGTGTGGTGCTGACGACGAAATCCAATCAACGGCTCAAACATATCGAATTCGTCCGGCTTGAACCGGAGCAAGCGCTGGTCATCCTGGTCGCCGAGGACGGTCAGGTCGAGAACCGCGTGCTCAAGACCCCGTTGGGATTGCCGACCTCGGCGCTCACTGAAGCCGCGAATTTCCTCAATTCGCGCATCCGCGGCCATACACTGGATGAGGTCAAATCCGAGATCCAACGCACGCTCCAAGCCGCCCAGGCCGAGCTCGATCAATTGACCCAGCGCATCGTTGCCGATGGGCTAGCGAGCTGGTCCGGCGGCGAGAGCGACGAACGCAAGCTGATCATCCGCGGCCAGGCGCATCTCCTCGACGATCTCAAGGCGATTGCTGACCTGGAGCGCGTCCGGCTGTTGTTCGACGATCTCGAAACCCGCCGCGAGGTGATCGACCTCCTCGGCCGCGCCGAACTGGCTGAAGGGGTGCGGGTCTTCATCGGGTCGGAGAACAAGCTGTTCTCGCTGTCGGGCTCCTCGACCATTGTCGCGCCCTATCACGATGCTTCGGGCCAAATCGTCGGCGTCCTTGGCGTCATCGGTCCGACCCGGCTTAACTATGCGCGCATCGTTCCCATGGTCGATTACACCGCCAAAGTGGTAAGCAAGCTTCTCGGCGGTTGACGTTTAGATTGACCTGTAAAGCCTCATTTTCTGGGTATTTTAAGCGGTCTGGAGACCGACGCCTCTAGTGCCGGATCAAGCATCAGCGCTTGATTTTTGTGCGTTGAGCCCTGATATGCGGGGCAGGAAAATGGCTGAGATAACCGGGAAGAGACGATGACGGACCAGACCGCTCGCGCTGAGGACGAAGCGGCCAAGCCGCAAGAAGAGGCCGCCGCTCAGGACGCTGCGCCGCAAGCCGGGCAACCCGATCCGGTCGCCGTGGCGGTCGAGTTGCGCGACCGGCTTTTGCGCTCGCTTGCGGAAATGGACAATCTGCGCAAACGCACCGATCGCGAGGTTGCGGAGTCGCGCGTCTATGGCGTGACCTCTTTTGCCCGCGATATTCTCGGCGTTGCCGACAATATGCGCCGCGCGCTGGACGCGGTGACGCCCGAGCTGCGCGCCGGCGCCGAAGCAAGCGTGCAAGCCCTGATCGACGGCGTCGAATTGACCGAACGCGAACTCATCAAAGCGCTGGAGAAAAACGGCGTGCGCCAGTTCTCCCCACAAGGCGAGAAGTTCGATCCGAACCTCCATCAAGCGATGTATGAGGTGCCCGACGTGTCGGTGCCAGCCGGCAGCGTCGTTCAGGTGGTGCAGCCCGGCTACAAGATCGGCGAGCGTATGCTGCGGCCGGCAATGGTCGGGGTGTCGAAAGGCGGCCCGAAAGTGGCGCCGACGTCCAGCAACGACAACGCCAGATCGGCAGCGAATTAATTTCTCGGCAAATCAGCGCCGCGGATCGACGCTGTCGCGCACGGTGCGCAACCGCATGAAGACCGGCGGCCAGCCGCTGGCTTGGCCGATGCCGATCATCTGCATAAAGCCCCCGGTACCGAAGCGCAGCCATTGAATGACCATGACATCGGTGCCGTTTTCCTTGGCCGACGCCAGGATCTGATAGCCGGGCTGGCCACCGAGCCGGAGCGGTCCGGCATCTTGTATGTGCACGTCGTAGATGCCGCCGATCTGATCGAAGGTCACACGCGCGAAATTATCGCGATCCGCCGCTTCTTCTGGCCCCCCTGCCATCGCCGCGATCAGAAAATGCGTCGCACGTCTGGGATCTGGCGGCGCGCCGTTCTCACCTGGCGGTGTGTCGATCAGCATCAAGGCATTGCCGGGAACGATGTCGTCGATGTGGAGACCGGCAAGGTCGCTGACCACGAAGGGTAGGAGGCTCATGCGTTCTGCATCGGGAACGCTCGGGCGGATCGCGACGCTCGCGAGCGCATCACGCATGGCCTGGTCCGGATAGGTCTGGTCCTGATCTTGTGCTTGAGCCGTTACAAGTGCCGTCACGTCATCGGCTCCGATCGCCAGAAGCCATTTGCGATAACGGCCTTTGGGGGTCGTTTGCTTGCCGCTGAGCATGAAGCCTTTGTTGGCGCCGAGAGTCATCGGCTCGCGCCTATCGATATTGATGCCTTGTTTCTGCAACAGCTCCGGCGTCATCGATTTGTCGAGCTGCTCATAGGCCGGCGCCGGCAACGTCGAGATAATGATGGCGGCGCTTTTGTCGTCGTCCTCGAATCCCATGAAGTTTTTGCTGACCGTCATGCCGGGTGGCGGCACGAGTCCGATGCGCGATCCGGTTGGGAAAGTGGGATCGGCGGCGAAAACGAAAAATGCCGACAAAATCCAGAGGGCTACAGCAGCGGCAAGCGTGCGGCCGAGCATGGAAACTTGCGATACGGAACTCATGCCGTCCTGCCTCACGCCGGTATTGTGCCTGAATTACCATCCGGTCGCGTCACGCGGCGCATGGTCAAATTGATCCGCCCGCCATCGGCAAGCAAGGTCGAAGTTCCCGCATAAAGGCGGTCGACCCCGTGGAAGGCAAGCCGCGCATCGCCACCAAGGACGAGTACATCGCCTGAATTGAGGCGAAACGAATGCGTGGGATCGCTGCGTTTACGCCCGCCGACACGAAACAGGCAGCTGTCGCCCAACGACACCGACACGACGGGCGCCGTGAAATCGGCCTCGTCGCGATCCTGGTGCGATCCCATTTTTGCCGCCGGCGCATAGAAATTGATGAGACAAGCCTCCGGAGGATGCGAATAGCCGCCGACATCGTTCCAGAGCGCGAGCAGCGTATCCGGCAGTGGCGGCCATGGTTTGCCGGTTTCGGGATGGGAAGTCGCGTAGCGATAGCCGCCTTCGTCTGACAACCAGCCCAGCGGTCCGCAATTCGACATCCGCACCGAAAACGGCCGGCCGGATTTCGGCATGCGTGGCGTGAACAGCGGCGCCGCCGTGAAGATATCGTCGAGCGCTGCGACCAAATCCGCCTGCTGCGCGCGATCGAAATAGCCGGGATAAAAGCGAAGGCCGCCTTCGCCCGTGCCCGTCGGCACTGGCTGGCCGCGAGACTTCGTCTGCGCATCGGCTTTCATTTGATTTTTACCACTCGCCGTCACCGTCCGCCGGGATGTCTCTCGCCGCTCCGCATATCGATAGGGCCACGCTCGCGCCAGCGCCCGGCCAGGATTCCGCACAAGACACCTATGCCAAATTGACGGTCGCGGCCGCCATCTTCTTCATCACGCTGGAGATTGCGTATCTTGCTGTCGCTGGAGTGCCGACGACATTGGCGCCTTGGGTCGACGCAACCAATTTCGTGCTCGGCCGCGACTTTCTCAATATGTGGATGGGAGCGCGTGCCGTGCTGCATGGCGATCCCGCGGCGTGGTTCGATCTCAACGCCTACAACGCCGCGCTGCGCGATATGCTCGGCCAGCAATATCCCGAGCATTTCTGGTCGTACCCGCCGCATCTGTTGCTGTTCATCTGGCCGCTCGGGCTGTTGCCCTATCTGCCCGCCTATCTCGTTTGGTGTGTGGTCGGCATTGCGCTTTATCTGTTCGCCTGCGCCGGCGCGGATTTCGGCAAACTTGGCGGCAATTCCGGAGCAATGACACGTGGGCGGCTTCTGTTTCTCGCGGCGGCGCCCGGCGTCGCAGTCTGCATCTTCTTTGGCCAGAATGGATTCTATACGGCTGCGCTTTTAGTCGGTGGTCTTCTCTGCCGTGAGCGCCGGCCGATTTTGGCCGGCGTGCTGTTCGGCATTCTCACCATCAAGCCGCAGCTTGGTCTTTTGTTGCCGGTGATGCTGCTTCTCGAACGGCGCTGGTTGACGATTGCCACGGCGGTGATCACCGCAACACTTTTGATCGCCATCACCGCGCTGGTGTTTGGCGCCAATATCTGGATTGAGTTCTGGGACAAGGTCATACCGCAGCAGCAATGGCTCACCGCCCATGGCGATGGGTTGTTGTTCGCGATGGTGCCGTCGGTGTTTTACGGCGGCCGCATGTTGCATCTGCCGGCGAGCGTCGATTGGACCTTGCAGGGCATTGTCAGCGCTTTGGCGTTCGCCGCCACCATCTGGACATTCTGGAAGCGGCGCGACCCGGCGCTGTCGCTGTCGTTCCTGATTACCGCGACGTTTCTCTTCACGCCCTATAGCCTCAACTACGACATGGTGGTGTTCGGTTTCGTTGTCGCTTTGCTTCGCGAACGGCCGGACAACAGCAAACAGGATCATTGGCTTCTGATCGTGGTCTGGACGCTGCCGGTGACCATGATGATCGCTGCGGCCGGTCACGTGCCGCTGGCGCCGATCGTCTTGATCGCCTTCGCCTGCCGCCTGTTGTGGCGGCTCAGATACGGCAGCGTAACCGCTGTTACGCTGCTTGCCGAACAGGCCATTGCTTAAACTTCCGCTTCCGACCTGATACGGTCGCGGCCCGCCAATTCATTTCCAACCAAAGAGTTCTCCCATGCCCTTTAGTGAAAAGATCAAATCGCTCATCCGCTCTGCATGGGAGGACGGCGCGCCGTGTCTGGTGGCGACGCAAGGACCGAACGGCCCGAATATCTCGGTCAAGGGCAGTATGGTCGTGTTTGACGACAATCACCTTGCTTATTGGGAACGCTCGAAAAAAGGCGCGTTGGAGAATCTCGGCCACGATAAGCGCGTCTGCGTGATGTATGCGAACTTCAAAGCGCAGCGCGACGGCGTTCTCGAGTCCGGATTCTTGCGCTTCTACGGCATGGCCGAACTGCATGAGAGCGGACCGGTGCATGACGCGATCTTCAAGCTTTTGTTGCCGCGCGAGCAGACCCATGTCGGTGCCGACACCGGCATCGGCGTTCTGGTCAAGATCGAGCGCGCTGGCGATGTGCGCGGCAAGCCATTGCCGTGAACGCGGCTAGTCACCCACGATGATTTCGCGCGCGTCCCAGTTCACCTTGCCACTGGCGACGCTCGCGGTTGGCTTGATGTTTTGCGGCTTGCCGACGGTTGCTGCCGCTGGCGCAAAAAAGGGCGCAACGGAGAATGCGTCCGCGACTTCTCTGGTCGCTGAAATGCGGCGCTCTTTCACGCTGCGCGGCAAAATTATTCCGCCGGAGATTTTCCGCGACTTCGGTGATGGCGATCTCGCCGATTCCGGAGGCATCTGGGTGACTATCGATGTCGATGCCGGGATCGGCAGCAACCTTTATTACGATCCGATCCGCGAAGACGGGACGTGGAAGAGCCAGCGTAAAGAGAGCAAAGACGGCAATGAGGAAACCGGTTACGCCTTTCAAGGCGCGACGAGCAACGGTCTTCTTGTGGTGCTGGCGAGCTACAATAGCGGCGGCACTGGCGTCTTCTATACGTTGCATATTCTCGATGTCGCCGCGGGCGCGGGCTTCGATAGCGACGGCAAGCGCTATCAGCGTATCAACCTCACCAATATCCGCAGCGCTATTCTCGGCGATCGCTGGCAGGGTGAGTTAAAGATTTCCGGCAATGCGATCCGCGTCATCACCAAACGTAACGGACCAGGCGATGCCGGCGCCCGCGCGCCCTACACGATCACGGCCGAGCGGCCGTAAGCGTTCTTAAGCGGCGCGTGCGTCTTTCGCTTTCTCTTGCGTTTTCTCCGGCACCAGCCGCACGCTCTCCAGCGCTTCGCGCACACCTGCCTCACCGGCCTCGTGATATTCGGCGTCCTCATTGACGTCCCAGACGTCATAGAGACGCTTTCCGGCGAGAATGTTCCGCGCGGTGAGCATCGCCGTCATCATCGCGTGGTCTTGATTGTTATAGCGATGCATGCCGTTGCGGCCGACCACATGCAGCGTCGGGAAGCTCCCTTCCAGATCGTGCCGGATGGTCGCGACATGATCGCGATAGTCTTCGTCATAGACCGGATATGCTTTGGCCTGGCGCACCACACAGGCGTCGATGACATCTTCGGCCGCGATCAAACCGATCTGCGCGATTTCGCGCTTGGCGAGTTCGATCAATTCGCCATCCGGCGCATCCCACAGGCCATCGCCCTCGAAGCAGAAATATTCGAGGCCGAGGCAGCTCATGCCCTCCGGCACCATTTCGGGCGACCAGGAGCGGAAGTTCTGCACCCGGCCGACCTTCACGCTCGGGTCGTGGATGTAGATCCAATTGTCGGGGAACGATTCCTCCTCGCGCACCATCAGCGCCACAGTGAGAAAATCGCGATAGCGCAGTGCCCGTGCATGAAGAAGTGAAATCGGCGCCGGTTTGATCCGCGCCACAAGTTCCCGCAGCGGCATCGAGCTGATGACATGCCGCGCGGTGAAATTTTCGCGTTCGCCGCGCGTCGTGGTCACTTCGATGTGCCAGAGATTGCGGGCGTCATCGAATTCGAGTGCGGTGAGTTCGCGGCCCATTAGGAGTCGCCCGTCTTGCGCTCTGATCTTTCGCGCCGCGGCGTCCCACATCATGCCGGGACCCTTGCGCGGATATTGGAAGCTTTCGATCAGCGTCTTGACCGTGCCTTCGCCGGATTTCGACGCGCCGACGCCGAGTGATCGCTTCAGCCCATTGAACACGGCGGTCAAAAGATCGAGGCCCTTGATGCGCTGCGCCGCCCAATCGGCGGAAATCTCGTCGCAGGACATGCCCCAGACTTTTTCGGTGTAGGTCTTGAAGAAGATCTGGAACAGCCGTTCGCCGAATTGATTGCGCACCCAGTCGTGAAAGCTCCGCACCGGCTTTACCGGGAACGCCCTGGCGTAGGCGTAAGAGAGGAGGCAGGCAAAGCTGGTGATAGGTCCAAGCTTGAACAGCGCTTCAAAGGCCTTGAGCGGATAGGCGAAGAATTTGCCGTTGTAATAGATGCGTGACAGCCGCGGCCGGGCGATGAAATCGTCGGGTAGGATTTCCTGCCACAGCGCCACCACTTCCTTCGACTTGGAGAAGAAACGGTGGCCGCCGATATCGAACAGGAAGCCTTTGTAATCGACAGTGCGGCTGATACCACCGACATAAAGCGGGTCGCGTTCCGCGATAATGACCGAGCGGCCTTCTTTGGTCAGGCAGTAGGCCGCGGTGAGACCGGCCGGACCGGCGCCGATCACGAAGGTTTCGGCATCGACACTGTCGTCACGCATGGTTCTGTCGCTCATCGTCCGCTCACGGCGCTTTCAGCGCTGCAGGCTGCGGCCGGAATGCGAATGACAATTGCCCGACATAGGACACTGCAGCGCCGGCACCGGCGCCGATCAGCACTGCGAGCTGCGGAACGTCAGAAAACCCGCTGACAATAAGCGCCGCGAAAATCGAATAGCTCGCTGCTTGTGCGCAGCCCGCGACCATCGCGTAGCGCATCGCTTCGTCGGTAGCACGGCGGCCGCTTTTGTCGAAAGTGAGCGCGCGGTTGAGCCGCCAGGTCACAAGCGTTGCTGCGACGAGCGACACCAGCCGCGCCAAGAGCGGATGCGGTGCGTGCGCCAGAAGAAGCGTGAAGATCGCGAGATCGGTGATCAGGCCGGCGCCGCCGACGCCGAGAAAGCGCAAGGGTCGCGGCAGGATCTCAAACATTTGGCGAACCGGATCGTGGCCATCGTCCCAGCCAGCGAAAGCTGTGCGCCATTGGTCCGATCCGGTCTGGATGACACGCATACTGACGCCACTCCACGCCTGCGGGCGGTTGGTGTGGCGCCTTTATTTCGGCTGGCCTGTCGTCCCTACGCCCGCGTTTATCCGTGGCAGGCTTTCCTTAATGAGCGGCTAGTGCGATCGCGCAAATGCGAGACACTGCGCGACACCGTTAAGAGAAGCTCAACGCTGCGCAACGCGCCGCGCTTTCATCCGGCCTTTACGGGTCTGCGGGCAATTTCTCGAGAATGAACGCCGCGCCCAACCAGTCCTATGCGAGCCCTCCGCATGCAGCCGAGGCCTACGCCAAGCTCACCTTCGGTGCCGGCGTATTGATGGTTCTAGCCGTCGGTCTTTATTTCGCGTCGGCGCAGTGGCTGCCGCTCGATCGGCCGCCGATCGACTTTTCCGGCTTTGCGCTCGGCCGCGACTTCTTCAACACCTGGATGGGCGGCCGCTCAGCTTTCGCAGGCGGCCCCGGACCGTGGTTCGACTTCGCGCCCTATAACGCGGCGCTTAAAGAGATCGCCGGACGAGCGGATTTGCCGCCCTACCACTGGTCCTATCCGCCGCATCTCATTCTCTTCATCTGGCCGCTCGGTCTGTTGCCGTATGTGCTCGCCTATGTGGCGTGGTCTCTCGCCGGCTTGGCGCTTTATCTCTGGGCGACATGGTCCGCGGGCGTGACGCGCAAGGACGATATGGCTTTCGTTGCCGTGGCTCCGGCCGTCGCCGTCAACATGATCTGCGGACAGAACGGCTTTGTCACCGCTGCGCTTCTGATCGGCGGGCTCGCCAATCTCGACCGGCGGCCGGTTATCTCCGGACTGCTCTTCGGCATCCTCACCATCAAGCCGCAATTCGGATTGCTGTTGCCGGTGCTCCTGCTCGTGACCGGACGTTGGCGTGTGATTGCGAGCGCCGTGGCGACGACCGTGGTGCTCGCGGCTGCCACCGCGTTTTGGTTCGGCCCGGATATCTGGCTCGACTTCTTCCACAAGGTGATGCCGCAACAGCAGCAGTTCATCCTCGATGCCGGCAGGTTCGGCTGGGCGGCCGTGTCGTCGGTCTTTGTCGATGCACGCCGGATCGGCTTGCCGGTGAATGCTGCCTGGGCGGTGCAAAGCGCCGCTTCGGTTGCGGCCGTAACCGCGGTGATCTGGACCTTCTGGCGCAAGCGCGATCCGGGCCTGTCGATCGCGCTGTTTCTGACGGCAGGCTTTCTGGTGACGCCCTATATGCTCAATTACGATATGGTGGCGCTGGCCTATGCCGCGCTGCTGTTGCGACAGCAGCCCGGCAATCGGTTGGCGGATCATGTCCTGATCGTTGCGATCTGGATCTTACCGCTAGTCATGCTGCCGTTCGGGCTCGCCGGAGTGCCGGTCGCAAGCGTGGTGCTTGCAACCTTCGCCGGCCGCCTGATCTGGCGGCTAGCCGTGAGCCAAGACGTAGTCGCGGTTAGTCCCGCAAGCGGCTACGCCCCTCCGGTCCCCGCGGGTGGCCTTGCCGTCCAATAGCGGCGGCAAGCGGCTTTCTTCATCTGTTCCAGCCTTCTATCAGCGCTTTCCTGCCTTGCGGGCTGCACCCGCTCTCCTATATGAGCCAAGGGAAAATCGGCTTCAGGCGATGGCTTTGGGAGCGCTCTATGCAGCGCCCCGGAACGACGCCAAGACGATCAAGCCAAACGCAAGCCAAACGACAAGCCACATACGACGTAAGTCACACGATTTAAAACCGGTTGCAGAGTGATAAGGGGGTCGGACTCAAGGGTGCCTTTCGGGCCCGCCCGACCTGCCGCAGAAGAGAGGAAGTAAAAAACCATGGCCAAGGTCATCGGTATCGATCTCGGGACCACGAATTCCTGCGTCGCCGTTATGGAAGGCAAGACGCCGAAGGTCATCGAGAATGCAGAAGGCATGCGCACCACGCCGTCCATCGTCGCTTTCGCCGACGAGGGCGAGCGGCTGGTAGGCCAGCCGGCGAAACGCCAGGCGGTCACCAATCCGGAGCGCACCATTTTCGCCGTCAAACGGCTCATCGGCCGTCGCTATGACGACCCGATGGTGGAGAAGGACAAGAAACTCGTCCCCTACAAGATTGCGCGCGCCTCGAACGGCGACGCTTGGGTAGAGGCCGAGGGCAAGACCTATTCGCCGTCGCAGATTTCAGCCTTCATCCTGCAGAAGATGAAGGAAACCGCCGAGGCCTATCTCGGCAGCAAGGTCGATCAGGCGGTCATCACCGTTCCGGCCTACTTCAATGACGCCCAGCGTCAGGCCACCAAGGACGCCGGCAAGATCGCCGGCCTCGAGGTCCTGCGCATCATCAATGAGCCGACGGCGGCGGCGCTCGCTTACGGTCTCGACAAGAGCAAGACCGGCACCATCGCGGTCTATGACCTTGGCGGCGGCACGTTCGACGTTTCCGTTCTCGAAATAGGCGACGGCGTGTTCGAGGTGAAGTCGACGAATGGCGACACCTTCCTCGGCGGCGAAGATTTCGACATGCGCTTGGTCAATTACCTGGCCGACGAGTTCCAGAAAGAGCAGGGCATCGACCTGCGCCGCGACAAGCTCGCTTTGCAGCGGCTGAAGGAAGCCGCGGAAAAGGCCAAGATCGAGCTGTCATCGACGGCCCAGACCGAAATCAATCTGCCCTTCATCACCGCGGATGCAGCGGGTCCGAAGCATCTGACTATGAAGCTCACCCGCGCCAAGTTCGAAGCGCTGGTCGACGATCTAATTCAGAAGACGATCGAACCGTGCCGGCGAGCGCTCAAGGACGCGGGTCTTTCCGCGGCCGAGATTAATGAAGTCGTTCTGGTCGGCGGCATGACCCGCATGCCGAAGGTCCAGGAGGTCGTGAAGCAACTGTTCGGCAAGGAGCCGCACAAAGGCGTCAATCCGGACGAAGTCGTCGCGATCGGCGCTGCGATCCAGGCCGGCGTGCTGCAGGGCGACGTCAAGGACGTGCTGTTGCTCGACGTGACGCCGCTGTCGCTCGGCATCGAAACGCTGGGCGGCGTGTTCACCCGGCTGATCGACCGCAACACTACGATCCCGACCAAGAAGAGCCAGGTGTTCTCCACTGCGGAGGATAGCCAGACCGCGGTGACCATCCGCGTGTTCCAGGGCGAACGCGAGATGGCGTCCGACAACAAGATGCTCGGCCAGTTCGATCTGGTCGGTCTTCCACCCGCGCCGCGTGGCATCCCGCAGGTCGAGGTCACTTTCGACATCGACGCTAACGGCATCGTCAATGTGTCGGCGAAGGATAAAGGCACCGGCAAGGAGCAGCAGATCCGCATCCAGGCGTCTGGTGGTCTGTCCGACACCGACATCCAGAAGATGGTCAAGGACGCGGAAGCCCACGCTGAAGACGACAAGAAGCGCAAAGCGCAAGTCGAGGCGAAGAACCACGCCGAGGCCCTTGTCCACTCGACCGAGAAGACGCTCGCCGAGCATGGCAGCAAGGTCGGCGAGGGCGAACGGCGTGCGATCGAGAACGCGATGGCCGACCTTAAGGAAGCCTTGAAGGGCGACGACGCGGAAGCGATTACGGCCAAGACCAACGCGCTGGCGCAAGCTTCGATGAAGCTCGGCGAAGCAATGTATAAGCAGGCGGGCGAGCAACAGCCGGGCGACGATGCCGCTCCGGGCGCCGAAGCCAAGAAGGAAGAAGAAGACGTCGTCGATGCCGAATTCACGGAAGTCGACGACGACAAGAAGAACAAGAAGTCCGCTTAAAAAATCTGGCCGCCCAGTTTCGCGCTGGGCGGCCGTTGCTTGCGCATCAAAACGACGGGGAAATTGCGCGGTATGGCTGTGGACCCAGATTCTCTTGATGACCCCAAGCTTGTCCGCAATCTTTTGGTGAATGCACAAAGGGCAAAACGGGAAGACTTGGTTCTCAAGTGCCAAGTTCGCTTGGCTCAACTTGAGGGCGGTCGTTATGAAACGGCTTTAGAAAAAGAGTTCTGGGCGGCAGTGCGCGTTGCTGAAGAATTCGCCTCGGCCAAGAATGGCAAAACAACACGGCTTACTAGGACGCGTCAAAAGGCTGCACGCGTTGGCATCAAACAGTGTCTTGAGGACTGGGCGTTTCATAGTGGAACGACACAGGGTTTTGATATCCTGGTTGACGGAGGTCACCCTGAATTAACCGGCGAAGCTATAGTACTTCGTCATTCGCAAGAGTTTTCATCGGATGCGGTAGCGGCGGCGCGTGCGCGCTTGCTTAAACACGGCATTGATCCGTTGAAAATCTAAGCAAAACTGCGCATGTAACAACAATGGCGAAGCGCTGCTACTACGAATCCCTCTCCATCGAACGCACGGCGACTGAAGTCGACGTCAAGACTGCATTCCGCAAGCAGGCGATGCAGTGTCATCCGGATCGCAATCCGGGCGACAAGGATGCCGAACACCGCTTCAAGGAAATCAACGAGGCCTATGAGGTCTTGAAGGATCCCGACAAGCGCGCCGCCTATGACCGCTACGGTCACGCAGCGTTCGAGCAGGGCATGGGCAGCCCCGGCTTCGGCGCCGATTTCGGCAGCAGCTTCTCGGATCTATTCGAAGGCATTTTCGGCATGCAGTCGGGCCGCGGTGGCGGCCGTGGCACCGGCCGTGAGCGCGGCGCCGATCTGCGCTACAATATGGAAATCACGCTGCAGGAAGCGTTCGCCGGTAAGAACGCGCAAGTGCGCATCCCGACGTCGGTGACCTGCGAAGCTTGTTCCGGCTCCGGCGCCAAGGCCGGCACCAAGCCGAAGACTTGTCCGATGTGCGGCGGCCAAGGCCGCGTCCGCCACGCCCAAGGTTTCTTCACGCTCGAGCGCACTTGTCCGAATTGTCATGGCCGCGGCCAGTCGATCGACAGCCCTTGCGCGTCATGCTCCGGCTCCGGCCGTGTTACCCGCGAGCGCACGCTGGCGGTGAACATTCCGGCTGGTGTCGAGGACGGCACCCGCATCCGTCTTGCCGGCGAAGGCGAGGCCGGGCTTCGCGGCGGGCCGCCGGGCGACCTCTACATTTTCCTCTCGCTTGCCGCGCATCCGTTCTTTCAGCGCGAAGGCGCCGATCTGCATTGCCGCGTTCCGGTCTCGATGGTGACGGCGGCTGTCGGCGGCGAATGCGAGGTGCCGACCATTGATGGCGGCAAGAGCAAAGTGAAAATCCCGGAAGGCACGCAATCCGGCCGCCGCTTTCGCCTTCAGGGCAAAGGCATGCCGGTGCTCCGCGCTCGGCAGGCCGGCGATATGTATGTCCAGGTCATGGTCGAGACGCCGCAGAAGCTAACCAAAAAGCAGCGCGACCTTCTGGCCGAGTTCGACAAACTCTCGTCGCATGAGACCCATCCGGAATCGCACGGATTCCTGAGCAAGGTCAAAGACTTCATCGACGGGTTGAGCAGCCGCACCGGTTCGGCCTAGCGGCCTTTAGACCCTCCCCACCGTATAGCCTTTGTCCACCGATTGTTTTAAAAGCGTCATTATTCTGACGCGTGCAAAACTTTGTCGTGTGATTCGCAATGGCACTGCCGGCTCTGCAAAACTTTGAACGAAAGATCGAGCGGCAGTTGAGATTCTTCGAGCTCCGCAAACAGATCATCGAGCGCAAGATCGGACGGCAGATCCGGCTGTTCGAACAGAAGCGCGATCACATCGGCAAGAAGATCGAACAGCAGATCAAGCAGTTCGAGCTCAAGCGGGGCATTCGGCTCGACGACGAAGTGCGCTTCATCCGCTCCTGGATCGAGCGGCCGCTGACGATGGGAGCAGTGACCCCGTCAGGCAAACTTCTCGCCCGCACCATGGCCGGCTATGTCGATCCGAACTCGGATGGTCCCGTGGTCGAACTCGGCCCAGGCACCGGGCCGGTCACCGAGGCGTTGGTCGCGTCGGGCGTCGATCCGGCGCGGCTGGTGCTGGTCGAATTCAATCCTTCGTTCTGCCGTATCCTCAAAACACGCTATCCGGAGGCGACGCTGGTGAACGGCGACGCCTACAGCATGCGTAAGCTTCTGGAATCGCTGTTGCTGCAGCCCGCCGCCGCCGTGGTCTCCGGTCTGCCGCTGATCACCAAGCCACTGAGGATGCGTTTGCGTCTGTTGCGCGACGCTTTCGACCTGATGCTGCCCAACGCGCCGTTCGTTCAGTTCACTTACTCGGTGGCGTCGCCGGTGCCCAAGCGTTCGGGCGACTTCACGGCGGAATCCTCGGCGCGCATCTGGATGAATATCCCGCCGGCGCGGGTGTGGGTCTATCGTCGGCCCTGAGCGTCGCGCTGGATTCCCGCTGACGCGGGAATGAGCATAAGCTCGAAAATCATGGCGCCGAAAATCCTGGTCATTCCCGGCTCGTTGCGCGTCGGCTCGCACAATGCACGGCTGGCAGCGCTGGCCGCCAAGGAATTGGCGCTCGCTGAGGGAGATGTCACGCGCATCTCCTTCGAGGATTATACGCTGCCGCTGTTCGACGCCGATCTCGCCGGCAATTCGCCTTTGCCGAAGGCTGCAGTCGCGCTCAAGCGCATGCTGATGGCACATCAGGGCGTCTTTATCACCAGTCCGGAATACTCGGCTTCAGTGACGCCGCTTCTCAAAAACGCGATCGATTGGGTGTCGCGGGCGCGCGATCCCGGCGAGCCGGCTTACGCCGCTTTCAAGAATAGGGTTTTTGCTATTGGCGCCGCGGCCAATAGCGGCAATGGCGGGGTACGCTCGCTGATGGCGCTGCGCCAGATTTTGGAACTCGGCTGCGGCGCCCTGGTCATCCCCGAGCAGATTTCTGTGCCTCGCGCCGAACAGGCCTTTGACGACAACGACAATCTCAAGGATGAAGGTCTCGCCGCGGCGCTCAAGGCCATGGCGCGGCGGCTCGTCATGCTGGCGAGCGTGATGCCGTCATAATGGCTGGAGGGACTTCCCGGATGCCGATTACGCCGCGCGACCGCCTGATCGTTTCGCTCGATCTGTCCACGATCGAGGACGCGCGCGCGATGGTGAAGCGGATCGGCGATGCGGTGTCGTTCTATAAGATTGGCTATCAGCTCGTTTATGCCGGCGGTTTGCCCTTCGCGCATGAATTGATCGATCAGGGCAAGAAAGTTTTTATCGATCTTAAGCTGCACGACATCGGCAATACCGTCGCGCAGGGCGTCAAAAGCATCTCTCGGCTTGGTGCGACTTTCCTCACCGTGCATGCTTATCCGCAGACCATGAAGGCCGCCGCCGACGCGCGCGAGAATGGCCTGCGCATTCTCGCCGTCACCGTGCTGACCTCGTCCGACGATGCCGATCTCAAAGAGGCCGGCTATGCTCTCACGGTGAAGGACCTGGTCGCAAAGCGTGCCGCGCAAGCGCGCGAGATCGGTGTTGACGGCCTTGTCTGCTCGCCGGAGGAGGCTGCCAATCTACGCGGGATTGTCGGGACGAAACTCTCATTGGTCACGCCCGGCATCCGGCCTGCCGGAAGCGATCCCGGCGATCAGAAACGCTTCGCGACGCCCGCTTCGGCGATCAAAGACGGCGCTGACTATCTGGTCGTCGGCCGCCCGATCGTTGCGGTAGCGGATCCCAAAGCGGCGGCGACAGCGATCGTGAATGAGATTGCGAGTGCAGCGTAACAGGAGGATATCATGGCGAAGGGCTATTGGATCGGACGCGTCGAAGTGAATAACGAGGAAGGCTACAAAGCCTACGCAGCGGCCAATCCGGCAATCTTTAAGAAATTTGGCGGCCGCTTCGTGGTGCGTGCCGGCAAGTTTGAAAACCCCGAAGGCGCGTCGCGCTCGCGCAATGTGGTTATCGAATTTCCCGACTACGTCGCCGCACTCGCTTGCTACAATTCGCCGGAATACCAAGAAAACATCAAACGCCGGCAGCCGCATTCAGTAGTCGATATCATTATCATCGAAGGCTATGACGGCCCGCAGCCGTAATCGCCGCGTCATCGCCGTCATTGCGAGGAGCGTAGCGACGAAGCAATCCAGGGCCGCTTGCTCGAAAGGAATGGATTGCTTTGCTACGCTCGCAATGACCAGCTAGCCAGTGAGAAGACATCATGCCCAAAGGCTATTGGCTGCCGCAAATCGATGTCCGCGATCCGGAAGGCTACAAAGCCTACATTGCAGCGACACCTCCTGCGCATCACAAGTTCAACGGCGTGGCTTTAGTGCGCGGCGGCAAGAGCGAAGTCGTCGAAGGCCGCGCGCGTAGCCGCAACGTGATCCGCGAATTTCCGGATTATCCGACCGCGCTCGCTTGCTATCGTTCGCCCGAATACCAAAGCGCGAAGCCGCTGCGGCTCAAATATGCGCAAAGCGATTTTCTGATCGTCGAAGGTTATGACGATCCGCAACCGGCTGCGGCACAGAGCACAGGCGCCAAAGGCTACTGGATCGCGCAGATCGACGTGACCGAACCGCAAGGTTACGGCGTTTATTCCAACGCATTGCCCGGTTCGCTCGCCAAATTCGGCGGCCGTTTTCTGGTCCGCGGCGGCGCCCGCGAAGTGGTCGAAGGCAAAGCGCGCGGTCGCACGGTCGTGCTCGAATTTCCGAGCTACGGCGAAGCGCTCGCCTGCTATCGATCGCCCGAATACCAAGCGGTGAAAAAGCTCCGCGACGGTAAGGCCGATGTCGATATCGTCGTCGTCGAGGGCTATGACGGCCCGATATTTTAGCTTCTCCCTCTCCCCGCTTGCGGGGAGAGGGTTGGGGTGAGGGGCCCTATCCGCCAGACTCAGAATCGCGGATAGGCCCCCTCACCCTCGTTCGCTTTGCTCACTCGACCTCTCCCCGCACGGCGGGGAGAGGTGATATACGGGCCGTAGCAGGAGAAGTGACCCAATGGCCGGGGCAAATTCCGACATGCGGGTGGTGATCGCCGGCGCCGGTGGGCGCATGGGGCGGACGCTTATTCATGCCGTTGCCGCGGCAAAAGACATGATGCTGGCCGGTGCGGTTGATGCGCCGGGCTCCGCGGTGATCGGCCGTGATGCCGGCGAACTTGCCGGGCTCGGCCCGAATGGCATCAAAGTCACGACCGATGTCGCTGCGCTTCTTAAAGACGCCGACGGGTTGATCGAATTCGCGCTGCCGGCGGCGACGCTCGCTTTCGCCGAAGCCACTGCGGCAGCCGGGAAAGTGCATGTCATCGGCACCACTGGGCATTCCGCCGAGGAAGAGGCGATCATTGTGGAGGCTGCTAAGCGCGCAGTGATCGTGAAGTCCGGCAATATGTCGCTCGGCGTCAATCTGCTCGCCGCTTTGGTCAAGCGTGTCGCCGCGACCTTGAATGATGACTACGACATCGAAATCGTTGAGACGCATCACAACAAAAAGATCGACGCGCCGTCTGGCACCGCGCTGATGTTCGGCCGGGCCGCTGCGGCCGGGCGCGGCGTCGATCTCAATCAGCGAGCGGTACGCGGCCGCGACGGCATGACCGGCGCCCGCGAAGCGGGCGATATCGGCTTTGCCGCGCTGCGCGGCGGCACCGTGGTCGGCGATCACTCGGTGATCTTTGCCGGACCGGCCGAACGCATCGAGCTCTCGCATCGTGCCGAGGATCGCATGATCTTTGCGCGCGGCGCGCTGCACGCGGCGCTTTGGGCGCGCGGCAAGGCACCCGGACTTTACACGATGGCCGATGTGCTGGGGCTTGGCGACAAATGACTCCCCAAATGACGCCTGACGAGATCAAAAAGAAAAAGCTCACGATCTATGTGCTGATCGGTCTCGGCTTCGCCGGCTTGATCGGCGCGCATGAGGTGGCCAGCCCGGACGACAATGCCAGCACCACCGTGCCGCTCGTCCTCGCTTTGATCGGCACGCTGTGCTTTGTCGGCGCCGGACTGATGGCGCGGAAGCTCCTGCGCGAGATGTCGTCGCGGTAAAAGGAAATGGCCGGAACAAGTCCGGCCATGAAGGTTCTTTTTGAAGTCGCAGTGTTTCCGCCTCAGCGGGCGCGCTGCTCGGCGTCGGTGACGATCTTATAGGCCTCGGCGAGCGCGGGCTTGTCCTTTGAAATCTCGGCGCCGACGCTACTCATGGTCTTGAGCATTTGCGCCTGGTCGTCGGCCGGCAGATCGATCAATTCGCCGCCATTGTCGGTCCAGGTCTTGCGCGCTGCGTTCTCGATCGCAATGGCTTGCGGATTGAAGCTGATGGCGATGTCGGCTGCGTCTTTATCGACAATCTGCTGCAAATCGGCGGGCAGCGAGTCGTACCATTTCTTGCTGACCTCGACGACATAGAAGATCGCGGCATGGTTGGTCATGGTGATGTATTTCGCCGCGTCCCAGAAATGCAGGCCGCTGAGCAGCTGAACGCCGGCGACGGAACTGTCGAGCGTGCCCTGCTGCAGCGCCGGCATCACGTCGCCGGGCGACATCGCGACCGGCGTCGTGCCAAGCCGCTTGAATGCCGCCGACTGGAATTCGGAAGCAAAGATCCGAATCTTCTTGCCCTGGAAATCGGCCACATGCCGGATCGCATTCTTGGAGATGATTTCCGAAGGTTCGGCGAAAGCGACGGCGACGCCATGCAGACCTTTGTTGGCGCCAAGCGCCAGATAGAATTTCAGCACCTCGGGATCGCCCGCGATCTTCTGCGCCTGCTCGGATGACGTGACGAGGCCGGGCGCGGCTAGCACCTCGAAGCGCTCATCGACGCCGACGAAAAACTCGGGCGGGATGACGGCGCATTGGATGGCGCCGAATTGCGTGCCTTCGATCTGCCGCGGGATCGGGCCGAGCTGGCTTGCCGGATAGACCTCGACCTTGATGCGTCCGCCGGAATCTTTCTCGACGGCGGCACCATAGACCTTCGCATATTCATCGAGCGCCGCATGCAGCGTCGGCGTGGTGATCTTCATCACGAAGGTTTTGTCTTGTGCCTGTGCGGCACCGCAGCTCAGCGCGACGGACAAAAGACTCGCGGCAGCAGTCGCCAATTTCGCGGGTGCGAAGCTCACATCATCCTCCCTACAGGATTGCGTATTTTATTGGCTTCGGATGTTGCAGACCGGCCCGGCGATGTCCAGCCTGCGGACTGCCGCAGCGGCGCGCCGTTAATCCGCCTTCAGAAGCGACGTGCCGGTCATTTCCTTCGGCTTCGGCAATTCCATCAGTTCGAGCAAGGTCGGCGCGATATCGGCGAGCCGGCCTTCGGCATTGAGGCCGCGATTGCGCGCACCGACCAGCAGCACCGGCACCGGATTGGTGGTGTGCGAGGTGTGCGGGCCGCCGGTTTCCGGATCGCGCATCATTTCGCAATTGCCGTGATCGGCGGTGACCAGAAGCGCGCCGCCGGCTTTATCGATCGCTTGCGCGATGCGGCCGAGCGCGGCATCGACCGTCTCCACGGCTTTGATCGCGGCGGCCAAGCTGCCGGTGTGCCCGACCATGTCGGCATTGGCGAAATTGAGCACGATTAGATCGTATTTGCCGGAGTTGATCGCCGCGACCGCCTTGTCGGTCAGCTCCGGGGCGGACATTTCCGGCTGCAGATCGTAGGTCGCGACCTTGGGCGACGGCACCATGATGCGGTCCTCGCCGTCGTAAGGCTCCTCGCGGCCGCCGTTGAGAAAATACGTCACGTGCGGATATTTCTCGGTCTCCGCCATGCGCAATTGCGTGCGGTCCGCGTCGGCGGCCACTTCGCCGAGAATGTTTTTGAATGTCTGCGGCGGAAAGATAGTCGCCATCAGTTTGTCGAGCGCTTCGGAATATTGCGTCATGCCGACGGCGGCGGCGAAACGCACCACGCGTTTGCGTTCGAAGCCTGAGAAATCCGCATCCAGCATCGCGCCGAGGATTTCCCGCACGCGGTCGGCGCGGAAGTTGAAACAGAGCACGCCGTCGCCGTCCTTCATGCCCTGATAGCCGCCAATAATGGCGGGCGGCACGAACTCGTCGAACTTCTTATGGGCATAAGCGTCGGCAATGACCGCAGGCGCATCGGGAAAGCGTGGACCGTCCGCTTCGACCACGGCATTATAAGCTTTCTCGACACGGTCCCAGCGCTTGTCGCGGTCCATCGCGAAATAGCGGCCGCTGATGCTCGCGATTTTCACGCCTGACGGCAGTGCGGCAAGCAAACGTTTGATGTCGCCGCCGCCGGATTGCGGCGGCGTATCGCGGCCGTCGGTAAAAGCGTGAACCAGAACCGGTACGCCGGCGTCGGTGAGAATCTTGGCGAGCGCCGCGGCATGATCCTGATGCGAATGCACGCCGCCCGGCGAAACCAGGCCAAGCAGGTGGCAGGTACCGTCGCTCTCTTTCAGCTTCTTGATGAACGCGACTAGCGCCGGCGCTTTCTTGATCTCGCCGTTGGCGATCGCTGCGCCGATGCGCGGCAGATCCTGCATCACCACCCGGCCGGCGCCGATATTGAGATGCCCGACTTCGGAATTACCCATCTGTCCGTCTGGCAGACCGACGTCTTTTCCCGAGGTGTGCAGGAAGCCACGCGGGCCCGCGTCCCACAGCCGGTCGAAAGTCGGCGTCTTGGCCTGACGGATGGCGTTGTCCGCCGCCTCCTCACGCCAGCCCCAACCGTCGAGAATGACCAGCATCACCGGTCGCCGCCGCTGCATCGTTCCATATCCTCCAGGTCGGATAACGCGCAGGCGGTATTGCGGATCGGTGAGGGGGCGTCAATGCATGACTCCCTCTTCCCGCGCGCGGGGAGAGGGTTGGGGTGAGGGGGCGTCACCGCGATTCTGAGCCTTGCGGAGACGCCCCCTCACCCTCGCTTCGCTCGACCTCTCCCCGCATGCGGGGAGAGGTGAGTTACCCCGCCACCCGCCCGGCTTCCCAGCCGAGCATCGCCCGCTTCCGCGTCAGCCCCCAGTGATAGCCGGTAAGCTCTCCGGATTTGCCGACCACGCGATGGCACGGCACCACAAACGACACCGGATTTTTGCCGACCGCGGCGCCGACCGCGCGCGCCGCTTTCGGCGCTTTGATCTTGTTGGCGATGTCCGAATAGGTTGTCAGCCGGCCCATCGGGATTTTTAAAAGCGTGTCCCACACCCGCACTTCGAAATCGGTGCCGAGAAGGATGACGCGGAGCGGCCGATCCTCTTGCCATTGCGCCGGATCGAAAATCCGCTTCGCCACCACAGCGGTGCGCGCGCTGTCTTCGACATAGGTCGCGCGCGGCCAGCGCGCCTTCATGTCGGCAAGCGCTGCGCGCTCCTCGCCGGGATCGGCGAAGGCCAGGCCCGCGAGTCCGCGCGGTGTCGCCATCACGAGCGCGCTGCCGAACGGCGACGGATGAAATCCATATTGAATCGTCAGACCCTCGCCGCCGGTTTTCCATTCGCCGGGCGACATCGCTTCATGCGTAATGAAAAGATCGTGCAGCCGGCCGGGACCGGACAGCCCCACTTCATACGTGGCGTCGAGCACGCTCGCGGAGTCGCGCAACAGCTCACGCGCTTCATGTAACGTCAGCGCCTGCAAAAACGCCTTCGGCGTTAGCCCAGCCCAGCGCCGGAACAGATGATGCAGTTCGGTCGGCGTCACGCCGGCAGCTTCGGCGATCGTCTCGATCTCCGGCTGTTCGCGCCAATGGCCGCGGATATGGCCGATAGCCTTGCGCACGACATCGTAATCGGCGCATGCGGCTGCGAGCGGCATGGCGTTGAGAATGCGATCGGGTGACAGCATGGATGCCTCCATCATTTCCTCCCGATCTAAAGGCGCAGGCGGCAACGAACCACCCGCTTTCTGCCTTATCCCGTCACCGTCCGCGTCGGCCCGCGCTTGGCTTCGCCGAGTGCGTTGCCGAGTGCCGCGGCAAAGCTCGCTTTTTCCTTCGGGCTCAAAAAGCCCGCGACCGGCACGCGTCTGCCTTGCGAGACCAGGAATAGCCGCTCGATGCCGAACTCCTCATGCGCGATCTTTTCCAGCCGCACCCAGAGCGGATTGAGCGTCCATTCGCGCACCGCACCGCGATGGCTCACCTGCCGCACCGTGAGTTCGCCTGCGGTCACCGTCACCACTTCATAGGCGCGGGCGCTGCGATAATTGGCGCGGAAGGCGAGATAGAGAACGAGCACGTCGAGGCCGAAAAAACCGAACACCGGCCAGGCGCCCCTCATCATGAAGGCGATGCCGGTGACGAAGCTGACGCCACCGACCGCCAGCATGACGATCAAAAAGCCGGTCGGCCCAAGCGAACGATAGGGCGTGATCACCGCGGAGAATATCTTGTCCTCGGCGGCAGGATCGGCCTCGCTCCGCTCATTCCCGCGCAAGCGAGAATCCTCCGGCGGCGTGGCGTTGTTGTTATCGCTGACCATGAGCCTCAATATAGGACGTTCATACAGGATTTTTCATGGCGAAAAAGACCACCAAGCCGGCCGCTAAACAACGCGTCAAGGAACGCATCAAAGCAGCCCGTAAGGGCGAGGCCGCGAAGGTCAAATCCGGCAAGGCGCAAAAAAAAGCTGACGCGAAGGCTTCGGCCGGCGCGCTGCCGCAATGGACCGCAGCCGAGATCGAAGAAGCCTTCCGCCGCCTCGCCGCCGCCAATCCGGACCCGCGCGGCGAACTACACTACGTCAATCCATTTACGCTGCTTGTCGCCGTCGTCCTCTCCGCGCAGGCGACCGACGCCGGCGTCAACAAAGCCACCCCGGCTTTGTTCAAGCTCGCCGACACGCCGGAGAAGATGGTCAAGCTCGGTGAGCCAAAAGTCCGCGATCTGATTAAGACCATCGGGCTTTTCCGCACCAAGGCGAAGAACGTCATCGGGCTGTCGAAACTTTTGATCGCCGAGCATCACAGCGAAGTGCCGCGCGATCGCGATGCGCTCGAAGCGCTGCCCGGCGTCGGACGCAAAACCGCAAATGTCGTGCTCAACATCGCCTTCGGCGAGCCGACCATCGCGGTGGACACCCATATCTTCCGCGTCGGCAACCGCACCGGCCTCTCGGTGGGCAAGACACCCTACGACGTCGAGATGAAATTACTGGAAGTCGTGCCGGAGAAATATCGCTTGCACGCGCATCACTGGCTCATCCTGCACGGCCGCTACACCTGCATCGCCCGGCGGCCGCTGTGCGAGACGTGCATCATCGCCGATTTGTGCAAGTGGCCGGGGAAGACGGCTTTCTTAGTACCCGCGAAGGCAGTAGAAGCTCGCGCCTAATGCGCGATGCCTCAGCATCGTCACCACCGGGCTTGACCCGGTGGTCCATGCTGACTTGCCGACCGCATGGATTGCCGGATCAAGTCCGGCAATGACAAAGTAGCGGTCTCTTTTATAGAGACGCGATCTTGACAATCGTCACCGATTTGATTACATTGGTGGAATCATCTCGCCCTCTTCAGGGACGCCCTCCGGTGACGCCGGCGGGTGGGGCGAGTGCGGTTCCCGCGGGCGGGGCCTCGTCAGCCTCGCTCCCGGGCGGCTCCGGGTGAAACGCCCGGCCGGCATTACGACCGGTCTGTGGGGGTGACCCCGCTAACTGAAGGACGGCAGGGTGCGGGTAATGCCCGCGCCTCCGTAGCTCCGTCCCAGGAAGTGCGTGACTGGAGTTGAGCGGGAGCGTTCGTTCGCGCCCGCAAGCGCCGCGGTGGAACGCCGGAAGGCGAGCTGCTCCCGCTGGAGCAGCGGCCGTGCCCGTAAGGCGCGGCATCATTGACAATGCGTCTGCCGGCGTTCCGCTTCCCCTTTTCTTTCTTGCCCGTTCTCTCTTTCGTCATTGCCGGACTTGATCCGGCAATCCATGCGGCCAAGACGTCGGTCATCCCTATCGGCTTTGAGTGCCGCGCATCAGCATGGACCGCCGGATCAAGTTCGGCGGTGACGAGAGAATGGCGTCGCATAGCTCGGCCGCGAAGGTGCGGCGCGAGAACGAGAGCGTTTGCATGCTTTCAATCACCGTGAAGGAGACACCATGCCCCCTTGGGATTTTGACTCGCCGCATAAGCAGGACCTCACCAAGCGCCGTAGCTTCAACGAAGGCTTCGCCCTGATCGAGGCCGCGCATGACGCGACGCGGCGGCTTTATTGCGACGTGCTGCGCTTCTGGCGCCGCTGTTCGCTCGCATCCTGCAAGCGGCATCGGCGCTGTTGCGGCGACGCGCGCGAGTGTCTTATGCGCGGGTTGATCTTCGTGCCGCAGTCGCAACGCTTTCGCGCGCAGCAACTCGTCATCGACGGCGGTCCGCGCCGCAGGACGCCGGCAACCCACGCTGAATGGTATGTCCGCCGCAGCAACTTCAAATCCGTGGCGACATGGCCCTTGGGCTAGGCGCGATCGGCCGCAACACTCCGCCGCCGCAGGGCTATAACCAGCGCGGTCCCGGCGTTGGCGAGTATCAACGCCACCGGAAACACGCAGGTCGCGATCGAGATATTGTCCGTGGCGATCAATGCCGGCAGAAATTTCACCGCGTTGAACAAAAACGTACTGGCGCTGTCGGAATAAGGCCGCGACCAGGATTTGGTGATGGTCGGGCCGAAGCCGAGCACGCTGACGAATGCTGCGAGCGACGACGAAATCGCCGGCGCCTGCCGGTAAAGCGCCTCCCGCCACGCGCTATTCGTGACGATGTCGAGGCTCGCGGGATTGCGCGACCACAGATAAAAGACAAACACGATCGTCGCCGCGACCAAAAACGCCCATTCGTACCATGGAAAGCGACGCTCGCCGCGGACGACACCCATCGCGCAAAGAAGGAAACACGTCGCCGCGGTGACAGCCATCACCCAGGCGCCGGCGCCGGCGGCCTGGTCGCGCTGCACCAGATAGGCCGTGGTGGTGAGCACGCCAAAAATCAGCCAGGACAAAGGATGCGGCCGCGCGTCGCCGCGCACGCTTTTCCAGACATAAAGCGCGTAGGCGACGACGGCGATGATAACCGCGAGCGCGCCCATCAGATCTTTGAACGTCATCACCACCAAAAATTCCAAAATTGCTGCGTTGCAAATAAAGATTTATTTGTTCGTCCACCGCGCTGGGGAGAAGCACAATGCGCATGGCTTCTATGTCTTTGCAGCCAATCCACAGAATTATCCCCAAACGCCGCGGTCTTCTTTGCATGCACGCTTTTTCTTGTCGCCCAAAAAGAAAGAGCTATCATCATTTCCAGATCACTCGCGTTTGGTTCTGCCGGATGTGAGGATCGCCAGTGCCGGATCGGCCTGGGTGTGGCGCGCTACCGGCGACGCACCATGTGGCAGAGACGGACCTGGTTCCAAGCCGCGGGTAGCAGCGCTAGGAACGTGAAGGGCGAGCGAAAGCTCGCCCTTCATGATTCTGGACACCTCGTCTCGCTCTGCGTCGCGCGGTTGACGCTGGTGCGGTTTCGCGGCGATATGCCGGCCATGTCTAACTTGGTCGGCCGCCTGAAGTTTGAAATCCTCTGGGGTCATTGCGATCCGGCCGGTATCGTTTTTAATCCGCGCTTCTTCGAATATTTCGATCGGGGCTCCTGGAGCCTGTTCGAATTGGCGCTCGGCATAAAGCCGCACGAGCTTTACGGCACCTTCGGTATCATCGGCATTCCGCTGGTCGATTCCGGCGCCCGTTTCATTGCGCCGGCGCGCTTTGGCGACGAGGTCGAGCTGACCTCGCAGATCGCCGCGTTTCGCCGCTCGAGCTTCGACGTCGATCATCGCTTATTCGTACGCGGCGAACTGGCGGTCGAAGGCCGCGAGACACGGGTGTGGGCAGGGCGCGATCCCACCAACCCGGAAAAGCTCAAAGGCTTGCCCATTCCGGCCGAAGTCACGGCGAAATTTCAGGCCGCTTAGGCATTTTTGCTGCGGCTCGGCGCGGCCGCTTTCCTTGCGTGCATCGCGGATTTCACGGAGACTCCGGCAAAATTTTCACGGAGGATATGCCGAGTGAGTGCCGAAATGCAGAAGCGTCCCGTCGTCCATTTTGTCGGCAGCATTCCGCTGCCCGATTCCGAAGCCGTGTTTCGCACGCTCGCCGGCGCGGCCGGCCGTTATGTGAAGCGTCTGCCCGACGGCGAGACCGGCATCCGCAAAAGCTGGATCAAGTTTCTGCAGGACGTGCTCGCGGAGAATCCCGCGATCGAATTCGCCAAGGACGTGCCGCCGTTCCAATTTAAACAATGGGACGGCAAAGTGGTGCGCGAAATTCCGCGGCTTCGCGTCAAGCAGGGCATGTCGCCGGACGCCAAGAACTTCACCACCGGCTATGCCGACATGGCGATCGAGTCCTTCGCCGTCTTCGATCGGCTGCAAAAAGCCGGTGTCATCCCGAAAGATGTGAAATTCCAGATCAGCATCCCGACGCCGATCGCACCGACCTACAACAATATGGTGCCGGAAGACCGGCAGACATTATTGCCGGGTCTGACGCGGCACTTCATCGCCGAAGTGAACAAGATCGCCGGCGCGCTGCCGAACGATCGCATCGCCATCCAATGGGATGTTTGCCAAGAGGTGCTCGCCTGGGAAGGCTATTTCGATAACGGCCCGGTCGATTTCCGCACCGAGACTGTCGACGTGCTGGCACAGATCGGCGACGCGGTCCCGGAAGCGATCGAGCTTGGCTATCACCTTTGCTACGGCAGCCCGGCTGACGAGCACATGGTGCAGCCGAAGGACGCTGGCATTATGGTCGAGATCGTCAACGCCATTGTCGCACGCGTGAAGCGGCCGATCGAGTTTTTCCATTTGCCGGTGCCGAAACCCCGCACCGACGATGCGTTCTTCGCGCCGCTGCAGAAACTCAAGCTCAAGCCCGGCACCGAACTTTATCTCGGCCTCATTCATCACAATGACGCTGCCGGCGACGCGACCCGTCTAGCCGCCGCGCGGCGTCACGTCGAGGTCGATGGTATTGGCACTGAGTGCGGCATGGCGCGCGGCGACCCTGCGCGGCTTGCTGCGCTGCTCCAGTCGCATGTGAAGGCGTCGGGGTAGTTCATGCAGGCGCATCTGGTCGGTAGCATCGGTCTCGATACGGTCGATGAGGTTTTCGCAAGCGTCGGCGCATTGCTCGGCCCGCACCTCAAACGCATTCCCGACGGCGAGGTCGGCGGCCGCAAGCTTTGGATCAGCTGGCAATATCCGCTGCTGCGCGCGAATGCGTTTCTGCGGCCCGATCCGTCGGGCGCGATCCGGCCGACCAACCGCTTTCCGTTACTGACTTTGGCTGAGGGCGTTGCGCCCGCCGACGTCCGTTTCGGCGAACTCGGTTACGCCCGCGAAGCGCGCGCCTCTTATCTCGATTTCGTCGCCGCACGCGACAACGGCACATTGCCGAAGAATCTCCGCTTCCAGGTTTGCCTGCCGACGCCTCTCGCGGTGATCAGCTCGGTCGCAGTGCCCTCAGCCTCAGCGGCGATCGAAGCGGCTTATGAGAAGGCGATGATCGCCGAAGTCGCGGCTTTGTGCCGGCACATTCCGCATCGCGATCTCTGTATCCAATGGGATCTCTGTAACGAGATGGTGCTGTGGGACGGACAAAAGAGCGATGCTGTTCCCACGGCCGCGTCGCGCGAAGAGATTATGGCCCGAATGCAACGACTCTGCGCCGGCATTCCCGATGATATCGAACTCGGCATCCATCTTTGCTACGGCGATTTCGGCGCCAAGCATTTCGTCGAACCGCGTGACGCGAGTGCGATGGTCGATCTCGCCAACACGCTGGTCCGTTCTATCCCGCACAAACTGGCTTATATTCACATGCCGGTGCCGGTCGAACGTAGCGATGACGGTTTTTACCAGCCGTTGCGCGATCTCAAGCTCAACGGCACCGAACTCTTTCTCGGTCTTGTCCACGCCAAAGACGGCGTCGACGGCACCAAGAAACGGCTCGCGGCGGCACGGCGTTATGCGCCGAGCTTCGGCATCGCCACCGAATGCGGCATGGCGCGAGCGCGTTCAGAAGAGACCGTGCGCAAACTGCTGCAGATCCACGCCGATGTTTGTTCGGCGGGTTGACGCTTATTCGGCGGCTGACACTTCTGTATTCTGCCGCGCTTGCGCTTCCATTTCGCGGCGGATGCGGACCGCAAGTGAAGTGTCGTCGAGCGTGACATCTCCCGCGGTGAGAAATTCACCGGCTTTGATATCGCGCTTGAGTGTGACGTGGTGGGCAAGCCCGATCGGTAGCGCGTTCAATGCCAGGCTTCGCGCCGCCGGAATGAGCTTGCCGTAAACGCGATAACCGCCTTCGCCGTCGAGTGTCTCTCCGGCCTTTAGCGTTCGTTTTGCCACTGCGACCGCGTCGCCGCGAAACGCGCGGCAGCTTCCGGTCGGCTCGCCACGTAACACGACATTGAGGACCGAAATCGAAAGTTCGAGGCCGATCAGATGGAACGGCTTATACATCGCAGCGTAACGGCCGGTTGCATCGGTCGGCAAACCGTATTGCTTGAAGCACGCCGCCGCGTATTCGGTTGGCGCCTTGAACACGACATAGACGCCCCAGCGCAGATCGCGCTCGACCGGCCCGCCGTTGCGCTGCAAGGACGACACGACTTCGACCATGCCGTCGCTTTCGAGCGTGCCGCCGAGCTTTTTCGGCCGCAACACGCGCGCCAATTCGTCGGCGCCACAGGGCGGAAAATGCAAACCGTCATGCGGCACGTCGAGCAAACAGGCATTCGCGACAGCCGCCATTTCGATCGCCGATTTGGTACCGTCGAGAAACGAATTGAACATCTGCGAATTCATGCCGGCGGCTTTGGCTTCTGCCGCCGTCAGCCCGTAATGCTCCCAGACATCGTCCGGCGTCACCGTGTGATAGGCCGGCAGATATTTGGTGCCTTTGCCGGCCGCCGCGATCTCAAAACCGGCGGAGCGCGCCCAGTCGACCATTTCGGAAATCAGCGCCGGCTGATCGCCATAAGCCATCGAATAAACGACGTTAGCCGCACGCGCCTTTTGCGAAAGATAAGCGCCGGCCAGTGCATCAGCCTCGACATTGACCATCACGATCGGCTTGCGGGCGTCGATCGCAACGAGCGCATGCGCAATACCGGCAGCAGGATTGCCGGTTGCCTCAATGACGACATCGAGGCTTTCATCCGTGCAGGCATCGCGGCCGTCGATGATGAAGCGCGTGCGCGCGATCAGGCTTGCATCCCAGCCGACCGTCTTGCAGGCAAGTTTCGCGCGCTCTGGATCGAGATCGCAAATGGTCGCGACCTCAAGCCCGTTGATCGACGGCACTTGCGCCAGGAACATCGAGCCGAATTTGCCAGCGCCGATCAGTCCGACACGCACCGGCCCTTTGGCCTCAAGCCGCGCGGCGAGGAGCGGTTGGAGATTCATCTACTCCGCCGCCACCTTATGCGCGCGGGCGTATTCGACAAGCGCGTCGTCCGCGACTGGCACGATCGGCGTGAAATCGCGATGCGCAATCCACTCATCGCGGGTGAATTTGGTGATGTGGTTGCTCACCGCGCACAGCGTCAGATAGACGATCTTGCGCGGATAGGGCGTGATGTTCGGCGGCGAAGCGTGGACCAGATTGCCGTGGAACATCAGCACCGAGCCGGGCTTTCCGGTCGGCGCAACGATGCCGCCTTCGGCCGCGAGTCGGGTCACCGTCTCCTTGTCGAGCGTCCACAGCGGATAAGACGTTGTCTGCAGATCGTGACCGGCCGCCAGCACGCCCGCTTTGTGGCTTTTGGGAATGAGCATCAGCGCGCCGTTGATCGGCATCACTTCGTCGAGAAAGATCGCGATATTCATCGCCCGCGGCTCGGGCATGCCGTCGTCACGCGCCCAAGTGCCGTAATCCTGATGCCATTGCCAGACATCGCCTTCGAAGGCGGCTTTGGCATTGAGCTTGAACTGATGGACATAGACCGGCTCGCCGAACAATTGCTGCAGCGGCTCGACCAACCGCGGATGATGCGCCATCAGTCGGAACGTCTCGTTGAAAGTGTGCGCGGCGAATGCGGTGCGCGGCGCGCCGGATTTCTCGCGCCACACTTCCTTGCGGTCGAGTTTGAGGATCGCCTCGGCGTCGTCGCGCAGCAGCGCCACCTCGTCCTCGGAAAAGCAATTCGGAAAGAACAGATAGCCGAGGTCGTCGAATTCCCTGAGCTGTAACGGCGAAAGCTTCATGGCCGCGCCCCTTCTGACGTTTCCGAGTTCTTGTTGTTCGGTGACAAATTTAGCGCAAAGCCGGACGCCGATCTATGCCGTCTCGGCCACCATGCGGTTCCGCATTTTGCCCAGACCCTCGATCTCGGTCTCCATCACATCGCCGGCTTTGAGGAAACTATTGGTGCCCTGACCGACGCCGCCGCAGGTTCCGCAGCTGAAAAAATCGCCGGAATCGAGTGTGAGGATATGCGAGGCATATTCGATCTGCTCCTCGGGCGTGAAGATAAATTGCGAGGTATTGCCGGTCTGCTTGACCTCGCCGTTGACCGTCAGCTTGATGAACAGATTCATATGATCTTTGACGAAAGCACGCGGCACCAAAAACGGCCCCGTCGGCGCGAAATTGTCGTGGCTCTTGCCGTTGAGCCAGTCCGAGCGCAAGCCCGGACGGTCAGCGCGGATCTGCAAGTCGCGCGCCGATACGTCATTGGTGGTCATGAAGCCCGCGACATGATCGAGGGCACGCTCGGCCTTGATGCGCTTGCCGGGCTTACCGATAGCCAGCGCAATTTCCGCTTCCCAATCGATCTTCTGCAGGCCGAGCGGCAATGGAATGTCGTCATTAGCGCCGGCGAGCGTGCTGGACGCCTTCAGAAACAGATAGGGTTTCGACGTCGATTTCTCGCCGGTGAATTTCGGGCCGCTGGCCGGCGTCATGCCGGCGCGGAGCATCTCATCGACATGCTCTTGAAAATTCTGCGCCGCATAGAACATTTTTCCGGGCCGGCGCACCGGTGGCAAAGCGTGAAAGCTTGCAAGCTTCGCTGTGCATGCCGGCAGTCCGTTTTTCTCGAGCGCGGCGACCATCTCTTGCAACACGGCAAAATTGGCGTCCCAGTTTTCGAGAAGCCTGATCATGTCTTCGGTCGCGGACAAGCGGCCTTTGCCATAGGCCGCTTGCGCCGCTTTGAGATCGATAGCGTCCTCGCCGAGCACGATGGCAACAAACGCATTGCGATCGGCGCGGCACAGGGTCGCGAGCTTGAAAGCCGTTCCGTTCATTCACGCCTCTTTAGCTTTGCGCCGCTTGCCTTACGGCTTTTTAGCTTCGGCATAGGGATAGACCATACTCCCGGTCTTATACTTGTCCGGCCAGACGATGACTTCGTGCGTGGAGTCCTTGAACTGATCCATCGCATTAGACGTCACATGCTGGAACTGAGTGAAGAAAGTCCGTGCTTCGGACCATTCGCCGTCCTTGCCGAATTTCACGTCGCCGATCACGGTCGCGAAACTGTGGCTGCGTATATAGTCGGCCAGCACTTTTTGATCGAGGCTCTTGGCGCCTTCGACGGCCTGGGCGAGTACTTGCCCCGCGGCATAGCCGATCGGCGGAAATGCCGGACCGAGCGGATCGATGCCAGCGCCTTGCGCCGCGGTCTGATATTTGGCGATCACTTCCTTCGTGCCGGGGAAGGTAAGCGACGGCGCAGGCAAATATGGCTCGTTATTGACAATGCCGTTGAGCAGCGGTCCAAGCTGCGCCTTGATCGGCGACACCAACAGACCGATCAGCGCACCGCCGAACATTTTCGGCGTCAGTCCAACCTCGTTGGCGGCACGCACGATACCGACCGTGTCCGGCGGATAGGCCGCGGCGAAGACGATATCGGGATTGAGTGCCTGCACCGCGCGCATCACGGGCGTGTAATCGGTCGTCGACGGCGGATATTTCTGGTCCAACACCGTCTGGAAGCCGCCCATCTCCTTGAGCGTCTGCCGCGCGCCGTCGGCTGCGTTCTGGGCGAATTCGGCATCGGCGGCGATGATGGCGACGGTCTTTGGCTTCGGCGTTTGCGCAGCGGCGAGTTCAAAGAAGCCCTTGGCGAAAGCCGTTTGCGGCTCGGGCCCTGTCGGCAACATCGAGAAATACTGATCGTAATGGAATTTGCTGTTCGCGGCGTTGGCGAGGATGCCGATGGTCGTCTTTTTGAACTGCATCAGCACCGGAATGGCCGGCGCCACCATGTTGGTCGCGTAAGGGCCGATCAGCAGGTCGACTTTGTCGACCTCGATCAACTTTGTGTAAAGCTGGGGCACGTTCGACGGGTTGCTCTGATCGTCGTAATAGACGAGCTCGATCGGCCGCCCAAGCAGACCGCCTTTGGCGTTGACGTCGTCACGCCAGATTTGCAGTGCGACGAGGACCTGTTTCCCGATCGGCGCAACGCCGCCGGTCAGCGCGACGCTCAAGCCGACACGGATCGGATCGGCGGCGCGTGCTATATGCGGCAGGAGCAGTACGCAAAGTGCAAGCAGCATCGCAACGATGCGGATTTGATAGCGCAAAATTCGCATTGGTCGTCCCTCCCTTGGAATTGTTGCCGCCCGCTTTCCGCGAGTCGTTATTCTGATTTGTAAGGCGTTAGTCCCCTTGGATCGCTTTGTTGTTTTGCCGCAGCGTCGTGTCTTCGCAGCGTAGCATCCTTTACGTGCCGCGAAACACCGCTTTGCGTTTGGCATGGAAGGCCTCGACGCCTTCGCGGAAATCGTCGGATTGACGCAACCGGCTGTAGCAATGGCCCTCGAGTTCTATCGCCGCCTCAAGGTTCGTATCCTCGGTCTCGTTGAGAAGCGTCTTCGCCGTGCGCTGCGCAAGCGGCGAGAATGCGCGCAATTCTTCGACCAAAGCGTCCGTCGCGGATTCGAGCTTGTCGTCGGCAACGCATTCGGTGGCGATGCCCCAGTCGTAGGCTTGTTTTGCCGGGATGCGTTTGGACCGCATGACGATATCCTTGGTCCGGGTAATGCCGATGATCTTCTGCAGGCGTGCCGAACCGCCGGAGCCGGGAATTTGCCCGAGCCGCTGTTCCGGCAGTGCGTATTCGCAGGTTTCCGAGACGACGCGGAAATCGCAAGCCAGCGAAATCTCGAAACCGACGCCGAAAGCATAGCCGCGATTGGCGACAATCACGGGCTTCGCGCAGCGCGCAGGCGCAGCGATATTCCAGGCCAATTTCGACACATGTTCGGGTGAAGCGGCAAGGAAACCCGCGATATTGCCGCCGGAGGAAAAATGCTTGCCGACGGCGCGGAGCACGATGACGCGCACGCGCTCATCTTCATCCAGCGCTTCGAAGACGAGCCGAAGCTGATCGCGCTCCGTCATTTCGATGACGTTCAAAGGGGGGCGATCGAGCACGATATCGGCACGTTCGCGCGCCGGATCGATTTCGACGCGGAAGCCGTCGAGCTTTTGCAAACGCGGATCGGAAAAAACACTCGCTTCGGTCATACGGCGGTTCCCTAGTGAGACATTTCAGTATTGTACTCGCCGGCAACAAGCTTCCGGCGCAGAAGCTTGCCGACCGGCGATTTGGGAATCTCGGCGACAAAGACGTAGCGCCTTGGCCGCTTGAAATTGGCAAGCCCGGATTGGCGGCAAAAGGCATCGAGCTCGTCGGCCTCAATCGGCCCGCGGCGCTTGATAAAGGCTGTCACAACTTTGCCCCAACGCTCATCGGGCAGGCCCGCGACTGCAACTTCCAGCACCGCGCCATGCAGCGAAAGACAGGACTCGATCTCGACCGGCGAGACGTTTTCGCCGCCGGTGATGATCATGTCATCGACCCGGCCGGTGACAAAAAGATCACCGTCTGCGTCGAAATAGCCGGTGTCGCCGGTAAAATACCAACCATCACGCAAGGATTTGGCATTGGCATCCGGCCGCCGCCAATAGCCCTCGAAGGATTCGTCACCGGCGAGAAGTGCGATGATCTCGCCTTCCTCGCCGGGCGCGGCAATATCATCGACCGCAGTCGCGCCGAGCTTCGCCACGCGCACCATTTGATTAATCCCCGCGCGGCCGGCTGAGCCCGGTTTCGCCGGCGCGTTCTGATCAATGGTGAAAGTGTAGATTTCCGAGGAGCCGTAATGATTGACGAACAGCTCCGGCTCGAATGCGGCCTGCAGCTTTTGCAGCAGCCCATCGGTCATCGGCGCACCGGCAAAACCGAGTTTGCGTACCGAACTCGTGTCAGTCGCGGCGAAAGCCGGATGCTGAACGAGATCGTGATACAGCGTCGGTACCAGGTAAAGATTGGTCACGCGCTCAGCCGCGATCAGCTTCAGCGCATCACTGACGGAAAACCGCGGCAGGCAGACAAAGGCGCCGCCGATCAGCGCCATCGACAGAAGCGAGCGCACGCCCATGGTGTGATAAAGCGGCATGACGCCGAGCGTCCGCTCGCCATGCGCATAGAGATTCTGTGCGACATGAGCGAGCGCCGCGGCGCGTTCGGCGCGCTGCCGTCGCGGCACACCTTTTGGCTGCGCGGTGGTGCCGGAGGTATAGAGCATCACTGACCAGGCTTCGGCATTGGCGCGCGGCGAAACTTCGGCGGTCGCGCGATCGGTCAATTCGCGAAATGCGATGACTCCGCTCGGTGCAGCATCAACTGCGATGCGCGGCAGCGCCGACGCTGCCGTCGATCCGATAACAGCGGCGGCTGACGCATCTTCATAGACGATGGCCTTGGCTTCGGCGTCGTCGAGATAGAAGTCGAGTTCGCTTGCCGTCGAGCGCCAATTCACCGGCGTAATGATAAGACCCGCGAACTGACAGGCCCAATGTAAAGTCGCGGCTTCCCAGCGGTTCTGCAGCGCCGTCACGAGATGATCGCCAGGCTTTAGGTCGAGCGCATCGAAGCCCGCGACCAGCGCCGAAATGCGGCGATACCATTGGGCGTAAGTGAGTCGCAGGTCACCATCGACAATGGCCAGCGCGTGCGGATCGCGGGCGACGCTACTGAGAAAGCTTAAACCAAGATCAAGCATACGCGGAACGCCGGGATTGGGCTCATATCGGCCAAGAGAGCGCATGATAAGCGCTTGGCCGATAATGACAAACGGCGCCTTTTCGCGGCAAGCCGATGCCAAACCTCACACAGGCGTGATGGAATTTCCGCCCCTTCAGTCCGTTCTTTTGAGTGAAGGATCAATACGGAGAAGAATGATGATCAAGATAACAACGCTGGCTCTCGCTACCGCTTTTGCCGCGGCCGCCATGGCGCCCTCCGCTATGGCGCAGAGCGCGTCGCCGAAAATCGCCCATAAGGCCCGGGCGCCACACTATGAAAGCGGGCGGCCGCTCTACAACATGGCGCCGGGGACCTCTTCGCCCCTTGGTCGAGACACACCTGCCGGGACCGGCGGCGGCAGCACCGGCTACAACCAGATGCTCTATAACTCCTAGGGCTTTCGGCAGAGCTTCTTGCAAAAAGCGGGACGGGCCGGCGCTCGCCCCGCTTTTGGTTTGTCCTAATGCCGCGTCGGAAATAACGAGGCTGGGAAATCTGCGGCGGAGCGCGGCACGCGCTCGCGCGGCTTGTAGTCTTGCCGTGGATTGGGATCGGGTTCGACCGCGTGCCGATAGAGATGCCACGTCGCGTGACCGAGCACCGGCATCACCACCGTCAGTCCGAGGAAGAACGGGATCGATCCAACGATCAGCAACGCAGCGACGATCAGGCCCCAGAGCGCCATGGTCATCGGATTTTCCGCAACCACGCGGATCGAGGTCAGCAGCGCAACCGCAGCGCCGACGTCGCGATCAAGGAGGAGCGGGAACGAAATCGCGCTGATCGCCAGCACTACAACAGCAAACAGGAAGCCGACGCCGGTGCCGGCAATGATAAGCGTCCAGCCGGAGGACGTTGAGAGTACGTCTTTTGCGAATTGGCTGATGGACGCAGGCGAACCATAGCCGAAATTAGCGACATAAATTGCATCGGCTACCGCGAGCCAGATCAGGAAGATCGCCATCAGCAGAACGCCGAGCGAAACGATGGCACCAAGCGACGGCGAGTGCAGCACGTCGAATGCGTGGCTCGACGAACTATCGAGGCCGGCTTCACGGCGGCGGCTCAATTCGTAAAGGCCGATCGCGGCGAGTGGGCCGACCAGCGCAAAGCCGGCGGCGATTGGAAACGCCAGCGGCAGCATTGTTTGGCCCATGGTCAAAGCGATCAAAAACAACCCGAGTAAAGGATAGATCACGCAGAGAAACACGGCGTGACTTGGCGTCGCGGTGAAATCGTCGATACCGGCAGCAAGCGACTGATAAAGATCAGACGGAGTGATATGTCGGACCACGGGCCGTGCCGGGCTCGTACCGACAAGAATATGCGTGTTAGCCATGGCGCTCCTCCAGAACGAATATTGTCTGATCGGTCGCGCCTGCGGCCGGGGCCGCATGGCGCCCGAGCAGTTCAGTGGCGTCATAATGCCACCAAAGCAGAGTCATGGCACCAAACAACGTGCCGGAATGGATAAGGGCGTCTTACACATTCGAGTGATTAAAAGTCTTCGCGTTTGTGGTGCAACGCAAAAAGAAAGGGCCCGTGAAGGGCCCTTTCCGGGTAGCTACGCCATTTTGTTGTTTTAGTTAGTGGTGATGGAAGTGGCCGCCACCACCGTGCCAGCCGTGACCGCCATGCCAACCACCACCGCCGCCGCCGATCACGACGTCGGGGCCGCCGTAGTAATCATAGTAGCCGCTGCTGCCACACCAGTTGTTGTAGTAGTCGCAGTCGCGGGCATAACCCGGCCCGGGGCCGACATTGACGCCCACGCCGCCCGGTCCGACCCAGAAGCCTGCCGCCATAGCCGGCGCTGCGGTCAACAGCACCGTCGCTGCGGCAGCTGCGATGGCAAGTTTCTTCATTGTATCTCTCCGTTTTCCACCATGCGCGCGAACGCGCATCTAGTGAGAAAACGCGGCAGCCAGCGGCGCAGTTCCGCGACGCCTCGCCGCACAACCCCCGATTCCGACTAAAAAATTTGCTGAAGTTCCCGGAACGATTTCGAGCGGAAGGATTCGCGCATCGCTTTACTTTATTCGGCCGCCAGCGGCATTTCTTGCGCCGGTTCGCTGTGGTGTTTCTTCCCCCCTACCAGCCAATCCTGCAGACGGTCGAGGTAAAGATAAACGACGGGCGTCGTGAACAAAGTTAGCATCTGGCTGACGATCAAGCCGCCGACCATCGCATAGCCAAGCGGCTGGCGCAGTTCCGATCCTGAACCCGATCCCAGCATCAGCGGCAGGCCGCCGAACAGCGTCGCCATCGTGGTCATCATGATCGGGCGGAAGCGCAGCAAACAAGCGGCGCGGATTGCAGCCTCGGGCGTGAAGCCTTCGCGCTCGCGCGTGATCGCGAAATCGACCAGCATGATGCCGTTCTTCTTGACGATGCCGATCAAGAGAATGATGCCGATGATGCCGATCACGGAGAGATCGAAGCCGCCAAGCCACAGCATGGCAAGCGCGCCAACGCCGGCGGACGGCAAGGTCGACAAGATCGTCAAGGGATGGACGTAGCTTTCGTAAAGCACGCCAAGAATGACATAGACGACCACAAGCGCTGCAGCGATCAGGACCGGCTCGCTCGACAGCGACGTCTGGAAGGCTTGGGCATTGCCTTGGAAACCGGTGATGATTGTGGCCGGCAGCTCGATGTCGCGTGAAGCCTGTTCGATCGCAGTCACTGCTTGGCCGAGTGCCGCGCCGGGGCTCAGATTGAACGACAGTGTGACCGCAGGAAATTGCGACTGGTGCGCGACCTGCAATGCGCCGACTGAATTGGTGTCGAAGCTGACCAGTGTTGACATCGGCACGAGCTGACCCGTTCCCGGAGCCTTGATATAGAGCTGGTTCAGCGACAGCGGGTCTTGTTGCTGCTTCGGCAGGACTTCCAGCACCACGAAATAGGAGCTGGTCTGGGTGAAATATTGCGTCACTTGGGCCTGACCGAAGGCGTCGTTCAATGTTGCATCGATCTGTTGGGCCTGAATGCCGAAGCGAGCCGCCGCGTCGCGGTTGATGGTAACCTTGAGCAGCGGCGCGTTGGTCTGCTGATCCGTCGAGACGTCGGCGAGTTGCGGCAGGGTCTTGAGCTTCGCCAGCATTTTTGGCGCCCAGGTATTCAATTCTTCGAAGCTCGGGTCCTGCAGCGTGAATTGATATTGTCCGGCCGAAATGCGCCCGCCGACGGTGATGTCCTGTGACGGCTGTAAAAACAGCCGCACGCCCTCGACTTTGGCAAGCTGGGGCCGCAGCCGATTGATGATACCGATTGCGGATGTTTTGCGTTCGTCACGCGGCTTCAGCGCAAGAAAGAACCGGCTCGTGTTCAGTGTGTTGCCGCCGCCATTACCGAAGAACGACCCGAAGGCGGCGATGTCGGGATCGCGCGCCAGCACATCGGCTAACTGCTTCTGGATGCCGCGCATCTTTTGCGGTGAAACATCTTGCGCCGCATAGGCTATGCCTTGGATCGCGCCGGTGTCCTGCACCGGGAAGAACCCTTTGGGGATGCCGACGAACAGCGCGGCGGTGACCGCCATGGTGGCGAAGAACACCATCAGAGTCGCGAATTGATGGCGCATCACGACGTCGAGGCCGCGGCGATAGCCGTCGAGAATAATATCGAAGCCGCGTTCGATGGTGTTGTAGATGCGGCCGTGATGTTCGCCTTCGGGACTGAGAAAGCGCGACGCCAGCATCGGGGTCAGCGTTAACGACACGACGACAGAAACGCCAATTGCCGCGGTAACGGTTATCGCGAACTCTCGGAACAGCCGGCCGATTACCCCGCCCATCAGCAACAGCGGGATAAAGACAGCGACCAATGAAATACTGATCGAGATAACGGTGAATCCGATTTCGCTCGCGCCTTTGAGCGCGGACAGCATCGGCGGCGTTCCTGCTTCGACGTGGCGATAGATGTTCTCCACCACGACGATGGCATCGTCGACGACGAAGCCGACGGCGATGGTCAGCGCCATCAGCGACAGATTGTCGAGGCTGAAGCCGAACAAATACATCAGCGCCGTGGAGCCGAGAAGCGCCAGCGGCACGGTGACGCTTGGGATGAGCGTCGCCCGGACGTTGCGCAGAAACAGCAGGATCACCATCACCACCAGACCGATGGTGATAGCGAGGGTGAACTCGACGTCACTGACCGAAGCGCGAATGGTCTGCGTGCGATCGATAATGGTGTCGACTTTGAGGCCCTGAGGCGCGATCGCGGCCAGCCGCGGCATGGCTGCGCGGATCGCGTCCACCGTGCCGATAACGTTCGCGCCGGGTTGTTTGTATATGATCAGCAATACACCGGGAGAAATGCCGCTCGGCACGCTGCCCAACGCGCTCTGTGTTATGTCTTGCGGGCCGGTGATGGCGTGACCGACATCGCGTATCCGCACCGGCGCACCACCGCGATAAGCGACAATGATGTCGTCATATTGCTCTGGCTGCGTGAGTTGATCGTTGGCGGCAACGGTGAATGTCTGCAATGCGCCGTTGACCGAACCTTTGGCCGCGTCGACGGTCGCGGTGGCGATAACGCCGCGCAGGTCTTCAAGCGTTAGTCCGCGCGCCTGCAATTTAGCGGGATCGACCTGGACGCGGATCGATGGTTTCTGTTGACCGCCGATATTGACCAGCGCGACGCCGCTGATCTGTGAAATCTGTTGAGCCAAAATGTTTTCGGTAAAGTCGTCGACCGTGGTCAGCGGCAGACTGTCCGAGTGCGCGGACAAAATCAGAATCGGCGTGTCGGCCGGATTTACCTTTTTATAGTACGGCGGCACGGTCAGGTTTTGCGGCAAGGTCTTGCCGGCCGCGGTGATTGCCGCTTGCACGTCCTGCGCGGCGCCGTCGATATTGCGGTTGAGATCGAATTGCAGCGTGATGACGCTGGTGCCGAGGACGCTGACCGAGGTCAATTGCGTCACGCCGGCAATCTGACCGAATTGCTCTTCGAGGGGCGTCGCCACAGTCGCCGCCATGGTCTCGGCGCTTGCACCCGCAAACTGTGCGGTCACTTGGATGGTCGGAAAGTCGACTTGCGGGAGCGGTGCGACGGGCAGCAGCGGAAAGGCGACGATGCCGACCAGCGCCAACGCGCCCATCAAGAGCGATGTCGCGATCGGCCGGCGTACGAACGGTTCTGAAAGGTTCATCAGGATTTGCCCGCGGCGCTCGCGGTTTCGGTCGCCGGCGCCGGTTTGGCGTCAACATGCGATCCTGCATCGAGACGATATTGGCCGTTGACGACGACGTGCTCACTCGCGGCGATGCCGTTAGTGACAATGGTGACGTCGTTGTTGACCGACTCGGTCTGGACTTTGCGCTGCTCCACCGTGTTGTCGGTCTTGACCACCCAGACAAACAAACCGTCCGGGCCATGCTGAACGGCGACCGGCGGTATCGTGATCACGTCCTTCTTGGTCGTGATGAGAATGCGGATACGGACGAATTCGCCTGGCCATAGGCGCTCATCCTTGTTGGCAAATTCCGCCTTGAGCTGAATAGAGCTCGTGGTCTGGTCGATCTGGTTGTTGATCAGAAGCAGATGACCCTGCGCCAGCTGCTGTTTGTCGTCCTGGTCGAAAGCGAGCACCGGCACTTGGCCGTTCACCATCGCTTCGCGCACCGGGCCGAGATCGGCCTGCGGTAAAGTGAATATCACCGTGGACGGCTTGATCTGCGTCAATACCGTCAATGGATTGACATCGGTCGTGTGGATGATGTTGCCGATATCGACTTGACGAAAGCCGACCACGCCGTCGATCGGCGCGACGATGGTGGCATAATTTAATTGGTTCTGCGCCGCCTCGATCGCGGCCTCGTCGGAATCGATTGTCGCCTTGGTCTGATCGACCTTGGCTTGCTGTGCATCGAGGTTCTGAAAGGTCTCGAAGTTCTTCTGCACGAGCGTCTGGAAACGTCCCAAGTCCTTCTGCGCGTCGATAAGCAGGGCTTGGTCTTGGCTCTTCTTAGCTGTGGCCTGATCGAGGCTGGCTTGGAACGGCGTCGGATCGATTTTGGCGAGGATGTCGCCTTTGCGGACCTCCTGGCCCTGACGAAAAGCGATCGAAATAATCTGGCCGTTAACCTGAGCGCGGATGGCAACAGTATTGAGGGCTTGGACCGTGCCGAGCGCGTCGTAATAGATCGGAATGTCCTGCTGTCGCGCTTCGGTGACCGTCACCGGGACGGTTGGCGGCGCCGAGGTCTGGGCTGCTTCGGAACTCCCGTGGCGCCGGAAAACAACCCAGGCGCCGAGGCAAACAAGGACGACACCGGCGATCGCCAGAAGAAATCGTCGTCGTTTTGGTCCGGTCGTCGGCATGTTTACTTCTGTTAACGCTTGAGGATCAGATTCAGACATTGACCTTCACGTCGACGAAGACCGGCGGTTTCGAACTATTGCCAATAGATCACGCCTGCAATGGGGCCGGGCATTAAAGTTCATTAAGGTGCAGAGCCAACATATCACGCGATTAAGGTTGCTTTGCTAACACCGTCGCCGCCGTCGGTTTTTGACTTGATCGGCGAAGCCAGGGTGTGGCTACTCATACAGCAAAATTGCATTGGAAATCCCGGTATTTATCGTGGTACCGCGTTCTGAAAATCCGACCCTGGATCTTACTGTTGTGATGCGCGCCTTCGAGGGCGGCGGCGCGCAGCGCGACATGATCCTGCTTTGCAATGCGCTCGCGGCCAAAGGACTGCGCATTCACATCGTGGCGCTCAAGCCCCAAGGCTCGTTGCGCGATCTCATTGATCCGGCGATTGCGATCAGCGCCGTTCCGGGTCGGCAGATGCGTTACGCTATTCCGGGTTTACGCCGCCTGATCGGGGCGCTGGCGCCACGCAGTGTCATCAGTTCCGAAGCAGCGCTCAATCTCTGCACTTTGATCGCGGTCCGCAGTTTGCCGCGGCGAGATCGGCCGAAGCTGATCCTGCGCGAGGTCGGCAGTCCGTCGATCGCCGAGCGGAACGACCCCTATCGGCAGAACCGCATCGCCTATCGAATTTTACGCCGCGTTTATCGTTTCGCTGATCGCATTGTCACGCTCACCGAAGGCGCACGTGACGATCTGACTAAAAATTTCGGCGTCTCTGCCAAATCCATCGCCGTTATGCTGACCAATGCCGTGGTGACGCAGGATGTGACTGAACAACTCGAACAATGGGATGGCGAGAGCGGCCGCGAGAATGATCTCATCGTCTGCATCGGCAGGTTGTCGCCCGAGAAAGATCAAGCCACGCTCATACGCGCCGTGGCTCTGTTGCCGGCTGCATTGCCTTGGCGACTGGCCATGGTCGGCGACGGGGCCGAACGCGCGAATCTTGAAACTCTTGCACGAAAACTCGGCATCGCCGATCGCGTCATCTTCGCCGGCCATGTCGCCGATCCGTTCCCGTGGATGCGTCGTGCACGGGTCGCCGTGTGTTCTTCGGTTTATGAAGGTTTGTGCAATGCCATCATCGAAGCTTTGGCTTGCGGCACGCCTGTCGTTTCGACCGATTGTCCCTATGGACCCGTCGAGATTCTGCAGCGCGGCCGCTACGGAACGCTGATTCCAATTGGCGATGCCGCGGCCATGGCTGCCGCGCTCGAGGCAGCGCTTCTCGAAGTTCAGGATCGAGCCGCGCTGATGGCACGTGGTCGCAACTATACCGCTGCGCGTGCGGCCGACCGTTTCCTGGAAATTCTCGCCGAATTGCAACCCGCCCCAGCCGCCCGCCCGTTCGGTGCGGCTGTACAAGAAGCGATATGAGGCCTCCCATGCTGCGACCATTGTTTGACGGTGTCCTGCGCAAAGCGGCACGCCATTCCTGTTCTGAGCCTTTTGCGATGCGCAACACCGGGCCGCTGGTGAGCTTCACCTTCGACGATGTTCCGGCATCGGCTTACAGCAATGGCGCGACGATCCTGGAGCAGCACGGCATTCGCGGCACGTTTTATATTGCTGCCGGTATTCTTGGCACCATGGACGAGCATTGGCGCGTGATCGGCGAGGATCAGGTGCGTGCGCTCCATGCCCAAGGCCACGAGATCGGCTGCCATACGTTTTCCCATGTCCGCGTCGATTCGCTTGATGCGGCGTCGACCGATGCTGAATGCAATCGCAATGCCGCGGCGATCAGCGCTCTTTGCCCCGGCCTGGAGATGACGAATTTCTGTTATCCGTTCGGCCGCGTGTCGCTGCCGCGCAAGTGGCAACTCAACCGGCGTTTCGATAGCGGCCGCGGCATCTATGAAGGGATCAATTCCGGCACAGTCGATCTCGCGCTATTGCGCGTGATCGAACTCTATGACCGCACGCTGACACCGGAGAAGCTCAAGCGCGCGCTCGATGAGACTCGCGCGCGCAACGGCTGGCTCATCTTCTACACCCACGACGTCACCGAAACGCCGAGTTGGATTGGTTGCTCTCCGCGTCTTCTGCGCGAGACGATCGCCACGGTGCAGGCGCAAAACATGGACTGTCTGACCATCCGCGATGGTTTAGCGGCCATCGGGCGCAGCGCATCGCCCGCGGGAGAAACACGGCGCGGACGCCGCTCTCTCGCGGCCGTCTGGTAAAATCGAAAATCGTAGAGTTCGGAGCCGCGAACGCCGTTACACCCGGCGGCGTGCTTTGATCCATTGCCCGAGGCGGGTCGCGCCGGCAAAGCGGCGGGCATGGCGTATTTTGAAATAGAGCCAGCCGGTAAACGTCAGCGCCTTCTCGCAATTGCGCAGCGTCAAACGATGCGTGGACCAGCGTCCTTTATAGGCAAAGTCACCAACGCCAAGATCGTAAGTCGTCGAGCCTTGCTCGAACGAACCGTCGATCAGATGCTCCAGCAGCAGATGCCCGACTTCGAAGCGCCGATATTCGAGATCGTAAGCCGGCACGGCGTAGTGGAAGCGGCCGCGGCCGATAAAGCCGAGATGCGCCGACGCCACGCGATCGTTGCATAAAACGGCTGAGAGATGGCTGATGCGGCCGAGACGGCTCGGCGCCGTCATCTCGCGGTAAAAACGCGTGACGCCGGGCATGGTCAGAAAATCGCGCCCGGTGGTGCGCAGATATTTCTGACGTTTGAGATCCAGCAGGCGATCGAGAACATAAGCCGCCTTGATGCCGGTCGGATTGATGACGAAGTCGGCCTGGCCGAGTTCACTCAGAGCGCGATAACGCCTACGCAAATTCTTACGCTGCGCCCGTACCGAATGCCGCGCGCCGACCGCGCCATGCAGCAAAGAGAGCAGTAGCGAATGGCCGCTCGATGCATAAGGCACGCATCTGAGATTGGTGAGAGGATTGGGCCTGCCGACAATATCGCTCGGCATTTTTTCCAGATCGATGGCGTCGATCTTCGGCAGCGCCGCCAGGATCTTCGGCCAGAGGAAGTCAAAATCGACCCGGCTCAGCGTATCGTCGCTGCGCACGATCGGTGCGTTGTAGTCCGACACGCCGGCATCCATGAAGCGCAACAAGCGGATATTGAAGACCCGCTCGATCACCAGCGGCAGATAAAGGATCGGCTTGTCGCCGGTCTTGACCACGACCAGCCAGCATTGCGCGTCGCGCGCTTTGCCGATGGTATTCATCCACACATCAAGGAATTCGCGCGATTGAAACGCGTACATGGACAAATCGGACGGCGCCGTGACGCTCGGCCAGTCCACGGCATGCAACCGGTGTCCGGGATAGACGTCGATGGAATAGCCGGGCGCCACGGCTGTGAAAGGGCGTTGCCGGCGCGGAAGGTCAATAGCATTCACGCGGCGTTGCTCCGCCGTCGCGCGAATTGCGCGCGGATAAATATCCACGCGATCCTTGGCGATTCGACGAGGTAGCGCCGCCACAACCGGCCCGGTTGGGACACCAAGCGATAAGCCCATTCGAGGCCGAGGCGCTGGATCCAAGCTGGCGCCCGTGTCTGCGCGCCAGTGAGGAAATCGATCGCCGCACCGACGCAAAGTGCGACGCCCGATTGGCAACCGAGTTCATCGAGCTGTTGCGCGATCAGTGCTTGCGCAGGGAAGCCGACGCAGAACAGCGCGATGTCCCACTGCCGGTTCAGACAGGCGCGTGCCACCGCAAGCCGTGCGTCGGCGTTGTGCGACAATCCGGCCGGCGCCGGCAGCACTTCGAAATTAAGCCGCGGATAACGGGCGCACAGCGTCAGAGCCGTTTGCTGCGTAGGTCCGACGATCAGCAAGCGTTTGGCCGCGGTTTCTTCCGTACCGCTATTGAGCGTGTCGAGGAGTGCCGCCACGAGATCGCTTCCGGTCACAAGCGGCAATGTGCGTCCTTCGAGACGCGCCAATGCGCGCACGATGCGGCTATCGCAGACCGAGAGCCAGGCCTTGCGGTAGATCGGTTGCAGCCGTTCTGGCGCTTCGTTCACCGAGACCACGTCGTAAGCGTTCGGCGTCACCACATAACGATAGGGCGCGCCGGATTGGGTGACGATGAGGTTTAAAACCTCGGCGGATGAAACAAGCGCGAAGCGAAGGTTGAGAAAATCGATGTGAGGCACCGGCGGCGCCATCTCGGCGATTGGATCGCGCGTCGCGGTCAGCATGCTCACCGGCTGACCTCGATCGGTATCGCACCATTGAGGCGAACAGCAGGTGTCGCATGCAACAGACCAAAACGGTGGACCACGAAGCCGCCGCATATCGCAAAGATCACGGCATCAATGATGAGCGGCGCATGGCCGTGCGGCACGAATTTCGCGGTCGCGTCTGCGCCGAGAATGAACAGTAAAGCGAGCGCCGGCATCACGATCAGCGCAGCGCCATCGATCGGCAAGTGGTACCAGCGGCGCCCGAGTGCGACGAACGCCAGGCACGCAATGATATTCGCCACCATCAGCGCCAATGCGGCGCCTTGCGGCCCGTCTGTGGGAACCAGCAGCAACGACAGCACTGATGACACCAGAACGAAGAGGCAGGCGATCATCAGGTCGAGAAAGCTTGCTTTGCTGAAATAGATGACCTGCGCGAAGTAGAAGCTGCGCATGGTCATGAAAGCGAACGCGATCGCAAAGAGCGGAATGAGGGCGTGAACCGGCGCCACGAATTCCGGCTTCAGCACCAGTCTGAGCAAGTCGTCGCCGAATACGACGAAGAAGGCGGCGCCGAAGACTGCGGTCGCGAGGCAGGCGTTGAAGGCCCGCCGCAGCGTCAGCTCCGTCGCGGCCATATCGCCGTTATTGGCGTGACTTTTGGCGACGGTCACCATCGAGAGCGCGATGGTCTCGCCCATCACCGTAAAGGTTTGCCGCAAAATATCGGCGGAGACGCCATAGGGACCGAGCGTGGCGGGGCCGAGATAATGCGCCAAGAGCAGCCGGTCGATGGTCTGTCCAATGGCGGTGATGCCAAAAGACAGGATCAGCGGCCAGCCGTAGGACACGATGTGCCACGCCGCGGCGCGGGAACCGCGCGACCAATGCGCTCCTGCAAGCGTCTGCAGCGCGGGGACGGCTGCGAGAACATTGGCGAAGGCTATGGCGATCGCAAGCTCGCGGGCGCCGCCGCCGACATAAAGGCTGAGACTGCCGAAAGTAATCGTCAGCACGGTCCGAAAAATCATCGCCAGCGCGGCTTTGCGCGTATCGAGCAATGTGCGTGCGATTTCGAAGGCGGCCTCGTAAAGCGTCATGCCGCAAACAAGCGCAAAGACCGCGAGCAAAAAACCCGGCTCGAAAAAACCGAATATTCCTAGCGTCGCGAGCACGAGCGCGACGGCGCTGACACCTGCGGTTAATAGACCTGCGAGCGAGCCGACATATTCACCATAACGGTCTGATTGGTAAACGCCGAAGAAGGCGAAGCGTATCCACTGCGCGCCGAAGCCGTAGACGATCAGCGACCATGCGAAGATGAGAACGTAGTGGCCGTATTCGGTCGGTCCTGCGAGGCGTGAAAAGATCGCGACGGCGAGCAGGTTTCCTGCTGCCGATCCAGCGCGCGCGCTCAGATAGAGCAGGCCCGAGGTATTAAGCATTCCGCGTGATAAGTCATTGTTGATGTGAATGAAAGCGGCTACGAACCCCTATCGCGCGGTATCGTTAAGTGGAACACGTGCGGCGTTTACGAATATAAAAACTCGCAGCGAGAAAAGTTTTGTGATGCGTATCTTGCAGATCATTCACGATCAACAACGCGGCGGCGTGCAGAAACTCGCCGGCATGATCGAGCAAGGCTTAGCGCCGCGCCGCGTCACGTTCAAAACCGCGTATCTCTATTCGCGCGCCGATCTGTCGGCGCCGCAAAAACTTCTCGGCGTGCTACGCATGATCGGCCGCATCTGGCGCCGCGATTTCGATGTGTTGATCGCGTATCAGTCGACCGCGTCGATTCTGGTTGGCGTTGTTGGCTCGCTCGCCGGCTGCCGCTTGCGCATCGTCCATCAAACCTGCACGCCATCGGAAATGCCGCGCCTGTTACGCGTGCTCGACATGATCGTCGGTACGCTTGGCCTCTACACCGTCAACATCGCCAACAGTGTCGCCACCTGGTCCGAATTTGCGCGCTACCCGAAAACCTATCGGCGCGCGATGATCCTGATCGAACATGGGCTCGATGCGCCGGCGCCGATGCGCAATCGCGACGCCGTCCGCCGCTTTTTTTGTTTGCCGGCGTCGCAGCCGCTCCTTCTCAATGTCGGCCGCCTTGCGCCGCAGAAAAACCAGGAGGTGCTCGTTCGCGCCCTTGCCTGTCTGCCGCAAGCGCATCTGGTTGTTGCCGGTGATGGCCCTCAGCAAAACGCGCTGCACACGCTAGCCGTGACGCTCGGCGTCGACGACCGCTTGCATCTTCTCGGCGCGCTCGAGGCTGAAGACATCGCCGATCTTTATGCCGCCACCGATCTGTTCGTGTTCCCCTCGGTCTGGGAGACGTTCGGGCTTGCCGCTGTCGAAGCAGCGATGGCCGGACTGCCGATGGTGGTGTCCGACCTTCCAGTATTGCGCGAAGTGTTGCGGGTCGACGGCGCCGAACCTGTTGGCTTTGTCGCGTCGCACGACACCGAGGGATGGATATCGGCGCTCGGCAAAGCGCTTGAGACGCCATCCGGTAAAACGACGAGAACCGCTTTCGCGCGCGGGATGATCACCAAATATTCGCGCCAGCGCATGATCGAAAGCTATCTCAGCCTGTTCGACGCCTATACGCGCTCGCAACCGGGCGACACAGCCGCTTTGCCGCCAGGCGCCGAAGAGGCGCACTCTTGATGCGGCGTCTATCCCGGTTTGCCGCGCTCGCCGTTTTGTCTGCCTTTGTTTGGTCAGTAGCGCCGCATATTGCGTCGGCGCAGAATGCCTCGCCGTCGTTCAAGCGCGGCGCGACACTGGTCGAATTCTTTGAGTTTCCCACCACCATCGGCGACGGTCTGTCGAAGACTTACGCTGATCCGCCCTTCCCGCACGCGGCATCAGCGCTCAATTTGTTTGATTTCGACGTGTTGCGCCGCATCGGCTTCGATCATATGCGCGTACCGCTCGATGTCGGCCCGCTGATGCAGGGCGACGAGGCCGAGCGGCGGCAAATACTCGATCAACTTGTGACAACGATCCGCGCGATCAATCATCACGGTCTTGCAGTTCTGATCACTTTGTTCCCGCCATCGCTGCAGCACGAACTGCCGGAGACGTATCTCGACGGCCGCAATGGCGAGAAGTTTCTTAGCTATGCCGGGATCGTCGATCGCGTCGCCACCGCACTCAAGACGCTCGATCCCGCGATGGTGGCGCTCGAACCGATGAATGAGCCGCAATCGGAATGCCGCATTCATTTCGGCACCGATTGGACGACTTATCAGCAAATTCTGGTCGAACGCATCCGCGGCATCACCGCGCAACTGCCGCTGTTTCTTACCGGCGGTTGCTGGTCGAATATCGAGGGCATCGTGCTGCTCGATGGCGATCTGTTGCGCGACCGGCGCAATTTCATCAGCGTGCATTTCTACTATCCGTTCCTGTTCACGCATCAGGGCGCGACTTGGTCGGAGCCCTATCTCGCCGGCACCATCGGCGTGCCTTATCCGGCCGCGGCAAGAACGCTCGATGAAACACTGCGCCTGACACGCATCCGCTTCCGCTCGCTGCCCTTGCCGCCTGAGGCCGATCGCGACACGGCCGAGGCCAAAGCGGAGCGCGAAATCGGAAAATATTTCGCACAGATGCAGGGACCGGCGCAGGTCGAATTGTGGATGAAACGGGTCGCCGATTGGCAACGGCGCGAAGGCATCGATTCCGACCGCATCGTCTTTACCGAATTTGGTGCGATGAAACAGACCATCGGCGACGCCGAATTCGATCGCGCCTCGCGCGCTCGGTGGCTGCGCGATGCGTCGGCGAGCATCGAAAATCATGGCTGGGGCTGGACCGCTTATGTGCTGCGCGACGATCCGTTCGGCCTTTACGTGCACGAAAGCGATCGTTTTCCCGACCCAGATCTGATGCGGGCGCTGCGTCTCAACGCACCGCCGCCGGAAGGCGATAAACGCGCAGGTCCTTAAATCTCAAAGCTCCGTAAGCTCGCGTATCAAGCGGTGGCGCGCGTCACCGACAGATAGCGCAGTCCGAAAGTCGAGGTCATAAAGAAGAACCAGACCTCGCCGACCTGCTGCAGGATCGAACTCTCGAAACAGGACGCGTAGGTGCCGTAGAGGCAGACGCGCAGAAACAGCATTTGCAGCGCTGCCGCCTCCGGGTCAGGCCGCCGCTTGCAAAAATCCACGATCGGAACGACGACCACCCACAATACCGTCAGCAACATGCCGGGAACGCCGATGGTCACCGCCAGATTGAGATAAGCGTTGTGAGCGTCCGATGCGGCGTTCGCCCAGGTGACGGTTTCGCCCATACCATAGACGACCTGCTCGGTGCCCCAGAAGGTCGAATAGCCGTAGCCGGTAAGCGGTCGTTGCGCGATGGCATCCAGCGCGAGCTCCCAGATTTCGGTTCGGCCCGTGAAGGTCGCGTCGGGTATGATGGTTTCGACGAGTTTGCGCACCGGCTCGAACATCACTGTGCCGACGGAGAAAAGGTTGAAACCAAGCAGCGCCGCGACGACCAGTGTGATGCCGAGGGCAGGGCCGCGGCTGCGCGCGATGATGGCCGAGAGCAGAAGCGCGAGCGGCAACACGCCAATGGCGGTTTTGGATTGCGAAAACCCCAGGAAAACCGCCGACAGGACCACAATCGTGCCGCCAAGCGCGACATTGCGGGCACGCGCGACGTAGAGGCCAACAAAGATGAAGAGGACCATGGTCGCACCGGCGTCGTTCTTATGCGGGAAGACGCCGCGCCAGCTGCCGTCGTGCTCCGGTTCGAGAAAATCAGTCGCGTGGTGGATCGAATATTCCGGCAACAGCAACACGCCGAGATAGCATGCGAGAAGCACGATCAGCACGGTGATAGCCATGAGATCGCTGAAATGGCGCAGATTTTTTGGCAGCAACAGCACCATCGCGGACAGGCCCATCACAATCAGCGCGAAGACCAAACGGCGCGCGGCCGTCGCCGGCTCCCAGGACGCTACGACGCTGAGCAGGCACCAGAAGACGACGGCGATCAAAATCGGCCGCACCACCAGCAATAATCGCCGCGGCTCATGGCAATAAGTCCACGCTGTGAAAGCGAGGAACATGCTGGAGAAGCCGAGCTGATTGGCGAGATCGCCACCGCCGGTGACCGCTTCCGGCGGCGTCGAGAGATCGATGAAAGGATGAAAGGAAATCCAGGCCGACAGGAACACCGAGACGAACAACACGCTGCGGACCAGCGTGTCGAGATCGATGGCCGGCTGCGACGCGATCCGCGCCGGCGCCGCCATGCCAAACTTGCTCATGTCGGTCATGCGCCGGGCGCGCCGATGAGCACAGCCCCGCGGATCTTGCTGGGCTCAAGGCCGAGCCGGGCGATGACTTCTCCGGCGACAGCCGCATCATAGTCGTCGGCGCGGGCGACTAGGAGGATATGATCGACTAGGCCGGCGAAGAAGCGCAGGCTCGGATCGCGCTCACCCATCGCAGCGACGATGACAAGGTCATAGCGCTTGGTCTGCTCGAAGGCGCGGCGGAGATCGGTTTCGTAGATACGGCGGTCGCGCCGGCTCGAGGGTGAAACCAGCGGCACGAGATTGATATTGGTCTCGCGATCAAGCCGGGTCACGTCCGACAACATCCGCCGGCCGAGCGCCACATCGGCGAGACCGCCGCCGGAATCCTCGACATCAATTGCCGACAGCGTGTGCCGATCCAGATCGGGGTCGATCACCAAGACGCGCTGGGTCGCGGCGGCAACGCCGGCAAGCGTCAGTGTCACCAGCGGCGCCTCGTCGACATCGCCGAGGATCAGCACACTCGGATTGCCTGACGCAGCGGGATGAGCACGCAATTCGTCGTAGACTTTGTTCATCTCGCGCGTGAAAGGTGACGTCGGATTGTCTATCGCACTGAGGCCGAAGGACACATCGGCCTCTGGCAGAAACGCTAGTACGGACACATCAGGACCCGCCGCCGACCTCCGTGGGGACGGCCGCATCATGTTCCACAGTGCTGCGCCGATGCCGGGCTGGCGCGACGCGTTTGCTGGCCGACGCGGAGTGCCGGATTGCGCCGGTGAGCGAATGAGCACGATGCCGGAGCCTGCTGCGGCGCCGAGCATCATGGCGGCCAGCGCGATCAGCATGCTTGGAGGCGGCGAACTGCGCCGCTGCGGCAAATCGGCTCTCGTCAGTACGCGGATGTTCTTGGTGTCAAGGCCTTCCTGCTCGCCGGTCTCTCGCGCCCGGACCAGGAAGGCCTCATAGACAGAGCGGGTCGCTTGGGCGTCGCGTTCGAGTTCGCGCAGGCCCACCAGCGACGCGTTGGTGGTCATCGCCGTGCGTTTGAGTTTCTCGAAATTGTCGGCGAGGATCTGCTCGCTTTGTTTGGCGCTGTCATATTCGGTATGTGACGTCACCGCCGCGCGATCGACTTCGTCGTCGATCATCCGCTTGAGCCGGTCGGCCTGTGCATGAATGTCGATCACCGCAGGATGCAGCGCGCCGAGCGAAGCTGTCTGTTCCGCCTCGCGCCGCATCACTTCCGCATATTGGCCACGCAGTGCCGTGATGGTCGCCGATTGGAGAGCTTCGGGGAATGCGCCTGTTTCGCTCCTGCGATGCTGCACCGTCTCGATCTGATCGAGCCGCGCTTTAGCTTCCGCAGTCCGTGCGCGCGCCGCGCCGAGTTGATTGCTCATCTCGGCAAGCTGCTGGTCGGAGACAAGCTGGCCGTTGACGTTGACGATATTGTTGCGCGCCTTGAAGTCCTCGACCTTTTCTTCGGAGTCGCGCACGCTGTCTTTAAGCTCCTTCAAGTGCGACGACAGAGATTGCGACACTTGGCGCGCGGCATCGGCACGGACTTTGGTTTGTTCCTCGAGATAGGCCTGCGCCACGGCGTTGGCGAGCCGCGCCGCCTTCTCCGGGTCGCGGCTGGTGACGTCGACCTCGACGACAAAAGTGCGTTCGGCGCGTTTGACCTTTACGCGCCGCTTCAGCTCATTGAGCGCCGCAAGCTTGGCGCCACCAGGTATCGCCGTAGTGCCGAAGAACGATGCGAGCAGTGAAGGTCCACGCACGAATTCGGGATCGTGTTCGAGATCCTGCGACGCCACCACGCGGGACAGCACGGTATCGGAGGTGAGCACGCTGACCTGGCTCTCGACCTGGAGAATCGCGGCGTCGCTCATCTGCGCTTGTTGCGTGGTGTCGTTGCCCACCGCGCGCAAATCGGTCGGATCGATGAGGATTTGAGTGGCTGCCGTGTATTGATGCGGCGTGAGCTGGATGAACGCGATCGCCAATGCCAGCGCCGCCAGCGTCGAAATCAGGATCGTCATGCGGCCGCGCCACAGCGCGGCAGCCATTTTGCCGAGATCGAATTGCGACAGAGGTGTTGCGCCGGCGTCAAGATCGCCGGCACCAACGGCTGCTGATCTCATCTGGCGCGGCGCTTCAAACATTCAGCACTCGAATGCGTGGGACAGCAGGTCCTGCGTTTCGCGGCCTGGGTTGTTGCGGTGCTTTGCCCAAGCGAAAGGCAAGACCTTAACGATTCAAGACCTTAACGACTCAAGGCCTTGGGCCACTCGGACCGCGTGCAGGCGCGAGTCCACCAAACCTTCCGGTATGGTTAATCAATTCATAAGAGGGCAAGGTTAACGGGTGGTGTATTCGCAGGCTCAGCGCCTGCGGAAAACACCGCTGATCGCTGCGATCAAGACGAGGACGGCCACCACCGGAATCCAGAGCAAAGCGGCGCCGATCAGCGTCAGCAAAAACACACCGGCAAAGAGCCCGATCACCAGCATCATCAGAGCGAAGCCGAACGGGCCGATCCGGCCGACAAAGACCCGCTGGGTTCCGCGCATACCGTCCTGCTGGAAGCCATAAGGCGGCCAGCTTTGCGTGCGGCGGCCATAACCGTCTTGCCGATCCGGCGGGATGATTTCCGGCTCTGCGCGCGGGCGTTCTGGCTGGTTGGAACTGGCCATGAGGTCTATCCAAGTATTTTGCCAAGTGGCGTGACGCGTCTTACGCGATCATCAATTATGTAATCCGGCCCGGTACGGTCACAAGCGGCGCTTTGCCGCCTCTCGGCGCAGAACGTCACATCATTCCGGCTTGATCCCGGCGTCGCGGATGACCTGGCCCCAGCGCGCGGTCTCGGATTTGATAAAAGCGCCCGCTTCCTCCGGCGTGCCGCCGGCGGCAGTGATGTTGAGTTGGTGGAAGCGATCGAGCACCTCGGTCGAACGGAGCGCGGTATTGGCGGCGGCATTGAGCTTGGCGATGATATCGGCCGGTGTTTTCGGCGGCGCGGTCAAGGCATGCCAGGTGTCCGATACACAGCCGGTGACGCCGGCCTCTTCCAGCGTCGGAATGTCCGGCAAACCTTCGACGCGCTTCTGGACGGTGACGGCGAGGATGCGGGCGCGTCCGGCTTTGTGCAATTCGATCGAGGTCGCGAGTTCGTTGAACATCAAATCGACATTGCCGGCGAGGAGATCGGCGACAGCGGGCGCTGTCCCTTTGTAAGGCACATGCGTCAGCTTGGTGTGCGTGAGCGTCTGAAACAGTTCGGCCGTGAGATGCGAGGTGGTGCCGATGCCTTGCGAGGCATAATTGAGCTTGCCCGGATTGGCTTTGGCATAGGCAATGAACTCGGCGACGTTCTTGACCGGCAGATCGGCGCGCACCAGCAGCACATTCGGTACATGCGACATGATTGCGATCGGGGTTAGTTGCGCTGGATCGTAATTGAGCGATTTGTAGAGGAACGCGTTGGTGGTGATCGGCGACGGCTGCGAAGCCAGGATGGTGTAGCCGTCGGGTGCGGAGTTGAAGACCACTTCGGCGCCGACGCTGCCGCCGACGCCACCTTTATTATCGACGATGAAAGGCTGGCCGACCGAGTCGCGCATTTTGCCGGTGACCAGCCGGCTGATGGTGTCGACGCCGCCGCCGGCTGGGACCGGCACGATGACCTTGATGGGATGATCGGGATAGCCGGCAGCGCCGCTTTGCGCGAGCGCGGCGGCAGCCGCCGCGACAAGCGTCAAAGCAGTGAGACCAGAGGCAATAAAAGGCAGGCGTCGCGACATCCCAAAAGGCTCCCGGAAGCAGGCGAAAGGGCAGTGTCTATGCCATAGACCAGATCGGAGGGCACGTCCCGCGACGCGCTGCCGCTATGCGCAAAGGGTACGCTAAAACGCGCCGTGCCCGCGCCGTGCACCCATGCAGCATCGGTGCTTGCGAATATCGGCCCCGAAATTAGGATCGCCGCCCAATCGGGCAGGGACTAAGAAAGCTTTCAAGGGAGGACATGCCGTGAGCAAGCTTGACTTCGTCATCGAGGAAATCGTCACCGCCAACCGCATTCTGGCGAATGAGGGCATCGTCGATTCCTTCGGCCATGTCAGCGCCCGGCACCCCGATCATCCGGACCAGTATCTGTTGTCGCGAGCGCGGGCGCCCGAGCGCATCGAGCATGGTGATATCGTGGCCTATAAGCTCGACGGCACCGCGATCGACGAGCGCGGCCGCGCGCCCTATCTCGAGCGTTTCATCCACGGTGCGATCTACGAGGCGCGGCCGGATGTGTATTCGGTCGTGCACAATCATTCGCCGAGCGTCATTCCCTTCGGCGTCACCGGCAAGACGCTTAAGCCGCTTCTCCATATGTGCGCGTCCTGCGGCCACGAAGTGCCGACCTGGGATTCGCAGGACAAATTCGGCGATACGACACTCTTGGTCAGCGACATGGATATGGGCCGCGATCTTGCCAAGCATCTCGGCGCTCGGCCGACGACCTTGATGCGCGGCCACGGTGCCACCGTGGCCGGACGCTCGGTCCGCCATGCCGTATTCATTTCGATCTATCTGGAAGTTGGCGCCAAGCTGCAGATGCAGGCGATGCAGATGGGCGAGATCAAATTCCTCACCAAAGGCGAGGTCGATAAGATCACCGCCCGCGTCAACGACTACACGCTCAATCGCGCCTGGGAGAATTGGGCGCGCCGCGCCGGGCGTGAAATGCAGGCGGCGTGACGAGACCGTCGTTATGTCAGACGTGCTCGCTGTCCATGTGAGCGAGCGCTGCCGGCAAATAGCGTGTGCCGGCCACCGCACCGTCGGGCACGGCGGTTTCGATGCGTTTGAGATCGTCGGCCGACAGTTTTAGATCGGCCGCGCCAAGCGCTTCCTTGAGTTGATCGCGCCGGCGCGCGCCGATCAACGGCACGACGTCGTCGCCGCGCGATTTCACCCAAGCGAACGCGATCTGCGACGTGGTCGCGCTTTTCTCTTGGGCGATTTTGCGAAGCGCTTCGACCAGCGCGATGTTTTTAGCGAAATTATCGGCAAAGAAACGCGGCTTGCGGCTGCGGATCTCGCTTGCAGCAGTCCGTGACGCTTCGGCGCGGTCGCTGATCAAGCCGCCGGAGAGCACACCGTAGGCAACCAGCGCAATGCCGAGTTCGCGCAGCGTCGGCAAAATCTCATGCTCAATGCCGCGCGAGAACAGCGAATATTCCATCTGCAAAGCTGCGATCGGATGCACCGCATGCGCGCGCTGGATCGTTTTCGCGGAAGCCTCGGAAACGCCGATGTGACGGACATAACCGGCCTTCACCATATCGGCGATAGCGCCGATCGTGTCCTCGATCGGCACTGCGGGATCGACCCGCGACGGCTGATAGAGATCGATGTAATCGGTGCCGAGCCGCCGCAGCGTGAAAGCGAGATAATATTTGGTCGAGCTCGGCCGCGCGTCGTCGCCGATGATCCTGCCATCGGGCCCGCGCATCGAACCGTATTTGACCGCGATGAAAGCCCTCTCGCGCTTGCCGCCTTTGAGCGCATCGCGGATCAGCATTTCATTATGGCCGAGGCCGTAGAAATCGGCCGTGTCAATCATGGTGACGCCGGCTTCGAGCGCGGCATGAATGGTGGAGATCGATTCTTTCTCGTCGGCCGGTCCATAACCGCCCGACATGCCCATGCAGCCGAGGCCGAAGGCGGAGACGGAAGGGCCGTTACGGCCGAGTTTAAGGGTTTGCATTTGCTGCTCCGTCACGCGCGGGCTTGTCCCGCGCATCCCGGTAAGTGTGGCACGAACGTGCCCTGAGAATCGAGATGGCCGGGGCAAGCCCGGCCATGACGAAATGGAGAGCCAATGCGATGCGAGCTTTACTCCGCTGCGAGCCTTACCTCGGGCGCGGCCGCGCGTACTTCGGCGTCGACGGTGCTCTCATATTTGGTGAAGTTCTTTTGGAACATGCCGACAAGCTTGCGTGCTGTCTCGTCGAACGCGGCTTTGTCTTTCCAAGTCTTCACCGGATAGAGAATGTGCGGCTCGATACCCGGAACCGAGGTCGGCACTTCGAAGCCGAAATACGGATCGGTGCGATAGCTGGCATTGCGCAATGAGCCGTCGAGTGCGCCGGTCACTAGCGCACGCGTCACCTTGATTGGCATGCGGCGGCCGACACCGTAGATGCCGCCGGTCCAACCGGAATTGACCAGCCAGCAGTCGACTTTGTGTTTGATGATGTATTCGCGGAACAGCCGGCCGTATTCCGCCGGTGGGCGCGGCAGGAACGGCGCGCCGAAACAGGTCGAAAATTCCGGCTCGACGCCGACCAGACCTTTTTCGGTGCCGGCGACCTTCGCCGTGTAGCCGGACAGGAAGTGATAAAGCGCCTGCGCCGGATTGAGCTTGGCAATCGGCGGCATCACACCGTATGCGTCGGCGGTGAGGAAGATGATGTTCTTCGGATGGCCGGCCGTTCCGGTCTTCGACGCGCTCGGAATGAAATCGAGCGGATAGGCGGAACGGGTGTTCTCGGTCTTCTTGTCGCTGTCGTAATCCGGGATGCGGGTCTCCGGATCGAACTCGACGTTTTCCAGAACCGCGCCGAAACGGTTGGTGGCGTCCCAGATCTGCGGTTCGGCCTCGGCCGAGAGCTTGATCGTCTTGGCGTAGCAGCCGCCTTCGAAATTGAAGATGCCGTTGGGCGACCAGCCGGTCTCATCATCGCCGATCAAAATGCGGTTCGGATCGGCGGAGAGCGTCGTCTTGCCGGTGCCGGACAGACCGAAGAACAAAGCGCTGTCGCCGGCCTTGCCGACATTGGCCGAGCAATGCATCGGCATCACGCCTTGCGCCGGAAGATAGAAGTTGAGCGTCGTGAACACCGACTTCTTCATTTCGCCGGCATAGGACGAGCCGCAGATCAGCACGATCTTACGGGTGAAATCGATCGCCACCATGGTGTCGGAGCCTTCGCGTCCGCCGTGACGCTTGGCGTCCGGCTTGAACGACGGCATGTCGACGATGGTCATGTCGGGGATGTAGCTCGCGAGTTCGGCGCGCTCGGGGCGGATCAGAAGCTGGCGGATGAACAGCGAATGCCAGGCGAGTTCAGTAAAGACGCGGGCCTTGATGCGGTATTTCGGGTCGGCGCCGCCGTAGAGGTCTTGGGCGAAGAGGGTTTTGCCTTTGGCGTGAGCAATGAAATCAGCGAGCAGATTTTCGAAGTGTTCTTTGCTTTGTTTGCGATTGCCGTCCCACCATACTGTGTTCTCGGTCGTCGCATCGACCATCGTATGTTTGTCTTTGGGCGAGCGGCCGGTGTGATGTCCGGTCTCGGCGCAGAGCGCGCCGCCGGCGACAATGGTCGCCTCGCCGTTGTGGATGGCGTGTTCGTAGAGCGGGGCTTCGGTCAGATTCCAGTTAACACCGGCGAGATCTTTGAAGCCGAATTTGTCGGCGCCGTAAGCACCGTTTCGTGTACCCGTTTCCTTCACGCCTGCCTCCACCACCTAACGCTTTTTGGCCCGCCGAAATTGCCGTCCCAAGCTGCCGTCCGCATCATCGTTCGCCGGCGAGCGAGCGACCCTATATCGAGCCCCGCCCGCTCTGCCAAGCCTCTGTGAAGACCACTATCGAGACCGCCGTTTCCTCAAATCTAACTGAGGATAATCGTCCGTGTTCCGCTGCGGTGCAGCGAAAACTGGCGCGTGTGCCTAAACGATCTTTCTTAACAGTTCGCCGCCGTCGTCACGGTATCGCCCGCGCCTTGGCGGCAAGGTCGACCACGGCTTTGCGCAATTCCTGAGCAGTCGCGACCCGGTGCGGGAAGGGGAGCCTTAGCGTCGTGTCGCCAAAAGCAATATCGAGTCCGTCCGGGTCGATGCCGGTCAGCCGCCAGGCTGCATCTTTTTCGCCCAGCAATTTGGTGGCGTAGAGCCGCACCGCTTCGGCGTGATCGGCGTTCATATGAGACAACGCGCCGGCCTCGGCTTCGATCAGGTCTTCGGCGCCGGACATGTCGGTCAGCACGTCGGCCGCTTTGAGATCGGCGGCGCGGGCGAAGCCGCCATTGAGATGGGCGGAGACAGCGTCGAGCTTCCAGAACGCGAAATCGCCGAAGCCCGCGTAAAGCTCCGACTTAGGATGCCGGGCGAGGAAGCGCCGGCGCAGCCTTGGCTCGCTTCTATCGTCGCGGCTGACACGGGCAAAAGCCCCGAGCAGCGTCAGCCGCGGATGCGCCAGCGGGTCGCCTTTGCCGGTCGCTGCGAGCAGGAGCGAGGCCCGGCCATCGGCTTCGAGATTAGCGGTATGTGTCGACAGCCGCGAAGTCAGAATAATCGGGCTGCCGTCGCTGTCGGTCGCGACATTGACCAGCGAGGCGAAGGGGTGACCGGTATTGCGATCGAGCGTCGCCAGCGTTCCCGATCGCGTCGCTCGCAACAGCTCTTTGGCGACCATGCGCGGATCGAAGTCGGCCGGGGCGCGAGCGTTCTCCGGCAGCCGGTCCGGCATGACACCAGGAAGCGGGGAGGCAGCTTTTTCGGTCTCTGTCATGGTCTTCGGCCGGTTCCCTGAGGCTAGGCGGCGACGTTAACCCTTCGTAATACCGCGGCAAATGCCTCGATTTTGCCTTGTCCAGTCACACTTCTGCCCCCACATGAGGTTCAAAGATTTAAGTGGGGCCGGGCTGTCGATTGCTGCGGCCGACTCATGCTAAAAGGCCGCCTATGCCGACAATCGCTCTCGTCGACGACGACCGCAACATCCTCACTTCGGTATCGATCGCACTGGAGGCGGAAGGCTACCGCATCACCACTTACACCGATGGCGCGTCCGCGCTCGACGGCTTCAAGAGCGCGCCGCCGGACCTTGCCATCCTCGATATCAAAATGCCGCGCATGGACGGTATGGAGACGCTGCGGCGGCTGCGGCAGAAATCCGATCTACCGGTGATCTTCCTCACCTCCAAGGACGAGGAGATCGACGAATTGTTCGGCCTGAAAATGGGCGCCGACGATTTCATCCGCAAACCTTTCTCGCAGCGGCTTCTGGTCGAGCGGGTGAAAGCGGTGCTGCGGCGGGTGTCGCCGAAAGACGGCACTGTGACCAAAGAAGCCGACAGCAAGGTGCTCGAGCGCGGGCTCCTGCGCATGGATCCGGAGCGTCATACCTGCACCTGGAAGAACGAGCCGGTGACGCTGACCGTGACCGAGTTTTTGATTTTGCAGGCGCTGGCGACGCGCCCGGGCGTGGTGAAAAGCCGCAATGCCCTGATGGACGCGGCCTATGACGATCAGGTCTATGTCGACGACCGCACAATCGACAGCCACATCAAGCGCCTGCGCAAGAAATTCAAGGCGAGCGACGACGAATTCGAGATGATCGAAACGCTCTACGGCGTCGGTTATCGCTTCAAGGAATAAGCGCGAAGAACGCAATTACGGTCATGGACGATCTTCGATCGAATCCATGGTCCCTGACTGGGCGGCTGACCTGCGGTAGTAATGGCGTATCGGTCCTGAGCTTAAGACCTTGGCTTAAGGACTAAGGGCCGACCGAAACCCTGGCAGACGACGTGCTCGATCGAACAGCAGACACCGACGGGTCCGGTATCGCGGCCCCCACATCGGCAGAGGTAACACCTCAAGTCGACACGCCCGTCGAGGCTCACAGCGAAGGCCTCGACGAAGGCGCGCCGCGTGGTTTCGCCCGCGCCGGCGACTGGATGCGGCGCGCTCTGCAGTTCTTTGTTGCGCAAGGTTCGTCGAGCCTGACGCGGCGCATTGTCTTCCTCAACCTTACCGGCCTTGTCGTTCTCTCCATCGGCATTCTGTTGCTGTCGCAATTCCGCGCCGGACTGATCGATGCCCGCATCCAAAGTCTTTTGGTGCAAGGCGAGATCATTGCCGGCGCGATCGCCTCGTCGGCGACAGTGGAGACCGATTCCTCGATCACGCTCGATCCAGATAAATTGCTCAATCTGCATCCGGGCGAGAGCTATGGCCCGAACGAGGATGCGCTTTACGGTCTCGATTTCCCGATCAATCCGGAACGCGTTGCGCCGATCCTGCGCCGTCTGGTGTCGCCGACCAAAACCCGCGCCCGCATTTACGACCGCGACGGCGTGCTGTTGGTGGATAGCCGTAATCTGTTCGGCCGCGGCGACGTGCTGCGCTACGATCTGCCACCGCCAACAGCAGAAAAGCCAGGTTTTTTCGAACGTGGTTTCCTCGCTGTCCGCCGCTGGCTCGGCCGTGGTGACCTGCCGCGTTATCAGGAGCTCGGCGGCGACAACGGCCGCGGCTACACCGAAGTGGCGCAAGCGCTCACCGGCCAGGACGCCAGCATGGTGCGGATCAACGATCGCGGCGATGTGATCGTCTCCGTTGCCGTGCCGGTGCAGCGCTTCCGCGCGGTGCGCGGCGCGCTGATGCTGTCGACGCAAGGCGCCGATATCGACGATATGGTCGAAGCCGAGCGGCTCGCCATCATCAAAGTCTTTCTGGTCGCCGCCGCAGTGATGATCGTGTTGTCGATTCTACTCGCCGGCACCATCGCCGAGCCGGTGCGGCGTCTTGCCGATGCTGCCGAAAGCGTTCGCCGGCGTATCCGCTCGCGGGTCGAAATTCCCGATTTCACCAGGCGCCGCGATGAGATCGGGCATTTGTCCGGCACGCTGCGCGGCATGACCAGCGCGCTCTATAGCCGGATCGAGGCGATCGAGAGCTTTGCCGCCGACGTTGCGCATGAACTGAAAAATCCGCTGACGTCGATGCGCTCGGCGGTGGAGACGCTGCCGCTTGCCAAGAGTGACGAGAGCCGCAGTAGACTCCTTGAAATCATCCAGCACGATGTGCGCCGGCTCGATCGTTTGATCACGGATATTTCCGATGCCAGCCGGCTCGATGCCGAGTTGCAGCGCCAGGAGGCGGCGCCGGTCGACATCGCCAATCTGCTCAACACGCTGGTCACGGTTGCCAACGAAGTGAAGCGCGACGACGGCGTCAAAGTCACGCTGCGCTTCGAGGGCGGCGGCACCAACGGCTTCCAGACACCAGGCCATGATTCACGGCTCGGCCAAGTGGTCGACAATCTGATCGAGAATGCGCGCTCATTCTCTCCACCCGACGGTACTGTGCGCGTGACCTGCCGGCGCGTGCGCAATCAAATTGAAATCATGGTCGACGATGACGGACCGGGCGTGCGGCCCGACGTGCAAGAAAAGATTTTCGAGCGCTTCTACACCGACCGTCCGCATCAGGGCTTTGGCCAGAATTCAGGGCTCGGACTGTCGATCTCCAAACAAATCGTCGAAGCGCATGGTGGCGCCGTCTCGGTCGAGAACCGGACCGCGGGAACGGCCGAGGACGGATCGCCGAAAGTGCTCGGTGCGCGCTTCATCGTGCGTCTGCCGGCGATGTGATCCGCCGGGTGATGGCAAGCAATACGATCCATGCCTCCGCGGTTTTGGTCGGTGCGCGCGCGGTACTGATCCGTGGCCCGTCGGGCTCCGGAAAGTCGCGTCTCGCGCTCGAGCTGATCGCGGGCGCGGCATCGAAGCTGTTTCCTGTCGTCCGCCTCGTCGGCGACGATCGCGTGTATCTCACCGCCGCCGGTGGCCGGGTGCTGGTGGCGCCAGCGCCGCAACTCGCCGGCCTGATCGAATTGCGCGGCACCGGCATCATGCGGTTGCCCTATGAAGCCCGGGCCGTGGTCGGGCTCGTTGTCGATCTCAATGCTGCCGACGCCGACCGTCTGCCGGAGGCTGGTGACATCACGCTAGAAGGGGTCACATTGCCGCGATTGGCGGTTCCGTCGGGCGTTGCGGCCTTGCCGGGGCTACTTGCTCGCCTCACTTTGAGGGGCAGTGGCCTGCAAGAAAGGGCCTAAAGCGCCGCATTTTATTGGTCGCCGAGCGCCGGGCGCGATTGGTGCCCATACCGCAATTGGCAATTGGTTAACCATAATGCTCAAGACTGCCCGGGCGGATTCGAGGCCGAAGCGGCGTCGCCTACTGCAATGCAACAACCATCGAAATACACTTAGAATGCCTCTTGCGCCGGACCTTTGGATGGTCAAGATGAGCCCCCTTTCGTGCGGTGCACCCGGGACGGGCCCGCGGGGAGTTTCATGATCGGTCTTGTGCTTGTGACCCACGGGCGGTTGGCTGTTGAGTTCCGCGCGGCTTTGGAGCACGTCGTCGGACCCCAATCGCAGATTGAGTCCGTCACCATCGGACCCGATGACGACGTTGAAGAACGCCGCAAAGACATCATCGAGGCGGTCCGCCGCGTCGATTCCGGCGACGGTGTCGCCATCCTGACCGACATGTTCGGCGGCACGCCTTCAAACCTCGCCATCTCGGTGATGAGCCGTCCCAAGGTCGAAGTGATCGCCGGCATCAATCTGCCGATGCTGGTTAAGCTCGCCAAAGTCCGTGGTGAATGTCCGCTTGAGCAGGCGGTCGTCGCCGCGCAGGAAGCGGGCCGCAAATACGTCACCATCGCCAGCCGCGTGCTCACCGGTAAATGAACGAACAAACGCATAGCGCTGCGTCCGAACCGGGCACTGAAACGGTTCGCGACGGCGCTGTGGTTCGTGCGCTGATGATCTGCAACAAAAAGGGCCTGCATGCGCGGGCCTCGGCCAAATTCGTCCAGACGGTCGAGAAGTTCGACGCCGATGTACGCGTCACACGCGGCGGTGAAAGCGTCGGCGGCACTTCGATTATGGGGCTGATGATGCTGGCGGCAGCGCCCGGCACGTCCATCACCGTCGAGGCGACCGGCCGCGAAGCCGCCGATGTCGTCGATGCGCTTGCGACGCTGATCGAGACGCGCTTCGGCGAAGCCGATTGATCGGATCGGCAATTTAGGATTGTTGGCGGGATGATCGACAAGCCGCGGCCGAAAAAGGCCGCCACCATCGTCGGCAAACGCAACGGGCCGAAGCGCCAAAAGCCGAAACGCGAAGTTTTGCTCAAAGAAAATCGCCCTACAGAAACCCAAGAAACTCGATCCAAGGAGAAACCGCTGATGAGCTCCGAACCGAAAGCCCCCGCCGCGGCCGATCGCCCGCAGGCCCAACCTCAAACCCAGGCGCAGATCCGTTACGTCGATCGCGCCGATATGGGAGAGACCTTTGCCGACTCGATCAGCGGGCTCATTTTCGACGGCCAAACGTTGCGCATCGAATTCAGCGTCACTCGGTTCGACGAAGTGAAGACCAATACGCCGATCACTGGCCGCCGCTATCCGGCCTGCCGGCTGGTGCTGCCGCCCGCCGCCGCGGTTGACCTGATCAATCGGATGCAGCAGATCGCTGCCGCGCTCACGCAGGCTGGCGTGGTCAAACCGGCGGCTCCGCGTGCTGCCGCAGCGAAAGCCGACTAACCTCTCCTCGCGCCGGCGTCCGCCAGCGCTTCAAGTCTAAAAAAGCTGGTCGGACAAAGGACATAAAGGTATCTTTATGTCTTTATTGCCGTGCCCTATGCGGCCTGCTATAGGCTCGGCCCGACCCGCCAGAACCCCTCGTCCCAAGAACTTATCGCTCTAAGAACTTCTTCGTCCCAAGGATCGCAAAGGATCGTTATGAGCACCAAGAAAATCGAATATGTCGTCAAGGACATCAGCCTCGCCGAATGGGGCCGCAAGGAAATTTCCATCGCCGAGACCGAAATGCCCGGCCTGATGGCGACGCGTGAGGAATACGGCTCGAAGCAACCGCTGAAGGGCACGCGCATCGCCGGCTCGTTGCACATGACGATCCAAACCGCCGTGCTGATCGAGACGCTCACAGCGCTTGGCGCCGATGTGCGCTGGGTGTCCTGCAACATCTATTCGACGCAAGATCACGCCGCGGCGGCGATCGCCGCCGCCGGCATCCCGGTCTTTGCCGTAAAAGGCGAGAGCCTGAAGGACTATTGGGATTACACCGCGAAACTGTTCGATTGGCACGGCGGCGGTGTGCCGAACATGATCCTCGATGACGGCGGCGACGCCACCATGTTCGTGCATCAGGGTGTGCGCGCCGAAAACGGCGACACGGTTTTCCTCGATCAGCACAACAACGAAGAAGAAGAAGTTTTCTACGCGCTGATCAAGCGGATGCTCAAAGAGAAGCCGAAGGGCTGGTTCGGCGAGCTCGCCAAATCGATCAAGGGCGTGTCGGAAGAGACCACCACTGGCGTGCATCGTCTCTACGATATGGAGAAGAAGAGCACGCTTCTGTTCCCCGCTATCAACGTCAATGACAGCGTCACCAAGTCGAAATTCGACAATCTCTATGGCTGTCGCGAGTCGCTGGTCGACGGCATCCGCCGCGGCACCGACGTGATGATGGCGGGCAAAGTCGCGATGGTCGCGGGCTTCGGCGACGTCGGCAAAGGCTCAGCGGCATCACTCCGCCAGGCCGGCTGCCGCGTCATGGTCTCCGAGATCGATCCGATCTGCGCGTTGCAGGCGGCGATGGAAGGTTATGAAGTCGTGACAATGGAAGAGGCCGCGCCGCGCGCCGACATTTTCGTCACCGCGACCGGCAATGTCGACGTCATCACCATCGATCACATGCGCAAGATGAAAGACCGCGCGGTGGTCTGCAATATCGGCCACTTCGACTCGGAGATTCAGGTCGCTTCGCTGAAGAACCTGAAGTGGAACAACATCAAGCCGCAGGTCGACGAGATCGAATTCCCCGATCGTCACCGCATCATCCTTCTGTCCGAGGGCCGCCTGGTCAATCTTGGCAACGCCATGGGCCATCCGAGCTTCGTCATGTCATCGTCCTTCACCAACCAGACGCTGGCGCAGATCGAACTCTGGAACAATCAAGGCAAGTACCAGAAAAAAGTCTATGTGCTGCCGAAGACGCTCGACGAGAAAGTCGCGCGGCTCCACCTCGAGAAAATCGGCGTGAAGCTGAGCAAGCTCAGCGACAAGCAGTCCGAATATATCGGCATCCCGGTCGCGGGGCCGTACAAGACCGATCAGTATCGGTACTGATCACCCTTATCGATCAGTTGCGCGGCGGTACCGTCGCGATCACAAAACGCTTGGGCTCGCCTGCGAGCCCAAGCCAGTGCGGCGTCAGCGTGACGTCACCGCGCTTGCCGGTCGGATTAGCGGTGAGATAGCCGTTGACGATGCCGATGCACCAATCGTCATTCGCCTCGCAGACAATGGCGATACCGCGCGCCACCCGCTGCGGCGTCGCCCAAGGCGACAGATAATCGGAAAAATCGGCATAGCTCGACGGCTTGTCGGGCATGTAAAAGGCGACCGCGTTCGACAATACGAAGCGGCCGCCTACCAGCGGCAACGGCTTGTCGGTGCTTGTGCGCCATTGCTGCTCGGTCGCGCCGGCGAGGAGTTTCATATAAGCGGCACTGTTCTCCACGCCGCGTTCGAGCAGCACAAAAGCAATCACGGGGGAGGCGACCAGCGCCGACACCGTATAAGCCACGGCCCACCCCGCGATCCGTGTCGCCGATTGACGCGATACCGTGATCAGCGGCGAAGCCAGCATCATTACCGGCAGCAAAGCGACCGACGGCTCGTTCCACACCGAAAGCAGATTAGTGTGTTTTACGATCGCGATTACGACGGGCAACAGAAGCGGTGTCCAGAACAGAAGCGTTGCGGGCCGTCGTGTCGACGTGAAAACGAACCAACTGTCGCGAACCGCTGTTCCTGCGGGCTGAACGACCAGCGCTACCAGGATGATTGCTGGAGCGACATAGCCAAGAGTGCCGAAGCTATATTCGCTGAGCGAACGCAGGAAATCGAAGACCGAGGCCGCCGTCCGCCGCTCGCCGACCCAACGCAGCGGCGGGAAGTGGTTTTCGACGAGCCAGATCAGATGCGGTATCGTCAGCACGAGAAAAACAGCGGCGGCAAGCCACGGCGCCGGCGAGCGCAGATACGCATTGCGTCTTTGATCGAAGATCAGCGCCAGCAAAATCGCTGCGAGCAAGAATATCGACCAGTATTTGGTCAGCATCGCCCCGGCGGTGGCGAGACCCAGAACGATGCTCCAGACGATGCTGCGCGTTTGCAGCGAACGCATGAAGGCGAGCATCGCCAGCGCCCACAGCGGGATCAGCAGGGAGTTTTGATCAAATTTCAGGCCGAGAAAATTATAGAAGGGGATTACGGCGAGCAAGAACGGCGCCGCGGCGCGTTTCTCGCCGTCGAGCCAGACGCCGCATAATTCGAACGCGAGATAAAGTCCCGCAGCGAGCGTCACTCCGGCCAGCAGGAGAAAGGCCCAATCGGTTTGCGGAAAGATCGCAAACCAGAGCCGCACGATATAAGCGCATAGCCCCGGATGCTTCGGATAGCCGAGCGCGGGCTCATGCGCCCACACCGTCATCTCGGCGAGGTCGGCATTGATGTCCTGGCTTGATTTCGCCACCAGGCCGTAGATGAACCAAGCCAGACCATAGGTGGCGGCAAGCGCCAGCATCACGCGCCGCTGCCGCCGCGGATCGCATAATCCATCAATGAGGCCGGCAAGCGCGGCGTTGCAACGATCAAGCATCATGGTGCGATCAGGTCCGGACGTTCATGGCGTGGCGTTTTGCAGTTGCGGCACGGACGCTGGCGCCGACGCAGCCAATTCCTCAGCAACCGCAACATAAACGTCATCGACCGAAATTGCTTGCATGCAAACATTATCAGTACAGGCGGTCTTGCGGTGATTGTGCGCGCTGACGCAAGGCGAACAAGCGAGCCCGGCATAAATTGCGCGCGAGCTGCCGAGCGGCTGATAAAGCTTCGGCGTTTCCGGGCCGAATAACACGATGGTCGATAGACCCGACGCAGCGGCGAAATGCGCCGGGCCGGAATCGTTGGTCACCATCAAACACGCGTGCGCATAAAGCGCCGGCAATTCGGCAAGCGCCGAATGACCGGCGAAGGAGACGCAACGCGGCCCGCTCGCGGCCGCAAGTCTCTCGGCCTCAGCCCGCTCATCTGGCGCGCCGGTGATCAGCACCACGGCGTCGTCATGTGCGCTGACGACGCGGCGGATCAGTTGCGCGAAGCGGTCAGGCATCCAGCGCCGGTGCGGCAGCAATTCGCTGGCATTGGGATTGATAAGAATAAGACGTTGCCGCGCCGGATCGAACGGCACGAGCGATTGGATTCGGGTGAGGACTCGCTCGCGCGTCGCCGCGCTCGCCGGCGCGATCGACGCCGTGATCTGATCGTCGCCGATCACGGTCTTGGTGAACGGCACCTGCGGCGCCGGTGCGTAAAGCGCGTCGATCAGCGCGATCAAGTTCTTGGCGATATGGATGTGCGGATTGTAGCCGACGCGGTGGGTCAGCATTTCGCCGCGAAAGAGCCCTTCCTGATGGAAGCGGTGAAACCCGACGCGGCGATCGGCGCTGGATAGCCCGCTCAAGAGTGCGGTGAAGCGGGAAAACAGCTCCATGTCGACGACGGTGTCGATGCCTTTGCGCCGCGTCCACATCAGAAACCGCAGCGTATCGGCGGCAAGCGCAAACACCGAGCGATCAGAAATGGTGAAAATGTTCTCGCGCGGAAACGTACCCAAAAGCTCGAGCGAGCCTACATTGCGGGTGAAGATGACGAAAAAAAGCTCGGCGCCCGCGGCGCGGGCTTTGCGCATCGCCGGCTCTGCGAGCACGGTCGTGCCCATCTCCGAAAGCTCGACAAAAAGGATGCGCTTGATCGGCCGTGCGCCGCGCCGGGATAGCCAATCGCGTAGCCAGACCAGCCCGGTGGCAATGGCGCAAAGCGGCACGCCGGCCAGCCGGTCGATCCGGCGCATGGTGTCGATCTTCATCGGCCGTTTCTAGCGCGGCGGGCTAGGCGGTGCCAATTCGGCAGCTTGGTCGATACTTGGCGGCGCTTCTCCTTGCCGGTGCCGCAAGCGGATGTTATCTGCGCGCCATGCCCGCCACGCCCATCGACCGCATCCGCAATTTCGCGATTATTGCCCATATCGACCACGGCAAATCGACGCTCGCCGACCGGCTGATCCAGCTGACCGGCGGGCTCACCGACCGCGAGATGGTCGATCAGGTGCTCGATTCCATGGATATCGAGCGCGAGCGCGGCATCACCATCAAGGCGCAGACAGTGCGGCTGAATTACCGCGCCAAAAACGATCAGGCTTACGTACTCAACCTGATCGATACGCCGGGCCATGTCGACTTCGCCTATGAGGTGAACCGCTCGCTCGCCGCCTGCGAGGGTTCGCTGCTGGTGGTCGACGCCTCGCAAGGCGTCGAGGCGCAAACGCTCGCCAATGTCTATCAGGCGCTCGACAACAATCATGAGATCGTACCGGTGCTCAATAAGGTCGATTTGCCGGCCGCCGAGCCCGAAAAGGTGAAGCAGCAGATCGAGGACGTGATCGGGCTCGACGCTTCGGACGCAGTCCTGATCTCGGCTAAGACCGGGCTGGGCATCCAGGACGTGCTCGAAGCGATCGTGCACCGGCTGCCGCAGCCCAAAGGTGATCGCGCGGCGCCTTTGAAGGCGCTGCTCGTCGATAGCTGGTACGACGCCTATCTCGGCGTCGTCGTGCTGTTCCGTGTCGTCGATGGTGTGCTGAAAACAGGCCAGCGTATCCGCATGATGGGAACGGACGTGGCTTATGACGTCGATCGCGTCGGCGTGTTCACGCCCAAGCGTGTCGAGCTCGAAGAGCTCGGCCCTGGCGAGATCGGCTTCCTCACCGCTTCGATCAAGGAAGTCGCCGACACCCGCGTCGGCGACACCATCACTGACGACAAGAAGCCGGTAGCCGAACCGTTGGCCGGCTTCCGTCCGGCGATTCCGGTGGTGTTCTGCGGACTCTTCCCAGTCGATGCCGCCGACTTCGAAGCCCTGCGCGCGGCGATGGGCAAGCTTCGCCTCAACGATGCGAGTTTTACCTTCGAGATGGAAACCTCGGCCGCACTCGGCTTCGGCTTCCGCTGCGGCTTCTTGGGTCTCCTGCATCTTGAAATCATCCAGGAGCGGCTAGAGCGCGAGTTCAATCTCAATCTGATCGCCACGGCGCCGTCGGTGATCTACAAGATCAAGCTGCGCAACGGCGAGCAGTTAGAGATCCATAACCCGGTCGATATGCCGGACCCGAATCACATCGAGGAAATGCAAGAGCCGTGGATCGAAGCGACGATCCTCACGCCCGACGAATATCTCGGCGCCGTGCTCAAGCTCTGCCAGGACCGCCGCGGCGAGCAGAAAGAGCTGACTTATGTCGGCAACCGCGCCATGGCGAAATATAATCTACCGCTCAATGAGGTCGTGTTCGATTTCTACGACCGGCTGAAGTCGGTGTCGCGCGGCTACGCTTCGTTCGACTATCACCTCACCGAGTATCGGCCCGCCGATCTCGTCAAACTGCAGATGATGGTCAATGGCGAGCCGGTCGATGCGCTGGCCATGCTGGTGCATCGCACCCGCGCCGAGCAGCGCGGCCGCTCCATGGCGGAGAAGCTCAAGGAACTCATTCCGCCGCACATGTTCCAAGTCCCGATCCAGGCCGCGATCGGCGGCAAGATCGTCGCCCGAGAAACCGTGCGCGCGTTAAGGAAGGACGTCACCGCGAAATGCTACGGTGGCGACGTTAGCCGCAAGCGCAAGCTCCTCGATAAGCAGAAAGAGGGCAAGAAGCGCATGCGCCAGTTCGGCAAGGTCGATATTCCGCAGGAAGCGTTTATCGCTGCGCTTAAGGTGGATGTGTGAGCAATTAGAACGGCCGCGCGGAAGGCGATGCTTGGCGTTTTGTTCTGCCGCTTTATTCTTGATTCTCGCCGTTCGCCCAAACGTCGCATCCCCATATCGTGACGCGCGTCTCGCTGCCGCAATTTGAGCAGCTATAGATATTGACGTGGGTCTGATCCGGTTCTGGAACTAGTGTCGGCGATGTCAGGCGCATTTGCCTGCCGCAACGGCAGGACTGCAACAGCATTCGTTCCCACGAAGACATGTCATAACCCGATGGTTTGCGACCGGCATATTGCAACGCAGCACGAGCAATTTAGTTCGGATGTCACGCCTTTGTCTTAAGCCGCGCGTTGAAACGGAGGGCGCTTCATGACAATTTTAGCTTATGAGTAAACAACATAGCTTACCGGCCGGCGTAAAAACGGTGCATCGCGGTTACTTTGCCGCAACCATAAAGCCCGTTCTGACCATCGAGTCCGGCGACACCGTCGCGATCACGACGCTCTCAGGCAATGACGAGGACCTGCCGCCGGCGAATGCGGGCTTTACCGTGCTGCCCGAGCATCGCGAGGTGCTGGCGCAGGTGCCGAAAGGCGAGGGTCCGCATCTGATGACCGGGCCGATCGCGATCAAAGGCGCGGAGCCGGGCGATGCGCTTGCGGTCGAGATCGTCGATATCGCGCCGTTGCAGGATTGGGGCTGGAACCTGATCAAACCCGGCTGGGGCGCGCTGCCGGATCATTTTGACAAAGTCCGCCGCATGCATGTGCCGATCGATCGCGAGCGCGGCGTCGTCACTATGCCGTGGGGGTTGAAGCTGAAGACCGCACCGTTCTTCGGCATTATCGGCGTTGCGCCGCCGCCGGATCAGGGCAAACAGACCTCCGTTATTCCGCGCGCGTTCGGCGGCAATATCGACAACAAGCATCTCGGCAAGGGGGCGACGTTACACCTGCCGGTGTTCAATACGGGTGGACTGCTCTCCGCCGGAGACGGTCACGCGCTTCAGGGCGACGGCGAAGTTTGCGTAACCGCGATTGAAACCGGGCTCGAGGCGACGCTGCGCGTCACGTTGACAAAACACGCGCAGATCAAACAACCTTGGGCCGAAACGCCGAGCCATGTAATAACCATGGCCTTCGATCCCGATCTCGACGCTGCAGCACAGTCAGCGTTGCTACAAATGATCAAGCTGATCGAGCAGCGAGCAGGTTTAAGTGCGGAAGATGCCTATACGCTTTGCAGCATCGCTGCCGATGTGCACGTGACCCAATTGGTCAACGTGCACAAAGGCATTCACGTGTTGCTGCCGAAAACCGCGCTGGCGCGGGTGATGTGACGCATCAGTCCGTGGTTAGTTCGTCGGCGTCACCGGCATGCGATCGGCCTTTGGCGGCAGGAACGAGCGATCGAACACTTCGCTCGCTTTCGGCGTTCGCGGCAGATTGTAGGCCTGGACGAGGGTCGTGATCGCGGCGTCGAGACGCGTATCGCTGACATCGCCAAGGCCGATATCGCGGCTCTCGGGCGTGTCGATCAACTCCTTATAAACATAAATCAGCCGGCGCTTTTCGATATCCTTATTGATCAGCGGCTCGACCTGGGCCAACAGGTCGACCGCGGCGCCCGGATCGGTAACCGTTTCCTTCAGTGCCCGATTAATGGCACGCACAAGACCGCGCACGGCTTCGGGATGTTCTTTGACGAGTTTCGGCGACACCATCACGCCGTTCGAGTAAAGGTCGATGCCGGAATCGGCGTAGTAGATCCAGCGAAAATCTTTATCGGGATCGAGCTTTTGCGCGAGAAGATTCAGGTAGCTGGTGGCGGTGAAGACGAGCGAAGCGTCGACTTGGCCTTGGATTAGAATTTGTTCCTGCAAGCTCGGAGCGACATTGGTGATGCTCACGCTTGCAGGGTCGACGCCGTTCTTTGCTTCGAGGAGCGGCAATAGCGCCAGCGTGGCGCCGCCGGGCGGCCCGCCGACCTTATGGCCGCTGAGATCTTTGATCGAATGGATCGGGCTTGAAGCCTTTGTGACAATCGCGAACGGCGCCTTGTTGTAGATCATATAGACCGTTATCGGCGCCTCGCCAGGTTTGGCGGCCGCGACCTGAATCGCGGCGTTAAGGTCGCCGAAACCGGCATCGTAGGCGCCCGACATAATGCGCGTCACGGTGACCGTAGAGCCTTCGCCCTGATCGATGGTGACGTCGAGATTTTCAGCGGCGAAGTAGTTTTTTGCCTTGGCCCAGAAATACCAAGCATGCAGGCCTTGCAGTTTCCAATCGAGGGTGAAGCGGATCTTGATCGGTTCCGCAGCAGCCGCGTTGGATACAGGCGCGAGCAACGTGCCGGAAATTACGCAGAACGCCATAACGGCGAGGACGATCGCACGACGACAAGTCAACACGGAGATCTCCTTTTCATGGATGGCACTCAGCCCATCGCAAAATCACTCTTGCGATGCGCCCATCCGGTGATGCGGGTTTCAAGCAGAGAGAAGGCGGCGTAGAGGACGACGCCCATCACCGCGAGGATGAGCAACCCGGCAAACACGAGCGGTACGTCGAAATTGGAGCTGGCGATCATCATCACATTGCCGATGCCGCGGTTCGACGCCACGGTTTCGGAAATGACGGTGCCGACAAAGGCAAGCGTGACCGCGACTTTCAGCGAGGCGAAGAAATAAGGCATGGTTCGCGGCAGGCCGACATTCCAAAGGATGTCGAGCTTGCTGGCATGCAGCGCGCGCATCACGTCTTCGAGCTCGGGCTCGGTCGTGGCAAGCCCGGTCGCGACATTCACCACGATCGGGAAGATGCTCATGATCATCGCGGTGAGTATGGCCGGTACTGCGCCGGCGCCGAACCAGAGCACGAAGATCGGTACCACCGCGACTTTCGGGATCGTCGCAAAACCGATCAGCAGCGGATAGGCGACGTCATAGGCGAGCCGCGACGAGCCGACCAGCGCGCCCAGCAAGATGCCAATGACAATGCCAAAGCCGAAGCCGATCAGGGTCGTATAGAGCGTCTGTACCGTATGCGGCCATAGCGCCGGCATGCGTTCGACAAGCGTTACCAGTATCTGGCTTGGCTTCGGCAATACGATGTCGCTGACGTGGAACACCCAGCACAGGATTTCCCAGAGCACGAAGAAGCCGATGATAAACAGCGTAGAATCGAATCGGCGGCGAAATTGCGGATCCATTACGCGGCCTCCTTTGCCGGCCGTGCCGTGACGATAAGCTCGCGCAAGCGCTGCGTCATCGCGACGAAACTTGGCGTGTAGGACATTTCGATCGTGCGCGGCCGTGGAAATTGTACTTCCGCATCGTCGATGATCTGGCCCGGACGCGCGCGCATCACGCAAATCCGGTTGGCAAGATAGCCCGCCTCTTTCAGGTCGTGCGTGACTAGCAGCACGGTGGGCTTAAGCTTCATCCAAAGATCCTGCATGATCGACCACAGTTCTTCGCGGGTGAATTGATCGAGCGCGCCGAACGGCTCGTCGAGCATCAAGAGTTGCGGTTCATGCACCAGGGCGCGGCACAGCGAGGCGCGCTGCAGCATGCCGCCCGACAATTCCCAAGGGCGTTTGTCGCCGAACTGTCCAAGACCGACTTCCTTGAGCAGCGCGTCGGCGCGGTCGCGGAATTCGCTGTTGCGCTTGGCGCGATATTGCTCGCGGAACGGCGGCACGATTTTCAGCGGTAGCATCACATTGTCGCGCACCGTGAGCCACGGCAGCATGGTCGGATTTTGAAACGCCATGCCGACGCGAACTGGCTCGGCGCCAACCTCGCGCCCCGCGACATAGACATAACCGGTCGAAGCTTTAATGAGACCAGTCACAAGCTTCAAGATCGTGGACTTGCCGCAGCCAGAAGGTCCGACCAGCGCGACGAAATCGCCTTGCTGCAAGCGCAAATTCGTCAGACCGAGTGCATTGACCTGCTTGTCGCCGCGCCCGTAGGTCAGCGTCACGCCCTCGAGTTCGACAAAGAACTCGGAGTGCTTTGACGTCTCGGACGATGGTGCTGGGTTCATGCGCGGTGCTCCACATTGCGCCCGGCGTCTTTGGCGGTGATCGCTTGCATGGTCGTATCGGTGTTATGCAATTGCGGTGCCGCCATTTGTTGGATGGCATGCACCGAGCGGCCGTAGCCGCGAATACCGTCCACGAGCTTGCGGTCTTTCATGACAAAACGGCCGCGCACCAATGTGTGCAGCGGCAGGCCCTTGATCTTGCGTCCGTTCCACGGCGAGATTTTCGAGCGCGACTGCAATTCCGAGTCTTGGAGTGTGTGTTCGCGGCCAAGATCGACCAGCGCGAGGTCAGCTTCGGAGCCCGGCATGATCGCGCCTTTGCGCGGGTAGAGCCCCCAAATCTTCGCAGGATTAAAAGCGCTCAGGCGAACATAATCGCAAATGGAGAGACGCCCGTTATTGACCTCGGTCAGCATCAGCGGCATTTGCGTTTCGACGCCGGGAAAGCCGCAATCGACCGCCCAGATATCGTTGCGCGTTTTTTCTTCCGGCGTGTGCGGCGCGTGGTCAGTGGCAATAAGGTCGAGGGTGCGGTCGGTGATCGCTGACCAAAGCGGTTCCTGATTACGCGCTTCCCGGACCGGCGGATTGACGCGAATGATGCCGGCGAACTGGTGATAATCGTCAGCCGACAGCATCAGATAATGCGGACAGGTCTCGCCGGTGATATCGACGCCGCGCGCCTTGGCTTCGCGCAGCGGGCGTAATTCCTCCGCTGAGGAAATATGCAAAATGTGAATTCGTGCGCCGGTCCATTCCGCGAGGATCGCGGCGCGGCTCACAGCTTCGATCGCGACCACGGCGGGCCGGGATGCGATATGCGCCAGCGGATCGCGACGTCCTACGGCTGTCAGCCGCTCCTGACGGCGCTCCATGATCGAATTGGTTTCGGCATGCAGCGAAATACGCTTGCCCGTCGCAGCCACCACTTCGAAGGCTTCTAGCATAGCGCCGGTCGAGGGCGACGGAATCTTGCCGAAGGTGTTGCCCATATAGAGCTTGAAGCCGATCACGCCGCCTTTGACCAATTCCGGCACGTTCTCGATCGTGTCTTCACCGAGAAGACCGTAGAGACCGAAATCGATGCAGGCTTTGCTCGCGGCAATCGCGTGTTTCTCAGCCAGGATTTCCGCGGTGCCCGTCGGCGGTATCGTGTTCGGCATGTCGAACACGGTGGTGACGCCGCCAAATGCGGCGGCCGCAGTGCCGCTCTCCCAATCTTCTTTGTTCGGGTAACCCGGATCGCGGAAATGGACATGGACGTCGATGGCGCCCGGCAGGACATGCAGCCCGGCCGCATCGAAGGCTTCGCGCGCCGGCGGCATTGCTTCATGGGCGCCGACCGCAAGAATGAGCTCGTCTTTGATGGCGACGCTGCCGCGGAACGCTGAGTCCGGCGTGACGATGGTGCCGTTGGCGATAATCAGGTCTGCGGTCATGCCACTCATCTCTCGCCCCTCACAGCATGGCCCAGCCGCCATCGACCGGAAGATCGATACCCGTGATCTGACGTGAAGCGTCGCTCGCCAAGAACAGGCAGGCATTGGCGACGTCGTGATCGACGGTCACGCGTTTGAGCGCGTATTCGGCGGCGTGACGCGTGGCCGCTTCTTCGATGGTGATGTTGAGGCGCTTCGCCATATCGGCGCAGACTTTGTCGCGAAAGCGCGGTCCATCGACCATGCCCGGCGCGACGCAATTGACGTTGATGTTGTACTGACCGACTTCGAGCGCGAAGCTTTTGGTGATGCCGCGCAGCCCCCATTTCGATGCTGAATAGGCAACCCGCCCGGCGCGGCCGCGCATACCGAAAGTACCGCCGACATTGACGATCTTGCCGTAGCGTTGGTCGATCATGGTCGGCAGCACGCTGCGCATGGTGTGGAACGAACCATTCATGTTCAGCGTGACGATGGCGTCGAACTCATCCGGCGTCGTCTCAACACCGGTTTTGCCGATCGGCCCCGAGCCGCCGGCGACATTCACCAGGATGTCGATGCGGCCGCCATACTGCGTTTTGGTTTTGGCGGCCGCGTCTTCGCATTGCTTCGGGTCGTTGAGATCGCAGGACACGATAATGGCCTCGCCGCCCGCCGTGCTGACGGCTGTGGCGACGGGCTCGATCGCGGAACAATCGCGCCCGACCAGTGACAACCGCGCCCCCTCAGCGGCGAAGGCTTCGGTGATAGCGGCACCCATGCCTTTCGCCGGTCCGGTGATCATCACGACCCGGCCTTTGAGATTGAGGTCCATGCGCGGCTCCTCGGCCTTACTTGCGTGGCGTCAGAACAGTTTCTTCGGCAGGTCCGCGACCGGCGGCAGGAATTCCGGCGTGAAGATTTCACTCACTGACGGCGTGCGCGGCAGTCCGTCGGCATCGACAAGGATGTCGATGGAACGCTTGAGCCGGGCCATATCGACATTGCCGACGCCGATCTTGGCGATCTCCGGATTGTTCATTTCATCCTTGAGCGTGGCGTCGAGCCGTTCGCGCTCCACCGGAATCTTGATCAGCGGCTCGCGCTTGGCGACCGCAGCGACAGCGGCATCCGGGTCCTTCAGCGTATCTTCCAGGCCGTGATTGATGGCCGCGATGAGGCCGCGCACGGCTTCGGGGTGTTCCTTGGCGAGCTTCTTCGAGACGATGATGGCATTGGAATAAAGGTCCATGCCGTAATCGCCGTAATTGATGAAGCGGATTTGCTTGTCGGGATCGACGCCGATCAGTTTGGCGGAAAACCGGATCGTATTCACATAACCGAACACGCCATCGACCTGCCCCTGCAGCAGCATCTGCTCGCGCAGATTGGGCTGCATATTGGTTACATTGATCTTGGTGCAATCGATCTTGGCGATCTTGCAGAAAGCCGGGAACAGCTTGAGCGCGCCGTCACCGGCCGCGCCGCCCAGCGTTTTGCCCTCGAGGTCCTTCGGCGTCTTGATGGCGCTGTCGGATTTCACGGCAATGGTGAAGGGCGGCTGGTTGTACATGACATAAACGGCGATCGGTGCCTCTTCAGGCTTCTTCGCCGCAAATTCGATCAGCGCATTGATGTCGCCGAAGCCGACGTCATAGGTGCCGTTGGCGACCAGCGGGATCGGCGCGCCCGAGCCATTGCCTTGGTCGAGCGTCACATTGAGGCCGGCGGCTTTGAAATAGCCGCGGTCGTCGGCAAGGAAGAACCAGCCCTGCGGGCCTTGGTACTTCCAGTTCAGCACCAATTTGAGATTGGTTTCGGCGGCAGCCGGCGCCGCAAGCGGCGCTGCAAAAGCTAAGGCGGCGGCGAGAGCGAGGGCGTGTCTACGCGTGGTCGAGCGCATGGTGTGTGAGCTCCTGTTGCAAACCTGGTCGTTGCGAACAGGCGACGGCTCCGGCCTTCCGCGCCTAAGTGACCAAAATCCTAGGCCGGGATAGCGTTGACTTCTATTGCTGATTTTCTTCTAGAGTGGTGCCGAAAAGGCACCACTCTCGCGAAGCCATTAAGGAACGCGTCATGAGACATCTCCGCATCCTCAGTTATGTCGATGAGGTCGCGCGCTGCGGCTCGATCCGAAAAGCCGCGGAAAGGCTCAATGTCACGGCTTCCGCCGTCAACCGGCGGATCGCCGATCTTGAAGAGGAATTAGGCGCGCCGCTGTTTGCGCGGCGTCCGCGTGGCGTCCAGCTTACAGCCGCCGGTGAGGTCTTCGTTCATTACCTGCGCAACGCCAATGGCGAAGTCGAGCGCATGAAGTCGCAAATCGAGGACCTCAAAGGTTTGCGGCGTGGCACGGTGCGGATCGCCTGCAGCCAGGCGCTGGCGCTCGATTTTCTGCCAAGGCAGATCGCGGCATTTCGCGCCAAACATCCGCAAGTATCTTTCGAGCTGAAGGTGGTGGACCACGAATGGGCCATGGCCGCGCTTGCCGCCTTCGAGGTCGATCTTGTCGTCGTGTTTCGCCCGCATTTTCTTGCAAATTTCCAGCCGATGATGCGGCTTGAGCAGCAATTGGTGGCGATCATGGCCAAGGACCATCCTCTGGCGACGCGAAAGAAGTTGCGTCTCTCCGATTGCGCCGGCTATCCGATGGCCATGCCGGAGCGATCGCTTGGCGGCCGGCAACTGCTTGATGAAATATCGTCCCGCAGCGGGTTGACGTTCAACATCGCGGCTGAATCGAATTCGTTCGAGATGCTGCGCGGCCTGGTGATCCATGCCGGCCTGATCTCGTTCCAAATCAAAATCGGAACCATGCCGCCGGGAAATCGGCTGGGCATCGTCGCGCGCGAGATCGACGATCGCGACGTGCCGCGCGCCAATCTTGTCGTCGGCCGGTTACGCGGCCGCAATCTGCCGATCGCAACGGCGGTGTTTGCTGAAACGCTGAGCCGGACCCTCGAAGGCCTGGGGCCGGCAAAGGCGGCCGACCGTCGTTCAGGACGGGGGAATATTGCATAATCGGCACAAAGGGTTATATTGCGGAATGTAGGGTTGCCGAGGCGCCCCTTACCACAGACATTAAACCGTCAGGCCCGTCATTAAGGCGGGCCGTTTAGCTTTTGGAAGTCGACGGTTTTTGGGCACGAGCTTTTTGGGTTCTGCGATGAACCGTTCCAACCGTACCGAACATATTCGGATCACCTCGCATCCGGAGCCCGGCAGTAAGCCGCGCTTTCCGATCCATTGGGGCGCGGCGAGCGCAGAGGCCCGCGGGCCGGTGATCGGCACGGTGTCGCGCCAGGGCGACCGCAACGCCATCGGCAGCCATGGCGGCTCTTACGCGCTTTATCGCGCCCTTGCGGTGTCGTCTGGCGCGCTTGATCCGATCCGCCGTCCGGACCTCACCAACACCTATCCTGCGGTGAATATCGGCCCGTTCCCGCAATGGAGCGAGCCCGGCAAGATCGTTTCGCTCGATCCCTGGGGCCATCTGGTCGCCGACGTCTTCAAGAAGGAAATCGCCGAGGGCGTCGATATCCGTCCGACCATTGCCGTGACCAAAGCTCGGCTCGATCTGTATGAGATGCAAAGCGCTCTCGCCGCCGGCAGGCTGAAGGCCGATGGCGAAGTCGTGCATGCCAATGGTAATATCGCGGTGGCGAAGATCGCCATCGATCCGGTGTGGTACCTGCCCGGCATCGCCCAGCGTTTCGGCTGCAGCGAGACGACGCTGCGCCATACTTTGTTCGAACAGACCGCGGGCATGTTCCCGGAGCTGGTGACACGGCCGGACTACAACGTCTTCCTGCCGCCGATCGGTGGCACGACGATTTATCTGTTCGGCGACGTCAACAAGCTTTCCGATCCGAAGACCATCATTACCTGCCGCGTGCATGACGAATGCAACGGCTCCGATGTGTTCGGTTCGGATATCTGCACCTGCCGGCCTTATCTGATCCACGGCATCGAGGAATGCGCGCGTGGCGCGCAAGCGGGCGGTCTCGGCATCATTATGTATAACCGCAAGGAAGGCCGCGCGCTCGGCGAGGTCACCAAATTCCTGGTCTATAACGCGCGCAAGCGTCAGGAAGGCGGCGACGCGGCATCGGCCTATTTCGAGCGCACCGAATGCGTCGCCGGTGTTCAGGATGCGCGCTTCCAGCAATTGATGCCGGATCCACTGCATTGGCTAGGGCTTCGCCGTATCGATCATCTCGTCTCGATGAGCGACATGAAATATGACGCGCTGGTCGGCCAAGGCATCGATGTCGTCGAGCGTGTGCCGCTGCCGGACGAACTCGTTCCGGCCGACGCCCATGTCGAAATGGCAGCGAAAAAGGCCGCCGGCTACTACACGGCGGAGCCGCCGAAGCGCGACGACCTCGCGGGATCCGTCGGCCGCTCGCTCGACAAATACTGAGCGATTATTGTTTCCATGAATTCCGAAACGGCCGCCGCACTGTCGTTGCTGAATGCCGGTACAGTGCGCACACGTGCGCATATACTCTTCGACGTCGGGCTTGATGACCGGCTGCCGCATTTTCGTGTTCATCTCGATAAGCTTGAGGATGTGGCCAATCTCGTCATCGCGACAACGCGGAAGAATTATCCGTCGCTTAATGTGCCGTTCCACGCGCGTTGGCGGCATTTCTTCACCAATGGCGTCGATCGCTATGCGCCGCTGGCGGCGCGTGCATCCGATGCAGCGTCGCGTGCACGCGCGGCCTTCGATCTTGTCATTCTCAGCGTTCTTCTTGACGCCGGCGCTGGAGCGCAGTGGCGTTATCGCGATCCGGCGACGGGCGCTGACATCGGGCGCTCCGAAGGTCTGGCACTGGCGAGTCTGGACATGTTTGCAGCCGGAGCTTTTACGGCTGATGCCAAGGATCGCTTGCGTGCTGATGCCGATGCATTGGCAAAACTCGATACCGAGACTTTGGCAAAAGGTTTTCAGGTTGCGCCCGAAAACCCGTTGGTCGGCCTCGACGGCCGCGCTGAATTGCTGCGCGCGCTCGGGCGACTTGTTGCGTCGCGCTCTGATGTGTTTGGGCAAAATGATTCCTGCCGGCCCGGCGGCTTCTTCGATCATCTCACGGCCAAAGCAGACAATGGCGCAATCCCGGCGCCGCTGATCCTGTCCGAACTGCTTCTGCAATTCGGTCCGATCTGGCCGTCGCGGCTGACGTTGGGCGGATTGCCGTTGGGCGATTGCTGGCGCCATCCGTCGCTGGTGACGGCGGACGCCACCAATGGTCTTGTGCCGCTGCACAAGCTCTCGCAATGGCTCGCGTATTCGCTGATCGAACCACTGCAACAGGCAGGCTTTACCGTCACCGATATCGACGGCCTGACGGGTCTCGCCGAATACCGCAATGGTGGTTTGTTCGTGGACACCGGCATGCTGACGCTGCGCAATGAGGAAGACGTTGAGCGCGCACACGATGTTTCATCGCCGCTGGTCGTCGAATGGCGTGCGCTCACGGTCGCATTGCTTGATCGTTTGGCCGAGATGGTCCGCGCCAAATTAAACAAGGACACTACTGCGCTGCCACTCGCCAGTATCCTCGAAGGCGGCACCTGGGCTGCGGGCCGCGCCATCGCTTTTTCGCGCCGTCCCGATGGCGCCTCGCCGATCAAAGTCGTCAGTGACGGCACAGTGTTCTGACTGCTATTGAAAAACCATCAACCGGTCGCGGGAGAGTTACCCATGGAAGGCGTCACCATCGTCGATCATCCCTTGGTCCAGCACAAGCTGACGCTGGTCCGCGACAAGGACCGTTCGACGAAATCCTTTCGTGAGCTGGTCAATGAGATCGGCATGCTGCTCTGCTACGAGGTGACGCGCGATCTGCCGCTCGCCGACGTCGAAATCGAAACGCCGCTCGCTAAAATGACGGCGAAGCGTATTGCCGGGAAGAAGCTCGTCTTCGCGCCGATCCTGCGCTCGGGGCTCACCTTCATGGACGGCATGCTCAACCTCGTGCCGGCCGCGCGTGTCGCCCATATCGGGCTTTATCGCGACCCGCATACACTCACTGCCGTCGAATATTATTTTAAAGCGCCCGGCAATCTCGACGATCGTTTGATTATTGTCGTCGAGCCGATCCTTGCGACCGGCAACACCGCCGTCGCTGCGATCGAAATGCTCAAAGGCCGCGGCGCGAAACAAATCCGCTTTGTTTGCCTGATCTGTGCACGCCAGGGCATCGATCAGGTGCGCAGTGCACATCCCGATGTGACGATCTGGACCGCGGCTGTGGACGACACTTTGGACGACCACGCCTATATCGTTCCCGGCCTCGGCGACGCCGGCGACCGCGCCTTCGGGACCAAGTAGCGGCTGCCTCGATGGCTCGCCGATTGTGACATTGCCTGCCTATTACGCAGGCAATCAGGCCTGCTTAAAGATTAAGCCGCAACTACCTCCAAAATAATTGAGTTTAATCAACATCTTAGACGACGCTGAATCTGGCACATGGTTTGCGACTCTCGCGCGGGGAACGGGGCGTCATTCCAGGCGCTTTTGCCCAAATCAAGCGAGGCGAGGGTCAAACTCCATGTTCAGCTTAAAACACGATGCGCGAGGGCTGCCCCGGCGGCGCTTTCTCGCGGCAACAGCAGGTCTAACGCTCGGCCTGATGGCCGGCGGCCTGTCCGGCGCCAGTGCGGCCGAAGACACCATCAAGATCGGCATTCTCCATTCACTCTCCGGCACCATGGCCATCAGCGAAACGACGCTGAAGGACGTGATGCTGATGCTCATCGACGAGCAGAACAAGAAAGGCGGCTTGCTCGGCAAGAAGCTCGAGGCGGTCGTCGTCGATCCGGCCTCGAACTGGCCGCTGTTCGCTGAGAAGGCACGCGAGCTGATCAGCAAGGACAAAGTCGCCGTCGTGTTCGGCTGCTGGACCTCGGTGTCGCGCAAGTCGGTGCTGCCGGTCTTCAAGGAGCTCAACAGCATCCTGTTCTATCCTGTCCAGTACGAGGGCGAGGAAAGCGAGCGCAACGTGTTCTACACCGGCGCCGCCCCGAACCAGCAGGCGATCCCGGCAGTCGACTATCTGATGAGCGCCGAAGGCGGCTCGGTGAAGCGCTGGGTGCTGGAAGGCACCGACTACGTCTATCCGCGCACCACCAACAAAATCCTCGAAGCCTACCTCAAGCAAAAAGGGGTGAAGGACGAGGACATTATGATCAACTACACGCCGTTCGGCTTCTCCGACTGGCAGACCGAAGTGTCAAAGATCAAAGCCTTCGGCTCGGCGGGCAAGAAGACGGCGGTGGTGTCGACCGTCAACGGCGACGCCAACGTTCCGTTCTATAAAGAACTCGGCAACCAGGGCGTCAAAGCGACCGACATCCCGGTTATGGCGTTCTCAGTCGGCGAAGAAGAACTCGCCGGCCTCGATACCAAGCCGCTGGTCGGCCATCTCGCGGCGTGGAATTATTTCGAGTCGATCAAGACGCCGGCCAATGCCACCTTCATCAAGGACTGGCATACCTTCATCAAAAACGACAAGCGCACCACCAATGACCCGATGGAAGCTCACTACATCGGCTTCAATATGTGGGTGAAGGCAGTCGAGAAGGTAAAGAGCACCGATCCCGACAAGGTGATCGATGCACTGCCGGGTACGACCGCGCCGAATCTCACCGGCGGCGTGTCGACCCTGCTACCGAACCACCACATCACCAAGCCCGTCTATATCGGCGAAATCCGTCCCGACGGACAGTTCAACGTGGTGTTCAAGACCAAGAGTCTGATCCCGGGCGACGCCTGGTCCGACTACCTGCCGGGCTCGAAGGATCTCGAGGCCGATTGGGTGAAGCTCAAGTGCGGCAACTACAACACCGTGACCAAGGTCTGCGGCGGTTCGTGATCGCGTCCGCCAGCATCAGCGTTACATGACGAACAAAACCGGGAAGGCGGCGATGAAGCCGCCTTCCCTCAAAACACTGCCGGGAATACGGTGATGCGTCTTAGCCGAACCAGTCTTCTTGCGATCTTATTGGCTTTCGGCTTGGCCGTGGCCTTCGCGATGCACTGCTCCAGCGCACAAGCCGCGAGCCTCCAAGACGCTGTTGCGCATTTCAGCGCCGACGATTTTGACGAAACCATAGCCGGCATTAGCGAAACCGCCGGTACAGGCGATGCGCGCGCCGCGACCGTCCTGCAGGCCTTGCAGGGTGGCACGCTGATGTTCAGCGCCGAGAAGAAGGCCGTCTATATCCAAGATGGCGACAAGTTATTTGATGCCGTCACCGGTCAGCCGGTGCCAGGCGATCCACCTGCCGATCTCGACAATGTGAAGCTAAACAATCGTGTCCGCGGCACGATAGATGCCGCTTTGGGTGGATTGACACTGCTGTCGCCTGATCCGGACAAGCGGTACGACGCCGCGCAAGCAGTATTCAAATCGCGCGATGCGACCGTTCTGCCGGCGCTCGAAAGCGCGCTCGCCAAGGAACAGGATCCGCGCATCAAGCGTGTGTTGATGCAGGCGCGCGGCGCGATCACGCTTAATTCCGCAGATGCCAGCGAGGCCGACCGGCTCGCGGCGATCGATATCGAAAGCCAGCGCGGCGATCAGGATGCCTTGGCGTTACTGTCGACCCTTCCGGCCAATGCATCGCCGGCGGTGGCCAAGGCCGCGGCGACTGCGATCGCGGCAATTCAGCATCATCTCGCCCTGTGGGAGACGGTGCAGAATCTCTGGTACGGTCTCTCGCTCGGCTCGGTGCTTCTCCTCGCCTGTATCGGGCTTGCCATCACCTTCGGCGTCATGGGCGTCATCAACATGGCGCACGGCGAAATGGTGATGATCGGCGCCTATGTCACCTTCGTTGTTCAGGACACAATCCGGAACAGTCATCCAGGCCTGTTCAATTATTCGCTCGCCATCGCCATTCCGCTCGCCTTTATCGTTGCTGGCCTGGTCGGCATCCTGATTGAGCGCTGCATCATCCGTTTCCTTTATGGACGCCCGCTCGAGACACTGCTCGCGACCTGGGGTCTGTCGCTGATCCTGCAGCAGGCGGTCCGCACCATGTTCGGTCCGAATAATCGTGAGGTTGGTAATCCGTCTTTCATGAGCGGCGCCTTCGATCTCGGCGGCATCACCATCACCTACAATCGCCTTTGGATCATTTGCTTTGCGCTCGCGGTCTTTGTCGCGCTGCTCGGCATTCTGCGCTTTACCCGCTTCGGCCTGGAAATGCGCGCAGTGACGCAGAACCGCACCATGGCGGCGTCGATGGGCATCCGTACCAGCCGCGTCGATGCGCTGACCTTTGGGCTCGGCTCCGGCATTGCCGGCATCGCCGGCGTCGCGCTGTCGCAGATCGACAATGTCAGCCCCAATCTCGGCCAGGGCTATATCATCGACAGTTTCATGGTCGTGGTGTTCGGCGGCGTCGGTAATTTGTGGGGGACCTTGGTCGGTTCCTTCGTGCTCGGCATCGCCAATAAATTCCTCGAACCCGTTGCCGGCGCGGTGCTTGGCAAGATCGCGATTCTGGTTCTGATCATTCTGTTCATCCAGAAGCGGCCGCGTGGGATGTTCGCACTCAAGGGCAGGGCGGTCGAGGCATGAACAGCCATATCCTCATCCGTAGCGTCGACCGCACCGGTGCGATCTTTCTGATCGTCGTCGCCGCGATCGCGATTCTGGTACCGATCTGTAATCTCGCAATCCCGGAATCGTCGGCCTTTCACGTCCCGACTTATCTGGTGGCGCTGTTCGGCAAATATCTCTGCTACGGAATCCTGGCGCTCTCGATCGATCTGATCTGGGGCTATTGCGGCATTCTCTCGCTCGGCCACGGCGCCTTTTTCGCGCTCGGCGGCTACGCCATGGGCATGTATCTGATGCGCCAGATCGGCACCCGCGGCGTCTACGCCGATCCGGTCCTGCCCGACTTCATGGTGTTCCTGAACTGGAAGGAACTGCCGATCTTCTGGTACGGCTTTCAGCATTTCTATTACGCGCTGTTCATGATGATGGCGGTGCCAGGCGCGCTCGCCTTTGTGTTCGGCTGGTTCGCTTTTAGGAGCCGCGTCACCGGCGTCTATCTGTCGATCATTACCCAGGCGCTAACCTATGCGCTGATGCTCGGCTTCTTCCGCAACAATTTCGGCTTTGGCGGCAACAACGGCTTGACTGACTTCAAGGATATTTTCGGCATCAATATCCAGGCCGAGACGACGCGGAATGCCTTTTTGGTGATCTCCTGCATCGCGCTGGCTTTGAGCTTCCTTGTTTGCCGCGCCGTGGTGACGTCGAAGCTCGGCAAGGTGCTGATCGCTATCCGCGATGCCGAATCCCGTACCCGGTTCCTCGGCTACCGCGTGGAATCATACAAGCTGTTCGTATTTACACTGTCGGCGTGCATTGCCGGCATCGCTGGCGCCATCTATGTGCCGCAGGTCGGCATCATCAACCCCAGTGAATTCGCGCCGGGCAATTCAATCGAAGCGGTGATCTGGGTCGCGGTCGGTGGCCGCGGTACGCTTGCTGGCGCTGCGCTTGGCGCAGTGGTGGTCAATTACGCCAAGACCTATTTCACCTCGGGCATTCTCGCGCCGTATTGGCTGTTCATGCTCGGCGGTCTGTTCGTTGGCGTGACGCTGTTTTTGCCGCGCGGCATCGTCGGCACCTTGCATCACTGGAAGGCGCTACGCCGCGCGCAATTGTCGGCGGCAGCCGAGGACGGCGTTGCCGTGACGCCCAAGCAGATGCCGGCGGAATAACGACATGGACGAGGAGTAAGACATGGACGCGTCCTCGCTCACCAATACATTGCTCTATCTCGACGGTGTCACTGTTTCGTTCGACGGCTTCCGCGCGCTGAACAAATTGTCCTTCATCATCGCGCCGGGGGAGATGCGCGCGATCATTGGCCCGAACGGTGCCGGCAAGACCACGATGATGGATGTGGTCACCGGCAAGACCCGACCGGATATCGGCGAAGTCGTCTTCGGTGGCAGCCACGATCTTACAAAGCTCGACGAAGCCGAGATCGCCACACTTGGCATCGGCCGCAAATTCCAAAAGCCGACGGTGTTCGACAGCCACACCGTCTTCGACAATCTCGAATTGGCGTTGAAAGCTGACCGCCGCGTGCGCACGACGCTGTGGTGGCAAGAGACGCCGGAAGAGCATCACCGCATCGACGAAATCCTGCAGACTATTCGTTTAACGGCCGTACAGGATCGGCTCGCCGGCAGCCTGTCCCACGGCCAGAAGCAGTGGCTCGAAATCGGCATGCTGCTGGCGCAGGACCCGAAATTGCTGCTGGTCGACGAACCGGTCGCCGGCATGACCGATGTCGAGACCCACCAGACCGCCGAACTGCTCAAGGAGATCAACCGCGAACACACCGTGGTCGTGGTCGAGCACGATATGACCTTCGTGCGCGAGCTTGGCGTCAAGGTGACTTGCCTGCACGAAGGCTCAGTGCTGGCCGAGGGCACGATCGACGAAGTGTCGCAAAACGATCGTGTCGTCGAAGTCTATTTGGGGCGCTGATCATGCTCGACGCAAACGCTCTCAATCTGCATTACGGTGCCGCGCAGGCGTTGCGCGCGGTGTCGCTCAAAGCCGAGCCGGGAAAGGTTACGTGCGTCCTTGGGCGCAACGGCGTCGGCAAGACGAGCCTGCTCGATGCGCTCGCGGGCCAGCACCCGGTGTCGGGCGGCACTATCACTTGGGAAGGCAACGACATCACCGCATTGCGGCCGGCTGAGCGTGCGCGACGCGGCATTGCTTATGTTCCGCAGGGCCGCGAGATATTCCCGCTGCTGACGGTCGAGGAAAATCTGAAGACCGGCTTTGCACCGTTGACGCGCGATCAGCGCACTCTGCCCGATGATGTGTTCTCGCTGTTTCCCGTGCTGGAAAGCATGCTGGGCCGGCGCGGCGGAGACCTCTCCGGCGGTCAGCAGCAGCAATTGGCCATCGGCCGGGCGCTGGTGACACGGCCGCGGCTTCTCCTTCTCGATGAGCCGACCGAGGGCATCCAGCCGTCGATCATCAAGGATATCGGCCGCGCCATCACCTATCTGCGCTCGCTCGGCAAGATCGCCATCGTGCTTGTCGAACAATATCTCGACTTTGCCCGCGAACTCGGCGACCATTTCGTGGTCATGGACCGCGGCGCCATTGTCTATGCCAGCGGCCGCGAGACGCTGGACGAAGATGCGCTGAAGCGGGCCATGGCTATTTGAGACGGCGATCTGAACGGCGCTTGCTGCCGTTTGCATTGAACGAAATCGATTGACCCAGATGAGCGTCGTCGCGACCCTCCGCAGTGAGACTTTCGCCGCTAATCGCGCACGCGCCCGCATTGCGTTCGGCGTCAACGCCGATGCCGGCGTTAGCCGCCGCACGCGGGTCCACGAAGCGGGATCGCTGCGCGTGCGTTTCCCGAACGGACTACGCGCCGACACACTTGACGCGGTGATGGTCAATACCGCAGGCGGCATGACGGGCGGCGATCGTTTCGACGTCGCGATCGATGTCGGCGCGGGCGCCAAATTGACGGTCACGACAGCCGCTGCGGAAAAAATTTATCGGTCGCTCGGGCCGGATACCGAAATCGCTGTGAAGCTTTCTGTCAGCAGCGGCGGCACGCTCGCCTGGCTGCCGCAGGAAACTATCCTTTTCAATCAGGTCCGGCTGAAGCGTTCCATCGACGTTACGCTCGATGACGATGCGCAACTGTTGGTCGCTGAAGCTGTCGTTTTCGGTCGCTCCGCGATGGCTGAAACCGTGACGCAGGGCTTGTTCGTCGATCGCTGGCGCATTCACAGGGGCGGTGCGCTCGTCTTTGCCGAGACGGCACGGCTCGATACTATGATTGCAAAAACGCTGGCACAATCGGCCAGTACCGCTGGCGGTGTCGCTATTGCCAGCGTCATCAAAACTCCCGGCACTGACGATGACGTTGCCGGGGTGCGCGCTTTGACCGAAAGCTTTGTTGGCGAAGTCGGCATCTCTGCCTGGAACGGAATTGCCGTAGCGCGTTTCGTCGCGCGCGATGGCGCCACGCTGCGCCGCGATCTTATGAACGTACTTGCCGTGTTGAGTCCCGCGCCGCTGCCGCGGCTGTGGCTGAACTGAGGACGACGATGAATCTGACGCCGCGCGAGAAAGACAAACTGCTGATTGCCATGGCTGCGATCGTGGCGCGCAAACGTCTCGACCGCGGCGTCAAGCTCAATCATCCGGAAGCCATCGCGCTAATTTCCGATTTCATCATGGAAGGCGCGCGCGACGGAAGAAGCGTCGCCGAACTGATGGAGCAGGGTGCGCATGTCGTCAGCCGCGCCCAGGTGATGGACGGGATCGCCGAAATGATTCCCGACATCCAGGTCGAGGCGACGTTTCCCGACGGCACCAAGCTCGTCACCGTGCACGCGCCGATACGATGAGGGCGCGAAGATGAGGGCACAATGATTCCCGGCGAAATGTTCATTAAGGACGGCGAGATCGAACTCAACAAAGGCCGCCGCACCGTGACGCTGTCGGTCGCCAATACCGGGGACCGGCCGATCCAGGTCGGTTCGCACTATCATTTCTTCGAGACTAATCCAGCGCTGCGTTTCGACCGCAAGAAGGCGCGCGGCATGCGGCTCGATATCGCCGCCGGCACGGCGGTGCGTTTCGAGCCGGGACAGACTCGCGACGTCACGCTGGTCGCGCTTGCCGGCAAGCGCACCGTCTATGGTTTCCGCCAGGCCGTCATGGGTAAACTCTGACGGGTAAAGTCTGAGGTTTCATCATGCCTGCAAAAATCAGCCGCAGCGTCTATGCCGATATGTTCGGTCCGACCACTGGAGACCGGGTCCGGCTCGCCGACACCGATCTCATTATCGAGGTTGAGAAGGATTTCACCGTCTATGGCGATGAAGTGAAATTCGGCGGCGGTAAAGTGATCCGCGACGGCATGGGCCAAAGCCAAATTACCAATCGCCAGGGCGCAGTCGACACCGTCATCACCAATGCGGTGATTGTCGATCATTGGGGCATTGTCAAAGCCGATATCGGGCTCAAGGATGGTTACATCGCCGCGATCGGCAAGGCCGGCAATCCCGACATCCAGCCGAACGTCACCATCATCGTTGGTCCCGGTACCGAGGTGATCGCTGGCGAAGGCAAGATTCTCACCGCTGGCGGCTTTGACACCCACATCCATTTCATCTGCCCGCAACAGGTCGACGAAGCCTTGATGTCGGGCGTCACCTCGATGCTCGGTGGTGGCACCGGCCCGGCGCATGGCACTTTCGCGACCACCTGTACGCCGGGACCGTTCCACATCGCCCGCATGATTCAGGCGGCCGACGATTTTCCGGTCAATCTCGGCTTTGCCGGCAAGGGCAATGCCTCGCGGCCAGCGGCGCTGGAAGAGATGGTCAAGGCTGGCGCCTGTTCGCTGAAACTGCACGAGGACTGGGGCACGACGCCTGCAGCGATCGATTGCTGCCTGTCGGTCGCCGACGAATACGACGTGCAGGTGATGATCCACGCCGACACGCTCAATGAATCTGGGTTCGTCGAGGACACCATCGAGGCCTTCAAGGGCCGTACCATCCACGCCTTCCATACCGAAGGCGCCGGCGGCGGCCACGCGCCCGACATCATCAAAGTGGCCGGACTGAAAAACGTGCTGCCGTCGTCGACCAATCCGACGCGGCCTTATACAAAAAACACCATCGACGAGCATCTCGACATGCTGATGGTGTGCCATCATCTCGATCCAGCGATCGCCGAGGATCTTGCTTTCGCCGAAAGCCGCATCCGCAAGGAAACCATCGCCGCGGAAGACATCCTTCACGACATCGGCGCGCTGTCGATGATGTCGTCGGACTCGCAGGCCATGGGCCGGCTCGGCGAAGTCATCATCCGCACCTGGCAGACCGCCGACAAAATGAAGAAGCAGCGCGGCCGGTTTAAAGAGGAAAAAGGCGACAACGACAATGCGCGGGTGAAGCGCTACATCGCCAAATACACGATCAATCCTGCCATCGCGCATGGCGTGTCGAAGCTGATCGGCTCGGTGGAGAAGGGCAAGCTCGCCGATCTGGTACTCTGGGCGCCGGCGTTTTTCGGCGTGAAGCCGGAATGCATCATCAAGGGCGGCAGCATTGTCGCCGCGCCGATGGGCGACCCGAATGCGTCGATCCCGACGCCGCAGCCGGTGCATTACCGGTTGATGTTTGGCGCTTACGGCCGCGCCCGCACGGCGTCATCGGTGGTCTTTGCCTCGAACGCGGCGGTGAAATCCGGTCTCGGCAAGAAGCTCGGCATTCAGAAGGAATTGTTCGCGGTAGCGAACACCCGCGGCAAGATCTCGAAGAAGAGCATGATCCATAACGATGCAACGCCGGAGATCGAGGTCGATCCCGAGACATATGAAGTCCGCGCCGATGGCGAGCTTCTAACCTGCGCGCCGGCCGAAGTCTTGCCGATGGCGCAGCGCTATTTTCTGTTCTGAAACGCAACGCCGGGACAGCGCATGCGTGCGATTGCGGTGAAAAAAGCCGCTCACTGGTCGGGCGAGGCCGCCGATAGCGTCGTGCTCGATTACGACGATCGCCATCGCCGCCGTATGGCGATGACTGGTAAGAACGGCGTCGCCTTCCTGCTCGATCTGCCGTCCGCCGCTGAACTGCGCGGCGGCGATGCGCTGGTGCTGGAAGACGGCCGCCTGGTCAAAGTCGTCGCCGCGCCGGAGCCGCTTCTGGAAATCCGTTGCACCGATCCGCAGCATCTTGCCCGCGTCGCCTGGCATCTCGGTAACCGTCATCTCTCGACGCAGCTTTTGCTCAATGCGCTCCGCATCCGGCGTGATCATGTCATCGCCGACATGGCGGTTGGGCTCGGCGCTGAAGTGATCGAGATCGAAGCGCCGTTCGATCCGGAGGGCGGTGCTTACGCCGCTTCTTCCGATCACCGCCATGGGTCCGATCGAGACGGGGCGATCGGCCGCTTCCATGTCTAAGACGCGTACGCTCACGCGCTCGTCCCCGCGAAAACGGGGACCCAGTCTGGAGTCACGCTTGCGCGGGAATGAGTGCACCGGCGGTGAGGTTATCGAACCCGCCGCGCTCTATCGGCTGTTGATCTGGCTATCGCCGGCTTATCCGGTCGGGGCTTTTTCCTTTTCCAGTGGCATCGAATGGGCGGTCGAAGCCGGCGATGTCACCAGCGCCGAAACGTTGCGCCATTGGCTGGAATCCATGTTGAGCGTAGGCAGCGGCATCAATGACGGGATATTCTTTGCGCATACGCATCGCGCAGTGAGCGAAAGCAACGACGCCGCGATTGCTGAAATCGCTGAGCTTGCGGCGGCCTTTGTGCCGTCGCGCGAGCGGCACTTGGAAACGACGACTCTCGGCCGCGCCTTTGTCGATGTGACCCAGGCGGCTTGGCCCTGTGCCGCGCTGACCAGGCTGCAAGAAGTCTGGCCCGGTCCGATCGCCTATCCGATCGCGGTCGGCGTGGCTTGCGCCGGTCACGACATTCCGCTGCCGCCGGCGCTGCATGCTTTTCTCACCGCCGTGGTGACGAATTGGATTTCCGCCGGCGTGCGCCTCATTCCGCTCGGCCATACCGATAGTCAGCGCCTGTTGCGGGCGTTGGAACCCGCGATCGCTGCAATATCGCAGCGTGCTTTGGCGGCGACGCTTGATGATCTTGGCAGCGCAACCTTTCGCGCGGACCTCGCTGGCGTCAGGCACGAAACGCAATACACGCGTTTGTTCCGTAGTTGACCGAGATAGAGATGGCTCAGAGTCCCAATGGTCCGTTGCGCGTCGGTATCGGTGGTCCGGTCGGCTCCGGAAAGACAGCCCTCATGGATTCGCTGTGCAAGGCGATGCGCGACACTTACGACATCGCCGCTATCACCAACGACATTTACACCAAATGGGACGCTGAGTTTCTGGTGCGCTCCGGCTCGCTTGCCGCCGAGCGGATCGCGGGAGTCGAAACCGGCGGCTGCCCGCATACGGCAATCCGCGAAGACGCGTCGATGAATCTCGCCGCGGTCGCCGATATGCGGCGGAAGTTTCCGGCGCTCGATCTGGTGCTGATCGAATCCGGCGGCGACAATCTGGCAGCAACGTTTTCGCCGGAACTTGCCGATATCACCATTTATGTGATCGACGTCGCCGCCGGCGACAAGATTCCGTCCAAAGGCGGACCCGGTATTACCCGTTCCGATCTTCTGGTGATCAACAAAGTCGATCTGGCACCTTATGTCGGCGCGTCCTTGGAGAAGATGGACACTGACGCCAAGCGGATGCGCGGCACACGGCCGTTCGTGATGACGAACTTGCGCAAAGGCGATGGTTTGCAAACCATCATCCGCTTCATCGAGACCGCAGGCGGTCTTAAGCACTGAGTGTCGTTAACGGATGACGATGGTCGTCCGGCTCATGCCTTCGCGTTCGACAATCCCGAACAAGGTCGCGGCATTTTGCGGATCGAGCCGCACGCAGCCATGTGAGGCCGGGCCGCCGAGCCGCGCGATCTCGTAGGTGCCGTGAATGGCGAAGCCGCCATAAAAGAAGATCGAATGCGGCATCGGCGAATTGTAATACTTCCGCGAAAACCAGCGCTTGGCGAGCATTTGCGGATGATAGACGCCGGGCGGGGTGACATAGCCGGCGCGTGCGGTCGAGACCCGCCAATTGTAGCGCTGCGCGCCGTCGACACTGATCGACATGCGCTGGCTGCCGCGGTCGATATGGACGACCACCGCCGCCTCGGCACCTACGGCCGAGAAGATTGCGGCCATAAAGACAAAGACGAAGGCAGCGATAACGCAAATAACGCGAGACATGATACGCACCCCAACAGCGGGTCTATCAGGTCTCACTTGGCGGTCCTTGTAAAGCCACTAAGGCGCAGAGTGGTAAATCGTGAATTTGCCGGCGCGCGCATTAAATAAACAATTATGACGAGTTTTGATCTTTTCAGTATCGGTCATTCCAATGTCAGCGCCGAATGTTTCCTGGCGCTGCTGCAGTCCGCTGGTGTTAACGCGATTGCCGATGTCCGATCAGTGCCGGTGTCGCGCTTCTGCCCGTGGTTCTCGGCCAAAAATCTCGCGCCATTTCTGGCGCAGCAAGACATCGGCTATCTGCCTTATGGCGAAACGTTGGGCGGCCGGCCGTCGAACTCATCGCTCTATTGCGATGGCATTGCCGACTACGAGGCGATGGCGCGGCAGCCGGAATTTCAGCGCGATCTCGAACGTTTGCGCGGCGACATGGCGCGGAGTCGTGTCTGCATCATGTGCGCCGAACGTGATCCGCTGGATTGCCACCGCTGCCTTCTGGTCGCGCGCGAGCTTGCGACAGGCGGTGTCACCATCGGCCACATCCTCCATGGCGGCACGATTACACCGCATGCATTGATCGAGCAGCAGCTCTTGCTCGCGGCAGAGGACGAAACTACGCCCGATCTCTTTGTCACTGGACAGAACGAGCGAATAGCGGCAGCGTATCGATGGCGGGCGCGTGCCGTTGCTTATCGGGTTAAGCAAGCGACGAGACCTTCATTTAAAAACCAATGATGCGAACCGCTGCCTCCGCGTTTCTTCTCTCACTCATCGCTAGTATAGCGTTGGCGCAGGACGCTCCGCTGTCGCGAGGGCAAGACCCGAATTCGCCCGATCCGACGCCGCCGGGTTCGCTCAATCCGGCGCCATTGCCGCCGCTTCTAAATCCCGACTCGCCAACGATCCCGGCCAAGGAGTTGTTCGCCCGCAAGCCGACGCCGTTTCCAGGGCCAGCGCGTTCGATCGGCGGCTATGCCGATGGCTGTCTCGCCGGTGGCGCGCCGCTGCCGATCGACGGGCCGGCCTGGCAGGTGATGCGGCTGTCACGCAATCGCAATTGGGGCAATCCGAAGCTTGTCGAGTTCCTCGAGCGATTCGGCATGAACGCGAAGAAAGTGGGTTGGAATGGCCTTCTGATCGGCGACATGTCGCAGCCGCGCGGCGGTCCGATGATTAGCGGCCATGCCAGCCATCAGGTTGGCCTCGATGCCGATATCTGGTTCACGCCGATGCCCAATCACACGCTCAGCCGCGAGGAACGCGAGTTCGACGGCGCGGTGAATATGGTGGCCGAGAACCGGCTCGACGTCGATCCGAAGATCTGGACACATTCGCGTACCGAACTCATTCGTACGGCGTCGCTCGACCCGGCGGTGACGCGCATTTTCGTCAATGCCGCGATCAAGAAAGCAATGTGCCGCGAGGCCGGGTCGGATCGCGGCTGGCTTGCTAAAGTGCGGCCGTGGTGGGGACACGCCGAGCACTTCCACGTGCGTATCGCCTGTCCGGCGGACAGCCCGGACTGCAAACCGCAAACGCCGCCCGATCCCAGCGACGGCTGTGGTCACGAGCTCGATTTCTGGTTCAAGGAGTCGACGCTGCATCCGGTCCAGCCGGCCAACCCGCCGCTGCCGAAGCCGGGGATCACGCTCGCGGCGCTACCGCAGGCCTGCAAGCAGATCGTCAAGGCGCCTTGATAGCTTCGTGCGTCAGAGTCCTGCGGTACCAAACACAGCGCGCTGAAGCGCTGCGGTAATATAGAGCAGCGCAAAAGCCGCGATCACGATCAAGGCGGTGAAGTCGAGCATCCGCCTCGGGTTCAGCTTAATCAATTGCGCCAGGCCGAGCCAGGCAAGATAAGCGCCGTAAAATCCCGTCAGCATCAGGAAATGCAGGCCGGGCAGCAGAAGGAAAACTCCCGCGAGCCAAACCGGCGTGAAAGAATAGACCGCAAGTTTGAAGGCACTGTCGAAATCGCGGCGGCCGCCGAACAGCGGCGCCATGAGATCGATCACCAGCGCCACCACCAGCACCGCGGCCAAGCTCATCACATAGCCGAAGATCGCACCGGCCACGCCGTCGAAGAGTGAGGCCCGCACGATCACGCCGGTAGGCGTGGTGGCGCCGATCACGGATGCGCCGATAAAACCGGACAGCGCCGGTACGATGGCAAGCCACGCGGCGTAGCGGCTCAAAACCAAAGCCGGATCGCCACTCTCGGATTCGATCTTGGCCCATTCGACGGCGGGATCGAACAGCATCGCCATCGCGCGCCGCGCCGCGTTCATGCGGCGGCCTTGTTGCTGGCTTTGGCGTCGTCGCGCAGCATCGCTGCGCCTTTCTCGGCAATCATCATAGTCGGCGCGTTGGTGTTTCCTGAAGTAATGGTCGGCATCACCGAGGCATCGATGACGCGCAAGCCTTCGATGCCGGTAACGCGAAGCCTGCCGTCGACTACGGCAAAAGGATCGCTGGGAAGCCCCATTTTCGCAGTGCCGACAGGGTGGAAAATGGTGGTGCCGATATCGCCCGCGGCCTTGACCAAAGCGTCGTCGTCATTGGGCACTTTTGGTCCCGGCAGATATTCGTCGGGATGAAACGGCGCGAGCGCGGGCTGAGATGCGATCTTTCGTGTCAGGCGGATGGCGTTCGCGGCAGCGCGGCGATCTACATCGGTCGCAAGATAATTCGGCTGGATCATCGGCGAATCGGAAGCTTGCGGCGAGCGCAGTTTGACGAAGCCGCGGCTGGTCGGCCGCAGATTGCAGACACTCGCTGTGAAAGCGGGGAACGTATGCAGCGGCTCACCGAAACGATCGAGCGAGAGCGGCTGCACGTGATATTGCAGATTGGCGCGCGCCTGATCGCTGTCGGAGCGGGTGAAGAGTCCAAGCTGTGACGGCGCCATCGTCAGCGGCCCGGTGCGGAACATCGCATATTCCGCAAGCATCCGCGTAAAGCCGAAGGTCGAGTGATACTGCTCGTTCAATGTGGTGATACCGTCGACTTTATAGATCGCGCGCAATTGCAAGTGATCCTGCAAATTGGCGCCAACGCCTGGCTTATCGAGCACGACAGGAATGCTATGTTCGCGCAGATGCTCCGCTGGTCCGATACCCGACAGTAATAAAATCTGTGTCGAGCCAATCGAGCCCGCGGACAAAATCACTTCGCCGCGGCAGTTCGCCTTGCGTGTCAAGCCGTTCTGACGAAAACGAATTCCCGTCGCACGCTTGCCATCGAGCACCAGCCCTTCGACCAGACAGCCGGTTTCGAGCCGAAGATTGGGACGCTTGAGCGCAGGCTTGAGGAATGCGCGTGCGGTCGAGACGCGCCGGCCGCGTTTCTGGTTCACATGAAATGCGCAGCAGCCTTCATTGTCGCCGGTGTTGAAATCGGGAATCGATTTGATGCCGGCCTGTTCGACAGCAGTGCGGAATGCGTCGAGCAGGTCCCAGCGGACACGCGGCGCTGCAATCGGCCACTCGCCGCCGACGGCATGTTCGGGGCTCTCGCCCATGAAATGGTTTTCATGCCGTCTGAAAAACGGCAGCACGTCGTCCCAGCCCCAGCCGGTCATCCCAAGCTGCCGCCAATGATCGTAATCGGCTGCCTGGCCGCGCATATAGATCATGGCGTTGATCGCCGACGAGCCGCCGATCACCTTGCCGCGTGGATAACTCAGGCTTCGCCCGTTGAGCCCCGGTACCGGCTCGGTCTTGAACATCCAATCCGAACGCGGATTGCCGATGGCGAAGAGATAGCCGACCGGAATGTGAAACCAGATCCAATTATCGCGGCCGCCGGCTTCGAGAATGAGCACGCGGGTATCCGGATCGGCGGAGAGCCGGTTGGCCAGAAGGCAGCCGGCCGAGCCCGCGCCGGCAATAATGTAGTCGTAGTCGCCATCCAGGATTGCCGCGTCGGACATGTTCACTCCCTGCGCCGGATATAGCACGCCGCGCTGGAATGACGCATGCCTCGCGGAATCCGGCGTTGTTGCTCCTGCTTTGCCAGTCCCCACCGGGCTGATACAATCCACCGTGCGAATTTCGATGCGCCGGGCGCGCGTCGAAAATGCCCGGAACGACGGTTCCCAAAGGCGGTCGCTACCGACCCGAATCAACTGACCTCAATCAATCGATTTTGGATCAGTTGATCCCGCGCGCGCAAAAGTGACGCGCGCCTTGGCCATTTTGGAGAATCGTCGTGCTCAAAAGAAACGCTATTTTGGCGGTGTTTGCCGCCGCTCTCGCCTTTGTCGCTCTGTCGCCGTCCGCACGGGCGCAGGATAAAGCAACTGACAAATCCATCACCGTTTTCGCCGCCGCTTCGATGAAGAACGCGCTCGACGACGTCGATGCGGACTACACCAAACAGAGCGGCACCAAGATCGTCGCCAGCTACGACGCAAGCTCGGCGCTGATGAAGCAGATCGAAGGCGGCGCGCCGGCCGATGTGTTCGTGTCCGCCGATCTAAAATGGATGGACTACGGCTCGCAGAAAAAACTGATCAAGGACGACACTCGTGTCAATCTCCTTGGCAACGAATTGGTCCTGATCGTGCCGAAGGATTCCAAAATCGACAAAGTGACCATCGGCTCTGGGACCGATCTCGCCAAGCTCGCGGGCGACGGCCGCATCACCACCGGCGACGTGCAGGCGGTGCCGGTCGGCATCTATGCCAAGGCGGCGCTGGAGAAGCTCGGTCTCTGGGCTTCGGTCGAGCCGAAAATGGCGATGGCCGCCAACGTCCGCGCCGCGCTGGTTCTGGTCGCGCGCGGCGAAGCCATGCTCGGCATCGTCTATTCGACCGACGCCAAGGTCGAACCCGGCGTGAAAGTGGTCGGCGTGTTTCCTGAAGGCTCGCACGATCCGATCATTTATCCGGTTGCGGCGACTGTGAATGCCAAGCCGGATGCGACGGCCTATCTGACCTATTTGCGCTCGCCTGCGGCGAAGGCCGTGTTCGAGAAATACGGCTTCACGGTCCTGGCGAAATAGGTGACGTGATATCTGTAATCATCATTGCCGGGCTTGACCCGGCAATCCGTACAGCCGCATCGCCGCATGGATACGCGGGTCAAGCCCGCGCATGACGAAGTGATGGGCTATGTTTGATCTAACCCCCGAAGAATGGACTGCGGTCGCGCTGACCCTGCGGATCGCGCTGGTCGCGACCGTATGCGCGACGCCGTTCGGCATTGCGATCGGTTGGGTGCTGGCGCGCAAGCAATTCTGGGGGAAGGCACTCCTTGACGGCGTGGTGCATCTGCCGCTGGTAATGCCTCCGGTCGTCACTGGCTATCTGCTGCTCATTTGGTTCGGCCGCAAAGGCGCGGTTGGTGGCTTTCTCGACCATTATCTCGGCATCGTCCTTTCATTCCGCTGGACCGGTGCAGCACTCGCCTGTGGAGTGATGGGCTTTCCGTTATTGGTGCGGCCGGTGCGGTTGGCGCTGGAGGCCGTCGACCGCAAGCTGGAAGACGCTGCGTCGACGCTCGGGGCTAATCGCCTGACTGTGTTTTTCACCGTGACCTTGCCGCTCGCTTTGCCGGGTCTGATCGCTGGCGTGATCCTTTGCTTTGCCCGCGCGCTCGGCGAGTTCGGCGCCACCATCACCTTCGTCTCAAACATTCCTGGTGAGACGCAGACGATCTCGTCGCTGATCTACACTTTTACGCAAATACCGGGTGGAGACGCCGCTGCAGGCCGTTTGGTGTTGATCGCGGTCTTCCTCGCTTTTGTAGCGCTGATCGCCGCCGAGTGGCTCGGCCGTCGCGCTGCCGCGCGCTTTCACGGAGAATAAGCGTGCTCGCGGTCGACGTCGAAAAGAAACTCGGCGCGCTGCAGATCAGCGTCCACTTCCAAGTGGCCAGCGGCGCCACAGCTTTGTTCGGGCCGTCAGGCGCGGGCAAGACGTCGGTGATCAATATGATCGCTGGCCTGCTCACGCCCGATCGCGGTGTCATCACCGTCGATGACGCGGTGCTGTTCGACTCAGACCGGCATATCGACCTGCCGCCCTATCGGCGTCGCATCGGCTATGTGTTCCAGGAAGGACGGCTGTTTCCGCATCTAAGCGTGCGGCAGAATCTCGATTACGGACGGCGGATGAGCGGATTGCCGCGCGATTCGTCCGAGTTCGACCGCGTCACCACGCTTCTTAATATGGCGCATCTGCTCGACCGCCGTCCGGGAAATCTTTCCGGCGGCGAGCGCCAGCGCGTCGCTGTCGGCCGCGCTTTATTGATGCGGCCGCGGCTTCTCTTGCTCGACGAACCGATGGCATCGCTTGATATTGGACACAAACGCGAAATCCTTCCTTATCTGGTGCGGCTCCGCGACCAAGCCGGCATTCCCATGGTCTATGTCAGCCATACCCCGGCGGAAGTCCGTCTCATCGCGACCACAGTGGTGCGGATCGACTCCGGCAAAGTCGTTGCGACCGGCGGCGTCGAACTGCTCGACACTGCGGATAATGACGCGCTCGCTTAAACCCTTCGCATTCCGCGAAAGCAGCCACGCATAATCGCGTGTTGTCCTGATAAAGCGCTGCAGATAAAGGTCCGGGCGATGGATTACACCTCGCCCCAGCTCTCCAAACACGCAACGCTTTGGGGCATGGCCTGCGGCGCCGGTGCGGCTCTGTGTTGGGCGCTCGGCTTCGTCGCCGCGCGGCACGGCATTCTCGCCGGCGTATCGCCGATGGTTTTGGCGCTGCATCGGTTCGTCTGGCCGGGGTTTGCACTCCTGCCGATGCTGGCGGCCGGCGGACTCGGCAATCTCGGCGGCATCGGCTGGCGACGCGGTATCACCATCACGGTGTTCGGCGGTCTGCCGCTCGCACTCTGGAGCTATTACGGTTACATATACGTGCCGCTCGGCCATGGCGCGATCATCCAGCCGTCCTGTGCCTCGCTCGGTGGCATGATCCTCGCCCATCTGGTGCTCAAAGAAGCGCTGCCGACACGCCGCATCGTCGGCGCAGGGATCATGGTACTCGGCCTTTTAGTGATCGGTGCCGAAGCGCTGAAAACCATGGGCACGCAAGGCCTCGTCGGCGATCTATTCTTTGTCGCGGCGGGAAGCTTCTTTGCCGTATTCGGCATGCTCTTGCGGCTCTGGCACATACCGCCGATGCGCGCGGCTGCGGTGACAAGTGTGCTTTCGCTCGCCGGTCTGCCGATGCTGCCCTTCGTCTACGACAATTTTCTCGCCGCGGGCTTTTACGAGAATTTGCTGCAGGCGATCGTGCAGGGCTTGTTCGCCGGCGCCGGCGCGATTTATTTGTTCACGCGTGCGGTGATTTTTCTCGGTGTCGGCCGTGCAGCGCTTTATCCAGCGCTGGTGCCACCCTTCACGTTATTGATCGGCGCCATCGCACTTGGCGAAATGCCGAGCGCGTTGCAGCTCGTCGGGCTTGCGATTGTTCTGATCGGTTTCCGGCTGACGCAGCGCGCGTGAACTAAGCAGCCTTGCGGCTGGTCAAAAACTCGCCCATGCGGTCGAGCGCTTTGAGGATGTTGTCGGTCGAATTGGCATAAGACACGCGCATATAGCCTTCGCCGAGAATGCCGAAATCCGGGCCGCCGATCAGCGCGACACCGCAGTCCTCAAGAAGCGCTGAGGCGAGCGGTTTCGCCTTCCAGCCGGTACGCTTGATATTTGGAAACGCGTAGAACGCGCCTTTCGGCGTTGCGCAGGATGTCCCCGGTAATTTGTTCAAGCCGTCGACCACAATTTTGCGCCGCCGGTCGAACTCGGCGATCATCTTCGTCACTTCGTCTTGCGGGCCGGTCAATGCCGCGAGGCCGGCATATTGGGCCGAAGCGTTGACGCAGGAATGCAGGTTCACGGCGAACTTGCGCGCATAATCATAAAGCTTCCCCGGCCATACCGCGTAGCCGAGCCGCCAGCCGGTCATCGCGTAAGTCTTCGACCAGCCATTGAGCAGAATAAGCCGGTCGCGGATCGACGGATAAGACAACAGACAGACGTGTTTCTCGCCATCATAGACCATATGGTCGTAGATCTCGTCCGACATCACCGCGACGTCGGGAAAGCGCTCGAGTCCGGCGATGAGCTTGTCGACTTCTGTCTTCGGCGTCACGCCGCCGGTCGGATTGGCCGGCGAGTTGAGAATCAGAAGCCGGGTCTGCGGTGTGATCAGCTTCAGCGTCTCTTCAGCGGAGAACGCGAAATTGTTTTCTTCGCGGATCGGCACCGGGATCGGCCGCGCGCCGGTATATTCGATCATCGAGCGATAGATCGGAAATCCCGGATCGGGATAGAGAATGTCGACGCCCGGCTCGCCGAACATCAGGATCGACATGAACATTGTCGGCTTGCCGCCCGGCATGATCGTCACGGTGTCGGGCGACACGTCGACGCCGTAGCGTTTATGCAGATCCGCGGCGACTGCTTCGCGCAGCGGCAGGATGCCGACCGCCGGTGTGTAGCCGTGATGGCCGTCGCGTAGCGCCTTGACGGCGGCTTCGACGATGAAATCCGGCGTGCGGAAATCCGGCTGCCCGATGCCGAGATTGATGATGTCGCGGCCTTGCGCTGCCAAATGCATGGCGTGGGCAAGCACGGCGAAGGCGTTCTCTTCGCCGATGCGATCGAAAGCGGCGACGGTCTTGAGCATGAGTTTCTTCCCGGGCGGTCTATTTTTTTGCCGCCGCAGTTCAACCCAAAGACCGCGCAAATGCAAACCGCGAAGCGACTTACTAAAAATGAAAACCCCGGACCGAAGTCCGGGGCTTTCAACGCTACGCTGTCGAGGTGGCTTACTGACCGAGATTGAACTCGTTGCCGCTCTCGAAGGACTCCGCAGTGCCGGTACGGCCGGCGCCGCCATCCGGATAGTGCTCGGCCGGCTGCTGAACCGTCGAATAAGTCTGCTGCACCGGATGATGCGCGCGCTGCGCGAAAGCAGGCGACGCAAGCACCGTAACAGCCAGCGCCGACAAAGCCAGTTTGGTTTTGAGGGATTTCATGGTGTCTATCTCCGATTGAAATCATCGCCCTCGCCGCAAACCTATGCGAGATTCCGCATTGCACAATACCGACGATCTTCACAAAACTGTTATTAATCAGTGAGTTATAAGAAATTTATACGGACATTTATGCAATATATTGCAGTGCAAATAGAGCGAAATCGGCCGATTTTTGGAACAATCGGACTCAGGCCGCAGTTTGGTCTTTCGACTTTCGCGCGTCCTCGATGATTGATGGTTCGCGCTGCCGTTAAATCGGCATATCTACTGTCGAAGGCGCGATGTCGCCGGATGGTAAATGGTCGGTTAAAAATCGCCGGAGGCGAACGATGAGCGGCACCGGAAACAACGATAAAAAACAAACACGCCGCCTGCGCTCGCAATTATGGTTCGACAATCCCGATAATCCCGGCATGACCGCGCTCTATCTCGAGCGCTATCTGAATTACGGCCTGACGCGCCAAGAACTGACATCGGGTCGGCCGATCATCGGCATTGCGCAGACCGGTTCTGATTTGTCTCCGTGCAATCGCCATCATCTCGAATTGGCGCATCGCGTGCGCGCCGGCATTCGCGATGCCGGCGGCATCGCCTTCGAGTTTCCGGTGCATCCGATTCAGGAAACCGGCAAGCGGCCGACTGCGGCGCTCGATCGTAATCTCGCTTATCTCGGCCTAGTCGAAGTGCTCTACGGCTATCCGCTCGACGGCGTCGTGCTGATGACCGGTTGCGACAAGACCACGCCGGCTTGTTTGATGGCGGCCGCGACCGTCAATACACCGGCGATCGTGCTCTCGGGGGGCCCGATGCTCGATCACGTTCACGACGGCAAGCTGATGGGCTCCGGCACGCTGATCTGGCAAGCGCGTCAAGATCAAGCCGCTGGCAAGATCGACTATAAGGAGTTCATCGACATCGTCGCTGCCTCGGCCCCGTCGATCGGCCACTGCAACACGATGGGTACGGCGTCGACCATGAATGCGCTGGCCGAGGCGCTCGGCATGTCGCTCCCTGGCTGCGCCGCAATTCCCGCGCCGTATCGCGAGCGCGGCCAGATCGCTTATCAGACCGGTGTGCGCGCGGTGGAGATCGTGCACGAGGATCTTAAGCCCTCCGACATCCTTACCCGCGCCGCATTCGAGAACGCCATCGTTGCTTGCTCGGCGATCGGCGGCTCGACCAATGCGCCGATCCATATCAACGCCATCGCCCGCCATATCGGCGTCGATCTGAAAATCGACGATTGGGAGACCATCGGCTACGACGTGCCGCTTCTGGTCAATATGCAGCCGGCCGGCGCCGTTCTCGGCGAGGGCTATTTCCGTGCCGGCGGTCTGCCCGCGGTGATGCACGAACTTCTCGCCCAACGCCGTATCCATGGCGACGCTTTGACCATCAATGGCAAGACCGTCGCCGACAATGTCGCGAAGGCTAAGAGCTATAATGCGGATGTCGTTCGGCCGTATGATAAGCCGCTGAAAGCGAAAGCCGGCTTCAAAGTGTTGCGCGGCAATCTGTTTGATTCCGCGATCATGAAGACGAGCGTGATCTCGGACGAATTCCGTCAACGCTATTTGTCGAACCCGAAAGATCCCAATGCCTTCGAAGGCCGCGCTGTGGTGTTCGATGGACCGGAGGATTATCACCATCGCATCGACGACCCCGCGCTCAAGATCGACGCGCATACGATCTTGTTCATGCGCGGTGCCGGCCCGATCGGCTATCCCGGCTCCGCTGAGGTGGTGAATATGCAACCGCCGGCGGCACTGATCAAAAAAGGTGTTACCTCGCTCGCTTGTATCGGGGACGGTCGACAGTCTGGCACATCAGGATCGCCGTCGATCCTCAATGCCTCACCGGAGGCCGCTGTTGGTGGCGGGCTCGCGATTTTGCAAACCGGAGACCGCGTTCGTATCGATCTCAACAAAGGCAGCGCCGATATTCTGATTTCGGCCGATGAATTCGCGTCGCGGCGCGCGGCGCTGCAGAAAAACGGCGGCTATCGTTACCCGGAAAGCCAGACGCCGTGGCAGGAAATCCAGCGCAGCATGGTCGACCAGCTTGGCGACGGCATGGTTCTGGAGCCTGCGGTGAAATATCAGCGCGTCGCGCAGAAATTCGTGCCGCGCGATAGTCACTAGCTCACGGCGCGACTGGCTCGTCCTTGAAGCCCGCAGCGTCGAGTGCGCGGCGCACTATGCCGTTCTTCTTGGCGTCGTCCATGAAAGCCGTGACGTACGACAGCGCCTCGGGGCGGTTCGGTGGTATGGCGATGGCGATGCCAGTGTTCTGGAAACCGCCGTCGACAATGCACGAGCCGGGAATTTGCTTCACATAAACCGGCAGTGAATCGCGCGACAACGCAAAGGCATCAGCCTTGCCGTCACGCAGAGCCGACATGGCGTCATCGACCGACGTCATCGGTGTAATGGTCGTGTTCTTCAACGTCCGCGCTGCCGCGCGGATGGTTGTCGTATTGGCGATGCCGACGACGCGCAGGCCCGCCCGATCGACATCGGCAACGGTTTTCGCACCGGATGCCGCGGTGGCCATATAGGTGCTTTCGATCAGAACATAATGCGGTCCGAAGGCGAGGCGTCTTTTGCGCTCGTCGTCGACCGGCATGAAACTGACGTCGATCAAGCCGCTAGCGAGTGTATCGGTCAAGATGCCCGAGTTCGGCGCGACAACAAATTCGACCGGCACACCGAGCTGCTTCGCCAGCGCGGTGCCGAGGTCGACGGTCACGCCTTGCGGTTTGCCACCGGCGCCTTTGGTAACAAAGAACGCGGACGGCAGTGGCGCTAAAGCGAGTCCAACCCGCAGCGTGCCCGTCGGTACCAGTTCTTTCATCGCGTCTTCACTGTCAGCTGTCGGCGCCAGCCATAACAGCCATTCCAATTAACACTGTTCTCACGGCGGCGATCATGGCACGTTCCATCACCCTGCCGGGAGAACAATCATGAGCGCATCAAGACCAAGCGTTGCCGACAAGCGGCGCGCGTTCCGCAAGCTGCACGAGTCCGGTTGCTTTGTCATTCCCAATCCCTGGAATGTCGGTACCGTGCGTTATCTGCAAGGCCTCGGCTTCAAAGCGCTGGCGACGACAAGCTCAGGCTTTGCGCACGCGGAAGGTTATGCCGACGGCGCCATTGGTCTTGATGCGACGCTGGCGCATTTTGCCGCAATGGCCGCAGCGGCCGATGTGCCACTCAATGCCGATTTCGAAGACGGCCGCGCTGCTGATCTCGAAGGTCTCGCGCACAATGTAACGCGTTGTATCGAGACCGGCGTATCCGGTCTGTCGATCGAAGACTCTCCAAACGACGGACATGCGCCGCTCTATGATCTCGACACCGCGCTGACGCGTGTCAAATCAGTGCGCGCTGAGATTGATCGCGCCGGCGGTGATGTGGTCTTTACGGCGCGCGCGGAGAATTTCATCCGTGGCGTACCCGATCTCGACGACGCGATTCGGCGACTGAAAGCTTACGCCGCGGCCGGCGCCGATTGTCTCTACGCGCCCGGCATCAAAACGCGCGAACAGATCGAGGCGGTCGTGAACGCTGTGGCGCCGAAGCCGATCAATTTCCTCAATAGCAGCGCCTTCGGCTTCACTGTCGCCGATCTCGCGGCGATGGGCGTGCGGCGGATTAGCGTCGGCGGCTCGCTCGCGCGTGTCGCCATGCATGCCTTCATCCGCACCGCGACCGAGATCGCCAAGGATGGATCGTTCGATGGCTTTGCCGGGTTGATCACCAATCCCGAACTGAACAAATTCTTTATCGACGACCGGAAAAAGATAAGCGGGTCGTGATGACGCCCTCCGAGCCGCATCCGCAAACCGGCCAGCCGATCGGCTTGCCGGTCGCCGATCCAACACCTGCGCCGCGGCCCGGTCCGATGACGCTGCAAGGCCGTTATGGACGGCTGGAAAAATTGCGCCCCGGTCATGCCACGGAACTGTGGGAAGCTTTCCGCGGCCACGACGCGGTCTGGACCTATATCTCGACCGACGGACCCTTCGCGTCGCTGGCCGAATTCGCGCCCTTCATCGCCATACGGGCGGAGGCCGCAGACCCCTATGCCTATGCGATCATCGATCCTGCGGGGCAGGCCATCGGCTACCTGACGCTGATGCGGATCGTGCCGCAGATGCGCGTCATCGAGGTGGGTCACGTTCTTTATTCGCCGACTGTGCAACGCACACTGCTTGGAACCGAAACTCAATACCTTCTGGCGCGTTACGTCTTCGAGACGCTGGGGTACCGGCGTTACGAATGGAAATGCAACTCACTGAACGCGGCGTCGCGGCGAGCGGCGCTACGCTACGGTTTTGTTTACGAGGGAACCTTCCGCCAAAGCACGATCGCCAAAGGCCGCAATCGCGACGATGCGTGGTTTGCGATGCTCGACAGCGAGTGGCCGCAGCGCAAAGCCAATTTCGAACGCTGGCTGGCGCCGGAGAATTTCGACGGTAATGGCCGGCAGAAGGTTAGCCTCGGCGCACTAAACGGAGCGCATAATGACCAACAGAGTTCAGGGTAAAGTCGCATTGGTGACAGCGGCGGGGCAGGGCATCGGCCGCGCCATCGCAGAAGCTTTGATTGCCGAGGGTGGCAAAGTTATCGCCACCGATCTCGCCGACGACAAGCTGAAAGATCTGAAAGCAGCAAAGCACGGTAAGCTCGATGTGTGCGCACAGGACGCGATTGACGCTCTTGCCAAGACCGTAGAGTCCGAATTTGGCGCGCTCGATATTCTGATCAATTGCGCGGGCTATGTCGCCAATGGGTCGGTGCTCGATTGCACCGACAAGGATTGGGACTTCTCCTTCGACCTCAACGTCAAATCCATGCATCGCACGATCAAGACATTCCTGCCCGGCATGTTGAAGAAAAAATCCGGCGCGATCGTGAATATCTCATCGGCGGTGTCATCGATCCGTGGCGTGCCAAATCGCTACGCATATGGCGCGACGAAAGCGGCGGTCATCGGCTTGACTAAATCGGTGGCCGCCGATTTCATCAAACAAGGCGTCCGCTGCAATGCGGTGTGCCCCGGCACCATCGAGTCGCCCTCGCTCGAAGAGCGGATCGCTGCGGCGTCGAAGGAAACCGGCAAGTCTATTGACGCGGTACGGCAGGATTTCGTCGGCCGCCAGCCGATGGGCCGGCTAGGCACCGCTCAAGAAGTTGCCGCGCTCGCCCTCTTCCTCGTCAGTGACGAGGCAAGCTACATTACCGGCCAGGCGCATCTCGTCGACGGCGGGATGGCGCTGTAGGCCCACACCGTCACTTACGGACGCTCATGCATATTCTGATGACCGGCGCCGCCGGGATGATCGGGCGCAAGCTCACCACGCGCCTGCTAAAGGACGGTGGACTGAACGGCAAGCCGATCGATAAATTGACGCTTGTCGACATTGTGCCGCCGGCGAAGCCGGACAATTTCTCAGGCAAAATCGGGACAGCAGCCATCGACATTGCCGATCCGGCAACGGCACCCGCGCTGATCAAAGAACGTCCGGACGTGATCTTTCATCTCGCCGGCGTCGTCTCAGGCGAGGCCGAACTCGATTTCGAGAAAGGCATGCGCGTTAATCTCGATGGCTCTCGTGGCCTGTTCGAGGCCGTTCGTAAAGCTGGCGACAGCTATCGCCCGCGTCTGGTTTTCACGTCCTCGATCGCGGTTTTCGGTGCGCCGTTCCCGGAGGCCATCGGCGACGATTTTCATCTGACGCCGCTGACCTCTTACGGAACGCAAAAAGCGGCGGTCGAGCTTCTGCTCGCCGATTACACCCGTCGTGGCTTTATCGACGGCGTCGGCATCCGGCTGCCGAGCATCGTGGTGCGGCCGGGCAAGCCAAACAAGGCGGCCTCCGGTTTCTTCTCCGGTATCATCCGCGAGCCGCTGGCCGGCGAAGAGGCAGTGCTGCCGGTCGAGGACACCGTGCTGCATTGGCACGCCAGTCCCCGCGCGGCGGCTGGCTTCCTGGTTCATGCTGCTGGCCTTGAGGCCACGAAGCTCGGCCCACGGATCAACCTGACTGTGCCGGGGGTCTGCTGCACGGTTGCGGAACAGATCGCGGCACTCCGCCGGATCGCTGGCGATAAAGTGGTGGCCCGTATCCGCCGCGCGCCCGACCCGCTGGTATCCAAGATCGTCGCTGGCTGGCCGAGCCGGTTCGATCCGCAACGGGCGCTGGCGCTGGGCTTTAAGGCCGAAAACTCCTTCGACGAGATCATCCAGGTTCATATCGAGGACGATCTAGGCGGCAAAATCGCCGCCTAAAGCGTCCCCAACACGCATTGCTTGCGTCGGGCCAGCCTATGCTTACATTGGCGGCACGACGCTCTAAACGCCTGTTCCCCCATGACTTATGTCGATGCCGCCTGCGCCCCCATGCGCAAGACTGGACAGATCAAAATTCACGGCCCGGGTGCCTTCGAGGGCATGCGCAAGGCTGGGCAACTCGCCGCTGAATGTCTCGACATGCTGGTCGGTGAAGTCAGACCGGGCGTGACCACCGAGCATATCGATCGGCTGGTTTTCGAATTCGGCCAGGACCACGGCGCGCTGCCGGCGACGCTGATGTATCGCGGCTATCGCAAGGCGACCTGCACCTCGGTCAATCACGTGGTCTGCCACGGCATTCCGGTCGACAAGCCGCTGCGCGAGGGTGACATCGTCAATGTCGATGTCACGCTGATCCTCGACGAGTGGCACGGCGATTCCAGCCGCATGTATCCGATCGGCGAGATCCCGCGCCGCGCCGAGCGGCTGATCGAGGTCACTTACGAAGGCATGATGCGCGGCATTGCAGCGATCAAGCCCGGTGCCACCACCGGCGACATCGGCCATGCCATCCAGACTTTCGTCGAGGCCCAGCATATGAGCGTGGTCCGCGATTTCTGCGGCCACGGCCTCGGCAAGCTGTTTCATGACGAGCCCAATATCGTCCATGTCGGAAGGCCCGGTGATGGCATCGTACTCAAGCCCGGCATGTTCTTTACCGTCGAGCCGATGATCAATCTCGGCCGCCCGCATGTGAAAGTACTATCGGACGGCTGGACTGCGGTGACGCGGGATCGTTCGCTGTCGGCACAGTTCGAGCATTCGATCGGTGTCACCGAGAGCGGCGTGGAGATTTTCACGCTGTCGCCGGGTCATCTCGACAAGCCGCCTTACAAGTCCTGAGGCCGCCGCGCTTTCGGGCGCATTGCAAATTCCCGCAGTCCGGGCATCCTCATGAGCGCAACTGCGCTTGCGCGCGTAATGCTGCCTCGACTGCCTGGACGATGCTGAAGAAGAAATCCAACAGCGAAGATAAGCCCCCGGCCAAGCCGCATTACCACGGCCATCGTGAGCGGCTGCGCGACCGCTTTCGCTCTGCCGGCGCCGGCGCGCTGTCGGACTATGAACTTCTGGAATTGCTGTTGTTTCGCGCCCAGCCGCGCGGCGACGTCAAACCACTCGCCAAGACGCTTCTGGAAAAATTCGGTTCGTTTGCCGAAGTGCTTGCCGCCCCGGAGACGCGTCTCGCAGAAGTGAAGGGCCTCGGCGCCGCCGGTGTCACCGAGCTTAAGATCACACAGGCAGCGGCCACGCGCATGATGCGCGACGCGGTGAAAGAGCGGCCAGTGTTGTCGTCATGGCAGAACGTGCTCGATTATTGCCGCGCAGCGCAAGGCTTCGCCGACCGCGAGCGGTTTCGAATTCTATTTCTTGACAAGCGCAATCATCTGATCGCTGACGAGGAGCAACAAACCGGCACCGTCGACCACACGCCGGTCTACCCGCGCGAAGTGGTCAAGCGCGCTTTGGAGCTGTCGGCCACCGCGATCGTGCTGGTGCATAACCACCCCTCCGGCGATACGACTCCGTCGCGCGCCGATATTCAGATGACGCAGGAGATTGTCACCGTGGCCGGTTCGCTCGGCATCGTTGTCCATGACCATATTATTGTCGGCAAGGGTGGCCACGCGAGTTTCAAGGCGCTGAAGCTTATCTAACGTGCGAAAATCACACCGGATGCGAGGGGCCTGACTCGCGCGACCGGGCATGGTAATCTTCGAAAATAAGAACGAAGAATCGATAGGGGAGGAAACGGCAATGAAACGCTGGGGCGTTGTCATTATCGCACTGCTGGTTTGCGGCATCGGGTTGCGGCATCACTCACGCCAGGCCCATGCGCAGGCCGCTTGGGTCACGCTGTTCGACGGCAAGACCATGACCAATTGGAATCAGATCGGCACCGCCAATTGGAGGATCGAAGACGGCGCTCTGGTCGCCGATAACGGCAACGGCTTCCTGGTGTCGAAGGACACCTATACCGACTACCAGCTCCGGGTCGAATTCTGGCTTGAGGACAAGACCAATAGCGGCGTCTTCATCCGCTGCACCGATCCGAACAGCGTTTCGGGAAAAACCTCGTACGAAGTGAATATCTGGGATACGCGGCCGGTGCAGAAATATGGGACCGGTGCGATCGTCGATGTCGCCGCGGTCGATCCAATGCCGCATGCCGCCGGCAAGTGGAATACCTACGAGATCACTGCCAAGGGCAACACCTTCACCGTCGTGCTCAATGGACAAAAGACGGTCGACGGCGCCAAGGCGGATAAATTCGCCACGGGCCGCATCGCGCTGCAGCACGGCAAGGGTGTGTCGGACGAAAGCGGCGTGGTCAAATTCCGCAAAGTGGAAATCAAGCCGCTTTGAACATTGGCGACGCGACGGCGCTTCGCCAATTCCTGAACGGATGCGGCTTTATTTGGAGCCGGCACCCCGGAGTTGGACAAACTTCTGCAGCGCGTCGAACCAAAATGGCGCGCCAAAAAGCGTGGCTATGGCGCTGATGAGCCAGCCTGCAAGAATAAAGCCCCAGTTATAGGAATTTGTCTCGACATAGGTAATCGCTTCCGGGTCCCAGCCGAACGGTATCCCAAGCTTTTGCGCTTGCATGATTGCCGCTTGTGCCGTCTCGTTGGCGGCCGGCTGACTGAACTCCATGATCGGCCTTTGCCATAAGGTACGAGCGATCCTTACTGTGTCGATGTTGAGCGCGACGGCTAAGATTAAGGCGATGCAAAATCCCCAGAACTGGGTCTTCCGTTTATAGGCGCCGGCGACGCGCTCCATGCCCGTATTGAACCAATTGGCGATCTCGTCGCGAAGGCCGTCAATGTTCGCTCCGGTTCGCGCCACGATTCCATTGAGCAATGTTTTGAGTTGTGGGTCGACGACGTTGGTTTTTATTTTTGCTTGCATCGCCGCAACGTCGAGCCCGGGGGCAAGGTCGGCAACGTCAATCAAGGCCGAGGCAAATTGCTTTGCGTCGATATAGGACGGGATGGCGGTAAGATTTGCCTGCGAGGTCGCACCGCCGCTCGATCGGGCATTGACCGCCGCGTGGTTATATATGCTCAGCGCCAATCCGTTAAAACCCGGATCGTTGAGCAGGTCTTTGACGCCTTGCAACAACGTGCTCGCCCGCCACGAGAATGCCGAGGCGATCGTCTCGGTCATCGCGCTTGTCACCAGGCTGATCACCAGGAACGAAAAAAGGACGCCGAGCGCGAGATCGAGAATCGTACTTCCGAACATGTCCCCCTCCCCATCTTTCGAGCCGGGCGCCGACGGCACATGGCTCACTGTCGATCGAACACTAGTGGTGTCGTCAACAATTGCAACTAGAGGGAAGAGGGAAGGTCAGGGTGTTCCAACGACCTTCGCTATAACGGCATTCGCGTCGTCCGGCGCGGTATCTGCCGTCCAGGCGACATAGCGGTCAGGCCGTACCAGGATGAATTTAGCCTCATAAGCCGTCCGCCCGTCGCGATAGCTGTCGCGAACGATCTTGAGCGGCACGCATAGCCTCTCTGCTGCGCTTTCGAAAGCAGCGACCGCCGCATCGCCGGCATCGAAGGCGAACAGGGTGAAGCCCGGGCCAAGCTCTTCGAAGACATTCCCGCCGTTGGACAGAAGCTGCGGCGGCAGATGATGGCCGGCGCGGGCCTTGAAGCTGTGTGAACCACGCGCGCTCGACGCTCCGCCCGGCGGGCCCCAGACGATCGGTGAGCCTTCGTAATGCGGCTCATAGGTCAAAACGCGTGGTGCGGCGCCGCCGGCATGCTCCTTCCACGCGTGCTCGAATTCGGCCCGGTCGCGCGCCGGATCGTAGCGGTCGAGGAATTCGCGGTCGCGCTCGATGCCAGCCTCGATGAAGTCGTGGCCGGTCTCCTTGAAGATCGGTTGGCGCTCCGTGGAATAGCTCTGCAACAGGGCATCGCTGCCCCACCCGTCGAGCTTTGCCACGAGCTTCCACCCGAGATTGGCGACATCGTCGAGACCGTTATTGAGGCCGTAGCCGCCATAGGGCGGATGCGAATGCGCGGCGTCACCGGCAATGAAGGCGCGTCCGACCTGATAGCGATCGGCGACGGCGATGCGCAGGTCCCAGAAGCCAACATAATCGAAATCGCAAGCGAACGAGAAGCCGGCCGATTTATGCAGCAGCGAGAGGAAGTCGTAATTGTCTTTGGTCGTGTCGGCCGGCACCGGCGAATGGAAAAACCAGCTCTCGCCGACATCGACCCGGCCGAAGAATTGCCAATAGCCGCGCAGCGCCGGATGGAGCACGCGATAGGTTGACCGCGGCGGGAAGCGCTTGAGCTTTTCATGCAGTTCGCGCGAGCGGAACAGTGCCAGTACCATGACCTGGTCGAAATCGGAGCCGCTGCGTTCAATGCCGATTTGCCGCCGCACGACGGACTGCCCACCGTCACAGCCGACGACGTAATCGGCCTTAAGGGTCTCGCGTGCGCCGTTCGGGCCACTCACTGTCGCCTGCACGCCAGATGAATCTTGTTCAACGGTCTCCGCGGTCCAGCCGAAGCGTGTTTCAACGCTCGGAAGCTGCGCGAGCCGTTTGCGCAAAACGTCTTCGACCAGATATTGCGGGAGCCGCTCATTGGTCTCGAAATAATAAGAGTTGACGAGCTCACGCAGCGGCGGCGCATACCAATATTCGTTGTTGAAATCACGATGAGCGACGATGCCGCTCATCGGATATTCCGGCGGCAGAATGCGGATCGCGCGCACATCGTCCGCGACGCCCCAGGCGTGAAGATGCTCCATCGAGCGCTGCGTGAGGTTCTGCCCTTTGGGAATGCGCTGTGGTTCGAGACGCCGTTCGATCAGCGCGCAGGTGATTCCACGCAAGCCAAGCTCGACAGCGAGGGCGACGCCGACGGGGCCACCGCCGACAATAATGACCTGATGACGTTTACTCATGAATGTCCGGATATTGACGTGCGTGTTGTAGTGCTACTGCCGCACCAGCAGGATGAGATCGGGAGACTCCGGCACGCGCTGCCAGGTATTTGTGTCGGTTTCCTCGAATTGCCACGATTGGCCGCGCGGCGAAAGAAGCACCAGTTCGCCTTCCTCCATACGCCAGGCGACAGGGTTGAATTGCGTTACTGTCGCGTCGCAGCCCGGTTTGATCTTGAGCGCCAGCACGTCATTGCCGGCCTGCGAATTGGCCAGCGTTATGACACAGATCGGCTTGCCGGTGCCACGCGACACGCCCCAATCGCCGGTCAGATCGGCAGCCGACCGTGTCGGCGCGGTAGCCGCCGCAGTCTGCAAAATGTAGCGGCCTTCTTCAGGAGTGAAACCATCGAACATGCCGCTCTCGACCTCGGTCAGTTCGATCACGGCATTGCCTTGGGCGTCGAGCAAACGAAGGCTACCGTAATTGTCCCTGGCCCAAGCGACGATATCTTTGGTCGACGGAAACAGGTTTGGACAGTTCTTGTCGACATCGAGCTTGCTGCCGCCGGTTACCGCATCGGTACGGAAGGTGAAGTGGCAAATCTTGTCGTGATCGGCGTTTGAAAATTCCCAGGCTCCGGCCATCGTCGTTGTCGTGTCGGCTGCCGGACTCGGCGGTGCGGGTTGACCTTCGGTGACGGTGTTTTGCGTGTCTTGTTTTTGCGAATCTTGTTTCAGCAAGTCTTGATTTTGCGCCAAAGCGCCGGCGCCATACAGCATGGCCGCCGTCGCAGCAAAAATCAGCGCACCAAATTTCACCGCGCAACGCTCCTTGCCGATTCGACTATCGCCAAGCCCGCCACGGCGTTTCCGCGACCGGCGAGAGCGGCGGCTTGCCGGCCGTCCAAGCGACGATGTTGTCGGCAACCAATTGGTCCATTTTCTGGCGCGTATGGACCGATGCCGAGCCGACATGCGGGAACAGCACGACATTGTCCAGCGCGATCAGCTCTTTCGGGACCTCGGGCTCCTTGGCATAGACGTCAAGACCGGCTGACAGAATGCGTTTCTCCTGCAGCGCCTTGATCAGAGCCGGCTCATCGACCACCGACCCGCGCGCCATATTGATCAGGATGCCGTTCGGGCCGAGCGCGTCGAGGATTTCAGCATTGATCATATTCGCCGTTGCAGCGCCGCCGGGCACGATGACCAGAAGCGTATCGATGTCGCGCGCCATGTCCATCAGCTTCGGATAATAGCGATACGACAGGTCCGATCGTTGTTTGCGGGTGTGATAGACGACCGGCACACCGAAAGCGTCGAGCCGGCGCGCAATTGCCTTGCCGATAGCGCCCATGCCAAGCATGCCGACGGTGCGATTGCGCAAAGTAGCCTTGCTCAACGGAAAACCGGTCGTCGCCCAGCGGCCGGAGCGGACGTGGCGCTCGGCCTGCGGCAGTTCGCGCACGGTGCAGAGAAGAAGGCCAAGCGCGGTGTCGGCGACTTCCTCCGTCAGTACTTCCGGCGTGTTGGTGACGATAATGTTGTGAGCAGCCGCGTATTTGACGTCGACATTGTCGTAGCCGACGCCGAAGCTCGCAACGATTTCAAGCTTCGGAAAACGTTCGAGCAGGCTTGCCGACATCTGCCCTTGTGCGCAGGCAAGGGCGCGGACCCGGCTGTGTGCGGTGATGAAGGCGTCGCGGTCGGTGGCCTCGATGGCTTTGAACACCGTGCAGGCGGTCTCTAGGCCCTTGACGATGGTCGGCTTCGCCGGGCCGAACAGCACCACTTCGCGTCTTTCGGTCGTCATGGCTCTTAAGGCCTCACACCAACAAGGTTACCGGCGTTTCGATCAGCGATTTGATAGCCGCGAGAAGTTCGGCGCCAAGCGCGCCGTCGAGCACGCGATGATCGCATGACAACGTCAAAGTCATCATGCTGACGAAGGCAACGCCGCCGTCGCTCTTCTCCACCGCCTGACGCCGCGCCGCGCCGACGGCAAGGATCGTGGCATGCGGCGGATTGATGATGGCGGTGAATTCGCGCACGCCATGCATACCGAGATTTGAGATCGCCGAGGTGCCGCCCTGATAGTCAGTGGGCTTCAGCTTCTTGTCGCGCGCGCGAGCGGCAATATCTTTCATCTCGCCGGAAATCGCCGACAGCGTCTTGGTGTCGGCTTGCCGCAGAACCGGCGTGATTAACCCGCCATCGAGCGCGACTGCAACGCCGACATCGGAGTGCTTGAAGCGCAAGATACGGTCGCCGGCCCAGACCGCGTTCGCCGCCGGCACCCGTTGCAGCGCCAGCGCAAGCGCGCGGATGATGAAATCATTCAAGGATACTTTGTAGGCCGGATTGCCGTCGCGGCTTTTCGGTGCGCCGGCATTGATTTGTTCGCGAAGCGCGCCCAGCGCGTCGATGACGACATCGGCCATCAAATAGAAATGCGGCACCGTCGCCGCCTGGGTCAGGCGTGCCGCGATGGTACGGCGCATGCCGTCGAGCGGAACTTCTTCGTAGCTGTCCGGCGCAAACAGCGCCTTGATCTCAGCGGCGCTCGGCCCTTCCGCGGCACTGGGCGAACGCAGCGGCCTTGGCGCCGTCTCGATGTCGCGCGCGACAATGCGGCCATGTGGGCCAGAGCCGGTAAGACGAGAAAGATCGATACCGTTTTCGACGGCCAAGCGGCGCGCCAGCGGTGTGATAAATGCGCCGCCTGCCAGCCGCGCCGCACCGAAATTGCGCGGCGGCGTGCGGACCTCGAAAAACGGATCGAGTTTGATGGGGCCCGTATTGGAACGGGTCTGCTGAACGGCGGCAGGTGCTGGCGCTACCGGTTGCGGCGCGGGCTTGGGCGGCGGCGCTACGGACGCTGTCGCGCCGCCGCCATCTGCAATCACCGCGACTACAGCTCCGACCGGAGCGACGTCGCCCGCTGAAACGCGAATTTCGCTCAACGTGCCGGTCGTGATCGACGGCACTTCCATCGATACCTTATCGGTCTCGATCTCGAACAGATTATCGCCCGGCTTCACGGCATCGCCGGCAGCCTTGAACCATTTTGTGATCTTGCCCTCGGCGACGGTTTCGCCGAGCTGCGGCATCAAAACGTCCATTAAAGCATTCCCAAAAACAGAAAGAGCAGCATCACTTAATGCGTTCCCAAGTGACTTCCATTGTCGAGTTTGGCGGCCGCAACACTAGGCGGTCGCCGACAAATTCGTAGCGACGCACCAGATCGCCGGAATCACCCGGCTGGATGCTGTCCGCCCGATGATGCGTCACCGTTCCGGCCTTGGCGTCGATCGAATAGGTGCCGAAGTAAGCGATGTAGTCGGTCAACGCGGTCTTGGCTTCTTCAGGCGTCATCACCGTACCGGTGCGTGGGCGCTTCACATCGGGCGCGACCTGCACCGACATTTCGCCATGCGGGCCGTAATAGATCATGCCCTTCGGATTTGCGCCGCGGTCCCAAGTGCCGCCGTCGATGCGCGTTCCGACATAGCGCCACGCGCCCATCAGCTTCTGCGCGACTTCATTCTCGGTCATCGACAACGCCTTACCAGGTCACCGAAATGTATTGGGTCTCCATGAACTCAAGGAGACCTTCATGGGCGCCTTCGCGGCCGAGACCGGATTGCTTGGTGCCACCGAACGGCGCGGCGGGATCGGACACCACTCCGCGGTTAAGTCCGATCATGCCGAAGTCGAGCTTTTCCGAGACCCGCATGCCGCGGCTCAAATCCTTCGTATAAAGATACGCGACCAAGCCGTATTCGGTAGCGTTGGCACGCATGATGACTTCGTCCTCGGACTTGAAAGTTTGCAGCGACGCAACCGGGCCGAAGATTTCGTCGTTGAGCATTTTCGCGTCGTTGGAAACATTGGTGAGCACAGTTGCCGGATAGAAGAAGCCGGGTCCGCCCAGCGCCTTGCCGCCGGTCAGCACTGTCGCGCCTTTCTGCACCGCGTCGTCGACCAGCTCGATGACTTTGTCGAGGCCTTCTTTGTTGACCAGTGGCCCGAGCGCCACGCCGTCGTCGAGGCCGTTGCCCATTTTCAGGCCGGACATCTTGGCGGTGAGCTTCTTGGCGAATTCGTCATGCACTTTCTCATGCACGTAGAAGCGGTTCGCGGCGGTGCAGGCTTCGCCCATATTGCGCATTTTCGCGATCATTGCGCCGTCGATCGCGGCATCGATATCGGCATCGTCGAACACAATGAAAGGTGCGTTGCCGCCGAGCTCCATCGCCGGCCTGATGATCTGGTCGGCGGCTTCATGCAGAAGCTTGCGGCCGACTTCGGTTGAGCCGGTGAATGACACCACGCGCACGCGCGGGTCGTGCAACATCGCGCCGACGACCTTGCCTGACGAACGTGACGGAAGGACATTGACCACGCCTGCAGGAACGCCGGCTTCTTCCAGGATCGGCATCAAAGCCAGCATGGTCAGCGGCGTATCCGACGCCGGCTTGAGCACCACCGGACAGCCGGCTGCGAGCGCAGGGCCGATCTTGCGGGTCGCCATCGCGGCTGGGAAATTCCACGGCGTTACCAGCACCGCAATGCCCGCCGGTTTGTGATGGACGAAGATGCGCGCGCCGGTCGACGGCGCCACAGAATTCTGGCCGATATTGCGTACGGCCTCTTCGGCGTACCAGCGGAAGAACTCGGCGGAATAGGCGACCTCGCCGCGCGAATCCGACAGCGCCTTGCCGTTCTCGATGGTGATCAGCTTCGCGAGCCGCTCGGCGTCGCGCATGATCAGCTCATAGGCTTTGCGCAGGATCTCGCCGCGCTCGCGCGGCTTCTTCGCGGCCCAGCCGGGGAAGGCGGCCTGCGCCGCATCGAGGGCGGCCTTGGCGTCCTCAACGGTTGCGCTGGCGACGGAAGCGACTTTGTTCTCGGTCGCCGGATCAATCACATCGAAACGGCTGCCGTCGGAAGATTTCCGCCATTGGCCGCCGATCCAAAGATCGGTCGGTACATTGGCGAGGAGATTGTCATACATGGCCATGGTGGGTCCTGTCGGCGTTTCCTATTTGGTCGTTTTTAGTTCGACGAGAATGTTTTGGTATGGTGCGTCGGTGAGATTACGCAATTCGTGCTTTTCGCCGGCGTTCTGCCAGATCACTCCGCCGGGCTTGTCGTCGGCCACATAGACGCGGCCTTGCACGTTTTCGATCTCGGCTTTGCCGCCGGTGACGTTGATGATGACATAGTCCATAGTGTGATGGTGCCACGCTTTCTTGCCGCGCGGGCCGACACGCATGTCCCAAACCCGGACCTGATCGTTCTCGAAAATAACTTCGGTGCCGATCGGTCCGTTCGGATTTTCGCGGCTCGGTTCGTTGGCCATGAGACTCAAACTCGGCTTACTCAAACTCCGGATCACCAAACACGAACGTTGAAGACGAACGCGCTTAACTCGCCATCGCGCGCTTGATGCGGTCGACGATGCGGTCGACATTCGGCAGGGCAATGTCTTCGAGGATGTCGGCTGCCGGCAGCGGAATATGTGGCGTGGTGATGCGCACCGGCGGCGCGTCGAGTTCGTAGAACGCTTCGTCGGCGACGATCGATACGATTTCAGCGCCCCAGCCGCACAGCCGCGGATTTTCCTCGACCGTGAACAGGCGATGCGTGCGCCCGACCGAGCCGAGAATGGTCTGGGTGTCGAGCGGCACCAGCGAGCGAACATCGACGACTTCGCAATCAATGCCGTGTTCGGCTTTGAGCTTCTCAGCCGCGGCAACCGCACGCGGCACCATCAAAGCGAGCGCGATGATCGTCGCATCCTTGCCCGGCCGCACGATCTTCGCGGTGCCGAGCGTGTCGACGATTTCGCCATCCGGCACTTCGCCTTTGGTAGCATAGAGCGATTTGTGTTCGAGAAAGATCACCGGGTCGGGATCGCGCACTGCGGCTGCCAATAGCCCGATCACATCGCGCGGCGACGACGGCGCCACGACTTTGAGACCCGGAATCATCATGCACCAGTTTTCGACGCTCTGCGAATGCTGGGCGCCGAAACGCGAACCCGCGCCATTGCCGGTGCGCACCACCAGCGGACATTTCACTTGGCCGTTCGACATATAACGGCTCTTCGGAAACTCATTGGCGATGTAATCGAAGCAGACGGCGAAGAAATCCGAGAACATGATTTCGGCGATCGGCTTCAATCCGGTCATCGCTGCACCCATTGCAGCGCCGAGGATCGCCTGTTCGGAGATCGGCGTGTCGCGCACGCGCAGCGGTCCGAACTGCTCATAGAGACCGACTGTCGCCTTGAACACGCCGCCGGCCTTGGCGATATCCTCGCCCAAGAACACGACGTCGGGATCGCGCGTCATCTCCTGAGCGATGCCGCGGATCACGGCATCGCGATAGGTCAGTTCCGCCATGCGAAGCCCCCGTCGGCATAGACATCGGTGGTGAGGATATCGAGTGGCGGCATCGGCGCCGCCTTACACTTCTCGGTGGCTTCGTCGACTTCGCGTTTCACATCGTTCTCAATGTCGGCGATGACATCGTCCCTGACGCCGAATTGCCGCAGCCGCTCGCGATAGATTTTGATCGGATCGCGCTCTTTCCATTTCTCCAGTTCGCCTTCCGGCCGATATTTGGCCGGATCGGCGCGCGAATGGCCGCTGTACCGGTAAGTCAGGCATTCGATCAAAGACGGTCCTTCGCCGGCGCGGGCTTTGTCGTAGGCCGCGCTCATAGTGCGATAGACAATGTCAGCATCATTGCCGTCGATAACGATACGCGGCAAGCCATAGGCCGATGCGCGATCGCCGGCTGGACTGGGCACGGCGGTGACGTCGGCGATGGGCGTATATTCCATGTAGAGGTTGTTCTCGCAGACAAAGATCACCGGCAGCTTCCACACCACGGCGAAATTCAGTGCTTCGTGGAAAGCGCCGATATTGGTGGTGCCGTCGCCGAAGAAACACACCGATACGTCCTTCTGCCCTTTGTATTGTGCGCGCCATGCGGCGCCGCAGGCGATCGGCAGATGCGCGCCGATAATGGCGTAGGAGCCCATGACGCCGTGATCCACCGAGGTCAGATGCATCGAGCCGCCTTTGCCGCGCATCAACCCGTTGTCGCGCTGCATCAATTCGCCGAGCACCTTCTCGAACGGCACGCCACGGGCCAGCGTATGGGCGTGGCCGCGATAGGTGCAGAAGGAGAGGTCGCCTGGCTTCATCGCGGCGGCGCAGCCAGCGGCGATGGCTTCCTGGCCGAGCGAGAGATGGCTGGTGCCCTTCACAAGGTTCTGCAGGAAGAGATCATAGGCGCGCTGTTCGGCCTCGCGGATTTCCACCTGCAGGCGGAACAGACGAAGCCGGGTCGCCTCACCGATATCGTCGTTGAGGCTCGCGCTCGGGAGCGCATGGTCTTCGACCTTGGCCATTGAATTGTCCTTGGTATTTTCCTCGGGGATTTCCCGGATCGGGCTTTTAGGTGGCGCAACTTAGCGCCAGTTAGGAAGCCGAAGCAACGTTGTCGCGGCGGGCGAAATGCGTTGGTAAATCGGTGTCCGCAGCAGCATTGAAGTCTGGATGGGCGAAAGCCGGTGGGCGGCATCGCAAAGCCGCTTGCGCCTCGCCCTGCAAGTTCCTAATTGACGCTGGGCGGGAGATTTGTCGATGACACAAGAATCCCTGGAATCGCGGAAATCCGAAGACACGGTGCAGCGGTTTTTCGGCGGTCCGCCGATGGCCGTGCTTGGCCGGCTGATCCTGATGTCGATCTTGGTCGGGGTCATTCTGGCCGCGATCGGGCTCGACCCCTGGAATATCATCGAGTCGGTTCAGCGCCTTATCGAGCATCTCTGGAATCTCGGCTTCGATACCGTGCGCTGGCTGTGGCGCTACTTCCTGCTTGGCGCGGTGATCGTGGTGCCGATCTGGTTCTTGGTGCGGCTCGCCAAAGCGCCACGTGGGCTCTAAGGGCAACTGCCATCGGTAATCGCAAATAAAAATGGCCGGGCATGCCCGGCCATTTTCTTTGATTTTGCCGAGGCCGTTACTCGTCGGATTGTGACGAGCCTTCGGTATTCGCATTATTGTCCTGCCCGTGATCGCGTGGACCGCTGCGATGCCGGCGCCGCCGGCGATGCAGCGGAAACCGGTCCGGTGCGCCACCGTCATAACCATTACCATTCTGGCCGTTAGCGCTCTGACCACCACCCTGCGCGTGTTGCGGCTGCGGCTGTGCCGCTTGGCCGCCGGTGATGAACGACGGCAACCGCTCGACGTCCTCTTCGTGCTCCTGACCGCCGTTATGCTGTCCGCGCGGCTGGTATTGCGGCTGCGGCTGATGTTGGGGTTGCTGATGCTGCGGCTGCTGATGCTGAGGCTGGTATTGCTGCGGCGGCGGCTGCTGCTCGCGCGGATAAAACGGCTGCTGTTCGCGCGGCGCAAACGGTTCGCCGCTGATATGCGGCTGATCGCCGTCGTCATCGCCGTCGCCGTCGCCGTCGTCCTGCATCGACCCGCCCGGCTGCTGCTGATAGTAGGAGTTTGGCTGGCTCTGGCGCAGCTGCTCCTGGGCGGCAGCGATCAAGCGGAAATAGTGCTCGGCGTGCTGATAGTAGTTTTCGGAGGCAATCGAATCGCCGGAACTCTGAGCGTCGCGGGCGAGCTGGAGATATTTCTCCGCGATGTGCGAGGCGGTGCCGCGGATTTTCACGTCCTGTCCGTTGGACTCGTAAACCCGTGACAGCGGATTCTGATGATGATGATGGCCGCTGCCCTTACGGTTGTTGTTACGTCCGCGCATACGCTTGTTGTTGTTCTGACCGTTTCTCATGGTTCCTTGTTCCACCAAACCCTTTTCGAAGCGGCGCAAGCCGCTACTTCTTCGCTAGTTTCGGCACACTTTGATGTCAGCGCACCACCATGCCGTCTTCCGGGAATTGATCCAAAATCCTTGCCCCCGGCTTTTGGCCGGCCGAACCGCTTTCCCGTGAACGTCACGATCCCCTCAAGTCAAACCCAACTCCGACCTGTGGCTTTAACCGCAGCGTCGGCTCATCCCTCATCGCGCGCCGTCGCTTACCGGCGCAACGCGGTTAACCGTTGAAGTTTTTACGGTCTGATCTGGCGATTCCGTATGCCGTCCAATCAGGACTTATCCAGCTTTCGCGTCTATCCAGCTTCGCGTTTTCTGTGTCGCCCACACTGCCAAGCTCTGGAAGCTAACCCTTTGCGGCCAATCATCGGAACTGGCCTTGGATCTGCACACCGGGCGTTTAGGGCAGCGCTGCACCCTCATAAGGGCGATTCCGTAGATGCAAGCTAGTCGGTTCCGGCGAACATTCCAAGTGCTTTTTACCGAGACCCTGATGCGCCGTTTGGCGGGCGCGATGCTTAACTTTCATGCCTTGTTCCGGACAACAAGGGCGCGCCCCACGCCACCCAGATCGGGTCGTGCCCCCATCGGCGCAAGCCCCACAGCGGCAAAGAGGGCCGCGACCTCGGTTTCCTGGCCGGCCCCTAATTCAGCGACAATCAGACCATCAGGAGCGAGCAATTGCGGCGCGGCCGTTGCGATCGTGCGGTACGCGGAAAGCCCGTCGGGACCACCATCGAGGGCAAGGCTCGGATCGAACAGGCGCACCTCCGGCTGCAACGCGCCGAGTTCATCTGAAACGACATAGGGCGGGTTTGAGACAATGATGTCGAACGGTCCACACAAACTGTTTGCCATGTCGCAAGCAACAAAAACGGCACGGCCGATTCCGAGCTTGCGGGCATTGGCGCGCGCAAGCTGCAGCGCTCGCGGATTGATATCCGTGCCGACGCCAAACGCATTCGGCAATTCGCTCAACAGCGCCAGCAGGATGGCGCCGGAACCGGTGCCGAGATCAATGATACGATACGGATGCCTGCGGCCGGATTCGCGGTCGATAATATCAAGTACCGCTTCAACGACGGTTTCAGTCTCCGGCCGCGGCACGAGCGTCGAATGATCGACGGCAAGCGCGAGGCTCCAGAATTCTTTGCTGCCGACGATGCGCGCCACCGGTTCGTGCGCGAGACGGCGCCGCCCAAGTGTCGCGATGGCATCTTCTTCAGCGTGACTGAGAAGGCGCGCCGGATCGCCGGCGAGCGCTGCATGATCAAGTCCCAGCGCGTGTCCTATCAGAACGCGCGCGTCGAGTTCCGGCGTCTCGATGCCGCCATCGCGCAACGCGGCCGTTAAAGTCCGGCGCGCTTCGGCGACGGTGCGGCGCGCAACATCGACAGGATCGAGCGTTGCGGCCGCGTTCATCAGCTCAATCCCTCGGCCGCGAGCTGCTCTGCCTGATGATTGGCGACCAGTGCGTCGATGATTTCGCCGAGCGCTTCGCCTTCCATGATCTGCGGCAGTTTGTAGAGCGTCAGATTGATGCGGTGATCCGAGACGCGACCTTGCGGATAATTATAGGTGCGGATGCGCTCGGAGCGGTCGCCGGTGCCGACCTGGCCGCGGCGCTCGGCGGCGCGCGCCGAATCGATTTTCTGCCGCTCATGGTCGTAAAGCCGGCTGCGCAACACGGCCATAGCCTTGGCGCGGTTGCGATGCTGCGAACGGTCTTCCTGCATCATCACCACGATGCCGGTGGGAAGATGCGTGACGCGGACCGCCGATTCGGTCTTGTTGACGTGCTGGCCGCCGGCGCCGCCCGATCGCAGCGTGTCGATTTTCAAATCGATGTCGTTGATCGGAGCGTCGACCTCTTGCGCTTCCGGCAGCACGGCAACCGTTGCCGTCGAGGTGTGGATGCGTCCCGACCCTTCGGTGTCGGGTACGCGCTGAACGCGATGTACGCCGGATTCGAATTTCAGTTTGGCGAAGGCGCCGCGGCCGCGGATTTCGGCGACGATTTCTTTATACCCGCCCATCGAACCATCGCTGGCAGTGGCGACTTCGACCTTCCAGCCCTGGTTCACGGCGTAGCGCTCATACATGCGGAATAGATTGCCCGCGAACAATGAGGCTTCGTCGCCGCCGGTGCCGGCGCGAATTTCGAGGATGACGTTGCGCTCGTCCATCGCGTCTTTGGGCAGAAGCGCAACGCGCAATTCTTGCTCCAGCATGGTGCGGCGCGCTTCGACGTCCCGCTTTTCGGATTCGGCAATCGCGCGCATTTCCGGGTCGGTTGCCGGGTCGGCGGTCATGCTGGTCAGGTCGTCGAGTTCCTGCTGCGCCGCGCGATAGGCGTTCACCGCCTGGACGACCGGATCGAGTTCGGCAAATTCGCGCGACAGCTTGACGAAAGTCTCGGCCGGCAAGGTGCCGGCGAGATCGCGCTCCAGCGCGGCATGCCGGGTGACGAGGGCGGTCAATTTCTGATCGGGCAGCATGACGGCTTCAGTAAAAGACGCGGACAAGACCTGCAAGCGGCCAAGACTTGCAAGCGGCTTAGATTTGCAAGCCGTTGTCGGAGGCGAACTTTTCCAGGTGTTGGCGGATGGGCTCACCGCGCTTGGTCTGCTCGATCAGGGGCCCAAGAAAGGCCGCTGCCTTCCGGCAATTGAGGTCAAGCAACATCGCCTTGACCGGGCCGATGGCCGAGGGGGTGAGCGACAGCGCGCGGTAACCGATCGCTGCCAGCGCCAGCGCCCCGATCGGCTGTGATGCGAGTTCGCCGCACAGCGTCACCGGCTTCTTATAAATGCTGGCTTTGTCGGCAATGTCCTTGAGCGCACGCAGCACCGGCGCCGACAGGGGATCGAACCGGCTCGAGACCCGAGGATTGCCGCGGTCGACCGCATACAGGAATTGCACTAGGTCGTTCGATCCGACCGAAAGGAAGTCGACGCGTTCGAGCAATTCGTCGAGCTGATAGAGGAGCGACGGCACCTCGACCATGCTGCCGATCTCGACCCGATCCGGCAGCTTATGGCCGTGGCGGCGCAGATGCGTCAGCTCTTTCTCGACCAACTCCTTGGCTTGATCGAATTCCTGCACCGTCGAGATCATTGGAAACATGATCTTGAGCGCGCGGTTGCCGGCGGCGCGCAAGAGTGCGCGCAATTGCGTGCGCAAAAGTCCGGGCCGGTCGAGGCCGAGCCGGATTGCCCGCCAGCCCAGTGCCGGGTTCTCTTCCTCGACATTGCGCATATAGGGCAACACCTTGTCGCCGCCGATATCGAGGGTGCGGAAGGTGACGGGCTTTTCGCCGGCGGCATCGAGCACCGCGCGATAGAGCGTATATTGCTCGCTGGTGCGCGGAAAATTCGGCGCGACCATGAATTGCAGTTCGGTGCGGAACAGGCCGATGCCGGCGGCGCCAGTGTCCTCGATATGCGGCAGGTCGACGCTCAAACCCGCATTGATAAGGAGCGTGATCTCCTCGCCGTCTTTGGTCACACACCGCTTGTCGCGCAGCGACTGATATTGCTGTTGCCGCCGCGCACGCAGCCGCACGCGTTCGATATAGGCCGCCTCCATATCCGGCAGCGGCCGGATGTGAAGGTCACCGGTCGAGCCGTCGACAATGAGCGCGTCGCCCGGATCGGCAAGGCCGGTGGCGTTGTCGATGCCGCCGACAGCGGGAATGCCGAGCGCGCGCGCAATGATCGCGACATGCGATTGCGGGCCGCCTTCTTCGAGCACGAGGCCGCGCAGTCGCTTGCGATCGTAATCAAGGAGGGCGGCCGGGCCCATGGAGCGAGCGACCAGGACAGCGTTCTCTGGTAAGTTCTCGCGTGACGGCGCGTGATCGCGGCCGGTGAGTTGGCGCATCAGCCGGTTGGCGAGATCGTCGAGATCGTGCAAACGCTCGCGCAAATAGGGATCGGTCTGGCGCAGCATGCGGGCGCGGGTGTCGGACTGCACGCGCTCGACGGCGGCTTCGGCGGTGAGACCGGTCATCACCGCTTCCTCGAGCTTGTGCACCCAACCGCGGTCATGGGCGAACATGCGGTAGGCTTCGAGCACGTCGCGATGCTCGCCAGCCTCCACGACATCGCCGTGTTCGAGCATCTCGTCGAGACTGGAGCGCAGCGTATCCACCGCGCCGCGCAGATGTTCGAGTTCTTTCGGCACATCGTCAGCAATGAAATTGGTAACGACGACACGCGGCTCATGCAGCACGACATGGCCAAGCGCGATGCCTTCGCTCAGCGGCTCGCCCTTGAAATGGACCGAACGGCGTGCGGCCGGTTCGGCGCCGGGCATAGCAAGCGCCGAGAGCTCGCCCGAGGCGATCATCTCGGCAAGCACCATGGCGGTGGTCTGCAGCGCCTCGACTTCTTCCTCGGAATAAGTGCGCCGCGCGCGGTTCTGTACGTCGAGCACGCCGAGCGTATTGCCGGCGCGCAGGATCGGCACGCCAAGGAAGGAGTGATAGATTTCTTCGCCGGTTTCCGGCCGGAACGAGAAGGCTGGATGGGCTTGCGCGTTGGAGAGATTGATCGCGCTGGCCTGGCTTGCAACCAGGCCGACAAGGCCTTCGTCCGAACGCATCACGGTGTGGTGCACCGCGTCGCGATTGAGGCCTTCGGTGGCGTAAAGCTCGAGCGTGCCATCGACGCGCAACACGTAGACGGAGCAAACCTCCGCCACCATGTTGGCAGCGATCAACACCACAATCTTGTCGAGGCGGTCCTGCGCGCTGACCTGCTCCGCCATGACTTCGCGAAGCCGGCGCAGCAGCACGCGCGGACCGCCGAGCGCGCCCCGCATGGCGACTGGTCCCTCGGGCTTGGCCTTGACCGGAGCGGAGCCCGCAACGCACCGGCTTCAATCAAAGAGGTCTTCACCCGGGTCCCGGCCCGCGGCGAATATCCCCAAGGCTATATCGAATGCGGTATGCAAACCGCAAGCCAGAGACACCGATATGACGGTGCCGTTTATTGTGCGATGCAGCGCAAAAGCGCTTTTTTACGCTGCTTTGTCGAGACCGTAGAGCGAATGCAGCGTTCGCACTGCAAGCTCGGTGAACGCCGCGTCAATCAGCAACGAGAATTTGATCTCGGACGTGGTGATGGCGCGGATATTGATCGAGCGCTCGGCAAGCGCGCTGAAGGCGTCCGCCGCGACGCCGGCATGGCTGCGCATGCCGATGCCGATGACCGAAATCTTCGCCACATCGGTCGCACTATCGATTCGCTGATAGCCAATCGCGGATTTTGCCTTGGCAATGACGTCCAAGGAACGCTGATAATCGGCTGCTGGCACGGTGAAGGTGAGATCGGTCGTTTTGCCGTCGGCAGAGACGTTCTGCACGATCATGTCGACATTGACGCTGGCGTCAGCAAGCGGACCGAAAATCGCCGCGGCGACGCCCGGCTTGTCCTGCACTTCGCGGATCGAGATCTGCGCCTCGTCGCGCGAAAAGGCGATGCCGGTGACGGTTTGTTGCTCCATGATCTCTCCTTCGTCGCAAATCAGCGTTCCCGGCGGTGTGCCGTGCGGATCGATTTTGTCGGGCGGGTCGAAGCTCGACCGCACGAAGATGCGAACATTATGCACCATGCCGAGCTCGACCGAGCGCACCTGCAGCACCTTGGCGCCCAGTGAAGCAAGCTCGAGCATTTCCTCGAAGGCGACCTTGTCGAGCCGTCGCGCGCGCGGCACGACACGCGGATCGGTCGTGTAGACGCCGTCGACATCGGTGTAGATGTCGCAGCGGTCGGCGTGGATCGCGGCTGCAATCGCGACCGCCGAGGTGTCCGAGCCGCCACGGCCGAGCGTGGTGACCCGTCCGGTGTCTTTGTTTATCCCCTGGAATCCGGCGACCACCGCGACCTGCTTGCGTTCTTGAAAACGCCGGATCAGGTCATCGCCCTCAATGCCGAGGACGCGCGCCGAGCCATGTACGTCTGAGGTGAGGATTGGCACCTGCCAGCCCTGCCAGGAGCGGGCGTCGATATCGAGATCCTGCAGCGCAATGGCAAGAAGTCCGGCGGTGACCTGCTCGCCGCTCGCGACCACGGCATCGTATTCGCGCGCATCGAAAATGCGCTGGTTCTGCAGCGCAGCCTCACACCAGGCGACGAGCTGATTGGTCGTGCCCGCCATGGCCGAAACCACGACCGCGACCTCATGGCCGGCGTCGACTTCGCGCTTAACGTGGCGCGCGACATTGCGGATGCGGTCGATATCAGCGACCGACGTTCCGCCAAATTTCATCACCAGACGGGCCATAACCTGCTGCCGGTATTAACGCCTGTGGTGGCGCTCTTTTTTACAAAAGGGCGCTATAGATACCGGCGAGGTCCGAAGGCTGCAACTGGGACGGAAATGATGAGGGAATATCTTGCGGAAGGGGCTTGTGGCGGGCGACGATGCAGTTAGTCGAGATCGTTACGCGCTTTGATACGGACAGGCTTGGTCGCGTCGCCGAAGCAGGACGCGGCCCCAAGTAGGGAAGACCAAAAAGTAACCCACAACAGAATCGGCATGACCATTCTCCTTTGCGGACTGGTCGATGTTACGTCGTCGGCAAATCAACGCCCATGTTGCAGTGCGGTTCCCAAATCGAGATGAAGCCACAATGAGCGAACAAATAAGAATCGGCGTTATCGGCGGTGGCCTGATGGGACACGGAATTGCCTATCTGCTCGCTGCCGCAGACCATCACGTCAACGTGTTTGAACCGAACGCAGATATTCGTTCGTCAATGCCGCAACGGCTCCGCGCCATCACTGCGCTGCTGGACGACGATCCATCGGTGCTCGAGAAAATCGGCATCGTCGAGACGCTGCCGGCTGCAGTAAGAGGCGCTACTTTCGTGTTCGAGGCCGCGCCGGAGAAATTGCCGCTCAAGCAGAGAATCTTCGCCGAGATCGAAGCCGTTGTTGCACCGGATACGATTCTCGCCAGCAACAGTTCGGCGATCCAGTCGACCGAGATCGGCCGGCATCTCAAACACCGGGAGCGCGTGATCGGGACGCATTTCTGGAATCCGCCGCATCTCGTGCCGTTGGTTGAAGTTATCCAGAACGAAAAGACGAGTGGCGCGGTGGTCGAGCGCACCATCACTTTGCTACGCGACGCCGGCAAGACCGCGGTGCATGTCCGGCGCGACGTGCCGGGCTTTGTCGGCAATCGCTTGCAGCACGCCATGAAGCGCGAGGCCTTCGCGCTGGTCGCGGCCGGTGTCTGTGACGCTGAAACCGTCGACACCGTCGTCAAGGCGGGCTTCGGTGCGCGGACCGCCGTGCTCGGGCCTATGGAGCAGGCCGATCTGGTTGGGCTCGATCTTAATCTCGACATCGCCGAGGTGCTTTATGCCGATCTCGACCGCACCCCAGGCCCGCATCAATTCCTGCGCGACAAAGTCGCTCACGGCAAGCTTGGCATGAAGTCGGGCGAGGGCATGCGCAGATGGACGCCGGAAGCAGCCGATACCGTGCGCACGCGTCTGTCGCGATTTCTTGCCGAACAGGCGAAAGCAAACCGCAAAGGCTAAGCCCAAGTGCAAATCTACCGCCGCAGCCTGCTTCAATCGGCATTGGCACTCGGCGCCAGTCAGATCGTTGCTGCGCCTTTCGTGGTCCGCGCGCTGGGCGATGAGCCTATCAAGATCGGTATGGTCAATTCGCTGACCGGCGTGCTCGCGGCGCTGGCGCAAAGTGAAGTCAACGGCGCCAAATATGCCGCGGCGGAGATCAACAAGAATGGTGGGATTCTCGGACGGCCGGTCAATTTTCTGGTGGAAGATTCTGCAAACGACATCCAGGTCGGGATGCAGAAAGCCGCCACTCTGATAGAGCGCGACAACGTGTCCGCGATGCTGGGCGATCTGAATTCCGGCGTCGCTTTTGCCATCGCGGAGATCGCCGGCGATAAAAAGATAATCCACATCGTGCCGGGTGGCCGTGCCGACCCACTCACCGGCACGAGCTGCAAATGGAATGTGTTCCGCATCTGCAACACCACGACGATGGATGCGAATGCGGTGACGCCGGAATTGGTCACGCGTTTTGGCAACAAATGGTATTTCATTTCGCCGGATTTCGCTTACGGCCGCACGCTACAGGGCGCTTTCGTCAAAGCGCTGACCCAACTCGGCGGCACCTATGACGGCGATTCCTTGCCGTTCGACACGACCAACTTTTCGCTCACCCTGACGAGGGTCAAAACCTTCAAACCGAACGTCGTGCTCAACAATATGATCGGTCCCGCGCAGATCGGATTCGCCAAACAGTTCGCCGCGTCCGGCATGCAGAAGGACATGATGCTCGGCGGCGGCTTGATGGAGCTTGAAAGCATCAAGACCGCGTCTGCGGAGGCACAAACGGGCTGGTGGGGCATGGAATGGTGGTGGAACCAACCCAACATGCCGGCGGTCGCGAAATTCGTTGCCAATTATCGTCATGCGCTCAACAAGACGCCTTCGGCGCGCGACTGGTTCGGCTATGTCGCGATGCACAGCGTGCGTCTTGCCGCCGAAAAGGCGAAGTCGCTGGAAGCACCAAAGCTTGCCGCGGCGATGGAAGACATGACGTTGCCGCCGGAGATCGCGCTGCAGCCCGGTGAAGTGCGCTACCGCGCCGGCGATCATCAATTGCTCGGCAACATTTTCTTTGGCGAAGTCCATCCACCGCAAAGCGCCAACAAAGACGACGTGTTTAATGTCGCCACCTTGGTGTCGGGTGAGAGCGCCGTGGGGTCGATCGACGATGTCGGATGCCAGATGGAGCATCCGGATTGACGCGAATGCGGTTAGCTCAAGCAGAGGCGGTCAATAAGGCAGGCCCACATAGTTCTCGGCGAATGCCGTGGCCGCGGCCTTGCAGGAGTTGGCCAAGCAGAAGACCCGCCGGTCCGGCGCCGATGATGGCGACTTGCGTTCGCATCTCGTTAAGCTTCCCGCCGCCCCGGCCGGCCAGTTTCTGCCGACGATTATGATTGACGAGAAGTTTCGCGCAATTCGTTCAAATCGGAAATAATTTTTTAGAGGAGCCGCAATAGCCGCCGTGCGTAATGGCGCTATGGCTGCGAGGGATGTCAGCGCGAAAGATGCATCGTGGTTCGGTCCGCCGGACAAGCCCGCGCGCGTGCGCGTTGCCAAGCGCCCGCGGCGTGTCGAGGCGCCGACCTCGTTGCGCGCCATCATCGCATCTTCGGCGTTCCTGGTGCTGTTCTCGGCAAGCCTGTTGGTCGGCGGTCATGCCGCGATCGATCCGCTGTTGCGTTCGGCGATGACCGCGCGTGAAACCCGGGACCTCGGCGACGTGGTCGTGCCCTTGGCCGGCGGCAAGTTCTGCCGGCACATGTCCTTCGATAACGCCACGGCCGAAGTCATCCAGGGCAATGTCTCGCCGTGTCCCGAAAGTGTCACCCGCAGCATGTTCCGCCAATACCGAACGTTCTCCTGGGGCGCGGAGAACGAGGCCAACGAACGGCAGTCTGGCCGCCCTTAATCGGCCGACACCAAGCCTGACAAGACCAACTTTCGCCACCTTTCGACCGGCAGGTGCCCGGCGGCGACGGACGGGGTGGCGGCTGCAATCCAAAAACCATCGACCGCGTCGTGCGCTGCGGCTACCATCGCGGCGATTGACGGATGCTCCAACGCGGGGAAAGCACACAATGCGGATTGCGTCGCTGATTTGCTGGCTCGTCTTGCTCGCCGGCGCTTTGTTTTATTGTCTCGATACTGCCAATGCCCAAGGCACCGACGAGCAGCGGCAGGCTTGCGCGCCCGACGCGATGCGCCTGTGCAGCGAATTCATCCCCGACGTTGGGAAAGTCACCGTTTGCATGCAAAAAAAATCGGCGCAGTTGAGCGAGGCCTGCCGGGTCGCCATGCGCGGCGGCGGCAAGTCGCGTGGCGAAGCGCACGAGCGGACGCATCGCGAACGGCACTATCGCAGCAGGTCCACGCACAGCCACTGCGATCCGCAATCGCATATGTGTAGCTAAGAATTGCCGCATGAGGCGGCGCGAACGCGGCATCGCGACGCGCTCGCCCGCCTTGAGCCGTCGTTGTTCAACCGGTATGGCTCAAAACGTCATGGTTCGGTTCTACTGTACCGGTGCGGCAAGGGGCGCCGACATGAGGAGAGGGCATGCCGGCGGCCGATCGACTGGCCATTCGATACTCTAAGCGAACGCTGCGGCAGCTCATCACGCTCGGCTTTCTGGTCGTCGGCGTGTTGGTTGCCGTGGGTGTTGAACTAAAAGCACAGCCGGCGCCCGGTGAAGCGGCGCTGGTTCTGGCCGCCGATCAAAACCTGGGCGACGCGATGCGGGCCGGCGATCGATCGGCCGCGCGCAAGCTCTTGGCGTTGCAATTCACCTTTGTCGGTGAAAACGGCGCCGTCCATCAGCGCCACCAGTTTCTCGGCGAATTGAAAAACGCTTCTTACGCTGCGCCGACGGATGCAAAAGCGGCGGTCTACGGGACCGTCGCCATCGTCACCGCCACGCGCAAGGCGGCGCCGGGCGGCGACGTGTTCATGCTGCATATGTGGGCGAAGCAGAAGGGCGCCTGGCGCATCCTGACGATGCAAGACGTCGGCATCGATCCCTCGCCTGAAACCGCCAATGAGCCAGATGTACCGGGCGTCAATGCGGCGTCCTATGAATGCAAAAATCCGTGCCAGACAATTCCCTATCGCGTGCGCTCGCCCGCGGAGCAGGAGGTGATCAACACCTTCCAGACGTTGTCCCGCGCAGCGGCCGACCGTGACGCCACGGAATGGGGCAAGCACGTCGCTGATGAATTCATGCATTACCGTTCGGATCGGGCGCCGATCTCGAAATCCGGCCGCATGGCTGTGATCGAGGAGCAAAAAGTGCACAAGATCCCGGCGATCCTGAGCACCATCCAGACCATGCGGCTTTGGGTCTTCGGCGATGGCGCAGCGATGATCACGACTGACGGCACCGGCGAGACGTCGGAGCCACTCCTTCACACCGCGCGCATCTGGGTCAAGCGCAACGGCCAATGGCTGATGGCGATCTCGGCGCGCACGTTCATCAAATAAAGCCTGACGCGTAACGCGTCAGTTGTTTTGTGGCAGCGGTGAGATGCCGAGTTGCTTGGCGAAGGTCGCAACTTGCGTCGTTTGCTGCTCGATCGATTTGGCAAACTCTTCCGGCCCGCCGACATTGAGCAATTGCCCGGTCGTGGACAGCCGTTCGCGGATCGTGTCGTCGGCGACGGCGCGGACATCGGCGGTGATCTTGTCCCGCAATTCCCGCGAAATTCCGGACGGACCGAAGAAGCCGACCAGGCCGTCGACGGTGAGCCCCGGAAAGCCGGCTTCCTGCACTGTCGGCAGATCCGGCTCCTTTGGATGCACGGTGTTGGTCACGGCAAGCGGCCTGATCTTGCCGTTCATGATCTGCGGCCGCGCGATCGCGTAGGCGGACTCGTAAATCTGCACACGGCCCTCGGCCAGATCGTTGGCGGCATCGACTGGATTCTTGTAGGCGATTTTGGTGACCTCGAGCTTTTCCTGCTGCAGCCAGCCCGCGAGCAGAAAGTCCAGTGCGCCGGTGACGCCGGCCCAATTGAGCTTTCCCGGTTGAGCGCGCGCAAGCGCCACGAGTTCGGCGATAGACGCCACATTGAGGCTTGCCGGCACCGAGAAAGCGACAATGGTATTTGAGAAGCGCGTAATCGGTACGAGATCGCTTGATTTGTAAGGCAGGTTCTCGTGCAGGAATGGATGCGCCGTGAATGACGATGTCGGCGTGAACAGCAAGACGTGATCGTCATGCGCGCCGACAAAGGCATTGATGGCGACAATGCCGTCGCCACCGGGCCGGTTCTCGACCACGACCGGCTGACCCCAGCGCTGCTGCAGGCGGTCCGCGATGAGCCGTGAGCCGATATCCGCGCCGCTTCCCGGGCCGAGGGTGAGAATGAGCTTCACCGGGCGTGTCGGCCAAGCCGGCTCCGCCGCACGAACGGAGCGCACTGCCGTGGCAGCGACAGCGCCGCCCGCAAAGCTCATCAGATGACGTCGCGTCAGCCGCATGATGTCGTCCCCCTTAGTCCATGTAATGCGATGTCTTAATGCGATGTCTTAGCTTTCCAGTCCGGTCGGCACGTTCTTGTTCTCGCTGGTGAGCTTCATGCCGGCGGCGAGCGCCATGGTTTCGGCGAGTGCCGCGAAATCCTTGGCCAGATATTCTTCAGGATTCTTCTGCAAAGTCGCTGCGCCGAAATGTCCCTGCAACACTTCGCGCGTCGCCGCCGTTACCGGCATCGGCACGTCCATCTCGCGGCCGAGCTCGAGACCGAGGTCGAGGTCCTTGCGCAGCAACTCCGGCGTGAATGTCGTGGTCCAGTCGAGATTGACCAGCGCCGGCGACTTGTAGCGCGTGAACATCGAGCCCATCACGCCATTATTGAGGAAGGCAAGGAAAGCCTCGCGCGGCACGCCCATTTTGTTGGTGAGCAGCGTAATCTCGATCAGATTTTCGATGACGACGCCGAGCATGACGTTATGCGCGATCTTGCAGACCCGCGCGAGTTCGCCTTCGCCCACATAAGATACGCCGCGCGGCGCAAAGACTTCGATCAGCGGCATCGCGACCTTGGCAGCTGCCTCGATGCCGGACACCACGGCCGACAACTGGCCGGCCTTGATCACTTTGGCGTTGCCGCTGACCGGCGAGGCAACGAAATCGCTGCCGAGCTGTTTGAGCTTGTCGCGGATCGCCGCCGATTCTTCGACTGAGATGGTCGAGCAGTCGACCACCACCGGCGGCATCTTGCCGCCCTGGCTCGATACGCCATGCTTGCCGTAGAGAACTTCCTGCACGTCCTGGCCGGTGGCGACGATCGAGAACAGGATGTCGACGGATTTCAGATCGGACAGATGATCGACGACCTTGCCGCCGATCTTCTCCAGCGGCTCGGCTTTGGCCCGCGTACGATTCCAGATGGAAACGTCATGGCCAGCTTTGATCAGCCGCTCGGCCATCGGATAGCCCATACGGCCCATGCCGATCCAGCCGATCTTCTGCTTGTTCGCCATCGCCAAACTCCAATCGTTGTTCAATCCACCCCAGCATGATCCCGAAAAGTGGATGCCGGTTTTCGGATAAGATCATGTGCAAGCTAAGTCGCGGGTTTCCTAGAGCATGGGGCGGCAAAGGGAAAGCCGCTTTTGCGCGGGATGCGACTGCGTCGGCGAAGCACCTTGTCCTGCAACGACGCCGCGCATTATGGTGCGCCACCATGTCTGATCTCGCCGATGTGCAAAGTTTTGCGCTGGCGCCAGTCGCCGCGGATGGGCCGCTGCGGCGCGCGGCACGCACTGCTTTCCCCTTCATCGTGGTGGGCGCGATATGGGAAGCCGTGGCGCATTTCGCGCTCTTTCCACCGCAGCTGTTCCCATCGCTTGAAGCGATCGCCGCGGCATTCGTGCGCCTCACCGTGTCCGGCATTCTGCCGCATCACGTGTTCGACACGCTGGTGCGGCTTGCCGCTGGCTTTGGTCTAGCGGTGGTCGTTGGTGTGGGCATCGGCATCCTGATGGGCCGCTCGCGCCGCGCCGAGGATATTTTCCTCCCAGTGGTTTCGATCGGCGCGCCAATCCCCGGGCTCGCTTATGCGCCGCTGTTTCTGTTGTGGTTCGGCCTCGGCAATGTCTCGGCGGTGCTGCTGGTCGCTTTTGTGTCGGCGTTTCCGATCATCTTCAATTCCTGGACCGGCGTGAAAGCAGTCAAAGAAATCTGGGTGCGCTCGGCGCAGGCAATGGGTGCCGATGATCGCAGGCTGTTCCGGCATGTGATTCTTCCCGGCGCGCTGCCTTACATCATGACCGGCCTCCGTCTCGGTCTGGCGCAAGCGTGGCGTATTTTGGTCGGCATCGAAATGCTTGCTGCCGTGCCGTGGGGTCTTGGCTGGCTGATCTTCGGCGCCCGTGAATTTCTCAACACCGATGTAATGCTCGCCGGCATTGCCGCGATTGCGGCTATCGGGCTGGTTTTGGAAAAATTCGTGTTCCAAAAACTTGAGGAATACACCGTCATCCGCTGGGGCATGATGACGTGACACAGTATTTCACTAAAGAACGCATCCGTTCGTTGCGGCGCGGCGCGCTGACATTGATCGCGTTGGCCGCTGTTTATGAGGCCGTGGCGCGAAGCGGACATTTCGCACCGGCTTTGATGCCGCCGCTCGGTGTCGTTGCGTCAACGCTTGTCGATTCCATCGCCGACGGCAGCATGCTTGTCCATGCGGCCGCGACGCTCTACCGCGTGATTATCGGTTTCGCGCTTGCCGTCGCCGTCGGTCTGCCGCTCGGCGTGCTGATGGGGCGGTTTCGCGCCGTCGAGAATTTCGTCTTGCCGCTCACCTCCGCACTGATGCCAATTCCATCGCTTGCCTGGGTGCCGGTGTTCATTCTCTGGTTCGGTCTCGGCAACACCGTCACGATCCTGATCGTGTTCTACGCGGCGCTGTTTCCGATGCTGCTCAACACCTGGACCGGCGTGCGCGCAGTCAATCCGATCTGGCTCCGTGCCGCGGGCGCCATGGGTGCGGATGAGCGGGCTTTGTTCTGGAAGGTGATGATTCCCGGCGCCTCGCCTTTTATCATCGCAGGCCTCCGCCAATCATTCCTGCGTTCATGGGTCGCGGTGATTGGCGCCGAAATGCTGGCGGCTTCGAATTTCGGCCTCGGCTGGGTGATTTTCGATGCCAAGGAATTCCTCAACACCGACGTGATGCTGGCGTCGCTCGTCGTCATCGGCGCCATCGGCTTTGTTACCGAGCGCCTGGTTTTCGGCTCGATCGAGCGCGCCACCATCTATCGCTGGGGCATGGTGCGGAGCGCCAAAAGTTAAACAGCGCGGAGCGCTAAGAGTTAGATCGAGAGCGCAGCGAATTTTTTCATCCATTCGACCAACCCGTCGACATAAGAGAGTTCAACATGACCAACACACCAGAATACACGCCGCCCGACGTCTGGGTCTGGGAGAAAAACGACAGCCCCAATTGGCGCTATAGCAACACCAACCGGCCCATCGCGGGCGCGACGCAAGAGAAGGCGTTGCCACGCGGAAAGCATCCGCTTCAGCTCTATTCACTGGCGACGCCTAACGGCGTCAAAGTTACGATCATGTTGGAGGAATTGCTGGCCGCCGGTCATAGCGGAGCGGAATATGACGCGTGGCTGATCCGGATCGGCGAGGGCGACCAGTTTGGCAGCGGATTTGTCGGAGTGAACCCGAATTCCAAAATTCCGGCGCTTATGGACTATGGCGAACAGCCGCCGCAACGCCTGTTCGAATCCGGCTCGATCCTGCTCTATCTGGCAGACAAATTCGGTGCCTTCCTGCCGAAGGATCGCGGAAAGCGTGCTGAAGCGCTCAACTGGCTGTTCTGGCAGATGGGTTCAACGCCTTATGTCGGCGGCGGCTTCGGGCATTTCTATGCCTATGCTCCAGTGAAGATCAAATACGCGATTGATCGTTTTGCAATGGAGGTGAAACGCCAACTCGACGTGCTCGACCGGCAGCTTGCGGACAATCAATTCATTGCCGGTGACGAATATACAATCGCCGACATGGCGATCTGGCCATGGTACGGCAACGGCATGTTGAACGGCGCCTCATACAACGATCCGCGTAAGTTCCTGCAGACGCACGACTATAAAAATCTGACGCGCTGGACCAAAGAAATCGGTGCGCGCCCGGCCGTCAAGCGCGGGCGAATGGTCAACCGCGCCAGCGGACCTCCTGAGGAACAGTTGCGCGAGCGCCATGACGCCAGCGATTTCGAAACCAAAACGCAGGACAAGATAGACGCGCGCGGGCAGGCCGCCTTATTGTGAGACCGCCTGCGAACAGCTAGTCCCGTACTGCGCAATCTTCCCGCATTTTTTCCAGTATGGCCTTTCGCGTGAAGCGCCATGGATCGCCGCGATGCTCGCGCCACTTCCGTAGAGTCATTCGGTGCTCGCACTGTGCCTCAATTGCTTCAACATAGTTGGTGCCATTCATCCAATAAATGAAATTGACGGAGTTTAGATCGCGTTTGCTCTCTTCGTTACTAAACTCATCAAAAGCATCCATAAAAAATTTAAGCCAATAAGCCTCTTCGAACTTGTGCCATTCACCGCGATGCCAGTGCTCTGCGAGCGCGGCATGCAATGAATATTCGAGCTTTCGAATGTTCCAGAAAGGTTTGGCTAGAATTTGCTCTAAGGCGTGGGGACACCAAGTATTGGCCTCCCTGAGCAAACGGCGCTGAGGGTCAGTCGTCTTGCCCACCTTGACGAGATTCCCAGTGCGCACGGCATAAATCCACCCCGGGTCCACGCGGGGTACGCCGAAATGCTCCGGAATGATTTGGGAGCGCTTTTCGTCGGCCATTTCAATTGCCCAACGACTATGCAAGTAGCGAATCGACTGAGATTATATACCAACTCGGGGATTAAAATCGGATAGAGAGTTTACTCTGGCTTCAAATTTGCTGCTTTGATGATGCCGCGGTAGCGCTCGATCTCTACGTGTGTGAAAGCTGTGAGTTGATCGATTGACAACGCTTGCACGTCGCAGCCGTTCAGCTGCAGCTTCGCTTTGATGTCCGGCTCGAGAATGACTTTGTTGATCGCGGCATTCAAGCGCTGCGCCAAATCCTTTGGCATGGCGCGCGGCCCAAAAACGCCGGCCCAGAGCGTGAAATCAAAATCGGTCAACCCGGTCGTCTCGGCGATGGTCGGAATATCCGGTGCTTGCCCGGTCCGCTTCGCGGTCGACACTGCGAGCATTTTCACCTTGCCGCTTTGCACCAGCGGCACCGCTCCCGGATAACCAGGGAAATAGAAATCGACATGGCCGCCGGCGACATCAGCAAGCGCGGGGCCGGCGCCTTTATATGGGACATGGGTGAGATTGTTGTCGAGCTTGAGCTTCAGCAACTCGCCCGCGAAATGACCGGGCGTGCCGACACCTGCGGAAGCGAAATTCATCGGCTTCTTCGCGCGCAGCGCCGCCACCCATTGGGCCATGGTCGCATAGGGTGAGTCGGCCGGCACCACGAGAGCCAGCGGCACGACGCCGATCAGCGCGATCGGCTGCAGATCTTTGAGCGCATCATAGCCGACGTCTTTCATGAAATAGGGATTGACCGCGATCTCGGGCGTCTGACCAACGGTGAGGGTGTAGCCGTCAGGCTCCGCATTGACGACGTCGCGTGCGCCGATGGTGCCGCCGGCGCCGGATCGGTTCTCGACCACGATCGATTGGCCGAGTTCGGCGCCGAGCTGATTAGCGACGATGCGGCCGGTGATATCGCCGGTGCCGCCCGGCGCGAAGTTGACGATGAAATGGATCGGCCGGTTCGGAAACGCCTGCGGCCAAGCTGGCGCGATGAGGGCGAGTGCCGCTACAATCGTGCCCACGGTGAGCGGGCACACAGCGCCCGTACGCCTTCCCCAATCGGCTCTCATGATGCCTCCCCATCTTTAGCGCGATGACGTTTACGCCAATGACACTGGCCGTCATCGCCGGCTTCTGGCACAAAGCCTGCGCCGCGCCGCTTAAGAAGCGCGGATGTTAGACAAGTCGCTGGGAGTTAGGAAACGCCGATGCCCCATATCGAGGCACGGGACATCACCCTGATCTACGATACTCCCGGCCGCACGGTCCCCGGCGTGCGCGGGGTCAATTTTGGCATTGAGGCGTCCGAGTTCCTCTGCATTGTCGGCCCGAGCGGGTGCGGCAAGTCGACGCTTCTCAACATCATCGCTGGTTTTTTGAGCCCGACCGCAGGCGAAATCCGCATCGGCGGTGCGCCGGTCAACGGCTCCGGTATGGATCGCGGTGTCGTCTTCCAGGATTTCGCGCAGTTGTTTCCTTGGCGCACCGCGCTCGGCAATGTTGCCTTTGGGCTCGAAATGAAAGGTGTGGCAAAAGCCGAACGCGAGACCATCGCGCTCGAACAGTTGCGCCTCGTAAAGCTCGAAAATTTCGCGCGCTCTTATCCGCATCATCTGTCCGGCGGCATGCAACAGCGCGTCGCGATCGCCCGCGCGCTCGCCTACAATCCGGCGGTGCTGTTGATGGATGAGCCGTTCGCCGCGCTCGATGCTTTGACTCGCGACGACATGCAGCGGCTTCTTGCCGAGGTTTGGCGCGAGACGCGCAAGACCGTCATCTATGTCACCCACAATGTCGCCGAAGCGGTCTATCTCGCCGACCGGGTGATCGTGATGACGCCGCATCCCGGCACGGTGAAGACTGAAATCCGTATCGACCTGCCGCGGCCGCGTGATCCGCTCAGTGTCGAATTTCTAGATCGGCAAAAGGAATTGCTGAGCCTCCTGGGGCAGGAGACGTGTCAATCGGCAGGCCAGGAGAAAACTGCGTGAAGTTTCGTTGTGGTGTCTCCTGGCGTGTTCTTGCCGCTCTTGCATTTGTGTCGCTGACTATTGGCGCGCTGCCGTCCCGCGCTGAAGAAGCCTATCCGACCAAACCGATCCGGCTTCTGGTCGGCTTCGGCGCCGGCGGCCCAACCGATATTCCGGCGCGGTTCATCGCCGACAAGCTCTCCGAAGCTCTCGGTCAGCGCGTCTATGTCGAGAACAAACCGGCAGCCGCCGGTATCATGGCGACACGCGATCTCTTGGCGCAGCCGGCCGACGGCTACACGCTCCTTCTCTGCACGCATTTCGATCCGATCAATGTCGCGGTGTATCGCAATGTCGGCTTCAAACTGTCCGATCTCGCACCGATTTCGCTGATCGCCGAATATTATTATGGGCTCGCGGTGTCGAACGCTGTCCTGGCCGATAATTTCGAAGGCTTCATCGCATACGCCAAGGCGCATCCGGGCGATGTCGCCTATGCCACCATCGGTGTCGGTTCTGCGCAGGAGATCATGGCACGGCAACTCGAAAGAGCAGCCGGCATCACGATGAACCGCATTCCATTTCGCGGCGGTGCGCAGGTGGTCCAGGAATTGGTCGCCGGCCGTGTCGGCTTCTACGTCTCGCCGACGCTCGCCATCGTGCCGCAATACCAGGCGAAGCAGCTCAAGATCGTCGGCGTTACCGCTCCGCAACGCCTGAAGAATCTTCCGGAAATCCCGACGGTGCGCGAAAAGGGAATCGATTTCGTACGCTTCGGCTGGCTCGGCATCTGCGCCGCCACCGGCACACCGGAGTCGATTATTAAAACGCTGCACGATCGTATTACACCGATTGTTGCGACGCCGGACTATCAAGCCATCATCGAAAACGGCGGTTCGATCCCAATCTCCTCGACGCCGCAAGAACTCGGCGCGGTCATCAAGAAGACCTCGGAAGACGTGACTGCGAGCATCATTGAATTCGGCATGCAGCAAGACCAACAATAAAAAGCAAAAAATCGAACGACAGCAGGAGGACGAACCAATGACGGATCAATCGCTCATCACCCGGCGGCAAGGCTTGGCCGCGGCTGGCGCGCTTGCGGCTAGCGTGGCGGTGCCGCGCTGGGCCTCAGCCGCCGAGACCGTCCGGCAAGGCTATCAAACCAATATCTGGGGCATGCCGACTTATTATCTGATGAAGTCCGGCTATCTGGAAAAACATGGCATAGCGGTCGAAGATTTCGCGGTGCCATCCGGCAATCTCACCATGCAGCAAATGGTGGCGCGCCAGGTCGATCTCGGCACTTACGCCGGACAGTCCTTCATCATCGGCAATGCCAAAGGTGGGCTTATCGCCATCGCCTTGATCGAGCATGTCGGCAAGACCTCGCGCATCGTCACCCGCAAAGACCTCAACATCACCAAGGTCGAGGACTTGCGCGGCAAGAAGATCGCCAACCAGACCGGCTCGTCGGTCGGGAATGTCTTCGTTGATACCATCATGCCGCAGCACGGCTTGAAGAAAGGCGATTACGAGGAAGTGCGGATGGACGTGAACAATATGGTCGCCGCGCTTGCCGCCAAGACAGTCGATGCCATGGTCAATGTCGAGCCGTATAATGCCATTGCCGTCGATCAGGGCATCGGCACCGATCTCATGGATTTCTCCGGTGTCGATCCGATGCCGGTGTTCATGGCGGCAACACCGGATTTCGTCGCGCAGAAGCCCGACACTGTGGTCGCTTATCTGAAGGCTTGGCTAGATGTCGCCGATGACTTCAAGAACAACCAGAAGAAGGTCGCCGACGTGATCTATGGCTTCTACGCCAGCAAGGGCTACACGATGTCGCTTTCGACCTTCGAGACCGCGCTCGGCCGGGTCGAGGTGCATCCCGGATTCCCAGGCGATCTCAAGCCCTACATGCAGGAGCAGGCCGAGATTCTGCTGAGAGACAGGAAGATCAACGCCATTCCGGATTGGAATACGGCATTGCGTCCGGATTTCATGGATCGCGCGCGGGCTAAAGCGTAATAAAAGGCATAATCACGCCGGCGCCCGCGAGAAGAGAGTCCCAACAAGAGAGTGCAGGAGACTAAAACTTATGTCCGTTGCCGAACAAAGCCCGCTGACCAAGGGCTATCAGCCCGTTACCTGGAATTTCAAGCTTTTGGCGCATGACATGCTCGGCGGCTTCGGTGGCATGGGCGAGGGCATGTCGGTGCAGATCGCGCCTGACGGCCGGCGCATCATCTGGCTGGCGCATGAAAGTGCGCCGAAGAATTTCACCGCTGTCGACGTCTCCGATCCACGCAAGCCGAAGGTTGTGTGCCAGACCGATCTGCCGCACGCCAATATGCGCTCGAACTCGCTCGAGACCTGCGGCAACATGATGGCGGTCGCCTATCAGACCTCGAAAAAGGATTTGCAGCCGGCGGGCTTCGAACTGTTCGATATTTCCAAGCCGGAAAATCCAAAATCCGTCGGCTTCTTCGATTGCTCGGGCCCGCATTCGCGCGGCGTGCATCAGCTCTGGTTCTGCGACGGCGAGTATGTGCATTGCGCTTCGGGCTCGCGCGACTTCGCGCCGACCAATCCGCTCGACGATCAATTCTATCGCTGCGTCGACGTGCGCAATCCGTCGAAGCCGGTCGAGGTTGGCCGCTGGTGGATGCCAGGCACGCGTCAAGGCGACAATGTGATGCCGCCGCCACGCCATCCGATCGACAAGGGCTATCGCGCGCACAACTGCAATGTCTATCCGCAGCGTCCCGACCGCTGCTATCTCGCTTACATCGACGGCGGCATGTTCGTGCTCGACATTTCGGACAAGGCCAATCCGAAAAAGATTTCGCAGTGGACCAATTCGCCGCCCTACACCGGCTTCATGCACACCATCGTGCCGCTGTTCGATCGCGGGCTGATGCTGGTGACCGACGAGTCGACCGAGGACCACGCGACGGATTGGCCGAAGCTGGTCTGGGTGCTCGACGCGCGCGAAGAAACCAATCTCGTGCCGATTTCGACTTGCCCGCTGCCGGATCACACCGTCTATGCGCAGGCCGGCCGCTTCGGCGCCCACAACATCCACGAAAACGTGCCGCTGCCCACCTCGTGGAAGTCCGATCAGATCGTACTTGGCACGTTCTTCAATGGCGGCTTGCGCGCCTATGACATCTCCAATGCGTATCAGCCGAAGGAAGTCGGCGTGTTCCTGCCGCCGGCGCCTCCCGGCGCGCCAAGCGGCACCATCCAGATGAACGACGTGTTCGTCGATGAGCGCGGCATCGTCTACGCCGTCGATCGCCATATCGGCGGCCTCTATATCCTGGAGATGGATTTCTGATGCGGAGACGCTGCGAACTCCTTCTCCCCGCGTGCGGGGAGAAGGTTGGGATGAGGGGGCCTGTCCGCTGGGCTCAGAATCGCGGAGAGGCCCCCTCACCCTCGTTCGCTTCGCTCACTCGACCTCTCCCCGCATGCGGGGAGAGGTGACACTTGCTCGATCTTTTCCCATCGCGTGAGGCAAGCCTGTTCGGACGGCGGGTGAAGCGCGAGCGTGGCGCTCGGCTCCCGGTCACAGTGGTCACGGGCTTCCTCGGCGCCGGCAAGACGACGCTGCTTCGGCGTTTTCTGAACTCGCCGGAAGGCCAGGGCACCGCAATCATAGTCAATGAATATGGCGCGGTCGGCATCGACGACGCGCTGCTGCGCGACAGCGCGGAAGAAACGGTTCTTCTCGGCAATGGCTGCGTCTGCTGTGTCACCCGCTCCGATCTGCAGGTGGCACTGCGCCGTCTCGTGTTCGATCGCGAGCGCGGCACCGTGCCGCCGTTCACGCGGGTTATTATCGAGACCTCAGGGCTCGCCGATCCTGCGCCGATCCTGCAGACCTTCTCGACTGATCGCGCGCTTGGCGGCGAATTTCATCTCGACGTGCTGCTGACGGTGGTCGACGCCGTCAATGGCGGCCCGTCGATCGAGACCGCGCCCGAGGCGCGCAAGCAAATCATTCTTGCCGACCGCCTGGTGATCTCGAAGACCGATCTCGCGCCGCCTGCGGTGGTCGATGCCTTGACGCAAAATTTGCAACGCCTCAATCCGCGCGCGGCGATCGACATCGCCGTGTCAGGCGCGCTCGATCCGCGACGGATCATCGAGCCGGCGACGGGCGAGCGCAGCGTCTTCGTCGCCGAGGCCGAGCATGGCGACGGCATCGAAAGCTTTGTGATCACGCAAGATGTGCCCTTCGAATGGCCTGCCTTCTCGCGCGCCATGGAGACGCTGATCGCGTTGCGTGGTGCCGATCTCCTCCGCGTCAAAGGCATCCTCAATATGAAAGGCTGCACCGGCCCGGTGGTGGTGCAATATGTGCAGCACCTCGCGCATCCGCCGGTCGAATTGCAGGCTTGGCCGGGCGCCGGACGCGAAAGCCGTCTGGTCTTCATCACCCGCGCCATTGCTGAACGCGACATCAGGGCGTTGCTCGCCGCGGTTACCAATCTCGCCAAGCCCAGCAATCAAGAACAATCCGGGACGTCATCATGAGCATCACCGAGGAAAGCCGCCGCCGCATTCTCACCACCGGTGTCGGCAGTCTGCCACGGCGGGATGCGTTGTCCGATCTCTTACTCTCGCGTTTGATGAAACAGCCTTATGACCAATCGCTGCTGACCCACGAAACCACCGAGGCCGTCGCCGAAGTCGTGCACAAGCAGATCCACCTTGGCGTCGACATCGTCAGCGACGGCGAGCAGTCGAAGACAAGCTTTCAGAACTACATCGCCGACCGGCTGACCGGTCTCGAGCCGATCACGCCGAAATCCGGTGAGCGCCGGACCCGCGAGAACGTGGCATTCCCGAATTTCTACAAGGACGGCGCGCATTCCGGCTCGCAACCGGCGAAACTCGCCTGCACCGGGCCGATCCGTTACGCCGGCCAGAAGCAATTGGCCGAGGACATCGCCAATTTCAAAGCGGCGCTGAAAGGCGCTAGCGCCGTCGGCACCTTCATTCCCTCGGTGTCGCCATCGAGCTGCGCCGGCACGATGGAGAATCGCTACTACAAAAGCGAGGAGGAGCACCTGCTCGCCGTCGCCGAAGCGCTGCGCGAGGAATATGAGGGCATCGTCGCGGCCGGCTTCGACGTGCAGATCGACGATCCGCGGCTTGCCATGCATTACATGCTGACGCCGGAAGAGACACCGGAAGACTCGCGCAAATGGGCGCGGCACCGCATCGAAATTCTCAATCACGCGCTGCGCAACATTCCGCCCGAACGCATCCGGCATCATACTTGTTACGGCATCAATATCGGCCCGCGCGCGAGCGACTTCGAAATGAAATATCTCGCTGACCTCATCGTCACCATCCGCGCTAAATATTATTCGTTCGAGATGGCGAACCCGCGCCATGAGCATGAATGGCAGATCTGGGAGACGGTGAAATTGCCGGACGACAAAGTGCTGGTGCCCGGCTGCATCACCCAAGCCTCGCAGCTGGTCGAGCATCCCGAGCTTGTCGCGCAACGCATCACGCGTCTTGCCGGCATGGTCGGGCGCGAGCGGGTGATCGCCAGCGCCGATTGCGGCTTCGCCTCGACGCTCTACACCAACAAGCCACCGGAGATCGAACCGGAGATTGTCTGGGCCAAATTCGCAAGCCTGGTCGAGGGCGCGCGGCTGGCGACTAAAACGCTATGGCGATGATCTCGCGTCAGCTCTGATCGCGCCCGGCGATTTCCGCCTGCCACGGCGCGACAAAGCGCTCGAACCAGCCGATCAATGAGTTCAGGCCGACGGCGAGCACCATCAGCACGATGATCGGCACGAACATGGTCGCGGTGTCGAAATTGTTTGCCGAATTGATGATGATGGCGCCGAGCCCGGAGATCGAGGTGAAGAACTCGGCGATCACCATGCCGACCACGGCGCGGCCGACGGCGAGCCGGATGCCGGCCATGATGTAAGGCAGCGTCGCCGGCAGCACGATGCGGCGGAGAATAACCGCGTCCGAAGCGACCAGCGCTTTGCCGACATCGATCAAAGTCTTCGGTACCGACTTCACGCCAAGCCAGGTATTGATGGTGATCGGAAACACTGACATTAGGAAAATCACGGCGGCCTTGACCGCAAAGCCGAGGCCAAACCACAACACCAAGAGCGGCACCAGCGCGACCAGCGGCATCGCGTAGCCGCCGGTGACCAGAATGCCGAGCGCCGCTTCGGCGATCCAGAAGCGTCCGATCACAAGCCCGAGCGGCACGCCGATGACGATGGCGACGCTATAGCCGAGCAAAAACGGCTGCACGCTTTGCAGAAGTGCGACGCCGAGCTTGCCGTTGCGGACGAGAGTGACGAAGGCGGCAAAGATCGCGCTCGGATAAGAACCGAAGATCGGATTGATGTCCCGGCCGAAATATTCCCAGATCGCGAGCAGGATCACGATCGACGCGGTGGTTATCACCCAGCGCGGCACGCGGCGTTTGCCGGGATCGATTTCATCGGCCTCGGAGATCGTTGTCACGTTGTCGGCAAGCTCAGCCATCGCTCGCCTCAATGCAACGGCTGCGCGCCGGCATGCAGCGCGCGCCAGACGCGATAGCGAGTTTGTGCGAAGACGTCCGAACCGCGGATGGCGGAGAGATCGCCGCGCGGGCGCGGCAACGGGACGGTGAAGATTTCTTGGAGGCGCCCGTGCTCCATGACCACGACGCGGTCGGCGAGCAGCACCGCTTCATCGAGATCGTGGGTCACGAACAGAATGGTCTTCTTGGTGCGAGCGTGGATCTCAAGAAGTTCGCTTTGCAGCGTCTCGCGCGTCTGCGCATCGAGCGCGCCGAACGGTTCGTCCATCAGCAGCACTTTCGGATCGATGGCGAGCGCGCGCGCAATGCCGACCCGCTGCTGCATGCCGCCGGACAGTTGATAAGGCCGCCGCTTGACGCTGTCCGCCAGGCCGACCAGCGTCAGATATTTCATTGCGGTGTCGCGCAACGCCGCCCCGCGCATGCCTTTCATCTCCAGGCCAAACTCGACGTTCTGCAGTGCGGTCAACCAGGGCAGAAGCTCGGCATGCTGGAAAACGATACCGCGGTCGTAACCGCAGCCTTTGATGGTGACGCCGTCGATGGTCACCGCGCCGCTGGTCGCTGTCTCGAGCCCCATGGCGATGCGAAGCGCCGTGGTCTTGCCGCAGCCGGACGGGCCGATCAGCGCCACCACCTCGCCATCGCTCACGGTGAAGTTCAAACGGTCAAGTGCCCGCACAATCTGCGGCTTGCCCTCGATGCGCAGCGAAAAGCGCTTCGACACGTCGATCAGGCTGACTTCACCCATACGTGCTTGTCGCCTTCGCCGCCTCAGTCGTCAATGCATCGTTGCGATGAGCTTGAGTGCGTCCTCGCGCGGCTTACTGACCAGGATGCTGTTGAGATCCACGGGCTTTGGGATTTTGCCGACCTTGACCAGTTCGTCGTTCATCCAGGCAAGGTCTTCCGTTGGGATCGGCGTGTCGGTGCCGATCGAGTGTTGCGCCATCGCGAGATCGTAGATAAAGGCAGGCCGCGGATCGTCTGGTTTGATCTCAGCAATTTGCTGCGTCGCCTTGACGACGTCGGCTTTGCTCGCCGCGGCATGGCGCAGGCCGAGCATTTCGCCGGCCATGAATTTCGCTGCATCCTCGCCGCGCGCTTTCAAGGTCGCGCCGGTCATCTGCTCGCACATGCGCACAAAATGCGGCAGCGCGTCCCTCGCCGCGACCAGCATCTTGATATGCTCTTTTTCGGCGAGCGGCGTGTATTCGCCGGAAACGACGGCGGCATCGACGACCTTCGCCACCAGCGCCTTGTAGCGGTCGAGATCGCCGCCGAGGCTTGCGAATTGCACGCTGTCTTCCGGCACTTTGAAATGATCGAGCGCGCCGCGCGCGAACAGATCGGGGAATGCACCGGGCGAAGAGATCGCTATGGTCTTGCCTTTGAGCTGGTCCATCGCGGTGATGTCGTCGTGAACGAAGACGCCATGCGGCACCATCAGCCAGCTGCAGCCGACGATCTTGACGTCAGCGCCATGCGCATCGGCGATCATCGCCGCGCCGGGGCCGCCTTCGAAACTGTCGAGGTCGCCGGCGATCAGCGCCTTGAGCATGATCTCATCGTCTTTGACATTGGTGATGCCGACGTCGAGTCCGACTTTTTTGAAGGAGCCGTCATATTGCGGCATCAGCAGAATGCCGGCGTCGCTTTTCGGCTGGATCAGCGCATGCCGCCATGGTTTTGACTGTGCCGAAGCCGGACCGGCGCAAAGCGCAAACAACGCGCATGCGCCGGCAAACATCGCGAAGCTGTTAATTCGCTTCATCTGGACGACCTCCCAAAAATTGCGCCGCAAGATAGTCGAGAAAATTCCGGCCGCAACCGTGTTCCCAACGCGGCGGTTTGGGAATAACCTTCGCGCCGCGGATGATAGCGGCATCGGGTCACACCGGCACATGCGGTTCCCCCGAGCAAAGCCGAACCGCACGTCAGGAGGATGCCCCATATGGACCAAAAATCCGCATTGCAGAAATACTCTTTGAACGTCAACGGCACGGTGCATAGCATCGAAGCCGATGAGGATATGCCGCTCCTCTACGCGTTGCGCGACGATCTCGGCCTCAACAATCCGCATTTCGGTTGCGGCCTTGCCCAATGCGGCGCCTGTACCGTGCATATGGACGGCCAGGCGATCCGCTCCTGCATCACCCCGGTCTCGGCGGTCGGTGACAGCAAGATCGTGACGCTTGCCGCTCTCGGCACGCCGCAAAAGCCGCATCCGCTACAGACCGCTTACATCGAAGAGCAAGTGCCGCAATGCGGCTACTGCATCAATGGCTGGATCATGACCGCGGCCGCCTTCCTCAACGACAAGAAGAAGCCGAGCGAAGACGAGATCAAATCGGCGCTCGAGGGCCTCAAATGCCGCTGCGGCACCCACATGGCGATCATGCGCGCAGTCAAGCGTGCCGCCGAGATGATGGGTTGAGGGAGGCAGACATGACCAGACACGAACAGCCTCTCGCCTTTTCGCGCCGCGCGCTTCTTCAGGCCGGTGGTGCGCTCGTCGTTTCCATCGGCGCGCCGCTCGCCTTCGAGGCCGCGCAAGCCGCCGACAACGCCATGCTCGCCGGCACGCAGCCGCCGCTGATGCCGGATCAGCTGTCGAGCTATATCGCCATCAAATCCGACGGGTCCGTCGCCGCCTATTTCGGCAAGATGGATATGGGTCACGGTCTGCACGTTGCTATCGGTCAGATCGTAGCCGAAGAACTCGATGCGCCGTTTACGGCGGTCAAAGTGTTCATGGGCGACACCGCGACCAGCGTGAATCAGGGCGGCGCCTCGGGCTCAACCGGCATTCAGGAGGGCGGCAAGCAGATGCGCGTCGCCGCTGCGGAAGCGCGCCGGGTGCTGGTCGGCATGGCCGCCGATAAACTCGGCACGCCGGCAGACCAGCTCACGGTGACCGATGGCGTCGTGCATTTGAACAACGACGCGACCAAGAAAGTTAGCTACAGCGAACTCGTCGGTGGCGCTTATTTCAACGTCCAGCTCGATTGGAACAAGAAATACGGCAATCCGCTCTACGCGCCGGGCAAAGCGACGCCGAAAGACGCCAAGCTGCACAAGGTCGTCGGCCAGCCAATCAAACGCTCCGACGTCGCGCCGAAAGTCTTCGCACAGGAAGACTACTGCACCGACGTCAAAGTGCCGGGCATGGTCCATGGCCGCATGATCCGTCCGGCCATCGCCGGCGCGGTGCCGGTGAAGGTCGACGAGGCTTCGATCGCCAATATCCCAAGCGCCAAGGTCGTCTGGGACAAAGGCTTCCTCGGCGTCGTCGCCGACAAGGAGTGGGACGCGATCAAGGCGTCGCGCGCGCTCAAGGTCGAGTGGTCGAACGCCGCGCCGCCGTTCCCGAGCCAGAACGCGCTTTACGATCACATCCGCGATGCGCCAGTGCGCCGTCGCGAGGTCGAAGGCAAAACAGCCGGCGACGTCGATACGGCTTTCAAGAACGCCGCGCGCGTCATTGAGGCGGAATACGAATGGCCGTTCCAGTCGCATGCCAGCATGGGTCCGGCCTGCTCGCTGGTCGAGATCAAGGACGGCAAGGTGACGTGCTGGAGCGGCACGCAGAAATCGCATTTCGTGCGCGCCGGTCTCGCCTCGCTGCTCGGTGTCCCTGAGAACACGGTGCATGTAATCTGGAAAACCGGTCCCGGTTCTTACGGCCGCAACGATGCCGATGACGCCGCGATGGATGCGGCCTTCCTCGCCAAATCAGTCGGCAAGCCGGTCCGGGTGCAATATATGCGCGACCAGGGCACCGGTTGGGATCCGAAAGGTCCGGCGTCGATTCACAAAGCCCGTGCGGCGCTCGATGCCGACGGCAATGTCGTCGCTTACGACTTTTTGTCGAAAGCGTTTTCGCGCGTCGATGTCGATACCAATGGCAGCAAGCCGTACGACACGCTGGCCGGCCAGACGCTTGGTGTCGATCTGAAATCCGGCGACGGCTTCGGCATCCCGGCGGAATCCTACGAGTTCGCCAATAAGCGAACGGCCTGGGAAACGATCCCGCCGCTGCTCGATCGTGCGTCGCCGCTGCGCTCGTCGCATTTGCGCGATCCGGTCGGTCCGCAGATTCACTTCGCCAGCGAATCCTTCATGGACGAAGTGGCGGCTGCAGTCGGTCAGGACGCGATCGAATTCCGCCTGCGCTACATCAAAGACCCGCGCGACGCGGCGGTGATCAAGGCGGCGGCGGAGAAAGCCGGCTGGCAGACGCGGCCGTCGCCGAACAAGGGCCAGACCGGGGAGAAAGTCTCCGGCCGCGGCATCGCCTATGCGCAGCGGAATGGCACTCGCGTCGCCGTCATCGCCGAGGTCGATGTCGATCGCCGCACCGGCAAGATCTGGGCGAAGAAATTCACCGTCGCCCACGATTGCGCCCAGATCATCAATCCCGATGGCCTTCGCTTGGCGATCGAGGGCAACATCGTTCAGGGCACCAGCCGCACGCTGTGGGAAGAGGTCAAGTTCAACAACAAGACCGTCACCAGCGTCGATTGGCTGACCTATCCGATCCTCGACATCACCGAGAAGCCGGGTTCGATCGAGAGCGTGTTGATCAACCATCCGGAGCTGGCGCCGACCGGCGCCGGCGAACCGTCGACGCGACCGGTCGCCGCCGCGATTGCCAACGCCGTCTTCGACGCCACCGGCGTGCGCATCCGCCGCGTGCCGTTCTCGCCTGATAATGTGAAGTCGGCGCTGTCGTAACCAATCTTCCTCTCCCCGCAGACGGGGAGAGGAAGTAATCTTGCTCCATGCCTGAGATTATTCAATCGCTGGAAGAAGCGCTCGCACCGATCACCGACGGCTGCTTGCTTGCGGTGCCGCGTGAATCCTCAGGCGTGCCGATGGCGGCGACGCGGGCGCTGATCCGCCGCGGCGTCAGGCGCCTACATCTGATCACGCTGCCGACATCGACCTTGCAGGCCGACATGCTGATCGGCGCCGGCTGTGTCGAAACGCTGGAGTCCTCCGCCATCAGCCTCGGCGAATTCGGACCGGCTCCGCGTTTCACCGCAGCGATCCTCGGCGGCGCGATCACTATGCGGGACGCCACCTGTCCGGCGCTGCATGCGCAATTCCAGGCTGCCGAGAAGGGCGTGCCGTTCATGCCGCTGCGCGGGTTGATCGGCTCGGATGTCTTGCAGCATCGGCCGGATTGGAAAGTGATCGACAATCCATTCGGTAACGACGATCCCATCGTGCTCTTGCCGGCGCTCGTTCCCGACGTGGCGCTCTTCCACGCGCCGCTCGCCGATTATGCCGGCAATGTTTTCATCGGCGTGCAGCGCGAGCTCATGGCTTTGGCACACGCCGCGCGCAAGACCGTCGTCACCGTCGAACAGATTTTCGACGGCGACCTGTCGCGCGATCCGCATTATGCCGCCGGCACGCTCCCCGGCTTCTATGTCGAGGCTGTCGCGGTCGAGCCACGCGGCGCCTGGCCGCTGCCGCTGCCGGATCATTACGGCATTGATGCTGCGCATATGAGCGAATATGCACGGCTCGCCGCAACGCCCGAAGGTTTTGCGCAATATCTCGATCGTTATGTCCATGCAAAACGCGCGGCGTGATTGTCGTTGGTCATGATGGACGCAGCCTTCCGCGATGAAGAACTTCTCGCCGATACTATCTGCCGGTTGATTGGCGACGTGCGTCATGTCGCGGTCGGCGCTTCTTCGCCAATTCCAGCGACGGCGGCGCTGCTTGCCCGCGAGAAAGGTCACGGCCGGCCCTGCGTTTCCCTCCTCGGTAGCCGGCAGAACACCTTCTTCACCGACGGCGCGCGCGAACTGTTCGATTGCGCCGGGCAGGGGAGGATCGACGTATTCTTCCTCTCCGGCGGCCAGATCGACGGCGAAGGCAATATCAATCTGGTCAGTGTCGGGGATTACGCCCATCCCAAGGCGCGTTTCCCCGGTTCATTCGGCTCCGCCTATCTCTATTACGTCGTGCCGAAGGTGATCCTGTTCCGGGTCGAGCATTCGCGCCGCACGCTGGTGCCGAAAGTCGATTTCATCAGCGCGCCGGGCGGCAATGCCGACAATGTCTATCGCACCGGCGGGCCTATCGCGCTGATCACCAATCGCTGCCTGTTCGATTTCGACCGGAGCAAGCGGCGTTTCCGCTTGGCGAGCGTACATCCCGGCCACAGCGTCGAAGAGGTGCGCGACAATACCGGTTTCGATTTCGACCTGCCGGCCGACGTGCCGGTGACGCCGTCGCCATCCGCCGAGACGCTGCATCTCATGCGCAACGTCGTCGTCCCGAAGCTCGCGGAGGTCTATCCGCAGTTTGTTGAGAAGGTTTTTAAAGTTGTCATGCCTCGCGAAAAACGGCGCACCCAATAACCCCTAGTGTTAGACTGTCCTATGGACCTCGCTTTAGTCCTATCGGCTTTACAGAAGTTTAGCGGTCCCGATTTGACGGCGACCCTTACTCGTGTTGAGGCGGATATCCGCGGTGTGGATCTCGGTAAGTGCAAATCCGTTCTAGCGAAGAATGGCGCTGAACGGGAGACACTCGCTGCTGCGGCGACGCTCAAGCGCGTAGCGAGTCAAGTAAACGTTGCGATACACGCCCTTGGCGTTCTTCTCTGCTTGCCGCGCATCTTGGAGCCGGGAGAGGTGATTGAGTACGTCTCCCTGGGAGCGGGAAACACCGGAAGAGATTTTGATCTTGAAACGAATCTGCGGGTAGCGGAATTCAAATTCATCCGCTGGCGCGGCGGCCCAGAGTCGATCCGGCAGAATTCTATTTTCAAAGATTTCTTCCTGCTTGCCGAAAGCGATACGGCCAAGCGCAAGTATCTCTACGTGCTTGGCACCGAATTTCCCTTAAAATTTCTGAATGCGCGCCGGGCGCTCTCAAGCGTTTTGAGCAAAGATGAGCGCGTGCGCACCATCTTCCGCGCGAAGTTTGGCGAAGAATACGGCGTGGTGCGCGATTATTATTTGGAGCATAATAGCAAGGTTACAATTGCAGATGTTTCCGACTGGGTTCCGGAACTACTAGCGCAAGGACTAGAGGAAACGGCATAGCAGGAGAATTTTTGTCTCTTCTGTGTTGACATTTGTCACTATTTAGATTACATGCGAGCTATCATCTTGCCCTGTGAGGACGCTATCCAGGAGGCATTCCCGGACTAGCGGGGCGAGTGCGGTACCCGCGGGCGGGCTTGCACCCTGCTCTCGGGCGGCTTGGGCATCATGTCTCCCGGCACTATGACCGGGGCGCGAGGTGCTTCGCTGGACTGGGACAGGCGATGGCGGGTAACGCCCGTTCAGACCGCGTCCCAGGAAACCCTGGCCTGAAGCTGAGCCCTGGGGATGACGAGTCTCTTTGGCGAGAGCCGTGGTGGAACGCCGTCAGGCGAGCGCATCCGAAAGGATGCGAGCCGCGTCCGATGACGCGGAGGATACGGATCAGCGCCTGATGGCGTTCCGCTTCCTTATTTTATTTCGTCGTCATTGCGAGGAGCGAAGCGACGAAGCAATCCAGGGCGGCTTGCACAGAAGACTGGATTGCTTCGCTAACGCTCGCAATGACGGGCAAACGGCGAAACGGGTGACAGCGAAGGAAGACGGCAGAGGCACCACCCCTCTCGCACTCCTTCCGCCCCGGTCTCGCGCTTCACGTAACTGAAATTGGGAGAACTCGGATGCAATCGCATCGCGAGAATGCCCTCGCTTATCCTCCCGTGTGAACGGGGAGGCGACCGCGCGGAGCGTGGCGGAGGGGGCTTCGGACTCAACGCTTAACTTTCGTCGAAGAAGAGTCTCCGATGCCCGCGCCCCTTCCACCACCCTCCGTTCACTACGTGAGCTACGGGCGGTCCCCTTGCCCGCTATCGCGGGGCAGGATGCACAACCGTTGCGCCTGCCGCGGCGGCATGGCTTTATCCCGGCCGCAAAAGGTGAGGAAACATAAGTGAAAACGGTTGAGGCAGCGGTCATCGGCGTCGGCTGGATCGGCGGGTTGCGTGCGGACACCCTGTCGCGCACGGCGTTGGTCGACAAATTGCATCTCTGCGACATCAAGCCGGACCGGCTTGCCGAGGTGAAAGCGCGCTTCAAGCCGGCGACCGCCACGCTCGATTACAATGACATCATCAAGAACGACAATATCCGCGTCGTCTACGTCTCGACCACGCCAGAGGCCAATCATTATCCAATCGCCCGCGATTGTTTGCGCGCCGGCAAGAACGTCATGCTGGAAAAACCGATCGCGCTCGAATTGTGGGAAGCCGACGAACTGGTCCAGCTATCACGCCGCAACAATCTGAAATTCACCATCGGCTATTCACAGCGCTTCAATCCGAAGATTGCTTTCGCCAAAAAGAAAATTACCGACGGCACGCTTGGCGATGTCGTTTCGGTGCTGGTCAGCCGCCATCTGTCGCGCGAACTCGGCAAGAAGATCGCAAGCCGGGTGCGGCTCTCGCCGGTCGTCATGGAGTCGACCCACGATCTCGACTTCGTGTTCTGGCTGCTTGAGCCCGCAAAGCCGGTGCGCGTCTACAGCCAAGGCGCCTATGGCTATATGAAGCCGGTCAACGGCTCCCATGACATCATGTTCACCACCGTGACCATGGACAACGGTGTCGTGGTGATGATCGGCGGCGGCTGGAATTTTCCGCCGAGCTATCCGAATTACTGCTCGACCTGGATCGAGATCACCGGCACCGATGGCGCGCTCACGCTCGACGACACCCAGCGCGACAATTGGCTCAACACCGAAAAGCGCGGCCAGGAATTTCCAATGTCGACCATGCCGGGCGAGTGGGTCGACAACGTTTATGCCGGTGGGCTCGGGCCGGAGACCATCCATTTTCTCGAAGCCTGCATCCGCGACACCGACGTGATGGTGACGCCGGAAAGCGCGCGCCGGGTGATGGAGACTTACAGCGCTGCCGATCTCTCCGCCGATCGCAATGAGCCGATCGACTTGCCGCTCACTAATGAAACGATCTCGGGCATTGCGGAGCTCAAAATCAAAAACCGCGCGGGGCTGAACATATGAAAAACTCCGCCAAAGGCGTTGGGCTCGCGATCATCGGCGCCGGCCGCGTCGGGCTGTTCCGTGGCGAAGTGGCAGCGCGCCATCCTGCTGTGGAATGGATCGGCATTGCCGAGCTCAATCATAATCGTGGCGGCGATGTCGGCGCGCGTATCGGTGCGGATTTCATCACCACCAGCCATCGCGAATTGTTGGCGCGGCCCGAAGTCACATGCGCCATCATCGCCACCGACGAGCACCTCCATGTCGATCCGGTGCTGGCGACGGTCGAGCGCGGCGTGCCGATGCTGATCGAAAAGCCGCTCGCGACCGATCTCAAAGAGTCGGCGCGTGTTCTTAAAGCGATCACCGATGCCAAGCTCGACGCCGTGGTCGGTTACACCCAGCGGTTTCGCCGCAAATGGCTCGGTGCAAAGGAAAAAGTGCGAACCGGCGCATTGGGTGATGTCACCCTTGTCACCTCGCGCGCTTTCATGAATCGGCTGGTTGCCATCGACAATTACAAGCGCACCAATGATCCGAAGACGATCTCGCCGATGGTGATCTCGGGTACACACGCGCTCGATATCGTCATGTGGTATCTGGAAAAGAAAACGCCGGTCGAATGCTATGCCCGTTCGGTCGATGCGGTGCTCGGCCCGCTCTATCAGGGTATCGATGCCACTGCCGGCATGATCATGTTCGCCGACGGTACGGTGCACAATCTCAGCATCTCCTGGGCGCTGCCGGTGACCTGGCCCGGCGCGGTCTACAGTCTCGAAGTCGGCATCAACGGCACGCATGGTGTGCTCACCATTGACGACACCCATCGCGATATCGTGCTCGCGGTCTCCGCGCCGCAAAGTGAGGGTTATGCGCCGGATGCGAGCCGCCTCGTCGATTTCATGGGCTCCTATCCGCCGGGCGACATGGCACTCGGCGAATTGCGCGGCCCGATGGCGGAGGAAACGGTGTCGTTTCTCAATCGCGTTTCGCTCGGTCTGCCGACGCAAGCCGCGACCGCAGCCGAAGCGCATAATCGCTTGATGCTGACCAAAGCGCTCGATCTGTCGGCAAAGCGCAAGCAGCCAGTGAAGCTGCCGCTCGATCCGGATGAAGCCCTCGCCGCGTGACGCTAACCCAGCGCCACGAGCAGAATGACAACTTCGCTCGCCTGCTCAAGTGCGCCAATCACATCGCCGGTCTGGCCGTCGATCTGGCGGTTGGAGAGCCACGCCATCAGCAAGATAACAACGCCGAGGCCGATCAAAGCAACAATGCCGCGCAACGGACGCAAGGCAATGGCGAGCACGATGAAGCCGATGGCGAGCGCAATGGCGACTGCATTGCCGGAAGGATGACCGGCGGCAAACGACAGTCCGTCGCTGCGCGCCGGCTTGAGGAGAAACATCAGCGCCGGCATCGCCGCACGCGCGCCGACATGTGCCGCTATCAGCGCCCAGAGCACCGATCGGGTATCGAAAAAACTTGCCAGCGCGCCGATGCGAATAAGGAGCGACAGCACCAGCGCACAAACACCGTAGGTGCCGATGCGACTGTCGCGCATAATCGCAAGTTTCTGCTCGCGCGTCTTGCCGCCGCCGAAGCCGTCGGCAGTGTCGGCAAGCCCGTCTTCATGCAGACAGCCGGTCGCGAGCAGCGTTGCGGCGACGGTCAGCGTTGCCGCCGGCCAAGACGGCAGACCGAGTTTGTGCGCGAGCGCATAGACGGCTGCTGCGATCAGTCCGATCAAAAGACCCGCAAGCGGAAACGTCCATGCCGCTTTGCCAATCGCGACGCCGGCAATCGGTGCCGGCCGCAACAGCGGCAGCCGCGTGCAAAAGACGATGCTTGCTTTGATTTCTTCGATCCGCTCTTCAAGCAAACCGGGCGCCGGCGTGATCGGCCCCGTCGTCTTAGCATCTGACGTCTTGGCTTCGGACATTGTGGGATCGGGCGTTGTCGGATCGGTCATGATTGGATCGGTCATAGAGGTATCGTTTGAAGCGGCGGTGGTGGATTTGCTAGAGTTTTTGCCAGGCTCCTGCCGGGTGTGAAGGGTAACAAATATGGCTGATTTTACCTCATTTTCCCAATTGCGCGCCGTCTGTCTCGACCTGCCGAGCGGGCACCCCGCCGCGAGCAACGCCGTTGCCCAGCGCGAGGCGATCCTGACCAAGCCGCCGCGAAGCCTCGGCCGGCTGGAGGATCTGGTGGCGTGGCTGGCACATTGGCAGGGTCACGCGCCGCCCCGGCTCGACAAGATCGAAGTGCTGGTTTTTGCCGGCAATCACGGCGTGACCGCGCGTGGCGTCTCGGCCTACCCGGCCGAAGTCACGGTGCAGATGGTAGCGAATTTCGCCCATGGCGGCGCCGCCATTAATCAGTTGGCGCGCGCCGGCGGCGCCCAATTGCGGGTCATTCCGCTATCGCTCAATCAGCCGACGGCTGACTTTACTAAGGCGCCGGCGATGAGCGAGAGCGAATTTATCGCCGCGGTGAAAGTGGGCCATGACGCGGTGTCGCCGGACAGCGATCTCGTCTGCCTCGGCGAAATGGGCATCGGCAACACCACGGCGGCGGCAGCGATCGCGGCAGCTTTATTTGGCGGCGGCGGTGAGCGCTGGGCCGGACGCGGCACCGGGGTCGACGATGACGGTCTGTCGCGCAAGCGCGCCGTGATCGATGTGGCAATGACGCTTCACGCCCGGACTCTCAGAGACCCGTTGGCGGTCGCGGCAACGGTGGGCGGCCGAGAATTGGCCGCGATCATGGGCGCCTGTCTGGCGGCGCGGCGGCATCGCATTCCCGTGCTGCTCGATGGTTTCGTCTGCACAGCGGCGGTGGCGCCACTGGCGAAGCTGCGCGCCGACACGCTGTCGCATGCGATTGCCGCCCACGTTTCGGCGGAAGCGGGGCATCGCATGCTGCTCGACGAATTGCATCTCGATCCGCTGCTCGACATGAATATGCGGCTTGGTGAGGCGTCCGGCGCAGCGCTCGCAATTAACATCCTGCGTGCGGCGCTCGCCTGCCACACCGGCATGGCGACCTTCGCCGAGGCCGGCGTGTCGGACAAACCAGCCGACGAGAGCGCTGAGCCAAAAGCAGCAGGCTAGGAGACGATGCCGGGAGACGGATCATCAATCTGGCTGGCGGCGGGCTTACGCACGCCGTTTGTCGGTGTGGATGGTCCGTTCGCCGCGCGTGATTCGCTGGCGCTGTCGGTGCCTGTCGTCCAAGCGATGGCGGCGCAGGCCAGCGGTCCGATCGATTTCGGTGTCTGGGGCTTTGTCGTCGGCAATCTCGCTTATTCGAATCTAGCGCGGGAAGTCTGGCTCGATGCCAAGCTCGATCCGCATGTGCCGACTTTTACGACCATCATGCAGTGTTCGACCAGCATGGTTGCGGCCTTCGAAGCGGCCGGCATGCTCGGCGCGCGCCGTGCTGCGCTCGCGCTGGTCGGCGGCGTCGACAGCATGACCCGAGTCCAGATCGGGCTCGGCATGAATCTGTCGGTCTGGCTTCGCCGTGTCGTGCAGGCGCGTAGCACTGGCGATCGTCTGCGCAATCTGAGCCGACTGCGGTCGTCCGACATCCGGCTCTACATCCCGGAGGTCAAAAACCGTGTCACCGGCCGCAGCATGGGCGAGCACACCGAGGACATGGCCAAGGATTGGAAGATCGGCCGTACCGAGCAGGACGAACTTGCGCTTGAAGGTCATCGTCGTGCGGTCGCTGCGCAGGACCGCGGCTTCTTTGCCGATCTGATCGTACCGGTCGATGGCGTCGACAAAGATCATTTTCCGCGCCGCGACACGTCGATGGAGAAACTCGCCAAACTGAAACCGGCCTTCGATCGCACCAGCGGCCGCGGCACCATTACCGCAGGCAACAGTTCGCCATTGACGGATGGTGCGGCGGGGCTCTGGGTCGCAACCGAAGATGGCTTGGCGCGTTTGCCGGCGGCAACGCCGCGCGCGCGATTGGTCGATTTCGAGATCGCCGCCGTCGATATTTTCCATGAAGGCTTGCTGATGGCGCCGGTCACCGCCATCCCGCGTTTGCTGGCGCGCAACGGTCTTGTCTTTGACGACATCGCGCTTTGGGAAATTCACGAGGCATTTTCGGCGCAAGTGCTTTGTCACATCAAAGGCCTCGAAGATAAGGACTTTGTCCGCGCCAAAGCCGGGGTTGAAAACAATTTCGGCCGCTTCCCGCGCGAACGCATGAATCCGAACGGCGGCAGTGTTGCGCTCGGTCATCCGTTCGCCGCGACCGGCGCGCGCATATTGAGTCAGGCAGTCAAGGAATTGGCGGCGATGCCAGCCGGCAGCCGCGCCATTGTCAGTGTCTGTGCCGACGGCGGTCTCGGTTCGGTGGCGTTGCTGCAAACTTAAATGTTCAGTCTGCCGCCGCGATGGCGTGAAAGAACGTGCCGGTCACATGGCCGCGCCGACCACCGGATTTGCCGAGCGGCTTGCCTTCGCCGTCGGTGAGTTCGGCAAAGCTTTCGTCGCTGCCAGTCGTCGTGAGCGAAGCGTAGTGGAATTCGTGACCGCGCACGCGCGCGTCTTTCTTGCCGAGTACGGAGTCCGACAACAACTGAGCGGTGCGATAGCCGAGATGTAATTTGCGTTTTGCAAAACTCGTGGCGTGGCCGAGCAAGCCGGCCATGGCGTGGTGTTTTCCAGCGGCGTCTTCGATACTTTCGCCGAGCACCATGTAGCCGCCGCATTCGCCATGCACCGGCCGCGTTTGCGCGAACTGCCGCAAGCCGTTCCTGAAACGATCCGCAGCGGCAAGAGCTTCGGCATGCAGTTCCGGATAGCCGCCGGGCAGCCAGCAACTGTCGGCGTGATCGGGCGGTGGCTCATCGCCAAGCGGAGAAAAAGGAATGATTTCGGCGCCGGTATCGCGCCACGCTTTGAGCAGATGTGGATAGAGGAAGGTGAACGCGCGATCGCTGGCGAGCGCGATCCGCTGACCAGGCGGCGGCAGTAGTGGCGTGCGATGCGTTGGGCCGCTGATCGCAAGCCGCGTAGCGGCGATCAGCAGCGTATTGAGATCAAGATGCTTGTTCGCGGTTGCTGCAAGCCGCGTCATCAGCCCGGTGAGATCGCCATGCTCGCCGGCTTGGACCAATCCGAGATGCCGTTCCGGCAAAGCGATCTCCGTGTCGCGCGGTATCGCGCCGAGAACGGGAATGTCGAGCGCTTCGATCGCATCCGCTACCATCGCGCGGTGGCGTTCGCTCGCCACGCGATTGAGGATCACGCCTGCGATGCGCACGGCCGGATCATGTGTCGCAAATCCGCGCACGATTGCCGCAGCCGATTGCGCCTGCCGCGAGACATCGAGCACCAGCACCACCGGCAACCCGAAATGCGCCGCAAGATCGGCCGTGGCGCCGCGCTTACCGCTTGTGCCGGCAGCGCCGTCGAACAGCCCCATCACGCCTTCGATGATAAAGAGATCGGCGTCGTCTGCTGTTTGCGCCGCAAGCGCATCGAGCAGAACATCCGGCATCGCCCAGCTGTCGAGATTGACGCTCGGCGTGCCGATGGCGGCGGCATGGAAAGCCGGATCGATGTAATCCGGTCCCGCTTTTGCCGCACGCACTTTGATGCCGCGGCGCGTGAGTGCTGCGAGAATTGCAAGCGTCACTGTCGTCTTGCCGGCGCCGGAATGCGGTGCGGCGATGATGAGTCCGCGGGCGGTCACGGCGTTTGCTTCTCGGCCGCCTCGACACCCATCAACGCGTTGCGCGCATTGACGATGTCGCCGATAACGACGATCGCCGGTGGCTCTAAATTTTGCGCGTGCGCCGCCGCGGCAATATTCGCGAGCGTTGAAACGACGGTCCGCTCTTTCGGTGTCGTTGCCGAAGCAATCACTGCGGCTGGAGTCGCGCCGTCGAGCCCTGCGCGCATCAACGCGGCAGCGATCCGCTCGAGATTTTGCATCACCATATACAGCACGATCGGTTGTCCGGTACGGGCAAGCGGCCCCCAGTCGAAATCTTCTTCTGCGCCGTGGCCCGCGGCGAAGATCACGGCGCGATTGCTGCCGCGCAGCGTTGCCGGGATACCCGCAGCAGCAAGCGCCGCCAGCCCAGCAGTGACGCCGGGAATGATCCGAAACGGAATGCCGGCTGCAGCGAGCGTCATCGCTTCCTCGCCGCCGCGTCCGAAGATGAAAGGATCGCCGCCTTTGAGCCGCAGCACGCGCATCCCCGCGCGCGCCAGCGCGACCAGGCGCTCGCTGATATCGGCCTGGAGCGCCGATGGCTTGCCGCCGCGCTTGCCCGCAAATTCAAGCCGCGCCTGCGGACCGGCCAGCGCCAGGATACGGGCATCGACCAAGGCGTCGTGCACGACGACATCGGCTTGGTTCAAACCTGCGAGCGCATCGAGCGTGAGCAGGCCTGGATCGCCGGGGCCAGCGCCAGCAAGCCAGACATGGCCAGGTACGAACACCGGAATGCCGGCACGTTGCCCTGCTAGCGTATCCCAGGCCGTCATGCCGCCCCTCCACGGAATCTGCGGCGATAATCGGCGTCATAAAGTGCGCTGTCGCGAAAATCATGTGCGGCGAGCGCCGGGCCGACCAGAATGAGCGCGGTGCGTTCGATGTTCGCTTGCTTCACTTGCGCCGCAATGTCGGCAAGCGTGCCGCGTAGGATCTTTTCTGTCGGCGTACTCGCTTGCACCACAACGGCAGCCGGACAATCGGCGCCATAGAAGGGCAACAAGTCGTGCACGATTGTCTCCATCGCATGGATGGCGAGGTGAATGACCAGCGTCGCGCCGCTGCGCGCGAAGGTCGCAAGCGTTTCGGCCTCCGGCATGCGCGAAGCGCGGCCGGACATGCGCGTGAGCACCACGCTCTGCGCCACTTCCGGCACAGTGAGTTCACATCGCAATGCGGCTGCAGCAGCGGCAAAGGCCGGAACGCCCGGTGTCAACGTGTAGGCAATGCCGCGACGCTCGAGCCGGCGCAGTTGTTCGGCAAGCGCCGAGTAGATCGAAAGATCGCCGGAGTGCAGCCGCGCGATATCGTGGCCGGACGCTTGGGCCGCCGCAAATTCGGCATCGATTTCATCAAGCGACAGCGGCGCGGTATCGACGATACGTGCGCCGGGCGGACAATAAGTCAGCAATTCCTTCGGCACGATCGAGCCAGCATAGAGACACACCGGGCACCGCGCGATCAGATCGCGTCCCCGCACGGTAATGAGATCGGCCGCGCCCGGGCCGGCGCCGATAAAATGCACGGTCATCGCCAGCGTGCTCACGGCTTGGTCCAGAGCCATTGCGTCACCGGCATCGCCGCGCGCCAGCCGGTCTTGCCGCCGATGGGTTCGGCGCGTGAGACAGCGATGCGGATCAACTCGCCACCAAGCGCGGCATGCCGCGCCAATAGCAGCGTCTCGGTTTCGAGCGTCACAGCGTTGGCAACGAGCCGGCCGCCTGGCCGCAAGGCTCGTGTTGCAACATCGAGCACAGCGACATCGCAGCCGCCGCCGACAAAAATGGCATCGGGCATTGGCAGGCCGGCAAGCGCGGCCGGCGCTTTGCCTTCGATGATTTCGAGTCCCGGTACGCCAAAGCTTACGGCATTACGGCGGATACGCGCCGCGCGATCCGCGCGATGCTCGATCGCAATCGCGCGCATCGTGGGATCAGCGAGCATCCATTCGATCGCGATCGAACCCGAGCCGGCGCCGAGGTCCCACAATAATTCGCCGCGGCGGGGCGATAGTGACGACAAAGTCACCGCGCGGATATCGCGCTTGGTGATCTGGCCGTCATGCTCGAACAGATCGTCCGGCAAGCCTGATGCGCACGCCAGGATGCGAGCGCCAGAAGCAGCGTTGACTTCGATCGCAACAATATTCAGCGCCTCGACTGTGCCCAGCGCAAAATCGGCGGCTTTGGTGGTGCGGATATTTTCTCGCGGACCGCCAAGCGCTTCGAGGACAATAAAAGACGATCCGCCGAAGCCGTTTTCCGTCAGCAGCTTCGCCAGCGCCTCCGGCGCGGCGCCATCGGATGTCAAAGCGAAGATGTGCGCGCCCGGCTGTAGATGCGGACGGATGAGATCGAGAGCGCGGCCATGCAGCGATAATTGCACCGTATCCGGCAGCGACCAGCCGAGGCGAGCCGCCGCCAGGCTGAAGGCGGATGGCGCCGGCACGACGAGCATTTCGCCTGAAGCGATAGCGCGCGCCAACACTGCGCCAACGCCGTAATGAAAAGGATCGCCAGAAGCGAGCACGCAAACCGGTCGGCCGCGATAGTGCATGACCTCTTCAGCCGCGCCGTCGAACGGGCTCGGCCATGGCCGGCTGGCGCCACGAATAAGGGGCGCCGCGAGTGCCAAATGCCGCCTGCCGCCGAATACGATCTCGGCGGTGCCGATCAAACCGCGCGCCACCGGGCTCAGGCCTTCGGCGCCGTCTTCGCCGATGCCGACGATGGACAGCCAGCGCGGCGTTGCGGCACTGTCGCCACGAATCTCAGGAGCCGGCGCGTCAGCCATGCCAAGTTGCCTGCCAAGTATCCCGCCATACATCCTTATTCTCGGCGGCACGACCGAAGGCCGTTTGCTCGGCGAGCGTCTCGCGAAGCGTGGCGGGCTCGACGTGGTGCTGTCGCTCGCCGGCCGCACCGCGGCACCGGTGCCGCATGCTGTGCCGGTCCGAGTCGGTGGCTTCGGCGGCTCCGAGGGTCTTACCGATTATCTGATCGCGGAGCGCGTTGATGCATTGATCGACGCCACGCATCCTTATGCAACGGTCATCTCGGAAAATGCGATCGTGGCGGCGCATCAGGCCAAAGTGCCTTTCGTCGCATTGCGCCGCCCACCTTGGATCAAGGTCGCCGGTGACCGCTGGATCGAAGTCGACACAGTCGCCGCCGCGGCGAGCGCCATTGGCGAGCAATCCCGCAAAGTTTTTGTCGCACTTGGCCGCAATGAGCTCACGCCTTTTAGCGACGCGCCGCAGCATCGCTATCTCTTCCGCAGCGTCGATCCGATTGACCCGCCGCTGCCCTTGCCGCACGCAAACTACGTGACCGCGCGCGGTCCTTTCAGCGAAGCGGATGATTGCGATTTGATGACGGCGCACGGGATTGATGTCGTGATCGCCAAGAACAGCGGTGGCACGGCTGCTTACGGAAAGATCGCCGCCGCGCGCGCGCTGGGCGTCGACGTCATTTTGCTGCGCCGGCCGTCCGAACCCGAAGGTCCGACGATCGCGAGCATCGACGAAGCGGTCGCGTGGCTCGATCATGCGCTCACCTCCGCCGCAACGCGCGGCGTATAGACCAGCGGCGAACGTCCCGGCCGCACAATAACGCGTGTCTCGCGCGTGCCGACAATCACCAGAGTCGCCATGTCGGCCAGTGCGGCATCGGCTTCCTTGAGTGTCGTGACATTGATGCGTTCGTCCGGCCGTCCGACGGCGCGACCGAAGATCATCTGCGTTGCTGGTGGCAGATACTTTCGCAAACGCTCGATCGCCTCGCCAAATTGCCAGGGCCGCGCCCGCGAGATCGGATTATAGAGCGCGATAACAAAGCCAGCGCTGGCCGCTGCGTCGAGACGGCGCTCGATCAGGTCCCAAGGCTTGAGATTGTCCGACAATGACAGCGCGCAAAAATCATGACCGAGCGGCGCGCCGATTTTGGCAGCAACCGCCAGCATTGCGGTGATGCCAGGAACGATGACGATATCGAGCGTGCGCCAAGGATCAGGACCCGTTTCGATTTGTTCGCAGACTGCCGCTGCCATGGCGAATACGCCGGGATCGCCGCCGGACACGACGGCGACACGCGAACCTTGCGCTGCATGACGGAGCGCGGCGGCTGCACGTGCCGCTTCCTCGCGGTTATCGGAAGCGTGGCGGCTTTGGCCCGCGCGCGCCGGCACGCGATCGAGATAAGGCCCATAGCCGTAGAGCGCATCTGCAGCGGTGAGCGTTTCCTCGGCTTCCGGCGTGAGATAGCGCGCATCACCCGGTCCCAAGCCGACAACGGCAAGGTGCCCGCTCACGACGCTTCTCCCGCGGCGTTCGGCCGATCATCCCAGCCGGGTACAAGCACGATGGCGAAGTAAGGCGCATCGTCGTCGTGCTTTTCCACCAGCGGAATCATTTTCTCCGCCGCCATGGTGCCGCGCTCGACATAAATGGCGCGCGCCAGACGGCCGCTACGTATTAGCGCGCGACGCAGCTTCGCCAGATGCTGCCCGACTTTCATCACCACAACGGCATCGGCGTCGGCGAGCCGACGTTCAAGCTCGGCCTCGGGCAATACTGCGGGCAGCACCGTGAACACATCATCGCCCTGGGCGATCGGTGTGCCTGCAGCCGACCAACAACCCGACATGCCGGTGACGCCAGGTACGATCTCGGTGGGAAAACGCGCAGCGAGCCGAGTGTGCAGATGCATATAAGAGCCGTAGAACAACGGGTCGCCTTCAGCGAGCACAGCGACCACGCGGTCGGCTTCGAGATGTGCGGCGACTGTCGCGGCAGCTTTTTCATAAAACTCGCGGATAGTGTCGCGATAGCCGGCGCTGCACGACGGCAGTTCTGTCGTGACCGGATAAAGCAGCGGCAATTCGATCACGCCGGGGCGCAGATGCGCGGCGGCGATCTTGCGCGAATGACTATCATTGCCGGCCTTGGCGAAATGCGCGACCACGTCGGCAGAGGCGAGGGCGCGCATCGCTTTGAGCGTCATCAGTTCCGGATCGCCTGGACCGACGCCGACGCCGATGAGTTTGCCGGTACTCATAGGCCCGGCCTCGCCAAAGCATTAACAGCGGCCGCCGTCATGGCGCTGCCGCCGATCCGTCCGCGCACAATGAGGAACGGCACGCCGCAGAAGTTTGCGGCAAGCGCGTCCTTCGATTCGGCGGCGCCGACAAAGCCGACTGGAATGCCGAGAATGGCGGCGGGCTTCGGTGCGCCGGCGTCAATCATGTCGAGCAGATGAAACAGCGCCGTCGGCGCATTGCCGATAGCGACGACTGCACCGGCGAGACGCTCGCGCCATAGTTCGAGTGCTGCGGCGGAGCGGGTGGTCACATTTGTCTTCGCCAGGTCGGCGGTTCGTGGATCGTTCAGCGTGCAGATTACTTCGTTGTGCGCCGGTAGCCGCGCGCGAGTGACGCCATGCGCCACCATTTCGGAGTCGCAGAAGATCGGTGCACCCGCAGTAAGTGCGCTGCGTGCCGCCGCTACGAGATTGCTGCCAAACACGATGTGACGCGCTATGTCGACCTGACCGCAAGCATGGATCATCCGCACTGCGACATCCGCTTCTTCGGCGGAGAAGTGCGCCAAGTCCGCTTCGGCACGAATGATGGCGAAGGATTTTTCGTAAATCGCCGTGCCGTCGCGCAAATAGGTGCTCTGCTCAGGCATGTGCGGCCTCGTGGGCACGGGTTCGCACATAATCCGTCATCGCATTCGGCAATGCATTCTCAGCAACAACGGCAAACGGCGTGTCGTGAGGAGTACCGTTGGCGATGAGCGCGCATCCGGTCGGCGTGCCGACAATGGTGAGGTTAGCGGGCGCCGCGCGCGCGCAGCCTTTGGCGCAGCCGGAAATGTGAACTGTCGATGCGTTGCCCGCTTTGGCAAGACTCTCGGCAATGCCCGGTGCCAGTGCGCGTGACGCAATGTGGGCGGAAGCGCAGATCGGCGCGCCGGCGCAGGCAGTGACACGCCGACGGGGATCGCCGGGATGGACGACGAAATCGAGGCGCCCAGCTGCTGCGAAAAAATCCGATGCCGAATCAGGCGGCACGCCGATCGCGAGAAGTGTGCGGCCTGGCGCGGTACGCACGCCTTGCGCGTTCGCGGCGCGGGCACAGTCGATCAATTCTTCCAGAGCATCGGCATCGGTGTGGCCGAAGGCGAGTCCGATACCGCAGGCTAGTGAGCCGTCTGTCAAACGATAGCTGCCGCCAGTGCTGTCGCCTACGTGGGTTTGCGCTTTCTGTGCGAACCCACGGCATAAAGCTGGGCAAGAGGACAGCGCAGCGTGGAACGCTGCCGCGCCTTCGCTGAGTAGGATGTCGCGCGCGCGCATTGTTCTGCCGCGGCATGCGATGACGTCGAGCAGACGGACGGTTGCGGCGGTGGCGTCAGCGGTTCTCACCGCGCCTAGATCGACTGCGGTCGTTTCATCGCCGCCGATGCCGATGCGGAATTGGACTTCGCCGTTGTTTATCTCTGCGCGCAGGCGGATATCTGCGGCGAGATCGGCAAGACCGAGCGCGCCGCTGCCGTCGATGGTTACAGAGACTTTGGGATTGAGTTGCGCGGCAAGAGATCGCTTCGCCAGCGCAAGGCGCAGTTCAGCAGCAATCGCGCTGATGTCGAGAAGTTCGTCACCACCGATGCCGGCAAGCGGGCTGCGATGAATTGGAATGCCGTCCTCTCCTGCTATCTCAAGCGCGGCAATGTCGGCCGCGCATTGCGGTGCAGACCGCGCGCTCAAGCCGCGCAGTTGGATGCTGCCGCGCGACGTGACTTCAATAATGCCATTGCCGTGCGTACGCGCTGCCGCGCACAGGCCGGACATGGCGGAGAGAGAGATTGTCCCCATCGGCAGAAACCGCACCAAGAGCCCGTCGCCGGTCGGCATCGGTGCGGAGAGGCCAGGACAGGCACCGCGCGGCTGCGGTTTGGCGAGCGCGCTCATGCTGCCAGTTCCGTTCGTAGCGCGGCCAGGCCGGCATCGACATCGTTGCGGCGCGGATGCCAGAAACCGCGGCGTCGCGCGGCATCAAGCCGTACGGCAATAGAGATGGCGGCTTGCGGATTCTCGCGCAGCAGGAAGTCGCGCACCGTGGTGTCGGCGACATAGGCGTCATGCAATAGATCGAACAGCGCACTCGAGACTGCGCCTGTTGTCTCGGCGAAATTGAATAGGCGATCGACCGTCTCGGCCAATTCAGCGGCGCCACGCGGGCCGTGGCGCATTTGCCCGGCGATGAAGCGCGGATTGACCGCGCGCGCCCGCACGATCCGCGCCAATGCCGCCGACAGCGCTCGCGCGCGTGGGCGCTGCGGATCGGTCATATCAAGCATCACTAGATCGACGGCGCGGCCGAGCATTTTCGCCGCCGCCGCAAAGCCGCCGACAAAGGCTGCGTCCTCGGCACCTTCGAGAAGATCGCGGCCGGGATCGTCGCTGACATGAACAAGCATGTCCGCGGATGCGACACGCGTGGCGAAGGCGCCATCCGCCGCGTCCCCTTCGCCTTTAGCCCCGCGATAGGCATGCGATGCGGCGGCGAGATAGGCCGCACCGATTGCTTCCTGATCGGCATCTTGGCCGAGCAAGTCCTCAACCCCGGCGCCATAGGTTCCGGGCGCCGCGCCGAAAATACGATCGAGCCGTGTCGCGTCACCAGCACGACGTGCCGCAAGAATCGGATTTTCATCATCGCTTTCATCGCGTGCCGCCACCGCTTGCACGGCGGCGTCGATCAGTACGATCTGCGCCGGGAAGAGGTCGCGGAACAAGCCGGAGATGCGCCAGGTGACGTCAACCCGCGAGCGTCCGGTCACCGCATTCGGCAGCACCTCAACGCCGGTGACCCGGCCGCTGGCATGGTCCCACACCGGCTGGCAGCCCATCAGCGCCAAGCCTTGTGCGATTTCTTCGCCGCCGGTGCGCAGCGTCGCGCTGCCCCAGAGATCGATGACGACTGCGCGGGGCATGTCGCCGTGGGTTTGCAAATGCGCGCGCACCACTTCGTCGGCGGCACTTCGCCCAAGCTCCATGGCTGTCGGCGTCGGCAGCGTGCGCGGATCGGCGGTGAAGAGATTGCGCCCGGTCGGCAGCACGTCACGTCGCCCGCGCGCGGGCGCGCCCGAAGGTCCGGCAGCGACGCGGTGGCCGTCGAGAGCCGCGAGCAGTGCGGCACGCTCCGCTGTAGCGCTTGCAAGCCACACCGGATCGTCGATCCCGATGGGGGGACGGCCATAAATATGCTGGCCGTCTTTGACAGCGATATCTTTGAGATCGCATAGCCAAGCGTCGATCTTGCGCAGCGCTTCGTCGGGCGCAGTATCGTCGCTCGCGACGCCCGCTTCATGCGCCAAGCCGGTGCGCTGCGCAGTCTCAACAATCAGTTTGGCAAGCCGCTCACGGCGGCGCCGATCGAGGCCATCGGCCTGTGCATATTCGTCGAGTAGAAGTTCAAGCTCATGCGCGTCGCCGCTCGGTCCGCCGGCGACAAGTGGCGGCGGTAAATGGCCGATGGTGAGCCCCGCGATGCGGCGCTTAGCTTGCGCCGCTTCGCCCGGATTGCTGACGATGAACGGATAGATCACGGGCAGCGATCCGGTGACGATTTCGGGAAAGCACGCGGCCGTGAGTGCGACTGCCTTTCCGGGCAGCCATTCCAGCGTGCCATGCGCGCCCATATGGACGAGCGCGTCGACTTTGGCGACGTGCTGCAGCCAAAGTCCGAAAGCGACCAGTGCATGGCGTGGCGGCAAGATCGGATCGTGATAGTCGGCGCGACGTTCTGTGAGGCGGCCACGATCGGGCGGCAGCGCGACCCACGATTTGCCGAAACTCGCGGCGCGAAAATGAAACGCACCGTCGCGCATATCAGGATCGCTGGCGGGATCGCCCCACGCTTCGCGCAAACCGGAAACCGCTGCGTCAGGCAAGCGGGTCAGAAGCGTGGCGTATTGTTCAAGTGAGAGCGCAGCGTCGTGCGAGCCGCGCAATAGTGCATCGAGCAAATTGCGCGATGTCGCCGATGCGCCGTCCACGGCGTAGCCAGCCGCTGCAAGATCATCGAGCGCGGCAATCACGCTTGCCGGTACGTCGAGACCGACCGCATAACCGGCACGATCTTTAGCGCCGGGATAATCCGGCATGAGTATCGCGATACGCCGCTCGCTGCGCGGCAGTGTCTGCAAACGCACCAGCGCGGCGATACGGTCGGCGACCATGCTCACGCGATCGGCTTCGGGCCGGCTCGTTTGTGCCGTAAATGATAATCCTGGCTGCGGCGACAACGGATCTTTGAACGCGACAACGCCGGACAACACGCGGCCGTCGAGTTCCGGCAACACGATGTGCATCGCGAGATCGGCAGCGCCGAGACCGCGCGGACTGTTGCTCCAAGCGGCACGGTTGGTGGTGGCGCTGACGACTTGCAGTACCGGAACGCCGGGCGCATCAAGCGCCGACGGCTCATCGGAATTTCCGCCCGCAGCAAATGCGGTCATGGTGACGATGAGCGCGGGACAAAGTTTCGTCAGCGCGTCTCGCAGAAACACATTTGCAGCGCTGTCTTTCAGACTCGTAATGAACAGCGGTGCTGGCGCAAGTCCGCGCGCGGATAAGGCTGCGCACAGCGCGTCGACCGGCGCCGTATCAGCCGCGAGCAGCATGGCGCGATAGAAAATGATCGGTACGACCGGCTTGCCGGCATCGGCTGGAGATATCAGGCAATCGAGCGGCACCGCGCCTTCGTTGGGATGATAGGCTGATAGACGCGGCACCGGGGCCGGCTCACAGGAGGTGAGATCGCTCCCGGCGTGGCGCGCCAGCCGCCGCAGCAGCGCGCGCAGATTTTCACGCCCGCCTTCGCGGAAGAAGCCGAGCAGCGTTACCAACTCCTCGCGCGGCAAGGTCGAAGCTTGGTCGAGCCGCGGATCGTCGCGATCTTCGCCGGGCAACACCGCCAGCGCGATGCCTCGGTCGCGCGCCATCTGTGAAAGCCGTTCGATGCCGTATTTCCACCAATCGAGACCGCCGAGGAGCCGGACCACGATCACTTTGGCATTCAGGCCGACACGATCCAGCCAAAGATCGACCGACATCGGATGGCGCAGATCGCGCAAATGCGCGAGCCGCACACTCGGCAGCGCCGCGCGCTCCGCCTCCCAGGCGGCGGCGAGACCGGCGAGATCGCTATCGGCGAAGGACAACAGAACAATATCGCCCGGATCCTGACCAAGATCGACGGCTTCGACGATTTCGTCGAGCCCGGTCGAACTCGTGGTCAACAGATGCATCGTTTATCTCGTGAGGGCCTGCGTGATCGCCGCGCGATCCAGGCCCTTCAAGCCGATGACGACAAGCTGCCCCTGGCGCGGCTCGGATGTCGTCCACGCGCGATCATATTGATGTGTCACCCGCGGACCAACCGCCTGCACCAAGAGGCGTAGCGGCTTGCCGGCGACGGCGGCGAAACCTTTGACGCGCAAAACGTCGAACTCTTGCGCCAGCGACGTAACACGCGCGGTCAACGCCGCCGGATCGGTCACTTCGCTGATCGGCACCACAAAGCTATCGAAGTCGTCATGGTCGTGATCGAGTTCGTTGTCGTGGTGGGTGCGGCGGTTTTCGATATCGTCCTCGGTGCCGATGCCAAGCCCGAGCAGCAGTGCTTCGTCGACCTTGCCGTCTGTCGCGGTCAGCACTTTCACGCTACGCGGCAGCGCATCCGCTATCGCCGCCATGGCGGCATTGACGCCGTCGTCGTCGAGGAGGTCGCGCTTGTTGAGCACAACAAGATCGGCGCAGGCGATCTGATCGTCGAACACCTCTTCGACCGGATCGTCGTGATCAAGCGCCGTATCGGCAGCGCGTTGGCGCTTGAGTGCATCGAGGTCTTGCGCCACGCGTCCGTCGGCGAGTGCCGCGCCATCAACAACAACAACCACGCCGTCGACCGTCACCCGGCTCTTAATCGCCGGCCAATGAAACGCTTGCACCAGTGGCTTCGGCAAAGCGAGGCCCGATGTCTCGATAACGATATGCTCAATGTCTTTTTTGGCCAGGATCGCATCCAGCGCCGGCACGAATTCATCGGCCACCGTGCAGCACAGGCAGCCATTGGCCAATTCCACGATGTTCTCTTCGGGGCAGGCGGCGTCGCCACAGCCTTTGAGGATTTCGCCATCGATGCCGACATCGCCGAACTCATTGACGATGACGGCAAGACGGCGGCCTTTGGCATTGGCGAGAAGGTGCCGGATCAGCGTGGTTTTGCCGGCGCCCAAAAATCCGGTGACGATGGTGCAGGGAACGCGCGTAAGTGACGTATTCATGCGTCAACCTCTTCAAAACCGATGGGTGGTACGCGAGCAATCAAGCCGCGCTTGAGAATGTCCGGCCGGCCGCGCCACGGCAGGATGCCGTCGCCGGCTTCGGCGAGGAGCCGTGCGCCGTCGATCAGCGCGCCGGCGTTTGCCTCGTTGAGATCGCCGAAGACATAAGTCCATGAGCCGTTAGCGCGTAGCGCTGCCGTCAGTCCACGGTTGCAATTGGCAAGACAGCGCATGCGCCGCACCGTGACTTCGGTCCCGGTTGCCGCAGTTTCGGTCGCCGCGGCCAAAAGTGCCCCAGGCCGCGGATCGCTTGCGGCCTCACCGGCGCGCTTACACGTGGTGCAGACATAGACGACGGGATTTGCCGTTGTTGTCATGGCAATCCCTATGCGCGCTCGACCGCGGGGCGGTCGAAGCCTTGCCAGCGATAGATGAGATACGACAGCGCCCAACTGGCGATGAAGATGCCGACCACCAGATAGCCGAAGCTGGCGACGCCCTCGTTGAGCGCGTCGACTGCGTCCCAGATGCCGCCTTCGAGTCCGAGCTTGTCGGCGAGGAGGCCAAGCGCCTCGATGCCGCCGATCAGTAAAGCGACCAGGACGGAAATCGCGGTGATGGTGAGATTGTACCAGATCTTACGGATCGGATTGACAAAGGCCCAGCCATAAGCGCCGACCATCAAGACGCTGTCGCTGGTGTCGGCAAGCGTCATGCCGGCCGCGAACAAAGCCGGGAAGATCATCACTGTGCCGAAGTTCATGCCGCCCGAGGCCTGGCTCGCCGCCACGGTGAACAGCGTGATCTCGGTCGCGGTATCGAAGCCGAGACCGAACAAAAATCCGATCGGGAACATGTGCCAGCTCCGCGACACCATGCGGAACAGCGGCCGGCACAGGCGCGCGAGGAAGCCGCGGCCCGAGAGCAGGTGATTGAGCTCCTGTTCACCGACCGGTTCGCCGCGCCGTGCGCGGCGGAAGCTTTGCCACGCATGCCGCAGGATCACGAGATTGATCAGTGCAATCGCCAGCAGGAAAAATGCCGAGGTGCCGGTGCCGATGACAGCGCCGATCGCCTTGAACGGATGCAGCTTACCCTGAAGCGCAAAGGTGGTGCCGACGATCACGGCGACAGCAATAGCGACGACCAGCGAATGGCCGAGCGAGAAGAACAAGCCCGCAGCGATTGGGCGTTTGCCTTCTTGCATGAGTTTGCGCACGACATTGTCGATCGCCGCGATGTGGTCGGCGTCAACGGCGTGGCGGAGCCCGAGCACATAAGCGAGGAAGGCTGTGCCGAGAAGCGTCGGACGATCCGCGAGCGCGATGATCGCCCAGGTCCAGGCTGCGGCATTCACCGCAAGCAGGAACGCATAGATCGCGACGATCTTGCCGCGCTGATCGGACGCTCCGTCGTCGACGGTGGCTTTGAGGAAACTGAGCACGAAAGTCCTCGCATGGCCTCTCGTCGGCGCGAGCGAGGACCGAAAGACTACGTCGTCTTTCGGATCATCCATAGGCGCACCCCGGCCCATGTTTGTCGCGTCGACACGGCCGATGGCAGGTCTCCTGGCTCGCGGATCGTCGCTTCGTCCTGCCTTCCCGGCGCCGAGATGCCAGTGGCATAACCGGACGAAACTTCTCGCTGACAGTTGCGGGGGCAGCTGCGGATTTGGCGAGGACCGAAACCCCAAGCCGCACCGCATTCCCTATTCACCCTCACCGTGAGGGACCATCGTCGTGCCAGTGATAGATTTCGCCGGGCAGGCCTGTCAATCTAACCGGCAAAGGCGCGCTTTTGCTTAGGATTCTAAACCGTTTGCAATGTCGAGCGAGAAAACACTGACTTTCGTCCTCGGCGGCGCCCGCTCCGGCAAGAGCCGCTATGCCGAAGGCCTGATCGCCGCGCTGCCGCCTCCATGGGTCTATCTGGCGACGGCACAGGCTGGCGACGCGGAAATGGCCGAACGTATCGCGGCGCATCGGGCGCGGCGCGGTCCGCAATGGCAGACGGTCGAGGTGCCGCACGACCTTGCCGTCATGCTCACCAGGCAGAAGACGCCGATGCTGGTCGATTGTCTGACGCTGTGGCTGTCCAACCTGATGCTGGCGGAAGCCGATATCGAGGCGGAAATCGCCAAACTTGAAACCGCTCTGTCTGCGACGAAGGTGCCAATGGTGCTCGTCGCGAATGAAGTCGGTTATGGCATCGTGCCGGACTATCCGCTCGGCCGCCGGTTTCGCGATTGGCAGGGCGTGCTCAACCAGCGCATGGCGGCGCTTGCCGACGGGGTCGTGCTTGTGGTCGCGGGTCTGCCGATGGCGTTGAAGGGTTGATCGGAGAAAGGGCGACATGACGGAAACCGAGAGCGGCGAAGCCGAACGATACCGCGCCAAAATGGCGAAGCGTAAGGCGGTGCAAGATGCCGAAGTCGCCGAGAAGACGGTCGAGAAGGGGCTGTTGATCGTCCATACCGGAACTGGCAAGGGCAAATCGACGGCGGCGTTCGGTCTAGCGTTGCGCATGATCGGGCGCGGCCAGCGCGTCGGCGTCGTGCAATTTATCAAGGGCGCCTGGCACACGGCCGAGCGCGACGCGCTCGCTAAATTCGGCGATCAGGTCGTCTGGCACACCATGGGCGAGGGTTTTACCTGGGAGACGCAGGATCGTACTCGCGATATCGCCGCCGCCGCACGCGCTTGGACCAAAGCGACGGAGCTGATGGACGATTCGAGCATCGCCATGCTGATCCTCGACGAGATCAATATCGCGCTGCGCTACGATTATCTCGATCTCAACGCCGTGATCGCTGGGCTCACGGCGCGCCGGTCATCGCTGCATATCGTGGTCACCGGCCGCAACGCCAAGCCGGAAATAATCGCCGCCGCCGATCTCGTTACTGAGATGACTTTGGTGAAGCACCATTTCGCTGCCGGTGTGAAAGCGCAGCCGGGCATCGAGTTCTAAATCCATGCCGGCGCGCGCGTTGATGTTTCAGGGCACCGGCTCCGATGTCGGCAAATCGCTGATCGTCGCCGGGCTCGCGCGCGCGCTGACGCTTCGCGGTCTCTCGGTGCGGCCGTTCAAGCCGCAGAACATGTCGAACAATGCCGCCGTGACTGCCGATGGCGGCGAGATCGGGCGCGCCCAAGCCTTGCAAGCGCGAGCGGCGCGGGTGCCGCCGAGCGTGCACATGAATCCGGTACTGCTCAAGCCGCAGAGCGAGACCGGCGCGCAGATCGTGGTGCAAGGCCGCGTGCGTGGCAGTGCCAAGGCCGCTGCCTATCAGACGATGAAGCGCGAGCTCATGCCCGCGGTGCTCGAGAGTTACGAAAAACTCCGTGCCGAAGCCGACATCGTGTTGGTCGAGGGCGCCGGTAGCGCCTCCGAAATCAATCTGCGCACAAACGACATCGCCAATATGGGTTTCGCGCAAGCTGCGAACGTGCCGGTGGCATTGATCGGCGATATCGACCGCGGCGGCGTCATCGCGAGTCTTGTCGGCACCAAAGCGGTAATTGCGCCGGAGGATGCGGCGCTGATCGCGGGCTTCATCGTCAACAAATTCCGCGGCGATCCGGCGCTGTTCGCCGCCGGAATGGCACGTATCGCGGAAATGACGGGATGGCAGGCGCTTGGGCTGGTGCCTTACTTTGCCGAGGCGCGGCTATTGCCGGCGGAAGACGCATTGGCGCTCGATCACGCGCGCCCGGCAAAAACCAATGCCAAGCTCCGCATCGCGGTGCCGATCCTGCCGCATATCGCAAATTTCGACGATCTCGATCCGCTTGACGCGGAGCCAGCCGTCGATCTTGCGCGCGTGCGGCCGGGAACGCCGCTGCCGGGAGATGCCGATCTTGTTGTGCTGCCCGGTTCTAAAGCGACCATCGCCGATCTTGCCGCACTACGCGCCGCTGGTTTCGACATCGACATTGCCGCGCATCGGCGCCGTGGTGGCACGGTTCTCGGTCTCTGCGGCGGTTATCAGATGCTGGGACGGACGATTTCCGATCCTGACGGCATTGAAGGTCCCCCGGATAAGGTCGAGGGTCTTGGGCTGATCGAGGTCGATACTGTGCTGTCAGACGACAAACGTCTTGAAGCCGTGCAAGGCACGACGGCAGATGGGGCGCCGTTTGCCGGCTATGAAATGCATATGGGTGTGACCGAGGGGCCGGATCGGACACGGCCGTTCGCGCGTTTCGCTGACGGATCGACCGACGGCGCGGTGTCGGCCGATGGACGCCTACTCGGTAGCTATATCCACGGACTTTTTGCTGATGACCGGCAGCGGTCGGCATGGCTGAAGCGTTTTGCTGCCGGCCCTGCCGCCGTCAGTTACGACGATTCGGTGGAACGCATTCTTGATGCGCTCGCCATGCATCTTGCCGCGCATCTCAATATCGATGCGCTGCTCAAACTAGCGCGTTGAGAATGACCGCCGCTAAAGCAACGAGCATGACCAGGGTCGCGTCGGCGATGCGATAGAGCGTGAGCGCGCGGCGAATATCGGCAGCAGTGGCATCACGCCGGCCGTCGCCCATGAAACAATCGTCGATCTGGACGCCGTCATAGACGCGCGGTCCGGCGAGCGACAGCCCGAGCGCGCCGGCCATCGCCGCTTCCGGATAGCCGGCATTGGGCGAGCGGTGGCGTGGCGCATCCCGCCACACCGCGCGCCACGCACCAGCAGCAGATGCTCCGCGTTGCAAGCTGGCTGAACAGACGAGGAGCAGTCCAGTCAGCCGCGACGCCGGCAGATTGACCAGATCGTCGAGCCGCGCTGCCGCCCAGCCGAAAGCTTCGTAACGCGGCGTTTGATGCCCAATCATGCTATCGGCGGTGTTGATTGTCTTGTAGAGCGCGGCGCCAGGGAGGCTGGCAACCGTCATCCATAAAACCGGCGCGACAACACCGTCGGAAAAATTTTCGGCGAGGCTTTCGATAGCGGCGCGCGCCACGCCGGCTTCATCGAGGACCGCGGTGTCGCGGCCTACAATCTGCGATACAGCCTTACGGCTTGCAGTGAGATCGTTTGTTTCAAGCGCAGCCGCAACCGCGGCTACATGCCGATAAAGGCTCCGTTGCGCGATCAGCGTACTGGCGAGAACCGCAGCGATGATCACGCCGACGGGAGTGCTATAAAGCATCCACGTGACGGTTGAAGCGATCAATCCGACAATGCCGACAAGGATGACGACGGCGATAATACCGGGGGCACGGCTTTTGCCGTCACGGTTGAGCGTGCGGTCAAGCCAGCCGATCAAGCCACCGATCCAGGTCACCGGGTGGCCGGTCGTGCGGAATAGTCGCGTTGGATAACCGAGACAAAGCTCGATCACCATGGCCAAAAGCGTCACCAAGAGTGTGAGCAAAAGTGCTGACGCGATGGACATGATCCCCTTTGATGCCGGTGAGCCGCTTGTGCATGGCGGCGCGTTGGCCGCCGCGCGCCGTCTGTTTCCGGCCGCGCCCGAACCTTTCATCGACCTTTCGACCGGGATCAATCCCAATCCTTATCCATTGCCGCAGCTTTCCGGTGACGTGTTCGCCCGTCTGCCCGAAGCCGAGGCGGTTGCCGCGCTCGTTGCGATTGCCGCGCGGACCTACGACGCGCCTTCACCGGACTACGTCGTGGCCGCGCCAGGCACCCAGATTCTGCTGCCTTTGGTGGCTTCGCTCATCGAACCGGGACGCGCCGTGGTCGTGGCACCGACCTATTCCGAACATGCCCGCGCCGCGGCGCTCGCCGGGCACGCCGTCACGGAGGTTGGCAATCTCGCCGCGATTGGCGGCTGTGCGCTGGCGTTCGTGACCAATCCCAACAATCCGGATGGCAAGCTTTTCGCCAAGGACAATCTGCTTGCCGCAGCCAGTCAATTACGGGCGCGGGACGGTCTACTTGTCGTCGATGAGGCCTTCATGGACGTTGGACCGCACGGTGCGAGCCTCGCGTCCGAGGTCGGATACGGCAATATCGTGGTGCTGCGCTCGTTCGGAAAATTCTTCGGTCTTGCCGGTGTGAGGCTTGGTTTCGCTGTTACGGCACCGGAACTGGCAAACCGAATTGCGGCTCGGCTCGGACCTTGGGCGGTGTCCGGACCTGCACTCGCGGCCGGCACGCAAGCGCTTGCGGATCGGCCTTGGATCGAAACGACACGGCGCAGTCTCGCGGGGGCTGCGGCGCGGCTCGATGCCATCCTACGCACGGCGAATCTTGAGCTGATCGGTGGAACGCCGTTGTTTCGCCTGGTGCAGACGCAAGCGGCAGCCAAGTTGTTCGATCATCTCGGCCGCGCCGGAATTCTAACCCGCGCTTTTGCCGAGCATCCGACCTGGCTTCGTTTCGGTTTGCCGGCATCGGGGCCAGAATGGCGGCGGCTGGAGGAAGCCATAGCCGCCTGGAAGACAAACGATTAGGTTGCGGCGATGCGGGCGCGACCAAAATCGGATGTCGGTGATATGACGCCCCCGCGGATTGAATTCGATCCGGTATTCCGCGCACAGCTCCGCGATCTTTTGGTCTGGCGTCGTGATGTGCGTCGGTTTCGCAGCGAGCCGTTACCGCATGGCGCATTGGAAGCGCTTCTCGAACTTGCCTGCCTCGCGCCTTCCGTCGGGCTGAGTCAGCCGTGGCGTTTTGTCATTGTCGAGAACGCGGCATTGCGTGCGGCCGTCCGGCAAAATTTCACAGCCTGCAATGCCCAAGCGCTCGCCGCACAAAGCAGCGAACGCGCGAGCCTTTATGCGCGCTTAAAGCTCGCGGGCCTCGAGGAAGCCCCGACGCATTTTGCCGTTTTCGCCGATCGCTCGACCGTGCAAGGTCACGGTCTCGGGCGACTAACGATGCCGGAGATGATCGAATATTCCGTGGTCACGGCCGTTCATACAATCTGGCTCGCGGCCCGCGCCCAGGGCATCGGCATGGGTTGGGTGTCGATCCTGGATCCCGAAGCCGTCACCTCCATCCTCGACGTGCCGCCAGGCTGGAAGTTCATCGGCTATTTCTGCCTTGGCTATCCGCAAGCAGACGAAACCATTCCCGAACTGGAACGGGCCGGATGGGAGCAACGCCAGCCGCTGTCTTCCATCATTCTTCGGCGTTGAGATTCTTTGGCGCTGGCGCCGCCATTCGTTAACGCCCTGATTCTCCGCTGTCCCAAATCAGGTCAGATCCCCTGGCATCTGGCTTGCTCCCTCCTGGCTAGAGTTGGGTCCGTGTTCCGGAACGGTCTCTGGCGCGGGCAAACGGGGAAAAGCGGGGGCGTTTCGGCCGCATGCCGGTCGGCAAGCCCGTGGCAGGGAGAGAGCGGTGTTAACTTTTCGTGGGGTGCGAACGGTCTTGACCGGCTCTTTGGCTGGTCTACTGCCGACAACGAAACCGGCCGCGCGTTTGGGGGCGGCGGTTGGGTTGTCGCTTGTGACATTGGGTCTGATTTTAAGCGCGGCTTATGCCGATGGCGCTTTCGTCGGCGGCTGCGTCGGTCAGCGCACGTCGTTGAATTGCGCAGGCCATTGGGGCGAGTGGTCCGATCCCTACGTTCGAAAGATCCCCGAGCCCGCGGACGATGCCGAGCGGCAGCGCTCTGCTGAACGCGACCGCAAATGGGAGGCGCGTTGCCATCCGCAGATCGCGCAAGATCGCTTCGGCGTGCCGCGCTATCTTTATTCGGCGCGCGGCTGCGAGTTCGGCATTATCGAGTAGGCCGAAGCGGATCAAATCCGATCCTGGATCGTTGGGCCGGAGTGGCCCCCGTATTTTGCGGCGGCCGCTGTCGGCGCTTGCCTCGATACGTTTTACTTCCCATCATCTTGCGCCATCGCTCTGTTGCTCAGCGTCTGCAGGATGTTGGAGGCCATGCGTTCATCAGATTGCAAGCTTCATTTAGCGTCGCCGTCCGTTTCGCGGACCAGCACCGCACTCGAAAATCTGCGCGGCATCGTCATTCTGCTGGTCATCGGCTTCCACACGATGCTCGCTTATGTGATGTGGATGCCGGCCGGCGAGGCAGGCTTCGATCAGCCGCCGTTTAGCTGGCGCGCCTTCCCGATCGTCGATGCTCACCGTTTTTTCGGCTTCGACCTGTTCTGCGCTTGGCAGGACGTGTTTTTGATGTCGCTTCTGTTCTTCCTCTCGGGATTGTTCGTTTGGCCGAGCCTGCAACGCAAAAAGGGCTGGGCTTTTTTGCGCGATCGGATGCTGAGACTCGGCCTGCCTTATATGTTCGGCATTGCCGTCATCATCCCGCTGGCACTTTATCCGGCCTATAGCGTGCGTGCCGCAGATCCGAGCGTGACTGAATATTGGCATGCCTTGCTGGCGCTGCCGTTCTGGCCAAACGGTCCACTGTGGTTCGTCTGGCAGCTTTTGGCGCTTAATCTCGTCGCTTGCGCGCTATACGCCGCGGTTCCACACGCGATCCCGTGGCTCGGCCGCTGGTCCGCCACTGCAGGCGAAAAGCCTCTTTGCTATTTCGGCGCTGTTCTAACGCTTTCTGCTTTGGCTTATGCCCCTCTGGCCGTCGTCTATACGCCATGGGCGTGGACCGATATCGGCCCGTTCACTGTGCAAATCTGCCGGCCGCTTCTTTATGCGGTCTACTTTTTTGCCGGCGTTGGGGTTGGCGCAGCCGGAATCGAACGCGGTCTGTTGGCAGCGGACGGCATCCTCGCGCGGCGCTGGGCCTCGCTGCTCACGCTTGCGCTCCTGACGTTATTCGTCTGGATGGGTTTGACCGCGCTGACCGTGAATGGCGGCGCCTCGCTCCGCGTCACAATCGTGGCTGCTCTAAGCTTCGTGCCGGCCAGCGCCGCGGGCTGCTTCTTTCTTATTGCCGTTTGCCTGCGGTTTGTGGCTGCGCCGTCTCGATTGCTTGGTCGGCTCGGGCGCAATGCCTACGCACTTTATCTGGTGCATTACGTTTTCGTCGTATGGCTGCAATTCGTGCTGTTACCGCTCATGCTTCCTGCCGCAATCAAGGCGCCGTTGGTTTTCGTCGGCAGCCTTTGCCTTAGCCTTGTAATAGCGGTGGCCGCGCGAAGCCTGCCTTTCGCCGCGCGTCTGATCGGTTCGCAAGGCCGCATGCTTGCGACGTCATGATCGCGGCGGATTGTCGGCCGCGACGACAGTGTGGTGACCGCGATACGCCGTTCCGAAAAATGCCGCGGCTGCACCATCCGCGCGGCAAAAAGGTTTGAACCCCTCGCCGCGAGTGTTATGGGGAACGCGGCAGTCCATGGCCACTCTCCGCGTCTGGGCCGCTACCGTTCGGGCCTTCGGGGCCGTTCAAACGACAAATTCGTGACAGCCATTCCGCAATAACGGGCGCGAAGACATGCGAGTGATCGTCCCGATTTCCGCCGGAGGAATTGCGCGCCTTTTCACCCGGTGGGATGTGCTGGCGGTCCTCCTGATCTTGGGCATGCTGGTGTTCTTGGCCGAGGCCAGCCGGCATTTGTTCGAGCCTCTGACTGCGTTGCAGCAGCGCCCGCTGTCGCTCGATCCGCGCAATCTGCCCGAATATGCCGCCCGCACCACGCTCCGGATGCTGATCGCGATGGTGCTGTCGCTCCTCTTCACTTTCACTTACGCAACATTCGCGGCAAAAAATAAACAAGCCGAACGGCTGTTGGTGCCGCTGCTCGACATTCTGCAATCGGTCCCGATTCTCGGCTTCATCTCCGTCACGGTCGTGTTCTTCATGGCGCTCGCGCCGGGCCGAGTGCTCGGCGCCGAGTTCGCCTCGATCTTCGCGATTTTCACCAGCCAGGCCTGGAACATGGCCTTTAGCTTCTATCAATCGCTGCGCACGGTCCCTACGGAGCTGGAAGAGGCGTCGCGCAACTTCCGGCTCAGCGCCTGGATGCGCTTCTGGCGGCTCGACGTGCCATTCGCCATGCCTCAGCTCATCTGGAACATGATGATGTCGATGTCGGGGAGCTGGTTCTTTGTGGTCGCGTCCGAAGCGATCAGCGTTGGCAACACCACCGTGACGCTCCCCGGGATCGGCTCGTATATCGCGCTCGCCATCGAGCATCGCGACCTCGCCGCCGTGAGTTGGGCGATCGGTGCCATGCTGATCGTGATCTTTATCTACGATCAGATTCTATTCCGGCCTCTGGTGGCCTGGGCGGACCGCTTCCGTTTCGAGCAGGAGCCGGGTGGCGTTGCGCCGAAATCCTGGGTGTTCAATGTTCTGCGGCAATCGCGCATTGTCGAAAGACTGACGACACCGCTCGCGGCGTTGTGGCGGCTGACTTTTCGGCCGCTGAAGGACGACAAAGCGGCGACCGCGTCAGTTGCGAGTGCCGGAAGCGAGAGCCGCTTTGCATTCCAACTGAGCCTTCTTGTCGGCGCGGTCGCAGCAGTCGCCCTCTGGCAAGTGGTCAGCTTTGCCATTGAGGGCATCACGCTTGCCGATGTCGGCACGGCACTCCTGCTTGGGTTTTACACGCTCATCCGCGTCATCGTGCTGATCGCGCTTGCGAGCGTCATCTGGGTTCCAATCGGCGTTTGGGTCGGCACGCGGCCAAATGCGACGCTGATCGTGCAGCCGATCGCGCAATTCCTCGCTGCCTTCCCTGCCAATGTTCTTTTTCCGATCGCGGTGTCGCTTATCGTTGTCTGGAAGCTCGATCCGAATATCTGGCTCAGCCCGCTGATGATTCTCGGCACGCAATGGTACATTCTGTTCAATGTCATCGCCGGCGCCTCGGCGATCCCAGCGGAGTTGCGGTCGGTCGGCGTTAATCTTCGCGTCCGCGGCTGGCTGTGGTGGCGCCGCATCGCACTGCCGGCCGTGATGCCCTTTTACGTGACCGGCGCGATTACTGCTTCCGGCGGCTCGTGGAACGCCAGCATCGTTGCCGAAGTCGCGTCATGGGGCGATGAGCATCTGCAAGCCCAGGGGCTCGGCGCCTATATTGCGCAACAGACCGACGCCGGCGATTTTCATCGCATCGTGCTCGGCATCGCTGTGATGAGTTTGTTTGTCGTCGTGATCAATCGCTTGTTCTGGCGGCCGCTCTATCTTTATGCGGAACGCAAATTCCGGCTGTGATGAGGATCGCATGAACGCCCCTCTGCTCGATATCCATTCGCTGTGCCAGTCGTTCCCGCGCGCCGACGGCGGCGAGCATGTCGTACTGGATGGCGTCGAACTCAAGCTCGACCAGGGCCAGATCGTAGGACTGCTCGGCCGCACCGGATCCGGCAAATCGACACTGCTGCGGCTGATCTCCGGCCTCGCCCCGCCGTCCTCGGGAACCGTCACCTATCTCGGCAAACCGGTGAATGGACCGGCGCCCGGCATTGCCATGGTGTTTCAGTCTTTCGCGCTGTTTCCCTGGCTTACCGTTTTGGAGAACGTGCAGCTTGGACTCGAGGCGCTGGGTTTGCCGGAAGTGGAAATTCGCAAGCGCGCACTCGCCGCAATCGACCTGATCGGATTGGACGGTTACGAATCCGCCTATCCCCGCGAACTCTCCGGCGGCATGCGTCAGCGTGTCGGCTTTGCTCGCGCGCTGGTCGTGCATCCGAATATTTTGTTGATGGATGAGCCGTTCTCGGCGCTCGACGTACTCACCGCCGAGACGCTGCGCACCGACTTCTTGGAATTATGGGGTGAGGGCAAACTGCCGATCAAAGGCGTTATCTTGGTGACGCACAATATCGAGGAAGCGGTGCTGATGTGCGATCGCATCCTTTTGTTCTCCACCAATCCTGGCCGCATCGTCAGCGACATCGCCGTGGACATGAAGCATCCGCGCAATCGGCTCGATCCGCAATTCCGCGACATGGTGGAAAGAATCTATGTGGCGATGACCGCGCGTAAGTCGGGTCCGATGCAGATCGGCGCCGCAGGTCCAACAATCAGCATCAACACCGTGCTGCCGCGGGTGTCGGCCAATCTGATGTCCGGCCTCATCGAGACGCTTGCTGCGGCGCCGTTCAACGGCAAAGCCGACTTGCCGGTGCTGGCGGACGAACTGGCGATGGAGTCGGACGAATTGCTGCCGGTCGCCGAAACGCTGCAACTCTTCCGCCTCGCCGACATCGAAGGCGGCGACATCAAGCTCACCGATACCGGAAAACAATTCTCCGAATTGGGCACCGACGATCGTAAGAAACTCTTTGCGCGGCAGCTTTTGGCCAGCGTTCCTCTGGCCACCCATATCCGCCATGTATTGCAGGAACGCACCAATCATTCCGCGCCGAAAACCCGCTTTTTCGATGAGCTGGAAGATCACATGACCACCGAAGACGCCGAGCACACATTGCGCGCGGTGACAGCATGGGGGCGCTTCGCCGAACTGTTCGCTTATGACGACGATTCCGGCATGTTCAGCTTGGAAAATCCCACTTAGTTACAATTAGTTACGATCTAAAACGATTTGGCCGGAAACCCGGTAGCGGCGCGATTACCCGCTTGCCATGGCCGCCCTGCGTCGCTAACCCTTATGTCCGTAGACAGAACGAGGGCGACGATGTCTATCATGCCGAAAATCGATGGCGGCCGCATGCGATCTTTGCTGCTGGGCTCGCTGGTGCTGAACCTCCTGTTTGTTGGTGTCACGGGCGCTGTGGCGCTCCGTTATTCTAACCCGGTGCCGCTCGCGACTGTGGCGCGGATCGACCGCAACGTGGCGAGCCGTCTCGATCGCATCGCGGCGAGCCTGCCTCCGGACGACGCGAAGATCATGCGTGAGCAATTGCGCCGGGATGCTTCGAAGGTCGCCGCCGCGCAGGCCGACATGCGGCTCGCGCAGGACGATGTACGCAACAGCCTGCGCAGCGAGCCGTTCAATGCCGACGCGATGCGTTCGGCCATGGCGACAAGCCGCGCTGCGCATGACAGCTTCGATCTGGTCCTGCAGAACACGATCGGTGCTGCGGCTGCGAGAATGTCGGTGGTCGGGCGTAGCAAGCTTGCCGACTGGCGCGGTGATCGCGAGACCGCACAGACGGCGCGGCAATAGTACGAAGCGGATTCAAGCCGCGCCGCGCCTCGCATTGGCGGCGATGGCGAGAAGCGCACGCTCGGCGATAGTGTCGGCGAGATCGGAATTGCGCCGCGACTGAAGCGTCGCGTCGGCGAGTTCGGCCATCGCGTTGAGAAGCCGAGCGGCGTTCCATGTCTTGAGCCCCGCCTCGACCAGAGTCTTGCGGCGGAAATGCAAGGGCGGCTGCACGGAATCGAGCGAAAACGATCCGCCGTCCTCGATCGTCGTGCGCCATTTGTGCAGTTGGGCGACTTGGCCCTGGGCGTTGAACAGGATCGAACCCGCACTCGATCCCGCGGTGCGCGCTTTGGCAAGCTGCGCCTCAAGTTCGATGGGCCGTCCGGCAAAAGCAGTATCGACGATATCTTCCAGCGCCAAAGCGGAAGCGTCCGAGACCACCGCGATCACATCGTCGACGCTGACCCGCTTATCATCTCCTCCGCGGGCGTAAAGCGTGAGCTTGCGGATCTCGTTTCGCGAAGCGGCGCGGTCGGCGCCAAGGAGCGGGATGAGCAAAGCGCGCGCATCGGGTGCCAGCGTCAGTCCCGCGGCGCGCATTTCCTCGTCGATCAAGCGGATGCGATCGCGTTCAGTGTCGGCATAACACGGCAGTGCCGCCGCGTTTTTGGCGCGCTCGCACAACGCGCGCAGCGGTGAATTGCGGCGCAGATCGCCAGCTTCGATGACGACGCGGCAATCGCGGATGTCGGCGCCGAGCACTGCCTCGACCGCAGGCGCCACGTTGCGGCTTCCGGCCTTCAGCCACACCGCACGCCTTCCGCCAAACAGCGGAATCGTCGTCGCCTCTTCGACAAGCCGCGTCGGCTCGGCGCTGAGGTCTTCGCCTTCGAGCCGCGCCAGCGCAAAGGGATCGTTAGGGTCGTCGACCGATGTCTTGATCAGAGCAACGACGCGTTCACTGACCAGGCCGGCATCTGGACCGAAGACGAGCACTACCGGCCGCGCCGGATCTGGGCGCGCGACGAAAGCGTCGACGTCGGCGGCTTTGACTGCAACCATGAACGGGTAGGGACCGGATCGCGCCGCGCGGGTCAAGTCTGCCGCGGCAAATCCTTCTCCGCAGCAAGTCCTTCGCTGCAGCAAGTCTTTCGCCGCAAAATGCGGGGATCAGGTTCCGGCGATGAAATATGAGGCCAGCCGGTTGCGGATCGCTTCAGCGGCGAGCTGAATGGCGCGATCCTCGGCATCGCGCAAGGCACGCTGTTGCGCAAAACGCTGCTGCGAACCCGGCGCGTCGGTGTCGACGCGCGCATAAGCGGAGTCCTTCAGCACGATTTTGCCGGTCGCGATTTCGACGAGCTGATAGGTCACGCGCACGCCGTCGATCTGCGCCGTCGGCCGGCCGCTGGTGATGTCGACCATGACCGTTGTCTGGCCGGCGCTGTTCAGCAGCGCGACCAAACGATAATTGGGCGACACCGCGCCGCTGCCGCCATTGAGGTCGAATTGCAGAGCGTTGCGCATGCCGACGGCAAGCCGCGACATCGGCGTTCCTTCGCGTGCCGGGATCGCCGGAATATCGACCTCAGCGAGCTTGTCGTGAACGCTCTCGGCATTGATCGCGGGCCGCGAACCATAAAGCGGCTCGAAGCAACCCGCGGTCAGGCCGGCGAGACCCAGCACGAGAGCGAGCCGGATGACGCCGCTAACGTTTTTGCCGTTACACCACGACATTGACGATCCGTCCCGGCACGATGATGACTTTCTTCGGCGGCTTGCCGGCAAGCGCCGTTTGGACAGCATCCAACGCCAACGCCGCGGCTTCAATGTCTTGGTTGCCGGCGTCGCGCGCCACCGTGACTTCGCCACGCCTCTTGCCGTTGACTTGCACCGGCAGCGTCATCGTCGTCTCGACCAACAACGCGGTCTCGACCTGCGGCCACGCGGCTTGCGCGACCAGCCCTTGATGGCCGAGCGCGGCCCAGCATTCCTCGGCAAGATGCGGCATCATCGGGTGGAAGAGTTGCACAAGAATATTAACCGCTTCACGCATCGCCCAACGGAAATCGGGTGTCGGTGCGGCCCCCTCTTTCGCTCCGTTCTCGGACCCCATATCGCCAATTATCGTATTGAGCGCATTGGCGAATTCGTAGATATGCGCCACGCAAACATTGAAGTGTAGCTTTTCGATGTCAGCGGTCACATTGGCCAAGGCCTTATGGGCGGCTTTGCGCAACTTGGCGGCCTCCGGCGAGAACGCTGCCGGCCGCGTTTCCGGGGCAGATTGGCTTATTTCCGCGCCTTCGCCGACCAGCCGCCACAGCCGCTGCGAAAACCGCCAAGCGCCCTGGACGCCGCGTTCGGTCCATTCCACGTCGCGTTCCGGCGGCGAGTCAGACAGCATGAACCAGCGCGCGATGTCGGCGCCATAGCTGCCGATGATGTCGTCGGGGTCGACGGTGTTGCGCTTCGACTTCGACATCTTCTCGATGGCGCCGATTTCGATCGGCTCGCCGGTCGCAAGCAGAGTGGCGTGCCGGCTGTTGCCGTCGCCTTCGATTTTAATCTCTGCCGGCGCGGCCCATTCGCCGTTCTGCCGTTTATAGGTCTCGTGCACCACCATGCCTTGGGTGAACAATCCGGCAAATGGCTCATCGAGATCCACATGGCCGGTTTGTTTCATCGCGCGGGTGAAGAAGCGCGAATAGAGGAGATGCAAGATCGCGTGCTCGATGCCGCCGATATATTGATCGACCGGCATCCAGCGATTGACCACGGTCATATCGGTCGGCGCCGTGGTGATCCACGGATCGGTGAAGCGTTCGAAATACCAGGACGAGTCGACGAAGGTGTCCATGGTATCGGTCTCACGCCGTGCTTTGCCGCCGCATTGCGGGCAGGAGACGTTCTTCCAGGTGGGATGATGATCGAGCGGATTGCCGGGCCGGTCGAAAGTCACGTCCTCCGGCAGCGTCACCGGCAAATCTTTTTCCGGCACCGGCACCACGCCGCATTTTTCGCAATGGATTACCGGGATCGGACAGCCCCAATAGCGTTGCCGTGAGATGCCCCAGTCGCGCAGGCGGTAATTCACCTGGCGCTGCGCCACTGGACGGTTGCCGGCGGTGTCCTGTTCCAGTCGCTTTGCGACCTCCTCTTTGGCTTCCACAATTGTCATGCCGTCGAGGAAGCGCGAATTGATCATGCGGCCGTCGCCATCATAAGCCGTGTCGGTGATGACAAAGGTCTTCGGATCCTGCCCCAGTGGGCAGACCACCGGCACATTGCCGAGGCCGTATTTGTTGACGAAGTCGAGGTCGCGCTGGTCATGCGCGGGGCAGCCGAAAATGGCGCCAGTGCCGTAGTCCATCAAAATGAAATTCGCGACATAGACCGGCAGCTTCCAATCTTTGTCGAAGGGATGGATCGCCTTGATGCCGGTGTCGAAGCCGAGCTTTTCCGCGGTGTCGATTTCGGCCTGTGCGGTGCCGCGATGTTTGCACTCCTCGATGAATGCCGCGAGCGCCGGGTTTTTCTTAGCTGCCGCTGTCGCCAGCGGATGATCGGGCGCAAGCGCCATGAATTTCGCACCGAACAGCGTGTCCGGCCGGGTGGTGAAAATCTCCAACTCGTTCTCGCCGGTCGGTGTCGTCGCTTTGTCGAGCGCAAAGCGCACCAGCAAGCCTTCGGAGCGGCCGATCCAGTTCTTTTGCATCAGCCGGACTTTTTCCGGCCAGCGGTCGAGCGTATCGAGCGCCGTCAACAGGTCTTGTGAAAATTTGGTGATCTTGAAAACCCACTGGCTCATCTCGCGCTGCTCGACCAAAGCGCCCGAACGCCAGCCGCGGCCGTCGATCACCTGTTCGTTGGCAAGCACGGTCTGATCGACCGGATCCCAATTCACTTTGCGCTTCTCGCGCTCGACAAGCTTCGCGCCCAGAAAATCGAGAAACATTTTCTGCTGATGCTTGTAATAGCGCGGATCGCAGGTCGCGATCTCGCGGCTCCAGTCGAGCGACAGCCCCATCGATTTGAGCTGCTTCTTCATCGCCGCGATATTGTCGTAGGTCCACGCTTTGGGATGGACCTTGCGCTCCATCGCGGCGTTTTCCGCCGGCATGCCGAAGGCGTCCCAGCCCATCGGATGCAGCACGTTCATTCCCATCGCGCGTTTCACTCGCGCCACCACGTCGCCCATGGTGTAGTTGCGGACATGACCCATATGGATGCGCCCCGACGGATAGGGGAACATCTCGAGCACGTAATATTTCGGCCGCGGGTCGTCGTTCTGCGTGGCGAAGATGCCGCGCTCGTCCCAGATTTTCTGCCAGCGCGCCTCTGCCTCGCGGGCGTTATAGCGGTCCGGTGTCATTGGAATTCCGACGTTATTTAAGGCTGCGGACGTGACACGAAAGGGCGCGGCGGGTCAACGGGTTGAGGCTTGCAGGCCAAAATGCAACATGCCGATTACAAAGTGCCGAACCCCGGGATTTCTCACCGGCCGCGCTTAATCAGGAATGCAGATGGAATACACCACTCTCGGCAAGACCGGCCTTCATGTCAGCGTCGCCGGGCTCGGTACCGGCGGCTTCTCGCGCATGGGGCTCAAGTCCGGCAAGAGCGAGGACGAATCCGCGCAGCTTGTTCTCGACGCCATCGATCTCGGCATCAATTTCATTGATACCGCGCCGGCCTATGGCACCGAGGGCGTGGTCGGCAAAGCGCTGAAATCAGTGCCGCGCGACAAGGTCGTGGTCGCGACCAAATCCAGCGTCCGGCGCGACGGCGAATGGTGGTCGCCGGAGCGTTTGGTCCAAAGCCTCGACAATTCGCTGCGTCTGATGGGGACCGATTATGTCGACGTCTACAATCTGCACGGCGTTGAGCTTGCGCATTACGACTATGCGCTCAACACGCTCGGTCCGGCACTCGCCGAGCAAAAGAAGAAGGGCAAGATCCGGCATATCGGACTGACCGAAAATCCCATTGCCGATTTCACCAACGAGGCGCTCAAGCGCGCGCTGCAGGATCCGCTATGGGAAGTGTTCATGGTCGGCTTCCACCTGATGCATCAGGGCGCGCGAACCAATGTGTTTCCGCTCACGCGCGAGAAGGGCATCGGCACGCTGTTGATGTTTGCGGTGCGCAGCATTTTTGCCGATCCGCCGCGGGTGGCGCGCGAGATGCGGGCGCTGGCGGACAAGGGGCTCATCGACAAGGCGCTGGTCGACCTCGACGATCCGCTCGGCTTCCTGATCCACGCAGGCGGCGCCGCCAACATGACCGAGGCCGCCTATCGCTATGCGCGGCATGAGCCGGGCGTCGACGTGGTGTTGTTCGGCACCGGCGACAGCGCGCATCTCAAGAGCAATGTTGCCGCGCTGATGAAGCCGCCGCTGCCGGAGGCCGACCGCGCCAAGATCAAAACGCTGTTCGGGCATCTGGCGGAAGGCATCGGCCTCGACGGCCATGCGCTGCCGGCGAAGTAGCGCGCGTCTTAACACTAACGGCCGAAACGAGTTGGCACTCTCATCCCCGCCTGATTTGTTAATCGGCGAGGAGGCCGAAGGAGAGTTGTCATGCCGCATGTTCGGCGCCTTCTGCCGTTTGCCGCTCTGTTTGCCACTCTGTTCGCCGCTGCGCTCGCGC
>DATBAD010000067.1:0-3571 GCA_036271715.1 Xanthobacteraceae bacterium
CCCAGTTCTCCACCGGCAACGACACTGATGTGAGTCGAGGGCGGATTTGAGACCGAAATGGGAATCTGTTGCGACGCATCACGGCGCATGCGACGAAATGACTCGCAAATTGCTTCGCAGAGATGCGCCGCCCGGATTGGAACGCAATTGCGCCGTCTCGCGGACGGATTGCTTGAGGAAATCTGAAGAAGTCGGACTTCTGTTAACTTATGTTATCCGACAACGTGTCCTGCTGGTGCGGTAGATTTGACATTCGCCGGGCGGCTCCGCGAGTTCTTAATGCGAATGTCACATCTAAAACCGCACTAGAATTCGATAGTTTAGCAGCGTCCCTTTAGTTCTGACATTCGTAAAGGCAGACGCCGCGACACCATGCGAATGTCAGAACTGGGACTCTGCGGCGTAGAACACGCACAACGCGAGGCTCGCCCACACCGCTCCGCTGAAATAGAGCGACATCCAGGCAATCTCTTCGCGCCACTCGGCAAGATCGTGCGTCACGACCCAGCGCGTGCCCACGTCACGCAGCCCTTCCAGCGGCCGCAACATCTTGTTACCGCCGACAACATCCGCCCGCCAGCGCTTCAGATACATCGGCACGTCGATGGTGATCAGAAATACGATGTAAAACACGATGCCGACCACCGCGCTGCCGAGCACCACGCGCACCGCGCCGTTAAATTCCGGCAACAATCGGCAAAGCCCGATCCCGGCGATGAAGAAAGCGACCGCCCATAGCGAATTCTCGATGGCATTGTAGAGATATTTGGTGGTGACGACCGCGTACCAGGAGAAACATTCCGCGATCAGGATCAACGGAACGATCGCCCACGCCGCGTTCACCGCCGTCTCGGCTCCCGACATCGTTCCCAATTGCAACAGGATCATGGTCCACTGGGCCGCGAAAGCCACCTCGGCGAGCGTCGCCACCGAACGGCCGACGGCGACGCTCGACAGCCAGGTGTCGAACAGGCAAATTCGCTGCACATCGGCGCGCGGCAAGAACGAGCGGAACGCGCAGCCGAAAACATAGGCCGCGCTGAGCAGAAGCATGATCTCCATGCCGGGTACATGGCCTGACGTGCCGGCACCGTGAAGCTCGCGGTACATCAGAATCCAGGCGGCGATATTGACGCCACTGACCAGCGTCAGCATCGCCCACCACCACGACACAGGATTTGACCAGGCCAGGGAACGTGACTGTGCCCGCGATTCCAATCTCATCAACCGCTCCGTATGTAATCGAACCGACATTTGTCGGTATTAATTCTGTCATAAAATATGAGGAATCACGACAAGAGATTTGTGACAGTCGGCGGCTGCAAGCCGGGTCATGACGGCTGCGTCCGCAAGCAGAGGCTCGCGGCTCGCTGTTGACGCAAGGCACCAATGCCGGCTTTGTGCCGCCAAGGCTAATACCGCCGATCTGAAGTCCCTGCACCGTTTGCCGCGAATTCGTCCCCAGGGACTTCAGATCGAAAAGCGGTATTAGAATTGTAGGTATTTCCAGTACCCATTACTTTCCGAAGTTCGCGAAAGGCAGATGCCGAGACGGTGCACGAACTTCGGAAAGTGGGTACTAGTCGTCACGGCCAGTAATTGGTGTCACAATCGGTTTCAACAGGCGGACACACCCAGTTATAAATTGAGTCCGCAATTTGCGGTCGGTCAAGCGCCGACCCTTCCGGGAGGAAATATGTGCGAGATTTGCAGGCGAAATTTCATCCGTGGCGCGGCCGCGTTGGGCACGACGGGGTTGTTCTCTTCGTCCCTGATGGCGCAGACGCCGCGCGCTGACACCACCTCGACGCGGCTGCCTGCGCGCGGCGAATTCACCATCGCCAACGCATATATAATGACAATGGAGCGCGACTACGGCGACTTCACCAGCGGTTCGGTGCATGTGAGAGACGGCGAAATTGTCGCTGTCGGCCAGGGTGTGAGTGGCGGCGAGCAGATCGACGGCAGCGGCATGATCGTGATGCCGGGCCTCGTCGAGACCCACTGGCACATGTGGAATACGATTTTTCGCAGCTTTGCCGGCGACAGACAGGAAGACGGTTATTTCCCGACGGTCGCTCGCTTCGGCCAGCAGATGACGCCGGACGACATTTTCCAGAGCACGCGACTTTCGGCAGCCGAAGCCATCAACTCCGGCATGACCTTCGTGCACTCCTGGTGTCACAATGTGCGAAGCACCGCGCATGCGGAAGCCGACATTCGCGCGCTCACCGGCGCCGGCATCCGCGCACGCCACTCCTGCGGCTGGCCGCAAGGTCTGCCCGACACGCAATCGGCCGATCAGGCCCCGATCGAAACGCTGGCCAAGAACTGGAAAAGCTACTCCAACGAAGGCCTGCTGACGCTCGGCATGGGATGGCGCGGACAATTCCGTGCCGGCCCGATCAAGCCGGAGGTTTATCAGCCGGAGTTCGACAATGCCCGCAAGCTCGGGCTGCCGATCACCGTGCATGTGGCGGCAGCTGCGCATCGCGCCGTTAATCAGATCGAACTGCTCTACAAGTCGAAACTGATGGGTAAGGACGTCCAGCTTATCCACGCGATCGCCGTTACGCCGGCAGAACTCGACATGATCGAGGAATCTGGAGCCGCGATATCGACGTCGCCGGGATCAGAACTGCGGATCGGTTTCGGCTTTCCGCCGATCTCGGAGGTATTGGCCAAGCGAATTCCGATCGGAATTTCGATCGACACCTCGGTCTTGACCGGAAGTTCCAACATGTTCGGCGTGCTGAAACTTGCGCGCGATTGCGAAAATGCGCGGGCCGAAAACGAATTCAAGATGACGGCGCGAAGAGCGCTCGAACTCGGCACCATCGAGGGCGCTCGCTCGATGGGAATTGAAGACAAGGTTGGTTCACTCAAGCCGGGAAAACGCGCCGACCTGATCATGATCAGTCCCAATGCACTCAACATGGCGGTCGTCACCGATCCGGCGCATCTCGTGCTGGAAGCCACGGGGCCGGAAAACATCGATACAGTCGTGGTCGATGGCCGTATCCTCAAGCGCGGCGGCAAGCTCGTGGGCGTCGACACGGCGGAAGTAATCGCCGGCGCGCGGACCGCCTTGGCGGGGATTCGCGAGCGGACGAAGTGGCGCTAAGGCGCCGTTTCTAGACCGCGCCGGCCTTTTGCGCGTAGCTCCAGGAAGACTTTGACAACGGCACCGTGCGCGCCGCCGACTCCAGCGCCTTGGCGCTCGCGGCGGTGCCGTCGCGGATGCGCCCGGCAATGCCTTGGGTGATGCAGGCCAGCCGAAACAGGTTGTAGGAAAAGTACCAATTCAGATCCGGCACCGCGCTGCCGGTGACATCGCAATAGATCTTTGCAGCTTGTTCCAGCGTTGGAATGTTCAGCGCTTTGAGATCAGCATTGGCGAGACCTGGCATCGCCCATTGCATCAAGAGATATGTGAAGTCGGCCATGGGATCGCCTAGCGTCGACAGCTCCCAGTCCAGCACCGCGATCACCCGCGGCTCTGTCGGGTGGAAGATCATGTTGTCGAGGCGATAGTCCCCGTGAACGATCGAGACGCGCCCTTGTTGCGGCA